>NZ_FNCH01000063.1 GCF_900100705.1 Pedobacter terrae
TTGTAATAGTTTAGTAATTCGGTAACAGATTTTTTTGAGGAGCATTAATTATTAGATTTTTTCATTTGCTTTTTTTGCCATTTCAATTGGAGTTATTCCACCTATTCCCTGGTGTGGTCTCTGATGATTGTAATAAAGCATGTACTGGAATAATTCATCGTGGAGTTCCTCAATGGAATCAAAATCAGTTTCTTCTATAAGGTCTTCCTTCAGTGTCCTCCAGAACCTTTCTACTTTTCCATTTGTTTGAGGCCTATAAGGTTGGGTATACCTGTGGACGATGCCTAATTCGATAAGCATTCTTTCAAAAGGATGGTTCATCTTATTTTGGCTTTGCCGCTGCCCAAATTCAGGGCCGTTATCCGAGATGATTTCTTCGAACTTTATTCCATATTCACTTTGTAGCATATTAATGCACCTCATCGTAGCAAACATAACCGTTAACGATGTTACATCCTCTGTTACTTCTGCCCAAGCCAAACGGCTATGGTCATCCAGCAGGCAAACCAGATAGAGCTTACGGCTTTGTCCTCTTATTATAGCTTTACCCAGATGGTGGCAGTCAATGTGTCCGAGTTGTCCCATTCTTTCCTTAATGATCTTCCTTTTATTTTCTTTCATCCTGTGGTTAAGCCTGTTAAGACCGTAGCGTTTGCTGATATTATAAACCCCGGATGCTGATGGAGTAAATTTATGCAATTTTGGCTTCAGAATCTTTACAATCTCATACCTCGAATTTCCTTTTTGCCTTAGGGCGATCACCTGGTTTTCTATAAATTGAAAAGGACGCCTAGTACGGTATTTTGGCCCGCGTTTGCGGGGAAGGAGATCGGAGTCTTTTCCGCTTTGTTTAAAACGGTTGTAATACTTGAGAAAGCTCTTACGGTTAGTACCCCAGGCTCGATAAAGTTCCTCTACAAAGCGATATTCGGGGTGAGACTTTTGTTTAATCAGCTCATATTCTCTGATCATAAAACGGTAAGTATCCAAATACTTCCGCTCAACAGTAAAATCATTGGTGTTTATTGGCATAACAGAATCAATTTAATAATTATGATTCTGTTACCGAATTATATAACATCTACAA
>NZ_FNCH01000061.1 GCF_900100705.1 Pedobacter terrae
CCCTTGCTGGCGCACGCGTGCCGCGTGTGCATTTGATACTGGTGCATTAATACGGGTGCATCTTAATATATTTCATTCGCGGTAAACGCCCCCTGCTAGCGCACGCGTGCCGCGTGTGCAATATAATTCAGCAATTCACACGCTCGTTTATTTAAGAGGTCGTATTTTATCGGTCCCTTAAATAAAAGTATAGCAGAAGGAAATCCTTTACGAGTAAAGTTATTTATAGTCGATATTCAAGCGTATCGAAATATTTAAGAAAGTACAATTTTATTTTCGGTCATTTTCTTATATTGTAAATTACAATAACCTCTATAAATAAAACCATTATCTGTCCCCCTTGCTGGCGCACGCGTGCCGCGTGTGCATTTGATACTGGTGCATTAATACGGGTGCATCTTAATATATTTCATTCGCGGTAAACGCCCCCTGCTAGCGCACGCGTGCCGCGTGTGCAATATAATTCAGCAATTCACACGCTCGTTTATTTAAGAGGTCGTATTTTATCGGTCCCTTAAATAAAAGTATAGCAGAAGGAAATCCTTTACGAGTAAAGTTATTTATAGTCGATATTCAAGCGTATCGAAATATTTAAGAAAGTACAATTTTATTTTCGGTCATTTTCTTATATTGTAAATTACAATAACCTCTATAAATAAAACCATTATCTGTCCCCCTACCCAGCTAAAATGGTTAATTCATGCTGTATTTTTATAAAAAATAAAGCGTAAAAACTTTATAACTAGCGCCGGTGTGTCACATATGAAAAACCTAAAGAAATGAGTCGTAAATATAAATTCTACAATAAAGAAGGTTTATACTTTGTAAGTTTTGCAACAGTATATTGGATAGATATATTTGTACGCCATTTATATTGCGATATTATCGTAAACAGTTTAATTTACTGCAAGAACAAGCTGGGTTTGGAACTCTATTGTTGGTGCATTATGCCAAGTCACATACATTTAATTTTTAGTGCAAAAAATCATAATCCAGATATTTTATTGGGCAGAATAAAAGAATATACTTCCAAAGAAATTGTAAAAGCAATTAAAGAGAACAGCCAGGAAAGTAGAAAAGAATGGTTGTTGTGGATGTTTGAGCGGGCAGGCTTAAAAAGCAGTAATGTTAAAG
>NZ_FNCH01000060.1 GCF_900100705.1 Pedobacter terrae
TTTTTGCTTATAAAAAAAGGGTAGCGATAAAAGCTACCCTTTGTGCTGTTATATTTGAGTTACCACACCTAAATACAACATGGGCAAAAATACATTTTTTACCGGACAGCCAATATTAAACCAGCTATTAAGTTTGATCGACCGGAATTCGGTCAGATCACTGGCCCGTCGTGGGGGTTACGACCGTTATTACAAGTACTTTGATACTTTTGGGCATCTGGTCACCATGCTCTATTGCAGCCTGAACAACTGCACCAGCAGCCGTGAGGTGGTCAGCGGGATGCATGCATGTCATACCAAGCTCCAACATCTGGGCATGATCAGTCCACCGGCAAGGAGTACACTGTGCGATGCAAATGCCAAAAGACCTTTTGATGTTTTTCAACAGCTCTATGAGCTTTTGTACAAACGTCACCGCCATCTTTTACCGGACAGCCGTTTGAGGCAATATGACAAACTCTTTATTGCCGATTCTTCCACCATCACACTTTTCCAGCGGATACTCGATGCACCCAGTCCGGGCAAAATGAACGGAAAAAGAAAGGGTGGCATGAAGGTTCACACCCTGATCGGTGCAGCCGAACATGTGCCCCTGAAAATCAGTTTTACTGCCGCCAGCGCGAATGATATGCCTTTCCTGAAGGAAATAGATCTTGAAGAAGGATCTTTTATCGTATTTGACAAGGGCTATGTGGACTATTCAGAATATGAAAGGATAGGCAAACAAGGTGCCTTCTTTGTTACCAGACAGAAAAAAGATGCGAGGTATGAAATCACAGCATCCAGAGAACTGAGCCAAAAGAGTATGGACTTTGGCGTATTGAATGACCAGACATTGATCCAGGGAACGCGCACACAAAAGGAAAAGATCAGACTCAAGGTACGCATGGTCACATTTTTCGATGCAGAATCAGGCCGTACATTCGAGTTCCTGACCAACAATTTCTCTCTGTTGCCCGAGGAAATTGCAGAGATATACAAAAAACGCTGGCTTATCGAGGTGCTCTTTAAAAGGGTCAAGCAGAACTTTCCACTCAAATATTTCCTCGGGGACAACGAAAATGCAATCAAGATACAGATATGGTGTGCCTTTATATCCGATTTGCTGATAAAGATCGTTCAGGTACAGCTCAAAAAGAAGTGGGCATTCTCAAACTTGAGGTCGATCATCAGGCTGCA
>NZ_FNCH01000058.1 GCF_900100705.1 Pedobacter terrae
TTTTTTGGAGTTTTTCTTATTTTTTATGATGCTCTCCTATAATTCTCGACATACATTTCTCCTCTCTTGACAAGTGAGAACATTCTTAAAATCAGTTTAAACTTCACATTGTTTAAAACAAGATTATAGCCTTTGGTCTTTTGTTTACGTTCTGCATACGCTGATATTTCGGGATCATGTTGCATAGCAGACTTTGCGGCCTGATTGAGTTCCTGTTTTAGTTCCTTTTGTGCCAGATAACTCACCTTTGGCTTTCCTTTGATAGTTGTTCCAGAGGTATTTCCGAACGGTATTACCCCCACATAAACTGCATACTTCCTTGCGTCTGGAAAAGATGCAAAGTTTTCCGTGTAAGCGATCGTCATCCAAGCATTTACCTTGCCGATTCCCTTTATACTGCTTATTATCCGATAATTTTTAAGCATCTCTCCATCCTGCCTGATAATAGAGGCGATCTCAGCCTCTATTTCTGATTGATGCTTCTGGTCTGCCTTTATCTTTGAGCGGATAATCTTGCTGATCCTATCGTCCTTACCGGTAGAAAACATATATATCCTTTCTTTTAACGTACTTTTTAGACCTGCCGTTTCTCTTACCAATCTTTTCCGAAAGGAAAGCAGCTGCCTTAGTATAAGAATACTATTGTTCAATGGCCGGGATGCCTCCAGGCGCTTGATCTTATCCTCACCATACTGACCTATGCGAAAGGAGTCATCCTTATCGTTTTTGCCGCGTACCATTCCCATCGAATTTTTGATCTCCAGACCAGATATCCTGGTATAGGCAATGAACTGAGACTCCAGAAACTGAATAAAACGGTACTCATAGCCACCTGTATATTCCATAACAACCAGTACTTCTTTAAGATCAATTGAATTGGTTTTGCACCACCTTTTAAAAATAGCAAATCCTTTGCTATGGTTATCGATCTTAATATGCAGCCTGCGTTCTGCACAACTGATATCTAGTGTAAGTTTTGATACATCTACACCTAAAACAACATTCCAGTTTCCCATACGTTTACATTTTAGTATATTTAAATAAACTGTCTTTTGCCGATCACCTTTGATAGTTCAAAGAAAGTATTCTAGCTAGGCCTTGGACAGTAATAAAAGGCAGGGACTAATACGACCAAAAGTTCTGTAAAACTAGAGATGACGAAAATTCACCCTGCCTTTTATTTAAACGCTTACTAAGCTTTCTTCTTGTAAGATATTTGAAAGAAGAAAAATCAGTTTGATAAACCAAAGGAGATGACG
>NZ_FNCH01000057.1 GCF_900100705.1 Pedobacter terrae
AATGTTTAATTTAGTAAGCATAAAGTGAAAAGGATCGAGAGTAGACCGATGGCAAAATAACTCATGAAGTATATTGACCGATAGATACTACCTCTTTCCTTTTTATCTCTTAGAGTTTGAACAGAATGTAAGGAATTATGTATGTCATGATATCCAGGATATCCAACCAGGAGAAAAAACGAAGGGAGGTTCATCACTTTATATTAAACTTAAAATGATGAAAAAAATATTGAAGGAAGTACTGGGTGTAGATGTTGCACAAAATGAGTTGGTAGTTACCGCCGGCAGGATGTTGGATGATCTGAGTATTGATCTTTATGCCCACAAGGTTTTCAAAAACAATGAGTCTGGTTTTTTAGCCTTATTGGATTGGACAAAAAAACTTTCAAGTGATGAGTTTAAAGTTCGTTTTGTAATGGAAGCTACCGGTGTCTATCATCAAAAATTTGCCTTTTACCTTTATGACCGTGGCCGTGAAGTAACGATTGTTCTACCAAATAAAATAAGTAATTACATTCGGACACTGGAAGACAAAACCATAACAGATAAAAGCTGTTCTGCGGCGATTGCACAGTTTGGGCTGGAAAGAAATCTTGATCAATGGCACAGGCCCAAGAAAGTCTTTCATGTGCTCCAACAACTCACAAGAGAGCGCGATCAGATTGTAAGTGAACGGGTTATGGTAAAGAACCAGATCCATGCGGAAAAGTCTGAAGTGGAGCCGAATGAACGCAGCCTGCAACGGTTCTATGAAAGGATTAAACTGTTGAACAGGCAGGAAAAAGAAATAAAAGCTGATCTGAAAATGCTTGTCAACGGTGATGCTAATTTAAACGGAGAAATAAAACGTATCTGTAGTATCACAGGAATTGGGGAACTTACCGCTATCATCGTCTTGGCTGAAACAAATGGGTTCGAGCTGATCAGAAATAAAAAGCAGCTTACAGGCTATGCTGGCTTGAACGTGAAAGAAAAACAATCGGGAACATCAGTAAAAGGAAAGCCGAGAATATCCAAGAAGGGAAACAGGCATCTAAGAAAGGCAATGTATTTACCTGCCCTGGTAGCGGTTAGACATGATAAGAATTTTGCAGAAATCTATCTTCGGATAGTTTCAAAACATGGAATTAAAATGAAAGCACTTGTAGCAGTTCAAAGAAAGCTGTTAGAAATGATATATGTGATTTATAATAGCAAACAGGAATATCAAAAAGAATACTCGGTTTTAAAAGAAAGTAGCGCACTAAACCTAAAGGATC
>NZ_FNCH01000055.1 GCF_900100705.1 Pedobacter terrae
ATGTCCTATACTGGAATAAGTTTACAGTAAAAAGTCTTATTACTGATTTGTGTTTACTATCGAATTTGTTTTTACTGTATTGGGTTTACAATGTTATGTTTTCTTCCTGATACTTGTTTACATGGGTTTGATTTATTTTATTTTGATTTACTTTTTGCTCATTGTGTGTATTTTCTGGTGTTAGGTAGTTGCAACTTGCATGTAGCCTTAGGTTATTATATTTATAGATTGCATGGTCTATTGCTGCACTGGCTTGGCTATATGACTTAAAGGTTTGGTAGAGATCAAATTCTGTTTTAAGTATTCCATTAACCCGCTCAGCGATGGCATTATCATAAGGGCTACCAGTCTGGGTCATACTGATTCTGATTTCCTTTTTTTTGAGTTGTCCAACATAATCATCACAACAATACTGCGTTCCCCTGTCAGAATGGTGTATCAATTTGCTTTCTGGATATAGTCTGGACAGTACCGCCTTATCAAGTGCTTTTAGGCAACCCGAAGCTTTCAGGTTTGTGGATAGGTAATGGCCAACTATCTTTCTTGAGTAGGCATCTGTAATTAGGGACAGATAGGTAAAACCGCTCATCGTAGTGATGTAGGTAATATCGCTCACCCATATTTCTTCCGCCCGTTCCGCATGCCTGCGCTGTACCAGATCTGGATGTATCCGGTATCTGTGAAATGAATTGGTTGTTACCGCATACCGTTTTCTAGTCTTTATTAGCATACCATTTTCACGGACAAGTTCAAATACAGCATCTCTGCCCATAGCTATCCCTAAGGTCTGCAAGAACCCATTATTGAGTTCTTTATAAAGCTTAATGCAACCTGTTTTTGGCAGATCATTTCTGATCTCTTTTATTCTTTGAAGTACGATGTGTTCCTGAAAGGACTGAAGTTCTGATCTTTTAACATGGTTGTACCAGGCCTGTCTGGTATAGCCAAATGCCCAGCAGAGATTATCAATACTGTAATATCGGCGTGTTCCGCGTAGTTCAGCCATCACCTGGTAGCAGCTTTTTTTTTAAGGTCAGTGTTATACTCCTGATTGGCCATCGCAATAACTTTTTCAAGTGCGGCAATTTTCAGCTCTGCAAGCGCTAATTTTTTCTCAAGTGCTCGTTGATCTGCGGAACTGTTGGCGCATAGTTCCTGCTCAGGTGGGTATTGATCCATAGTGGCGATCTGGTTTTCTTTGTACCAATTTACGAAACAATATACGGATTTTTCGGCAAGTCCATATTTTTTCTCAATTTGCGATTGGCTGAACGATCCATCCAGATATTCTAATGCAACCTGGATTCGGAAACTATCAGAATGGATAGATTCACGACCACC
>NZ_FNCH01000053.1 GCF_900100705.1 Pedobacter terrae
GCATATGTCCCAATAGATCCGGCCTACCCAAAAGAAAGGATCGACTTTATTATAAAGGACACCAATGCAAAAATACTTATAACAGATATCGATACGGAACAAAAGATCAGTCTCCAGGAACAGGGGTGCCAGAAAGCAGTCCTATCCGAGATCGTAAAAAAACAGTACCAGGAGCACAGTCTCAAACCAAGACCACAGGACATTGCCTATATAATATACACATCTGGATCAACAGGAAAACCAAAAGGCGTAATGGTCAGGCACGATAGCCTGCTAAATTACACAATGACCGTAAGTCAAACGCTCAATCTTCCGGAAATGGCCACTTATGCTGTCGTTTCCACCTTTGCTGCAGACCTCTGTTATACAATGCTATATCCCTCGCTCTGCCGGGGCGGGGACCTGCACATCATCCCTGATGAACTCATCGGCAATGCTAAGCTCCTTGCCGATTACTTCGGGGAACATAAAATCGATTGTCTCAAAATAACCCCCTCACACATGACCGCACTGATGGCAGCGGATGGGAACAAACAACCAGTACCCGAAAAGATACTTGTACTCGGCGGAGAACCGGGAACTTGGAAGCTGGCCGAAACGGTATTATCCGAAAACCCTGAATGCCGGATATTTAACCATTACGGACCGACGGAAACTACGGTAGGAACTATAACAAATGCTATTGTCCCCAAAACTGAAAAACAAAAAAGACAGTTTTTTCCATTGGGCAGGCCAATGCCCAACATAAACCTTTATGTACTTGACGCTGCACGGAACCCTGTACCGTTCGGGGTACCAGGCGAACTTTTTATCGCAGGCGTACAGGTCGCAGAAGGGTATCTCAACAGACCGGAACTTACTCGGCAGCGGTTCATACCCGACCACATAGAGGGAAAGGGACAACTATACCAGACCGGGGACATGGTTGTGATGCAGCCGGACGGTCTGCTGGAGTATCTGGGAAGGATAGATGACCAGGTTAAGATCAGGGGCTTCAGAATAGAACCCGCAGAAATTGAACAGGCCATAATGGAAATAGAGGGCATCCAGCAGGCTGTTGTCGTAACGGTAAAGGATCCACAGCAGCGCAACAGGCTCGCAGCATATCTGGTATGCCAGGAGATGGACAAACAGGCCATCACAGATGCCCTGAGCCTAAAGCTACCCGCATATATGGTTCCCGCATCGTTCACCAAAATTGAACAGATACCGCTTACACCGAATGGCAAGATAGACAAAAACAGACTGCCCAGCCCGGAAACCAGCACGCAGAAGCAGAGGGAACATGCTCCGCCGACCGACAAAACCCAGGAACTGCTCTGCCAGATATGGCAATCTCTTTTTAAAAACGAAAGCATCGGTATATATGATAACTTTTTCGAGCTCGGGGGCGATTCCATAATAACGATACAGGTGGTCAGCAGGGCCAGAAGAGCAGGTATCGAGATCCAGCCAAGAGATGTCTTCCAGCACCAGAC
>NZ_FNCH01000062.1 GCF_900100705.1 Pedobacter terrae
CTGATACCCTTGTCTGGTATCTCCCTGAGCTGTTCCTTTACCGTTCTAATCTTGTCGGACCATTCTGTTTTCCTTCCGATGTCTACCAGCACAGGGAATATTGATGTGAACCATCCCACGGAATGGCTTGTATCTGCCCCTGGTCTTATATCTTCTCTTCCGTGCCCCTCCATTGCGAAGACGAGCTCTCCCTGGTTGGTATATTCCCTGAAAGTTTCCGCTAGCGCTGTGACCAGCAGGTCGTTTATTTCTGTGAGGTATGCTGAGTTTGCGTTCTGGATCAGCATGGATGTCATTTTGCTGTCCATTTCCACGGAGATTTCAGCTGTTGATTTCTCACGGTCCGTGCGGTCTGTTTTCAGGGGGCTTGCTGCCTGTACAGTCTTCTGCCAGAACGGGATATGTGTTAATGTCCTTTGATCATTTGCATATTCCTCCAGATGGTTTACCCAGGTTTTTACCGAGGCTGTTTTGGGATGGGTTGTTCTTTTCTCTATAATGTCCTGGAGGTCCTCAATGATTATCCTCCAGCTGACACCGTCCACGACCAGGTGGTGCAGTACTATGAAGAGCCTGTTGTGGCTGTCTTCTTCCGGTGTCTGGATAAAGGCGAAATGGCCGATTGGTCCGTTGTGGATATCTATTTTCTTCTGCAGCCCGCTGCATATCTGGTCTATCTGTTTTCCATCCTGTATACTGAACGTGCTGAAAAGGGGTGCTTTTTGGGTGTACTGCTGTGCCCATTCTCCGTCATTCATAAAATAGGACAGCCTGAGGGCATCATGCATTTCTACCAGTTCGGTACATGCCTTCTCAATTACCTGTTCGGAGATGTTCTTGTCGATGGCGAGCAGTACATCCTGGTTGTAATGGTTTGGATTTGCGAACTGCTGTTCAAAAAAGAACTGCTGTACAGGCAGCATGCGGACTGTTCCCGTCAGTGGACGGTCTGCCTGGTTCTCCTGCCGGGGTTTCTGGTTTCCTGCTGCGCCTGCAAGTTCTGCAATTGTCTGGTGCTGGAAGACATCTCTTGGCTGGATCTCGATACCTGCTCTTCTGGCCCTGCTGACCACCTGTATCGTTATTATGGAATCGCCCCCGAG
>NZ_FNCH01000050.1 GCF_900100705.1 Pedobacter terrae
TCACCACACTCATTAATGTAATTGAGATACTGTGTTTGTATTGCATTTAACGGAGTTTGAAGCAAAAGATCAGAAAACCCGATGACGCCGTTCAGCGGCGTTCGTATCTCATGGCTCATATTGGCTAGAAACTCTGATTTTGCCTTGCTTGCCGTATCCGCTATTTCTTTTGCATTTTTCAGTTCCTCATTTATCCTAACGGCATTTGTAATATTCTGTACGGAAATAATTAAACCTCCTACTTCATCTTCTGTAAGATACCATGGCCCGACTTTAAGGTCGTAATGCTGAATTTCCTGCTGACCATCCACCTTTAACTTAAAGTCCCCGTTTATGTAGGTTTTACCCCGCAGGGCGTTTTCATATATTTTTCTTTCTTTAGGAATGCCCGGAGATACAGTAAACAGATTATTTCCGATAATATCTACATCATTCATGTTGAATTCTTCTTTCCATTTGTTGCTTACAGAAACATAGTTGAGGTCTTTATCAAACATGGCGAGAGCAATAGGAACATCGGTTACAAAAGATTGCATCATGGCTTCCTTCCTGGTAACTTCCAGAAACATTTTTTTGAAGGCATCAATATCTTGAATGATTCCGAAAACCCTGTTACAGACCTCATCTCCAAATTCGGGAATTCCTTTTACTCTAACCCAGATCGTAACGCCGTCATAACGGACTAGCTGAAACTCTTCATCAAAGGGAATTCCTTTTTTTAAGGCTCTATCGAAAAGATTTTTCATCCTTTCCCTGCTATCTTCTTTAAAAAATCTGATGGCATTTTCTAAATCCGGCTGGAAATTACTTTTTATTTTATGAATTTCTCTCGTGCTTTGCGACCAGAAAACATTGCCCGTTTTCAAGTTGACTTCCCAGCCTCCAACTTGCGCTACAGCGCTTGTTTCCTCAAGAATTGTTTTAGTGTAAAACAAATCTTTTTCTAATTTATCCCTGCGGATAAGGTCAGATTTTATTTTTTCGTAGAAAAAAAATGTAACAACAATAGCTGCAATTGCAGAGAAAACGATGAATAAAAATGTCGATTTGGAAGATTTGTTCAGCTCTTTGTTTTTGATAGCCAGCTGAACTTCTTCATATTTTATAAATTCTTCAACCAGTATACGGCACCTGTCCATAGCGGCCTTGTTTTGTACAAGTTCCTTTGGGGTCATTAATATTCCCTTTCTACGATTCTCAATTAGCAATACATCACTTTCTATAATCACCTCTGAAGTACGCAAGAGTTCATTGATGAACTTGATTTGATGTTTATTTTTAATATCCAGCCTGTTTTTATTAGAAATAAGTACAGGATATTTCCGCAAGCTTTTATTAAATGGTTCAAGAAAATTTTCCTGGCCTGTAAGCTGGTATCCTCTATTGGCTGTTTCTACATCTAAGAGAAAATTTAAAATATCTTTTACCAAACTTATAGATTCTTTACTTTTTAAAAGGCTTTCCCTGTTCTTCTGCTGCTTATATACGCTCACATAGGAGGCTATAGAACTTGTAATCAGAAGTAATAAACACAGTACGACTCCAATCTGAAGATTTCTTATAATTTTTTTCGGCATCAAAAATTAGTTTAACGGTAATGTTATGGCCAGAGAAATTCGCCGGCATAGTAAAACTATGGAAATATCTTATTTTTTAAAATCTAGAAACCCATGTGCAAACAAAAGTTTATCGATAATATGTCTAATTTATAACTATTGTACACAGCTTTTGAAATTTTATTGGTGATAGATATTTAATATTTTTAACTATCATCATTGCTTCGATTCTAACTTTCAATGTCGTCATTTAATCTTAGACAAGAATAAAATAGACTACATATATGGAGGAAATCCTTTTCATAAATTAATATTTGATGAGTTGATTTTTAAAAGACTACAAATATTCGTTATCTTATTATGCCGTTTTAAAATTAAGTTCGTCATCTTCAGCAATTAAATCATCATCGTCTTTTATGATTTAGATATCAAATTCTTAATTAATTGTAGACCTGTGTTTATTTCATGGATGATTTCATTCTCCATAGCAGTATAGTCCATGTTGTCTTCAATACGGCTCTCCCAACTGTCCGTTTGTTCTACAAGCTTTATCAATCCGGCGGTTCCTGCAGTTCCTCTGACTTTGTGAAGAATCTGTTTCAAATATTCGGTATTCTTTTCTTTTATCCCTGATTTTAAGTTTTCTTGCGCCAGGAAAAGCTCCTTTATCACTAAGTTCAAAAATACTTTTCCAAAATCATCATCACCACCCATTTGCTCTTTTAGAATATTCATATCCAAATACATTTCTGGATGCGCATGGTTTTCAGGTTTTCCCTGAACGCCATTACCTACATGTTTTTTCAACATTTCCAAAAGCTCGTTTTGTCTGAGCGGCTTGGGTAGGAAATCATTCATTCCGGCATCCAGGCATTTTTCTTTTTCACCCAATACGTTTCCTGCCGTAACCCCAATAATCGGAATTTTGGCGTATTCCGGTAGCAGCCGGATTTGCTTCGTGGCTTCTATACCATCCATTACAGGCATCTGTACATCCATCAACAGCAGATCAAAAAGCTTGCCCCGGCATTGTTCCAAAGC
>NZ_FNCH01000048.1 GCF_900100705.1 Pedobacter terrae
TTTGACTTGTCAATCTTACCGTTCGCAGTCAACGGCATACTTTCTAAATGCACAATGAACGAAGGAACCATATAATCCGGAAGACGAGAGGATAGTTTTATTCTGATTTCCGAAATATTGATATGTTTATTGCTATTTGAAGTTACAAATGCAATTATATAACTGTTTCCATTAATTTCGGTATGGACAACAGTTGTTTCATTAATCTCTGAAAGGTCAGATATATGACTGGAAATCTCATCGAGTTCTATCCTGTGTCCTCTGATTTTTATTTGATTATCTTTTCTGCCTAAAAATTCAATTGTTCCATCAGGGAGATATCGAGCCATATCTCCCGTTCGATACAACCTCACCGAATGATTCTTTATGAAGGGATCTGTCATAAAAACAGCTTCTGTTTTCTCCGGAGAATTAATGTAACCTCTTCCAATACCTATTCCTGATACCCAAAGTTCTCCTTTTACTCCAATTGGGCATTTTCGTTCTTCCCTATCTACCACATATATATTGAAACCAGCGATCGGTTTTCCAATGGGAACGGTTAATCCCTCAGGAATATGGTTCATAATATGATGGGTGATATCATCTGAGGCTTCTGTCGGTCCATAAGCATTAACTATTGGAATGGTCGAAAAACATTCAAACCAGCGGCGTACCAAGGTATTGGAAACCGTTTCACCTGTAACTATAAGAAATTCTAGTGACGAGAGCATTTGACTGTGAGCAGTGGCAGACTCTAATTCCATTAAAATGGCTAGGTAACTAGGGACAACTTCCAAAATTGTCACCTTATCAGCTGTAACTGTTCTGAAGAAATATTCTGCATCCAAAATTATGTCGTCACTATAAACAAGCGTTTTTCCACCTTTTGTCAATGCAGCAAACATTTGCCATACGGAAATATCAAAACTTTGAGAGGCATTTTGCGCTACGATAGAATGTTCATCGATTTGTAGATCAGATATTTTCGCATATAGGTGATTTAACATACCCTTATGCTCTATCATAGCTCCTTTAGGGATCCCGGTTGATCCCGATGTATATATAATGTAGGCTAAACCATCACTTTGTGATCGACTGGGCATATCCAAAGAATATTGTGCAACGAGTTGGGGATAATTCCAAAGCTTGCATCTTTCAGAAGAACAGTCATCGGTAGGGCCAGACACTTGTTGATCGACACAGATTAGATGCTGTAACTGACTACAACTTACAGATAATTCATACGCGATTTTTTGGTATTTTTTGCTGTAAAAAAGTACTCTAAGCCCTGAGTTTTCAATGATCGTAATAATTCGTTCAATTGGTAATGAAGGGTGTAGGGGTAAATATGCGCAACCAGCAATCCAAATCCCGGTGATACAGGTAATCATTTCTATTCCCCGATCAGTCAACATCCCAATTATTGTTTCTGGGTTAAGTTCCAGTGCGACCTGGATAAAATTATTTAAAGTACTGGCTTTCTGGGAAAGATCCTTATAGGTAATATAATTAAGTCCGTCTTCAATTGCAATCTTTTCAGGATCCGATTGAGCAGTCTTAAGAATGAGTTTATCAATGGTATTTTGATCTACGCTATGATAAGATTCATTATTGGGTTCGCAAAGTCTCAGTTCAGATTCTGCCAAAAATTCTATATTACCTATTGCTTGCGTTGGATTTAATAAAAACTGGTTGAGAACGTTCTGAAAGTGAGTAATAATTAAGTCTACATAGGTATGGTCAATGAGATCATTATTATAACTAAAAGTGAGCGAAATTTCATTTTTATGTTCAGTTACATATATAGTTAGTAAATAATTGTTTTGCTCTTCAAATACGATATTCTTAAATGTCAATTTTTGGCCTTGTTTCTGCTCTAATTCTTCGAACGGATATTTCTTAAAAACTATTACGGTATCGAATAGTTCCTCTGAGCTATTTACCCAACGGTTTATGTCAACTAGTGAAGTAGTTTCAAATTCCTTCAAGGAAATTAGGTTTTCATTTAATTCCTGTAAATGTGAACTGACAGTCATTTCAGATCGGACTGCCGTATTAATTGGAATAGAATTTATGAACATACCAACTCTGGATTCCATTCGATCAAGATTATATGGTCTGCCAGATACCGTTAAGCCATAATTTACAATTTCTTTATCGGTATAGCGGGCTAGGAGAAAAGACCAAACTCCCTGCACCATTGTACTCAGAGTAATGTGTTCATTTTTACGAAAAAGATTAATACTATCTAATAGCGTTCCATTGATTTTGATTTCCTGGTTTTTATATCTACCATCTCCTTTATTTCTCGATTTTGTAGGATTTACAAATGGTAGCAACGTCCCTGTGATGCTTTCCCCAAGATAATTCAACCAAAATAACCGTTCTGCTTCTCGATCTTTAAGACTTAAATAGTCAATATAATCCTTATAGCTATCTATCTTTTCATCCTTCGCTTTTTTACCCTCAAGTAGCGTCTGGTATGTTTCCAAGAGTTCATCTATCAGTATTGGCATTGACCAACCATCGGTTAGCAGATGATGACTGGTCCATATCATTTTATATTTATCTTCTGAAACCCTCAGTACAGTTATTCTGATGAGTGGGGGTTTATCGACATTGAAACCTGCTTTTTTGTTCTGAAAAGCCAAGTCCTCAACATAAGATGGTTGTTTATTTATCGGAACTTCCCGAACATCTATAAATTCAAAGGGTATTTTTAACTCCTTATGGACGCACTGCACGGGAAATTTGAAATCTTTATAATGAAAACTACTGCGAAGGATAGTATGTTTTTCCAAAATACTGCTCCACGATAATTCCAATACGCTTAGGTTTATATAACCCTCTAAATCACAAACCAGCTGTTCGCAATAAGAACTGGCATTTGAATTATATAAACTGTGGAAGATCATTCCCTCCTGAATAGGGCTTAGAGGATAAATAGCTTGAATGTTTTTTCCCTCTATGGGCTGTGAGATTAAAAACTCATCAAGTTCTTCGATACTGACCTCTTTGGAGAGTCCAAAATCTGAAGGTGTTTTCTTAATATCTTTCACAGCAATGCAATGTGAGATTATTGTTTTCAGTTTTCTTACGTAATCGGCTCCTAATTCTTCTATAGTTTTTTCAAGGAAGTTAAATTGGCAATATCTCCAATTAAATTGCATCCGATCATTGAGAATATATATGTCAATTTCAATTTTGTGTGGCGATGAATTTTCTTCGGCGCTAGAATGACGGATACCATAACCCTGAACCATATCGATACACTCCTTATGAGAGATAAAATTATCGAGTTGGCCGAGGTAATTGAATATGATCTGGAACGCGTTGGTGCTTCGGATTGATTTTCTTGTTTCTTCGTCGTTGTTGAGGTATGCCAGTGCGCCATAGCTGATACCCTTGTCTGGTATCTCCCTGAGCTGTTCCTTTACCGTTCTAATCTTGTCGGACCATTCTGTTTTCCTTCCGATGTCTACCAGCACAGG
>NZ_FNCH01000052.1 GCF_900100705.1 Pedobacter terrae
AGCGAAGAGCAAAACCTATGGTGATGCCGATCCTGCTTTGACCTATACCTTTGCTCCGGCACTGGTAACGGGCGACAGTTTCAGCGGAAGCCTGATCAGAACACCAGGTGAAAATGTGGGTACTTATGCGATCAACCAGGGTACATTGGTCTTGAACAGCAATTATGCCGTTACTTATGTTGGTGCAGATTTAACGATCGGTGCAAAAGCCATCACGGTAACGGCTGCAGCGAAGAGCAAAACCTATGGTGATGCCGATCCTGCTTTGACCTATACCTTTGCCCCGGCACTGGTAACCGGCGACAGTTTCAGCGGAAGCCTGACCAGAACACCAGGTGAAAACGTGGGTACTTATGCGATCAACCAGGGTACCTTGGCCTTGAACAGCAATTATACCGTTACTTATATTGGTGCAGATTTAACGATCGGTGCCAAAACCATCACGGTAACGGCTGCAGCGAAGAGCAAAACCTATGGTGATGCCGATCCTGCCTTGACCTATACCTTTGCTCCGGCACTGGTAACCGGCGACAGTTTCAGCGGAAGTTTAACCAGAACACCAGGTGAAAATGTGGGTACTTATGCGATCAACCAGGGTACATTGGCCTTGAACAGCAATTATACCGTTACTTATGTTGGTGCAGATTTAACGATCGGTGCCAAAACCATTACGGTAACAGCGGCAGCGAAGAGCAAAACCTATGGAGATGCCGATCCTGCCTTGACCTATACCTTTGCTCCGGCACTGGTAACGGGCGACAGTTTCAGCGGAAGCCTGACCAGAACACCAGGTGAAAACGTGGGTACTTATGCGATCAACCAGGGTACATTGGCCTTGAACAGCAATTATACCGTTACTTATGTTGGTGCAGATTTAACGATCGGTGCAAAAACCATCACGGTAACGGCTGCAGCGAAGAGCAAAACCTATGGTGACGCCGATCCTGCTTTGACCTATACCTTTGCTCCGGCACTGGTAACGGGCGACAGTTTCAGCGGAAGCCTGACCAGAACACCAGGTGAAAACGTGGGCACTTATGCGATCAACCAGGGTACATTGGCCTTGAACAGCAATTATACCGTTACTTATGTTGGTGCAGATTTAACGATCGGTGCAAAAACCATCACGGTAACGGCTGCAGCGAAGAGCAAAACCTATGGTGATGCCGATCCTGCCTTGACCTACACCTTTGCTCCGGCTTTAGTTGGAACAGATACTTTCACGGGAAGTTTAACCAGAACACCAGGTGAAAACGTGGGTACTTATGCGATCAACCAGGGGACACTTGCACTAAGCAGCAATTATACCGTTACTTATGTTGGTGCTGATTTAACGATCGGTGCAAAAACCATCACGGTAACAGCTGCAGCGAAGAGCAAAACCTATGGTGATGCCGATCCTGCCTTGACCTACACCTTTGCTCCGGCACTGGTAACGGGCGACAGTTTCAGCGGAAGCCTGACCAGAACACCAGGTGAAAATGTGGGTACTTATGCGATCAACCAGGGTACATTGGCCTTGAACAGCAATTATACCGTTACTTATGTTGGTGCAGATTTAACGATCGGTGCAAAAAC
>NZ_FNCH01000029.1 GCF_900100705.1 Pedobacter terrae
TAAGGGTTGCTGCAGTTATAAAAAATCAAGCCAGCTATAAAAATAACTATAAAATAGCTGCTTAAAATTTGTTTTTATCATAACAATCATTTCGACCGAAGCATATCGAAATGGAGAAATCTTTGAACCATGCTAAAAGATTTCTCCGCTGCGGTCGAAATGACGATATCTCTGAACCTGTCGTTTTATTTAAATCTGCTCGCAATTTATATGGTTTTCACGAAAAATTAGCCCACACAATGACAAAACGCATCTTAATTTAGGCAAATTAACCTAACCTTCTTAAATACAGGATCTGGAAAGGTCATCTATTCAACCGGTAAACAGACCAATAAACTAGTATCTTAGCGTAGAACTAACGGTCTAAATTTACGGCGCCTAATTTTTAAATCATTCATCCAATCTTCATATTCGTTAGTGACATTTGATCAATAAATCAGAAAAGAAAAATGTCCGGAAAACAAATATTTCAAACTGAGACTAAAGCGCGCTGGCATACATTTACATGGGTAAGCCGTACGTTTTTTGTAGTCTTCATTATCGCAATCATTTGTGTAGTGTACACACTATCTTCAGTGCAGGCACCTAATTTGCCTTTTATCAACACGAATACACCTTTAACACAAAAACAGTTAGAGAAGTTAAAAAAATCGCAACGGTATAAGGATTTCACTATCGAAAAATCAAAGTTGCAAAAGATCAAAAAAGATCGCGAACACCGCATTTTAACCCACCATGGCAACAATAAGCGCATCAACCTGGCATTTTATGTGAGTTGGTCAGGAAGTAAAGAATCATCAATATCGGATTTAAAACGCAACATCAGCCATTTAGATATGGTGGCCACAGAATCGTTCTTTTTAAATGGAGATTCTATTGTAGACAAAGCAGATACTGCGGCCTTAAAGGTGATACATGCTGGTAAAAAATCGGCTCTTGCAGTGGTTTCAAATTATAATAAAGATCATTGGGATGGTGCAGCAGTACGAAGATTATTAGATGATCAGCCTGCTCAGCAAAAATTGATCTACGAACTGATAGCCATAACCAAAAAATACGGTTATCGGGGAATCAACATCGATTTCGAAGAGCTGAACCTTAAAAACAGCGATAGTTTTAACGCTTTTATGAAGAATCTGTATGCGCAGTTTCACGCTGAAAAACTGATTGTATCTCAGGATATTTCTCCTGAAAACGACGATTATAAGCCAGAAATTCTTCAACAATATAACGACTACCTTATATTAATGGCTTATGATCAGCACACCGAACTAAGTAATGCCGGCGATATTTCACATCAGGAATGGGTTGAAGAAAAGCTTGATGAGATCTGCAATAAAGTTGATGCCGACAAAGTAATCCTGGCATTGGCTTGCTATGGTTACGACTGGCCAAAGAATAGCGTTGGAGAACCGGTTACCTATGAGCAGGCGATGACAAGAGCGGTTACTTATAAAAGCAAGATAAACTACGATCCCGCTTCTGCCAATTTAAACTATACTTACAATGATGGAAGCGGAATTGAACACGAAGTGTATTTTACCGATGCAGCTACCTATTTTAATTTAATCCGCAAAGCTGATGACTGGGATATTGCCGGTGTAGCTTTATGGCGTTTAGGTTCGGAAGATAAACGTTTGTGGTCGTTTATTTCTAACGACTTAAGTTTGGATACGTTAAAGAAAAAACCATTCGATTTACGCAAAATTGCTTCTTTAAATATGGGGGGAATCTCCTATTTGGGCGATGGTGAAATATTAGACCTCATTTCTACTCCTAAACCAGGCAGCGTAAAATTCACTTTAAATAAAGAAGATTTCTCCATTGCCGATCAAAAGTATACCAGGCTTCCAGAGCAATACGTAATTAAAAGGTTTGGAGAGGCCGATAAAAAAATTGCTTTAACTTTTGATGATGGCCCCGATCCTGTTTATACACCGCAGGTACTGGATATTTTGAAAAGGGAAAAAGTACCTGGCTGTTTCTTTGTAGTTGGCGTTATGGCCGAAAAGAATATGGAGTTATTAAGGCAGGAATATAATGATGGTTACGAAATTGGAAACCATACCTTTTTCCATCCTGATATGTCGGCTATTGGCACTAAAAGGGTAAAATTTGAGCTGAATGCAACCCGCAGGTTAATTGAAGCCGTTACCGGACACAGTACCATTTTGTTCCGTGCGCCTTTTAATGCCGATGCCGAGCCACAAAATATTTCCGAAATTTTACCGGTTGCACAAAGCCGCAAAGAGAATTACATCAACATCGGAGAATATATCGATCCAGAAGATTGGGAGCCTGGCAAAACTGCAGATCAGATTTTTAACGAGGTGGTAAAACAGCAAGACAATGGTAATATCCTTTTACTGCACGATGCCGGCGGAAACCGTGAAGCTACTGTTGCAGCCCTACCCCGGATTATAAAATTCTTTAAAGACAAAGGTTACACCTTTACTACTGTGGGCGATTTGATGGGCAAAAAAAGATCGGAACTCATGCCAGCCGTAAAATCTACGGCAAATAGTGGCTTTTCAGGTTCTGGTGATTACTTTTTCATCAATTTCTTCTATTATGGCAACATGATTTTAAACATCATATTTTCTGTTGCAATCGTACTTGCAATCTTAAGGACCATATTTATCGCTTATTTAGCCATCAGACAGCGTAAAAGAGCAAAACGCAACCGGGGTAAACTAGTAGAGCATCCTTCAGAAAAAGTAAGTATCATCATTCCGGCCTACAATGAAGAAGTTACTGCAGTTCAAACCATCAATAGCCTTTTAAAAACAACCTATCCGGATTTTGAATTGATTTTTGTTGATGATGGTTCAAAGGATAAAACCTTTCAAATTGTTAACGAAAATTTTGGCAATCATCCTCAGGTAAAGGTTTTCTGTAAAGCAAATGGCGGAAAAGCATCTGCATTAAATTATGGTATTTCAAAAGCCACTGCCCAATTTGTAGTCTGCATAGATGCAGATACGCAGTTAAAAAATGATGCCGTAACCGAACTAATGCGCTATTTCTATAGCGATAAGATAGCAGCTGTAGCAGGAACCGTAAAAGTTGGAAATGCCAATAATATCATTACCAAATGGCAATCGATAGAGTATATCACTGCCCAAAATATGGATAGAAGGGCTTTCGATTTGCTCAATACGATTACTGTGGTACCGGGAGCGATAGGTGCCTTTAGAAAAAATGTAATTCTTGAAATTGGTGGCTTCACTATCGATACTCTTGCAGAAGACTGTGACTTAACCATGCGCATTTTGAGAGCGGGTTATAAAGTTAAAAACTGTGATAGCGCTATTGCCTATACAGAAGCACCAGAAACAGTAAATATGCTGCTCAAACAGCGTTTCCGTTGGAGTTTTGGGGTAATGCAAAGTTTTTGGAAAAACAGAAAAACATTACTCAACAAGAAATATGGCTATTTTGGTATGGTAGGGATGCCAAATATCCTGATCTACCAGATCATTTTACCATTATTTTCACCCCTCGCTGATCTTTTTATGCTTATTTCTTTAATTAGTGGTCTCTTTTCATTAAGCGCTATTAATAATTTAACAATAACCGGATTCTCAGGAATTTTAAGCCTTCACAATGGTTTTGGCCAGGTGCTCTTTTATTACATTATCTTCATCTTTGTTGATATGATCTTTGCGGCAATTGCTTTCCGGATGGAGAAAGAAAAGTATACCAATTTACTTTACATTTTCCCTCAACGCTTTTTCTGGAGACAATTGATGTATGTGGTGTTATTCCGTTCGTTCAGGAAAGCGATTAAAGGCGAACTGGAAACCTGGGGAACGATAAAAAGAACAGGAAATGTGAAGGAACGGGTAGCTTAATGGAATTCCCGTTTAAAAAAGAAGTCAAGTTTAATAGCCAGTGTGCTATAAAACTTGACTCTTTGATTCAGTTAGAAAAAATCTTTTACTTTTCGATTAAGCAAACGGCATAAGAAACAACGCCCTCTTCTCTGCCAATAAAGCCCATCTGTTCGTTAGTTGTTGCTTTAATAGAGATATCTTCGGTAGAAATTCCAATGGCATCAGCAATATTCTGCTGCATGGCAGGAATATGAGGATTAATTTTTGGCGCTTCTAAACAAAGCATGGCATCGATATTTCCGATCCGCCATCCTTTTTCAGCCAATAATTTAACGGTTTCTTTCAGCAGGATTAAACTACTGATCCCTTTCCACCGATCATCTGTATTCTTAAAATGGAAACCAATATCGCGAAGATTGGCTGCACCTAAAAGCGCATCGCAAATGGCATGAAGTAAAACATCAGCATCCGAATGCCCGAAAGCCCCTTTATGATGATCTAAGGTAACACCGCCAACAACAAAAGGATGTTGATCTTTTAACTGATGTACATCAAATCCGAAACCTACTCTAATTTTCATGTTTATTTGCTTTAATCTTATTTATCTTTTTGCTTTATTTTCGCCAAAGTTAAACAATAGACCAAAACGGAGGGTATTTGCAAGTGGACTAGTCTGTGCATTTGCAATTAAATAAGAGAAATCGATATTAAAAACATTGTATTTTAAGCCAAGTCCTAAGGTAAAATACCGGCTATCACCTTTCATCGGGCTCTGATAGTTATAACCTGCCCGAACCGCAAACTGTTGATTGTACCAGTATTCGAGACCAGTTGAAATTCCAACTTCTTTTAATTCTTCGCTAAAACCACCCGGTGCATCGCTAAATGAACCAAAAATTCCGGCAGGTACCGAACGGTTTGGATTTTTTCCGCTTACGATGTTATCGTTCGAATCGTATATTGGCTGTGTGGGTACCAGCAATTTATTAAAATCAAGCGCAAATGTTAAAGTGCTAAAATCATCTACAGTAACTGTTGATGCCCCTCCGATTTTAAAATTCGTTGGTAAAAAGAAATTCTCCCCACCATCAGAATAGCTCATTTTTGTTCCAATGTTAGATATATTGGCCCCGGCAGAAAGAACAGTTTGCCTTCCGAACATGGTAGTTGTTGTTTTGTATAATCCGGAAACATCAACTGCTACAGCATTTCCACTGTGCACCTGCCCTGAAGAAGAAAATTGACCGGAAGCCAAATTCGAGTAAATATACCTCAATGAAGTTCCTAACGAAAACTCCTTGCCAAAATTACGGGCAAAAGAAACATCTAAAGCAAGCTCATTAGGATTGGCAATCCCCAGATCCTGTTGGTTAATATCGGTAAGCTGGATGGACCCCAAAGAGAAATATCGTAAAGATGCACCAATGGTATTACGGTCGTCTAGTTTATAAAATCCACTCAAATACGCGAGATTAATATCAGGCACTAAACTTTTTAACCATGGGCTGTAAGACACAGCAAATCCGTAAGGTTTATCTAGAAAAGCAAGTTTAGATGCATTGATACTGGCTGAGTTTACATCACCTGCTACGGCTACACCTGCATCACCCATTGCACCGGCACGGGCATCGGGTGTAATGAGCAGAAATGGAACTGCTGTTACAATATTGTTTGCCTCGCTACCGTTTGTTTGGGTATTACCTATGGTTACCTGTGCGTTTGTTTTACCAAACACCAATGCCATTGAGAGTGCAGAAAAAGCAAGTTTACTGATGTACTTGAAATTCATCCTTTTAAAGGTACGTAATTTTAGATTTCGGTATTTTGTAATCACTGGGGAATATATCAGTAACGTAAAACCAAAACTTATATTTCACCAAAATACGAATTCTAAGATTATTTACTAATTAAACATACGATTTTTACATATGGGTGTTAGTACCTGAAATGTAAGTATAAAGCTAATAGCCATTTAGCTTAAAAAACAATACATATATTATCGCAGCGGAAAACCAATTTAACTGTTAAGGAGCCAAAAAACGAAATGTGGCGGTTTGAATAACATATTCCAAACCGGATATTATTTGTACTGTTTAATAATAACGATTTCAACCGAATGCCATATACTTAGCCTGATTATCCAACAATTTTAATTAAACTAAACTATAATAAATTCATCCATAGAAATGTGATTGATTACCAATACACTGTACAATCTTGAAGTAATTATTTTATCTAGCTTATTTATAATTATTTAGCTATAATTTCGTTTAAAATCGAAGAGACGCAATATGCTTTGAAATCATACACTATCAATCAAAAATATATTAGATATTTATTGCCTCATTATTTATATATTCATTTAAAATTTGTTTAATTTTATCGGTTGAAAGGCCGTTAGGCTATATCCATTTGCTTTATATGAAAAAACTATTACTATATTCTTTTACTTGTTTATCATTAGCCGCCCTGCTTTCGAGCTGTAGCTCAAAAAGCGCGAGTTCTAGCAAAACAGGTATTCCTTATGCCAACAGGAAAAGCAAAAACAACCAATCCGGTGCTTTTGCGGTAGCCACCCAGTATAAAAGGGCGCCCGGACCTGGTTTAATCCCAATTGAAGGTGGGGTTTTAGTTGTTGGTGGTAGTGCCATCGAAGTACCAGGTGTTGAGCCCAATATTTATAATTACAAAAGACAGGTAACAGTGCCATCTTTTTATATGGATGAGACTGAGGTATCAAATACCGATTGGTTAGAATACTTGCACTGGATCAGATACAATTATCCTGAAGATCAGGAGTTTTACTACAATGAGCTCCCTGATACTTTGGTTTGGCGCCAGGCATTATCTTATAATGAACCTTATGTAGACAACTATCTAAGACACCCTGCTTACCGTGATTACCCTGTGGTAGGCGTTTCATGGGAACAGGCTTCACGCTATTGTGAGTGGAGAACTTCAAGAGCAAATGAATTTATTTTACGTGAAAAAGGAATCCTAACTGATTATAAAACGCTTGCCGGAAATGGAAAAGGTAAGGCTGGTGCAACCACTGCTGCAACGCCTAAACCAGATAAACCTTTCAATACAGATGCCTATTTAAATGGTCAGTATGATGATAAAGGTAAAAATGCATTTGTTGATTACAATACTAAACCGGGTGCAGCTACCACTACAGCAGGCGGAACAGCAGCTACCGGCACAGGCAAAAATAATCAGCCAAGAAGAACAGCTACCTTAGAAGATGGGGTAATTATGCAACCATACCGCCTACCAACTGAGGCAGAATGGGAATATGCTGCCTTAGGTTTAATTGGCAACACGGAATACGAAAATATTAATCAGAATAAAATTTACCCTTGGAATGGATTGGGTGTTAGTTCGGCCAAAAAGAAAACCAGAGGTATGATTCAGGCTAACTTTAAAAGGGCGCCTGGAGATTATATGGGTGTTGGTGGTTCATTGAACGATAAAGGAGATTTAACTGTTCCGGTTATTCAATACGCTCCAAATGACTTCGGTTTGTATAACATGGCCGGAAACGTAAACGAATGGGTGAATGACGTTTACAGAACAGCTACATTTACTGATGCAGATGCATTTAACCCTTACCGTGGCAACTATTTTACCAATAAAAAGTTAGCAGATCCTCAAAGCGGAAAAATTGCATTGGATAAATATGGTAATCCGATTAAGGAAAACGCTTATGCCGGAAGAAAGCAAACCTGGGCAGAAAAACAGGCACAAGCGAAACGTACTGATTCGATTTCAAAATCGACTGATCCACAATCGCCAATGGCATCAACCAGCTATCAAGCCGATCAGAGAGGTTATCGTGATAGACAAAATATTTTATTAAATGAAGAAGGTGTAACGCTTGTAAACGATAAATCAAGGGTTTATAAAGGTGGTTCATGGAATGATATGGCTTACTGGTTAAACCCGGCAACACGCCGCTTTATGCAACAGGATGAATCATCGGCTGAAGTAGGTTTCCGTTGTGCCATGACTATGCTTGGTGCTCCAGAAATTAGTACTGCTGGCAAAAGAAGTTTTAAAAATCCACCGCAAAAGCCTTACAGGGTAAGTAAAGGTAGATAATAAAGAAAAGTCCCGAGGTAAAATCGGGACTTTTTTTGTGTTATGTATTGTGATCTAACTTAAACGAAACTAGTCAATTCACGACACACCCCCTCAAAGACTCGTCATTTCGACTGAAACGCGGCGAAATGCCTGCCCGTACAGGCGGGGAGAATCTATCTAATCAAGAGACTTAAACGATCCTGAAATAAGTTCAGGGTGACGACAGCAATAAATAGCTTAGTGTGAACAAGTCTAACTACTTAAACTGAACCAATATCTGGTTCTTTTCTACCTTATCTCCCTGCTTAACAAGGATCTTTTTAACCACCCCATCTGTTGATGATTTTAAGATATTTTCCATTTTCATCGCCTCCAGTACCAAAAGGTTATCTCCTTTTTTTACCTCAGCATTTTCTTCAACCAAAACCTTTAGCACTAAACCAGGCATAGGCGCTTTTATCTCTAAAACTTTGTTCGCGGATAGATTATCCAGACCTAGTTGTTTTAATAAAATATCGAACTGATCTTCGATACTGACCTGATAAATATTTCCGTTCACCTTTATTTTGCAGGTTTTTTCAGCCTTATTTATGTCAACAACCTCTGTATTAAAAGACCTGTTTTGGTATAGCACATGTGTCCTGTTATGTCTAATTGTACTTAGATCAAGCTGAACCTGCTCGCCATTCACCAAAAAAGCTGAATCCTTATTCTCCACTTCGAATAAAAATTGATCGTTTACTTTTACTTTATACATGGCTTATTGTGTTAAAGCATATTGAACTAAATTGGCGCCCATTTTTAGTGCTTTGGTCCGCGTTTCTTGTGTATCTTCAGGGTAAGTACCAAAATCTTCCCAACCGTTCCCTAAATCGCACTCATAGGTATAATAACAAACTACCCTACCCTTGTAAATTAAAGCAAATCCTTGTGGACGTTTATTATCATGCTCATGAATTTTTGGCAAGCCACCTGGGAACTTAAACTTTTGATTATAAATGGCGTGGTTGGCGGGCAGTTCTACAAAACTGAGTTCGGGAAATACCTTCTTCATTTGTGGCCTGATAAATTTATCTAAGCCGTAGTTATCGTCTATATGAAGAAAGCCACCACCTGTAAGGTATTGACGTAAATTTTTGATTTCCTGATCACTAAAAACAACATTTCCATGCCCCGTCATATAAATAAACGGATAATTGAAAATTTCTTTTGAGCCTACTTCCACAATGCTTTCTTCAGCATAAAAATTGGTTTTCAGATTGGCATTACAATAGGCAATTAAATTTGGCAAAGCTGTTCTGTCTGCATACCAATCGCCACCGCCACTATATTTTAATTTGGCCATACGATAGGTTGGCGGAGTGAAAGCGAAAAGCATAAAGCTAAAAGCTAAAAGAGCAAAGCTAAAAGCCAGTGTCAAAAATTTTTGAAACTGAAAACTGAAAACTGAAAACTTCAAACTGACTATCGGTTAAGGTAATTGATTTCAAAACAAACAGATAAAGCCGCAGTTTCTGTGCGCAACCTGTTATCACCTAAAGTTAATGCTTTAAAGCCTTTGTTCAAAGCTAAATTAACTTCATCTGGTGTAAAATCTCCTTCAGGACCAATAAGAATTAAATACTTTTGATGCGGAGCCACCAATTCGGATATAAATCGTTTTTCTCCGTTATCAATACAATGTGCAATTAATTGATCACCATCAAAGGGTTCTTTTAAGAAATCATCAAAGGCAATGGCATCGTTTAATTTGGGGTGATAAGCCTTAATAGATTGTTTTACGGCAGCGGTAATTACCTTGTTGAGGCGATCTTCTTTAACCACCCTCCGCTCCGATCTGTCGGTAATAATTGGTGTAACTTCATCAATGCCCAATTCTGTAGCTTTTTCTAAAAACCACTCTATACGGTCGATATTTTTAGTTGGTGCAACAGCAACATGCAGGTAATGATTCCTTTTATGGAACTCCGTTTCTACTTTTAAAACGGATAAAGAAACTTTTTTTGGATTATCAGCAGTAATTTCAGCAGTATAAAAACTACCTTTCCCATCAACCAGATTAATGATTGAGCCTATGGTAAGGCGAAGTACCCTAACACAATGTTTACTCTCTTCTTCGTTAAGGGTATACGTATTTTGGGTGATATCTGGTGTATAAAAAATATGCATGGTTGAAATTAATGATTATCAACCATATCTTCTTTATTGATCACCAGTTCTAATTTGATGGTTTCGATATTTTGTTCCGTCTTTTTTAAGATGGTAAACAGGTAACCATATGATTCGTTGCTTTCACCCACCTCTGGAATACGTTCAAAAATGTGTGATACCAATCCACCAACAGTATCGAAATCTTCGTCCTCTGGCAAGTCGTGAGGCAAATGTTCGTTCACATCATATACGGTAGCAAATGCATTTACAATAAACTCGTTATCAGAAACTTTTTCTACCAACGGTTTCTCTTCATCGTATTCATCTTGTATTTCTCCTACAAGCTCTTCTACAATATCTTCTAAGGTAACCATACCCGCTGTACCACCAAACTCATCCAACACAATAGCAATCTGTATGCGGTTACTTTGCAGTTCGCTCATCAAATCGTTAATTTTTTTGGTTTCTGTAACGAAATATGGCTTTCTGATGATGTCATTTAATGTCCAGTGCTGGTTACCCGCTGCAACCAATGGTAAGATGTCTTTTGCATGGATAATCCCCACAATTTTATCCATAATATCATCGTAAACCGGCAAACGGGAATATCCTTCCTTAATGATGGTATCAATTACTTCTTCTTTAGGGGAAGTTAATTCAATCCCCGAAATCTTCGTCCTGGGTACCATGATATTCTTTACCACGCGCTCATTAAAATCAAATACGTTTTTAATCAGCTCATGTTCGTTATTATCCAATGCACCACTTTCTTTACCCTGATCGAGCAAATACTGCAATTCTTCGGTACTATGGATCGATTCGTGGCCGGCAGAGGCATCAATGCCAAATGGTTTAAGAATAATGGCGGCTAGACTATTTAGCGTCCAGATGAATGGTTTAAACACCACATAGAATAATTGCAGCGGTATAGAAACAAAAAGAGTAGTGGCTACAGGTCTTTGAATAGCGAAAGATTTTGGGGCCAGCTCACCAAATACGATATGCATGATCGTGATGAGCGAAAAGGCAACCACTGTAGATGCCGTATGGATAGAAGCGTCGCTTAAGCCCCACTGTAAACTATCAAAAAGATTTTTGAAAATAGTATGCATAACGCCTTCACCTACCCAACCTAAGCCAAGTGATGCAAGCGTTATGCCTAGCTGTGTGGCGGCCAGATATCCGTCGAGGTTATGGATTATCCCTTTGGCCATTTTGCCAACACGGCTGCCTGTTTTTGCTTTAATTTCAATCTGTGATGCCCTAACTTTTACAATTGCAAACTCCGCTGCAACAAAAAAACCATTTAGTAACACCAAAAATAATGCAAGGAATAATCTCCATCCAACAGAAGTGGTATCAGTTTCCTGTACTGCAGCCAAAACTACGTTTGTGGGCAGAATTGCACTTAGCTCTAAATTTAAAAACAAACATACCGTGGGTAAATCCATTAAGCTAATTCTCTAAATGTTGTGTTGTAAAGTTCTATGCTTTCTTTAATTACTTTATGCGCATAGCGAACACCAAGTAAATGTTCGATAGTCACATTTTTATCTTCTAATGCTTTATAATCCTGAAAGAAACGAACAATCTCTTTCATTTGGTGCGGAGGCAACTCATCTAAATCATTGATATAGTTTACCGACATATCGTGAGCAGCTACAGCGATGATTTTATCATCCTGTTCTCCGTTATCAACCATGTGCATTACACCTACTACTTTTGCTTCAATCAATGTCATTGGATATACATCCACTGAACATAGCACTAAAATATCTAATGGATCTTTATCATCACAATAAGTTTGTGGGATAAAGCCATAATTTGCAGGATACATTACTGACGAAAAAAGAACCCTGTCCAACTTAATCAGACCTGATTCTTTATCTATTTCGTATTTTGCTTTTGAACCTTTTGGAATTTCAATAATTGCGTTTACAACCTCTGGAAGGTTTGAGCCAGGAGATACGCTATGCCATGCGTGATGATCGTCTTTTGCCATTTTTAATTTAAATCTGTTTTATCCTCTTCAGGACCACTTACTACTTTACTTTTTACAAAGGTAATTAATAATGGAATAGTTGTAATAAGGATAAAGCCAATAATAATATATAATAAATAATCGTTTATTTCTTTTTCAAATCTTTTGCCTAAAAAATAACCTAGCAAAGTTAAGGAACAGATCCAAAGTACTCCACCTAAGATATTATATAAAGCAAATTTTTTAAAGTCTAGTTTTACAACTCCTGCAAAAATCGGTGCAAAAGTTCTAACAATGGGTACAAATCTGCCCATTATTAATGCAAAAGCCCCCTGTTTCTGATAATATTCCTTAGCAGCGGTTAAATATCTCTTTTTGAAAAAGAAACTGTCTTTTCTGGTATACAACACCGGGCCAGTTTTCCGGCCGAACCAATAACCTGTAAAATTTCCAGAAATGGCCGCTATACATAAACCAGCCAAGAGTACCGCAATGTTTACATCAAGCTTGCCTGTTGCCACAAACATTCCCGCTAAAAACAACAAATAATCACCAGGAAGGAAAAAGCCAAAAAACAGGCCTGTTTCTGCATAGATAACGAATACGACTAGATAGAATCCGCCCTCCCTCAATAATTTCTCGGGATCAAGTAGCTGATGCAGGTTATTCCAAAAATCGTGCATATTCAATTATTCGTAAAACTACAAATAATTATTAAACAACAGCATACCTATATTAGGTTTAAAATAATTGCCGGATAAATACCCAATACCAATGTAATTGCAACGGAAACCAACAAAACCACTTTATATTGTGCAGGGGCTGAAAGCTCTGTTTCTGCACCATCTTTAAACCACATGGCTACAATCACCCTAAAATAATAATAGAAACCAACCAGCGCATTTAAAATCGCGAATGCAACCAACAGGGTTTTATACTCGGTCATTACATTCAGGAACATTAAATATTTACCAATAAAGCCAGCGGTAAGTGGAATACCGGCCAATGAAAGCATCGCTACAGTTAAACACAATGCAATAAATGGATTCCGCTTTGCCAAACCATTAAAGCTTTCGAAGCTATCGCTACCTGTTTTTTGTTTTACCAAAATTAATACAGCAAAAGCGATAATTGAAGCGAAAGTATAGGCAGCTGCATAAACCAGCACATTGTTTCCAGAGTTTTTGGTCAGTACAATTAACGAGAACAACAGGTAACCTGCATGTGAAATACTGGAGTATGCCAACATACGCTTGAAATTCTTCTGGAAAAGTGCCGTTACGTTACCTATAAATAAAGTTAAACAAACGATCACCATCAGTGGGGCAACCCAAAAATCGTGGAGTGGTGCAAATGCATCAGCAAATAATCTTAAAAATGCGGCAAAACCTGCAGTTTTAACCACCGTACTCATAAAAGTAGTGATCAAAGATGGCGAACCTTCGTATACATCTGGTGTCCAGAAGTGGAATGGGGCAGCGCCAACTTTAAAGCTTAAACCTATCATCATCAGGATTACCCCAGGATAAAATATTGGAGAAATTGTTTGACTATTATTTACAAGATAAGCTTGTATTTTATCTAAATCGAATGAGCCTGTGGCACCATAAATTAAGGTAATTCCAAACAACAGGAAACCAGTGGAGAAGGCCCCCATCAGGAAATACTTTAGTGAAGCTTCGTTAGAGGCAAAATCCTTTTTACGGATACCCGCCAAAATGTATAAACTCACCGACATGATCTCTAAGCCTACAAACAACATGGCCATATTTTTATATGATACCATCATGATCATGCCTGCCAGTGCGAAAAGAATCAAGGTATAATACTCAGCTATGTTATCGCTTTTAGCGTGGAAATAGTTTTGTGTTAATAAAAAGATTAAAAGTGTACCAACAATACATATTCCTGAAAATGCCAGTGCGAAGTTATCTGTCTGCATCATCCCGAAATGAACAGCATTAACATTCCACGCAGAAAAAGTAAATCCCAATGCAGTAAGTAAGCCAATAACGGTAAGTGGTAGTAATGCTTTATTTGCTTTAAACAAACCTGCATAAAGCACTATAAAAGCTGTTATACTAATGGTTATAATAATATTCATTGCTTAATTTACTGTGTTTAATTTTTGATTTACCTGTTCTAATAAATGTTGTACAGATGCCTCTGTTAAATGCAAAACCGGTTTGGGATAAACACCCAAAACAATAATCAATGCACATATAGTATAAAGAACCAGTTTTTCAGTTCCTTTAATATCGGTAAAGGTGATGGTTAAACTATTGGTTTCGCCCAGCATCACGTTCTGGTACATGCGTAACATGTAAACTGCTCCGAAAATGATGGTTAAGCCGGCAATGGCTGCAGCCCAGATACCGTAATTGTAAACGCCCAATAGCAATAAAAATTCGCCAATAAATCCGTTTGTTCCTGGTAAAGCTACAGTGCCTAAAACAATAATCAGAAAAGTCAGTGCCAACTGTGGTGCTACTTTTGCAATGCCTCCCAATTCCTCAATCCTATTGGTTTTAACGCGAGAGAAGATAATATCCAAAACAAAGAACAAACCCACTACATTAATACCATGGCTCAACATCTGCACCATTGCACCTTGCATACCTTGCTGATTAAAAGCGAAGATACCTGCTGATATTAATCCCACGTGAGCGATAGATGAATAAGCGACTAAACGTTTTGCATCCTTTTGTGTAAAAGCAATCAGCGAAGCATAAACAATACCAATGATTGATAAAATAATAGCCAACTGACCCCAATCATGAACGCCAGCCGGAACAATCGGTAACAACCACCTGATTACACCATAAATACCCATTTTTAACATAATACCTGACAACAACATGGTTCCTTGTGCAGGTGCTGCAGTATAAGTATCAGGCTGCCAGGTATGGAAAGGAAAAATCGGCATCTTAATGGCAAAGGCAATAAAGAAAGCCCAGAAAATCCACCCTTGTTGTGCGCTGTCTAAGTTTAAAGCGTAAAAGGCCTGAATGTTAAAATTATGCGCTGGATTTTGAAGATATAGGTAAATAATCCCCATCAACATAAACAATGAACCTGCAATGGTGTACACAAAAAATTTCATGTTAATCCGGATGCGGTCTTTTCCACCCCAAATGGCGCAGATAAAATAGATTGGAATTAAGGCTGCTTCCCATCCGATATAGAACAAGAAAGCATCCAATGCGGTAAATACCAATAATAAGCCCGTTTGCATGAATAAAATCAGCGCATAGAATGCAGCCGGATTTTTATACTCATGGTTGTAACTCGATAAAATGATAATTGGTACCAGTAAATTAGTAAGCAATACCACCAGAAGGCTAATGCCATCAATACCTGCGTGGAAGTTAATACCCAGATCAGCAATCCATGGCAGGTTAACCTCAAACTGAGTACTTGCATCTGGAATGAAATTACCGGCGACAACCAAAGCTAACACCAAAGAAGCCACCGAAAACACGGTAGATACGATTTTAGCCGACTTACCAGTAAATGCGGTAATAATTGCACCTACAAGCGGTAGAAATATAAGTAGTAAAAGTTGTTCCATTATTTATTTTGAACCCTTTTTATATGTAGAAAAATGTATACAATAGCAATGCGACGATACCGAATACCATCATAAATATATAGAAACCTACGTTTCCACTTTGCAATAAACGAATACCTTTACTGGCCTCATTGGTGCTCCATCCCAATCCATTTACAATTCCATCTATAAATTTATTATCGATAATCCTATAAAAGAATTTCGATAGTGCATCTAAAGGTTTTGTGATGATGAAATCATAAATCTCGTCTAAATAGAATTTGTTGTACGATAGTTTTGCGAGTGGTGAACGCGGTGCTTCATCAGAAACAGGAACCCGTGCGCCTTTTACATATCTGGTGTACGCATATAATAAAGCGATTACAGCCGCCGCTACCGAAACACCCATTAATGAATATTCAGTTGAATGGCTTAACTCCAATTCATGCTGCGAAACACCTGCGCCTGATAACCAATGAGCTAACCATTCATTTCCACCAAAAACATGAGGAAGATTAATTAATCCACCAATTGCAGCAAGAATAGCTAAAATGATTAAAGGCAAGGTCATCGCTGTTGGCGATTCGTGTACATGGCTCTCTTGGTGATGTGTTCCGCGGTATTTTCCAGAGAAAGTCAGGAACATCATCCTGAACATATAGAATGCGGTTAAAAATGCGGTTAAAACGCCAACTCCCCAAAGTATCGGACTAGCCTGAAAAGCATGTGCTAAAATTTCGTCTTTAGAAAAGAAACCCGAGAATGGAGGTAAACCCGCAATGGCAATAGTACCGATCATCATCGTTAAAAAAGTAACCGGAAGTTTCTTTCTCAACCCGCCCATATGACGCATATCCTGTTCATGGTGCATGGCATGAATTACCGAACCGGCACCCAAAAATAATAATGCTTTAAAGAATGCATGGGTTAATACATGGAAGAATGAACCGGTATAAGCGCCAACGCCCAAACCTAAAAACATATATCCCAACTGCGATACGGTAGAGTAAGCCAATACCTTTTTAATATCAGTCTGCGTTAAAGCAATAATGGCAGCCACTAACGCGGTTGCTGCGCCTACAACGGCAATAATATGTTGAGTAAGCGGTGCAAGATCGAATAATATACTAGAACGTGCAATCATATAAATACCTGCCGTTACCATCGTTGCAGCGTGGATTAAAGCTGAAACTGGGGTTGGCCCGGCCATCGCATCTGGTAACCAGGTAAATAACGGCAATTGAGCCGATTTACCACAGGCACCGATAAATAATAAAATGGTAATTAAAACCAATGTATTATTGCCTGGCAACATATTAGCTGCCTGAGGAAAAACTTTAGCAAATTCTACACTGCCAAAAGTGGTGAATACTAAAAATACGCCTAGTAAAAAACCTAAATCGCCGATACGGTTCATTACAAAAGCTTTTTTAGCTGCTGATGCATAAGCACTATTGGTATACCAAAAGCCGATTAGCAGGTAAGAGCATAAACCTACACCTTCCCATCCAATGAACATGACGATGTAATTTGAACCCAATACCAACAACAGCATGAAAAACACAAACAGGTTTAAATAAGCAAAAAACTTACCGAAGCCTGCATCATCGTGCATATAACTAGTGGAATATAAATGGATCAGGAAACCAATTCCGGTGATGATCAAAAGCATGATCGAGCTTAGGGGATCAACCAGGAAAGATAGTGGAATGTGTAATGTACCCGCGCTGATCCAATCGAATAAAAATACTTCGTGAGATTTCTGTGTGTCGCCTTGTAAACTAAAGAAAATAACTAAACTGATAACAAAGGAGGCCAGAATTACTCCGCTTCCGATGATACCAACAAGTCCTTTAGATAAAGAGTTTCTGCCCAGTCCATTAATTACAAACCCTAAGAAAGGAAGTAACGGAACCAACCAAATCAATTGTTCTATTGTCATTCTTAATTATATATTTACCACTTAAGGCGATTTAAAACATTAATATCTATCGATTTCGTATTTCTGTAAACCATTACAATGATGGCTAAACCTACTGCAACCTCTGCAGCGGCCAGGGCCATAATGAAGAATACGAAAACCTGTCCGGATGGATCGTTGCTATGCACAGAAAAAGCGGTTAACAACAAGTTAACGGCATTAAGCATCAGCTCAACCGACATAAAGATTACGATTGCATTTCTACGGGTAAGTACACCGATTACGCCAATAGAAAAAATAATGGCACTTAAATAGATGTAGTGATTTAGCGGAACGCCCTGAAGTTGTGATGTTAAATTTTCCATTATGCTTCTACCTCATCTCTTTTAGATAATAAAACGGCTCCTACCATTGCTGCCAATAATAATAAAGATGACAATTCGAATGGCAATAAGAATGGGCCAAATAGCTCCTTGCCTAGATTTTCTACCAATCCCAAGCTTGGATTTTTCAAAATTAACGGACTGGTAATACTTGCCGATTTTAAAGAACCGATTAAGGTAACCACCAAACAACCGCCGGCAATAACCCCAACAATTTTAATCAACGGTGATTTACTGGGCTCAGTCTCGTTATTCAGGTTAAGCAACATCAGTACAAATAAGAAAAGTACCATAATGGCCCCCATGTAAACAATAAAGTTTACCACTGCCAAAAACTGCGCGTTTAAAAGCACGTAGTGAACAGTGAAGGTAAAAAAGGTAAGAATTAAGTATAATACACTGTGGATTGGATTTTTTGCAAAAATCACCAGCAGCGAAAAGATGATACTTAATGTGGCTACGAAATAGAATACTTGTGTACTCATTAATTGTTTATTTATTTATGTTCTATGGTTTTTGTCTCCACAAACCATTAATTATCTTTTGTTTCGTGAAGACACGAACCGAAGCCTAATGGCATTTCTTGTTTAGTCCTTCGACAGGCTCAGGATGACAATAATTATTTTTTCATTTCTAATGGTGCCTCTACCAGCTTATCTTTTCCGTAAATGAAATCTTTACGTAAATAATCAGCAGGTACAATCGGGCCATCTAAATAAATAGCCTCTTTTGGGCAAGCTTCTTCACATAAACCGCAGAAAATACAACGCAACATATTGATTTCGTAAGTAGCTGCATACTTTTCTTCACGGTATAAATGTTTTTCTTCTGGCTTACGTTCAGCGGCTATCATGGTAATGGCTTCAGCCGGACAAGATAAAGCACATAGGCCACAAGCAGTACAACGTTCTTTACCATTCTCATCGCGTTTTAGCGAGTGCATTCCCCTAAAGTTGGTCGAGAATTCGCGTTCTACTTCAGGATATCTTACGGTAGCCTCTTTTTTAAATAAGTGACTGATGGTGATGCCCATGCCCTTGGCAATTGCCGGCAGGTACATCCTTTCCATAAAGCTCAAGGGCTTTTGTTCCAGTACTTTTTTCTTATTACTTAATGATTCCATAATTAAAACTTCTCAATAATCGCAATCACGACACCTGTTATTATAATATTGGCTATGGCCAAAGGTATTAAACCTTTCCAGCCTAAATTCATCAATTGATCGTAACGGAAACGAGGGATTGTCCAACGCACCCACATAAAGAAAAAGATGAACATTACTATTTTTCCGAAGAAAACAGCCGTACCAATAAGCGGAGCCCAGGTTGGACCTAAATGCGCAGCAACGTAATCCATTCCAGGATAGTTATAACCACCCCAATATAAGGCTGCCATTACTGCCGATGACACGAACATGTTGATATATTCTGCAAAAAGGTAAAAACCTAATTTCATTGATGAATATTCAGTATGATAACCACCAATCAGCTCGGTTTCACACTCAGGTAAATCGAAAGGTGCACGGTTGGTTTCAGCAAAAGAGCAAACCATAAAGATTAAAAATCCGAGCGGCTGGTACCAAACATTCCAGTTTAACCCATGCTGCTGACCAACAATTTCTTTTAAGCTTAAGGTATTGGTCATTAAAAGCAAAGCGATGATCGATAATCCCATTGCAATTTCATAACTGATGTTCTGTGATGCGGCGCGAATGGCACTTAACAAAGAATATTTATTGTTTGAGGCCCATCCACCAATCATTACACCATAAACACCTAAAGAAACTACGCCAAAGATGTATAAAACACCAACGTTGATATCTGAAACCTGTAAGGGAATAGTTTTACCTGCAATTAAAACCGGGCTACCCCATGGAATAACGGCCGTACCGATACAGGCACAAAGTAATGCTAAACCAGGACCAGCGATAAACAAAAATCTATTTGATGATGTAGGAATAATTTCCTCTTTCATAAACATCTTAATACCATCTGCCAGTGGCTGTAAAATACCAAACGGACCAGCTCTATCCGGACCTAAACGATCTTGTAAATATGCAGCAACCTTACGTTCTGCATAAGTAGAATACATGGCAATAACTAAACTGATGCCGAAAATTACAGCTACCAGGATAAATTTTTCTATAACAAAAGCGCTATCCATTAGTATTTAACTGTTTTATGTAATTCAATTTCATTTGCAGCCTGTAAAGCCTCATTAGGCTGAATTACATGCAAAGGTTTTAATGTTTCGTAGTGGTTAGATGCAATTACCGAAGTATCATCAATGTGTGTTGGATGTTCAATTACCCAATCAGCAGTTGCTTTTTTATCGAAGCGGCAAGTATTGCAAATAAATTCTTCCACTTCGCCAAACTGATCCTTACGGGCAGTAACACGTAAAACATCAGCTCCTTTATACCAAAGGGTTACTTTTCCATTGCACTTCTCATGATCGCAATCGCGATGCGCATCAACAGGTTTGGTAAACCAAACACGGTTTTTAAAACGGAAAGTCCTATCGGTTAAAGCACCAACAGGGCAAACATCGATTACGTTTCCTGAGAAATCGTTATCAACCGCTTGTTGGATATAAGTAGAAATTTCTGAGTGATCGCCACGGTTTAAAATACCGTGAACACGTTTATTGGTAATCTGATCTGCAGTAAAAACACAACGATAGCATAAAATGCAACGGTTCATGTGCAACTGGATCTTATCACCTATATCAATACGCTCGAAAGTACGGCGTTCAAACTCATAACGTGTTTTTTGCAAACCATGCTCATAACCCAAATTCTGAAGATCGCACTCTCCTGCCTGATCACAAACAGGGCAATCTAAAGGGTGGTTAATCAACAAGATCTCTACCACACCCGCACGTGCTTCCAAAACTTCTGGTGAAGTAATGTTAAGCACTTCCATCCCGTCCATTACTGTAGTACGGCAAGAAGCCACCAACTTTGGCATAGGGCGTGGATCTTTTTCCGAACCTTTAGTCACCTTTACAATACAGGTACGGCATTTACCGCCACTGCCCTGTAATTTAGAATAATAGCACATGGCTGGTGGAACAATATCCCCTCCGATTTGCCTTGCAGCATTCAGAATGGTTGTTCCGTTATCAACCTCTACTGTTATCCCATCTATCGTAACCTTAACTTTTTCACTCATGGTTAATGATATTCTTTTATTTTTTTTATTTCTAACGTCATTACGAGGTATGAAGCCTTTTTTTATTCAAGCCATGGTTCGTGTTTCCACGAACCAGTTCATTTCGCTTTCGTTTCGTGGGGACACGAACCGAGGCGCTTTTTAAAAATTCTTATTTTCAAAGGTCGCAAATTGTGACTTTAGATCTTATTTTTCTTCCGCTACCGGAGCTTTTTCAATCGGTGTTGCATAATTGGCAATACCATAATTTTGGCTCTGGCTCTTTATCGGTTCTTTAATGTGCCATTCAAATTCATCCCTGAAATGACGGATTGCACTGGCAACCGGCCAGGCTGCTGCATCACCCAACGGACAAATCGTATTTCCTTCAATTTTTCGTTGGATATCCCACAATAAATCAACATCTTCCATGGTTCCATGGCCATGTTCGATTTTGTGCAATACTTTTTCCATCCATCCCGTACCTTCACGGCAAGGAGAACACTGTCCACAACTTTCATGGTGATAAAAACGAGAGAAATTCCAGGTATTACGAACAATACACTGATCTTCGTCAAAAGCGATAAAACCACCTGAACCTAACATGGTTCCAGTTGCGAATCCTCCTTCCGATAATGATTCATAACTCATTAAACGAGGCTCGCCGTTGGCTAATTTTAAAGTTAGGTTAGCTGGCAAAACAGGTACAGAAGAACCGCCCGCAACTGTTGCTTTAAGGCGTTTGCCATTGGCAATGCCACCACAATATTCATCAGAGTAGATAAATTCTTCTACTGGTAAACCCAATTCTATTTCATAAACACCTGGTTTTACCAAGTTGCCGGATGCTGATATTAATTTTGTACCCGTACTTCTACCGATACCGATTTTGGCATATTCATCACCACCATCATTGATAATCGGAACTACTGCAGCAATGGATTCAACATTATTTACCACAGTTGGACAACCATATAAACCAGCAATAGCGGGGAATGGCGGTTTAATACGTGGATTCCCTCTTTTTCCCTCCAGTGATTCTAACAAAGCAGTTTCTTCACCACAAATGTAAGCGCCACCGCCAGGTTGAACATATAATTCTAAATCGTAACCTGTTCCTAAAATGTTTTTACCTAACCATCCGGCAGCTTTAGCTTCAGCAATTGCTTTTTCTAAAATGCGGATCTGAGGCATCATCTCGCCACGTACGTAGATATAAGAAACCTTTGCACCTAATGCGAAACTTGATACGATCATTCCCTCAATTAAAGCATGAGGAATGTAAGTCATTAAATAACGGTCTTTAAAAGTTCCCGGCTCAGATTCATCGGCATTACACACCAAATAGCGCGCAACACCTTCTGGTTTAGCCAAAAAGCTCCACTTCATCCCGGTTGGGAAACCCGCACCTCCGCGACCGCGTAAACCTGATTTTTTAACCTCTTCAACAATTTCTTCTGGTGTTAAGGTTTTCAGGGCTTTTTCCACAGCACGGTACCCGCCCTTCTGGCGATAGACTTCAAGTGTATTGATGCCCGGTACGTTTATATGCTCAAGTAATAATTTACGGCTCATTATCTATAGATATGAGATGTGAGACATGAGATATTAGACAAATGCCTGATCTCATATCTCAAATCTAGTTTCTCAAATCTTATTCTTTAAATCTTCAATCAATTTATCTACACTTTCGGTAGTTAAGTTTTCGTAGAAAGTATATTCCGGGCTAATTTGTAATACCGGCCCGTAACCACAGGCGGCTAAACATTCAACTCCTCTAAAGCTGAATAAACCATCGGCAGTAACTTCACCTTCTTTAACACCTAACTTGTTTTCCAGGTGACTTAATATTTTTTCGGCACCAACCAGGCAACAAGGACCAGTACGGCAAACCTCTAAGGCATACTTACCTTGTGGTTTTAAAAAGTACATGGTATAAAATGTAGCCACCTCATACACTTCAATTGGCTGAATATTTAAATATTCGGCAACTTTATCCATCGCTGGTGTACTTACCCAAAGGTACTCGGCCTGTACCAGGTGCAAAAGTGGTAGCAATGCTGATTTGCTTTTATCTGCCGGATAACGGCTTTTTATATCATCAAATTTGGCAAGCAATTCTGACGAAAACACTACAGGTGTTTGTTCTTCTACTTTAAGCATCTAATTCTCCTGCAATAATATTCATACTACTCATGTTGATAATGGCGTCAGACAATAACATGCCTTCGCTCATCGGTGCAAACATCTGGTAGTTTATAAAACTTGGTCTGCGGAAGTGTAAACGGTATGGTGTACGGCCTCCATCGTTAATCAGATAAAATCCCAATTCACCATTTCCGCCTTCTACAGCGTGATAAACTTCTGCTTTTGGCGCATCAATCTCACCCATCACAATTTTGAAGTGATAGATTAATGCTTCCATATTATTGTAAACTTCTTGCTTCGGAGGAAGGTAAAATTCAGGAACATCGGCATGAAAAATACCTTTTGGCTCTGTTTTTAACTTTACAATTGCCTGTTCGATAATGCGGACACTTTGCCACATCTCTTCGTTACGCACCAGATACCTGTCATAAATATCGCCACTGGTACCAACTGGTACTTCAAAGTCAAAATCCTGATACGAAGAATATGGATCGCTTATACGCACATCATAATCTACTCCCGTTGCACGCAATAATGGGCCCGTCCAACTGTATTCTAAAGCAGTTTCTTTAGTTACTTCTGCAACACCGGCCGTTCTATCAATAAAAATACGGTTACGTGTCAGCAGATTTTCGAATTCTTTTAGTGCTTTAGGAAATTCTTTTAAAAACTTATCGATTTTGGCAAAGGCGATATCATTGAAATCTCTTTCAAAGCCACCTATACGTCCAATATTTGTGGTTAAACGTGCGCCACATACTTCTTCAAAGATTTCGTAAATATGTTCACGAAACTGAAAAAGATATAAGAAAGTGGTGGTGGCTCCCGTATCCTGACCAATAATCGTGTTACAGATAATATGATCGGCAATACGTGAAAGCTCCATAATGATTACCCGGAGATAATCTACACGTTTCGGCATCTGAATATTTAATAACTTCTCCACCGTCATGTGCCAGCCCATGTTATTAATAGGCGAAGAACAGTAGTTTAAACGGTCGGTAAGTGGGGTGATCTGATAAAATGGGCGATGCTCGGCAATCTTTTCGAAAGCACGATGTATGTACCCAATAGTAGAAACGCCGCTTACAATACGTTCGCCGTCTAACTGCAAAACATTTTGAAAAACGCCGTGGGTTGCAGGGTGTGTTGGACCTAAATTTAGGGTTACCAGCTCACTTTGCGGATCGTTATCTGTAAATACCGGATGGTTATGATTCATAGTTTACCTTCCAAAAAATTCATCTTTTTTATCTACCCTATTCGGATCTTCCAATGGATATTGTTTCAGCATTGGGTGAACACCTAAATCATCCATATTTAAAATACGGCGTAAATCAGGGTGACCTTCAAATTTAACCCCGAACAGATCGTAAGTTTCACGCTCCATCCAGTTGGCACCTTTCCAAACAGTTGTTGCTGTAGGGATGGTTGGATTTTGTTCTGAAATGAATACTTTAATCCTGATCCTCACTTTTTCTACCATGTTATGCAAATGGTAAACCACTGCTATACCATGATCTTTACCAGGGTAATGAACTGCTGTAATATCTGTTAGAAAATTGAATTTTAATTCTTCTTTAAGATGCGAAAGCACATTTACGATAACATCTTTATAAGTTACAAAAGTTAATAGACCATAAGGCTCAGAAACAGCAGTAACTTTTTCGCCAAACTTTTCAGTCAGCTTAACATGAATGTCGTTATTTAGCGTCGTTTCTTCCATTACTTAATGCCATATTGACCTAAAAGGTCTTTGTAATAATCAGAATTTCTTCTTCTTCCTGATTCGTTCTTCACTAAATCCTGAATACGCTGGAAACCATCTAAAATAGCTTCTGGTCGTGGCGGGCACCCCGGAACGTAAACATCTACCGGAATCACTTCATCAATACCTTGCAACACAGAGTAAGTGTCAAAAATACCACCACTACTTGCGCAGGCACCAACTGCCATTACCCAGCGTGGCTCTGCCATTTGGATATAAACCTGCTTTAATACCGGGGCCATTTTTTTAGCGATGGTACCCATAACCATTAAAACATCGGCCTGGCGGGGAGAGAAGCTTAAGCGTTCGGCACCAAAACGACCTAAATCGTAGTGAGAACCCATGGTTGCCATAAACTCGATTCCACAACAAGAAGTGGCAAACGGTAAAGGCCATAATGAATTTGAGCGCGCCAAACCAATCACTTTATCAAGAGAAGTGGCAAAAAAGCCAGGTCCTTCGGTTCCCGGCGGCGCATCAACTATATTAATTTCACTCATGTTTATAAACAAAAAATGCTCATCCCTTTGCAGAATGAGCAACAAATTTACAATATTTTAAAGGCAAACAAGCGAGTTTTACTCGATTTAGAACCTTTCTAAATAAAAAAACTGGCTTGAGTTAGTGTAAGCGATACACATTCAGTTTTCAGTTGGCTTATTTCAGTTTATAGTTATTAAACCAAGAACTATTAACTGCCGATTGTGAACTGATCACTACGGACTGACTAGTTCCAGTCTAAAACTTTTTTCTTGATTACGTAAATGAACCCGAGCAATAAAGTGCCCATAAAAATGAACATCTCAATCATTCCATCCATTCTTAATGCGCGGAAATTCACAGCCCACGGATACATAAAGATAACCTCTACATCAAATAATACAAAGAGTATAGCTACTACGAAATATTTGATTGAAAAAGGCTGGCGTGCATTACCAATCGATTTTACACCTGCCTCAAAAGTTTCTAACTTATCACTCGTTTTACGTTTTGGTCCTAAAAAGTGAGTAGCAACCAATGTAGTTACCACAAAACCTAAAGCAACAATTACTTGAAATATAATTGGTAAAAAATCTATAGCCGAACTTTGCGCTTGCATAATTTTAATTTTTGTGATGCAAAAGTAAAAGAAAAAGGCAGAGTAACCAAACTCTGCCTTTTCTAAATTATTTAACTGATTAATTATTTGCCTTTACCTTTTGCTTTTGAAGCACCTGCAGGTGATTGCAATTCTTTAAGCTTGGCTGCAGCAAAAGGACCTTGTGGATCTAGCGCTATACTTTTATTTAAAAAATCTATAGCTTTCGCTTTATCCTTATCGGCATAATATGCACCAAGATAATCATAAGCCTCTACAAGGTTTGTTTTGTTTGCAGCCTGTTCTTCTGGTTTAACCAAGCTGATATACTTTTCAAACAATGGAATTGAAGCATATTTTGGATTTGCTTTGTCCTCTAAAAGGTTAGCAATCCTTGCTCTTGTAAAATAACCTAATGCAAATTCAGGAGAAACGTTATTTAAGTGACTCAATGCTGAATCAGCCTCAACTAATGCAGCTGTATTTAAAGGTTTTTTATCTTTTTGCGCAAAATATCCTTCCAAGAACCTGGTTTGACCTATATAATAGTAATTGGTTAATGAACCCTTACCATTTGGATTATACTTAGTTGCTAAAGTATAAATTTCAGCTGCCTTACCATATTTCTTAGCTTTGTATAAAGCTAAACCAGCTTCAGCTAATGCATCAGCGTTGGTTGAATCGATTTTAGCTGCTTCGATAATATTGTTTACACCTAAACTATCTTGACCAGCTTTTAATTGAGCTTTACCCAAATAAAGGTAATCATTACCTAAAATTTTAGATTTATCTTTCTCTTTTGCGAAAAATTCAGTTAAGCTGGTTAATGCCTGAGGATAGTTACCATTTTCATAAGCTGCCCAACCTTTCATCCTCGCAACAACATTACCCTTAGGGTCGTTAGCTGGAACCTGTAAAGAAGAAGCCACTTGCTCTAATGTTTTATAATCTTTTGCATAAAACAAGAATTGAGCATAACGTAATTGAGATTCTAAAGATTTATCAGTTAAATCCATGTATTTTTTATAATTCTCAATTGCTTTAGCTGCTTTTTCTTTATCAACACCAAAACTACTCCATTGTAGGTATAACTCCCCTAACTCACGGTAAGCCGGACCATAATTTGGATCAGCAGTAATTACATCTTGTAATTCTTTTTCTCCTTCAGGAAAAGCCCTTGATTCTTTATACATTTTACCAATTTGCGTTTTAGCTCTTCTGTTGTTCGGATCAACATCATTTACGCGCATGTATGGGCCTAATGCTTCAGAGTTTTTCTTTTGTAAGGCATAAGCATCACCTTGAGCCAAGAAAACTTCAGCATCCTTATCTTTAGAATCCAATTCATCAGCTTTGGTAATATTGGCTAACGCATTGGTAAAGTCAGGTTTTGATACATCATCACTTGGTTTATCCTGAGCCAAATAAGCTTTACCGATATACAAATAAGTTTTGTAATCTTTAGGAGATAATGCTACTGCTTTATCAAAATTAGTTTTTGCAGACGTTGCATCGTTAGACAATAAATCCGCTTCGCCTAAACCAATTAAGTTTAAGTTATTTTTAGGGTCAGCAGTAACACCTTTATTAAATACGGCTCTAGCTGAATCTATATAACCGGTCTTTAAATAAACCAAGCCAAGATTGTAATAATTATCACCATCTGAAGCTTTTGAACTCACCAAAGATTTAAGCATTGATGATGCTTTTTGATATTGCTCCGCGTCGATGGCTTTTTTCGCCTCATTTAAATCTTGAGCAAAAACGGCAGAACCCATCAACACCAAACCTACATTTAAGGTTATCGCTTTCTTTAAAATTTTCATAGTTCTTTATTGTTTTTTAATGGTAATGAAACTTACAATCATGCAGGTCTCATCTGATATTCTGTTTTTTATTTAATAAAAATGAAGTGTTGCTTTTGGGCTTACTTCGTGGTTCAATTTATAATTTTTAATTTAATTTCCTTTGGTCAGGTTAATTTGTCTTGGCATTAATTTATGTGGGCCAAGTCCAGATTTAAGTACAATCAATTGTCCCCTCTGACTTCTTAACCATGTTGCAAATCCTGTGCCTAAACCATCTCTTCCTTCGCAATCAATAATATTTATATTTCTCAAGAAAGGATAGACACCATTAATTAAATTATCCTGAGTCGGTTTATAGAACTGATCATCACCCACCTTTCCTTTTACGTTCTTTACCCCCAATACCTTTATTTGAGAAAGGTATTCGCTCATTTCTGCATGTTTGCCCGTGATCCAATTCACGCCCAAAATACCAATAAAATTTTTATCTTCTGCAATAAGCTTAATTACTTCCTTACTAGAATTTTTTGAGTAAACACCTGTAGCAGGAAATTGTTTAATATTGGCCAACGTTTTAAAATACTGAAAGGTACTTGAATAAGCATTATCAAAGACCAATTTTTTGTCTGATTTCTTTCCCTGTAAGATGTCAATTACCTCTTTAACGTTAATGGTACTGTCTATATTGCTCTTATTGGTAATTAACGCAATACCATCAACAGCAAAACGCGAAGTATTGATCTTAATACCGCGTTGGTTATAATACTTTTCTTCAGCTTTGGTTAATAACCTTGGCAAAACAATTACCCTTACGCTATCATTCAGGAATGCAGGTAATAACTTTTCTTCAGGTTTAACGGTCGTCTGAAACTTGGCATCGGGATAATCTAAACTAAAAATATCGATCTGGTCCTGAACAATCTGCCCAACACTTTCATCAACCAATATTTTTAAGGTACCACTTGTTCTTGTCTCTTTAACAACTACTGGCTTGTTTTTACGCTTGCAGGATAAGAGTAAAGCGAGTACACAAAATATTAAAAGGATATTTTTCATTTAAATGATTAGTCGCGCCTACCAAGGCTTAAAAGTCTTACAAAAGCATAAATAACGAGGAAAACACCAATTGTAATACGTCCCCATTGCGGAATAGCACTTAAACGAAGTGCAATAGGTTTATAAAATATAAATGCGCAGCCCAGTATCACATAAAAGACAAACATGATAAGGCCTAAAATGAGCAAAAACCGCTGTTTAGGCGATTTTTGCTTAAAGATATCGAAATTTAACATTTACGATTAGTTCAATGTAAAGTTAACGTTGATGTTGTATTTTACCCTTACCGGCTTACCATTCTGGATACCTGGGTTCCATCTTGGACTAGCTTTCAATACACGGATGGCTTCTTCATCAGTTCCGCTACCCAAACCACGGGTAACTGTGATATCAGTTAATTTACCATCTTTTTCCACAACGAAAGATAAAAACACTTTACCCTGAACGTTGTTTTCTTGTGCCATTGGCGGGTATTTTATGGCTTTACCTAAGTAACCATAAAATTTAGCGATACCTCCCGGGAATTCTGGTTGTTTCTCGATACTCACAAAGTCATAAACTTTATTGTCATCTACCGCAACAGCAGCTTCTCTTTTTGGTCCTTCCCCTACCGGTTCAGCGATATTAATCTCTGCCGTTGGATCACCTTTGATATCTCTCTGACCTGGATCAGCTTCCTTCAATTTTTCAACTGTAGGTGGTTCATCTCTAACCTCTATATCAGGTTTTACAATTGGAGGTGGCATTTTCACCTGGTCAACCTTTGGTGGCGGTGGCTCTACCGGTGGCGGTGGAGGTGTCTCCGGGTTTACCGGTGGTGGTGGAGCTAAAATAACTTCCTGTGCTTTTACCTGTTCTTCCTGTTGATCCATTGAGCCTTTGATCAGACTAAAGATCTTTGGAGAGAAGAATAAAATAAGGAAGATAACAGATCCAATAATTAAGGCTCTTGTAGTATTAGCACCATTGGTTTTACGCAATTGGTACGCACCGTAGCTTTTGTTCTTATCAGCAAAAACCACTTCAAGCCATTCTTTTCTGAATATATCTAACTTCGACATAAAATTGGTTTTATTGATTATAAAATTCCCTTTTCTTTCATGAACTGCTTCTCATTTTCAAGGATGTTATCATCATCAATCTGACGAACCTTTACTTTAAGAATTTCCAACTCGTCCATAATATCAACGAAGTTCTGAAAGGTAGAACCTGCTGTTGGTTTTACAAGTACAACAAAGTCACCTGCAACACCCGAAGCATCGGCTGCTTTTCTATTTTTAACAATTGCATCTTCGATCTGCGAAGCTGATTCGATTGTTGGTGCGCTTGCGCCAGCTACTCCCATGTACCAAGCTACTTTATTGTTTTTACCCAATAAAATGGTCATCGTTTTACTTGCTTTAAGCTCTAATCTATTTTCAGGTAACTTCTCGTTTTTATCCGGTTTTGCAATATCCATCGCCTGTGGCGTAGAGATTACTGTTGTTAAGATAAAGAAAGTTACCAACAGAAACATTAGATCCACCATCGGGGTCATATCAACCCTTGGCGTGGCTTTCTTCCCGCCCGTGTTTAATTCTGCCATTTCTTATTTCTTCTTTTTAGCTTCAGAATTAGTTACCAACAAAAATTTGTTTACACTTTGTTTCTGAAGTACATCAATAATCTTTTTCACAACTGGATACTCTTCTTTAGCATCGCCTTTGATACTGATACGCATATCCTGATTGTTGATCTCTTTTGTAGCTTTACGTGCATTCAGTACCCAAGCATTTAATTGATTGTCGGTTGAATCAGCAGGGATACCTGGCTGAATACCTGGTTTCATACGGTCGCCCGCATTCATCGCAATTAATTGCTTTAAGCTTTGAATAGGAACACCGAAGCTTCCGATTCCTGAGAATCTAGCCACTTCTTCAGGTGTAAATTTAACACCATATTGTTCGCCCATCAGCTGCAATGTTTTTTCTCTCACTTTATTACCTGCTACCTCGAAGAATACCTTTCCTTGTCCGATTGTTAAAATCGCATTGTTTTCTACCGGCACCTTAAACTCATATGTAGATGAGGGTGTAGAAACAGCTAGGGGTTCTGGTTGTCTTGCCGTAGCGGTTAAAATGAAGAACGTAAGTAACAATGCCGCCACATCGCACATTGCGGTCATGTCTGTTACTGTACTTGTCCTTTTTACTTTAATTCTAGGCATAATTTTTTTTACTAGTTTTAATAATGATGATCTTTTTTCCGGTTTTCCATAAAGCCGGTAAAAATTTTTTCAAAATTCTTATTTATGCGAACTAGCGTATGTTTGAACGATGCTGAAACCAGCCTCATCGATTGCGTAAGTTAACTTATCGATTTTAGATGTTAAGATATTATACATAATGATCGCCAAAGTTGATACCGAAATACCTGTCATGGTGTTGATCAAGGCCTCAGAGATACCTACTGCTAATGCTGACTGATCTGGAGCACCAGAATTTGCTAAACCGGCGAATGCACGGATCATACCTGTTACTGTACCCAATAAACCGATCAAAGTACCGATTGATACCAAAGTAGCAATAATGGTTAAGTTTTGCTCTAACATTGGCATTTCTAAAGCTGTAGCTTCTTCAACTTCTTTTTGGATAGCAACGATAGATTGCTCAACATCCATGTTGGTATCAGCTTCAACTTCGCTATATTTTTTCAAACCAGATTTAATTACGTTAGCAACTGAACCTTGTTGTTTATCACATTCAGCTTTAGCTGCTTCGATATTACCTGCGTTTAATAAACCTTTTACTTTAATGATGAAAGAATCTAAGCTTGATTTACCACTTGCTTTACCGATAACAATTAAACGCTCGATAGAGAAAACGATTGTTGTTAATAATAAACCGATCAAAACGGCAACAATAGGACCTCCTTTGTAAGCTGTACCTGGGTAATTGTTAGGTAATGGTAAGTTTTCGTTGTTGTTATCGATAAAGTTAGAGGGATCTCCCAATACATATTTCCAAATCACGAATCCGATAACGATACAAATAGGAATAACTAATGTTGCGAAAACATTTGAAGCACTAGAAGAGCTCTCTTTTTTAACAGTTGCTGGTTTTGGTGCGTTTGCCATTTTTTTTGAATTTTTAGTTTTAGTTCTTGTTTTTAATTTTAGCTGTTTTTTTCTTTTTGTATTACACTCAACGTTTCTTATCCGAAATTGTTGCGAAAAACAAATTTATAAATTGATTTTAAATTACAAATTAATAAATCAATAAACTATTAAATCGTTACTTAAAATTAAGTTTCGGTAATCACCTAGGGTGTATAACAAAAAAATTGCCCCAGCCGAGGCAATTCTTTCACAATAAAAACTAAAAAAAACTCCAATTGCAAATTTTTCGTTCAAAAAATGCATTTTAAAGCACATTTAACATAATTTTAACGCCTCGTGTCTGCTTTTTGGTACTTTTGTCAGTTCGAACTGCCTGAAATTCTCTGTGAAGGCATTAGACAGTTCATATGCTTTTAAAAAGTATTCTTCCTGGTTGCTCCATGTCTTAGAGGGGTCTAAAATTTCATCGGGTACGCCAGGGCAACTTAAAGGCATCATTAATTTAAATACGTGGTGTTGCTTATATTTATTATGATCTAAATCGCCGTGTAATGCAGCTGAAATCATTGCTCTGGTATAACTTAATTTCATTCTTTTACCTACACCATAAGCTCCTCCGCTCCAGCCTGTATTCACTAACCACACATTTACCTGGTGTTTTTCCATTTTCTCGCCCAACAACGCAGCATATTTAGATGGGTGTAGCGGTAAAAAAGCCTTACCAAAGCAAGCTGAAAAAGTTAATTGAGGCTCTGTTATCCCGGTTTCTGTCCCTGCAACCTTTGCGGTATAACCACTCATAAAGTGGAACATGGCCTGTTCTACATTCAATTTTGAAATTGGAGGTAATACCCCAAACGCATCTGCAGTTAAGAAAAAAATGTTTTTCGGAACAGCTCCTATTGACGGTAGAATGGCATTTTCGATATAATCTATAGGATAGGCCACACGGGTATTTTCTGTTTTGCTGATATTACCATAATCAACCTTTTGCGTACCCGGGAAAAAATTAACGTTCTCCAATAATGAACCAAATTTAACTGCTTTAAAAATCTGTGGCTCTTTTTCTTCGGTTAAATCTACACATTTTGCATAGCAACCGCCTTCGAAATTAAATACTGAATCTTTGCCCCAGCCATGTTCATCATCACCAATTAGTCCTCTTTCGGGATCGGCCGACAGGGTAGTTTTTCCGGTTCCCGACAAGCCAAAGAATATAGCGGTATCTCCATTTTTACCCATATTAGCCGAGCAGTGCATGGATAAAGTGTTATGATATACGGGCAGCATAAAATTTAAAACAGAAAAAATTCCTTTTTTTATTTCACCGGTATAACCTGTTCCACCGATTAAAATCATCTTCTTGGTAAAATTGATGATGGAAAAGTTTTGTTGCCTGGTTCCATCTAGTGCTGGCTCGGCCAAAAAACCTGGTGCAGCAAGGATGGTCCATTCTGGTGTTGAACCCAGTTGATCTTCCTCCGGGCGAATAAACAAATGATGAGCAAAAAGATTCTGATACGCCGTTTCGGTAATGACCCTGATGGATACGGAGTAATCCGGATGGGCACAAGCGGAAGAATCGCGGACATAGATTTTCTTATCTTCAAGATAATTGGTCAGCTTATAAAATAACTGATCGAATTTTTCAGAAGAGATTTTAATGTTTACATCACCCCACCAAACCTGATCTTCGGTGATGTCGTCGCATACAATAAAACGATCTTTAGGAGAACGTCCGGTAAACTTTCCGGTATCAACCGCAAGTGCACCTGAAGCGGCCAACGTACCTTCTTTATTTAATAAGGCCTCATCAATTAATTCCGTAGGAGATAATTGGTACTTTACAGCAATGTTCCCGCCTAGATTTAAATAGCTTAAATCTGGCGTTTGCAGTTTCTTTTTGCTCATAACAATAAGTTAGTTAGTGAGGCAAAGGTAAAAACTTATCAGGTACAAAAACGACTTTTAAAACGTAATTTTTTACATATTGTAGCAAATACACTATGATTTAATTTACTAAAAATCAGCTATTTAAATCATAATTTTAAACCTAAAAAAAATTAAAAATATACACTAAGTAAAATCTGATAAATGGTTTTAGTACGTTTAAGTTCTTATGGATATACACACTTATAATGGATTGAAGAAGTCATGCTTTTTCCATTAAACATCAATTGATCACCTACCTTACGGGCACCTCTCCAAAGGAGGGGAATAATTAGACACTGGAAAGGCAAGCCGCTTAATAGCAGCACCAGCCTGCGTGAAATAAACCTGATAAAAGCGGCAGCTCCCGATCGCACAAACAATAAAAAAGCACCGACCATCGGGACTATAGCGGTTAGCAGGGCTACACCGACATACGCATTACTGCAGTATATTTTCTAATAATCAAAATTTACTGATCAACCACCCCGCCCTACGGGCACCATTTCAAAGGAGGGGAATAATTAGACGCTGGAACGACAAGCCACTTAGATAGCAGCACCAGCCTGCGTGAAATAAACCTGATAAAAGCGGTAGCTCCCGATCGCAAAACAATAAAAAAGCACCAACCATCGGGACTATAGCGGTTAGCAGGGCTACACCGGCCGAAGCCTAACTGCAGTACCTTTTCTAATAATCAAAATTTACTGATTAATCACCGCGACCTACGGACACCATTCCAAAGGAGGGGAATAATTAGACGCCGGAACGACAAGCCACTTAAATAGCAGCACCAGCCTGCGTGAAATAAACCTGATAAAAGCGGCAGCTCCCGATCGAACAAACAACAAAAAAGCACCAACCATCGGGACTATAGCGGTTAGCAGGACTACACAGACATAAGCATTACTGCAGTATCTTTTCTAATAATCAAAATTTACTGATCAACCACCCCGCCCTACGGGCACCTCTCCAAAGGAGGGGAATAATTAGACAATGGAAAGGCAAGCCGCTTAATAGCATTCTACTAAGGGCAAAAAAAATATGGCTATTTCATTTACTTAAACGTTTTAATAGAAATTTCGAAATAAAAATTAAAAAACATTTGCATTTTAAAAAAATTATATACTACTTTACAAGTGTAAAAAGTACACCAAGTCAAGATGAATTTTAATACTTCAATTATTACAACGATTATTATTACCACCGGTATAAACCAGCGGGGCTAATTTGTTGTAAATTGAAAAAACATAAAACACAGAGAGCGTCCCGATGAAAATCGGGACGCTTTTTTTTTAAACCCATGCTGAATGAAACCTGCACAAGCGAGCATTTTAAACCATATACCGGGTGCAGCAGCAAACAGTTAAACCTCATATAAAATAATGAAAATACTCAAATTCGGCGGCACATCCGTAGGTTCGGCCGAGAACATTAAAACGCTCTTACGCCTGGTTGGCGAAGAAAAACAGAAGAATAGCCCGGTAGTTGTATTATCGGCAATGAGTGGTGTAACCAATTTGCTCACCGATATGGCTGAAATGGCTGAACGGGGTGAAGATTACGATGCCCATTTAAAAGAAATCGAAGCAAAACACTTTGCTGTAATCCGCGCACTTTTGCCTGCAGCAGCACAAAACCCGGTGTTTACCCGTTTAAAAATATTTTTTAACGAGTTAGAAGATCTGCTGCAGGCTGTAACCAATCTACGCGAACTAAGTTTACAAACCAAAGATCAGATTTTAAGTTATGGTGAACGCTGTTCTACCTTCATGATCAGCCACATTGCCTCGAAAAACATTGGCGATTCGCTTTACGTGAATGGATCTGACATGATTAAAACCGACAGCAATTTCGGACAGGCCAAGGTTGATACTGAACTGACCGAGCTACTGATCAACAATTTTTATCAGGAAAATAAAGACAAAGTACTTTTTGTAACTGGTTTTATTGCCAGCAATGCCGCTGGAAGGATGACTACTTTGGGCCGTGGTGGTTCTGATTATACCGCAGCGGTTTGGGGCGCTGCATTGAATGCAGAAGAAATAGAGATATGGACGGATGTAAATGGTATGATGACCGCCGACCCACGAATGGTTAAAAAGGCTTTCTCGTTACCTGAATTAAGTTATACTGAAGCCATGGAACTGAGTTATTTTGGAGCGAAAGTAATCTACCCGCCAACCATGATCCCTGCTTTCATGAAGAAAATCCCGATTGTAATCAAAAACACTTTCGAGCCTGACTTCGCAGGAACCTATATCAGAAGCGATGTAAAAACATCAAATTTACCCATCAAAGGAATTTCTTCAATCGATCATATCAGCATTATCAACCTCACCGGAAGTGGTATGGTAGGTAAAGCAGGCTTTAGCGGAAGACTATTTTCACTGCTTTCGCGCGAACAGATCAATGTGGTATTAATTACGCAATCTTCATCAGAACACAGCATTACTTTCGCCGTTAAACCAACAGATGCTTCGCAGGCCATTTTCCTGATCAAAAAAGAATTCGAGCTGGAGCTGGATGCTAAAAAACTGGAATTACCGGAAGTTGAAAATAACCTTGCCGTTTTAGCCATTGTGGGCGAAAACATGAAACGCACCCCGGGCATGAGCGGACGTTTGTTCAGCGCACTGGGCCGTAATGGTATCAACGTAAGAGCAATCGCCCAAGGTTCATCAGAATACAATATCTCGGTAATCATTAGCAAGGATGATTTATCGAAAGCTGTAAATGCAGTGCATGATGCTTTTTTCACCGACCTGAAAAGAACATTGAACGTTTTCTGTTTGGGTACGGGAAACATCGGCAAAACCTTATTCAACCAGTTAAAAGAGCAGATGCCCTTCCTCGCAGCCAATAACGATCTGCAGGTGAAAGTAACAGGCATCAGCAATACACGCAAAATGATATTCAATGCCGATGGGCTTTCTCTGGGAAATTGGGAAACAGAATTGAATACAGCTGGCGAACCAGCAGATTTAGCAGGTTTTGTTGCTCAAATGAAAGCGCTAAACTTACCCAACTGTGTTTTTGTAGATAACACGGCAGCGGAAAAACCTATTGAATTTTACCAGGGTATATTCGAAAGCAGCATTTCGGTGGTAACCTGTAACAAAAAAGGGAACTCGGCAGATTATGCACAGTATAAATTATTCAAAGATACTGCCCGTAAATTTGGTGTAGATTTTTATTACGAAACCAATGTTGGTGCAGGCCTACCGATTATCCGTACGCTACGCGAGCTGATGATGAGTGGCGATAAGGTAGCCCGGATTGAAGCCATCTTATCAGGAACGATTTCTTACATCTTCAACAATTTTAAAGGCGACGCTGGCTTTTACGAAACGGTAAAGGAAGCACAGGAACTGGGCTATACTGAACCAGATCCCCGCGACGACTTAAATGGAAAAGATTTTATGCGTAAGATGTTGATTCTTGCACGCGATGCCGGCTATCCACTAGAAGCCAGTGACGTGAAAATAGACAATATTTTGCCTGATGCCTGCTTAAATGCAACATCTGTTGAAGACTTTTATTCGGAATTGCAGGCCAATGCGGCTTATTTCGAAAATTTAAAAAACACCGCAGCGAGCGAAGGAAAGGTTTTACGTTATATCGGTAAACTGGAAGATGGCAACGTAGAAATCAGCCTGCAAATGGTAGATGACAGTCACCCTTTTTATATGCTATCGGGAAGTGATAATATTATCTCTTTTACAACAGATCGTTACAAAAGCCGCCCACTGGTAGTTAAAGGGCCAGGAGCTGGTGCTGAAGTGACCGCCGCCGGAGTTTTTGCCGACATCATTAATGTGGGTACTTTAAATAAATAGCTAAGCCAATTAATAATGAAAAATAGTATAAAAGTTTTCGCTCCGGCAACCGTTGCAAACGTAGTTTGTGGTTTCGATGTACTGGGTTTCGCCGTAAACGAACCTGGCGACGAAGTTGAAATGCGTTTTACCGATACGCCAGGTGTGGTGATCAAAAAAATTACCGGCGATGATGGCCGTTTGCCTTTAGATTCAGCAAAAAATACCGTAAGCGCCAGTGTTCAGCATTATTTAAAACACATCAACCGTTTAGATGTAGGCGTAGAAATTGAACTGCACAAAAAAATGCCCATAGGTAGTGGTTTGGGTTCAAGTTCTGCCAGTACCGTTGCTGGTTTAGTTGCCATTAACAAATTAATGGGCGATTTATTAACGGCTAAGGAGCTGGTTCCTTTTGCCATGAAAGGCGAAGAACTGGCCTGCGGTTACGGACATGCAGATAATGTTGCGCCAGCTTTGTTGGGTGGTTTTGTACTGGTAAGAAGTTACGAACCATTGGATGTAATTTCTTTACCTACTCCAGCCGGCATGTATGCCGCAATTGTTTACCCAGAGGTAGATGTACCTACCAAAGATGCCCGCCAAATGATTCGCAGTAAGGTGGCATTAAAAGATGCGGTTACGCAGTGGGGAAACGTTGCAGGTTTGGTAAGTGGGCTATTTATGAACGATTTTGACCTGATTGGAAGAAGTATGCAAGATGTTCTGGTAGAACCAACACGTTCGATCCTGATTCCTGGTTTTGAAGAAATGAGAAAACTAGCGACAGAAAACGGCGCCATTGGTTTCGGGATTTCAGGCTCAGGCCCATCTGTTTTTGCTTTAACCCGAAACGAAGAAACAGCCAGAATAATCACCAAATCACAACAACAACATTTACATAAAATAAATATTAACAGCAAAGCTTTTGTTTCTCCGGTGAACGCCGAAGGACCTAGAGTAATTTAAAGAAGTTGTAAGGTAAAAGGCTTATGGCGTAGGGTTGTACCCGGCGCCATTAACCCTAAACCTTACACCCCAAACCCTACACCTTAAAATGAAACTATACTCAACCAACAATAAAGATTTACGGGTTTCTTTTAAAGAAGCCGTTTTTAACAGCATGCCACAGGATAAGGGCTTATATATGCCTGTTGAAATACCACAGCTTGATGCCGAATTCATTCAAAATATTGAGCAATATTCTTTACCTAAAATTGCTTATAAAGTTGCTTCAACCCTATTAAAAGATGAAATTCCGGCTGAAGATCTAAAGGCATTAATTGATGATGCGATTAATTTTGATGCACCAGCTGTTAAATTGGACGACAAAACCTTTGTTTTAGAACTTTTCCATGGGCCATCTTTGGCTTTTAAAGATTTTGGTGCCCGTTTTATGAGCCGTGTAATGGCTTACTTCCTAAAAGACGGGGAACAGCTGCTGGATGTCCTGGTTGCAACTTCGGGCGATACCGGCGGTGCAGTAGCTTTAGGTTTCTTAGGCGTGCCCAATACGAGAGTAACTATCCTTTATCCGGAAGGAAAGGTAAGCCCGATACAAGAATTACAGTTAACCACCAACGGGGAGAATATCAGGGCTATTGAAGTAAAAGGAACATTTGATGATTGCCAGGCTTTGGTAAAACAGGCTTTTGCTGACGATGAATTAAATGCAAAATTCAGGTTAACTTCAGCCAATTCGATTAACATTTCGCGATTGATTCCGCAAACATTTTATTATTTCAATACTTATGCCCAACTGAAAAAACAAGAGTTTAAAGATGTGGTATTTTCTGTCCCGAGCGGAAATTTTGGAAATATTGGCGCAGGTTTACTGGCCTATAAATTAGGATTACCTGTTAAACAATTTATCGCCGCTACCAATGTGAATGATACCGTACCACGCTTTTTAGAAAGTGGTGTTTATGAAACCAAGCCTTCAACCCAAACCTATTCTAATGCCATGGATGTTGGTGCGCCAAGCAACTGGGTCCGCATTATGGATCTTTTTGACCAGAATATAGAAGCGGTTAAAAAAGTGGTTACTTCTTACCGTTTTACAGATGAAGAGACATTGGTAGGGATTAAAGAACTTGATAATAAACTAAATTATGTTGCCTGTCCGCATACCGCGATTGCTTACTTGGCAATAGAAAAGCACAGAACCGAAAATCCAACAGATAATAGTGCAGCTGTTTTCTTATCTACTGCACATGCCTGTAAATTCCCAGATATCTTTCCGATAGACATCGCTGCAAAAATCGAGATCCCTGAACAGGTTAAAACTTTAGAAAGCAGACCTAAACATGCAGATCAGCTGGGAACAGATTTTGAAGGATTTAAAGGTTACTTACTTAAAGGTTAGTAATTAGACTGATCGTCATTTCGAGCGGAGTGCAATGAAGCCGAGAACCACGGAGTGCTCAGCGAAGCTAAATCTGTCTAGAGATAGATCTCTCCCCGCCTGTACGGGCAGGCGTTCCGCTGCGCTACAGTCGAGTTGACGATTTATAAAAATGCAAATCCATTCCAACTTCTGACCTATCTCTAAAGTTAGTCGGGATTTGTAATCCTTAACAAGGAAAAGTCATACAACACAAAGGTCCGGACTATAAATCCGGACCAATTAGAAAATATTTATTTAATTAACAGAAGCGAAAGCTGTAGAAGTAATGCTGACATTATTGAATGTCGCGCTTCCTGAACTAGTGGTGATCGCCTGTCCATTAAATCTAAAAGTGCGTGAGCCTGGGGCCGCGGTATAAATAATAATAGTATAGGTGCCGGCAGTCAGCGGACCATATGACCCGCCACCTGGTCCAAAATAAGCACTAACAGGCGTAGGTCCATATAAGTAAATGGACCCGTTATCACCAGTTCCATTGCTTAAATTTAAACCAATGCTAAAAAATTTACTGGCATTAATTTCAGCCTTGGTATTTTGTAAAGGTAATACAGCCAGCACTGTACAAAACAGGAATAATTGAATAAGCTTTTTCATAAGAATTGTTTTTTAATGTAGATTTATATCGGTTAGTTATATAAAAATAAAAATTTAAACGTTACGCAGGATGGTATTTGTAAAAATAAATAGTCATAGCATTACGTTAGTTAATACAACCCTAACTAAATTAAAAATTTCTTTAGAAATTAATCAAAGCCAGATTACAAATCTGAAGAACTGTAGGTCCAGATTGCAAATCCGGACCAGCATCCAACACGAAGTTAGTCGGGATTTGCAATCCCGACTTTTGTACTAAGGATTTGTAATCCTTATAATTAAATGAATTATGGCTTTCAAATACGCTGTTACTGATCAAAATAACATTTACTTCATTACTACAACAGTAGTGGGATGGATTGATGTATTTACACGAAAAGAGCTCGCCGAAGTTATTATTGAAAGTCTTAGATATTGCCAATCACAAAAAGGATTAATTATTTATGCATGGTGTTTAATGCCAAGTCATTTACATATGATTGTTAGTGCTAAAGAGAATTACAACCTTTCGGACATTATCAGGGACTTTAAAAAATTCACTTCTAAAAAGATTGTCAAAACGATTGGAGAAATTAATGAAAGCAGAGAATGGCTATTGGATAAGTTCTCCTTTGCTGCCCGAATCCATATCAAAAACAAAGAATATAAATTCTGGCAGGATGGTTTCCATCCCATCGCTTTATATTCAAATGAGTTTAAAGACCAAAAACTAGAATACATTCATCATAATCCTATTGAATCGGGAATTGTTTCTGAAGCGGAACATTACAACTATAGTTCGGCTATAAACTATGCTGGTGGTCTAGGCCTGTTGGAAGTTGTTTATTTATGATTAGGTGATTAGGAACTTGTAAACCAGACTACAAATCTAGAAAACTATAGGTCCGGATTACAAATCCGGACCAACGTAAATGAAATTATTTAGCACCTTGCGATTTTAGCATTTTAAGCTCGTGCTTTAATGCTTCGATCTGTTGCTGTTGCTCTTTTATGCTCGCTACCAAAAGCGGAACCAAGCGCTCATAATCCACCTTGGTAATGGTAGCACTTCTAAAAGCATTTTTACCTGAGCTGTAATCTTTGGATTGTACTGAAACAATATTTGGAACGGCGGCTTTTGCATCAGCACCTACAAAACCATATTGCGGCCTTGCAGATAACTTTAATTTTTCTGCCCAAACTTTATCATAATTAAAACTTACGGGCTCTAATTTAGTAACCTGGCTTAAAGCATTTTCTACAGGTTTAATATTATTCTGCACCACTTCTTGTGCACTGATTTTTAAAGAGGCAGCGATTAAAAGCACTGCGAATGAAATTGCTCGTTTCATATCTATTAATTATTTTGTAATTTTTGAAATAGAAAATTGGTTCTGCTTCTTAGAAACAGGAAATAAATTTAAAAAGATGTATTAAACGGATGGCGGCGGCGTTAAAACCTCTGGAAAGTATGCCAGCTGGAAAGCATGATCAGGGATAATCACCTTTTTTGTAGTCTGAAATGGGAAATATAATGTCGAATTAAATAAGACTTCATGCACTACAAATTCGCTTTCTGTCTTCTTTTCTTCCTTTTCAGTTGCATCATCATTTGTAGACGAAAACTCCACATTTTGAACAGAATAGCTTAAATACGAAACCACATGACTTACTTTTACGAAAAAAGCGAGTGTAATGCAGGTAATCAATATATATTTAAGACCATCAGATTTCATTGCGACAAATATAACTGCTATTCTACTAAAACAATAATTTAAGCTTAATGTTCGGTAAGAATTTCAAATGCAGCATCAGCTTGACAGTATTATGGCAGAATTTTCGACTTCTTGCGCCAAATATTTCAGTAAATATAATCCTCATTTTCGTCCGTGTGGATTAACATTGATAGAATCGACAAATGCAGTTGTCATTCTCGCGCAAGCCGGCATCTAAACACTTGTATTAAGATCGCCAATTAAGTTGGGGATGAAGATCTCACGAGGGACATCACCTAATAAATTTAGTTTTCAATCATATTGATTTTCATACAATAAATTATCCCTCAGATGGAAATTTTATACTCATAATAAAGCCTCGTCGCTCTGTCCTTAAAATATAGCCTTCGCAATTTGCTTGGTCTGCTCTGGGCGACCCATGGTATAAAAGTGTAATACAGGCGCACCAAAATCAATTAGTTCTTTACATTGTTTGATCATCGCTTCCGTACCAATTTCTTTTGCCTCATTATTGTTTTTAGCATGCGATAGTGCATCCGTTAACTCATCTGGTAAATCAATGTGGAATATCTTGGGCAATACATTTAGCTGCGATAAGGTACTGATGGGCTTCAAACCCGGTATAATTGGAATATTGATATCATTCTCCCTACATTTCTTTACAAAATCGAAATACTTCTGGTTATCGAAGAACATCTGCGTAACAATAAACTCCGCTCCTGCTTCAACTTTCTTTTTCAGATATTTGAAATCTGTACTCATATTGGGTGCTTCGAAGTGCTTTTCCGGATAACCTGCAACACCGATACAGAAATCACTTTTAAAAGTTTCTACATCTTCGTGCAGAAATTTACCTTCGTTATGGTTCTTGATATGCTCGATTAAATCTGTTGCATAACAGTGCCCGCCAGGAGTTGGCACAAAATTCCCATCTGCCTTACGGGCATCGCCACGCAAAGCCAAAACATTATCAATCCCCAAAAACTGTAGGTCGATCAATGCATTTTCAGTTTCTTCTTTGGTAAATCCACCGCAAATGAGGTGCGGAACGGCATCAACTTTATATTTATGAATAATGGCTGCACAAATGGCAATGGTACCCGGACGTTTACGGTAAGATACCTTTTGAAGCAAACCATTAGCCTGTTCTTTATAAATGTAATCCTCGCGCAGCGAAGTTACATCGATAAAAGGCGGATTAAACTCAAGCAATGGCTCTATCGCATCATAAATCCATTGTATACTTTGCCCTTTGATGGGCGGCAATAATTCAAAAGAGAATAAGGTTTTACCCTTTGCGTTTTTTATATGGTCTGTAATCTTCATAACCCAACCCCTAAAGGGGCCTTAAATTTTAATTTGTTTGTAATTCCCTCCCCTTAAGGGGACGGGGGTTAATAAGCTAAATTTGGACTTAACCATCGCTCTACTTCTTCAATCGGCATATTTTTCCTGATGGCATAATCTTCAATCTGATCCTTGGTAATTTTTCCTAATCCAAAATATCGTGAATCTGGATGTGCGAAGTAAAAACCACTTACCGCAGCTGTTGGGTACATGGCATAACTTTCGGTTAAACGCAATCCTATTTTGTTCTCTGCATCAAGCAATTGGAATAAAGTTCCTTTTTCGGTGTGCTCAGGGCAGGCAGGATAACCTGGTGCGGGGCGGATACCTGCATATTCCTCTTTAATTAATTCCTGATTGCTTAGTTTTTCATCTTTGGCATAACCCCAGTATTCTTTACGTACACGCTCGTGCATGCGCTCGGCAAAGGCTTCTGCCAAACGATCGGCCAGTGCTTTGACCATAATACTGTTGTAATCATCGTAATTGGACTCGAACTCATTCACCAGTTCGTCAATCCCAATACCTGCAGTTACCGCAAAACCACCAAAATAATCCTGAATTCCGCTTTCTTTTGGCGCAATAAAATCAGATAAAGCATAATATGGCTGCCCATCTACTTTTTCGGCCTGTTGGCGGAGGGTGTGAATAGTTACCAGTTGGGAGTTTTCGGTTCTCAGTTCTGAGTCGACGGGCAGACTTCCGACTTCGGACTCCGGACTTCGGACTTCTAAAACAATGTCGTCTCCTACCGCATTTGCCGGCCAGAAACCAATTACTGCTCTTGCTGTTAATAGTTTCTCATCGAGGATGCGTTTTAATAAAGTCTGTGCATCATCAAACAGTTTCTTTGCTTCGTCGCCTACATTTTTATCATCGAAAATTTTCGGATAACTTCCGCGGAGCTCCCAGGTATGGAAAAATGGTGTCCAATCGATATACGGAACCAGTTCTTCTAAGGGATAATTATCGAAAACCCTGGTACCAGTAAATTCGGGAACAGGTAGATTAGGTTGAAAATCGATCTTAAACTTATTATTTCGGGCTTCTTCCAGCGTTTTAAAACGTTTATCAGAACGTTTGTTTAAATGGGCTTCGCGGGCTTTATCATATTCAGCTCTTATTCCTGCAATATATTCATCTCTCGTATCAGGATTCATTAAAGTACTGCAAACTGTAACACTTCTTGAAGCATCTAATACGTGAATTGCAGGACCTGAATAATTCGGCGCTACTTTTACCGCTGCATGGATACGTGAAGTGGTGGCACCACCGATAATCAATGGAATGGTAAAACCTTCGCGTTCCATTTCTTTGGCAAAGTGAACCATTTCATCCAATGATGGTGTGATCAATCCACTCAAACCAATAATATCAGCATTTATTTCTTTGGCTTTTTTGATGATATCCTGCGCCGGAACCATCACGCCCATATCTACAATTTCGAAATTGTTACAGGCCAATACCACGCCCACAATATTTTTACCAATATCGTGTACGTCTCCTTTCACGGTAGCCATCAACACTTTTCCTGCTGAAGAATTTTGGTTCTGATCTGGATTATCCAGTTTCTCCTGCTCAATAAAAGGCAACAGGTAGGCTACGGCTTTTTTCATTACCCTGGCCGATTTTACCACCTGGGGCAAGAACATCTTTCCAGCACCAAAAAGATCACCAACAATGTTCATCCCATCCATCAATGGTCCTTCGATTACCTGGATCGGGCGGGCATATTTTTGCCTGGCTTCTTCCACATCATCATCCAGGTATTCTACAATTCCTTTTACCAGTGAATGTGATAATCTTTCTTCAACAGAACCTTTTCTCCACTCTTCGTCTTTAACTACCTCTTTCCCTTTTGATTTTACGGTATCTGCATATTCTACCAACCGCTCTGTGGCATCTTCTCTTCTGTTTAAAAGTACATCCTCTACTCTTTCCAATAATTCGGGTGGAATTTCCTGATAAACCTCTAACATCCCTGCATTAACGATGCCCATATCTAACCCAGCCTGAATGGCATGATAAAGAAAGGCAGAGTGCATGGCTTCACGTACCACGTTATTTCCCCTGAATGAGAACGAAATATTAGAAACCCCTCCACTCACTTTAGCATGAGGTAAGTTTTCTTTAATCCAACGGGTAGCATTAATAAAGTCGACCGCGTAATTGTTGTGTTCCTCCAGTCCGGTGGCTACGGTTAAAATATTCGGGTCGAAAATTATATCTTCTGGTGGGAAGCCAATTTCGCTTACCAGGATATCGTAACTGCGTTTACAAATTTCGATCCTGCGTTGGTAGTTATCGGCCTGTCCCTGCTCATCAAAAGCCATTACCACTACGGCAGCACCATATTGCATAATTTTACGGGCACTTTCGCGGAATTTATCTTCACCCTCTTTTAAGGAAATGGAGTTTACAATTCCTTTTCCCTGCAGGCATTTTAAACCATTTTCAATCACCGACCATTTTGATGAATCGACCATGATCGGCAGTTTGGCGATATCAGGTTCGGAGGCAATGAGGTTTAAGAATTTGGTCATGGCTGCTTCCGAATCGAGCATCCCTTCATCCATATTCACATCAATTACCTGTGCACCACCTTCAACCTGTTGCAGGGCAACGGCTAATGCAGCTTCGTAATCTCCACCCAAAATCAGTTTGGAGAATTTTGGAGAACCGGTAATATTGGTCCGCTCGCCAATGTTTACAAAAATGCTTTCGGGCATAATGGTTACTGGTTCTAATCCACTTAAACGCATGTATGCCGGAAGCTCAGGTAATTTTCGGGGTTCGGCTTTCCGGGCATTTTTAGCAATACAGCCAATATGTTCAGGTGTGGTGCCGCAACAGCCGCCCACAATATTTACAAAACCCGAGGCAATAAAATCATCCACCAGGTGGGCAGTTTCGTGTGGTTGCTCATCGTAAGCACCAAATTCGTTTGGTAAACCTGCATTTGGATAAGCCGAAACATAACAACCTGCTTTTGTGGCCAGCTCCTCAATATGCGGACGCATTTCTTTTGCACCTAAAGCACAGTTAAAACCAATACTTAATGGTTTTGCATGCATTACAGAGTTTAAGAAAGCTTCGGCAGTTTGTCCTGAAAGTGTTCGCCCGGAAGCATCTGTAATGGTACCAGAAATCATGATCTCCAGTTTACGGCCTATTACTTCTTCATATTTTTTAATGGCCACGATAGCCACCTTGGCATTTAAAGTATCGAAAATAGTTTCAATCAACAATACATCAGAACCACCATCTACCAATCCACGCACCTGCTCGTAATAAGCTTCTTCCAACTCATCAAAATAAACCGCCCTAAAACCAGGGTCGTTTACATTTGGCGACATGGAAAGGGTACGGTTTGTTGGCCCGATAGCACCGGCAACGAAACATTTACGGTCAGGATTTGCGGCCATAAATTCATTTACAGCCTCCTTTGCCACCCGTGCGCCTTCGAAACTCATTTCGTAAGAAAGATCTTCCATTTGGTAATCGGCCATGGAAATGCGCTGTGTACTAAAGGTATTGGTTTCGATAATATCGGCACCAGCGGCCAGGTACTCCAAGTGTATTGTTTTGATAATATCAGGCCGCGTGATGTTAAGCAAGTCGTTATTGCCTTTTACATCACAGGGATGGTTTTTAAATCGCTCTCCCCTAAAATCTTCTTCGCTTAAGTTATATCGCTGAATCATGGTACCCATTGCACCATCAATCACTAAAATACGTTTCTCTAATTCTTCTCTTATACCCATTTGTTGTTGTAAGATTTGAGATATGAGAGATTAGATATGAGAATGGATTAGACGCAATGTCTAAAACCTCAAATCTATTGTCTCAAGTCTCTAAAAGGCTTATTTAAAAAGTTGGTACGTGAATCGTAATCCTAAACTTATCTTTTTCTGCTATTTGCAGAATAGAATTTAGCACCTTGTAGGTTACAGGTTGCTAAGACTTCGTTGGGTCTAATCCCTCCGTCTTTCTTAATAAGCATACAAAAATGCAACAAAGCTACATCAATTCCAAAATTTATCGCTTTGCTGCCAAATAAAATTACAAAGGCCATGCAATTCTGCACGGCCTTTAAAATATTATTCGGTTTTGCGTTTACTTTCTGCTTCCGAAAATGCGTAATAAGAAAAGGAATATGTTTAAGAAATCAAGGTATAAAGACAATGCAGCTACAATGGCCATCTTTTTACTTTCAACCTGAAGAACCTGTTCGCCGCTTGCTTCAATTCCTTCACCAATTCTTTTGATTTTTTGCACATCATAGGCTGTTAATGCTGTAAATATTGCAATTCCAATAAATGCCATAAACAAGCTGAACTGTTCGCTTTGAATAAACATATTAATTACACTGGCAATTACTAAACCAATAACCCCAACCATTAGAATCGGTCCAAATTTACTTAGATCGATATTGGTTGTGTACCCCATAAATGCCATAATTCCAAATATTCCGGCAGCTCCTGCAAAACAGCTCACGATTGAACCTGAGGTATAAGTTAACAAGATAAAACTTAAACTCACTCCAGTTAGTACTGAATAGAGAACGAAAACGCCGATTAATGCAGGTAATGATAATCTACTTAAACCCAATCCCATTAAAAGAACTAATCCCAGCGGTGCAAACATTGCTATATAGCCAAAAATTGACATGCTCACTTTTCCAGTTGCAGGGTTGATATTTAAAAGGTATTGCATCAACTGCTCATTAGTTCCGAATAAATAGGCAGCGATTGTAGATAAACTTAACGCCACAAACATCCATAAGAAAACGTTGGCAAAGAATTTTTTAGAAACAGATCGTTCCTGAACGAAAACACTGTTGTCTTGGTATTGATAATTTTGTTGTTCCATTTTAGTTTTTGTGTGATAAATTATATAAAAATAAAAATTTAGTTCAATCTTTTTGTCAGCTGTTCTTCAACTTTTTTAAAGAACTGTAATGGCTTTAATGTACGCCAAGGCAGATTGTCAAACGCACCGCCAAAGTTAATGTAATAATCGATGCTATTATCGCGAAATTCACTGATCACATGTTCCTGAAAATTCACCCCAACAATCCAGCCATCTTCTACTTCCTGAAACCATTCTTCATAATAACTATCATCAGAGGCATGAAAATTAAGAACGTTTTCACCGATCAGGATAAATTTATTAAGTCCTTCATCCATCATCGTCTCTAAAATATCGCGTTTCAGCAACATAATGTCGTTATTAATGGCATCGTTCCACTCGCCTATAAACTCAATAATCGCATAGCCTCGATCATAATCAGCATATAATACCTTCATGTACAATGTGTTCGAACCAAACTCATCCCACTGTGGGTGCAATAAAAAATTATATATCTGCTTATCGAAGTAAAGTTCTGAATACTCGGTATTGTAAAATGGCGAACGCTCATCTTCCGCCGAAATATAATCATCTCTCCACTGGTAATAAGGCTCAATTTCGTGCATATTTTTCTCTAGTTATTGAATGAGTGAATTTTGAATAAATGAATGTAAGTTTGTTTCTACCTTACATCATTTTATCTTTCAATCATTCTCTCATTTCTTATTGTCCTGCTTCTACGGCTTTACGTACACTTCCATATCGGGTTAACAATTCGGCGGCTTCATCGTAACCAATATTCAGTTCATCCGCAACCATTTGCGTGCCACGATCTACCAGTTTATGATTAGTTAACTGCATATCGACCATTTTGTTTCCAACTACACGCCCCAGCTGAACCATCACCGTGGTACTCAACATATTTAATACCATTTTTTGCGCTGTACCGGATTTCATGCGTGTAGAGCCGGTAATAAATTCAGGTCCAACCACAACTTCAACCGGAAAATCAGATTCAGCAGCAATAGGGCCACCGGCATTACAAACAATACAACCCGTTAAAACACCATGTTTACGCGCCATGTTTAATCCACCAATTACATATGGCGTAGTACCTGACGCGGCGAGGCCAACCAAGCAATCTTTTTCATTAATATCAAATTCCTGAAGATCTTTCCAGGCTTGCTCAGCATTATCTTCAGCAAATTCTACCGCTCTTCTAATGGCAGTGTCTCCGCCGGCAATAATCCCTACAACCCAATCAAACGGCACACCATAAGTTGGCGGGCATTCTGAAGCATCTACCACACCTAAACGACCGCTGGTGCCTGCACCTATATAAAAGAGACGACCGCCTTTTTTCATGCGTTCGGCCACGGCCGATGTTAATTTTTCGATTTGAGGCAAAGATTTTTCAACGGCAAATGCTACAGTTTTATCTTCGTTATTAATGCCCTGCAAAACCTCTAATACCGACATCTGATCAATGTGGTCATAATTAGATTCCTGCTCGGTAACTCTATTCATAAATTTAATTTTGATAAAATTCGGTAAATTCTTTCTAAAAACTAGGCTAAAAATCTAAAAAATATCTACCATAAATTTTAACCAACTGTGCCAGGCGTTATTTAATGTTAAATATTATAAACAAAAGACATGAAAATGCAGTTAAAAAATATATCAACCCGCTAATTTTCATAAATTTGCGGTAACGCCAATGAAAAAAAACACCAAAAACAACATGCTTATCGCTTTAAGCTATTCTGTGATCTTAATAGTCGGCATGTTTTTGGGCATAAAATTCATTAAAGATCAAGGCTTTGGCGTTAAAAAAAGCCCTCAGCTCGCTCAAAATAGCGATGAAAAATTAAACGAAATCTTACACATCATCAACGGTAATTATGTTGATGACATTAATACCGATTCGCTGCAAAACTTACCCATAGATAGTGTTTTGCATCAGCTTGATCCACATAGTGTTTACCTGCCACCGACTGATGTGCAAGATATGACCGATAATCTGGAGGGAAATTTTGAAGGTGTAGGAATAGAATATTATATGCTTAATGATACAATGATGGTTACCGGCGTGGTTAAGGATGGGCCAGCTTATCAGGCGGGGATTAAACTTGGCGATAAGATCCTAAGTATTGATACTGCAGTAGTAAGCGGACGAAACCTACCTAAAGATCAACTTACCGGCCGTTTCAAAGGCAAATCTGGCACCGGCGTAAGCGTAGTGCTTTTGCACCCGGGAGCGCCACAGAGCAACCGCATTATGGTTACCCGCGGTAAAGTGAACATCAGCAGTATTGATGCAGCTTACATGATTAACAATGAAACTGGCTATGTGCGGATCAGTAAATTTGGCGCCAATACGGATAATGATTTCACTGCTGCAGCTAATAACCTGAAAGCAAAGGGCATGAAGAAACTGATTCTTGATCTGCGCGATAATGGGGGTGGTTATTTTACAGCGGCCACAGGTCTGGCCGATCAGTTTTTGGGCGAAAACAAACTCATCGTATATACCCAGGGCAAACATGAGCCACGTACCGATTATTTTTCTACCGGTACCGGATCCTTTCAAAATGGTAAGCTGGCTGTACTGATTAATGAAAATACAGCATCGGCAAGCGAAATTGTAGCCGGAGCCATCCAGGATTTGGGCCGTGGGATTATTGTTGGCCGCCGCTCTTTTGGTAAAGGTTTGGTACAAGAGCAATTTGCTTTTGGCGATGGATCTGCATTGAATTTAACCATCGCGAGATATTATACACCATCCGGCAAAAGTATCCAGAAATCGTACAAAAAAGGTTATGATGCTTATAAACATGAATTAGATGAACGGATGACGGATGGGGAACTTACGGGAGACCATACATCTTTCCAGGATTCTATTGAGAAAACCGAAGGGGTAAATATCCAACCGAATAAAAAAGTTAAGCCGATTGGCGGTATCCAACCAGATGTATTTGTGAAACTGGACACCAATGGCTACAATAAGTTTTATAGTAATTTAGTCAGCAAGAAAATACTTTCTGATTACGTATTTAATGTACTTACCAATAAGTATAGTGCTAGTTTTGTAGAACAGAACATCAATATCTTTACCATAAACGATAACGACTTTAAAGACTTTATCGGGTTTCTTCAACGCAAAAATGTAGCAATAGATCGCTTTCAATTGTACAATTCTAAAAACGTGATCTTAAATGATCTTAAAGCTTTACTTTGTCGCTATTATTTGGGCGACGTAGGCTATTACAAGGCCGTTAACCAAACCGACAATGCGGTAAGGCAAGCACTCCTTAACCTTCAATAGCCATATTTTATATGCTTAAGAAGCAAAATCAATTCATAAATTTGAAATTATATTTTAATTAACAAGATTAAAAACATATAATATTCTATTTTAAAAACAATTTTTAATACTATATTTTGGTTTAGTAAATTTGCCTGCAAATCATATCTTTTATGGAAGCGAGTAGATTAGCAGCAAAAGACCAACAAGTTTTGGAAGCTCTTTTGGAAAAGGTTAAGGAACAAACCGATTTATTCTTAGGTTATCCGGTAGCTAAAGATTTTGATTACCAGGCACTTTCTGACTTTTTAAAATACCCGATGAATAACCTTGGTGATCCTTTTGTTAACTCCACATACGGTGTTGGATCCCGAGAACTGGAAAAAGAAGTAGTACAATTTTTTGCTGAACTTTTTCGTGCACCAGCTGATAATTGGTGGGGTTATGTTACCAATGGTGGTTCAGAAGGTAATCTATATGGCTTGTACCTTGCACGCGAATTACATCCGAAAGGAATGGTTTATTACTCAGAAGCTACACATTACAGTGTGCAAAAAAACCTGCATTTACTGAATATTCCGAATATCGTTATCCGTACGCAGGAAAACGGAGAAATCGATTATGAAGACCTGGAGTATACCATTAGAATGAATCGACAAATGCCTGTTATTATTATGGCCAATATTGGCACCACCATGACTGAAGCACGTGATGATGTGGCTAAAATCAAAGGCATCTTGAAAAAACTAGCTATCCAACATTATTATATCCATGCAGATGCGGCGCTTTCTGGCACCTATAGCGCACTCGTTGAACCAAGGCCAGCATTTGATTTCGAAGATGGTGCCGACAGCATCGCCATTAGCGGACATAAATTTTTAGGCTCACCCATGCCTTGCGGGGTGGTAGTGGCCAAAAAATCGAATAGAGATAGAATTGTCCGTTCGGTAGCTTATATAGGAAGTGTTGATACAACCATTACAGGTTCGAGAAATGGCCATAGCCCCTTGTTTTTATGGCATACAATTAAACATTTAGGCATATCAGGTTTAAAGAGCAGGGCTGTGCACAGCTTAGCAACCGCAGCTTATGCTGAGCAAAAACTTAAAGCACTAGGTATCGCTGCCTGGCGAAATGAAAATGCCATTACCGTAAACTTTCCCACCCCATCTGCGAGAATCTGTAAAAAATGGCAACTGGCAGCAGAGCAGGGAAATTCGCATATTATCTGCATGCCAAATGTAACGCAATCGCATATCGACCTCCTAATTACCGACCTAAAAAATGAAACAGTATTGCAGGATTGACCCCTGTACAAACATTTCAAATCAACCCGGTGTTTAATGATGACCATACACATTAAACAGATTTAAATGAAAATAATTATTATAGGCGCAACAGGTACACTGGGCAAAAAAGTAGCTGAAGCATTTGCATCAAAACACGAAATCATTCGTGTAGGAAATACTAAAGGCGATGTTCAGGTAGACATTACCAATGAAACATCGATCAAAAATATGTTTGAGCATATCGGTGCTTTCGATGCCTTGATCAGTACAAGCGGAAAAGGTCCGTTTGCACCTGTAAATCAGTTAACTGGCGAAGTGTTTAAAAGTGGTTTGCTGGATAAATTATTGGGGCAGGTTAACCTGGTGCTGATAGGTCAGCATTACATTAACAAAGGTGGATCATTTACATTAACATCGGGTATATTGGCCGAAAGTCCTGTTGCTGCTGGTTCAGCATTGAGTACCATAAATGGAGGTTTAAATTCATTTGTTTTGGCAGCTGCTCCGGAACTTGGAAACGGGATTCGTATAAATGCTGTTAGCCCTAACGTGGTTGAAGATTCTCCTGCTTATTTCGAATCTTTCCCCGGAGAAATCCCCGTTAGCATGGAGAAGGTAGTTAAAGCCTATGAAAAAAGTGTATTGGGTATTTTAACGGGCAAGGTTATTAAAGTTTATTAAAAAGATTCGGCGATTTGAGCAAGCCGAGCACATCACGATTTAATCAAAGCTTATCGTAAAATTTTACTTATTCAAAACCCAAAGTTTTATATTAGTCGATATAACAAAACGAATATGATAGAAACAGAACGCCTCATTTTAAAACCTTTAACCCACGATCAACTTTTAAAATACATTAAGGATGATCATTCTTTAGAAAAAGAATTTGGCCTTCTACCAACCAAGAAAAACATTTCTCCTTCGCTTCAGGAGGCGTTAGAGCAAACGATTTTACCTAACGTTTTTGACAAGGATAAAGATTACCTGTATCATACCTTATGGACGATTATATCCAAACCGGACAATAGAATGGTAGGTGATATTTGTTTTGTTGGTGAGCCTGACCAGAATGGAGAAATCGAGATAGGTTATGGGACCTATAAAGAATTTAGAGGTAAAGGCTTTATGACTGAAGCGGTAGGCCGAATAATAGATTGGGCAAGGGAACAGCCTAAAGTAAAATCAATTTTTGCCGCTACTACCAAAGATAACGTGGCCTCTTATTCTATTTTAGAAAAAAACAATTTCATCCATATTGGCGAAGTGGATGATATGTTAAGCTGGAAAATTGAATTGAAGTAGTTTTAAGCATTAGTTGTAGTACGGTCGTCATCCTTGTAATAGTTTAGTAATTCGGTAACAGATTTTTTTGAGGAGCATTAATTATTAGATTTTTTCATTTGCTTTTTTTGCCATTTCAATT
>NZ_FNCH01000020.1 GCF_900100705.1 Pedobacter terrae
AATTTATTATTTTCACAGCAGTAATATTGGTCAACACTAATTTAAGTGAATATTACCTTGCTGCAAAACATTGTTTATCAAAGTTTTGCAGCTTTATTTTTTTTAACCTGCGGATGTTAGGAGCTATCGGATCAAGCTGAGCATGACGACATCGCCAAATTCAATGTTCTTGCTATTGCTGAATCTGTTATTTCGAGACAAGCTCTTCATCGGCTGAAAAAGCCTTCTCGCAATAACGATTCGAGAATAAAAAAAATTACTATTCAGCGTCTTCGTCTGTTATTAATCTAATCGAATCATCAGAAAGTACAATTAAACGTTCTTTATACAATGAGCCAATCGTTTTTTTGAATGCGCTTTTACTGATCTGGAAGCGAAGGTAAATCTCTTCCGGAGAACTTTTGTCGCCCAGTTCAATCACACCGCCATTTTTTTTAAGTTCTTTCAATATCATCTCTTTTGAATCGAGGATATGGCCATAACCACTAGGTTGCAGGGTTAAATCAATTTTGCCCTCCACACGGATTTTTTTGATCCAGCCTTTACGCATCTCGCCCGGTTGGATATTATCGAAAACCTCATTATTGTAAAGTAAACCAATGTAGGTATTGTTGATGATGGCATTGTAACCAAGATCGGTTTCTTCGGTAATTAATAAACTCACTTCATCACCCTCTTCAAAATCGAAACCATCTTCTTCAACAAAATCGTACAATTTAGATGAAGCCAAAAGACGGTCGTTATTTTCATCTAAATAAAGGTAAACTACATATTTGTAGCCCTTTTGCATGGGTCTTTTTTGTTCGCGGGTAGGTACGTATACATCTTTATCGATGCCCAGATCCATAAAAACGCCGTCATCACCATCAGAAACCACTTTTAAGAAAGCAAAATCACCTACTTCGGCATATGCTTTTTGAGTAGTTCCGGTTAAGCGACCATCTTTTTGTACAAATACAAAAACATTAATGTTATCGCCAATTTCTACTCCGTTCGGAACGTATTGGTAGGGCAGTATGACCAGTTTATCTCCGTCGGTTAAGTTTAATCCAGCTTCTGTTTTGCTTAAAATCCTTAACTCGTTGTATTTTCCTATTTCAATCATTTGTTTTTGGGTTTAACCATTTTCTCCAATGGCTTTTATTGCAAAGGTAGCAATGTTAGTGGTAAATAGGTTTAAATTATAAGCAACCAGCTTAGTTAGTTTATAAATATCTCTCTTCTTTAATATCTTCTTACAAACGATATCAATTAATTCGGCTAAATTTGGAACCTACAAATTAAGGTATCTTCATTGATATGAAAAAAACCAAAGAAGCCAAAAAGCCAGGTATTTTCAGTTTACTTGGAAATTATAAGGGCTTAGTATTTATGCTGATCCTGTTTGCGTTGCTCAGTAACGGCATCAACTTACTTTTACCCAAGATTATTGCCAGTGGTATCGATTCCTACACCAATAAAACTTTCAACCTTCAATCTATTCTGCTTCAGTTTTCGCTGGCCATAGTATTGGTTTTCATCTTTACCTATTTACAAAGCATTGTGCAAACCTATGCTTCTGAACGGGTGGCCAGAGATTTGAGGACAAAGTTATCTGATCAGATTTCGCGGCAGAGTCATGCTTATGTTATTCAGGCTAATCCCTCAAAACTGCTCACCAACCTTACTGCTGATGCCGATTCGATTAAAATGTTTGTTTCGCAGGCTATCGTTTCCATTTGCTCGTCTATTTTTTTAATTGTTGGGGCAAGTATTTTCCTGCTGATGATCAATTGGAAACTGGCACTTTGTGTAATTGCCATCGTACCGATTATTGGCGGGGCATTTTTCTATGTGCTAAGCAAGGTTAGGGTGCTTTTTAAAAAGAGCAGGGAAGTAATCGATTGGCTTAATAAGGTCATTAGCGAAAGTATTTTGGGCTCAGCTTTAATCCGCATCATTAATTCGCAGATGCTGGAATACAACAAGTTCTTAGATGCAAATGCCAAAGCCAGAGATTTGGGGATCTCCATACTGAGGATGTTTGCCGCCTTGATTCCGGTTATCGTTTTTACAGCCAATTTGTCCAGTTTATGCATTTTGGTACTCGGTGGTCATTTTGTAATCACCAATTCGATGACTTTGGGGGAGTTTACCGCTTTTAACAGTTACCTCACGCTCATCATATTTCCTATTTTGGTAATTGGTTTTATGAGTAATGTTATTGCACAGGCCACAGCATCTTACCAAAGGATAGAAAGCGTGCTCGATGCTGCGGAGATTAGCCATCCTGGAACGTTAAGCACTTCCTTAAAAGGCGATGTGGAGGCAAAAGACATCAGTTTAAGTTTTGGCCAAAAACCAGTTTTGAAATCAATTTCTTTTTCTGCTAAGGCAGGCTCAAAAACGGCAATTATTGGTCCTACGGCTGCCGGTAAAACTCAGCTGCTTTATATTTTAACAGGTTTGATTGATGCTGATGCCGGATCTGTATTGTTTGATGGGGAAGACATTAAACAATATAAGCAAAAAGATTTCCATAAACAGGTTGGCTTTGTATTTCAGGACAGTATTATGTTTAACATGAGCATCAGGGAAAATATTGCTTTTAGTGATACGGTTACAGATGAATCGCTGGCTAAAGCAATTGCTACGGCTGAACTTAAGGACTTTGTGGAGGCTTTGCCAGATCAACTTAATACGATTGTTTCAGAACGGGGAAATAGCCTTTCTGGCGGGCAAAAACAAAGGATTATGCTGGCCCGGGCTTTAGCGGTGAATCCGAGGATTTTATTACTCGATGATTTTACGGCCCGTGTTGATACCAATACAGAGCAAAGGATTTTAGAAAATATTCAACAAAATTATCCAGGTTTAACTTTACTTTCCATCACTCAAAAAATAGCTTCTGTTGAACATTACGATAAAGTGATCTTGCTGATGCAAGGCGAAATTATTGCAGAAGGAACCCATCAGGAATTGTTAAAAAGCAGTCCTGAATATGTTCAGATTTACAATTCACAACAGAGCACCAGTAATTATGAACTACAATCTTAACCAGCTTAGCACCGGGCAGGAAAAGCAATCTACTTATAAAGCGCTGAAAAGCCTGCTAAAACTGATTTCCGGAGAGCATAAAAACCTTTGGCTGGCACTGATCGCCATTTTGGTCAACTCAGGATTATTGCTTTTGGGTCCGTTACTGGTAGGCCATACGGTTGATACCTATATCCGTACCAAACAATTTCATGGCGTACTTATTTTTGGCGGTATCCTGTTGGTGATGTACATGATTGCGATGGTTACAGGCTATACCCAAACGCGGTTAATGGGCGGGGTAGGTCAGCGAATGTTATACACCTTACGCAATGCCATTTTTAATAAATTACAGGAATTGCCCGTTTCTTTTTTTAATCAGAACAAAGCGGGAGACCTGATTTCGAGGGTAAATAACGATACAGACAAACTGAATCAGTTTTTTTCGCAATCCTTAATGCAGTTTATCGGTAGTATTGTAACCATGATCGGTGCTGGTATTTTCCTGCTTTCCATAAACCTCGAATTGGGTGCCGCTACGCTTGCGCCTGCTGTGGTTATTGTACTTTTTACCGTGGCTTTATCGCCCTGGGTAAAAAGAAAAAACGCTAAAAATTTAAAAAGCGTTGGCGGAATGAGCGCCGAAATACAGGAAAGTCTGAACAACTTTAAGGTCATTATCGCCTTTAACCGCAGGGATTATTTTAGGAAACGGTTTAACGAAGCCAATACCAAAAATTATAAAACAGCTATCGGTGCAGGTTTAGCCAACAATATTTTTGTGCCTGTTTATGGACTATTATCCAGCATTGCGCAATTAATTACCCTGTTATTTGGTATTTATTTAATTTCTAAAGGCAATTTTACCTTGGGTTTATTGGTGAGTTATATTTCTTATACCACCAATTTTTATAACCCATTAAGGCAACTGGCCGCACTATGGACCAGTTTTCAGGTGGCTATGGCCAGCTGGGATAGGATTTCGCAGATTTTATCTTTGGAAAGCAATTTGAAACAAATATCATTAAATGAAACGGCGACTTCAAGTGCGCTGATGGAATTTAAAAACGTGCATTTTTCTTATGATGATAGCAAGGAAATTCTGCATAACATTAACTTAAGGTTCGAAAAAGGTAAAACTTATGCTTTAATTGGCCCAACCGGTGGTGGAAAAACAACAACAGCTTCACTTATCTCCCGTTTATATGATCCTACCAAAGGAACTGTTTTATTAAACGGGAAGGATATCAGGTCGTTTTCTGCAGCAGAAAGAACACAAAAAATAGGATTTATCCTGCAAGAGCCTTTTTTGTTTACCGGAACCGTAAAGGAGAATATTTTATATGGCAACAGTCAGTATGCAACGGTTACAGACGCTGAACTGGAAAAAATAATTGAAGAAGCCAACCTGAATGCACTCCTGGCCATATTTGATGAAGGATTGAATACGCAGATTACTTCAGGGTCAGACAGTATCAGTTTAGGACAGAAACAGTTGATTGCCTTTATGCGTGCGGTGCTTAGAAATCCTGAATTGTTGATTCTTGATGAAGCGACAGCGAACATTGATACCATTACCGAGCAACTTTTGGGCACTATTTTAAATAAACTTTCGAAAGAAACAACCTTGGTCATTATTGCCCACCGTTTGAATACCATTGAAAATGCCGATGAAATTTATTTTGTAAACGAAGGGGAGGTGCAAAAGGCAGGAACGCTGAACGATGCATTAAATATGTTACTAAAAGGAAAGCGGGTAAGTTGATATCTTTACTTTAGGTTGGTCGGGATTTGCAATCTCGAACTTATGAGTTATGGATTTGCAATCCAGGTAAAAAATTAGATATTCTGGAATGGATGGGAGTGCAAATGCCAACTAACGTTAACTATCATTAATAACAAACACAAATGAAAAAATACTTCTTCTCTCTGGTCTTTTTGGCTTTAAGCATCACCTCTTTTGCACAAAATGATGAACAAAACCTTTTTGTCCAGGATAGTTTAAAATTGATTTCTTCACAGTTTAAGTTTACAGAAGGTGCTTCGGTTGATAAAGCAGGAAACGTTTTTTTTACGGATCAACCTAACGATAAAATCTGGAAATACGATGTTAAGGGTAAACTGAGCCTGTATATGGACAAATCAGGAAGAGCAAATGGTACTTATTTTGATAAAAAGGGAAATTTAATTGTATGTGCAGATGAAAATAACCAAATCTGGTCGATTGATAAAAACAAGAAAATTAAAGTGCTCTTCAGTGATTTTGAGGGTAAAAAAGTAAATGGCCCTAACGATATTTGGTTGGATGCAAGAGGTGGGATATATTTTACCGATCCTTATTATCAACGTGATTACTGGACACGGAAATCGCCTGAAATTCAGGGTCAAAAAGTGTACTATTTACCTAAGGGGAAAAAAGAGGCAATTATTGTTGCAGATGATGTAATTAAACCTAATGGGATTGTAGGTACACCTGATGGTAAATTTTTATATGTGGCCGATATGGAGGCAAATAAAACTTACCGTTATCGTATAGGTGCTGATGCCCAGCTAACTGATAAACAACTTATCCTTAACCAACATTCTGACGGGATGACTTTAGATAACAAAGGAAATATTTATGTAACCGGAAAAGGAGTGAATGTTTACAAGCCAACAGGCGAAAAAATTGCCCATATTGACGTACCTGAACCGTGGTGTGGTAACATTTGTTTTGGCGGAAAAGATAAAAATCTGCTTTTCATTACGGCATCAAAATCATTGTATGTTATGCCAACTCATGCAAAAGGCGTTGAATAATAGTTCTTTAAGCTATATGTAGAGCCTAAAAGGCAATGATGAATTGAGCCGAAAAAAAATCCTGTTCAGTTTATTCAATCCCCCAAAATATAAATCACATTAATTAGTTTTGAAATTCCTACTTATAGGGATAGACGACTATGAAAAAGCCCTCTCAGGATTGAAGGGCTTTTCTATTTTAAGTGCCCCATCCAAAAAAATCTGAGGTTACACTTCTGCATCTTGATGGTGTACTATGGTTACTACTAACCTGAGTTCGATTATTAATATTATCTGTAGGCAGTTTATAACGGCTTTTTTTTTGATTAATCTGCCGTCACTCTGAATTCATTTTACAAGTAGAAATAGTATTTTCAATGGCCTTGTAGCTACTGCGCGGTCTGGGCTTTCCTGTTAAAAAGATGCTGAATAAGTTCAGCCTGACGCATCGGTTAGGATGGAGCATTTATAAAACAGTATTTTAATTTAATAATTATTGAGTTCAGGTTTATAATCAAATTTTTAATGCGTGTAGTTATTGTAACTGCTGTTCGGAATTGCAATTTAGATAGGTTTGCTTATGGGAAAGTGCATTAGGATTCCCGCCTGACGTATGGAGAAGTACTGTTAATGAATGAAAACCTTGGTGTTCCGGCATATGTTAATCATTATACAAATTGTATATGTCCTGTTACAATTAATCTTATTTGGAATAATTTTTTAAATTAGCATATATTAAAAAAAACCTGATAAGCTTATGGAAAATCTAAAAGAAGAAACCAAAATCAAAGCTTTTCTTACCAGGATAAAAGCAGAGTGGCCGGGAGTGGTAGAACGCTTTGAGTTTAAAACAGGCAGTGTAATTTATGTTCATTTAAAAGAAGGTATATCAAGCATGGATTTTCTTGGTAAACTTTCCAGACAGGTAGAACGTTTTGTCGATTTCAGTATGCCTATTATCTTATATCACATTGAAAGTGATGGCATGAATTTAAGGTCGCACCCGATAAATTGGTACTCTTCCATCAAGCAGTAATTTTTTTTTGACGCGCGTAAATATTTTTTTAATACCTTAAACTGTAAATGGCAACCGTAATTTTTACAGTGGTAAATCTTTTTTTACATAATTAGCAATTTTGTTGCTCAGTAATTTTGGTTTTTGGGTTTTAATCCTATTTTTGATTTTTAATTTAAAAACATCCAGTATAATGAAAAACGGAACAGTAAAATTTTTTAACTCAGAAAAAGGCTTTGGTTTTATCAAAGAAGAAAACGGATCTGAGATTTTTGTGCATGCATCAGGCCTGATTGACGAAATCAGAGAAAATGATACAGTTGAATACGAAGTTCAAGAAGGCAAAAAAGGCCTTAATGCAGTAAAAGTAAGAGTTGTTTAATTCTTTCCCAAAAAGATTTAGAGCAGGATTTATTCCTGCTTTTTTTTTGTAAAGATATTTTTTGATCGATCAATCTTAATTGAAGCTGATACTGAACAAAAAGGTTGAAAATTTTCCTGCTCATTTCTAGTTAATTACCCTTCTGATTATTTTTATCCAAAAGCCATATTATTATATTACCAAAGGGATTTTTATTTTTGCCATATTGATATAGTCAGCCGGAAACAAACAAATTAAATTTTTGCAACTCTCTATTTTTTCAATTCAGGAACCTGTTGCCTGTAAGAAACCTCTTGATAAGGGTATTTTTATGGCTGCTGCACAATTTGTAACTGCGCTTAACTTTGCTGATGAATTTGAGCTGTTAAGTCTATCGGCTGTTAACACTCAAGCAGGCACGGCTAAAAAAGGCGGACTCGTGTTTGTACGTAATGGAAAACTTAAAATGCATCCCGAAATTTATGATCATTTAGCGCTGATATCCATATCATCTATCTGTGCAGGGAGTGTTTATATCCATGGCCGGGATAAAATTGCTGCAGAAATTGTAAATCTTCCTTACAGCGATGGCATTTTAAACCTGGCAGGTGCAGAAGAGGATTATATGGCATTTAAACGGTTATGCAGCCCGGTATCACGATTCTTTTTGCTTCATACTAAAAAAGTGCAATGGTCTGCGATCCTATCTGTATTCCGGTTTTTTATGATAGATGGCATTTGGGATGTGGTTAATTTTGTTGCCCAAAGGCTCCAGCAAGCTGATGCTGATGTATTGTCTTGTGCACAACTTTTAGGAAGTATGCTAGAACAAGAATGGTATCCTGTTTTTTATCAGTCACTTCAAGATTTCCATGTCTCGCGTTATCCTTTAAGTAAAGTTGGCTTAACGTTAGAGTTGCCAGAGATGGCTTAAATTATTTTAGATAATTTTCCAGTAAAGCACTTATTTCCTCTCCAACAGGCCTATTGCCCATATTGTTGAGTTTCTGTTGCGAAGAATTGTGTTTTTCGATATAGGTTGCCTCTGTTTTATTAAATTTAAGATAACCCTGTTCAAAATATCGTTCTTCAATTTCCGTAGACGAATCCATTGATCTGAACCATAACTTAATCAACGATCCCGTAATTTTATCATAGTAAAGCCAATGGTAGGTCGCCTCCGCATCAGCATTTTCTGGCAAGCCAAGACGCTGGATTTCCAGGATAGTAGTATCAGAATTTTGGAAAAAGTATAAAATCTTATATTTAGACGACATGCCGCAAAAATAGAACTTAAATTTTGATCACAAAAAACATTTTTGTGGTTTAAGTTTAATATTTGTTGGTTTAAACGAATTCGTCTTTCCCGTGCAGGCGGAATCTTAATGCAAAATAAAGCTCTTGCTAAAGTATTAGGATTCCAAACAAATTACTACTCACAGATTCTAAAAATCAGTCGTCATTTCGACCGCAGTGCCAGCCCGTACAGGCGAGGAGAAATCTTTGAACAATGTTTATTAAATAGTTCAAAGATTTCTTCATTTCGATGCGCTTCAGTCGAAATGACGATTTAACTCAATGTTTCCCGCCTTTAATTACCTTAAATAAATGCAAAACCTGGGGGAATAGGGCATCCATACTTTCTTCTGCACCACTTTTGGAACCTGGGAACGTAAGTACCAATGTTTTTCCGATAAAACCAGCTATACCACGTGAAAGCATAGCATAGGGCATACGTTCTTGCCCATAACGCCTGGCCGTTTCCATAATGCCATCAATATTCCTGTCAATTAAAGGTGCAAGGGCTTCTGGAGTTACATCGCGTGGTGAAAGGCCGGTTCCCCCTGTAAAAATGATCAGATCGTAGCCACTGTTACTTAATTCACTTGCTTTATCTCTGATCATCTTAATTTCATCAGGAACGATTTCATACTTCCTTGTATGAATTTCCCATTGTTCCAATCGAGCAATAATGGCTTTGCCAGAAGTATCCTGGGCTTTATTTTCGAAAATAGAATCTGAACAGACCAAAACAGCTGCTTTTATTTCAGGAAATTTGGCATTTTTAAGGTCAGATTTTCCTCCTGATTTTTTTAACAACCTGATATTTTCTATCTCAACGCCTTTGTCAATTGGTTTTAACATATCATACATGGTTAAAGCAGTAACCGATGCACCGTGCATGGCTTCAACTTCTACCCCTGTTTTGTAAATGGTATGTACTTCAACATTTATGATGATGGATAAACCTACAATTTCATAAGTAATAGCGGTATATTCAATCGGAAGCGGATGACAATCGGGAATAACGTTACTCGTTTTTTTTACACCAAATAAACCCGCCGCACGGGCAAATTCAAATACATCGCCTTTAGGTATTTTGCGCTGTTCAACGGCATCAATGGTTTCCTGTTTCGATACCTTAACAGTAGCGCTTGCAACGGCAATCCTTAAGGTATTGGATTTTTTTGTGATGTTTACCATGTTTAACTATTTTCTTTCCACTGATGGCTTTCGTCTTCAAATATTTCTTTGCCCCATATTGGTAATTCTACTTTTAATCGGTCTACAACTTCACTGCAAGCAGCTATTGCTGGCTTTCGGTGCGCTGAAGAAGTAAAAACGAAGAGGCAGATTTCTCCCGCTTTAACTGTGCCTAAGCTATGGTAAATATGCATGCATTTGAGTGGGTATTTTTCAAAAATTTCTTCTCTGATCTGGTACATTTTTTCAAGGGCAAGTTCCTCATACGCAGTATATGCTATCGCACTAACAAATTTGCCGTTAATTTCATCTTTTCTTACCTGACCCATAAAAATACTATGGCCCCCAATAGCGGTTTTGCTGCTGTGTTTTGCAATGCTATCGGCTATAAAAGCAGGTGCTATGGGGCCGTTAACAAAGATGTTCTTTATATTTTTTTCGCTCATGTTAAGATTTAAGAAAATGATCTCTCCATTTAATGATACCACCTTTTAAACTGTAAATCTTTTTGGCATCACCATATTTTTCCTGCATGGCCTCTGCTGCAGCTACACTTCTAATGCCGTGCTGGCAAATTAGCACCACATGTTTTTGGTAAAATTCTTTACCCATAAAAGCGCCAAACTCCGACATAGGCACTTGCGTAAAGATTTGTTTATCTAATACCGGAACTTCATGTCTTTCGCGTACATCGATTAAAATTGTTGAATCTAACTGCTGAAGTTGCACTAGTTCGGTAGCATCAATTTCAATATAACCTTGCGGTCCTTCGCTCGTGTCCTGATAATCCATATTTAAAAATTCATCAACAGTTTTAGGCAGTATGTAATCGTCTCCGTGACTGATGTTGATGGTATATTGTTCTTGTGTGAGTAAATTATAACTTAATATTTTATTGGTCAGAGGTTGTCCGATTTTAGCGATAAGTTTAATGGTTTCTGCAGCAGCCATGGTGCCTAAAACACCTGGTAATACACCAATAATACCATTTTCTGTACAATTTGGGATTTCACCTTTATGGGGCGGAATGGGAAAGATATCGCGGTAATTGGTGCTGGGCGTTAAATGATCAGGTGTATTGAATATGGCTAACTGACCTTCGAAACCGGATACTGCAACAAATATGAGTGGTTTGTTCAGCAGTGCACAGGCGTCATTAATCAGGTATCTGGATTCAAAATTATCTGTACCATCTAATATGTAATCATATCTGGATAAAATATCGAGGATATTATTTTTCTGTAAACGGATAGGGTGACGAATGATCCCGATCTGGGGGTTCATGTCTTGTAGCCGCTTTGCCGCTACCTCTACTTTTAGCTTTCCAATATCGGCGGTGGTAAAAAGAATCTGTCTGTGTAGATTGGATAATGAAATGGTATCATCATCAACAATACCAATATGGCCGATGCCGGCGGCAGTTAAGTATTGCAATGCCGGACAGCCTAAGCCACCTACACCAATAACAAGAACTTTTGCCCTTAAAAGCTTTTGCTGTGCTTCCTCCCCAAATCCTTTAAGGATAATCTGTCTGTTGTATCGCTCTGCACTCATACTACTTAACCGCCAGAAAATGGCGGCATTATGGCTATTGTGGCCTGGTTTTTAATTTCGGTATTCTGCTGTACAATGTTTTTGTTCAGGGCAAGTTTATATTTCATGCCTTTCAAGGTTGGAAACCGATCTTCGAGGTACCGTTTAAAGGCATCAGTATCTGCAATGCCATCGACTTCAATTTTTTGATGATTGATGAATTCGGCGATTTGGCCAAAACTGATGATTTCGATTTCCATGCTGCTAATTTACCTGTAAGATGCTATTTTATGTAATATGATTGGTTGAAAATTTTCAAACCATTTATATTAACGTATTTATAATTACTTTAATTGCTTAAAGTGATGGTTAAAGGCTTTATTACTCTTGTTCTGCGAGTTCGGATTAAACGTAAATTTATGCAATAGTCTGATCTTTGATGTTATGCGTGTGTGAATAGTAATTTGTACGCCGCTAATGCCAGCACACAGCCCAGTACGTTTTTTAAAACCGTTTGCGGAAATTTTAAGGCGCCAAAGTAAGCACCGCAAATGCCTCCAGCAAAAGCTACCCCAACATAAGCGAGCATATGGCTGTTAAATTCGAAACCTTTAATGAGCTGACCGGCTAAACCAGCAACTGAGTTAACAAAAATAAAGGCTGCACTGATGGCTGCAGTCTGCTTTTGATCTGTCCACTTTAAAAGCAATAGGATAGGGGAAAGGATAATTCCGCCACCGATACCAATCATGCCTGAAAGTAAGCCAATAATGCCTCCAATAGTAAGTGATAAAGGGATGCTAGAGGATTTGAAATTTTTGGGATCGGTGTTTTTAAAAAAGAAAAAACGGATCACCGGGATGAGTAGCAGCAGGCCCAAAATCTTTTTATAAATGGAACTTTCGATTACCATCATCCCCCCCACAAAGGAGAGCGGGATAGAAGCAAGCGCAAAAGGCCAAAAAGTTTTCCATTTAAAATGGCCGCCACGGTAAAACTGGATAAAGGAAGTGGAAGAAACAAACAGATTAAGTAATAACGCCGTAGGCTTCATAATAGTCGGCGAAACGGCAAAAATAGCCATCAGTGCAAGGTAACCACTTGCCCCGCCATGCCCAACCGAAGCGTATAAAAAAGCAACTATAAAAAGTAAACAATAAAACAGAATAAAGCTTTCTTGCATGGTTTAGCCAGGTAAAATTAATACGGTTTGGATGTCGCCTTCTTTAAAGTGTTCTTTTGTTTCATCTAGGCAGATCAGGCAATTGGCTTGTGCAAAGGAACTCAACCGATAAGATTCCTGCGCATGGAGTGGCGTAACCAGTCCGTTTTCATATTTCCCTTTCAGGAAATGCGTTAATCCCAAAGGTTTAGAATAGGTATGTGTAAGCCTGGCCTGCATTTCAATTACACTATTGCTTTGATGAGATAAAGCTTTGATAGCAGGTAATACATAGTTATAGTAGCAACTGAGCACGGATGATGGGTTACCCGGAAGTCCGAATATGAGTTTTCGATCTTTTGTGCCAAAAAACAAAGGTTTGCCAGGTTTCTGTTTTACCTTATGAAAAATCTGTTTGATGCTGCAATGTGAAGCTGCTTCAATTACGAAATCATAATCGCCTACGCTTACGCCTCCTGTAAGCAGTACAACATCGCTGCTTTCTATTGCAGTTTGTAATGCTTTTTTAAGGATTTCGAGATCATCATCGGCTTCATAAACTGCAATCTGCTCAATTCCCTCCTGTTTTAAAGCTGCAGAAAGCGAATAGGAATTCGATTCATACACTTGTCCAAATTCGAGTACTTTGCCAGGTTGTTGCAGTTCTTTTCCTGTTACAATAATCGAAATCTTTGGCACAGGGTAAACACGAACTTCATTAATGCCAATCCCTGCAAGAAAGCCAATAGCAGCAGGACTCAGAAAATCTCCTTTTTCCATTGCCACTGCCCCGGCTTTAATCTCCGAACCCTTATCTCGTACATTTAAACCGGGTTTTAAATTTGGGTCCTGTAAAGTAATTTTTTCATCAATCCTTGTAATTTTTTCCTGCATCACCACAGTATCGGCACCTTCTGGTAAAGGAGCGCCTGTAAATATCCTGCTCGTTTCGCCATTTTGGATGGTAATATTAGTTGCCGTTCCGGCAGCCATTTCACCAATTAAGGAGAGCACCTTTTGGTGATCAGCAAATTTTAATGCATACCCATCCATTGAGGATTGGTTAAATGCCGGGATATCATATTTTGCGTAAACATTGTCTGCAAGAATATGGCCTGATGCTTTTGCCAAGTCAACTGAAATGGGATTTAGGGTTACCAGATGTTGAGAAATGAGGTGTTTTGCTTCGTTAACGCTAATCATGAAAATGTTATCCTCCAATGGTAATCATACTTCTGTTTTGAATGGTTGTCGCGTCAATTTTTTCGAAATCGGCTGCTAACTGTCCGCCCAATGCTTTCTTTTTGCTCCAAATAGCCGATTGAATTAGTGGGAGTACATCTTCGTTTTTCCGTAATGCAGTAAGCAGATCGGTTTCGCTATCCGAAAACAGGCAGTTTTTTAATTTCCCATCCGCAGTCAGGCGCATGCGGTTGCAGGTATCGCAAAAAGGGTTTGTCATGGTGCTGATAATGGCAAACGAACCCTCGTGGCCAGGAATCATGAAACTTTTGGCCGTATCATGTGCTTCTCCTTTAACAGGTAACACCGAAAAATCTTTTGCTATCACTGCCAGTATTTCATCTAATGAAAACATTTTATTGCTCCTCCATTTGTTGCCACTAAAAGGCATAAACTCAATAAATCTGATCTGAATAGGGTTATGTTTGGTCCAACTGATGAAATCGGTGATCTCATTATCATTAAGCCCTTTCATTACCACCATATTTACTTTTACCTTAATTTTATGCTGCAAAAGCAGTTCGATATTGCTGCGTACCTGATGGAAAACATCCCGTCGCGTAATCATAAAAAACTTCTCAGGTTGTAAGGTATCCAAACTGATGTTAATGGTTTGAATGCCTGCTTCTTTTAATACAGGTAGCATTTCTGCAATGCGGGTTCCATTTGTAGTGATAACAAGCTCAACCGGAAGTTTACCCAGCGCCGCAATAATTTGGGCTGCATCCTTTCTTACCAATGGTTCACCACCGGTAAGCCTGATTTTTTTTACGCCATTGGCAACAAAAATTTCTGCCAGTTTAATAATTTCATCGGTTTGCATGAGCCGGGAGGCAGGAGTAAAGTCGTATTCTTCTTCGGGCATGCAATAAAAACAACGAAAATTGCAGTTATCTGTAAGCGATATCCGCAGGTAATCGTGTATTCTTCCAAACGAATCTGCTATCATTCCTGGCTAATTAAATTATTGTAATCCGTTTCTGTATCAATATCAATTCCTCCCCGCTCAAAAACCACTGTCTCCAGATCATGGGGATATTGCTTTAAAATATTTTTTGCACCTTCCGTTCCTTTTAGTGATAAAAGTGCTTTGAAGTAGTCTTTTTTGAAGAGAACAGGCGTTCCTATTGTTCCCTCATAGGCACTGGCAATGATATTTTTGCCTGTTTCTTTTTGCTTTTCAATTAAGTGATTAAAGTTACGCTTTTTTATAAAAATCTGGTCGGCCACAGTGATAATAATACTTTCTATTTCGCTATTGAGTTTGATCATGTTTGAAATTCCGGCCACAATACTTGATGCCATTCCATTTTCCCAGTTTTCATTTATGACGATGTTGACCTGATTATGCTTGTGCAAGGCAGCTATTTCCTGGGCATGTGCACCTAAAACAACAATAACCGGGTTGTAATTTGTTTTTAGCGCTTCATTTATTACCGTCTGCAAGAGCGTTTTTCCTTTATAATCCAAAAGCTGTTTTGGTCTGCCTAAACGTGACGAACTGCCCGCTGCCAATATGATGATACCCGTTTTCAATGTTAATTATATTTTATTCATAATCGTGGATCGGTTTTTTCTTCTCTTTTAAGAAAATTGCCGAAGCGCCTGTAAAAACAGATTTAATCTCCGCGAGGATAGAAATGGCAATTTCTTCCGCAGTTTCTGCACCAATATCCAGCCCTACCGGTCCATGTACCCGTGTTTCGTTTATAGTCGTGGCTAAATCCAGTTCTTCTAGCATTCTGAGCAGCTTTTTTTTAGGTCCTAATGTACCTATATAGGGTGTATTTGTGCCTAAAAGATATTTAAGCAGTTCGAGATCATAATTGTAATTATGGGTCATTAATACAAAAGCGGTTTGCTCATCTATCTGAATTTGAGCTAATACATTCTCCGGTTTGCTGACTAAAACGCTGGTTGCGTTTGCAAAACGTTGCGGTGTGGCATGTGTAGGCCTTCCATCTATTACAGTTACTTCCCAACCCAACAGGTAAGCCATTTCGGCCAGGGGCTGTGCGTCGTTACCTGCACCGGCTATTATTAATGAAATGGGAGGTTTTATAAATTCCAAAAAGGCATCAATTTGTTGATTCTCTTGATTATAAATCTTAAAAGCCGAAGTTTTATTTTCAAAAACTTTTTGAACATCTTTCATTACTTCATCGCTGATTAATTTTGGAATTTTAGAAAGTACAGATTTATTTTTAAAAAGCATCCCAGTACCTAATTGTTGCCTGTTTGTTAACGAAAAAAGTGTTACCAATGCAGCAGTTTCTCTTTTGCTTTTCAAAGCGGTTAAAATAGCAATTGGATTTAACTCATCAGTTGCTATAATGGGTTCGAAAAGAATATGTACTATACCATTACAGCCTAGTTGCACGCCAAATTTAGCATCATCTTCGTCGGTGGTATCGTAAGTAATCAGTTTATTTTCTTGCTGTACTATTGCAGAAAGCGCTTTGCGCAAGGCATCACCTTCCAAGCAACCTCCACTAATGGCACCTGTCAACTGACCATCTTCAGTAACCAGCATCCTGGCACCAGGCCTGCGGTAAGAAGAACCATCTACTTTAACTACCGTTGCAAGAGCTGTGCTTTTTCCCTCTTTAGTCGCCTTTTGGTACGCTTTTATAATATCAGTAATTTCTTTCATTAGGGGGTGATGCAGTAGATGACACAAATTAATGATAATCTATTGCAAATGTTTAAAGGTAAAAAGGAAAGATATATACTTTAAAGTAATGTTATTGGCAAAAAGTTTGGATTTTTTGGTTTTTTTTGGTGCGTTCAGCTGTTGCCATCTAACTGATAAAGTAGATTCCAATGTGGAATTGCAGTAAATCCCCTGGTAAAAGGTAGCAACTCCAATGCTTATTCTCACTGAGAACGGGGTTAAGTGTCAGATAGTATATCTGACACCACTAGAATATAATATCCGTAATTATTGAATCTTAAACTTAAAAAGGCGCTGAATGAAAAATTTCGAGATTGATACAGTGCAAACCAATGCTGTTAAAAAGTTCGGTGATTTCTTTTGTCCAATCTTTTGGCGAATCTACCCGAAGGATTTTATCGCTATCCCACAAATCGATATTCCATTTAATTTCTTTGAAACGGCTGTTCAGCAGTGGTCTGATTACGTTTAACTCGTTATCGGTTGATACATTTGTTTTGAAAACGGCTATCATATAGAAAGTTTTTAGGTTGTTATCAGCTGTAGACGTTTAAGATTAGCAATTACTTTAAATCAGGATGATTTTTTTTAATTTTTGTTGAGCTCACTTAGTTGCAGGGGCGTTTCAAAAAAAATGAATTAATTTGTAAGGATATTTCATCTCTTACGACTAATAATTAAGGCGTATATTTATACAAGACAAAATTAACATGCAAAACGAAGCGGATATGGAATATACAGCTAAGCGCATTCATTCAGACCCGCTAAGCTGGGTAGAAAAATATGCTGATTATCTGTATGGCTTTGCCATGTCGAGAATAAGGGATGAAGACGTAGCCAAAGATTTAGTTCAGGATACCTTTTTGGCAGGTTTGCAGCAATTAGACAGTTTTGAGGGCAATAGTAAAGAGAAAACATGGCTAACCGCTATCCTTAGGAACAAAATTGCCGATTTTTATCGGAAACGATCTGCTATCAGTTTAAGGGATTTAAAGGTAATTGGCGCTGAAGGTGAGCTGAAGGATTTTTTTGATGCTGAATCGGGGCATTGGACCGAAAAAGACTATCCAAGAGCATTTGGTTTGGAAGAGTATAACCCCTTAATAGTGAAAGAACTGGGTAACATATTAGACGGGTGTTTGGCCAAACTTCCCGGATTATGGTGTTCTGTATTTTCGATGAAACACATGGATGATCTGGCATCAGAGCAAATTTGTGCCGAATTAAAGCTCACCCCTGCTAATTTCTGGGTGATTATGCACCGAACAAAACTTAACCTGAGGGCTTGTCTTCAAAAAAACTGGAACTGATATGAAAGGGGCGCTAAGAAATATAATCTATAACTGTAAACAAGCTACTTTTTTGATCGAAAAAAGAATTGCCGGAAAAATTACCGCTGCTGAAACGCTGCAATTGCATATTCACCTGGCAGGCTGTTCGGTATGCAAAATTTATCAGCAACAAAGTATATTAATTAATAAGGTGTTTACAGGAATTGAAAACACTGATTTTAAACTGGATGAAGCTTTTAAGAAAACATTGATTGTGAAAATTAAAAAAGAAATCAATAAAAATTGATTTCCGCTGTAAGGTTAACGCTTTTGATTCGACTAAGCATAAAAATATAAAGACAAAATGAAAAGAATTATCTTATTTACAGCGCTGGCTGTTGTATTATCGTTGCAAACAAAAGCGCAGCAGGGTTTAAAAGAGGGGGATAAAGCACCGATGTTTAGTGGGATGGATCAAAACGGCAAAACAGTGAGTTTGAAAAGTGCACTTAAAGGGCACCGCTCGGTGGTACTGTTTTTTTACCGCGGTCAATGGTGCCCTTATTGTAACAAACACATTAAAGAACTTCAAGATTCGCTAAGCTTATTAACCGGGAAAGACGCTTATGTTATCGGGGTTACACCCGAAACAAAAGAGAACATTGATAAAACCATTAAAAAAACGAATGCCGGTTTCTCAATTCTTCAGGATCAAGACGATGAGATTATGAAAGCCTACCATGTTAACTTTGTGATGGACGAAGCAACCTTTACCAAATACAAGGGCTACGGGATAAATTTAGAAGAAAACAATGGTAATACCCGGCATACCTTACCTGTTCCCGCAACCTACATTATTGATCGTTCTGGCAAAATTAAATATGTGCATTTCGATCCCAATTATCAAAAAAGAGCCTCTGTAAAACTTTTGCTTTCCAAACTTTAGCGCTGTTTAATATAATAGTATTAAAACACCCCGCACTATTTTTCGTGGTACGGGTGTTTTTACTGCAAATCTTCGCTTCGACAAAAGAAAAAAGGCTGAGTGCTATGTAAAACCGAGAGGGATGGCGATAACTTAATGTACCTGTTGTTTACTTTCGTGTAAACTCATCCATTAATTTCATCGTAATTAACGCATCTTCACCGCTGCATGGGTTTTGCCCTTTATTTAAAAAGTAATCAACTACTTTTTCGATCATAGGTTGTTGTACATGTTGTAAAGGCTCAAATGTATATTCGTCAGTTGTTTGGTTGGTTGTGACCGTAATTTTATTGCCAAACATTGGGAAATTAATGTGTCCTTTTGAACCATATATGATGCAAAGATCTGCCTCATCTTGGGGTGCTACAGAGAAACACCAGTTACCGCTGAAAACCACCCCATTTTCGAAAAGGATATTTCCTACAACCAGATCATCTACTTTAGTATTTTCTTGTTGCCTGGTTGCAATGCCAATGGCATTTTTTACGGCGCCGAAATAGTAAGTCATTAAGTCTAGTTGATGCGGCGCCAGATCATGAAATAGACCACCACCAGAAATGGCAGGGTTAATTCGCCAATTACTGGCAGTTTTTGCAATAAGTGAAGGGTTGGGCTGCTGGAGCATTTTTAAGCTGACTAAACGGATATCGCCAATAATATTTGTAGCCAATAGTTCTTTAACTTTTAAGAACATGGGTTGCGCCCGCCGGTAATGGGCTACACATAGCTTCACATTTAATTTATTGGCTACATCAGTCATGCGTTGAGCAGCTTCAGCATCTAACGTCATTGGTTTTTCTACATATACCGGCTTTCCGGCTTTTAAGGCCTCAATGGTGTAAGCTTCATGCTGTAAGGGTGGGGTAGCAATGTAAATGGCGTTCACTTCCGGGTCGTTAATCAATTGAGTGGCATCATCAAACCATTTGGGCACTTGATGCCGTTTGGCATAATCAGCAGCCATGGTACCATCGCGACGCATAACTGCAACAAGTCTGGAATGATTCACTTTATGAAAAGCAGGTCCGCTTTTTACTTCGGTCACATCTCCACAGCCAATAATGCCCCATCTGATTTCTTTCATGATATACTTGATTTACAAGGTTGAATTTAGAAAATATTGTTTGTACTACTCGATGGATAAAGCATTTTATAAAAAAAGGGATTCACTTTGAGGGTGATCCCTAATCAACTAACCAAACAAATCTATTCCGGAAACCACGCCGGAATCAAATTATAAACGGAAAAATCAAGGGATTGTTTTAAAGGATGTATCTATTTTTTTAAAAGAAAAATAAAGGCAATTTTCCAGAAATTTGCCTCTTCTTTTTTTAGCTTTGTATTATGCAAAATCTTTCCCAAAAGCTTCAGATTGATCTCATAGAACTTAAGGCAAAATACGCCTTTATTATGGATGAACTTGAAGTAACATTTGCTGATGCTTACCTACTGAAATTAAAGGCTAAACATCGTTTGGCCGAGCAAATGATGATAGAAATGGAAAGGATACTAAGTAATGGGGCCGGGGCAGACGAGCAATGATCCATGATGGAAATCGGAACTTTTCTTTTTTTGCCGGATTTAAATCTCAGTTGCGCTAGCAAGTAAAAATTGATGTAAAAGAATAATTTAACTATCTTTTTATTAAAGCAGGCGGAATGTTAAACGTGGGTTTTTTATCGGCATCTTTAAAGTCTACTTCCATAAAATAGCGCTTTTGTTTAATGATGTAATGGTCTATAAACCATAGAATATCGGGCAAATTTTCGACCATTGGTGAGCCAGCTATTTCATGGCCCATATCTTGCACATATTGAAAATAATATGGATAGCTGTTTGTTTTGAAAGTGTGCGCAAGGTACTTCGAGCCAAAAAAGCCTCTGTTAAACAATCTCACCTTGTTGTAGGGTACAAGTTTATCGGCTGTGCCGTGAAAAAACATCGTAGGAGCTGGAGGTATGGTATATTTTGGTGCCCCATGATAACTTAATATCGCTCCGGCAAACGAGATTACCCCTTTGTACTGGAAATCTCTAGGCAATTTGGCGGATAATGCCGAGGCATTCCGCTTGTTATAGTCTGCATGTAGTGCTGTAATAGCGCCCGCGCTTGATCCCGATAAGATGATCATGGCCGTATCGATACCGAGTTCTTTTGCATTTTTGATCAGATAAGCTGTTGCATCGAAAACATCTGCTGTAGCAGTATCAATTGCAGCTTTTAAGTTTGAAGTGTTAAATGGGCTGGGAAATTTCTTTCCCTTAAGGCCTAATCGATAATCAACTGAAACTACTTTATAGTGATGTGCGATTAAGGTGTTAAAGTACTGATCAAATAATTTGCTATCTCTGCGCCCCATTACAAAACCGCCACCGAAAATAAAAAGTACTGTTGGCTTAGTTTCTGTTATCGTTCCGCTATAATAAATGTCCAGTTTCAGTGTGCCAGAGTCGGTTTTGGAAAACACTTTAGTGTCTACGTGATATTTTTTATCCTGGAGTACAATTTGCCCTGTTGAAGCTAAAGAGCTGAATAAAAGCACCAGGAAAAGTGTGCTTAGTAGATATAATCTGTAATCAGGCGTCATATTTTTTAAGGAAAGAGTGCATATCAGCTATCTGATCGGCTTTAATTTTTATGCTAATTTATTGCATTTTCAGCTCAAGTGCAATTAGATCTAAACTTTATATAGTCAATTGTAATTACTATATAGCCATGTTAGATGAGCTATTAAAAATCATGAATCCATCTTTTTTAGAACGGCTAAAATTAAAAATAAGTGCCAACAGCAATGTTGATATCGCAGTAAAGATATAATATTGGCGTTTAGTCAGTTTTTTGCGGTACGCATGAGTTATTATTTATACAAAACTATTAGTTATACATGATCTGGAAGTGAAGCGAATATCATATTAAATCAGCTAAGGTGATTTAAATAGCCAGTTTTCAGTAGAGTAGAAGCTGAATTCAAAAAATACAACATTATATTTCTTAATAAGTTAATATGAAATTGCAGATAATTTAAAACGCTTTGTGTTGCTTTGCGGCTATAGAACTAAATTAATTATGCAAAACAATCAGATAAAAGTTAGTCCAGATTTACAGCAGTTTATTGATAAGTTTGAACCTAGCAAGTTTAAGCTGCTGCAGGGTGGGATCGAAATCAGGGGAATAAACGATATTCATAGAAATATTGCTCAGGCCAAAGAAATTATAGCAAGGTTAAAACTTCGCTTAATTGTTTCGCATAATGCTGAAATGCTTAGTTATCGTGGTTTTGAAGTAAATAACTTCTAGCAAAAAATAGAATGTAGAAAAAGACGTTTAGTCTTTAATAAACAATGATATCTATTTAACGACACTTTAAATCATTTATAAAATGATTGTGCTTCTGTTAGGTTGATTGTAATTAACACTTCAAAATAGTTGCCTTTCGGGCCCGAAATGATTTTTGCCTTTTCTTCGTAGGTATGCAATAACCTATGCCGTATGTTTTCAAGACCTGTGTGGAAACCAGTATCATTCAGGCCTGTGTTAATCAGGTTATTTGTTAGAATGCTAAATATCCCATCCTGCAGTTTTACTATAATCTTTCCGGGGTCTTCCCGTTGGCTAAGGTTACCATGTTTAACCATATTTTCGGTTAGGCTAAGTAAGAGTAGTGGAATTACTTCCGTCGATTCTGTTTTCTGATCATAAATAAAATCTATAAATAAGTCAGGCTGCTTTATTCTGCAAAGCTGAAGAAGGTTTTCCACCTGACGGATCTCTGCTTCAAGCGGCATAACCTCTGGTCCATGTTCACATTCCAATGCGTAACGCATCAGTTTTGAAAGATACCGTACTGCTTCTGCAGCGCGGGGTTCACTTTTATGTGTGCTGTTGTAAATATAAGTTAATGTATTAAACAAAAAATGTGGATTTATTTGTGCCTTTAGATAGGCATTTTTAGCATTAGCCAATTCAAGTGTTATTTGTTTTTTCTTCAACACTTCTTCAATTGCTTTTTTTTCCAGTTCGGTCGTTCGGTTTTTTTGATGTATATAACTTTTAATAAAATAATAAGCTGTTGAGAATAGCAGAAAGTAAATGCCTCTCCATATCGTTAAGGAAATTTGCTTCCAGTCTGCAACTGTCATTTTACCGATAGAAAGAGTTAACACTTTCGAAAGATAACGGTCGGCAAGGTATGACGCTAATGTATATAAGCAAATTTCCAGCACAGACAGTATGATTATACTAAAATAAGCGGCTTTTCGTGTTTTCAAGCCCCGTTTCAATACAAGTTCTGCATGTACGTAAAAGAAGGTGATAATAATAATGTAATGAATACCATAGTTTATTACTGGGCTATTTATTTTAAGAATCAGGGAGACTAATAAATATTCATAAAGAATGAAAGTAGCCCATGAGATAATATGCCAGCGATAATTTGTAAGCCAGTTCTTCATTTTTTCTTTGGTTAAAATTCAGTTTCGCAACAGTCAACAATTGCTTTGCGTAATGTACTCTTTTGATGGTTTTTAGGCGGCTAATTTTCTTTTATGAAAAGAATAACAGACTTAAAATCAACCCGGAAAACTGCATTTGTTTTCCGCTCGGAGAAAGCGGCTCATGTTCGCTCCCAAAAAACTGATCCAACAACCAGTACGGTAACAGTAATTACCACACTTACCGGTGTACAGAGATCAACCCCTTAAACGTTTTGATACCAGCGTTTGGTTTTCAATGTAATTCATAAATGCCTCTTTGTATTGTGGGGTCATGAGCACTTCGTACTTTCCAAGGTCAATTTTGTGCCCATTGATCTCCTGTACATAGGAGGTGTTTATGATGTATGATTTGTGAACACGATAGAAGTGTTCATTTTCCTGAAGTTTTTCTTCCATTTCCTTAATGGTCATGTACACCGAATAATCATTTGTTGGTGTATAAATGTGTACATGGTTGTTTGATCCCTGGAGATAAATAATATCCTTTTTAAGTATTTTGGTCAATTTACCCCGTTCACCATTTGTGCGCAAGAAAAATGCACCTCCATCTTCGTTTACAATTTGCTGTGCATCATAACACTCCGAAATTACTTCATTAACCACTATTGTAAAATCTCCAATGTCAAATGGTTTTAACAGGTAATGTTTTGCCCTTACCTTAAAAGCATCCAATGCGAATTCCGGATAGGAGGTGGTAAAAATTATATTATGCGATTTGTGTTTAATGTTGTCAGCAAGTCGTAGTCCAGACATTGCTGGCATATCAATATCCAAAAAAATCAATTGTTTATTTCGCTCTGCACTGATTTCACTTAGTGCTTCTATCGGTTTAGTGAAGACACGGTGGACCTTTAACCTTGGCATTTCCTCAATATGGTCTTTCAAAATGTCGATTGCCGTAGGATCATCATCAATGATGATGCATGAGATAGGATTTTTCATGAAGATCGATTTAAATTAGATAAAGGCAATTTAACAAATTATCCTTAATTGGCGAGTAAAAAAGCGTAATACTATGGTAGGAGTGCAGACGTAAAAGCGCTTATTTTTTCGATTCCATTTTAGCATAAAAAGAAAAAATAATGGGTGAGGTCTGAAAAGACGCATGATTTATTGGTATAGACTATGTCTTTTTTAAAGTACAAAAAAACTTTATTCGGCTGTTGTTTTTGACGCACAAAATGCGCTTCTTTGCGTCCTAATTTTAAAGCAGTCTAAATAAGGATAAAATGATTATAAATTTATTTTCTACTCATAATGTTAAAACTAAGCTGAAGGTAATCACCTTGCTTTTCATGCTTCAATTCACTTCGAGTTTGGTTATGGCCCAAAGCAGCAAGCCTGAAAAAGGAAGCATTACCGGCAAAATTACGATAACAGACGGGAGCAGCGCTCAGGGCGTAACCGTGAAACTTAAAGAAATTAAAAAGGGAACCGTAAGCGATGCAGATGGGAAATTTGAGCTGCGAAACCTTTCATTTGGTCAGTATACTGTACAGATGATCAGGGTAGGTTTTGATGGTTCTACACAAACGGTTGAAATCACTCCCGAAAATCCTGTAGCCCAACTCGAACTAAAACTGGATTATACTTCCCAAAAACTGGAGGAGGTCATTATCAGCAGCGGCGGAAACCGGTTTGCGAAAAAAGAAAGTGAAGATGTTTCTAAAATGCAGCTTAACAACATGGAAAACCCGCAGGTATATAGTGTTGTAAGTAAAGAGCTGATGAAAGAGCAATTAATAACCGATTATAACAGTGCTTTTAAAAATGTACCAGGGGCAGGTATTGCCGAGGTCCGTAACCAGGGTAGAACAAGTAACATTTCAAGAGGTTTTAGCACTCCTCAATTGGTCAGAAATGGGGTTGGAAGTTTTACTTACACCACCATTGATCCGGCTAATCTGGAGCGTATTGAAGTAATTAAAGGTCCTGCGGCAACGTTATTTGGCAGTACAATATCATCTTTTGGTGGTTTGTTTAACCGTGTAACAAAAAAACCTTTCGATACCTTTAAGGGAGAAATATCTTATTCGGCTGCAAGTTACGACCTTAACCGTTTAACAGCCGATGTGAATACACCATTGAATGAAGAAAAAACAGCACTATTAAGAATTAACACCGCTTTACACAGTGAAAGAAGTTTCCAGGATGCAGGCTTTTATAAAAACTATTTAATAGCACCAAGTTTTTCTTATGCGGTAAATGATAGGCTTACCCTGGCTTTAGATGTAGAATTGAGCGGTTCGAAAGCCACTTCACCTACACGTTTGGTAATAGCACCAACATTGGTAAACTTAAAAGCCAGAAGTATAACCGACTTGCAGATGCCCTACAAACTCTCTTTTGCCAATAATACGGTTAACTACACCAGTCAACAGTATAACATTTTTGCACAGGCTAAATACAAAATATCCGAACAATGGAAATCGCAAACGATTTTATCACGTACCCGTTCCTCTTCTGAAGGTTATACCGTGGCGCTCAACTTATTAACAGACTCTACTTTAAGGCAAGCGGTTACCAATCAGGATTATCCTTATTACGGAACCGATATTCAACAAAATTTTAATGGCGATTTTAAAATTGGCCGTTTACGTAACCGGGTAGTATTAGGCGTAGATTTTTACAGCCTGCGTGCTACACGTAATGATGCTACGGTAAATATGCCTGCTTTAAATTTTAAAAGACCTGGTACCGCCTATAATAACTTTAATTCAACCAGGATAGCACCATTATTCACAACGGCAACCTATAATAATCAGGTTTCGAATGAGGAAACCACTTATAGTGCTTATGTTTCTGATGTGTTGAACCTAACGGATAAATTGCTGGTTATGGCCGGGGTAAGGGTAGACCGTTATTTTAATGGAGGAACTTATGATTTTGCTAACGACATTACCAAAGGAAAGTATAATCAAACCGCTTTTTCGCCAAGGTTCGGTGCGGTTTATCAAATCGTGAAAGACAAAGTTTCGATATTTGGTAATTACATGAACGGGTTTAGCAACAACGGCGGTTCTGATTTTGAAGGAAATACCTTTAAGCCGAGTTATGCCAACCAGTTTGAGGGTGGTGCCAAGTTTGATCTTGATAAAATCAGTGCCACTTTTAGCTATTACGACATTAAGGTAACCAATACATTATATGATGATGTTGCACACGCTAACTTTTCATTACAGGATGGTACCCAGTTAAGTAAAGGGTTTGAGGCTGAAATTATTGCCAATCCAGTGCCCGGATTAAACATTGTTGCTGGTTACACTTATAATGATAGTAAATATACCAAAGCCAATGCCAGTGTTGAAGGTTTAAGACCAGCCACTGCCGGAGCACCAAAAATGGCTAATATATGGATCAGTTATCGTTTAATTGATGGTCCTGCTCAAGGCTTAGGATTGGGTTTTGGCGGGATTTATGGTAGTGCTTATAACCAGGTAAATACGGCTACATTTAAATTCAGTATTCCGTCTTACACCGTTCTTGATGCAGCTGTATTTTACGACAAACCCAAATATAGGATCGGTTTAAAGATAGATAATCTAACTAACGAAAAATACTGGTCGTTCAGGTATGCCGCTCAAAGTCCGGCTAAAGTTACCGGTAATTTTACTTTCAAGTTTTAAGAGGAAATTTCTAAATAGTATTTAAAGGCTGTTACCATTTTGGTATCAGCCTTTTTGTTTTAATACAGGGATCTTTAAACGTTGTTATAATTGATAGACGCTAACAGAATGGTCGTCATTGCTTCGCCGGATAAAAAGATTTTCTGGTATTGACGATCTTGAAATGAGTAACTAGCCAGATGATCAGTTGTTAAGTAAATCTCTCTTATCGAGCCTGTATTTTTTCATCATTAACTCCTCCATAAACTTTTTTCCGGTACGACCAATAAAATACGATCGGATAAACAAAAAGATTAAATAAAGTATTCGTAATCAACCCACCAATAACGACGATAGCCAACGGTTTTGATGCTTCTGAACCGATTCCTGTAGAGAGTGCCGCGGGCATCAGACCAATAGCCGCCATTAATGCCGTCATTAATACCGGCCTAAACCTGCTGGCAATTCCATCACGCATGGCATCGGTAAAAGTCCAGTTTGGGTGGTATTTCAGCTCAGTGATATTGGTTTTGAATCGGGTAATGAGAATTACACCATTCTGTACACAGATGCCAAACAATGCGATAAAACCAATCCCTGCCGAGATATTGAAGTTTACACCCGCAGCCAGGAGGGCTAGGATGCCACCAATCATGGCAAAAGGAACATTGTTTAATACCAATAATGCATCTTTGATATTTCCAAAAAGTACAAAAAGGATAAAAAATATGAACAGCAAACTTACCGGAACGGCCTGCGATAACCTCGCAATAGCCCTTTGTTGGTTTTCAAAATCACCAGCCCACTCCAGCTGATAACCTTGTGGCAATTTGATTTTTGCATTTACCTTTTGCTGTGCTTCGGCAATTACACTTCCCATATCTCTGCCGCGGATAGAGAATTTAATCGCCCCGTAACGTTTATGTTTATCACGGTAAATCATACTTGGCCCTGTAATTTTGCTAATGCCCGAGATTTCACCCAATTGAACATTTGAACCGGATAGGGTAGGTACGCGTAATTTACCGATTGAACTTTCATCATTCCTAAAATCTTCGGGATAACGGATAATCAGATCAAATTTGCGCTCGCCTTCATAAATTTGCGTAGCAGCTTTTCCGCCAATAGCCATTTCAATAACGGCATTCGCATCTGCTGTGCTTACCCCATATAAGGCCATTTTTTTCTGATCAAGATTAATCTGCAGTTCGGGCTGACCAAGATTTCTTAAAATTCCTAAATCTTCAATACCATCAACCGTTTTTAAAATGCTTTCTATCTTTTCTTCTTCCTGTTCAATGTATTCAAAGTTTTCGCCAAATAATTTCACTACAATCGACCCCTTTACACCCGAAACCGCTTCTTCCACGTTGTCGGAAATGGGTTGCGAAAAGTTGAGGCTGATGCCCGGAAAGCTCTTTAATTTCTCCTGCATGCGTTCAATCAGTTGTTCTTTGCTCTGCCTGCGTTTCCACTCTTTCCGCGGATAAATATCCACATGGAATTCCATATTATAAAAACCAGTGGCATCTGTTCCGTCATTCGGTCGGCCAGTTTGCGACATCACCTGTTTTACTTCCTCAAAACTTAAAAAAATCTTTCTCATCTCGTTCGAAAGTTTTTTGGTTTCGTCCAGCGAAATACTCAAAGGCCCGGTAGCGCGGACATAAATGGAACCCTCATCCAAACTGGGTAGAAATTCGGTACCTAAAAATTTGAAGCTGAAAGCACCTAAAAGGAGTACTATAATCGAGATGGTAAAAACAAGTTTCTTTTTTTTGAAACATATATCATAAAATTTAAGGGTTGCTTTGGTAATCCACGCTAAAAAGATATTGTGTTTCTCTTTTACATTTTTTTTCAAGAGTACACTGGCCATGGCAGGTACCAGGGTAAAGGTTAAAATTAGCGCACCTAATAAGGCAAAACTTAATGTCCAGGCTAATGGAGAGAACATTTTGCCCTCTACTTTTTCGAAAGTAAAAATGGGGAGCAAACCAGTAATAATAATCAGTTTGGCAAATAAAATACCTTTTCCGTTTTCAAGACAAGCTTTTTTGATGAAGCCGAGCTTGCTCATCTTATTAAACTTTTCCATGCCCAGTTTCCTGGCCTTTGCATCCAATACGACGAAGATCCCTTCAACCATTACTACTGCACCATCAATAATAATCCCGAAGTCGATAGCGCCCATGGAAAGCAGGTTGGCAGGCATGCCCTTTAATTTGAGACAGATAAAGGCAAAAAGTAAGGCCAATGGGATAATCATCGAAACGATTAAAGTAGTGCGCCAATCGGCCATGAAAAGAAATACAATCAGCGTAACAAATAAAATCCCTTCGAGCATATTGCCCATTACGGTATGTACGGAGTAATTAACCAGGTCTTCACGGTCGTAAAAAGATTTGATCTTAACATCACCGGGCAAAATGGTGTTGTTTATGGTATTGATCTTTTCTTTTAATCTCGCTATTACCTCACTGGGATTACCACCTTTTCTCATTACGATAATACCCTCTACCACATCAGGATCCCTGTCGCGGCCAACCTGCCCCAACCTGGGTAAGGCCGATTCGGCTACATCGGCAATGGTTTTGACGTAAATTGGGGTGCCATTGATGTTGTCAACAACCACGTTTCTGATTTCGTCGATATTGTTGAGCACACCGATACCACGTACCACATAAGCCTGACCGCTCTGCACAATTACATCACCACCCACATTGATATTGCTTTTAGATACCGCTTCGAAAAGTTCGGTTGCACTTACACCATATTGGATTGCTTTTTGCGGATCTACCGTGATCTGGTAGGTTTTAACCTCGCCACCAAAACTAACTACATCGGCAATGCCTGAAACGGATAAGAGTTCGCGTTGTACAACCCAATCCTGCAAGGTTTTTAATTCTCGGACCGATTTTGTATCACTTGTTAAGGTATAGCGGAAAATTTCTCCGGTTGGTCCATAAGGAGGTTGAACTTCAGGCTGGATGCCTTCGGGCAGATCGGCTTCTTCAAGATGGTTATTTACCTGAACCCGTGCCTCGGCATAATCTACATCATCTTCGAAACTTACCTTTACGATGGATAAGCCAAATAGCGAGGAAGACCGGATGCTGGTTCTCTTTTCGGTAGGGTTCATGGCAATTTCCAAAGGTCTGCTCACAAATTTTTCCACTTCTTCCGCACTACGGCCCGGCCATTGGGTAATAATGGTAATATTGGTATTGGTTACATCGGGAAAGGCATCAATCGTAGTATGCTTGAAGCTTAAATAGCCTGCCAGGATTAAAATAAAAGTGGCAAAAAAGATGAAATATTTATTCTTCAGTGCAAAGCCGATAATGCTTTTTATGAATTTATTCATTTTTAAAATCTAGGTAATGGAAAAAATTATTGTGTTTTTAGGCTTTCGAACAAGAAAACCTGTTTGGAGGCAATGATGCGGTCGCCGGCCTGTACACCTTTGCTGATGTAAGTTTTATCAGCGGTTTTACGTCCAATTTCGATCTCTCGGACCTTCACCTTATGATCCGGCCCCAGAACGAGTACATAATTTTTATTTTCATCGAAAATTACCGTTCTTGAGTTTAAAACCGGAAGATCAACTGCCGAATTTGCAGAAACCTTTACTGTTCCGAGCATGCCTGGTTTAAGCAAAAAGCCCGGATTTGCGATCACTACCCTCGCATTCATGACTTTGCTTTCCTGATCAACCTGGTTATATAATTTCTCTATTTTTCCTTTAAAAACTTTATTTGGATAGGATAGGGTAGATAAACTCACCTCATCACCTGCCTTAATGCGTGAAATATCGGATTCGTAAACGTTAATCATGGCCCAAACGTTAGACAGATCGGCAATGGTAAAAAGACTTTTGTCGTTATCGCCGCGCAGCTGCATGTTCTGCGTAACATTTTTTTCGATCACAAAACCGCTAATAGGCGATTTAATTGCGTATAATCCTGTACTGCTTCCACCATTGAGTTTTAATACAGAACTGGCCCTTTTCGCCTCGGCTTTTTTGATCTGATAGTCATTTTTGGCTTCTTCGAGTTCTTTCGCCGATGATAAACCACTCTGGAAAAGTTGTTCGGCCTGTTTTACAGCTCTTTCTGCATTTTTAAGTTCAGCATTGGCCGCTATAACTTCTTTATCAAAACCTGCCATTTCAGAACTGGTTAGCGTAGCCAGTGTTTGTCCAGCCGAAACCTGATCGCCCAACCTTACCCCAACCCGGTTTACCGTTCCACTTACCATGGGGAAAAGTTCTGATCTGCGTTCTTCATTTGCAGCAATTTTGGCCGAAAAAATAAGTTCGGTTTTGCCATTCGCTTGCTGTACAGTATCAATTATTAAGCGGCTGATCAAAGAATCGGTAATGGCAAATTTATGATTTGGTGTTGCCGTTTTGTGTTCGCTACAAGCCAAGAATAAGCTGGTTGCGGCAATGAGTACAGTGTTTTTATAAAGATTTTGCATATGAATTTTAAAAAATATTAGAACCGGTTACATAATTGAGTTCAGCGCGTGTGCTCATTCTTTCTGATTGGAGTTTGTTGAGCTGAAGCGTACTTTCTTTATAGGCATCATAGAGGTCCAAAAATTCGATCAGACTGATGTTCCTTGCCTTAAAATTTTTGATCAGGCCAGAAACAAGTGTATTAAAATCGGTACTGAAGGCCGGATCAATCTCTGCATACAATTTTTCGTTGCGTAAAGCAGTCTTGTAGCTGTTAAATACCTCGTTCTCCAGTAAAGCTTCCAGTTTTTTAATATTTACATCTGCCGCAGTTATGCCAATCTGGGCTTTTTTAATTTCTCCCTGATTCCTGGAGAAAAGGGGAATGGGAATTTTAATGCCTAAACCGGTATATTTTTCTGGATAATTGCCTTTGAGGTCGTAACTCAGTCCAATTTCTATATCAGGAATGGCCATAGCTTTTTGCAGCTTTAAATTACGTTCGTTATAAAGCAGGTTGGTTTTGGCGAGTTTGAGGTCAGCGCGGTTGGCCCTGGCCGAATCAAGTAATGCCTGGTAGGGAATTTTATCTACAGCGGGGGAGGTGAGGACTGATTTATCTAAAACCAGAGTGATTGCAGCGGAAGCGTTGACTCCGCAGAGCAGCTTCAAGTCTTTATAGTAATCTTCCAGATCATTCAGTAATTCAGCGTGTTCTGCCTTAAGGTTGATCAATAATGATTTAATCCTGATTACATCCTTCGCAGCCACATTGCCCATTTGTAACTGTAGGTCATAAGCCTTCATCAACTGCTCTGTAGAACTGATTTGTTCCTGATATACATTAACCGATTGCGCAGCATAATAGGTTTTGTAAAAGGTACTAACAAGTTCAAATTTCAGCGTTCTAATCAGGTCGAAATATTCGTATTCGGCCATTTTAACTCCAGTTTGGGCCAGCTTAATATTCTTATTTCGTTTGCCGGCAAGTTTGAACAGCTGCGAAATGGATCCGGCATATTGACCATGTGCATAAGAGGTTTGCAGGAATTTCTTTGTTTCCTGGTTGTAAAAAAGGTTTTCGTACTCTAGCGTAGGATTTTCGAAAAGCTTAGCCGTGATGATTTCTGCTTTTGCCTGATCAATTTCATAATTACTGGCTAACAAATCGAAATTATTCCTTAAAAAGAGGCTTTCGGCCTGGCTTAAGTTTAAACTTAATGTATCGCGCTGTGCGAAAGTTGCACCGGCTGATAATACCCAAAAAAGAATGAGCCACGAAAATATCCTTATCATGTAAGCAAAACTATCCTTACCAGATTAAAAAGGGATTAAATTGAACTTAAAAGCGGATTAAAGTTGTTGGGCATGCCTGCGCCCGTTTCCAAACGAGTGCATAAATAGCTACACGATTTTATCGTTGTAAACGATAAATTATTCAACGCTCGTTAGAAATAAGCGTTAGCGAAACCGTGAAAGTGCAACCACCGTGTTCTGAATTTTTAATTGTGATTTCGCCTTTAAGTAAATCGATAATTTTTTTGGACATATAAAGCCCCATGCCTTCGCCATGATGCCCTTGTTCTTTTGCACGGGTATAAAAAGGCTTGAAGATATCTGCCTGATCATCTATTGCAATGCCAGATCCATGATCGGTGATATGAATGAGCAAATGGTTTTTAATGGTTTCTACAAGAATATTTACGTCTTGATTATTAGAAAATTTAAAAGCATTGGATATGATATTATCCAGGGCAATCTGTAATAAAATAGCATTGGCCAATATTTCAGGTTTTGGATCAATGGAATTTTGATAAGTAATTTTAAGTTTAAGGTTTTTCTGTAATTTCCATTCAGTTTGGATTTTAGAAAGCAAATCATCAAGTTTGATCGGAACAAGCTTCGAATTAATCAGGTCGAGGTCCATTTTTGCCAGGGTCACTAAACCAGTAATGGTGTGTTCCATTTTTTCGGCATCCTCAAGCATTGAAGCGATTACTTTCTGATAGGCAGCCTGATCTCTCTCTTTTGAGAGGGCAAGCTCGGCGGTCATCATCATTCGCGTAACAGGGGTACGAAGTTCGTGCGAAGCATTGGCTACAAAGGTTTTTTGCAGCATAAAAGCCTGTTCAAGTTCTTCCATCAAATGGTTAAAACTTTGGGCGATGAGGTTAATTTCGTCTTTATTCTTATTTTCTTCTACCCTAAATTCCATGTTTCGGGCGCCGGCCTGTTTTACTTCGAGCATAAATTTTTGCAACGGTTTTAGCATTTTCTGTGCAACCCACCTGCTCAACAATAATACGACGAGCGAAATAAGGAAGAAGATAAAAATCATGATCTTCAACAGTTTGTTAAGCCTGTTGTGCGAACCCTGATCATCAGCCGAAGCGAGGATGACGAAGTCGCCCTGGTTATCTTTATAATAAATACCGACAACCTGTCGCTGTCCGTCCGTATACTTTAAACGACCTTTTCTGCGTACCTGGTCAATGGTGGCAGGGGTCCAGTATTGAGCAGTATCACCTATAAAAGTCGCCCTATTCTTTTGGTCGTAAACACGAATTACTTCGCTGTTTAACTTTTGAAGGTATTTATGACGCACCGTATTTAATGCATCTCTACTGATTTCGTCGGCTTCGAGATAAAGCTTAGCGGTAACCATCGTTCGGTCTGTCAGGCGTTCGAAGAAATCGGCCTCCAAAAATTTCATAAAGGTGAAATATACCGTGCAGAGCACTGCGAAGAGCATAGAAGTGCTGATCAACGTAAAATACAGTGCTATGCGGTCCTTTATCTTCATTTATTTCAGAATATAGCCCATATTGATTTTGGTGTGGATAAGTTTTCGGTCGAAACCCTTTTCAATTTTTTTTCGCAGAAAATTGATATACACATCAATTACATTGGTGCCGGTTTCGAAACTGATATCCCAGGCTTGCTCTGCTATAAATTGTCGCGAGAGCAAACGGTTGGGGTTGCGCATAAATAGCTCGAGCAAGATAAATTCTTTGGCGCTTAATTCGATCGGTTTATTTGCACGGCTTGCCTCTTTGCTATAGGTGTCAAGAATAAGGTCTTCGAAATATAGTTTATGGTCAGTTGGCATTTCAATAGGTGGCTGCCTGCGCAAAAGTGCTGAAACCCTGGCCAAAAGCTCCTTTAGGTGGAAGGGTTTTACAAGATAATCATCTGCACCGGCTTCTAAACCAGTAACTTTATCATCAATGGTACCCATAGCCGTAAGCATCAGGATTGGCGTGTGTAATGTGTTTTTTCTAAGGTGTTTACAAAGCTGAATGCCATTGAGGCCGGGCATCATCACGTCGATAACCAATAGGTTAAAACTTTCACTTAAAAAAAGATCCAGGGCATCAATACCGTTAGATACGGTGAGTACCTGATAATCGTTTTCTTCTAGTGCCGACTTTAAAAGTTCGGCAATTTTAGGGTCGTCTTCAGCTATTCCAATCTTTAGCATTCAACAAAAGTAACCATCTCATCTTAAAATTGGGTTAAAACACGGGTTTTTCCGTTACCGAGGGAAATGGAGACTATTATGTACGTTCATACCGAATAAAGAAGGTTGCCAGGAGTTAAGTAATATTACATTCTATCGCTCGGTGTCTTAATAACCGAAACCGACTTTTTTATTCACCATCCTTATTATATTTGAATCATGTTTGAAAGATTTGATCAGACCAATTATCATCAACTTTGTGATTTATTGTGTAGCCGTCATCCGGATTTACAATTGATTTTGGATCGATACGGTTATCCACCCTTTTGGTCGAGGCCAAATACTTTCGAATCATTGGTACATGTTATTTTAGAGCAGCAGGTTTCTTTGGCTTCGGCATTGGCCACATTGAATAAATTGAAAGAAAAAATAAAGGAGGTTACACCTGTAAGGTTATTATCACTCACCGATCAGGAATTGAGAGATTGTTATTTCAGTCGGCAAAAAACGGCTTATGTACGCCATTTGGCCGAAAATATAGTTAGGGGAACATTGTCTTTAAACGAAATGGAGAAAATGGACGATTCAGCTATTAGAAACCAGCTTAAAAGTATCAAAGGGATTGGCGATTGGACGGTTGATATTTACCTGATTTTTATGCTGCACCATCAGGATATCTTCCCGATAGGGGACTTGGCCGCGGTAAACTCCTTGAAGAAAATAAAAGGTTTGGCAAAGGGAGTAAGTAAAGAAGTAATGTTTGCGGTGGCCGGTCAGTTTAAACCTTACCGCACTATTGCCACGATGCTGTTGTGGCATGCGTATTTAGAAGAAAGAAAAAGGAAATAGGCAAAAGACCATGGTGTGATTTCTGTATGTATTTAAATTTCGGTCTGTGAAGACGCAGACCGAGGGGTTGAGGAAATAGATTAGTGAAACGTGCTACGTCATTCCCAACTTGATCCGATGGCTATCGAATGGGAACCTTAATGCCATACCGTGCCTTTGGATTAGCTTCGATGAGCACTTCATGGTTCCCGTCTGCGCTGGAATGACGCGTCTTGTTGAATTGAACGTAAATATTTTACAACAGCGCCCTATCCAGGTGTACATAACCGCCATCTACATGAATCAGTTGGCCCGTGGTATGACTAGATTTATCTGATAATAAGAATACGGCGGTATTGGCAATTTCTTCCACAGTCGTCATTCGGTTTTCGAACGGAATTTTATCGGTGATATTTTTAAGTTTTGCATCACGATCTTCAAAAGAGTTTATCCATTTCTCGTATAACGGAGTCCAGGCTTCGGCAACAATAATGGCATTTACACGGATGCTAAACGGTAATAGTTCTACCGCCCACTCACGTGTTAAAGCGTTTCTGGCGCCGTTTGATGCTGCATAACCAGATGTTCCGCCTTGCCCGGTTTCTGCAGTTTTGCTCCCAATATTTAAAATTGAACCTTTGCTTTGCTTTAGCGAAGGAAGGGTATATTTGGCCAAAAGATAATAATGCACCACGTTTTTATGTAGCGATTCCATAAAACTCTCGTAGGTTCCACTCTCCAAACCTACACCATCATTAACGCCTGCATTGTTTACTAAGCCATCAATTCTACCATACTTGGTCAAGATGGCATCAATAATGTTTTTACAGTGATCGGGTAGGGTAAGCTCAGCGGTGAAATAATCAGCTTTTAAACCTAAATCTGTTATTTCCTGAAGCATTTTTACGTTATCAGTTTCGCTACGGCCAATAATGATCGGGAAAGCATTTTCAATAGCCAGGGCTTTAACAATTGCCCCGCCGATGCCTTTTGCTCCACCACTTACCAGGATTATTTTGCCGTTTAAATTTAAATTCATATTTGGTTATGTTTTTATTTTGTTTTTTACCACATAGGACGCAGAGTTTTTCACAGAGAACACGAAGTATAATTTGGAGAGTTGCGTCATCCCAACTTGATTGGGAATGTTAATGCCAGTACCGGTGTTTTAAGATTAGCTTCGCTGAGCACTTCGTGGTTCACGCTTGGGCGAGAATGACGACTTATCTCTTGAAACTTTTCTATGCACCTCTTCCATTTTACCTCGTCCATCACCCATCCTTTATAAGCTAACCCCTCTTTTCCATGGGATAAAATCATCCTGGTTAAGCTGTACGGCTTTTGGTATTTCTTCACCACTGGCCACTTTAATACAGTATTCCAATATATCTTCGCCCATTTCGTTAATGGTTTTTTCGCCACTGATTACTGGCCCGGTATCGATATCAATAATATCACTCATGCGTTTGGCCAGAACAGAATTGGTGGCTACTTTAATGGTCGGACAAACTGGGTTTCCCGTCGGGGTACCCAAGCCGGTGGTGAATAAAATTAACGTTGCGCCGGCAGCGGCCTTACCTGTAGTGGCTTCTACATCATTTCCGGGTGTACATACTAAACTTAATCCAGGTTTGGTTGCAGGTTCGGTATAATCTAAAACATCTACAATAGGCGAGGAGCCAGCTTTACGCGCAGCACCTGCTGATTTGATGGCATCCGTAATTAAACCATCTTTGATATTTCCTGGCGAAGGATTCATATAAAATCCAGATCCAACTTTATGCGCCAGATCATCATACTCCGTCATTAAGCGGATAAACTTTTCAGCTGTTAATTGGTCAACAGACCTATCGATCATTTCCTGTTCTACGCCACAAAGTTCGGGGAACTCTGCCAATAAAACCTTCGCCCCTAATGCGACCAATAGATCTGCGCAGTAACCAACTGCTGGATTGGCTGAAATGCCACTAAAACCATCGCTGCCACCACATTTCACCCCTACACACAACTTGCTGAGCGCCGCCGCCGCGCGTTCTTGTTTATTAATAAACATCAATCCTTCAAAAGTATTGCGGATTGCATTTTGGATCAATTGCTCTTCGCTTTGCGCTTTTTGCTGCTCAAAAATTAAAAGTGGTTTGTCAAAATCTGAATCCAGTGCAAAAAGGTCGCGTTTAAAATCTGCTACCTGCAAATGCTGACAGCCTAAACTTAAAACCGTTACGCCGGCTACATTTGGGTGATGGGCATAAGCTGCTAATAACTTGCTTAAGGTGTCTGAATCCTGTCGTGTTCCGCCACACCCACCATTATGCGTCAGGAATTTAATTCCATCTACATTGTTAAAAGTACGGTTGGCCTGATTTACTTTAGGTTCAAAACTAATGTTATTAATGTCTTCTCCCTGTTCAAAAGCCTGAACCAATTTATGGGTATAAGACTTATATTTATCATCTACGGCATAACCCAATTCACTATAGAGCGATTCTTTAATAATATCGAGATTTCTGTTTTCGCAAAATACTGTAGGGATAAACAACCAGTAGTTTGCTGTACCTACTGTGCCATTTTTACGGTGATACCCCTTAAAACTGCGGTTGGCATATTTACTCACATCAGGGGCGACCCACTTATAATTAACACTACGATAAGCAAATGGCTCTGCGGCATGTTTGGTATTCTCTATAGTCATCCTCATGCCCGCTTTTACATCAAACTGCACTTTTCCAACCAAAATACCATACATCAGAACTTCATCGCCAGCTTTCATATCCTGCATAAAGAATTTATGCTTGGCTGGAATTTCATCAGCGGTAACGTAAGTATTGCCTTCGTGTAGTATTGGGGTGCTTGCTGGTAAATCTTGTAATGCAACTAAAACGTTATCAGCATTGTTAATCTTGATGACTAATTTTTTCATTATCAATTTATACTTCTAAACTTATTTCTTTTTCGATATGATTGGGTTTCCATCCTTTCCAGCCAAAGTAGAAAACCACTAAGAAGCATAAAAAAGGTACCAGGTATCCATATTGGATGTTATGGGTAGCGTCTGATATCAAACCTAAAACCGGAGGTAAAAATGCACCTCCCACAATAGACATTACAATTAATGAAGAACCCAGTTTTGTATCTTTGCCCAAGCCTGCTATGCCTAGCGAGAATATGGTCGGAAACATAATCGACATAAAAAAGGCAACACCTATTAAAGCGTAAACAGTAATCATTCCGCTTCCAAAAATGGATAAAAGGGTAAGCACAGCACTGATTAAGGCATACAACATCAAGAGTTTATGCGGCGCTACAAATTTCATAAACACGGTGCCAACAAACCTGCCAATCATAAAAGCCAAGCCTGCTGCACCAGCGTACCATTTAGCTTCATCCTGACTTATACTTGCTGATGAGGTTACGAAACTGATAAACAAACTTAATACGCAAACCTGGGCACCTACATAAAAAAACTGACCAATAATTGCCCAACGCAAATGGCTATGGCCTAATACATGGCGAAAACTACTTTTTTCCTGAACATGTTCTTCTTCCTTAATATCTGGAAGCTTGGTGAAAATGAATAAAATAGCCACCACAATAATTAGGATGCCTAAAATTAAATATGGTGCTTTAACCGTCGACGCTTCTTCGAGCATATAAGCCTGTTTTTCTAAAGGCAGCATTTTCGCCAATTGGGCATCGGTATATTTTACTTCGGTAAAAATAAATTTACCTCCAAGTACAGGAGCTACAAAAGCCGCAAAACCGTTAAAAGATTGGGAGAAATTTAAGCGCTGTGTAGCGGTTTCTGGTGGCCCGAGCACAGTAACATAAGGGTTTGCAGCTGTTTCCAGAAAGGTTAAGCCACATGCAATAATAAAAAGTGCACCTAAGAAAAATATATATTGTGCGGTATTGGCCGCCGGTATAAATAATAAACAGCCAATGGCGAATAAAACCAATCCCAAAATAATACCGCTTTTATAACCGTATTTGCGCATGATGTAGCCTGCGGGTAATGCCAATAAAAAATAGGCGATAAAAACAGATGAATCGACCAGGGTTGATTCGAAAACATTCAGCTGGAATGCTTTACGTAAATGTGGAATCAATATCGGATCGAGATTATGGACAAATCCCCAAAAGAAAAACAGACTGGTCACTAGAATTAAGGGAAATAAATATCCCTTTCCATTTTTTGGCTGGTCGGAGACTTTAAAGTTTGTGGGTGTAATTTGGCTCATGTTTATTTGGTTATAAATGGTTTAAGCAGGTGTTGCTAAAATAAAAATAGTTAAACTTCTGGAAACCTTAAGCATCAACTTTCAATCGCGCTAGACAAGAATAAATAATCCAGCTTTTATCAGCTATTTCTGGTGAGTTGCGGCTTTACAAATTAAACCGTTCAGCGGTAATAAAAATTTAACTTTATCATCTAATTATTAAATGATATTAGCTTGATTTTTTACATTGTAAATTAATTTTGCATATTAGATTGATTTTTTAAGATTTTATGAAACCGCATTTACTCAATGTATCTACTAATTCTGTAGATTCTTTTAGCGCCCGAAGAGATGTTATGCCGGATGTAAATAACCGTTGGCATTACCATTCTGCGTTAGAATTGATCTATATTAAAAAAGGCAGAGGCACGCAGTTTATTGGCGATAGTATCAAAAATTTTAAGGAGGGTGATGTAGTTTTGCTGGGGAGCAATCTGCCGCATTACTGGCGTTTTGACCCGGAATTTTTTGATGGAAAAATCTGTGAGCCGGTTGATGTTTATGTGATTCATTTTAAAGAAGATTTCTTGGGAAGGGATTTTATGGAGCTTCCCGAAAATCAGGAACTTAAAAAAGTTTTGCTCCAGTCCACACAGGGAATTCAGCTGCATGGATTTTCAAAAGAAAAAATTGCTGGCTTAATGCCTCAGATGATTACCGCAAAGGGCACAATAAGGATTATCAAGATACTCGAAGTATTAACAGAGATAGCCAATTGCGAAGAACGAAGCACATTGGTTTCGCTAGGTTTTAAACCAAACTTCTTGGAGAACGAAAAAGACCGGATCCAATCTATTTATAATTATACCATAAGCAATTATAAAAATAAGATTGAACTTAAGGAAATTGCTGCAGTAGCTAAAATTAGCCCCAATTCTTTCTGTAAATTCTTTAAAACCAAAAGTAGGAAAACCTATACGCAGTTTCTGAATGAGATTAGAGTAGGGCAGGCCTGCAAATTATTGATCGAAAACAACCTAACCGTAAAAGAAATCTGTTATGATTGTGGGTTTTACAATTTTACCAGTTTTCATAAATATTTTAGGGAAATAACGGGTAAAACACCGTTGAAATATCAGCAGGCTTTTTCTAAGCAATAATATCTGTTAATGAATTCAATTTTAAAAATTAACAACCTTTTTGAAAATATTTGCAATGCTATTAACGTTAAATACATTATACTGTTTAGTGCATCTTTAAATAACGTTCTTGCGTTTGATTGATCTCAATAGCAAGGTATGTTGAAACTTATTTTGATATTTATGCGTTTATAGCTTAAATTTGTACCCTAACCAAATTATTTTATGAGCGATATCTCTAATCCGAAACCAAAAGAGAAAGGTGAATGGATAGACAATGACCATAATAGCCTTAATGATCCTTATAAGAATAGTCCTAAACCCAAATTTGAAGGATGGCCGATTTTATGGATCCTCATTGCTATATTTTTAATTGCTGCAGTTTTATGGTATACAGGAGCTGCTCCCTATTTAATTAAATGGCTGGCAAATAAATAAGATAATTTTATAAACGTTGAATACAGATTTGGCGTAGGTATTTCATTCTCGAAAAAGCTATCTTTTAACTTGAAGGGAGACGTTAATTTGGATGACGGAAATAAATTAATCAAAATTTTTCATCATCGCTGGGAATCTGTTCAGCGGAGAAATGACAGTACAGCATTAATCCAAAGGAGATAATATAAAATGCCGCTGTAACTAAAAGGAATGTGCTCATAATGTTTGTTATTTGGTTAGTGTAATTATAACGTTAAGTTATCCTTAAAATGCTATGATCGTGCATTAATTTTATATAAATTATTAACATTTTCGATTTCTTATGTTGAAAACTATTTTTTTAGTTTTTTGCTTTTATGTTCGTGCTTTGTTTTTTTAATCGTTTGTTTATTTTGGCTGGAATTTATCACGGTATTGCGTCGGTGTCATACCTACAGATTTTCTAAATACTTTTCTGAATGCTTTTGGATCATTGTAGCCCGAGTTGTAAATAACCTCTGTCATTTGTTGCGCAGTTTGTTCCAGTAATTTTTTTGCAGCTTCGATACGGGTTTGCTGAAGATATTCAATAGGGGTCATGCCAATCACCTGCTTAAAGCGGCGTACAATATTTCGTCTGCTGGAAGGAATATCTTTAATCATTTCTTCAATAGTGGCTATATCCTGATAATTATTTTCGATTTTTTCCTGCGCGGAAGCAACTATATCGTCATTATGATGACGGACAGGCTGGAAAGTGCTAAAATAAGATTGGGTTATGCGGTCCATATCAATTGCGAAAATTTTGGCCACCTTAATAGCCAGATCTTTTCCGCAATGAAGCTGTAAAAGATGCAGCAATAAATGAAAAGTAGAGGTGGCGCCACCGCTTGTAAATAATCTGCCGTCTTGTGTTACCGTTTTATCAGGCTTTAAATGAACCAAAGGAAAAGCTGTAGAAAAAGCAGAACAGGCATCAACGTGTGTGGTAGCAGTTTTGCCATTCAGTAGTCCGGACGCGGCCAGTAAGAAAGCACCGGTACAAAAGGTAGCAATTTCCGCTCCGCCGGCATATTGTTTGTTTAGCCATGGAATGTACCCATTGTTGGCGTTGATGCAATCTTTTATATCGGGGCTGGCAAAAGATGGAACCAAAATTAACCCCAACTGTCCCGTGCTTTCCAGATGTACGCGTGGATGTGTACTGAAACTATAATGGGTATCGCCCAGGGTAATTAAACTAATATTGAATGGGACTTCAAGTTCATCTTTTTTATAAAAACCATTCACAGTATCAAATACATCTAAAATAGCTGCTATGCTTAATAATCTGAAGTTTTGGGGCATTAAAACACCTACTTGCATCATTTGGTTAAAATTTAGGTATCGTAAATATATAAAATTTGTCTTAAATGCCCCTCAAGATTGACTTCTACGGCAATGATGTTCATTTGAATTAACCATTAACTTTATTTCAAGTTAATTACCTGATGAATAATGATATGAAAATTACGCCAACAAGTAGCAGGATGTATGGTTTTATGGTGCTCTACGAAATGCACACAGATTTTTTATTGAGGGCTTTAGCTGGCATAGACCAAAAAGATGCCCAAAAAAGATTAGAAACTAAAGCGAATCATATTGCATGGATTACAGGTAGCGTGATACACAGCCGGTACTTTTTGGCTAAATCATTCAGCATTAGCCTGCCTTCTGTAACTGATGAGCTTTTTGAAAATAACAAAGGAATTATGGATGATGCCAATTATCCGCCGTTAGTAGATCTTATTAAAGACTGGCAAGAGATTACCCCTCTTTTACAGGAAGTTTTAACAACAGCTACAGATGAAAAACTGGAAGAAAAATTTGTTATGCCTGAAATGGAAATCACATTGTTCGACATGATTGGTTTTAGCAGCTATCGCGAAGCCAATTGTATCGGACAGATTGCCCTTTGGCGAAGATTATTGGGCTACCCTGGAATGAATTATATGTAACTTATGGAAAAGGTAATGAAAGAAGCCGAAAAAATATTATCGGCATTAGAAAACACGCTATCAAAATTTGATACCACATGGATTAATACTGTTCCATTTGAAGGAAGCTGGACCGCCGGTCAATTGGCAGAACACGTGATTTTAGCAAATTCGGGCTTTTTGCAGGTTATAAATGGTCCGATAACTGAAACAGATAGACCAGCAGATATGATGGTAGCACAAATTAAAAATGATTTGTTAAATTTTAACATCAAGTTCCGTTCTCCTGATGAGATTTACCCTCAAGTTGCGGTGTATAAACAGCAAGAATTATTGGCGCGCTTAAAAGAAATCAGAAATGGAATTTCAATTGCAGCAAGCAGTCTGGATTTGACCAAAACCTGTAGCGTATTCAAATTGCCTGTTTATGGCTTTCTGACCAGATTGGAGGCCATTTATTTTGCGATTTACCATACACAGCGACATGAGCATCAATTAGAAAAGATGTATAGGGCGTTGGACACAAATTGATTTTTTTTTAACTAAATTTATGAGAAACAACAGGTTGGAGCTATTAAATCCATACATCGGCAAATGGAAAACAGAAGGTTTAACAAAATCAGGAGACGTAATTACCGGAACTGACACCTATCAGTGGGTTGATGGAGGCTTTTTTTTAAAACGTCAGGTTGATGTGATGTTCGGAAATAAAACGATCCAATCATTAGAAATTACACATTATGATGATATGGAAGATGTTTTTAGATCGCAATCTTTCGATAATGCGGGCTGCATTTCAATATCTACCCTTAAAATTTATGATGATATCATTTTAATATTTGCTGATGCCGAAAGATTTAAGGGAAATTTTAAAACCCATACGATTGAAGGCACATGGGAGCAATTTGATGGTAAAAACTGGGTGCAGTGGATGGATGTAACGTTGACGAAGATTTCCATGTAACGTCTGGCTGAACTTGTTTCATCATCTTAACTAAATGGATCCTGGAAAAAGTTCAGGATGACGAGCGTTCGTCACAATAACATAATAGCAAAACAAATCATAACAAACCCTAAAAGGATTAAAACAACAAAAAATGGCAACACTTAACACGTATTTAAATTTTAACGGAAACACCGAAGAAGCATTCAACTTTTACAAGTCAGTTTTTGGCGGCGAATTTTTGGTATTGCAACGTTATAAAGATTCACCAGGTTGCGAAGGCATGCCTTTGAGCGATCAGGAAAAGTTGATGCACATTGCTTTACCCATAGGCGGTAATATTTTAATGGGTACCGATATAACCAATCCGATGCCACCAGCAACATTTGGTACCGGCATTTCACTTTCAATCGATGCCACCAGCGAAGACGAAGCCAAACGTTTATTTAATAGTCTATCAGCAGGAGGTACTGTAACTATGGCGCTAGAAAAAACTTTTTGGAATGCGCTTTTTGGTATGGCTACAGATAAATTCGGCATTCAATGGATGGTGAACTATGATTATAAGTAGGAGGGGGAGTCTGGAGTCCGTAGTCGTGGGTCTTTAGTCCAGGATTAGCAATATAACAATGATCAAATACCATGATTGATCTACCAATGAACTATCAACAATAAATAAATAGACCATTAAGAAGTTAATGGTGTTAAGGCTTTATTAATTGTTATAACTTATTTGGCTATCAATCTATAAGCAAAAGAGGCAGTTTAAAATTCCGCATCTATTATTAATTAGTTCAATGTTCAATCACCAATAAACTAATGACTAATGAACTAATGACTAATAAACTAATGACCAATGAACTAATGACCAATGGACTAATGACCAATTGAACAAATAAATTTTACTATTTTTAAATATAAAACCAAAAATTAAACCATATGAAAATTGCAGTAATTGTTGTACGCGTACTTCTGGCCGCCATGTATCTTTTTGCTTCTGTAAGCTTTTTTCTCCACTTAATGCCGAAAGCACCAGAAATGACAGCGGCTCAAACCACATTTATGTCGGGCGTAATGGCATCTGTTTATTTAATGCCCTTAATTAAAGCCACCGAGTTAGTTGGTGGAATACTCTTGCTTATTAACCGTACTGCGCCATTGGCTGCATTGATCATTTTTCCGGTCACACTAAACATTTTCCTGTATCATGCATTTTTAGGTCCTAAAGATTTACCCCTGGTTGGTGCAATGCTTATATTTAATTTATTTCTTTTTTATGCCTATCGCGCCAAGTATCTGCCCATCGTTTCAAAGTAATTTTAAAGTTTTTTAAAATTCTCATACTTTTTCTCTTTATTTAGTGTTTCGATATAAGGTGTAATGATTATCTTTAAAAACTAACTAGAAATAAAAAAATATGAGAAAATTCCCATTTTTAATGCTGCTCTTTGTAGCCATATCGTTTTCTGCTTTTGCGCAGAACAAAGATGCAATTGTAGGCAAATGGCTTAATCCATCGGGCGAAGGACAAATAGAAATCTATAAAAAAGGTGATAAATTCTATGGTAAACTGGCCTGGATAAAAGAGCCAAACATAAACGGCAAGCCAAAACTGGATGTTAAAAATCCTGACGAAAGTTTGCAAAAGCGTCCTTTGTTAAATCTGGAAATATTAAAGAATTTTGTTTATGATGACGGCAAATGGACTGATGGAACTATTTATGATCCTAAAAGCGGTAAAACGTATAGCTGTAATATGAGCTTAAAAGGTGCTGATGTGTTAAATATCCGCGGATATATAGGTATTTCACTTTTAGGCCGATCTGAAACTTTTAGACGGGTAAAATAATTTATAAATGAAGAAAATTTTATGGTGCCTTTTATGGGCACCTTTTTTTTGCGCGGCGCAGTCGTATTCTATAAAACCGCTGAATGAGCATGCTAAAACCAGCTTACGCGGACTAAGTGTGGTATCCGATCAGGTTACCTGGGTAAGCGGGAGTAATGGGGCAGTTGGTAAAACTACAGATGGCGGTATCACCTGGAAATGGGTAAACCCGAAAGGTTACGAAAAAATCGATTTCAGGGATATTGAAGCCTTTGATGATAAACAGGCCATTGTTGTAGGTATTGCCTCGCCAGCTTATATCCTAAAAACCATTGATGGAGGAGAAACCTGGACAGAAAATTATAAAAATGTAGATTCAGCAATATTTTTGGATGGTTTAGGTTTTTGGGATAAAAATAAAGGAATCATTTTTGGCGATCCCATAAATGATAAAATGCAATTGCTTAAAACGGTTGATGCAGGCAAAAGCTGGCAGGATATTTCGAAAAGTCTGAAAATCAACCTGACGAAAGGAGAAGCTGGTTTTGCAGCCAGTGGAACAACTATCAAAACATTACCTGGAGGTAAAACCTGGATTGCAACGGGGGGTATGGTTTCTAACGTTTACTTTTCTCCGGATTATGGACAAAGCTGGCAGGTATTCAAATGTCCGATTTTACAGGGCGAGGGAAGTACAGGCCCTTTCTCTATTGATTTTTTTAATGAAAAAACGGGTATAGTTGTTGGCGGTAATTATTTAAAGGATAAAGATAATTCGAATAATGTGCTTTTAACAAACGATGGGAGCAAAACCTGGCTAAAGCCTGCCGGACCTGTTTTAGGGTTTCGATCGGCTGTGGCTTATATTAATGCTAAAACTTTAATTGCTACAGGTACTTCAGGCACTGATATTTCTACCGATGGCGGTCAGCACTGGAAACAGATTTCAGATAAGAGTTTTAATGCTGTTCAAAAGGCTAAAAAAGGCAAAGCAGTTTTGTTAGCTGGCAATAATGGCGTAATCTATCAGTTAGATGCCGCCAATTAATATTAGGCTTCGAATATGTAACAATTTTAATAACTGCCATTCTAACATTAAAACAATAATTTAAATAGCAGAAATGATAAAATTTTGTTTCTTTGCTGTTAACTAAAACTTTAATTTTAAACATACACACAATCGCTCGATGGATTTTTTGCACACAATTTTAGGGGATGATATACAAGCTGGATTATTAATTATTTTGAATTTAATTGTAATCGAGAGTTTATTATCGGTTGATAATGCTGCTGTTTTGGCAACCATGGTAATGGATCTGCCTAAATCGCAGAGAGAAAAAGCACTAAAATATGGCATTATCGGTGCTTATGTTTTCAGGGGTATCTGTTTATTCCTGGCAGCGTGGTTAGTTAAAATCTGGTGGTTAAAACCACTTGGCGGTTTATACTTATTATATCTTGCTTTCGATTATTTTAGAAAAAAGAACAATAAAAAGAATGAGGAAGAAGAGGAAGTAGATAAAAGCAAAAGCTGGATCTATAAATCTACTGTTGGCCTGGTGGGTACTTTTTGGGCTACTGTTGCCCTGGTAGAAGTGATGGACTTAGCTTTCTCTATTGATAACGTTTTTGCTGCGGTAGCCTTTACCGATCACATCTGGTTAATTTATATTGGTGTTTTTATCGGGATTCTGGCCATGCGTTTTGTGGCACAGGCTTTTGTGAAACTAATGGAGAAATTTACCTTTTTAGAAACCGTAGCCTTTATCGTAATCGGTGTTTTAGGTATTAAACTTACTTCGTCATTATTTACGCATTTTTATCCCGAATCGCCAATTTCTCATGCCATTGAAGGGGAACAAACAGATCTTTTTGTGTCTATTTTTACCGTAGCCATTTTCATTATACCCGTAATAACCTCTGTTTTGTTCAACTATCCCAAAAAGCACAAGAGTGATATTGTTATCTCGGAAGAAGCTGAAAAAGTATTGGATAAGTCGTAAATTTTACGGCTTGTCTGTCATAAATCTTACAATCAACCGCTTCTAATTATACAATCAAATGTGTAATATTAGAATTTATTAAACAGATTACGAAACAGGGTGCAATGGCTTTTTACAAACACTACTCATTCGATCTTTGGTTAACGTTGATTAAGTCTAATCCAACTTATAAGCAGGAACGGGTACAGTATTTTTTCAGAAATTTTAATAGCAAGCATAAAAGCATTGATGAAATTGCCATCACTTTCCGCCAGGTAGATTTGATGGTAAACGCCATTAATGAAAAAGCCGGTAAAAATGTGGATGCTGATGAAATGTATTTAATGATCATCAGCATGATCAATGATTACGATTTCAACTTTAGTGAGGTAGACCTTGAAGTACTCGATCAGGATATGGAACAGATCGTATTTAACCATATGCCACAACTTTACTGTACCGATTGTTTAACTGTATTGGACAAAATTAAAGATTCGGGCAAAAGCTCTACCAATATACTGAGTAACACCGGTTTTATTAAAGGTAAAACCTTAAAAAAGGTCATCGAACATTTAGGTATCGGTCAGTTTATAGATTTTCAGCTTTATTCTGATGAAGTGCGCATGTCGAAACCCAATGCTGGCTTCTTTCAGTTGATGTTAGATCGTATTGACAGAACAAAACATCCTGGATTATTGTTATCAGACGTGATCCATGTTGGAGATAATCCCCATGCCGATATCCGCGGTGCAGAAGCACTGGGGATTAATAGTATGCTGATCAATTCCAACAAATTATCTATCTTAAACCTACTCTATGATACCGTATAATTTCTCTCTTCACAAAATAGACAATACCGTCGATTTTGGCTTTAGTGCCGATGATTACAGTCGTTTTAAGTTTGGTGATGATCTGGTAGCCAGAGCTTTTGGAAAAGACCTCGCCGATGGTTTTATCAGGTATTACCTGGCCGATAATTTAATTGCCGGTCAGATTGTGGTGATTTCCAGCCCTTACAGTTTTATCCCTACGGCAACTTTTGCCATGAAAAACTATTTCGTTTGCCAGCTTAACCGTTGGCTGGTCGAAAATGGTGGTTTAGTTGTACAGGAAACGAAAGTACACAGAACCATTACCTACAAAGAAGATTATGGCGAGTTAAGTGCTGAAGAAAGACTGTCGCTCATTGGTAACGATTCATTCCATATTGATAAAGATTTTCTAACGGGTAAAACGCTGTTATTTCTGGATGATATCAGGATTACCGGAAGCCATGAGCGGATGATTTTAAAAATGGCAAAAGAGTATGGCTTAAAAAATGAAATGCATATGCTTTATTTTGCCGAACTGGTGAATAAAAACATTCATCCCAATGTAGAGAACTTCCTGAATTACCATCAGATCAAATCAATTTTTGATCTGGAAGATATTATTGATAGCGGCAATTTCAGGTTTAATACCCGCATTGTAAAATACATTTTAAATACGAATTCGAGCAGTTTTACCATCTTTTTAGAACGCCGGAGCGCCGATTTTATCAATCAGCTTTACGACCTGTCGTTAGGGAATAATTACCATACAATAGAAGCGTACGCTAAAAATTTACATCTTATAAAAGACTATATCAAAAACAACAATTATAAATTAATTTAAATATGGCTATTAATTTGCAGAAGGGGCAGCGTGAAAATATCGATGCGCCTAAATTTACAATAGGTTTAGGTTGGGATACCAACAGCTCTTCAACAGGTTCAGCATTCGATTTAGATGCTTCAATTTTTATATTAAACGACCAGAAAAAACTGATTTCTGACGAAAATTTTGTATTCTACAATAACCTGGTTTCACCAGATGGTGCTGTAGAGCATACCGGTGATAATTTAACAGGTGATGGTGACGGCGATGATGAGCAGATTAAAATTGATTTAACTAAGGCTGATGCCAAAGTAAGTGAGATCTGTGTGGTGGTAACCATTCATGATGCAGAAAGCAGAAGACAGAATTTTGGTCAGGTTAGAAATTCTTTCATCCGTATTTTCGATGCGGTAACCAATGAAGTAATTTTAAAATATGAATTAGAAGAAGATTTCTCTATTGAAACAGCTGTGGAATTCGGAAGGATTTACAAACGTGAAGGCAAATGGAAGTTTGAAGCTGTTGGCGTAGGTATGAAGGGCGGTTTACAGGATTATTTAAACAAATATCAATAATATTATGGCAATCAATCTTCAAAAAGGACAGCGCATCAGTCTGGAAAAAAGCAATGGCAGCAAACTTCAGAATGTTTGTGTAGGTATTAACTGGGGCGCTATTGAAAAGAAAGGCCTTTTCGGTTTCGGATCATCAAAAGAAGCGGTAGATTTAGACGGAAGCTGTGCATTATACAACGAAAACAAACAGCTTTTAGAGGTAGTGTACTTTGGTAACCTTAAATCTAAAAACGGTTCGGTAAAACACAGCGGCGATGATTTAACTGGCGATATGGGTGGCGATGATGGTTTAGATAACGAGATCATCACACTTGATTTTTCACAGTTGGATGCCAATGTAAATTATGTTGCCTTTGTATTAAACAGCTTTAGAGGTCATGATTTTGGTACGATTCCTTTTGCTTCCATTCGTATTTATGAAGGCACAACAAAACGTGTAAACGAGGTTTTTGCTAAATTCGACATTGCCAACGGAGCTAATTTTGCAGGTCACGTATCAATGGTAATGGGTGTTTTTTATAAGAAAAACGGCGAATGGAAATTTAATGCCATTGGCGAACCAACTAAAGATAGAAAATTGGAAGATACCGTTAAAACCGTGACTCAAAACTATTTATAAGCCGTAAAAGCTGGTCATAAATCAAACTATGGAAACCAACCCAAACGTTACTCAGGACCTTACTCCGGTTAAACTGGATAAGGACGGAAATGTTGACCTCGAAAAAATAACAGCCGAGGAAACAACCAAATATAAGGAAATTGGAAAATCGCTAGAACCATCGGATGTAAATTCGATTCTGAATTATGGAAGCGATGCCCAAAACTCCATGGAGAAATACAGTAATGATTTTTTATCATCTGTACGTACCTACAACAGTGGCGAAGTTGGTGGTTTAATTAACGAGCTGCTAACCGAACTAAATTATATCGATGTATCTGAATTGGAACAGAGCGGCTTTAAGAGTTTTATCTCGAGGATTCCATTCTTGAAAAATTTAGTGGTTGATGTGAAGAAGCTTTTCCAGAAATATGATGTGGTGGTTAATAATATTGATAAAATTACCAACAAAATAAAAGCTGGAAGATTAAACTCAATCAAAGATAACAGCTCGCTGCAAACCATGTTCGATAGCAACGTTGGGTATATCCACCAGATGGAAGAACTGATTATTGCCGGACAGTTAAAGTATAACGAACTGAGTATCAAACTGGCCGAAATGGAAGGTCGCCCGGCCGATTACCAGGATTATGAAATTGCCGATTTAAGGGATTTTATTAGTCGATTGGATAAAAGACTGGCCGATATGAAGATTGTACGTTTTATTATGTTGCAATCTTTAGCACAGATCCGTGTGGTGCAGAACAACAATACTTCCATTGCAGAAAAAGCACAGTCGATAGTTTCTACCACCATTCCGGTATGGAAAAACCAATTGACTATTGCGGTTGCTTTACAAAGGCAAAAGGCCAATGTAGAGATGCAGAAGAAAATTTCGGATACCACCAATACTATTTTGCAGAAAAACGCAGAGATGCTAAAACAAAACAGTATTGATGTAGCCAAAGAGAATGAAAAAACAGTAGTATCTTTGGAAACCTTGAAACGAACCACTTCATCGCTGATTGAAACCCTTAACGAAGTGAAACAGATCCATGAAGTAGGTGCACAGAGTAGAAGAGTGTTAGATGGCGAACTTAAAACTTTGGAAGCAGAGTTAAAAAAGAACGTAACGAGGGTGAATTAATTAAAATATGGATGAATACCGTTTAAATATTCTCAAAAAATCAAGCGCAGAGATCAACCGTTTACAGTTGCTCTCTGTGTTTTTTGATGATGAGGTGATTTACAAAATTTACCTGCGGAGCCAGGTTATTCATCAACTTTTTGCCAATAATGAAGAACTGGAAATAGAAAAATTAGATCTTTTTCATCTTCAATTTACCGATAGTGTAATCGAACTGCTCAGAAAGATTAAAAAGAGCAATGAGAAAAATGTATCCCTTATCTATGATGAAATTGATCTGAATGAAGAATTGATTGATCGAATGGCAGGGTCGCTCGTTGATCAGAAAAGTTTTCAGCAGGATAAGCAAAAACAGTCGCTTAAAATTAACTTATCGCTTCGGAAGCTTTTCAGCGTACTGTCTGATCTGAGTTCAGATTTTCCCTTTTCAAAAAACATCAACGTTTTTAGTTCCAAATATGCTAACGGTTTTTATTATGATCTCACTACGGATCAATTTTCGAAACTGATTGATCTTCAGGATAAACAAGTATACACGAATGTTTATGCCACCATTGAGAAAAAATTAATGGGCAAACTTTGTAAGAACGATTTCCGGACCGAGTTTTATATTGGTTTAAAAGCTGGAGAACTGGTGATTGAAGTTTATAAATTTTTAGATGAAGATTATTACTACCTGTTCTTTCCAAGCAGAAACCTATTCCTGTTTTGCGATCTCACTATTTTAAAAGACCTGGACATGACAAATAACCTTTCAGAACGGGAGCGGATTGTACAGGAACTGCAGTATAAAAACGATAAATTAAAAAGTAACGCTGCTGTTTTAAAAACTGCCATTCCGAATGAAGTTGCCCAATTATTGGAAGATAGTTATGGTAAAATATCGGATATCAATTTCCTGAATCACCTCAATAATTTTGATGTTCAGTCGAATATTTTAAAGACGATGTTGAAGACGGATCTGTTTTAAGGTTTTGGTTGATTTCGTTAAACCGACACGATCGTCATGCTGAATTTATTTCAGCATCTTTACCACAATAGACCCTGAAATAAATTCAGGGTGACGACTTTAGGTTTTAAACTTGAATTTTTCTTGTAACGATGAGATCCTATCGTGTCAATACCGCCAATTTATGTTTAAACAAGTCAATGGTCCTGTTCCAGGCCAGTTTTGCTGCGGCTTCGTTATATCTGGTTGGGGAAGTATTGTTGTTAAATGCATGATTTACGCCATCATAGATGTAAATTTTGTAATTAATTTTATTGTCTTTTAAAGCCTGCTCGTAAGCTGGAATTCCGGCATTAATCCTTTCATCTAAACCAGCGTAGTGAAGCATTAAACTCGCTTTAATTTTAGGCATCGGCAGCATTTGCCTGCGCCCCGTAATAAGCTACTGCGGCTTGCAGTTTAGGATCATTAACCGCTAATTTATTCGCCATTCCACCGCCCCAGCAAAAGCCAACACAGCCTACTTTGCCGTTGCCATCTTTTCTCTTTCGTAAATAATCAAGTCCCCTTAAATAGTTCTGCAGGTTTTTTTCAGGATCTAATTTACCAATCAGCTCGCGTGCTTGATCTTCATCAGCTGGCGTTCCTCCAAGCGGTGAAAGGGCATCAACACCCACAGCCAGAAAACCTTCGGCGGCAATACGTTTGGTTACATCAATAATATGTGGATTTAAGCCTCTGTTTTCATGGATAACCAATATACAGCCCAAATTCTTTTTACCTTTCGGCTTAGCTAAAACTGCTTTCATTTCACTTTCAACACCTGTGTAGGTGATATTCTCCACTTCGATATCATCACGGTTAAAATCTGCAGCAGCGGCATAATTATTCTCCAGCATAGGCAGGATAGTCATGGCTAATGCTGTGCTGCCAGCCATAATGGCCAGCTTTTTCATAAAATCTTTTCGGCTTAGCTCACTGTGGGTATACTCATCGTACAGGTTAATTATTTTCTGGTCCATCTTATTAATTTTTGAATTGCTATACAAGATAAAAAAGCATGTTGAGATTTAAGACCGCATTGCCTAAAAGTTACAATACATGTCTTCCCATTTTTTGATCAACGCCACACGGTGTTTCGTATATCGGGGGGTTAAAAAAACATTTGACCAATCGTCGTAATTGTCGTAAAAGAATTTTAAAAAGAAAATATGAAAGGTAATACCCAGATAAGGAATGGCTTTTAATTCATCCGCAGTTAATGGCCTAACTTTTTGGTAGGCATTTAAAAAAGTATCGAAATCCTTTTCTGCCTGTTCTTTGGAAATTAGGTTATTCAGCTGATGGAAGAAATAGTGGTTAAGGAACGACATTAAGTCGTTAATTAGGTAACCTTTTCCTGCAAAATCGAAATCAAAAAAGGTTATTTTCCCCTGTTCATCAAAGTGGAAATTTTTAGGAAAGAAATCATAGTGGCAATAGCCATAACTGAATGTTGAAGTATCGAATTCCTTAAACTTTTCAACTACTTTTTCTGAAATGCGCTTTAAATATTCATATTCTTCTTTCATTTCTGAAAAATGAACCTCTAGGTCTTTTAAGGGCTCAAATAAAGTAGTTTCGAAATTGAATACCGGCCTTGGGTTGTTCAGGTTTATTGATGAAGTACTTTGGTGCAATTTAGCCATATCATGTCCCAACTGAACGAGGTGCCGGTCCTCGAGGTCTAAAACTACTTTCCCCTCTGCAAAAGAAAATAGGATTCCATTTCTTAAACCCTCAATAGCATTAAACTGTTGAATCTGTTTTCCTTCGACATCCCTGATTGGATAAGAAACTGAATTTCCATTTGCGCTTAAAATGTTTAGCAATTCCACTTCAGCTTCAATTTCGTTGCGCTTACGGTGCGCATCGCGGTAAATTTTGAAGATATATTTCCGGCTCAGATTTTCCAGAATATAGGTGTCACTTACATTTCTGATGAGTAACCGGCAGGTCGTAGACCGATCTAACTGATAAGTGTCAATTAAATAATCTTTTAAAGCGGCGGCAGATAACGTGGAATATTGTGCGGGGAATAAATGCTGCATGGAAATATAGGTTTAGGGGCGCTAAATATAAATTTTTTAGCCGGGATCTTATCCTTACTCTTGAAATACGAATGAAATGGGCACTTTTTAATCCGCTATATCAAGCAACTGTTTAATGGTGCCCTTGTAACTTTTACCGATAGGAACCTCCTGACCATTTTTAAGCACAATGGTGTTGCCCTCTAAATAGTCTACATATTTTTTGTTAAGCATAAAAGATTTATGGATTCGGATGAAATCTGTTGACAACTGGTCTTCAAAACTGGCCAACGTTCTAGGTGTTAGTAGAAAATCACTGTTTTTCCAAACTTTTACATAGTTACCGAGACTTTCCAGATATTGTATTTCGTCTATTTTGATCAGAATGTGCTTTTTGTCAACCTTGATGGCGATTTGTCTATTGTTTTTTTGCGCTGTTTTTTCAATTTCGAAAGATTTAATCGTTTGCTTATTAAGGTTGTGCAATTCAAGTGCACGGTTAACGGCTTTTAAAAAACGGTCGAACCTGAAGGGTTTTAAAAGATAATCGCAAACGGCCAGGTCAAAACCCGCTAAAGCATATTCTTCGTACGCAGAGGTTATAATCACAAGAGGTTTATGCACTAAAGTCCTTAAAAAATCCAGACCATTTAGTTTTGGCATCCGGATATCCAGGAAAATGAGATCTACTGGTTGTTTACTTAAAAAATCTGATGCTGCTGTAGCGCGGTAACAGTTTCCAACGATGTTAATAAAAGGAATATCTTTTGCATATTCAGTAATTATACCATGTGCAAGCGGTTCATCATCTATTATCAAACAACGTAAGCTCATGTTAGCTGGAGTTTAAGTTCTGCTTTAAAGATATGATCAATTGAAGTGATATGCAATGTATAGCGGTTAGGATAAAGTAATTCGAGTCTCTTTCTTAAATTACCAATCCCAATCCCCTTATGATCAGTATTTTCGTTAGGATCAAAGGAATTTTCGCAAGAGAAAAAGAGAACGGTTTGGTTAGCGGTTAGCATTAGTTTCAAAGAAGCTTCGTCTTCAGCAGGTTCAATACCATGTTTAAATGCATTCTCTACAAATACAATCAGCAGAAGAGGAACGATCTCAATCTGATCATCGGTAACCTCCTTATTAAATTCAAAATGTAAGTTTTTTTGCAAACGGATTTGTTGCAATTGAATGTAATCATTAATGTAATCAATTTCCTGCGAAAGCTTAACTGATTTTTCCTGCCCTTTATAAATGGTATAGCGCATCAGTTCTGATAATTGTAAAATACTGTCGGGCGTTTTAGCTGATTTTTGCAAACTTAAAGCATAAAGGTTGTTCAACGTATTAAAGAAAAAATGAGGATTAAGTTGTTGTTTTAATAAGTCAAGTTCATGTTGCGATTTTTCCTTCTCTAAAGAAAGGATTTTGTTGTTCTGTTTGCCCCATTGCAGTGCCAAAACTACCGGTAAACTGATGAGCATAATAGCAAAGGCGCCTAATGCATTTTCAAGTTCGAATGGATTGGTTTCGAAAATGTTCCGACCGAAAACCGTATTAATGGGTAGTGAAATTAATAATTGAGCCAATAGGGGATACAGCAAGGCAAGGGTTGTAGAAAGTGCTAACAGATAAATAAGCAGTCCTTTTTCTTTGAGGATTTTAGATACCAGTAAACGGCTATTGATCAGAAAAAGCAGGTATCCACAGAGGTACATGATTAGAAATTGCAAAAAGAAGCCTAAAAATGTTCCAACATTAAACCAAAGCGCTTTTAAGCTGAATTCAAAACCTACTAAACGGAAACCATTTCGTTGGTAAATGGGGTTGTCTAAACTTGAAACGGCCATTATGGAAATGGTTGCAGCAAGTAGAATAATGGTGATGAGTACTGCATGTTCCAGGCCAATTTTTTTGATCCATTTAATATGCTTCACTTTTTTCTGGTAATAATGATTGGCAATTAATATCATTTCGAGGGAAGTTGCTGCCAAAGCTGTTGAAATAAAAACAGTATGGCTAAGCTTCGCAATTTGCAGGTAAAATGCTAGATCGGTAAAAAGCGGAAGCAGGATAAAGAAGCAAATGCACCAGTAGGCAACGTATCGATTTCGGGTTAAGATGTTTTTTAGTGTGGCTTTAAGAAAAGAAAAAACAAGTACAGGGAGCAAACAAAAACCCAAAGCCAAAATACAGCTGGCATAGTTAAGCCAAATATTGCTGGTTAAATGGTAAGTATTAAATATGGCTATCCATAATAACAGGCCAATATTTAGGGAAAAATCCTGGTATTTATAATTAAAGTTCTTGGTATTAAGCATTTTGTTAACTTATAATAGGAGTAAAATTGTCAATCCTGAGGATAATTTATGATATAAAAATCAATATGATTGCCAGATAAAATTTAATTAGGTAATATCCATCAAGAAATCGTCATTCCCAACTTGATCCGATGGCTATCGAATGACGACCGAACTAGTGGATTCTGTTAATGGTAGCTTGTCGAAGGATCTTTGTTAAAAGCGTTAAAAATGTGTTTTGATGCCTTGTCAAACTAATTTCTAAAGTTATTAAAGTTTAAAGCCATGCTGAAATTTAGATGATGAAAGGCCTGTTTTTCATGATGAAAGGAATTCCTGTTCTCGTTTCGTGGAGACACGAACCGTGTCAATGGATGATGAAAGACCTGTTTTTCATGATGAAAGAAAATTACTAGTAAATACTTCCCTTCGTCATCAGTTCTGCTTCCTTTGTCACTTAAATTTAATAAACTGGTTTCATCAGTCTAATTTGCGGTCATCTTAATTATTTAATATGGTACGACTTAAAATACAGCAACTTACAAAATCTTATCAAAATGGGGTAAAGGCTCTTGATGATGTTACGCTAAATATTGCAAATGGTATGTTTGGCTTGTTGGGCCCTAATGGAGCTGGTAAATCCTCACTTATGCGTACGCTTGCCACTTTACAACTGCCAGATGCCGGTCTGGTTCATTTTGATGGAAATGATGTGTTGCAGAATCCTCAGGAGATGCGTAACAGATTGGGGTATCTGCCACAGGATTTTGGGGTGTATCCTAATATTTCAGCTATAGATTTATTAAATCATCTTGCGATTTTAAAAGGACTTCAAAATAAGAGTGAACGAAGGGAACAGGTGACTTCATTGCTGCAACAGACTAATTTATTTGAAATCAGGAAGAGAGCTGTCAGTACTTTTTCCGGGGGCATGCGGCAGCGTTTCGGAATTGCCCAGGCTTTATTGGGTAACCCGCAGTTAATCATTGTTGATGAGCCCACCGCAGGACTTGATCCACAAGAAAGGAATAGGTTCCACGATCTGTTGAGCGAAATCGGCACCAATAGGGTGGTGATCCTGTCCACGCATATTGTGGAGGATGTGAATGACCTTTGTGCTAAAATGGCAGTGATGGCTAATGGGAAATTGATTCTACAAGGCAAACCTTCGGAACTAATCGAAAAATTAGATGGAAAAATCTGGCGAAAGGCAATCGGCAAAGTAGATCTGGCTCAATATTCATCCGTTTTTAATGTCATTTCTACTAAAGTTATTTCGGGTAAGTTGCATGTATTTGTACTGGCAGATCAATTACCCACGGCAGGTTTTGAATCTGTTTACCCAGGTTTGGAAGAGGTTTACTTTTCTTCATTATCTGATGCAGTCATTTTAAACATGGAGGCAAAGAGATGATAACAGATTTACTAAAATTTGAGCTGAAGTATCATTTCAGGCAGGTATCATTTAAAGCTGCGGCACTTTTATTTTTTATGCTCGGCTATTTTTGTGAAGTAAAGGGTAGCTTTGGCTCAGCAGAGGTGCATAAAAATTCGCCTTATGTCATCACTAATATCATAGCCCTGCTCTCGCTCTTTTCCATTTTTTCAGCTACATTATTTAGTGCGAATGTGGTGCTTCGGGATAATATGTATAAAATGGAAGCAGTTGTTTTTACTACATCAATTACAAAACTGCCCTATTTTAGCGTAAGATTGCTAGGCTTGATCACCACAGTTTTTAGCTTATTAATGCTGGTAGCGCTGGGGATTTATGCAGGTTCTTTTTTTATTGATGAAGATCGCCTGGGGGGCTTTCACATGACTTACTATTTACAACCGCTTGTAGTTTTTGCCTTGCCGAATGTACTATTTTCAGCAGGACTCTTATTTTGTACTGCCATATTAACCAAAAGTGTAAGGGCAATTTATGTAGTTGGCGTGTTGATTTACATTTTATACCTGCTGGCTTCTATTTTTGGGAACTCTCCTTTACTGGCTTCGTCGACAATGAAAGCAGGCAGTGCTGATCTTTTGCCAATACTTTTAGATCCTTTTGCTTTGGCTTCGTTTTTTGGCGAAACCAGAACATGGACTAACCTACAGCGTAATCACCAGTTATTTCCTTTTGAAGGTGCATTTTTACTCAATAGAATACTGTGGACTTGTGTTATAAGTTTGCTAACTGTGATGAGTTATCGCCTATTCCATTTTAGGCTAACACAGCAGCAACAATTAAAGATTAAAGCCGGGAAAACAGCCTATACGCCCTTGGTTTCCTATCGTGCTTTAATGGTTTTAGCAAGTGGTATCTCTTATTATTTCAGGGCTTTTAAAGCTCAGTTAAAATTAGAAATGATCTTCCTGTTTAAAAATATACCCATTATGGTCATGCTGTTGCTGTGGGTAGTTTTGTTTGGCATAGAGTTAAAAGATAGACTATTTAGCGGCATTTATGGCATTCATAGTTATCCGGCAACAGGCATTATTATCGAAGAAATGCGCTCGATGAAATTCGCGCTGATTCTCATTATTTTTTATGCTTCAGAAAGTATTTGCAGGGAAAAATCGGTCAATATTCATTCACTCATTTACAGTAGCCCTGTTCCCGATTCGGCATTATGGATGGCAAAAATCCTGAGCCTTTTTGGACTTGTCTTTGTTCTCGTAACCTTAAATATTGGAATCGGTATTGTTTTGCAACTTACCCATGGATATTTTCAACTCGAATTGCCCGTATATTTATCTTTATACTATTATAGCGCATTTCCTTTGTTACTCTTTGTAGTGCTTATTGTTTTTATTCAAACTTTAAGTACAAACAAATATTTAGGCATGTTACTAAACATGATCATGATCTTCCTCATTACTTATGCCGAACGCTTTGGCCTGGAACATTATCTTTTTCGCTTTGCTACTGTTCCAGATCTCCAACATTCCTATTTTAATGGTTTTGGATATTATAACAATGCATTTAACTGGTACATGCTTTATTGGTTGGCCTTTACAATAGTTATTGCTGTGTTAACCATTGGATTATGGCAGCGTTTAGTTGAAATAAACATTAAAGCGAGATTAAGATCCATTGGTTTGGCTTTGAAGCAATATAAATGGATTATAGCACCGGCATTATTGATTTGGATTTCCTGTGCGGCATTTATTTTCCATCAAACGAATAGCATTGGGAGATATAAAAATAAAAAAGCCCGATTAAACTGGCAGCTGGCTTACGAGCAGAAATACAAATCATTATCTAACCTCCCTCAGCCTGTTATTAAAGCCGTAAAAACCAGTGTGGATTTATATCCAGGAGAAGGAAAATACACCGTTAAGGGGACGTATTTGCTTAAAAATGAAACAAATGAGCCAATTGACAAAGTATGGATTTCTGTTGATTCCGCTGTTCACTCATGTTCCGTAAACATTGTCGGAATTAAAAGAAATGAAAGGGATGAGGCTTTTAACCAACAGTTTTTGATATTAAAGACGCCCTTACAGCCCGATCAGGAAATCGTAATGAATTTTTCGATGGAGGTCATCAGGAATGGATTTACAACTTTCGATACGGAGAATTCGGTTGTCGACAATGGTACCTATATCGAACTGGAGAAATTTATCCCGCAGTTGGGTTACTGTTATCACTTTGAAAGTGATGATAAACAGGAACGGAAAAAAGCAGGTCTGCCTGAAATTACCACGATGCCACCATTTGACAATAAATACCATCTGGTCGACTATGAAACGACTATTTCTACCGCTTTCGATCAGCGGGTGGTTACTATCGGCGACTTACAGAAGAGTTGGCGATCCAATAACCGGCAATACTTTGAATACAAAACTGCTGCTCCGGTTAATTTCATGTTTGCACTGAGCTGTGCAAGATATGCTTTGAAAAAAGAAAAGTATAAGGGGATTGATTTAAGTATTTATTATCAACCAGGGCAAGCGTATAACTTGAAAAGTATGTTTAAAGCGCTTAGAGATGCTTTAGATTACGGCAACTCAAATTTTACGAAATATCCTTTTAAACAATTAACCATTGCAGAAATACCACAATATAAAGGTGCTGCTACAGCTTATCCGGGCGTAATTTTTAGTGCTGAAAATATTAATTTTCTGGGCAATTATAGTCAGAACGGCGCTATTAATCAAAGTTACGCCATTACCGCACATGAAACTTCGCATCAATGGTGGGCAAACATATTGGCTCCTGCAGATAGTGCAGGTTATGCTATGCTCACCGAATCATTGGCTAAATACACCGAAAATGTATTGATTGAAAAGACTTTTGGCAAAATGTATCTGAGAAAATATCTCGCTTATGATAATGACCTTTACTTTCTGAACCGGAATAATGATCAGGAAGAATTGCCTCTGGCTAAAACTTTAGATCAGCCTTATGTACATTACCAAAAGGGTGGATTGATAATGTATGCTTTAAAAGAGACGATGGGGGAAAAGCGGATTAATGGTGCACTGCGTCAACTGATATTGGAACATCAATATCCCATGCCTAAAGCAACAGCTGCCGATCTGGTAAATATACTTTTAAAGCAGGCGCTGCCTAAAGATAAAAAGTTTATTGGCGATTGTTTTAATGAGGTAGTGACTTACGATCTTGGTGTAGAACTAATTAATTGTAAACCGTTAAAAAACGGAAAATTTCAGGTTGATCTGTTGGTAGATGCAGAAAGATTAAGTAAAGGTAGTAGGCAGTTGCCAGATCTTGAGGTGGATCTCGCTTGTTTTGATCAATTGGAGATAGACTGGAAGGCCGACACCAAACCTCTATATATGCAAAAGTTTTATATTAATCAGCATAAAACCAAACTGTCAATCATTGTTGACCATAAACCAAAAACAGTAGGAATTGATCCGTACGGATATTTATTGGATGTTGATAGAAGCGATAACATTTTAGTTGTTAAATACGATGATAAAGTAATGATACATTGAAGTTCCATATCTTCAAACTTTATCCAAATAATTTCGTCATTTCGAGCGTAGCCGAGAAATCTATGAATTAGATTTTCTGTTCTGTATTCAACGATAATAAAAACTGAAGAATTTTTCAGTGAAATAATGATTTTATCTGTAAATTCATAAACATGGAATTTGGAGGATGGATCTACATCATGACCAATTATGAAAGAACAACTTTATATATTGGTGTAACTTCTGATCTAAGAAGCCGTATTTATAATCATCAAAATAAAATTTACCCAGATTCCTTTACTGCTAGGTATAATTTGATCTATTGTGTTTATTATGAGTGTTTTATATCGATATAAGAGGCTATCAATCGGGAGAAACAGTTAAAAAAGTGGAATAGATTAAAAAAAGAAACGCTAATTAATAATTTTAATAAGGATTGGAACGATTTAACTGAAGTTATAAATAACTGGGATGAATGATGGTGACAAGTGATGTAATTTTGTCTTGATAGATCTCTCCATTTCGCCATGCTTCAGTCGAGATGACGCCGCATATTTATGATTTCGAGCGAAGCGCAGCGCAGTCGAAAAATCTGACTTGATAGATTTCTCCCCGCCTGTACGGGCAGGCATTCCGCTACCGGCGAAGAACCGGTTAGCTTCAGTCGAAATGACGACCTTGCCATTCTGATTGTAGTGTTTAGCTACAACATGCGATTATTTTTTTTGGGTCTTAGCGAGACGCCAAGACTAATTGCAAATTATTCAGAGCTACGTCCTGCTGAATTTGTTTCAGCATCTTTAATAAGATTGTTATCCATAAGACCCTGAAACAAGTTCAGGGTGACGATGTCTGGTAGATTCACCATTCTAGTTGTAGCTTCTCACTACGACATGCGATTATTTTTATTGGGTCTTAGCGTGACGCTAAGACCAGATTTCGAAGTGATAATTTAAGAATGATTACTCAGTTTGCCCTAAAACCTTTCGGTGTACACTGCATCTGGCGTTTGAAAAATATATGGAAATTGGCCGGGTACTCAAAACCTAAACAGTAAGCAATTTGTGCAATATTCCACTCAGTATGTTTAAGTAAGGCCACTGCCTCTGTAGCTATTCTTCTCGAAATGTGCTCGGAAGTGGTTTTGCCTGTTACTTCTTTTACCGCATGGTTTAAGTGATTTACATGCACCAGCAGGCGCAAAGCAAAGTCGTGCGCTGTTTTTAACTCTAAAATATGTTCTGTAGAGCCAATGGGGAACTGCCTTTCCAGTAATTCGAGAAACAATGATGTTAAACGTACCGATGCGTTATTCTGTTTAAAAACAATATCCTGAGGTTTAACCTTTAATGCTTCATGAACAATAAGTTGCACATAGTTTCTTAAAAGATCGTATTTGTGGATGTAATCGCCATCCATTTCTTTCATCATTTTACTGAAAATGTCCTTTAAAGTTACTTCCTGTTCTTCATCAATATGGATTACCGGACTATCGTTTATGCGCCACAATAAAGAATCGCGTAAGGTTTCATTACGGTTGTGGATAAAATTTTCGGTAAATAAACAAAAAAAACCAGCAGGTTTTGGCGAGGTACTTTCCCATGAATAGGGAATATTCGGATTCGTAAACAGTAATGCCCTTTCTTTTATTTCGATCTGTGCATCAGGATAATGCAAAATTCCATTACCAATAATCAACGAAATTTTGTAAAAATCTCTCCGGCTAAAAGCAGAGGGTACATTAGTACAAACGTTGCCCCGGTTAAAAACATTAAAATGCCCGATATCATGAATCATTCCCAGGCTTGGCGTAGGAATTTCAGGCCTGGTGATTTTTAATTTATTATAAAAATCTTCTAATGTTTCCTTTTTTTGTAGGGTAGAAAGCTCTTGGTTTTTTGACAACATATTTTAAGTGCTTTATACCCGTAAAGTTAAGGTTTAATCGTCATTCCTTCTTGCATTTCCTCCGTTGGTTCTGCAACTAATTTGTCACCTGCTGTTAAATTGCCAAAAACTTCAACCCGGTCGTCAGTTCTCTACCTTTCTTCACATTGTTGGATAGCATTTTTGATGCATTAGCATAATTATCTTTAGCCTTAATGGTGCCATACTTGATTAGTGCATTACTCACCGCTTGCTTTAAGGTGAGTGTTTGTGCATTAACGCCAAATGGAACTTTGCTTCACCTGACTGGCATACACCTTATGCTGAACAAAACGCGCTAAACTGTGTGCTTAGCGGCAAAGAAAAATGCAAATTAATGTAGATCAGTATAAATAAAGGTAACGGTATCTCTTGATGCCAAACCGCTCATGTTTCCACCCGTATAAACGGCTTTATAACTCGATCCTTTTTTTAAATCGTATGCTTTAAGCAAATCAGCATTTGCCACCAGGCTATCACCCGGATTTACCTGTGTATAACTAGAGGCTGGAGGTGGCATCACCCTTTTGGCCATAGCGCCTTTATATTGCGCTTCTTCTCCCTTATCATTCGTAATGCTTAAATAACTGCTCATTAAAGGTTCGAATGGTGTATGCCAGATACAGAATTTTTTTAAACTATCGGTATTGTTATAGACCACAAATCTTAACAGTAATGGCTCACCAGTGGCTACATTGCCATTTATATTTAGTTTTACTTCTAGCGAATCGGTTTTGTTGGCCACAGTTTGACCGGTGTTTTCATTTTTTGTGGTAGCGGTATTTCTTGTGGCTTCGCTACACGCCGAAAATAATACCAAAAGGGCTGGAATAATTAGTCTGCTATTTTTCATGATTTATTTTTGTTTGTATAAGCAAATAAGAACCGATTTTGTTTGAAAGTGATTAAACTAAAACGATTAAGTGGTATGATAATGCTATTACATCCAAAAAGCAGATATGCAATTGACACACTAAGGGGAAGATTGTAATTTATTTTGGGCAAAACTTTTAGAAATTATCGCCGTTATGTTTAGAAATTAAGGTGCTTTATTAGGACAAATTGGCAAGCCGTTTCGTCATGCTGATCCGATGGCTGTCGGATTGTTTACAATTAGTGCTAGTGTTTTCAATTGCCTAGTAGCTACTGCATGGTCGGCATCTTTCCGTTTTACTTCGTTTTCACCGCGGCCAGGTGGCACAGCGGGTAAAAGATCATCGGCTGGCGCTTTAGCTATGTGTGTGGTAAATTCATTGCGAATGATTCATTTTTGCAGCAACCTTTGTTCAGTAAACCCGGTAGGAGTGGGCATCCCGATTTGGATACTGTTACCTTTATTTCGCAGGTTCTATCGGGATAAAGCGGATAACGGGACTGCTGGCTCCGAAGGACTACTGAACGATCGTTTTCAAAAAGAATTAACGCTTAATCTGTAGCCGGTTTTTTCTTTCTCCTAAGCCTTTTCATCTGCCCCATATGCTCCGTGGGGATATTATCTCCCAATAATTTGCCCCATGGTTTAAGTCCGTCTATACGGTCAAAGATGATTTTCAGTACTGCAATAAATGGAATGGAAAGAAACATGCCAGGGATACCCCAAAGTGCAGCGCCCATTAATACAATTACAATCGAAATAAGGGCATTGATCTGTACCTTGCTCGATACAATGCGTGGCACAAGGATATTATTGTCGATAAACTGGATCAGCGCATATGCACCGATAATTAAAAGTTGGGTAGTAAAGCCATCTTTGGTTAACGTGGCCATTAATACTGGAAGCGCGATGGCGATAATACCCCCAATGTATGGAAGCAGGTTGAGTATTGCTCCTATTACGCCAATGAGGATGGCATTGGGTACTCCGAGAATAAGCAGAGCAGCGGAATTCATTATAGCTACAACAGATGTTTCGATTAATAAGCCAATAATGTAACTTTGAATGGCTGCTTTCGTTTCACTTAAAATTTCGCCAACTTTTTGCTTGTTTTCTTCTGAAAATACTTCGTAAATGAAGTTTAAGATCAACGTTTTATATAATAAGATTAAAAAAGTGTACACCGGGATCAGGAAAACGACGCTTAAAACCCCCATCAAACCGCTAAGCGTTTGGCCAATCAATGCTTTGCTACCATTAGCGGCATCATTAAGCATTTGCATCTGCTTCTTTGTAGAAATACCAAAGGTGGTTTGTAACCAACTCCTGATCTGCTCCAGCAATTGCGATAATTTTTGTTTAATACTATCAAGGTCATCAAAAAAGTGGGCTACCTGTGATGATAAAAAATAAAGGATGGCGACCACCACCACCAGACCAATAAGCATGGAAAGAATAATGCTGACGATTTTTGGCATTTTTCTTTCGAAACGGTTGGTGAGCGGGTTAAGCAATATGGCTATCAGGGCTGCAAAAGCAAGTGGCACAAGAATATCTCTCAGTACACTCATAATGAATACCGTAATTACTAATCCTAAAAGAATTACAGGCGCTTTGATGTAAAATGGGTAGGTTTTAAGCATTTTTAGATGGGTTAACCGTTCAAGAAACTAAAATGTAACAAAATTGTTTTAAGGTTTTTAGCTGTATACGGAATAGTTAAGCTGGCATCGCCATTTTTTATGTTTCGGATTGGCAGAAATGGCGAATCGTAACCAGTTATTTTATAAATTTAGCACGCTATTGTAATCATTATTAAAAATCACTGATGAAAAAAAGTCTCCTCCTAATTGCCTGTTTGTTTTTGTGTAGCCACGTGATAATTGCTGCGGAGGTAGATACAGCGTTGACCTACAGTAAATCGATGAAAAAAAACATCAAGGCCGTGGTGATTAAGCCTGATAGCTACAAAACTGGAAAAGCTTTTCCGGTGATTTACCTGCTTCATGGAGCAGGCGGAAGTTATGCGGAGTGGGCTAAAAAAGTACCTGGAATAAAAAACCTGGTCGATCAGTATCAATTTATGATTGTTTGTCCTGATGGCAATGTAACCAGCTGGTATTTCGATAGTCCGGTAGACTCTGCCTGGAAATACGAAACTTATGTGGCTACCGAGCTGGTAAGCTATATTGATGGACATTATAAAACCATTTCCAATAAAAAGGGGCGGGCCATTACTGGTTTAAGTATGGGCGGTCATGGGGCATTTTACCTGGCTATTAAACACCAGGATTTATATGGAGCCGTGGGCAGCATGAGTGGGGGCGTTGACCTTAAACCTTTTCCGAACGGATGGGATATTTCTAAAAGATTGGGTAAACAGGATGAATTTCCGGAACGTTGGAAACAGAATAGTGTAATTGATATGATTTACCTGATTAAACCCGGGTCGTTGGCCATTGCGTTCGAATGCGGTGTTGACGATTTTTTCTATAAAATGAACGTACGCCTGCATGATGAACTATTGTATAATAATATTCAGCACGATTTTACCACAAGGCCTGGTGTACACAATTGGGATTACTGGGCAAATGCCATTAAATTTCAAAGTATTTTTTTTAGTAATTATTTCAGCCAGAAACTTTAGTCCGGTTATTGCCAAGCGATCAAATAATTTTCCATTTTTTACTGCTAAACTTTGTATTTTAAGGTTTAACCGGCTTGTCTGTAGTTGTAATCATGCTGCCTGAATTTAAATTGATACATGTTTTACCTTAAAAATTAACTTTAAGATTACATACAAAATAAACGGTTACTATATTTTTGGTCTTTCTTGAAATCTTATTTATATCAAAGGAAACGAAGATTTAAAATCAAAATGAAATACTTAGTCAAAGAAATCAGTGAAGGAAATTGCGATATTACCTTATTGCCAGAAAACCTGAATGATAGAAATCTTTTAGCAGAAACCACCAAAGGCCTGCAGAAAGATTATCAGCGAACGATCCAATCGCATTATGAACATGCATTGAAGAATGAAGTTCATGGCAATGCTACATTTGTTTCTCTGAATAGCGAACAAAGCAATTATCCGAAAAGAGTAAATGTGAATTACCAGATTATTTTAAGCTAGAAAAGCTTAATTTACTACACAAAAAGGGAGCTAAAAATTAGCTCCCTTTTTTGCTTTATGTTTTCGATGTTGATTTTAAACTTTAATTTTTGCAGATTTCCTATAGCCCGCTAAAGGGTCTATCTTCCAGGGCTCTTTAGCGTTTGTACGATTAAATTAGCATATTTCTTCCTGCTTTATCAAAAGTATATTAACGGTAAATGCGTAAGTATTTTTTTAAACTTTGGCGTGCCTGGTAGATATAGGTTTTTACTGTCCCAAGTGGAATATTTAATTCAAGTGCTATTTCATCATAACTGTAGCCTTCAAAATATCGCTGAAATGCAGTCCTGTAATCTGCTCTAAGCGTATTCATAGCCTTTTGAATATCTTCCAGTACCATCTTGGTTTCCGAAAGGTTGTTAACAGGGCTGTTCATCAGTTTCTGATCATAGAGGCAATCATCACTCTCCCAGATGGCCGTACGTCTTTTTTGCTTACAGCAGCTGTTGTAAAATGTGTTTTTCATGATGACATAAAGCCAGCCTCTCATATTGGTTCCTTCTGAGAAATTACTACAAGATCCGACTGCTCTGATCAGGGTATCCTGAACCAGATCTTTGGCATCGTCTTCATCAGCGGTAAGTTTAAGGGCTTGTGCCAGTAATGACTGTTTATGATATTCAGCAGCTACACAGAAATTCTCTTGTTCCATGATTTATTTTTTTTAACCAGTTTAAAAAATGTTCAGCCAGTGAACGTTAATTACATAAAAAGAACTCCTTTATTTTTTTTTGGTTTTAAAGATTGGGTAGATGTTGCAACAATGGGTATAAACAACAAATTAGGGAGGTATAAGCCGTATATTTAAAGCGTATAAATGAAAGCGGTAAATCGAATAAACGTCTCCGTTCGTAAGACTAAAAGGCTTTAGTTATTGGTTTGACAGTGCTTTTTCTGATCTGTTTAAAAGCTGGGTTACGCGCCCAAAGGATACCATTATCAAGCAGTAGGCCTTTTCCAAGACTTTAGACTTCGGACTTAAGACTATGGCCTTTCCTCAGTACAGATTCCAAAAAAAAGCGATGCATTAGATTAATTTAAATAACCATTTACCACGGCAAAACGGATTAGTGATGCGGTGTTTTTAGACCCCGTTTTATCGATCAGCGTTTGGCGGTGCCCTTCGATGGTGCGTTTACTTAAGAATAACTTATCTGCCATTTCCTGGTTTGTATAACCTTCTGCAACCAGATGCAACACTTCAATTTCCCTCATGGAAAGGTCTACCTGAACTTCCTCCTGTTCAGTTTGGGCCGAAGTTTGGTGGATAAAGCGGTTAAGCAGTGTTTCGGTCAATTCTACGCAAAGATATCTATCTCCGCCAGCCACAGTTTTAAGGGCAAATAGCATTTCGCTTTCATTTACATTTTTTAGAATATAACCATAGCTCCCTTCCATAAAGGCCTGCATTACGTATTTTTCATTATCCAGCATAGAAAGGATAACTACCTTAATACCAGGATAGGTTAATTTAATGGCTTTAATCAGGCTAATGCCGTCCATTTGCGGCATATTAATGTCTGCAAGAACAATGTCAGGAATAATTCCGGCGGCCAAGTGTTCCAATACCTGCTGGCCGTCATCAGCTTCAGCAATCACTTCAATATCAGCCTGCGATTCAAGTAACATTTTAATCCCGTTCCTAACCAGGTTATGATCTTCTGCAAGGATTATTTTTAATTTGTTCATATTAATTCCAGTTGATATACTTAAAATGATTATGATCGTATGTGAGAAATATTAATACGCTATTAGCGTATTAAATGGTTTTACCTGGGCGCTACTATTTAATAGGTATAACCCACTATTTTTACTTTACTATTTTTCAGGTGTTTAGTGATCAGATTTTTCTTGATCAACACTTTCTCCTTCATCATTATATTACGGATATATATAGAACTGCCCTTTTAGCTTAAAAGTTTTGACTGATGATTAGCGGAGACTAACCTTGTTGGTTATTGTACAAATGTGGACACATCTTCTTGAAGACAACAGGTATTTGCGACGTCATATCAAGTCTATGAAAACGGTTTTAATTATTCTCGAAAACATCATAGACTATTTACCTGTTGTATGATAAATAATTAAATTCATTATGGAAGAAGATCATAAAAATAAAAATCTTGCTGATCCGAAAGCAGATCATACAGCAGAAAATTCAAATATGCCAGATAATCAGGTTCCCCGCCATCGTAGCAATGATAGCAGTGAAATAGAGAAAGTGAAAGATGGTGCAGGCATGCTTGGCCGTGAAATGGGCGAGGGAGATTACGGTGCCGAAGAGGCCAGGGCAGATCCGGAAAAAGGTAATCCTGGCGAAGCTGGAAATATGCCAAATTCTACCTCGAATAGTAACACCGAAGAGAGTAATTGATTTGGTGATGGCAAAATTCAAAATTTGTGAGCAGGGTTAAGCATACATTGGTGCTTAACCTTTTTTTGAAAGTAAAGACTGGTATGCCAGGGGCTAACAACATGTGAATGGATCACGACATTAATTTCATTTTATTGTAAAAATAAGATAACAGACTGATTAACAACCCGTTTAAGGCTTTCAAATAGGTACCTTTGTAAGGTCCTGGTATTGTTTAGGACAATTTGGGCGACTTGGTAAAGGTATACTCATTGAATTCAATTTTCCTACAACTCTGATTTGTAAAACAGGAATCCCTATCATTATTTTATTAACTTGTAAGCTAACGCTGTGCCTATGCCTACAGGAATTTTTTATTTAATATATACCAGCATAGCCTCCGGGTTGATGAGTGATCAGGACCTTTTATTTCTACTGGATCAATCACGACAAAACAATACGCTGCTCGGGTTAACGGGCATGCTGCTTTATATGGAAGGTAGATTTATTACGAAAACCGAGGGGAGGTTTATCCAGTTTCTGGAAGGGGAAGAAGAGCAGGTTTTGGCTATGTACAGCAGCATCTGTTCGGATAAACGCAACAAGAGTATCCTTCTGCTCGGCGCTGGTTTTTGGCTAGAAAGAAGCTTTCCGTCCTGGTCTATGGGCTTTAGTCCGCTAAATACCGATCAGTATAAGAACGTCGCTAATTTTTTCCATCTTGATGATGATACATCCCTGACACGTCATCTATCGGATGCAAATGAGATGGCAAATTTTTTGCATTCTTTCTACCTGATAAATGCTGATGCTAAAGGAAATGAATTATAAGTATTAGTTTATGAATGGAAGTTACCGTAAATCGGCTTTATACAACAGTAGGTACCCGTTACTAATTCCTGATTTTTATCGCGCTGTGTAATACCTTTCTTACCTTATTAACCAGAACCGTATACTCAAAGGGTTTAAACATAATGGCATCTGCATCACAAGCAATATTATCTACCTGCGATTCTAGCATGGCCGTAATCAACATCACTGGAATATGACTAGTGCTCCGATCTGCTTTAAGATTATTGCAGATATTCCGTCCGTCATCTGCATCTAAAAGAATATCCATTAAAACCAAATCCGGGCAAAAGCTGTTTATCGATGGGTCAATCTGATCCGAATGGCAAATCCGCTCTACCTGAAAACCTTCACTTTCCAATACCATTTGGATTACCTCAGCATTGCTAAGATCATCATCTACAACCAGAATTTTAGACATATGATTTAGATTAATACTTACCTCTAATTTAATATAATTTTATGTATAAATATTCGTACAGGTTTAATTTCAGGTGTTTACCGCAGATAATTACGGCCAGTATTTTAGAACATATCTGTTTACCTCAAAAGCTGAATTAAGGTCTGTAAACCGTTACATTTTATACTATTTACAGATATTATCGTGAGAATCCCCAAAATTTATAATGACCGACTGATCTTAAAGGTATACGTATAAATACGGGAACAGGTATTTAAATACTCAAATTTACAGGCACTAAACAAAATTTGAAAAGGGCTTGTCTTGTAGCTTGTTATGTTAAAATAATTATATAATGAGAAAGTCTAAATTAAATCACCCGCCGGCTCCGGCCGGTAAACTAGTCGTTATTGGAGGGCATGAGAATAAAAATGGCAGGCCTGAAACAGAAATGCAGAAGGAGGGAAACGATCCTTTGGAAGTACTTGAGTCCGTTATGTTGTTAAGCGGTAAGTCATCCCCTGTTATCGAGGTGATTACCACGGCTAGTGGAGAACCTGAAGAGAGTTTTAACGATTACTTGAAGATCTTTAATCGCTTAGGGGCTGCAGATGTCGGCCAAATCTTTCACCAAGACAGGGGGGAAGTTTTATATGATGATTTAACCGAACGGATTGGCCGTGCCGATGTGCTTTTTTTTACCGGTGGCGATCAGCTTAAACTCACTTCAATATATGGTGGTACGAAATTACTCTCGCAGATCAAAGAACGATATATCAAAGAACCTATAGTTATTGCAGGTACCAGCGCAGGTGCAATGGCTTTCTCCACACCAATGATTATATCAGGAAATAAAGACAACCAGCAACGGGTTGGGGCAGTTCGGATAACCACCGGATTCAGTTTGTTAAAAAATATCTGTATTGATACCCATTTTGTAGACCGATCCCGTTTTGTAAGGATGAGTCAGGTAATCGCCACAAATCCAGGTTGTATTGGTATTGGCATCGAAGAAGATACGGCTTTGGTTGTTGAGCATGGAAAGTCCATACGGGTAATCGGAAGTGGTGTGGTCATCATCATAGATGGTTTTCATACAAAATCTTCAAATGTGACTGAATTTGACAGTGGACAATGCATTAGTATTTCAGATCTAAATGTTAGCATCTTAAAAGATGGTTCGGTTTGGGAGATTCCGGCACTTGAACCCTTTTTCATTTAACCAGTGCAAAACTATATTCATTTTAATGATGTTTTTTAAATAAAAAGTTATGATGAACACAAACGTAGATCCCAACGAGGATGAGAACCAAAAAAATCAACATCAATCAGACGTTAGTCCAAACGATGAGGAAAAAGCAGATGATAACGATGTGCAACGTGGCCTGACCGGCGAAATTGACGATGAGGAAGATGTAAACGGCGATCTTGCCGGTAATGCGGGTGGGAATACCTAAACGCATCAATTGGGGTAAATACGTTCAGCATGGTGCAAACTACCCATTTTGAATAAAAACGGAACTTTTGGGTTCTTTAAACAGCTTACTTTGGGTAACCCTTTAATTAATATCATATGAAAAAGTATCTATTTATCGCTGTAATGGCTACAGCAGTTTTAATTTCATGTAATTCAGGCGCCAGATCGGAAGGTGCAGATTCAACCAGCAGTGATACTTCGATGAGTACCGGTGGTTCCCAGCAGACGGTTGGGCAGGAGGATAGTACCACGAGAGATTCTACAACCACAGATAGCGCCTCGTCTGGATCCACAATGCCTCAATAGTTAATTGAACATTGTACAATGGCGCACGCAGGAGACCCAAAATTTCATCTGCGTGCGTCTTTTATTTAATCTGATTCTCGAACAGTTAATTGGCATTTAGAATCAACGCTATGAAATTTTATCGCTATCGCCCTTCTATAATATTGTTGTTGCTGGTGTTTACCGGCTGTGAAAAGCAAATAGGTGATTACAGGTTGGAACGAAATGATTTTTTGTACCCGTTAGCCGCTATAATAGCATATCAGCATGTCCTGGATACGGAAATATCAAAAACTCAGGATCAGCCGGAATTTGCACCTTTTTTTGCACAGAGAAGCGATAGTATGTCAAGGTATATCGCTGAACTACAAACTATATGTTCCCTTCCTGAAGCTGATCTTACTGCGGAGGCGAAAGCAAATCTGTTAAATCTGCAAAACAGCCATGGACCTGCGTATCATAAATTGCTTTTGAAGTTGGTTATGCAAGCTGATGAGGATTTGATCGGCCTGCATGTTAAAGCTTCCGGACCGGCGGGATTAAAGGATGTATTATTACGGCAGTGGACCGCAGAAAAACTGCCCATGCTTACCAAACGGCTTGACGCCAGTCAAAGATTATGGCATACCAACTAGTTATGCTTTAATGATTGGTTAGTATGGGTAACTTATAAATGCCAAATCAACCGATCATTTTTTACATACAAAAGCTTATTGGTTTTGGCAAGCCAGATGCAGATAAAGTACCGCACACCTGGCCGCCAAATATCTTATCTTTTTTTTCGTGTGAGGTAACTCAACAACACCAGACTAATTACACCTGTTACCAGAATTTTTTTAGTCAGTGCGGCACGATTATATTTCAGTTCTGACTTCCATCCACGTTCGGCAGGTATATTGGGCATAGTGCCGCTTTTAAAGTCATCTAAAATTCCTTCCCACGCATTTATACGGTCGGCTAAAATCAAGGGGATCCAGTGCCGGTAGCGGTCTTCGCTATGTTTAAAGGCATACCGGCGAATCATTCCACTGAGGCCTGAGGGAGGCGATGCATTGCCGAAAACTGCACTTAATGCGGGGCGTTCGTTAGATTTAAGTATTTCTACATCTGCAGGTTGTTGCGGTGGCTTTTCATAATCCAAGCGTTTATGGTCATCACCGGTGTAATTTTTCATCGGATAGGTGGGTTCATTCCGCTCATCTATATCCATGCCCCAGCCGGGAATATTTTTATAATCAAAATTTTTCGTTTCCATGTTTTAAGATTTAGTTGATGGGATAAGTACTACCTTGATACATTCATCAAGCTTGGCTGAAAAAATGTGGTAGGCATCTGATATTTCTTCCAGTGGCACTTTATGGGTAATAAGTCCTTTAGGATCAAGTCTTCCGGCCTGTACATGTTCAATAAGTTTAGGTAGCAACCGTTTTACAGATGCCTGGTTGGCCCGCAGGGTAATCCCCTTGTTCAGTACATTCCCAATTGGTACATAATTGAATGGCGGGCCATAAACACCCACTACCGAAACAATTCCGCCTTTTTTTACCGAGTTAATTGCCCATTGTAGCGCAGTGGCGGCACCGGCCTGCATTAACGTTATTTTACCGGTAAAAGTTTGCAAGGCATTTCCTTCGGCCTCGCAACCTACGCAGTCTATGCAAACATCAGCTCCGTACCAATCGGTTATTTTTTTTAGAAATACCACAGGATCTTCCATCGATTTAAAGTTGTAGGCTTCGCATTTCGCATAGTTTCTGGCAAATTCCAACCGATAGTCGATATGGTCGATAATGATTACCCGGGCTGCACCAAAAAACCAGGCACACCTTGCTGCCATAATTCCGATGGGACCTGCTCCAAAAACCACTACGGTATCTCCCTCTTTAATCCCGCCCATTTCTGCCGCCTGGTACCCCGTAGGTACAACATCAGTTAGTAAAACGGCATCGTCAGGATCCATGTCCGGTGGTATTACCGTTGGACCTGTGTTGGCATACGGCACACGTACATACTCAGCCTGTCCGCCATTAAAGCCACCTGCCGTATGCGAATACCCGAAAATACCGCCAACAGCAGTAGCCATGGGGTTAGATTCGTGGCAATTTCCATAAAGTCCCTGTTTACAAAAATTGCATCTTCCACAAGCTATATTAAAAGGAACCAGTACCTGATCGCCAATTTTTACATTCGTTACCAATGGACCGATTTCTTCTATTATACCGATAAATTCATGTCCAAAGGTTGAGCCCACCCTGGTATCGGGTACCATTCCGTGATAAAGGTGTAGGTCGGATCCACAGATGCAGGTACGGGTTACCCGTACAATCGCGTCTTCCGGATGCAGAATTTCAGGCATCGGGCGCTGTTCAGTTCTGACCCGATATGGGCCGCGATAATTCATTGCTAGCATATTTCTGATTTTGTTTAAATGAATTGGTGATTACACTGAGAATCTACGCTTCCCGGTCTTTTTATAAAACCTATACGCTTTGTAAAAGTTTAGGTGTCAATTACGTATTCTTAAAGTGCTAAATACCTAAATCAACAGCACGCAGTATCCATTCGCCGCCTGAATTTCGAGTATATTGCCGGAAACACGAGCTAATACGCCTTTTTGGAGATTTAAAAACTTTCGCCCGGTGGACATGTCTTATCTAAAAAAGATAACTTGGGATGAAAAAATTAAGTAAAAGATCGTTGATAAATTTGGGTTTATGGCTATTACTATCTCTAATGGCCTGTAATAGCGCTGATAAAAAGTCTAGCCTCAAAAAAGACAGTGTAGGAGGCGATATGGCCATGCCAAATAGAGTTGGTGGCTCAGAAACTTACGAGACTAAGCTTGACGAAGCGGCTGCAGATCACTTAAAGCATATTACCTCGTTGCTGCTAATGGAATATCACCTCTTTATAATGCAAAGAAAAAACAACAGTGTTGAGGCTTCACCTACCCTGGAACGGCTCATAAAAATTAATCGCTTAAGTTTTAAACGAATTGAGGCCTATGCAGCCGAGAAAAAAGTAATATTACCTTCGGTTCTACTTAATGAGCAGCAAATAGGCCTGGACTCTTTAAAGGCTTTACCGCCTGCAGCTGGCCTTAAGCGGCATGCTAAGCTTTTGAAAGTAAACGGCGCCGCCCTTTTGAAAGCGTTACAGTTAGCAGCCGATAACCGGGAACAGGATTTTAAAAGCCTTATGAACGAAGAATTTACTTATCAGCAGCAGAAAAACCGTTTGGTAAATTCACTTTGAGTTTAAAAGAGGGTGTAGTAAGGTTTATAGGTTTAACGGAGATATTAAACTACTTCTGTATCAGGACATTTTCAGCATCATAGAGAAAGAAAATTAATGCAGTAGGTATCAAAGTTCAATGATTTAACTATCGGAACAGCAGTTAAGAATATATTGCCTGTAGACTGGGTCGATATTTCATTTGCTTTCATTGTTCTGGAAATGATTCGAAAAGCCTATGGTTAATCTCCTTATATATATCAATAATCATGTATTCTTTACTAAGGCCGCCTAAAGCGAGTCTTTAATTAACCGTATTATCTACTGATAAAAATACCCAATTTGCATGCCACCTTACTTAAATACCAGTGATGATAAAACTGTTGATTCTTTTTGCTTGTTGCCATTCAAAAATAGGATGATTATGCAAGAAAAATATTCGCCCGTTCGTGGCCGATCGTTCCCACTTGGTGCAGAATGGGATGGAAGGGGGACCAATTTTGCGCTTTTTGCAGAAAATGCCCAAAAGGTAGAACTCTGTTTATATGCTAATGACGTTGAGGAAAATGCCCGTATCGAACTTGTTGATCGTGACCATCACATTTTTCACTGTTACATTGAGGGAATACATCCGGGGCAGCTTTACGGCTATCGGGTATATGGCCCTTATGAACCTGAACAAGGTAAACGTTTTAATCCAAATAAATTGCTGCTTGACCCTTATGCGAAAGCCATATCCGGAGAAATGGTATGGGATAGTGCCGTATTTGGCTATCAAATAGGCGAAGCATATGAAGATTTAAGTTTTTCAGCATTGGATAGTGGGCCGTTTGTGCCTAAATCGCTTGTAGTAGATTTAAAATACGACTGGGAAGGCGATACGCTCCCGAAAATTCCCTACGGCCAATCAGTAATCTATGAATTGCACGTAAAAGGATTCAGTAAGCTTAATCCTAAGGTGCCGGAAAATCTGCGTGGAACCTACGCGGGTCTATCACATCCTGAAAGTATTGTCTACCTCAAATCTCTTGGTATTACCACTGTAGAGCTGATGCCTGTTCATCAGTTTATCTCGGACGGACACCTGCAAGAAAAAGGCTTGGATAATTACTGGGGTTATAATACTATAGGTTTTTTTGCGCCAGAAGGACAATATTCTTCATCAGGTACAAAGGGTGAGCAAATCCATGAATTCAGGGATATGGTTAAGGTGATGCATCGCAATGGGATAGAGGTAATCCTGGATGTGGTATATAATCACACAGCAGAGGGCAATGAAAAAGGACCAACGCTCTGTTTTAAGGGGATTGATAATGAAATCTATTACCGTTTGGAAGAAGATCAGAAACGGTACTACACCGATTATACCGGAACTGGCAATACACTTGATACACGCCTTCCAGCCGTACTACGGTTAATAATGGATAGTTTGCGTTTCTGGGTGGAGGAAATGCATGTAGACGGCTTCCGTTTTGATCTGGCTTCGGCACTGGCGAGGGGATCGCACGAGGTAGAAACATGGGGTACTTTTTTAAATATTATTCATCAGGATCCGGTAATATCGCAGGTAAAACTCATTGCCGAACCTTGGGATATCAATGAAGACGGTTACCAGGTTGGCAAATTCCCCGTGGGCTGGGCAGAATGGAATGGGAAATATAGAGATAGCGTGCGTAGATTTTGGAAAGGGGATAAGGGAATATTGAGCTGTTTTGCACAACGATTTTTGGGAAGTCCTGATCTATACAGGCAGAGTTACCGGCGACCTTCAGCCAGCATTAATTTTATTACAGCCCATGATGGCTTTACGCTCCATGATCTGGTAAGTTATAACGAAAAGCATAACGAAGCCAATGGTGAGGATAACAATGATGGCGAATCTGATAACAACTCGTGGAACTGTGGGGAAGAAGGGGAAACCGATAAGTTAACCGTAAATGGGTTGCGCAATAAACAGAAAAGAAACTTTATGGCCACACTGCTTTTATCGCAAGGTGTACCCATGATTACAGCTGGCGACGAAATTTCAAAGACACAAAAAGGTAACAACAATGCTTATTGCCAGGACAACGAAATTTCCTGGCTCAACTGGACCAATGCTGATACCGAAATGCTGGCGTTTACACAAAAGCTGATTTTACTCCGCCAGAACCACCCTAGTCTTTCAAGAAGGGAGTGGATCAAGGACAACCGCGTAGCTCCAGATGGCCTGCCACATATTGCCTGGCTTTCAGCTACAGGTGAGTTAATGGACGATCAAAAATGGGAATTAGATGATGAAAATACCTTAAGGGTTTTTCTCCACGGTGAAGGCATTAACGGAAAAGATGAAAATGGCAGGGATATCATTGATAGCCACTTCTTGCTGATTTTTAATGGTAGTGAACACGAAACCTGTTTTAAACTTCCTGGTATCGAATTTTCCCGAAACTGGGAAGTCGAGATTTCTACCGCAATTAAACAAGCTGAAAAAGGAAAATTTATGGCTGGTGAAGCGCTATGCATAGCGGAAAAAAGTATTTTAGTATTAAGGGCAGGATATATTCCCATCCATTACTGAGTTGCAGCGGTTAGCATGAATGTTAAATTGTGAGGCAAATGCCTCATCTTGCATCATCTTTCGCCAGAACAATCTTAGCTCAATTTTGTTTTTATTTAATAATGTTATCATAAACAGTACAGATCGATCAATATTTGAATAAAATATTGTTGAATTTATGGCCGATAAAAGAGAATATGAAGAGCCTGGGCAAAGCGCTTGGAAAGGGCGACAGGCATTTTTGTTACGGTTTAGTGATACCCTAAGGGCTTATAACAATCAGGATGATATAGGTAAAGCGGCAATGAAAATGCTGGCTAAAGAATTGGATCTCGACCGATGTTACTGCGCAATGATTGAGCTCACTAAAGATAGGGCACAAGTAATGTATCAAAGCGGGAATTCTTTAATTCCGCCCATTCCTGATACCCTTTCATTGTCTAACTTTTCAGAATTGCTTCTCCAGGCAAACGAGGGTCCGCTCACGATCAATAATGTTGGTATAGACAATCGGTTAACTGCTGTTGATCGGGCATCCTTTGCTGCAATTTCATTTCACGCTGTAGCAGCCTGCACAATACGCCGGGGTAAAAAACATCCTGTATGGTCGCTCGTTGCAGTTCAATCGGTGCCAAGAAAATGGACAGAAGTCGAAATCATGTTGCTCGAAGAGGCTGCCGAACGCCTATATAGCGCCATTGAAAATACCAGGGCATTGACGGCTTTGGCCGAAAGTGAAAAAAAGTACCGCACGCTTTTTAATTCTATCGATGAATGTTTTTGTATTATTCAAATGATATTCGACGAAAGTGGAAAACCTGTGGATTATCTCATTCTTGAAGCCAATCCGGCATTGTATGAATTAACCGGACTTACAGATGCTATAGGTAAACGGATGCGCGACCTGGTGCCTGGTCATGAACAATTTTGGTACGATAAATACGGTGAAATAGCCTTAACTGGCAAACCTGCGCGTTTCCAGCACCGGGCCGATGCCCTGGGCAGGTGGTACGATGTTTATGCGTTCCCTATTGATAAACCGCAGGAATTAAAGCTTGCCGTATTGTTTAAAGACATCACCGAGCGCAAAGATGAAGAAAAGCGGCAGGTTGAAGAAGAACGCCTTAAAACCTATCTGTTACTGCAAAAATCTGAGGAAACCGCCTTATTGGGCAGTTGGGAGTTCAATCGCCTTAATGGTCACTTTACCTGGTCTGACGGAATGTACCGCTTATTCGATTTGAAAAAAGGAACGCAGGTTATACCCGCTATTTATTTGGCGCACACTAATGAAAAAAGCCTGGCTAAGGCCGAAAGGGTTGTTCAATATATCCTTAATAGTGATTCGGATTTTGAAGAAACTTTGGAAATGAACATCTCAGGTAAAATCAAAGTGCTTCGCATAAAGGGAACTCCAATAAGGAACAATCAAGGTGATATTGAGCACATCTTAGGGGTTGATCAGGATATTTCAGCGATGTGGGCAGCGGAAGATAAAATCAAAAAGATGGAACAGGAGCAGCAATTGAAGATATTTAGAACTTCGCTGAGTACGCTTGAAGAGGAACGGCATAGAATATCTGAAAGTTTGCATAACGGGATCGGACAACTTCTTTATGGTATAAAGATTAATATGTCTCGGTTCCGCACAGGCGCATCCGATGAAGAATTGAGGCATAACAAGGCCTATATTAATGAATTGTTAAGCCAGGCCATTATAGAAACGAGGCGGGTTTCTCATGAGCTGATGCCAACTACACTAGAACAATTTGGCCTGAAAAGCGCTATTGATGATATTTGCAGACAGCTGTCAGGTGCTATAGTATTCAATTGCCATATCTCTATTCAGCACAATCGTTTAGAAAAATACATGGAACTGGCTGTTTACCGTACCGCACAGGAACTCATGACCAATGTAGTTAAACATGCAAAGGCAACTACCTGCGACGTAACCATCATTATTGGTACTGATCAGGTAAAAATAGCTGTTAACGATAATGGAAGGGGTATGACAGAAGAAGCAGATAAAGTTGATGGCATAGGCTTGGCATCCATTCGCAGTAAGATAGAGTTGTTAGACGGTAAGCTGACCATAGCTTCAAATTCCGGCAAGGGAACGCATGTAGAGGTGCTCATTCCTCATCAGGGTTTAACCAATAAGCACAGCAGGTTATGATCAGATTAATGCTCGCAGAAGATAACGATATCGTTAGGGAAGGTCTTTCGCAAATGCTCGCAGCGCAGGTGGGCATTACCATTGCTGCTGAGGCTGAAAACGGCGATAGTGCACTGGAAAAATTGCAGGCCGGAATAGCTGTTGACGTGATGCTTGTAGATTGGAATATGCCTGGAATTTCAGGTGTTGAGTTGACAAGGCGCATCAAACGGTTAATGCCCCATATCAAAGTTATTATTTTAACCATGCATAGTAAAGATGAGTATCGGGTGCAAGCTTTTAACGCTGGAGCTTCTGCTTATGTACTAAAAGATCTTGAAGTGGAAGATCTCGCCAAAATCATCCGAGAAGTTTATACAATAGGTTGATTATCAAAAAAATTATCAGATTATGCACCATCAGCCCGTTATTTTTACTCGTTATCTTGTATAGTCCAAACCAGATCTTTTGTTTGATAACCCAGATCACTTGCTTTTTTTAGGTAATTTGCCTTTACCGCATCCGGAATGTGTTTTGTACGGGACAGTATCCAGAGGTAATCCAGGTTATTTCCGGCTATGAGGGCATACTGGTAGTCATCGTCTAGTTCAATTACATTATAGCCCGCGTAGAAAGGACCAAAAAAGGAGACTTTTAACCGTGCTTCATCATTGCCTTTCACAAATTTGGCTTTTCCAATGCTCTGTTTCCATTTGTTTTTGACCATATCGTAGCCCTTATTGTCTACCCTGATAGATCCGTCGTCATTTTTTGAATAGGTAGCCGTTACATTTTTCAGATTTTTTTCGAACTTAAAATCCATTCTGGCAATTTCGTACCAGGTACCGAGGTATTTATCCTGGTTAAATGGTTTAACTGCGGTTGCCCCATTGGGGATGGAAACTTTACAGCTGGTATAAGTTGCTGCTACGACAGCTAATGTGGCTAACAAAAGTGTATTTCTATATATTTTTTTCATGATTGTAATGTTGAATAATTGCAACAAAGGTGAAGCGCGAATGTTTGCATGAAAAAGTTAAGCACGAATTTATACCGTTTTGGCTAAGTTTTTTGTGCGCCTGCATTTTTGACTGCAATAAATCACCTCATCCCAGTGCCTTGCCCATTTTGCGCGCCACCTAAAAGGGCGGTTACAAACCGGGCAGGTTTTTACCGGTAGATGCTGCTTTTTTACATCTTCATAAGGTTTTTAAGTGACAATTTTTTTAATCATGCCATTAAAAATAAAATAATGAAAGGGTAGTACAGCGTACCAATATAAGCGGCCGGCTAATCCAAGCGGCCTGAAAGTGGCTGTTTGGTAAACACAGTCATCCACAATTTTAAACTCCAGCCAGGCTTCACCAGGTAATTTCATTTCTGCATATAACAGCAAACGACTTTCCTGGGTGTTGGAATAAACTACCCGCCAAAAATCAAGTCGATCGCCTGTGCTAATGGCTGTTGGATTTTTTCTTCCCCGGTTAAGCCCGACCCCGCCGAATAACTTATCTAAGAAACCCCTAAAGTTCCATAACCAATTTGCATAGTACCATCCCGATTTTCCGCCAATGGCAAATATTCTTGCTGCAGCCAGTTTGCGGTCACTTGTGGGGGCCGATTTTCGATCTACAAAAACGCCGTTGGTGGGAACAGCAAGCAGTCTTTTAATCATCTCCTTCGAATAGGTTTTTCCCATCGCATCGTACCAGCTGGAAAGCACCATATTTTGCTCAATCTTCTGAAAAGCAAGATCAATAGCTTGTTTATATGGAATTAATTTAATGTCAAGTTTGTCTGCGAGATCATTAGGATCGGCCACTACATCTATATGCATGCTGTCTACAAGATTCCGCGCCAGGCTATAAGAGGTTGACGTTACAAAATATAACCAATAGGAGGAAAGTTTAGGCGTCATAACAGGTACAATTAGGATGCGCCTTTTAAGCCCCCTAACCGCTGCAAACTCTAATAACATCTCCTTATAGCTTAATATATCCGGACCATAAATGTCGTAATGTTTACCAAAAGTAAAGTCCTTTAACAGTACTTTAAATAGGAACTCTATCACGTTACGGATGGCAATTGGCTGGCATTTGGTATGGAGCCATTTGGGTGCAACCATTACCGGCAACTTTTCTACCAAATCGCGTATAATTTCGAACGAGGCACTGCCAGAGCCTACTATTATTCCTGCCCTCAGCGTGGTAAGTGGTACCGTGCCTTCACCTAATAATTGCTCCACTTTTTTGCGTGAGGCCAGGTGTTTTGAAAGCTCAGCGCTATTTACTATTCCGCTTAAAAATATAATTTGTTTGGCTGCTGTTTCGCCAATTGCTTTAGAAAAATTACGGGCAGACTTTGCTTCACTGTCACTAAAGTCTTTGTCACCACTCATCGAATGAACCAGGTAGTATGCCGCATCAATATTTTTTGGTAGCGACTGTAAACTTTCAGGTTTCATCAGGTCAGCTTCAATGACAGTAATCCTAGCATTCTGGCCAAATTTGTTTTCGTCGAAGCGTGCTGCATTTCTAACCAGGCAAAAAACTGTATGGCCCTGTTCTAATAGAACTGGAAGCAAACGCTGGGCAATGTATCCGGTTGCGCCGGTGAGTAGTATGTTCAAACCGTAATTTTAAATATATCAACAGCTACCCGCTTGTTATGTTTGCCTGGTGAGGAATGAATCTAAAAAAAATGGTATACTAAAATCATTCATTCACTTTGGTAAATGAGGTTTCCTAAGTCATTATGTTAAGGCTTATATGAAAATCAGTTCACGTATTTATGCAAAACAGGATCCTGCCCCGGGTTATGGTAGCTCATAATCACGTTATCCCTAAAAGCTTTAAGCGAGGGGAATATCCCAGCCTACAGCATTAAATTTTTTATCGGTATGGTAAATATATAAATTTTAGCCAGCTACACCTATCCCGGCTAACCTCCCGATGCTATCGAACTTTCCAACAACCTAATAATACGAAGAATAGCCAAAGATGCTTCCATGGTTTAGTAGCAGATTAATTGCGATGTTAAATAATAATCTTGATTGGGAGATTGATATTTAGAATTTAAAATCGCTAAACAAATGCCCAGCTATTTAAAGGATTTGCAAGGGCTATTAAAGCGAAATCTTCAGTAGGCCAACTCTATTTAAGATTCTGCACGTATTTTTTTGGCTTCTTGCCGATGTGCTTTTCAAATACCCTCGTGAAGTGGCCAAGGTTCTCGAAACCCATTTCATATCCGGCTTCTGAAACCGACAGCTTATCCTCGCGCAAAAGACGTGCGGCTTCTTTCATTCGCAAATGTTGATAATAGTCATAAATGCCCATGCCGAATACCTGCTTAAATATCCTGCGCAGTTTAAATTCGTTCATACCTGCAATCTGCTTTAATTCTGTTATCGTATTAAAACTGCTCAAGGAGGATACGATATTGTCCCTTACCTTGTACACCGACTGGATTTCTTTTGGATTTAGTTTTAAATTTTCAGCGCTTTCCCGCTTCTTTAAACTTTCAAACAGGTAAAAGAGTAATTCCATTGCCTTCATTTTATAATAAAAGCTTTTGAGGGCGGTCGGTTCCTGTTTTTTCGCGATGTCATTTACAGTCCGTAAAATATCATCGGTCATCAATTCTTCTATCCAAAAGCTGTTAGCCCGATCAAACAAATAGCTAAAGTGTTCAGTCTCTTCCTTTAAAAAATCCTTTAGATATTGCGCACTGATGCTAATGGAAACATGTGATACCTGTGTATTCTTTTTAAATTGCAAAGTTTGACTGATCGTATACGGAAAGATGCGTACATAAGGCGGCTCCTTGGTGTTATTAGTTTTGCGGTTCTCTGTGGCATTGTTTGCATAGTCTTCGAGGATATTATGAAATACAATTCCGATGCCGTCGACGAGATCAGATTGGCCGGTTACACGTGTAAAATCTTCTTTTACAACAAATGATCCGAAATGCATGACCATGTCAGGCAAAAAAGTTGCTCCTTTAAAGAAGGTCACCTCAAAATTCTGCAACACATTTTCAATCACCAATCCGAGCTTGTTGGCGAACTGCTGAATATCGCTGTCAATATTTACATCTTTTTTATCGTTCATTTTTTCGACTAAAAATACTAGGTTATCGAATATTTTACTTGTAAAGCTACGATTAGTTTTGTAGTGAATAAAATTCACACATAAATTAAATGATAAGCGATGAAAAAACAAGTGTTAATATCGGGTGCCAGCTTTGCAGGACTAACGCTGGCCTATTGGCTAAATAAATTTGGTTATGAAGTTACAGTAGTTGAATTAGGGAATGATCTCAGAACAGGCGGTTCACCAATAGATGTACGTGGTGAGGCCTTGGATATCGCCAGGGAAATGGGCATTTACGATCAGATCAAAGCCAATGAATTTGTTCATACAGACGAGATCGTTGACGCTAAAGGAGAAACACTGGCCCACTTTGCCATCAATGCCTTGCCGGAATACCTGGGCGATATCGAGATTCACCGTGGTGACCTGGTAGAGATTATCTACCATGCTATTCCTAAAGATGAAGTGCACATCATGTTCGGCAATAGTATAACAGCATTGATTCAGCACGATGATTACGTAAAAGTATCTTTTGAAAAAGGGGATGATAAAATTTATGATCTGGTGTTTGGTGCTGACGGCACGCATTCTATGGTACGAAAACTTATTTTTGGTCCAGAAGATGACTATAAAAAGTTTTTGGGCGTTTACTTTGCATTTGCTGCAGCAGACCATGTCCAAACCGGAAGGTCAAAATCTACAGGCATGGTATATCGTGAACTGGGAAAACAGGCGGTAATCTTCCAGTTTAAAGCTGCTGCAAATGCTATCCTCATTTTCCGGGCGCCGAAATTAAATTGGGACTACCGGGACCGGGACCGGCCGAAGCAGATCCTAAAAGATTATTTCGCTGGAAACGAGAGTTGGAAACTTCCGGAAATTTTAGAGGCCATGCTGGCTGCCGATGAGCTTTATTTCGATGAGGCCTGTCAGATTAAAATGCCCTCATGGACAAAGGGCAGGGTAGGCCTGATCGGTGATGCCGCCTATGCCCCAAGCTTTTTTACGGGTATGGGTACCAGCCTGGCCATGCAGGGTGCAACAATATTGGCGAAAGAACTGCATCACCATGAGGATCACCAAACTGCTTTCGAAAAATATAATGAGGGATTTAGATCATTCGTGGAAAGCGTTCAGGCAGGGGTAGATGCTTCGCTAAAAGTTCAGCTACCTGAAACTGAAGAAGAATTACAAGCTTCCTTTTTGGCCTGGAAAAGTGATCAGTAAATGTTCTTTTTAGCGTTGTCTGGGATAGAAGAACAGGGCGTTACTCAAGAAAAGAGGTGTATCATAGAATTGCAATCTACTTTAAATTGGTTGGGTTGAGCTTAGCCTGTACAGGGTTTGTAGAAGTATTGAGATGCCTTTTAAACATTAAAACAGGTCCTTCAACGATTTTCCCGAAACTTCAGAAGCTACCATTAGCAGACTGCCTGAAAAAAAATAGTCATCCCGACCGTAACGCAGTCCCGACTTCACGTCGGGACTGTGATCTTATCAACGAAGTTATTAAAACCTGGTTGATAAGATTTCTCCCTGCCTGTACAGGCGGGCACTGCGGTCCAAATGACGATACTTCCAAGCCGTTCAAACTTCTTTTTTACATCTATCACTTATATTAATTTTAAGGAGAGATTATTAGCCGATATGGCACATGTGAACAATGGAAAGCAGGCCCGGCAAGTTTGACTTTCCACCCTTCTTATAAGCAAAACAATATCGCTTTAAACGCTTTCTACGTGAATAGCTGCCTACCATTATATGATGCAACTTCATAAGTATGGAATACAGAAAGATGTGATGAAAAATATTTTCTTATTAGCCCACACCATCATGACTGTAAGAAGGAATAGCGCACGTCATATAAAATACCGTAAAGATCAACTAAAGTTGTTACTGAAAGCTGGCTATTGGTTTTTATATGCTTTCAGGTACTTAGCGGTTTTACTGTTAGCGTTTTTGCATAGTTCATCAGGAAAGCCAGAAAATACAACCTCACCACCCAGGTCGCCGGCCCCTGGTCCAATATCAATTACCCAGTCGCTTTGTGCGATCAACTGCATATCATGCTCCACAACAATTACGGTATTTCCGCTGTCTACGAGTCTGTTCAGCTGTAGGAGCAGGCGCTCAACGTCAGCCGGATGAAGGCCGGTTGTGGGTTCATCAAGGATGTACAGTGACGAGCCTTTATTATTTTTTTGCAGTTCCGTTGCTAATTTAATGCGCTGCGCCTCCCCGCCAGAGAGTTCAGTAGCAGATTGTCCGAGCCTGAGGTAACCCAGGCCAACCTCCCGCACTACATTTAGCCCCTGGTAAATCTGGAGGTCTTCATCGAAAAAGTTGCAGGCGTCTTCAACTGTCATTTCTAACACCTGGGCAATATTTTTATCTCTATAGGTCACTGCTAAAGTTTCTGGGTTGTAACGGGTACCTCCGCAGGCCGGGCATGGGGTATATACACTCGGTAGAAATAAAAGTTCAACCATCACAAAGCCTTCACCCTGGCAATTGGAACAGCGGCCCTTAGCCAGGTTAAAGGAAAAACGTCCGGCGTCATACCGTTTTTTTTTGGCTGCGGGTGTGTCGGCAAAGCGTTTGCGTATGTGGTCGAAAAGTCCGGTATAGGTAGCAAGGTTTGATCTCGGTGTTCTGCCAATTGGGCGCTGATCTACAACCACCAATCTGGATATTTGATCGGCCCCACTGATGATTTTTCCTCCGGCAGGCATGGAGTTATCGACTAAAGGTCCTTCGGCTGTAGATTCGCTCAGTATTTCAGTCGGCATTCCCAATTGCTTTGAAAGTAACTCCACAAGTACCTGGCTAACCAAACTGCTTTTTCCCGAACCCGAAATTCCCGTTACACTGGTCATCACGCCCAGGGGAAAGTCGACGTCCACATCCTTCAAATTGTGTCTCTTAGCTCCACGCACGCGGAGATGCCCTTTGAATATTCTTGGTTGGTGTTCAGGGCGACTGTGAGTATCTGAAAGAAATCTTCCGGTAACGGAGGCGGTATTTTTTTTCAGCCCGGCAACTGTGCCGCTGTAGATAATCTGCCCGCCCTGCTCTCCGGCACCCGGTCCTACATCAATAATCCAGTCTGCCCGCTTAATGACCTCTATTTCATGTTCGACAACAAAAATGCTGTTCCCTGCGTTTTTTAATTTCTCCAGTATACTCAGCAAAGCTTCTGTGTCTGCCGGGTGTAATCCTGCAGATGGCTCGTCGAGAACATAAACAACTCCGAAAAGATTAGAGTGTACCTGAGTAGATAAACGCAATCTTTGTAATTCGCCGGGAGAAAGGGTAGGGGTACTTCGATCAAGGGTGAGATAGCCTAAACCGAGCTCAAGCATAACACTGATTCTGGAGCGCATGTCTGTAGAAATTCTTTGGATAACCAGCTGCTTTTCTTCGGATTTTACATCTTTTTCATTCCAGGCAGCTTCACTGAAAAGCTCCCAAAGTTCAGCTAATGTCATTCCGGAAGTTTCTGCAATATCTTTGCCTTTGAATTTCACAGACAGTGCTTCTTTTTTCAGCCGCTTACCCGCGCAAACCGGGCATAATTTGCTGATCATATATTTTGAAACCCTTTTTTTCATCAGTTCAGACTGGCTTGATGCAAAGGTTTTTAATACGTAAGCCCGGGCACCAATGAAGCTACCCATATAATCCGGTGATCGCTTTTTGGCAATTGCTAAAGCAGTTTCTTCAGGTGAAAGGCCAGGATAAACGGGAGCGGTAGGCGTCTCTTCAGTAAACAGGATCCAATCTCTCTGCTTTTTGGGCAACTTTTTCCATGCAGTGTCCACATCGAAGCCCAGCGATACTAAGATGTCCCGCTGGTTTTGACCTTGCCATGCCCGTGGCCAGGATGCAATTGCGCCCGCTCTGATGCTGAGCGTATCGTCCGGTACCATTGTTGCCTCGTTGACCTCAAAAACACTACCCATACCATGACACTCCTCGCAGGCACCTTCAGGGGTGTTAAAAGAGAAGCCCTCTGCATAGATGATGGATTGACCGGGGGGATAGTCTCCGGCACGGGAGAAAAGCATTCTAAGCAAGTTCGACAAAGTGGTTACACTGCCAACCGAAGATCTGGTGGAGGTTCCCGAACGCTGCTGTTGCAGGGCAACTGCGGGGGGCAACCCCTCGATGGAATCTACTTCAGGAACATTCATCTGGTTGAAAAGCCTGCGTGCATAAGGCGAAACGGATTCCAGATAGCGCCGTTGCGCTTCAGCATAGAGTGTACCGAATGCAAGGGATGATTTCCCTGATCCTGAAACACCGGTAAATACAACCAGTTTATCACGGGGAATCTCGAGCGAAATATCTTTTAAATTATGTTCCCTTGCACCTTTTACCCGGATCATATCGGTCATGTTCTCCTTCACCATTGCTTATGTTTTATACTATTAGCAACAGAAATTAATGGAGTAGGTTTGGTGAAATCTGAAATCCTGTGCCAATGGCATTGGAAGCTGGAACCTGAAAGATAGTACACGTGGAAGTATTGTTTTTGTATCATATATGCAATAGATGTATAAGTAACTTTCATCGTATGGAATCATCTCTGTGAAACCGGGGATACAAATTTTATATTTCGATGTATATGGCTTAAGTACAGCAATTCCTTTATCTACCGAATAATCTTTGACAGCCAGGGCCTGGTTCAACCTACTGATCATGCTTACCAGCATTTGCTTATCTATGGCTTTTCGCACATCAGTACTATTGTGCTCATCCGGGCCGGTAGACGGGTTACAGCGATGAAAGTAATACCCAGCATTAAAACAATCCCGTAAATATTTGTCTTCAACATCAAAGCGGATTTTATCAGGATTGCGAACTTCTTCATCACATGGCTGCTTTAATTAAGAATATCAAACTAACAAAATTTATTCCAGTCTGTCAATCAGGCCTCATTGCTGTTGATCATGAGACTGGGGTGCCGATTTTATCCAGCAAATCGTTGCGTGTCTTTAAAACTTTCAGCCAGTTTCGGTGGTTGTAACACCATGCAGATTTTATCCTCCACAGCTGCCCATGGGTCAGCAAAAAAATTATATCCCTATCAGCTGTGTGCGATAGAAACCCTGTTTGAAAAAATGCAGGCCGGTACCGATCAGCTGCGTTTACTCTTCCAGTTGCCTACAGGCGGCGGTAAAACCGTTATATTTTCTGAAATTGCCGATCGTTTTATCAAGCAATATGGAAAGAAGGTCATTGTGCTTACACATCGGCAAGAGTTATGCAAACAGACTTCGCTTGCAATGAAAAATGCTGGCGTTTTTAATAAAGTAGTAGACAGCAAAGTTAAACGGATAGCCAAAAAAGATTATTATCACTGTTATGTAGCCATGGTCGAAACCCTGAAACACAGGATCGATGACGGTTTGATTAATACAGATGGGGTTGGCCTTGTCATTGTAGATGAGGCCCATCACAATTCCTTCCATAAACTGCTTAAAAAATTTCCGGCTGCCAGGATCATCGGGGTAACTGCCACGCCTTTTTCGGCAGATGCAACGCTGCCTATGAAAAGCTTTTACAGTGAGCTCGTGCTTGGAGAGCAGATCAATTCCCTCATTGGACAGGGTTTTCTGGCAAAGCCAAAAAGTTTTGCTTATGAGGTAGAACTCAACACGCTGAACAGGGGCATACATGGCGATTTTACGGTGAGCAGCTCTGATGAGCTATATTCATCCAAAGTAATGCTCGATCTTCTGGTACATGCCTACAGGGAACATGGCCTTGGGAAAAAGACATTAATTTTCAATAACGGCATATTTACCTCCCGAAAGGTATTAGAAGTTTTTCAACAGGCCGGTTATCCTATCCGCCACCTAGATAACCAGACAGAAAATGCAGAACGGATTGAAATATTAAAATGGTTTAAAAAAACAAAGGGGGCGATATTAACATCGGTATCGATATTAACCACTGGTTTTGATGAACCATCTGTGCAGTCGGTCATTCTCAACCGTGCCACTACCTCACTTACGCTTTATCATCAGATGATCGGCAGGGGAGCGAGGCGTTTGCCCGGTAAAAAGACTTTTACTATTATAGACCTGGGCAATAATGCAGAAAGGTTTGGAGAATGGGATGCACCGGTAGATTGGCAGCATGTATTCGAAAACCCCGAAATTTATCACCAGATTCTGGCAAAGGCCAATGATGATATCCATCAGATGCCGGCTGAAATGAGAAACAGGTTTCCCAACAGTACGGGGATAGCATTCGACGTACTTGCGGCCTACCAAACAGCAATGGATAAAGGGGAAAAAGCCAAGACAGTGCTCCGCGATTCCATCAGGCAGCATGCCATAATGTGCGCAGACAATGCTGACACGGTAAGCAGCGCATTAGAATTGGCCGCTGAACTCGATAAAGAAATTGACTGGAGGATAAAACAATACGCCAAATGCCTCGGTTCGGTAACCAAAAACTACATTAAGTGGCTAGGCAGCGATTACCGGAGCCGTTTGCATGGCCTGATCGAGAAAGTAATGTCAAGGCGGGCGGCAATGCGCGCAGCAGTTTAAACTAAGGCTAGGCTGATACTTGGGCAGATTTTATTAGATGTCGTCCGTAAATTTCACAGGAACTTTTTTGGGTACATTAAAAAAAATAAAATCACCGGAAGATGGATTAGTGCCAACCAAAAAAGAAGACTATCCTTTTGAATTAACTGAAGTTGTTACCAATCGGGCACAGCTAAGCGATTTTAAACATGCAATAATGAATAAAGCAGCAGAATTTAGAAATTATTAACGTTTCGTCTTTGGTTAAAACCCTATTTGTCAGAGGTTTATAGTAAATTTGTTTAGCTGCATAGTAAGAAGGCATCATTGCCGCAATGATCATTTTTTATATTTTTTCGTCCAGGCGGGGATTAGGCGGTTTCAGTGGTTACAGCCTATACTTTAATCTGGCCGAAGGAAAATGATCCTTCCGGCCAGATAGATACTGCTTAAAGCTTATCGGCTAATAAGCCGATCTTTAACGCAAATTTGCGATAAGTGTTTACACCTTGAAAGGTTAATAAGCTCCGTTTAAAATTTCTAAAGCGGTGTACGATTCGAGGCGTTTCATGAGGCCCCACATTGACTCACCACCTAACTTTCTTCGGTCTTCTACATTTACGCTTCTGTCGTTGGTCCATCTCATGCCACCTTTGATGCTGGTCATTTCTTCTTTGGAAAGAACAGTTAGTTTTTTTGCTAAGTTTTTCATAATTACTGTTTTTATTTTAACTGATATAAATATAACACCGATAAAAAGTAATGAGCTATGGAGATTGACATTCGTACAAGACTATTCTATATCCGTCAGGAATTTTAGGATATTTGCATTTAAACAAGCATCCGACCATCATTAAGTCACATATAGATTTTATCTTCCTCAATACCTAACTTGCTGGTGGGTCGTTCATGTTTAAACCGACTTGCACGGTAATTACTTTGTGCACATTTGTTCACAACTCGAGCTTAGAAATACAATATCGTGGTTATTCCTGTTTCTGCCATCAGCTACTGATATTGGTGATACCATCTGCCGTTCGCTACGATTACACAGTTTAAATGCTTCGTTTTTAAAAGACATATCGAACCATAAATTGAATGACAGAGTAGAGCTAATCTATTCGATTGGTAGAATATTGCGAGGTGTTGTGTATTCGGGCGCGGATCGAACTCGCACGCCTTTGAAAGCATCGCGACTTTAGGTCGGGACGTGTTCCATTATCGACCATTAACTTTCCAAAATATCTATGCTCTGTTTAATCTCGAACAAGCCTTTTCTCAAATCTCCGGTACGGCCAGTATAAAATTTTTCTATATTCTCAGAACGTGGGATATAAACTGCAAACGCAAGCAGAAGAATTCTGCTAATGATTACAAACAAAAAAACCTTTCATTTCTGAAAGGTTTTCATTCGATTTTTTTTTTTGAGTACTCGGGGCGGGAATCGAACCCGCACGCCTTTGAAAGCACAGGATTTTAAGTCCTGCGTGTCTACCAGTTCCACCACCCGAGCATTAGCCGCTGCCGATCTCCATCGGCTTGGTTAACTTTAAAATAAATGCCTTCTGGTAGGAAGGCATTTAGAGCGAAAGACGAGATTCGAACTCGCGACCCCGACCTTGGCAAGGTCGTGCTCTACCAACTGAGCTACTTTCGCAAATTAATACATTAGTGTTGTATTCCTTTGGGGTTGCAAATATAGAAATATAAATATCACTATCAAAAAATAATTTTTATTTTTTTGCTTTTTAACGTGTATTTAGTGGCTTTTTGTGCCGAAATAAGAGGAGGTAGCAGATCAAATTTTTAATTTTAATTCTGAAATTTGAAGATTATCAGAGAGTTAAAATCAGATTTTTCAGCTCAGGTAGAGAGATCTGATCAGGCTTTTAAAAATAAAAAAAAATAGCTATCCTTTCTTTACATATGTGACAATTCATTTATTTCGATCAATATTAACTTTTTGTAACTTGTTCCGGTTTATGTAAATAATAAGTTAGTATTTGCAGCTTAGCATGGAAACGCGTTTTAATTTTATTTACCTTATCAGATAAACAGTTTACCGAATGAATAAACTAATAAATGCGCTCAACATTATAGGAATATGCGGACTATTGGCCTGCCATTCAAAAACCGTAGAAAAGAATGAATCAGGAAAGTTAAGTCCTGTTGCTGACCAAACTGTTACCCCACAAAAACAAAATAACAGGCCTGAGCATGTTGCCCAATTAACTTTTGTAGAATATCTTGATGATGGTGATTATTTTCAAATTTTAGCGAATAAGGGTGATAGTACATTTTTATTTATAAATGAAACCGATACGACCCGAAACCTAAATCGTGGAGACAAAATACAGGTTGCCTGGAAAAACGGAATAGTTACCGTTCCTGGAGATAATGAGGCGGAAATGCCCGCCAAATTAATACTTTCTATCAAGAAAACAGGCGACGGTCCGGTAACTGCCTTTAGAAACGGCAACAAATTAAAATATACATGGTCTACTGACGAGGAATTTACCTCATCATACCTTAAAAAAGTTTATTTGTTAACTGAATATTACCTCACACAAACAAAAAATTCTTTGCTGCAGGCCGCTATAAAAAACCGACAGGAGCTCACTTATTCTATCGAGTCGGCAGAAAGGAACGGTCAGCACTATAGGCTAATTGGTATTGCGCCGGTAGGGCCTAATGGTAGTAATATTGTTCAATGGCTTTATGTTGGAGAAGAAAGTGGCCAGATTTACGAGTATGACCTTCCGGAAGATAGACTGATTGCATTTAATTAACCCACCATTGACTGTTTTGCATTAACCAATGAATAAGATTATTATAAGATATTGGATAATAGATTTACTGATAGGTTTAGTTTTATATGCTGCCTACACCGTTACTATTATGAATAAAACTGAAACTGATACTGGGTTCTTCGCAGATGTGCTGTATTTGTTTAATATCGTTTTAAATCTGGGCTATTCATTATTGTACCTTACCGCAGTGGTAGTGTGCTCTTTTAGCGTTTTTTTCAACTTCATTAAAAAGGTGAGGCATAATGCTGTTCTTTCCTGGCTCAGCTTTTCTGGAGCTCCTATTTTAGGGGTTGCGATACCCGTCATTAGTTTATGGGTATCAACTTATGGAGTGAGCAAAAATTTACTGACAGAACTATTGATTTTATCGATAGTTTATCCATGCTTTACTACAATCTTATACCTGCTATTTAGGAGAAAATATAAAAAATTAATTAGTATGGCTAACACAGATACAGTGGACGGAAAGATTAAGCAAATTTGAAAATAATGGCGAGGTTAAATAAATATCCTATATAGGTTAACGAAAAGTCCGATCATTTTAACCTGATCCGTAGGGTTCAGTTACTTTACATCAATTTTGCCGGATAATGTCACATGGCTACATAGTAAACAAAGATAATTTTCAAAAATTCCATTTAGGATATCCCTAGCATTATTTGAATGAAATGACCGATATTTACGATTGTCAACCTTTATCCTAAAGCTATCTTATGAAATTTTATTCCTGTTCACAGCTTTAATTTTATTGCATTAAAACAGCTTCAGCCAAAAGAAAAAGCCAAAGGCTGAACCCTTACCTCCTCCGAAGGAAAAAATAGTCGAATTTTCGGAAAAACCATTTACACTTCAGCCATATTCGTTCCCCATTATATTCGAGTGGGAAATCAGCACAGATACCACGCTTAAAACAGGTGCCGTTTTTAAAAAAGTGATAAAACTTACCTATGGAAAAACTGAAGTAAACGATTACTATAGCCAACAGGAAGTTACCTTTAAGAGGTCAAAAAAGGGCTTGGAAAATTCAGAACGGGAAATTTCAAAATTGATCGTTAAGGTTGATTATTATGACGTAGAAATTTTAAATGGTATCATCATATTCAAAGAAAGGGATCGAAAAGTTATGGTTTTGAAAATTATTTATGATAAAAACACTCTGGTAAGCCAATTGAAGGATATGGATATCGGAATTATCGGATCAACACCAAAAGTTGTGGAGTAGGATTAAAACATATAGCTTTGTTTTTTTTTACTATTTTCATTTTACATGCCTTCTACCGTAGCCTCCTT
>NZ_FNCH01000009.1 GCF_900100705.1 Pedobacter terrae
TTCATGAGTTATTTTGCCATCGGTCTACTCTCGATCCTTTTCACTTTATGCTTACTAAATTAAACATTTGTAAACATAGGAGCTATCGGATCAGGATGACGCATTCTTGATAGATTTTTAGCTACTAACTTCTAACACTGGAAAGACTCAACGTAAAAATCGTCATCTCGACAGAAGTAACACGCAGAGGTGAAATCCATCCTGCGTGAAAGACACTGTAGCAAATTCAGGGTGAAGTATTTTAATAGATCAAAAGCTTCTCTAAGCAGTATGATAACCATAATTCTACTGGAGTTTTCTTAATTTCGCAACATAAGCTTTAGAGATGAAATTTTACGATGCTACCAGAATATCGAGGTTAACTGCAATATTGACAAGCTTGCAAGGAAAAAAACTGGTAACAGCGAGTGAACTAGCCGCTAAATTTTCAGTAAGTGTACGCACCATTTACAGGGACTTAAAAACGCTGGAACTTGCAGGCATCCCTGTTTACACGGAAGAAGGAAAGGGATACAGCTTAATGGAAGGTTACAAGTTACCGCCCGTGATGTTTACCGAGCGTGAAGCAAATACCTTGATCACCATTGAGCATCTCATCCATAAAACAAGAGATACCTCTTTAATCAAAGAATATAATACAGCCCTCGATAAGATTAAGGCGGTTTTACGGGTAGGTACAAAAGAAAAAGTAGCGCTTTTATCAAAGCGTATAGCAATAAGCCCGGCATTTGCGACGCAAAACTCTAGCAACTCACTTACGCAAATCCAGACAGCACTAACAGATTTTAAAGTGTTGAAGATCAGTTATGAAAGTGGCAATCAAAAAAAAATAATAGAAAGAGAAATAGAACCGTTCGCCTTTTATTACAGTTTGGAAGAAAGTTGGTTGGTGATTGCTTTTTGCCGCTTAAGAAATGATTTTAGAATGTTCCGGCTGGATCGAATCCATTCATTGACGATGAGCGATGAAACATTCTCGCCGCATCAGATTACACTTGCTTCTTATCTGGAACAAAAACAAAAAAATTATACCCCTGACAAATAGCTGTCATTTAGCTTTCTGAAATTTGTCTAAAATAAATTAAAAGACAAATTATGAATCTCGTTTCAATCAGAATTATTACCAATGATGTAAGTAAATTAATGGAATTTTATGAGCAGATCACTCAACTGAAGGGTATCTGTTATACGGAAGACTTTGCAGAGATCCAAACGAAAAATGCAACACTTGCTATTGGAAGTACAAGAACATTGCAGTTTTTTGGAGGAGCAGAGGTCGCCATGGCAGCTCAAAACCGCACCGCAATTATTGAATTTATTACAGATAATGTGGACAGGATTTACGAAGAACAATCTGATTTTCTGGGCGACTTTTTAGTACAAAAGCCAACAACCATGCCTTGGGGGAACCGTTCTCTGTTGTTCCGTGACCCTGATGGGAATCTGGTTAATTTTTTTACTCCGGTGAGCACAGATGCAATCAAGAAATTTGAGGGTAAAATTTAGGGTCAGGGTTGACGATATTGCCGAAAATTTACAGATGCTAAGCTCTACCATTTGATTTTTCATGTAAGCATCGTCATCTCAACTAAAACGTAGTTTAAGAGAAAGATTTGTCCTGCAAGAGAGACCCTGAAACCAGTTCAGGGTGATGATATTGCCGAAAAATTTCTAGATGCTATGTTCTACCATTTGGAATTTTCATGTAGAAATCGTCATCTCGACTGAAACGTAGTGTAACGGAGAGATCTATCCTGTAAGGAGGTACCTGATGCGAGTTAGGTTGACGGTATTGCCGAAGATTTCCAGATGCTAAGTTCTACCATTTGGAATTTTCATGTAGAAATCGTCATCTCGACTGAAACGTAGTGTAACGGAGAGATCTGTCCTTCAAGAAAGATCCTGAAACCAGTTCAGGGTGATGATATTGCCGAAAAATTTCCAGATGCTATGTTCTACCATTTGGAGTGTTCATGCAGAAATCATCATCTCGACTGAAACGTAGTATAACATAGAGATCTATCCTGTAAGAACGACCCTGATACGGGTTCAGCGTGAGTAAAATTTAACTTCCCTTTACAGACTCAACCCGTATTCCCCATCTATATTTCCATTCTCTAAATGAGCAATTCGGAATATTTCTTTTGAAATAATGGCAATATTTTCTTTTAGCTCCTCCAGGTTACAATTTATGGCGCCAGTAAGAATGGGCAGTTCCATCATTTCTTCCACAAATTCTATTTTTAATGAACATCCTGGTGTTTCTTCTGCACTACCTTTTAACTGGGAGAAAATTTCGCTGGCTTCTTTTTTATCATTGCCAAGAGAAAATTTACCGTATGTGATTTTTCCAGCTGGTCCCTGAAGGCTGATGTTGATGATGAAACGGGTTTCCATAGCTAAACTGTCGTATTTTTTAATGGATTTGGGTACATGATCAAATAAAAAGTGCCGCATTTAGCGGCACTTTGGAATTATTGTATTTCGATCTGTCTGGTGACCGCTTTGGCTTCTTCCTTTTTTGGAATGTTAAGATGAAGTATGCCATCTGTATAAGCGGCCTGGATACGCTCAACGTCTGCACTCTCCGGAAGGGTAAATGCTCTGGTAAATGCTGAGTAACTATATTCCCTTCTGTTATAGGTTTTGCCTTCGTTATTGTTTTCGGTATGCTGAGCGGTAGAAATGGTCAGCATATCCTTTTCAATGGATACTTTGAAATCGTCTTTTTTTAATCCAGGCGCAGCCAGTTCGATGTGGTACTCTTCATTCGTTTCAGAAATGTTAACTGCTGGTACGCTGCTTAAGCGACGATCAGTAAAAAAGGTATCACCTAATACGGATTCAAAGATGTCATTAAAGCCTGGCAATAATGAACTGTTCTTTTTTTCTGGATTGAATTTAACCAATGTCATAGTTTTTCTCCTTTTAATGTTTTAATAATAAATGGACTATAAATCAATTAATTTAACGCTTTAACCTTTTTCCAAAGGTTACATTTCAAGTTTATCAAGCGCTGTGCCAATGCATTTCTGAGTGAATTTCAACTGTTTTTACTGAAAAATTTTCACTTTTTATGAAAAATTTTCAGTGCTAATGCTGAATTTTTTTCAGTTTTTGCCTGTGCTAATGGCTCTTTTCCCAGGAAATAATGATTCGCTGATCGGCTTGTACAAAACATTCTAAATCTTGCATTCCATTCTTTACCGTTTCTAATTTTCCGGGAGAGATGGTAAATTTTAGCTTTGGGTTTATTTTCTGTGTTCCGTTGGCGGTAATCCTTAATCTTGCCAATGTGCTCTGGTGGCCCTGCAGTGAAAATGTAATTTTACCTTTGCTTTTTCTGATGCCATGTATGGGCGCATCGCAAAATATTAAAAAAGATTCGCCATTAATTCTAATGTATTGGCGAGGCAATATACCAAAGGCATTGCCCGCTCCGTATACTTCCTGGCCAACGGTGGCGCTCTGTTCCGTTCCGTCATGCAGGTCTTCCAGTGCAATCCAAAGTTTCCGATCTACTTCGCCCATTTTTACCTCATCTGAAAGCATTTCAGGAGGAAGCATCGGTGGGTAATAGTAAGCCGCCCTGTTAATCAAAAACCGGGTATACTCAGCACATAATAATCTAACACTGTCGGGGATTTCAACACCAGCGGCATGGTCGAGGTAATCATGAAATGCGCAAAAAACTTCCTGCTCTTCGTAAGCCGCTGTGTATGGTGCGTCTATAAGCGGAAAAAGCGAAAAAAAGGTTGGAAAATGTTTTCCAAATCCATAGTTACAATCCCATAGCTGCACATTCTGGAAGATTGAAGCGAGACAGGTATAACTAAGTTCGAGATATTTTTTTTTGCCTGTTAGCTTGTATAGCCTTAATAGGGCGCCTGCGGAAAAGGCTGTGTTATTGGCCTGGTACATAAGTTTGAATCCGATTTTGACCAGTTTATTTGCAGCCTTTTCTGCTTCCAGGAGATATTTGTTGTTTTTGGTAAGCTCAAAGGCCTGTAACATGACATGTGCATAGAGTCCGGGCACGTCTTTTTCTCCACCTTCGCCGGGCTTGGTCTCTGCCTTGATAATTTCCAGCGTATCCATTTTATAAAAAACGGGCCAATCGTAATGGAATTTTTTTGCAACTTTGATCACAAAACCAAGTGAATCAAGAAATAAATCTTTGGCAACCTTATCGCCTTTTAGGGCCAATCTGGAAAGGTTGAGCATGGGGTGATGAAGGTACCAGGAATCCATAACCATAGGTATTTTCTGTTCTTCATCTCCTTTCAATTTCGACTCTGCAGCGGGGTGCCAGCGCATTAAGGTCTTTAATTTTTGATTATAAAACGATGGCAGACCTTCTTTTATGGTTTTTATTACATCAAGGCTTTTGCCACTCCATTCTACATAATCCTGCAGTGGCAAAAGAACAGCCAGTTGGACCATAATTTCGGGTGGCGTTTCATAATCGCTAACATAGGCATTGAAATAGCGATGTCCATCAAGTTGCGACCAGCACCCCGGGCTTTCAATCAGGTCTTTCATGCCTTTCTCCAATATTTCGGGCCAGTTTTTATAACTTGTTTCAGGTTTTTCAATTCTGGTGTAAATGGAGGCGAGCATATCAAGATAATCCCTGCTGAGATTATCCTTACTTTTTTTGTATTCTTTAAAGCAGACCAATGCATCGCTGAGCTGAATTTCGGTTCCCTTAGCCAGTTCCTGGGTAGGTGAGGGTGGAAGTGCAAGCCCAACTTCCGGAACCTCTCCACCAACTACATCCCCTAGGGAAGTTCCCGTTTGCTCCGCATACGGACATAAACTGGTCAGATTCTGGAAATATAACATTCTTAAAGAGCGTTCAGGAAAATCCACGTACAAAAGGCCAGTACGGTTTCCTACCTGACTATGCCGGATATCCCCCATATCCTTTTGAGGACTTGAAAGACTGCCGATGGTTAGGATATCCCTCGGCCAGAATGGAATTGTTGTCGCTTCCCGAAGCTTTAATGTGCAGCTGTATTTCAAAATGGCAAAATCATCCTCCTCAATAGAAATCTTGATTTTGAACTCGCCCATGGTGGTGGATGCCGTAAAATGAATCTGATCTGCTGACTGCCTGATTTTCAGGTTTTCTAAGTTTCCACCGGGAGAAAAACAGGTACGGAAAAATATAGGTTCACAATTTTTCTTTTCAAGCTTTATCCATAAAGAATCGCCTGTATCTATGATCTTAAAGTTTAATTTTTGGATAGTTGTTTGATCATGTTCAGTATAGTTGCCCCTGAACCGGTCCATTGCATTAATGGCCCAAGGAGATATTCCTTTCATAGATTTAAGGTTAATGTTTTAATTGGTCAATCCTATCACTTAGCTTATCATCATGACGATCAGAAAGACAAAAAAATGGTTAGCACAACTTTAATTCATCTACAAAGAATTAATGAAATTCAGTGTTAAATTTTTGGGTTGATATCCAATAAACAAGCTGAATGGGGCGATGGTTTTGACGGTTACTTTTTGATCGTCACTAAACAATTGTAATCATGATGTCGCAGTGACCGTGGTATTCATCATTGTAATCTGAAAAGTAGACCAGTAAGGGATCTATTCTAAAATAGTAGTTAGGAGCTTAAATCAGCAAATGAATGGTAAATTAACATTACTGAGTGCGTTCAAAATAAATGATGTTATTATCAAAGACGCCCTGATAAGGATTGCCTTTTGCCTGGAAACCATTGGCTATCAGAAATCGCTGACTGCTAACAGTAGCCGTAGTAGAAAAGATAATACCACGATGATGATTAATTTTTTTAAGCAACAGCTGTTTTAATGTGGTACCAATTCCGTTTTTACGAACTGATTCTTGAGTGAATGAATAACCGATCTCTAAAAATGGTTTATATATTTCAGTAATAATCCCAGCTTTATTATATACTTCTTGTAGGTAAGATGGCGTTGGCCTTTTAATGGCCGAAATACCGACCAGTTTTTTGCCGTTGTAGCAGAAAGCCAGGAACGCTGCATTGAAAATTTTCAAGGGCAGATCAACAGGTAAAACTTTATTTCCCTTTCTTAATAATAAATAGAATTGATGAAGCTGGATAATCGTACAATCGCATGGCCTTTTGATTTCGAAATGGCAATTACCAAGAAAGTTCGGCTGATCGCCATAATCTTGATGAAATGCCAGCCCGGTAGATATATTGAGATTCATCAGCAGAGATGTAGTTAATGATTAAATGCCGCTTTTGTAGCAATTTATTTTCATTTAGTACTAAAGGATGTTCTTAAAGGGCCTGATAGGGCAAGCATTTCGCATACCTTGTCGTTCCAGTCTATCAATGCATCTTCAGGTGAGGTACCGAGGCCCGAAACGTCATGCTCCTCTTCAAAAGATAATACGGCATAAAAGCAATCGCCATCCTGATAGACGGAGGGTTTAAACTGCATTACAAAAGTGGGTAACCTGTATCTGTTGTAATCAAAATCTACCAGTTTTCCTGGAATTGTTCGGACCTGATGTTTCATAACCTGATGTTTTACTAAAACATTAATGTTTACCCATTTTCTGACGGTAAACAAGCGTATTTGTAAATTAGGTAAGCCGTGTTTCCTTAAGGTTATCAGGTTGTTGTTTGTTTGTTAAATATTGACAGCTTTGGTAATGGAGAAGATAAACTTTCTGCTGTATTAATCTTTTTGGCATATATACAGTCGAACCTAGCTGATATGGCACTAACAATGAATCTTGGAAAGAAAAAATCAGATACATCAGATAAAAACGGCGATGGGCCGGGTAAAAGTAACTTTCCTGTAAGCATGATCATTTTTATCCTGATACTTAGTGTCCTACTAATGATCCTGATCTTATTTAAAGTTTAATATAGTGTTGCTTTATTAGCGTATAAATAAGTGAGGTTCTATTAAGATTAATCTTTTATCTACGGCTTAATCGGCTCATCTTGCAAGTAGAAGATCAATTCTCCGCCATGAACCAAAGATTGATGTGTAACTTGATTTTTGGTTAAACTTTTTCCATTTAAAGTGACTTTAGAACTGTAAATAGATTTTTTACTTCTTCTGATGGTTGTTATGGTTAATTTTTTGCCATTGTGAAAAGATATTACCGCCTGTTTAAATAAGGGACTGGTAAGTTGGTAATTTCCCGAAACGGGATCTACCGGATAAAAACCCAGCGCAGCGAATACATACCAGGCTGACATTTGCCCGGCATCATCATTACCACTTAAACCGCCGGCACCTTCACTGTATTCTTCTGCCAGAATGCGCGATACCTGCAGTTGCGTTTTCCATGGCGAATAGGTATAATTATACAGAAAAGGAATCTGATGACCAGGTTCATTACCATGCCAGTACTCCTTTTTAGCAAATAGCGAATCGAGTTCGTTCTCGAGTTTTTTTTCGCCACCCATCAGCTTAATCAGTCCGGGGATATCGTGTGGAACGTAAAAGGTGTATTGCCTTGGGGTTCCTTCCGTAATATAGAGTTCGCGGTGATCAGGATAAAAAGGTGTGTACCAGCTGCTATCTGCAAACCTGCCCCTAACCATTCCTTCCTGTTGATCGAATACATTTTTATAGTTTAAAGCCCTTTTCATCAGTTGCTTATAATCCGACTCTTTACCCAGGTCTTTCGCTACAGTGGCTAAAGCATAATCATCGTAGGCATACTCAAGGGTTCTGCTCACTTGTTCTCTTTTATGAAAAGCATCAGGAATACTATCCTCCATCGGGATATAACCATATTTAAGGTAACTATCAATGCCCCGGCGACCTTTACCGTTGAGGTACTGAGCCGAATCGGGCATTTGAAATGCATTTTGGCGCATCAATCTATAGGCTTCCTTTACATCGTAATCGCGAATACCTTTGTTATAAGCCGAGGCTAAAAAAGCAGTAGCATGGTCGCCAATCATGGCTGCAGTATAATTATTCCAGCAGGGAAAAATAGGAAGCCAACCACCTTGTTGTCCTTTCAGAACCAATGAATTTGCAAAATCGTTGGCCAGATCGGGTTTTAAGAGTTCTACAAGTGGCAATTGGGCCCGGTAAATATCCCACATCGAAAAATCATCATAATAATTGCCCTTTTTTAATTTTTTTTTGATGTAATTGCCTGCAAACTGAGGGTATCCACCATCTACATCATTAAATAACCGTGGGTGCTGTTGCGCATGGTAAAGTGCAGTGTAGAAAATCCGCTTATTTTTTTCGCCAGGGTCATTAACCTTAATCTGCCCAAGCGACCGCTCCCAAAGCTGATTTGTTTTAGACACAATCGCTGTTAAAACAGCGCCGTTGATTTCGGTTTCGAGGTTAAGTTTTGCTGCTGCTATACTGGTGAAGGAAGTACCGGCATAAATACTAATGCTTTCTCCTTTTTGTAGCTTAAAACCCAGATATGTACCTACATCTTTCCGGTTTTTGATGGATTGATCTGCGGAAACACTGGCACCGTTAAATACGCCACTTTTTGTAAAAACTTTGCTTATGCGGATAAAAAAATAGCCGCTAAAGCCAGCAGGCTGTCCCCATCCCTGATAAATGCGATGGACAGGATTGTAACCGGAAATTTCACCTTTTTGGCGGTCAATTTTGATATAGCCTTTGGCCTGGTCGCTATTTGGGGTAATTAATAAGTAAACACTATCTGCCTTTAATGCTGTAACTTTGATCAGGCCACAACGCAACGTTGCGGTAGCCTCAGTAAGGAGGTTATAGCCTGGTAAACTGGTTTTATAATAAGAGGGGGTGGCAACCTCACCAGCATGAGTATAATCTGCAGCATAATCTGTAGCGCTGGTTTTCAGTTTTCCAGAGATTGGCATAATGGTAAAGCTGCCATAATCTTGTGTACACGAACCGCTGATCCAGTGACTGGCCCTGATGCCATAAAATTTCTTATTGTTATAGTAATAGGGGGCCAGGCATTTTTTTTCAGAAAGCTGGGTTTGTGGGGTCCACTGGGTCATGCTAAAAGGTGGCGACACCGCGGGTATGGTATTAGCCAGCCTTTCTGTTTTATCTTCTATATGCTGACTGGCGAGTGTGGTACTGGCGGATGTGCCTGAAAATGGCTGCACGTATTTGATAAATGTGTTGCTTTGTGCATAAGCATGAATGATTAATCCATTATAAAAACAAAATGCTAATAATAAAACCCTAAGAAACAGTTTGTTATTTGCGTTTTTTTGCATTTTGTTTTTTATATGGTTATGGAATTTATTTATTAAACTTCAATATGGTTATTATAGCTTTTTTTATGGTTTCTTAGGCTGATGGGCTTCGCCAATAATTTTACGATATTTTTTATGCAAATCAGTTGCCGTATTAACCGGATTTCCTACTGGAGTTAAGGCATAATCTTTTCTTTGATTTACCCATTTCCATTCCCATTTGCTTACTTCATCGTTAAATTTAGTGATGTCGAGCTCAGTTTTATTTGAAATAGACTGTTCCAGTCGGCTAAAAAACATTTCCCATCTTGGTTTATAAAAATCATTCATCAGTCCGCTCCATTGCCTGCACGCATACTCATTTAAAGGATTTTTGGCATCACCCCATAAAGTAATTAAATCCTTTGCATTCATTTCATACAAAGCTTTTTCCTGTTCATTGTTTCCCTGTTTACGGGCATCATTTACCCAAGGACCAAGCATGAAATCTTTTCGCGTAGCCAATAATTTGTCCATGTCTCCGATCAAAGTGATAAACGCTTTGCTTGCCGTTTGGAAAGCTTTTAGGTTTTTATTTCGATAGGCTTCTACAGCTTTTCTTTGTAATGGAAGCGCATAATTGGCCAGTACTTGTCTGGTCACATCAATAAGGTCATATTGGTAACCATCACTTTGCCTGCAATCTGCTGCTGCGTTAATGAGTTCATCCCAGGCGGGTAATAAATCGCGTTCATTATAATTTAATGTAGTTCTGGCCCAGCGAGTCATAGAATCTAATGTTGGCCGACCTTGTATGATAGACTCGGCACCATCTCTAACGTATTTATCAGCAGGTACACTATAAACGGTTTTTCTAAGTGTTTTCCAGGCTTTTAACGAGTTTGCATTTTTTTTACCGTAACGGTTAAAAACGTATTGAGGTAACCAGGTTTCCAGGTCTATTGGTGTAGAACGCCAAACATTTTCCATCATCAACTCGTACATGACCGGATTCTGTTCTATGCCTTCCATAGTTAAACCAATACCATTCATTTTACCGCTTTTCGGATCTTTTAAAGCCTGTGCAGGTGCTGTCGCTACCACATCCATTCTTCCAAATAAATTGGTGTTTCCACCAAAGTTGTTCAGCATATTCCAAATCCATGGCTTTCCATAAAAACCTTCGGTACGTTTCCAAACAGGTTCAATTTCTGTAGCTAAATCCAATAAAATCATCTTATCGTTTGGAACCGCCTTTAACAAAGCTTCAGTTTGTGCCTCTTTCCAGAATTTTCTATCGCTGTAAAATAACCAGCCTTGCATTACCCAAACCGCTTTAGGATCAGCTTGCGACATGCCATCATAAATTCTGGCGCTTAACTTACTCAAAAATTCAGGTTCCGAAGATGGTGGCTCGTTTTCATTAAAGGTATCAGCAGAATATAAATGGTCTGTACCAAGCATTTCAGTTTGCTTTTGTAAAAACTTCTTTCCGATCTCGGCAAACATTGGATCTTCCGAATCAAGTATATAAGTATCTGCAAAACCATTTGTCCAGTTGGTGGCTTTAAGTTTAGCGTTCGGAAATTTATTTTTAAAGGCCGCGGGTACATGGCCTGTAAATGCCGGAAGTACGGGTTTCATGCCTAAGGCTCTTTCACGGTTCAAAATTTTCTTTTGTAATTCGAAATGGCTTTTCATCCAGCTTACCGGAAGCGGGCCACCCCAGCCATCAATATTACCCATCCAAAACCACGAGAAATAAGCCGGGCCGGTAAAAAAACCTTTAAGTTCATCATCCGAAAAGCCCATTTCTTTATACAGCAGGTACCAGGTATATTCTTCGCCGGTAATGGCAAGAGGCATGTTAATACCATGTAATGCCATCCAGTCTATTTCCTTTTCCCAACGCGCCCAATCCCACCAGCTCATGCTGTAATTAAACGTACAATAATTAAGATAATACCGATATTCATAAGGTGTTTCTTTCCTCACTTTTTTTTCAAGCTTGGGTAACGTTTGCGGAACATTCAGGTTAGTGCCATTCCAGGTGATTTGGCAATGCGCATATTCTGTTAAGTAGTGATAAAAAGCAGATGCTAATGCAACTCCATTGTTTCCGCGAAGAATGATTTGGTTGTTTTTGGATTCTATCTCGAAAACATCTTTTCCCTTAACATCAGAAAGTTTTTCTGTTGAAAATGACTTTCCGTGTTTGGGTAATACCCGTTCTATGAGTTGGTTTGAAGTATTTAAAAAATCCTGAGCAAGTGCCCTGTTAAAGAACAGGGAAACGAGTGCAACTGAAAAGTATAATTTTAATTTCATATCAAATTTTTAGGAACCACCTTTTATCGTAGAAGAACTTTAATAAAAACAGTTGAATCAATAATACTCCCGTCCATAAAGCGGCTTCATGCCATAGGGGAGGGATGAGGTTTATTAAACCACCAAACAAGAAAGTGGATGATGATTCGAAGTTGAAAAGTCCGTGTGCACAAACATAAATAAGAATACTGTTTGTGCCCATCCATACAAACGGGATACTCCAGCTGGAAAATGAGCGGACATCGATAATATAGTAAAATAAGGTGAACAATATTATGCTCCAGCCTCCGGCAAATAAAACGAACGAGCTGGTCCACATGGTTTTATTAATCGGAAAAATGAAGTTCCATAACAAACCAAGTCCAATGCTCAGCAATCCGCTGCTGATTAAAGCAACTACTTTCTGGTTTGTTGTAAAGTTAAAACTGGTTGATTTGATAAAAGCTCCCGCAAAAATGCCAAGCATTGCCGAACATATGGCGGGTATGGTACTTAATAGTCCTTCAGGATCGTAAATGGTTCGATGAAGTTTACCTGGTAGAAATAGTCTGTCAAAATAAGCCGACAGATTTCCTTCTGGCGTAAAAACTCCGGGTCCGAAATGCGGGACAGGCACAAATACCATCAACAAATCATATCCGATTAGGATTGCTGCAAACCAAAAAATCATTCCCCGAAACGAACAATTTAAATAGATAATGGCCGCAAAAAAAGTGGATAAAGCTATCCGGCCCAATACACTGGCAAAACGAGTATTTTCATATCCGTTCCATTTTAATAGTCCGTTGACGATGAAGCCTAAAATGATGAGAATGAGGGTTCTTTTGAGTAGCGGAAAATATATTTTTAATGATGAATGTTTGTTTTTCTCTCTTTCAGCAAAGTATTTCTGATAGGAGTAAGGCATGGATACTCCGGAGATAAATATGAACAAAGGAAAGATCAGATCATAAAAAGTAAAACCATTCCATGGAGAATGATGCAGTTGATTGCTTATCCCGATAAAAAATTTTTCAAAGAAAGATAAGCTATCATTTGTAGCAATGGTCCAGTCAACCGGGTTTCTTTTTAAAGCATGCCTGTTCATGATTCCGGTGGCAAGGCCGTGGAATATTCCCTCCCCACTTACGATCCAGAACATGTCGAAACCGCGTAAAGCATCCAGCGAAATTAATCTTTTGGGCTTTTCTACCTTTTCGTCAATATTTTTTGTTTCAATAGCTATCATTAAAGGCTTACTTCTTGATTAAAGTATTATAAATAACCTCACCTTCCTCATTAATTACCTGTACGCGTAACTGGTCTTTGTTTACCGAAAATAGCATAAAGCCATATTCTGATGCAACCATTTGTGCTTCTGGTATCAGCTTAACAGGTGTTTTTTCTGATGCACTTCCGGAAATAAAATGATGGGTTTTACCTGCTGGCTTAAGATATTGTAAACTGTGTTCGTGACCCGTTAAATAAACATCAACACCATATTTATCTAGTATGGGTTTTAATGTGCTTCTGATTGCTTTGGTATCATATCCATCTGTACGGCTACCACCTGTAAACATAGGGTGATGACCTACAACAATTTTCCATTTAATTGAAGGATCCTGATCTGCAAGGGTTTTAACCAGCCACTTTTTCTGGCCAGTGGTGTCTTGTCCCTTAACGTTTGGTCCGTATTCTGCGTTTTTATTAAACTCTGGGATCAGCGGATTTGTATCAATAAAGGCTATCAATACCTGATTATTTACATCGCCGTTAATGGCAAACTTTTTTGAATAATAACGGGCGGGCATTTTCCATCTTCTGCTTATTTTCGAATAGGCTACCTGCGCATCAGGATTGGATTTATAATCATGGTTTCCTAATACCACATACCAATCCCACTGTAAAGAAAAGTCGGTGTATATATCTTCAAAAGAGTACTTAAATGATGGATCCTGCGGACTGATTACACCACTAGGGTAGAAGTTATCGCCGGTAGAAATGATAAACTGAGCTTTAACATCAGCGGCGGTAATGCCCATTTGTTTGGCAACTGGTTTCTGGTGATCAGCGCCATTTCGGCCCCAATCTCCTAACGCAAGAAACTGTAATGCACCAGGATCTTTGACCAAAGTTTTACTGGCAGCAACAGCTTCAGTTTGGTTTTTAGTAATGACTTGGGCATAAAGCGTACCGATAGAGAGAAGCGGAATAAAGAAAAGTAGTCGTTTGATCATCGTTTTAAATATAGTTGCAAAGAAAGATAATGAAGTGTTAAAATAGAAATTTCTCCAGACGATCGGTCTGGAGAAATTTTATTTTTTTAAAGCTAAATTTAATTGTAGCCTGGGTTTTGTTTCAATTTTGGATTGAGAATTAGCGCCGAGGCCGGAATAGGCATTAACCGATGGAAAAGCTGTGCATCTGTTTTAAAGCCCCATGTGCCTTCATACTTGCCAAAACGGATCATGTCGTTACGGTGCCAGCATTCCCAGGAGAACTCTCTGCAACGCTCTTTGTATAAATCTTCCAGCGTAACGGAAGTCCAGGCTGGTGAAGTCGTGCGAACTGCTCTTAATTGATTGACTAATGATAAAGCGGTTTGGCCTTGCGTAGGTGTAGCTCCACGAAGGATTGCTTCCGCTTTCATCAAGAGGATATCTGAATACCTAAAAACGGGCACATCATTATTTTGATTTCTGCTGGATGAGGTACTATCGCAGTAAAATTTATTATTTCTGTATCCCATATTCCAGGCAATTTCATCGTTTCCTGCATCAAAAGGTCTTGCTGCATCTCTAAGTGTAACCGTTGGCGTGATATCAACCTGATAAGTAATGGGAGCTGAACCGTCCGAACCGGCGTAAAACTGATCATAACCTTTTTTTGTAGTGGCTACAGTAACTGGTTTACCATCGTAATAAGTCTGTAATCCTTTAATCCATTGTGCATTTCTTTTATCATTAGGATCATTAAAATTAGCGTAGTATTCTGGCATGGTGCTCATTGGTGCACTTGGCGTAAACTTTAAGCTATATTTTTGCTGTAAAGAGCGGGGTAATGAGTAACGGGAATAAATCATGGTACCATTGCTAAAACCTGGGTCGAAAGGAATGGCGAAAATGAATTCTTTAATCTGAGGTCCGTTATCAATAAAAAACATTTTTCTATAATCGCTTTCTAAGCTGTAAGGTGAACCTGGTGCAGCAATAATAGCATCGCAAGCAGCTACCGCCTCGTTGTATTTAGCGGTACCAATATAAACTTCGGCATTGATATACATTTTTGCCAAAATAGCATAAGCGGTGTATTTATTAGGGCGACCATAAGTTGCAGCACCTGTTGCGCTACTTAGGTTTGGTAATACTTCCTTAAGTTCAGCTTCAATAAAATTGAATACTTCTGCTCTTGTTTTGGTTTCTGGTGGAGTGGTTTGGCCAAAACTGGTTACAACAGGTATGTTTCCCCATAAATCCATCATTAGGAAAAACGCCAATGCTCTTGTAGCCCTTAGTTCGGCTACTGCAGCTGTTTTTGCAGGAGATTCAGGTGCATCTTTCAATAAGAACAAACTTTGATTTGCCTTACTGATTGTTCCCGAAAGCCAGCCCCAGCCACTACCCACATGTCCGTTATCTTTCGTCCAGGTATGCTTATGGTGGTTTTCAAATACGCCACCATCGTACCAGTTACCACCACGGGCAGGCATGATGGCTTCATCAGTACTTAATGACTGCATGAAAAAATAATCCGTACTCCAGTTTTGACGCAACTGAACGTAAACCTGGCCGGTAAGTTGAATATAATGTTGCTCGGTTTGTGGGAATGTTTCCGGAGTTAATTGTGTTTCCACTTTCAAATCCAGTTTATGGCAGGAAGTCAATACGCCTAGCGATAAAGCTGTTCCCGCGATATATTTGATAAGATTTTTCATCTTCTTAATTTTTAATTAAATGATACGTTTAACCCGAATAAAAATGTTCTGGTTTTAGGATAAAAGTTATTGGTATCTACACCTGGAGCAGTACCGCCCTGGTTAATTTCCGGGTCTATTCCTTTATAACCGGTAATTACAAAAAGGTTGTTCGCTGTAGTGTATAACCGAAGAGAATTTACACCAGGAATAAGTCCTTTTTTGAAAGTATAGCCAAGTGTAGCATTATCTAAACGTAGATAGCTGCCATTTTCCAAAAACCTGCTTGAGTATTTAGGGGCATTAAAGTCAGTTGTTGATTCATTTTCTACCTCTACCGGTATATTGGTAAATTGTGCAGTACTGGGGCGGAACAAATCTGCACGGGTAACGTTCATAATCTTAAGGCCTAAAGTAGCTCTCATGAACACACTTAAATCAAAGTTTTTGTATCTGATGTTATTTGACCATCCTAGCAATACTTTTGGCTGTGCATCTCCAAGAACATAGTAGTCTGTTTTATTAGTTGGAGTGGTTGTAAGGTTGCCAGCTGCATCATAATACTGTGACACCCCATTTGCATTTTTACCCGCATATTTAAAAGTGTAGAAAGTTCCAATTGCTTTGCCAGGACTAAGTATTTGTACTGTCGCACCACTTTGTCCGGCTCCATCAGGAGAAACGCTTAACCGGTCTTCAATATTAAATCTAGGATCATCTGATAGCGAAATGATTTTGTTCTTATTATGAGCCAAGTTAAAACCTGTAGTCCAGCTAAAGTTATCGGTAAGTACCGGCGTACCGTTTAAAACAAACTCAATACCTTTGTTGCTTAAACTACCCACATTTGCCGTATAAGTACCTGCAGGATATAAGTTGGGGTCTACACCAAATGATAAAATAAGGTCAGTGGTTTTTTTGTCGTACACGTCCACAGATCCTGATAATCTGCCGTTCAACATGCCGAAATCTAAACCGATATTGGTTGTAGCTGTTTTTTCCCATCTTAAATCCGGGTTTTCATTTTGAATCGCGCCGTATGCACCTTCTCTTGGTGCACCGTTGTAATAAAATTGTCCAACCTGACCGTAGATTAGTTTAGTAGTCAACGGGGCAAAACCAAGCGAGTTACCTGCAATACCGTAACTACCTCTCAACTTTAAGGTTTTAATCAGGCTGATGTTTTTGAAGAAATTTTCCTGATCAATGTTCCATGCAGCACCTATTGACGGAAAGTAACCCCATTTTTCGTTAGTACCGAATACGTTTGACCCATCTCTTCTGATCGATCCTTGTACAAGGTATTTGTTTTTGTAATTATAATTTACCCTGGCAAAATCAGAAATCAGTAAAATTTCCTGATAAGTTGTACCTGGGTTATAATCAACCCTGAAATCAGTTATGGCGTAAGGATTTCCCAAACTTAAATTATTGTAACCTACCTGATTAATAGGAAAGTTGGTAGAACTGGTTTGAAAACCATCGTTGTTTAACGATTGTTGATAAGAATAACCAACTACTGCGTTGATATCGTGATCGCCAAATTTCTTATTCCATGTTAAGTAAGTTTCTACGATTTTATTCGTGTTTTGGTAAGCATTTCTTATAGCCAAACCATCTTTACCCGTTAAGGTTGCGAAGGTAGGTGTTGCAGGTGGCTCAGGAGTATTCCTCACATTATTATATCTGGAAGTATAAATGCTGTTATAAAATGCGCCATAAATATTTTGGGTATTTTGGTATGATGCTGAAACATCGTAAGAGAAGCCGAACGGTAATTTTAAGTTAACGGTTAAGTTTCCTAGAATATTTTTACTCTTTACGTTTTCTTTACCATTATCAATCATCGAAACCGGATTATAGTAACTGCTCTGGATTAAGTTATCGAAATAAGATCCATCCGGATTTTTTACCGGCGCTGTTGGTAGATAAGTGAGCATTTGTGATAATACCGTGTTGCGGTAAGGTACCAGATTTGAATTGGTAACCGAATTACTAATGTTTAATCCAATCTTTAACTTATCGTTTAATGCTTTTTGCTCAAGACCAATGCGACCGATAAATCTATCCAAATCACTGGATTTAATAATACCATCTTGTTTAAAATAATTTAAACTGGCATTGTAGGTCGTTTTTTCAGTTCCACCACTCAATGAAATGTTATGATTTTGAGATAAGGCATTACTGCGCTGTACCTCATCTTGCCAGTTGGTATTAGCGCCTTTATCATTTGCTGGAGTTAAAGCATAATTGTTTTTTGCAAGGAATGCTTTTAGTTGGTCAGCATCCATCATATCATATCGGTTAGATACGTTTTCTATACCAAAATAACCATTGTAAGAGATTTGCGTTTGCCCGGTAACACCTTTTTTGGTAGTTACCATAATTACACCATTCGCCGCCCTGTTACCATAAATTGAAGCAGCAGCAGCATCTTTTAACACATCAATTGAAGCAATATCATCTGGTGCCAGAATCGAAATATCTGCACCAACAACACCATCAATTACAAAAAGCGGCGATTGTGCACCATCACGCAGAGTAGATGCACCACGCATAATAATCGCTGCGTTCCTGTTTGGGTCTCCACTTCTGGTGATGTTCAATCCTGGTACTTTACCTTGTAACATCTGGCCAACATCACTAATGGCACCTTTATTCAGATCATCGCCTTTAACTGTAGAGATGGAACTGGTTAATGCCTTTCTTGAGCTTTTTCCGTAACCTACTACGACAACATCTGTAAGTGATGAAGCCGCCTCGTTAATCACGACCTGGTAAGTGGATGCATTGGTTACGGTAAGCTCTTTTGTTTGATAGCCTAAAAAACTGAAGACAATTTTATCTCCTGTTTTTGCGGAGATACTGAAAGCTCCGCCGGCACCAGTTGAGGTAACCTTTGTAGTTCCCTTAACAGTAACCGAAGCACCTACAATAGGCAGCTTGGCATCGTCCACTAAATTTCCGGTAATTTTCCGTTCAGTTTGGGCGTAGGCATTGTTGAACACCTGGCTGATAAGTAAAAGCAGCATAAATAGGCCACTATACTTTAAGCGTGTACTTTTAAATCTCATGATTTTTGTAAAATTAGATTCATAAATTGTTATTTGGTTATCAATGTTTGGAGATAGAGTTTAAAATTTAATAGTGGCTGGTAAATATTTAGCCACCAGCGCTTTATAATAAGGTTCTAGTTCTGCCCAGCTTTTCTGGTTGGGGTTTTTAGAATATAAATCATAGGGATTGAACAGGTTAACCCACTTGAACATTTCATGGTCTTTTTCGTTCATCAGGTGGTCGTATGCATTTTCCCTGTGCTGCGAATAAAAAGAATGGTAACGGAGCATGTATAGTCCTGGTTCTGGCAGGTAGGGTTTCATCATGTGGTACACATACTCATCATGGCCCCAAGACATATCTACATGATCTAGCCCGCAATTTTGAGTATAAAGCCCTAATTTGGTTTGATAAATTTCATGGTTATAATCTGGATTCTGACTGAAAAATTCCGGATAAACAATTTTATCAGAATATGCACAACCTACCGGGAAGGTATCGCCCACAACAGCCCATTGTGGTTCGCCGAATAAACAAAGTACTTTACCCATGTCGTGGATTAAGCCTACCAATACCATCCAATCGGGGTGGCCGTCGTTTCTGATGGCCTCAGATGTTTGCAACAGGTGCTGCATCTGGTCTAAATCGGTGTCAGGATCAGAATCATCTACTAATTTATTTAAAAAATCGAATGCACTCCAGATGGGCATCTCTTGTTTGTCGAACTTTAAGTATTCAGCCTTTTTCTGCTTTACAAAATCGTATGTTTGGTAGGTGTGGTTTAACCTGTAAAATTCTTTTACACTATCCTTTTCTGTCTCATCATAATTTCTGAACTGTTCTTCTTTTTTATCAGCATTAATGTTTTTGGGATCTGGGTAACGGGTTAAGATATCTTCTTCCCATTGATCAAGATTTTGCAACGGATTTTGATTATCCTTTGCTGATGAACTTTGGTCTCTCATAAGGCTAGAAATTGATTGGTATGAAAATTTTTGTTGGTTATTGGGTTAAAGTTGAGTTTTTGAAAGCTTAAAATTTTATGTTTTACCAATTTTATTTACTTAAACGATTACGTAAAATCTTATTTTGAATTGAAAAAAATGAATTAAAGTGCTTAAATTTAATTAGTTGAGATTTTTTAAACTTTTTGATGACAGTTTTATGTTTGCGTGCATGTGAAGTAACTAACCGAAAAAAAGAAAGCTGATGTTGCGATTATTTTATATTTTCGTTCGCTGTCAGATATCTATTCCATCAGGAAATGATATTTGGTGGTCAATCGGCTAACTTATTTAAAACATCCACTTCAACGGTTATATCGGATAATCGTTGAGTCTGCTATTTTAGAAAGCGCTGCTGATGGAAAAAAGGGAAGAGGTCTGCCATCACAATTTTTGGGGTAAGGTCTTCACAACCTTAAAAACTAACAAAACAAAATGAAGAACATGGGGGAAGCAGTTAATATTAAGCGGTTGGCGCAGGAATTAAATATTTCTATTGCAACTGTTTCTAAGGCGCTCAATGATAGTTATGAAATCAGTTTAAAAACCAAAAACAGGGTGTGGAACTTGGCCAAGGAACTGAATTATACCCCAAATCCGGCAGCAAGTAACCTTCGCAGCAACAAAACCAAAACGATAGCCGTAGTGATACCCTGCGTAGCCAATAATTTTTTCTCCTTATCCATCATGGGAATCGAAGAAATTGCCAGGCAATATGGTTACCATGTACTCATTTATCAAACACATGAAAATATTGAAGCAGAAAAAGCATTTACCAACAGTTTGTTAAACGGGCGGGTAGATGGTATTCTTACTTCTGTATCAAGTAGTGAATACAATAGTGAATATTATGCGAATCTGGTCAAGAAAATTCCCCTGGTCTTTTTCGATCGGGTGTACGAAGATCTCGATGCGGTTAAAGTAACTACCGATGATTATGAAATTGCTTTTGAGGCCACCGAACATTTAATTGAGTGTGGCTGTACTAAAATAGCCTATTTATTCGGGCTAGAAAACCTTCCGGCGGGTAAAGCCAGGTTTGCCGGTTATTGCGATGCACTAAAAGCACATGGTATAGCCGTTTCCGAGCAACTGATTGTTAAATATCAGGATAATGAGGAATTTAATCTGCAGCAGATAAAAGAACTACTAGGGAAATACAAACCAGATGCACTTTTTTCTTCTATTGAGGAGTTTATCATCCCAGCTTATTGTGCTTGCAGGGAAATGGGTTTACAGATTCCGAATGAGGTTAAAATACTCAGTTTTTCTAATCTAAGCACAGCCAAACTCTTAAGCCCTTCGCTTACCACAATTTCACAGCCAGCCTTCGAAATTGGGCGTGAAGCGGCAAAATGTCTGTTCAAAATCCTTAACAATAAACAACTGGATGATGAACAGAATATTATACTGAAATCGGTTCTCACCAAACGCGAATCTACAGGCTGTTAACCGCATAAACCTAAATTATCGCTTACATGCACGCGAAAACGTTTACGTAATTAAATAATCAAATTAAACCATCAACATTGGGATTTTTTCTGACTTTTAAAAAAACCAAATGTAAAAAATCCTTATGAATCACTTGTCTGCATTCGATTATGTTATTTTTTTAATGTATTTTGTAATTGTCTCGGCATATGGATATTGGGTTTACCGGAGCAAGAAAAAAAAACGTACGGATACTAAAGATTATTTTCTGGCAGAAGGTTCGCTTACCTGGTGGGCAATTGGTGCTTCCATCATTGCTTCTAACATATCTGCAGAACATTTTATTGGTATGTCGGGTTCGGGTTTTGCTATGGGCCTTGCTATTGCCAGTTACGAATGGATGGCTGCTGCCACGCTCATTATTGTAGCCATATTCTTTTTGCCTATTTACATTAAGAATAAAATTTACACCATGCCACAGTTTTTGTCTAACCGTTATAATAATACGGTAAGTACTTTAATGGCTGTTTTTTGGTTACTGGTTTATGTATTTGTAAACTTAACTTCTATTTTCTTTCTCGGGGCCATCGCCATTGAAACGATTACGGGCATTCCATTTAACATATGCATCATTTTTCTGGCTATTTTTTCTGCCATTATAACCCTTGGCGGTATGAAAGTAATTGGTTATACGGATGTGATACAGGTTTTTGTTTTAGTGGCCGGTGGACTGATTACCTGTTACATGGCACTTAAACTTGTGGCAGAGAAATTAGATGCACCAAGTGTTTTGGCTTCCCTTCCTTTGTTACGCAGTGAAGCAGCTGATCATTTTCATATGATATTTGCAAAAGGAGATAAATTTTACAACGAATTACCTGGCATTGCCGTACTAGTAGGTGGTTTGTGGATCAATAATTTAAATTACTGGGGTTGTAACCAATATATTGTGCAAAGGGCTCTAGGTGCGGATTTGAAAACCGGACGTAATGGACTAATATTTGCCGCGTTTTTGAAATTACTTATTCCGGTAATTGTCGTCATCCCGGGGATTGCGGCCTACGTCCTTTATCAACGTGGTTATTTCCATTCCGAAATGCTTGATGCAGCCGGAACGGTTAAACCCGATCATGCTTACCCGGTTCTCATGAATTTATTGCCAGCAGGAATAAAAGGATTGGCTTTTGCTGCGCTTACCGCTGCTATTGTAGCCTCACTAGCCGGAAAATGTAATAGCATTGCCACCATCTTTACGTTAGATATTTATAAAAAGTTTATCAAACCAGAAGCTTCAGAAACACGATTGGTTTCAGTTGGTCGCTGGTCTGTAGTGGTTGCCTCTCTAATTGCGATCGTTATTGCGCCTGCATTGCGCAGTTTCGATCAGGTTTATCAGTTTATTCAGGAATATGTCGGTTTTATTTCGCCGGGTGTTTTTGCTATCTTTTTACTAGGATTCTTCTGGAAAAGGACCACTTCACGCGCGGCACTTACCGCTTCTTTGTTAACCATCCCATTATCTACATTTTTTAAATTTCTGCCTACTTTAACCGGTGGCGCTATCGAACCAATTCCTTTTTTAAACAGAATGTCGTGGGTATTTATGATTATCATAGGGTTGATGGTTTTGGTCACGTTAACTGATCCGAAAAGTAAAGATAATCCACAGGGACTTGAAATTGACAGCAGCATGTTTAAAGTTACGCCGGCATTTACCATTGCCTCAGTGATCATCTGTGGTATTCTTGCAGCACTTTATACCGTTTTTTGGTAGAGGTTTACTTAAACCAAATGAATTATTTGTAACGATTTGAAAATGAAGAATAGAATTTTACTTTTTTTTGCACTGCTGATTTCTTTCAGCGGGATGGCCCAAAATAAATTATACAATATTAAGAACTATGGTGCAGTTGGCGATGGCAAAACAAATGATGCTGCTGCTATTCAGCATGCCATTGATGCCTGTTCGGCCGCAGGTGGTGGACAGGTCATTATACCCGCTGGGAGCGTATTTCTGGCAGGTCCTTTCCATTTAAAGTCTTTTGTTGATTTACGGGTAGAAGGTGGTGCAAAACTCCTGGCCAGCCCTGATGAAAAATTATATACAAAAAGTGCTTTTAGAGAAAATAAGGGTGAAGGTACCATTTGGATTGGCGGAGAAAAGCTTGAACAGGTAAGTATTACCGGAACAGGGGTAATTGATGGAAATGGGATTTCGTTTATGGGAGAGGAGTTGAGCGACTCTTATGTTTTAAAACCTTTTAATATGGTAGATCCAAGACCACATTTGCTTACGCTAATTGGATGTAATAAACTGAATATAGATGGAGTAACGTTTCAAAATTCTGCTTACTGGACGGTTCATTTGGTAGGTTGTAATGATGTTTCGATATCGAATATGACGTTGCTAAACAGCATAAAAATCCGCAATAGTGATGGCATTGACCTGGATCACAGTAAAAATGTGCGGATTACCAATTGTTTTATCGAATCGGGTGATGACTGTATCTGCTTAAAAAACAGACGTGAGTTTGAAGAATATGGGGCCTGCGAAAATATTGTAATCAGTAACTGTACCATGACGTCTAGCTCATGCGCCATTAAAATAGGTTCTGAAAATATGGACCGCATCAGCAATGTACTCATCAATAATTGCAATATCAGAAAGAGCAACCGCGGTATTGGAATCCAAAACCGTGATGAAGGGACCGTAGAGAATGTAATTTTCTCTAACCTGTTTATAGAATCGAAACTTTTCTCAGATGTATGGTGGGGCAAGGCAGAGCCGATTTATATTACAGCCTATCCAAGGGCAACCAGCAATAATAAGGACGCTGGTTGGCGTTTACCAAAGGGCCAGACCAAAGGTAAGGTAGGTGCGGTTAAAAATATTTATTTTAGCAATATCAGGTGTACCGGCGAAAGCGGTGTATACATCAGTGGCGAAAGTCCGGATAAAATTTCCGAAATCTATTTTGACCAGGTAAGTGTTTATCTTGATAAAACAACAGCGGAAGCTGGCGGCGTATATGATCGCAGGCCAAGCAATGTTGAAGGGCTGGTTAAAAGTAAAGTTGCGGGATTTTATTTTGAAAATACAGGTTACATCAGCCTAATGAATAGTAATGTTGTATGGGGAACCAATAAACCCATTTACGCAGGAAAAGCCTTAGAGAAAAAGAATGTGACAAAGGTTAAAACGGTAAACTTTAGCGAAACCACAGTAGAGAAGTAAAGAAATTCCAATACTTCCTTTACGTTTTTACCTGGCCGACCCGGCTATGTTAAGCTATGGGTTCAGCTGTCGCTTGCAACTTGGTATTTATAGCAATTTCAGTCAATGCGGCATTAATTTCGCTAATGGTTTTAATACTGAAAACGTGCCTGCCGTTTAGCCATCTTTTAATTTCATCAGGATTAATATCCAATATGGAAGCAAGGTCGGTTTCTGTAGAACCATTTGCATTAAGTATTGAGGTGGTTTTATGGGCAACATTAAGGTTTAGCTGCGCTAGTTGCTCAATTGCAGGATTTCCGGTTTCTTCCAGCCAGATCGAAACAAAATCGTTTTCTTCCATTTTATTCTTTTAAATTAGAACACACATTATTTTAAATAGCAACTGTCTGTTCGGCCCGCAAATTTAATGATTAAACGTATTATTGCAAGGCAGAATGGAAAGATAATAGGGGGTTAGGCATAGTTGTATAGTTAATGTTAATGCTAAACAATCCAATTGACTAGTTGGATATTGATTATATATACGTTGCTTAACAAGTTTTGGATTGTCAATCCTTAATTAAGAATTTGCACTTTCAGGCTCAGAAGTGTTTGGCGTTTCGCCTAAAGGGGCTATGCCACATGCAGCCCAGATAAATTTAAAAATATTAAGGAATTCGCATTGGATGTCTCTTTCAGATTGTATCTCTTTTTCCATGTTATAGCGTTTTAATCTGATAATAAACAAAAAATGCCTGGTTTTGTGCAAGCAAGAATAATGTTTTAATGTAATTTATATGTTTCATAAATGTTAAGGATTAACTTAACTTATACAGTAAACCTGCTGTAACCCAATGCTCGTAATTTGCAACAGCAATTGCTTTCAAATGTATTTATGAAAATCCTGTAATAGTATTGGTGCTGTACCAACAAGATCATAATTAAAACTAAGTTCTGGCGCTGAAAGCGTAGCAGGTATATTACCGTATTATAAATAGCATGCTAAAAGGAGGTAAAGGCAGGCCGTAAATGGTAAATTTCCGGGGATATAGATTACTACGGAAAGTTATGATTACATCATAGTCTAAAGTATGAAAAAAGATAGGGTATAGAAGCCGCTCAAATGGTATCGGCTGTTTGCGGAACTGATGTAGTAATCGCTAATAAAGCAAAATTAAATTAGCATAGTTGGGTTCGATTGATAAAAATATTTGATTATATCCTTATAAAATTTTAAATTGCTATTGCAATCTAATAAACTATTGTCCCTCTCCATGAATAGCTACGCCAACCAAACACCTGAAAACAAAACAGCTGCCCCTGCTGATTCTGGACCTAAATCAGCAAGCAATATTAGGCCCCTTTCAAATTTTGCGAATAACAGACCAACGGCTATTGCGCAGCTAAAGTTACAGCATGCCGTTAACAATAGCCTCCGGATAAATAGCTCAACTGCTGGTAAGATTGTCCAGCGCATGGAGGAAGAAAAAAGTATTGGTGAGCGGCTCAGCAAAAGGTCAGCATTTAACAAAATGACCGATCGGCAAAAGAAACTCTATGGAGGAATTGATGGGATGGTTGCAAGAGATGGCCGTATAAGTGATGCTACATACCGTTCCAATGTAAAAAGGGAAGAATTAAGGGAAGCGTTTCAGCGCAAATTATGGAATAGTAAAAGTCGGCCAGCTTTTACTGATGAAACAGTTGATAATTTACTGTCAAAAACCATTTCAAAAAAGCGTAAAACGGATAAAGTTCAAGTTTACAAATGTAAAGACGGAAAATTCTATCCACGTAAGAAAGACCGGGTAGGTAAAGAACCTTTTGTGAGTATAGACCACAATAAAAACTGGAAAGAGTATATTTTTAGCACGGCTGCACCCGAAGAGGATGGTCATATCAGTAAAGCCTCTGCATCAGCGGCCTATAATAACATGGCAAACCTGACGTTGATGTCCAGCAGTCAAAATTCTTCGAAAAATGGTCCTAAAGGTATATTTGATTAGGTTCATCAAGGTATACAATAAAGTTGAATAAAATTCTCCTTGTTTGCTAAATTATATTTTGTTTTATATAGGTCACACATTTCAGCAGGCGTTTGCGTAATTCACCTTTTTGTAAAAGGTGAAAATACAGCTCTTATCCCTTACTTCTTTCTATTTCTTTTGTAGATATTTGATACAACCAGAAGTTGTGATAATGAAAGTGTGCTGGTTTCATCATCAACCAAACAATAACATGCTAAAGGAAAAAGTAATAGTTGTAGGATACGACGATACAGCCAGTTTTTTAATTTTGCTGGATAAATTAAAACAATCTGTAACTTTTACCTATCATATTGTTTCAGCAACTATGGCCACGGGTTTAGCCAGTATACTCGGTTCAATGAAACCAGATCTGGTTATTTTATCTTTCTCTAATAATCAACACATGCTCAACGAAATAGGGACATTAACTGTACAGTCGTTAATCCCCATATTGTGCATAACAAGAAGGAGTGAAAATGAAACGCTAAATTGGCCTCTTAATCACATTGTATTTAGCTGTCAGGAGGAGCACCTTCATGAAACGTTTTACCTGAGTTCGAGGATTAATTCAATTTTATTGATGAAAAAAGAACAGGTAGCGCTGCCAAAAGTGATGGGCTTGGCGGATACGGCCATTGCTACTGCCGATCATAACCGAAACTTAAGCCGTTATGTGATGGAACTCGACCAGAAAGTAGATGTGCTTTTAAAAATTAAAGAGCGCATTGGCGAGCTCTATCCAAATGTGGATGACCGGACCAGAACGGAATTGATTTCTATCGTTAACACGATTAAGATATCTGCTAACGATTATAAACTCTGGGACGATTTCAAACTGTATTTCGAAGAAATTAATCCTGGTTTTATACTACAACTTACCAAAGCTTATCCTGCATTAACCTCAATTGACCTTAAATATTGCTGTTACCTTAAAATGAATATGAGTAATGATGATATTAGGAATTTATTGGGTATTAATCAGGAAAGTGTCCGCACACATAAGTATAGGCTTAAAAAGAAAATGTCATTGGCGAGAGACCAGGATCTTGCTGCACACCTAAGGGCAGTAGATCAAAATAAATTGAGTATGGCCTGAGTTTATTAGCTCTAAAACTGTTGTTTATGTAATGTGCTAAATCGTTTCGTCATCTTTAATGAAGCGCAGTCCAGAACTTTCGGGCGAGAGATCTATCCAGGCAGATTTTGCTTCGCAAAGCCTTCTGGCACTAGACTGCGTTGCACTTAATTTGAAATGAAAGTAGCTTGCGGGAATTTTTACGTATAGCGTAATTGCCGACAATTAATTACCTCCCAAGCATGATATCTTGCTAACCAAATCTCGTCTACGATTTGTCTACGCATTATTTCCGATCAACATTTAATGTATATGAAAAGTATACATCGTTATTTCTGTTTTTAAATACAAGATGTCTAATTTTATATCATTACCCCAATACAATTATCCATTGCAAACAAACTGATTCAATCTAAACTACTGGTATGATTAACGAGGCGCTCCAATTTACTTGTGATACCCTGGATCAATTTCTAAGGAATCGGTTTGGTCTGGATGAATCAAAAGTGATCAAGAATACGCTGATCGATAGCAATGGAAGTATACCTGTCGTAAACCAAAATAAAATTGTAATCTCGCTGATCAATGTGGAAAAGGAAACCACTAAACCATTTAACGTGCGTAACCATCAGCTTAGTAATGGAAGTTATGCAAATGTGAATCCTGCTGAAAGATTTAACCTGGATGTTTTGATAAGCTCCAATTTTGACGATTACAGCGAAACACTAAAATTCTTGAATGCGGTAATCCTTTTTTTTCAGGTTAATGCAGTGTTATCTGCAAATTCTTCTTCATGTATGCCAAAGGGACTTAATAAATTAGAGTTTGATATAGAAAAACTCAACTATCAGGAAATGAACAACCTGTGGTCGGCTATGGGGGCGAAATACCAACCCTCTGTTATTTATAAGATGCGGTTAATCACCATTCAGGGATTTGAGGCAGATGGGTTTGTAGGGGCGGTTTCGGTAATGGATAATCAGGTAACACAATGATCGAAAAATATCAACGCCTCTTTCAGCTGGATGTTTACCACAGTTATTTCCAGAAAAGCATTTGCCGCTGCCTGGAGCTTAATGCCGATCGTGCTACCGAACAATTGATGAAAAGGTTCCGTCTTCTTATCAGGAGACAGGTAAATGGTATAGGTTTGTATGCTAATGCTTCGCAACCGTTAAAAGAACTGTTAACTTATATAGAACAAGCTACCGGGCAGGATGCTTTTTGTTTTGAAATGAGAACAAATAACCCCGACTTTAATTTTTTTACCGAACTACCATCCAATTGGGTAGGGCAACTCCTATACGATAGCAGTAATACCACTATAACTGATCAGAATGTACAGCTTAATCAGCAGCTCTCCGGCAATCCTGGTACGAACTGTTTAGGAAAGGCAACCTTGCGTTTTGCTGATATTTTAAAATTTAATAAGGACATGGGAACAGTGAGTTTTGATATTAAATTGATGGCAAGGGCAACGCAATGGCAATATTTTATCATCAATAGAAATACGTTGCAGCTGTATAATCTTGCCATTTCAGGAAAAGAATCTGTTGATTTTGAAGGACCGGAAAGTGTAGTGATGGAAAGCGGTCAAAACGCTTTGTTGTTCTCTTCGGGCAGCAAGCTCATTCCATTAAGCGAGGTACCTGTATACAAATTCGACCTGATTAACCGTCCGGCATTAACCGATAATAAGCCGGTGCAGCCGCAAATAATTATTAGGGGCCTGCCAACACCCATACCCCAGTGGATAGGTAAGGTGACCCGTAACGCGGCTGAACAGCTTTCTTCACCCATGTATGTTTATATATAAACCAATAACCGCTAAAAATAAGTTATGATTGCATCAAACATTAAGTCTCCCGGTGTTTACATCAATGAGCAAAATGCCTTTCCCAATAGCGTAGTCACGGTGGCTACTGCGGTTCCGGCATTTATCGGCTATACGCCCCAGGCCGAATACAATGGCAAATCGTATACCAATGTGCCGTATAAAATTACGTCATTTGCCGAGTTCCAGTCTATCTATTGTTATCCTAACCCGGCACCACCAGCAAGTCCCGCGGTACAATATAGTCCTGAATATTATTTGGTACAACAAAAAAGTGAGCCTACTGATCGTGATTACATGATCATTAATGGCGCATACTATTCCATTTTGCCCGATCCCAATACCATTTATTACATGTACAACAGTATTGAGCTGTTTTATCAAAATGGTGGTGGAGAAGCGTATATCGTATCGGTAGGTACTTATGGACCTGCATCTGCAAAGCCGATGGGTGTAGGGCAGCAGATTATTAATCCTAATGTTTCTTTATCACAGCTTCAAAGTGGTCTTCAACTTTTGCTTAACGAGCAGGAACCTACTATGTATATCTGTCCGGAGGCCACTTTATTGTCGGTAGATGATAATGGTACCCTGATGGAAAGTATGCTGGCGCAAAGCCAGGATATGCAAACCGCGGTATCTGTTTTCGATATTATTGGCGGCCGAAACCCGGATCCGATAACCTATTCTGCTGATATTGATACCTTCAGGGAGCATACCGGAGAACAAGGCTTAAGCTATGGTGCTGCTTATTATCCTTTTATCGGTACCACCATTATGCAAAGTACTGATATCAATTACACCAATCTTTTTGGCGGGGATGTTAAACAGTTGGAACCACTTTTAAATCCGCCATCAAACCCCAACCCAACGGCAGCAACCATTCTTCATAATATTGAAAACCCTCCGGGAGCACCATTAACGGTAACGCAATACAATAATGCATTAATCAATGCGAGTAAGGTATATGCCACAATTATTAAAAATGTACTTGCATTGGCCAATATTCTTCCGGCAAGCGCGGGTATGGCAGGTGTAATGACTACTATTGATAACCAGGAAGGTGTATGGCAGGCTCCCGCCAATACTTCCATTACCGCCGTGGTATCTTTACCCATCAATTTATCAGAAAGTCAGCAAGGCAGCCTCAACATCGATCCTGTTTCAGGTAAATCCATCAATGCCATCCGTTTTTTTAACGGCATCGGTATTTTGGTATGGGGCGCCAGAACATTAGATGGTAACAGCCAGGACTGGAGGTATATTTCGGTAAGAAGAACCATGATTATGATTGAACAATCATGTAAACTGGCCGCACATTCTTACGTCTTCCAACCCAATGTAAAAAATACCTGGGAAGCTGTTAAAGCGATGATCAGCAGTTTCCTGAACACCATTTGGAAAGAGGGTGGATTGATGGGCGCTACAGCTGCAGATGCTTTTTCGGTCGATTGTGGTTTAGGCACTACCATGACTTCTGATGATATCCTGAATGGATTTATGAACGTAACCGTGCGTGTAGCCGTGGTACGCCCTGCAGAGTTTATTGTGCTTACTTTCCAACAGGAAATGCCGGTTTCTAGTTAACAGATTTATACATTAATTTAAAAAGATAATATTATGGCAGATGATGGAAGCGCACAAGGCGCAACATGGCCCTTACCAAAATTTAGGTTTGAGGTAGACCTTGGTACCGAATTAAAAGGCGTTGGATTTCAGGAAGTATCCGGAATGGATGTCGAAAATCAGGTAATCGAATACCGCAAAAGCAACAGTCCGCTTTTTTCTACAGAGAAAATGCCAGGTTTGGTAAAATACGGTAACGTAACCATGAAACGTGGAATCTTTGTTAACGATAACGTTTTCTGGGATTGGCACGCGGAGATTAAAATGAACCTGATTAAAAGACGTACAGTGTTGATCAAACTGCTTGATGAGGCAGGTAATGTAACCATGCAATGGCAACTGGATAATGCATGGCCGACAAAAATCAGCAGTACCGACTTAAAATCAGAAGGAAATGAAGTTGCTATTGATACACTGGAGATTGCGCACGAACAGTTAACCATTACGAATGGCAAGTAATACTTATCCGGTAGGGTTTTATTTCATGGTTTCCTTAAAAGGGGAGAACGCTGCCTTCCAGGAGGTATCAGGAATTTCTAAGGAGTTAGGCATTGAAGAAGTAGTCTCGGGCGGGGAAAACCGGTTTAAATACCGGCTTCCCACTACTTCATCAAGCCAAAACCTGGTACTTAAAAGAGCACTTGTTCCGGAAGGATCAGGCCTTGTTGATTGGTGTGTGAGCAGCATGGATGGCGGGCTTGGTATTACCATTCAGACAAACGACATTTCGGTTAGCCTGTTAGATGCCAATGGAGAAATGCTGGTAATGTGGACTTTTCATAGAGCCTATCCGATAAAATATTCGGTATCTGACTTGAAATCGCAGGAAAATGCGCTTGTAATTGAATCTATTGAACTGGCTTATACCTATTTCGAGATTACGGATAACGGGACTTACACTTCAAACCTATTTGATTAATCATTATGCCTGTAGAAATAAGAGAACTTATTATTAAAACACAGATATCAACCAGCGAAGCAAACCAGCAAGCTGGAATTAGTGCAGAAGATGTTAAACAATTAAAAAAACAATTACTTGCTGAATGCAAGAAAATGATCAGCGAACGCACCAAAAGAGGGACTAATACACGTTAGTTATGGGAAGTCTGGAACCAATGAAAATTACTGGTTATACGGATGAACAGTTTACCAAACGTTTTCCCGGTCCGCCGTACCTGATGATGCTCAATCCCGAGTCAATTAAATGGCAACGGAGTATTGAATATAACCAGCAGCAGGCGCCCGATTCCAGTTCGCCATCGCAACGTTACAAAAGTACGCCAAGCGATAAATTGAACTTTGATGTGGTAATTGACTGTACCGGAATTGTTGACCCTAAACGGGTTGATATGGCGAAAGAGATCAGCACTTTAGAGAATATTATTTTTACGTATAACGGAACCATTCACCGACCAAATTTTGTTAAGGTGCAATGGGGTAAAGATCTCGTTTTTAACGGGGTATTAAATTCTTTTGATATTTCTTATACGTTATTCCGGCCTGACGGAAGCCCCTTGCGGGCCAAAATTTCGTTGGGTTTCGGGCAGTATATTGCCCCACAAACGGTAAAAATCCAGGATCAGGACGAATCGCCTGATATCAGTCATCTGGTAACCGTGGTAGAAGGAGAAACATTGCCTGAACTGTGCAAAAGAGTATGGCATAATGAAAAATATTATACTCAGGTAGCCCGCTACAACGGACTTAATAAATTTAGAAACTTAAAAGGGGTAGAGAAACTGATTTTTCCACCCATCATTCCAAAAATATAATGGCATCATCATCCAATATCCCTAGTGGCAGTTTAGCCACCTATACCGTTAAAGTTGCGGGCAATACCGTTCCCGGCGAAGTAAATGTACTTTCGGTACGGGTAGAAAAAAGAATAAACCGCGTTTCTACCGCAATAATTACCATTTTAGATGGACAAGCAAATACCGGAACTTTCGAGGCCAGCTCTTCTTCTGTTTTTGTACCCGGCAATATCATCAGTATTGAAGCCGGTTACGATTCTTCAAACACAGTGATCTTTAGAGGTATTATTACTCGCCAATCTATCCTTATTAATGACCTTGTTGGTTCAGCGCTGGAAGTAGAATGTAAAGATGAAGCAATAAAAATGACCGTAGGCAGAAAGAGCCTCACCTTTGCACAAAAAAAAGATAGTGATGTAATCAGTTCCATCATCAGCAGTTATTCTGCTTTAACGCCTGACGTGAGCGGAACAACTACAGTTTGGCCCGAGCAGGTACAGTTTTATGTAAGCGACTGGGATTTTATGCTTTCGCTGGCAGAAATGAACGGCTTGGTTGTTACCACACTTAACGGTACAGTCGCCGTAAAAGCACCAGGTGCAAACCCTAATCCGGTAATAACCATTGGCTATGGTAGCGGGTTAATGGAATTCAGAGCAGATATGAATGCCATAACGCAGTTAGCGCGTGTAAAATCAAGTACCTGGGATTATAAACAACAGCAGGTAGCCAGTGCTGAAGCGCCGAACAACTATGCCGGACCAGGAAATATCTCCTCCAAAACGCTAGCTGAAGTTGTTGGCCTGCCTGAATATGCCCTGCAAACCACCGCACCAATGGAGACAGAAGAACTTAATAGCTGGGCTAAAGCGCAGATGTTAAAAAGTGAATATGCCAAAATACAGGGCGAAGCTAAATTTCAGGGTACTAACCTGGTTGATCCCGGTAAATTTATGACCTTGAATGGCCTTGGCGGTAGGTTTAACGGCGATTATCTCATTTCCGGTGTTATCCATGACCTTTCTGACGGAAACTGGATTACTGAAGTTTCAGTAGGCCTTTCACCTCAATGGTTTATCGAAGAACCTGATGTAATGGCACCTGTAGCCTCTGGCATGTTGCCTGGCGTTAGGGGTATATTTAATGGAACTGTTAAAAAAATGTATGATGATCCAGATTCGCAGTACCGCATTCTGGTTGATGTGCCTTTATTCGACCAAAGTGGTCAGGGCATTTGGGCAAGATTAGCCAACTTTTATTCAACCGATGGTGCAGGTGCCTTTTTTCTGCCCGAAGTAGGTGATGAAGTGGTGCTTGGTTTTTTAAATGAAGATCCACGAAGTCCGGTGATATTGGGTAGCATGTACAGTAGTCCAAAAAATAAGCCTTACAAAGGCCTTAATCCTAACGAGAAAAACTCCATAAAGGCAATTGTTTCCAAATCTAACATCAATATCGAGTTTGATGATGAAAATAAGGTGTTAACCATTGCTACGCCGGATAAAAACACAATGATTTTTAGCGATCAGGATAAAAAAATAACCATTCAGGATGAACATAACAATAGCATCGTCATGTCTGCAAACGGAATTACCATCAAAAGTGCTACAGATATTAATATACAAGCAGATCAAAAAGTGAATATCGCAGGTGCACAGGGTGTAACTGTAAAAGCCCCAACAGGAGATGTTACGGTAAGTGGTTTGAACATTAAACAGGTGGCCGACAGCCAGTTTTCTGCTGAAGGATCAATGACCACGGAAATTAAGAGCGGGATGGAAATGAGCCTGAAAAGTGCAATGATTATGATTAATTAATTTTAAAACGGAAGAAATATGCCACCAGCAGCCAGATTAACTGACTTTCACGAATGTCCAATGGTAACGCCTGCACCTGTGCCTATACCACATGTTGGCGGACCGGTTATAGGACCTGGCGAACCTACCGTATTAATTGGCAAATTACCAGCCGCCAGGGTGGGCGATATGCTGGTTTGTGTAGGTCCGCCAGATAGCATTATAAAAGGTTCAGCAACGGTAATGATCGGCGGAATGCCGGCAGCAAGAATGGGCGACTCCACCGCGCATGGCGGAACAATTATGCTCGGTGCATTTAATGTAATGATAGGCGGTTAATGAGATGACAAAAGAGACAAACAAAGTAGACCATCATTTTCTCGGTTCAGGATGGGCCTTTCCGGTTACTTTTTCGGTTGGTAACCACCAGTTGAACCTAAGTGCTTACGAAGAAAACATTAACGAATCAATTGATATCATCTTGCAGACCAGAAATGGTGAACGCTGTATGGAAGGTGGCTTTGGCGGTGGTCTGCAACAGTTTCTTTTTAAAAAAATGGACGAAACCCTGAAAGGGGAAATAAAGGAAGCCATTACTTATGCCTTAATGTATAATGAACCCCGTATTACGGTAACCGATGTAGATGTACAGTTCAGGGATATTAGGGGAGGTGTAGTAGAGATTTTGCTTACCTACATGTATAACCAGACCAATACCCGGCACAATTATGTTTTCCCGTTTTACATTAACGAGGGAACCAATTTAATTTAAAGCATGAAATTAGTTAACGCGAATAGCATCTTAAATTCAGTTGCTGAAGCCCTGCAACCGGGCGCTTCATTAATTGATGGACGGACGGAGCAAGATTGGCTCCGCTTTCTTTCTGAATTTGCTACGCTGATTAATTTCTACGATCATCATAATGCAGTACATGGTAACTGGGAACCTTTCATTCTGAAAGACCCTGTTTTTTTAATGGCCACCATTGCCGGAACCAATTTTACTAAATTATACAATCTTTACCTGCATACCTGCCATAAACTAGAACAACAAAATGATTTAGCCGCAACTTTTAACCAGCTTTTCGATCAACTGACCAGTATCTTCATCAAGATTCAAAACTGGACGCATTATATGCAACAGTCGCCAGCTAAATATTCGCTTAAAACTTATGTAGTAGAACAGATCAGGACCACTTTTGCTGATGCATTACAGGCTATTATCGATTTGCGGCAAGCTTTATTCAGCAGCGCTATGCTGGTAGGTTTAGTTCCTACCGATCCATCTGTTATCTGGAAATTAGATACCTACGAATACCGGATATGGAGAGAAGGAACATTTAAAGGCCCTTATTGGAAATTAATGGGTTTATTACCGGTTATAAAAGATAATGCCATAGTATCTATTTTTAAGGCAGTAACCTATATTGGAGATGCGCTATTTAATTTTTTGCAGGTAATTGTTAAGCAGGCCAATATCGAGTACGATCGCTTATCGAAGTTAAAAGGCAGTTTTCCTGATACTACTTTGCTGCGTACCTTTGTTCATCTTTTAAACGTACAACAAACCCAGCTTAACCATATCAGTGATAAACACTTAAGGTTTTATTACCGCGATATTTTAAAACAAACGGAGCGTAAAGCACGAGCAGACAGGGCTTATTTGACGGCTAGTTTGGCTATCGAAACGGCTGTGGTCAATCTGCCAAAAGGAACCTTGTTTGATGCTGGTACCGATGCACAAAAGAATTCCATTGTATTTGCCAGCACCGATGATGTAATTTTAAATCCGGCAGCTATCCCTATGGCTTATACCTTATCAAGGGCACCGGCGCAAAACCAACTTTCATATCTTCAGTTACAAACAATAGCTAATCCTGGTATGGTGCAAAAGGATCCTGCAGGTGCAGTTCTATCATGGGATACTTTAGGAAATCATCAACCCAATCCCGGCATACAACAAGCACTGGGCATAGCATTTGCTTCACCCATGTTATTGCTTAGAGAAGGTACAAGGCAGCTAAAACTATCTTTTACTTACACAGGAACGCCAGATATGAATATGCTGCGTAGCGCAAAATGTTACCTCAGTACATTAAAAGACTGGTTTGAGGTAAGTGCCGATTTTACGTCGGATGAAACGAATCCTGCACAACCTATTATCATTACAATTGTACTGCAAAGTACTGACCCTGCGATTGAACGTTTCCTGATCAATCCGGATGGTGTTGTAAGTGACTGGCCAATGTTTAAGCTGGTATTTAACCAGGTTACGCCTGCAACCGTGGCACCACCCAAACTGCAGACCTTGAAAATAGAAGTAAATGTTACCGGTATGGAAACCTTTCAGCTCTATAACGACTACGGTGCGTTGAGTACCAAAGTGGCTTTTCCGTTGTTTGGCCCAACCCCAGCATATGGCAGTAATTTTATTATGGGGAGTGATGAAATTTTTAGCAAACCGGTTGATTCCTTAAAACTAGCATTAAACTGGTCCGCGTTACCACCAGATTTTTCATGCTACTATCAGGCTTATAACCTTTACCTCGGAAAAAAGCTTCATATAGTTGCAACACCTGAACCTTCATTTTGGGAAAAAATATTTGGAAGGAAACAACCTGATCCGGTGCCGTTTCCAGCACTAAGTGAACCCTATAATAACAAATGTTTTGTGGTGGATTTTCAGTTGCTGGAAGAAAAGAATTGGAAATCAACGTCGTTTAATACCTTGCCCGCTGTGACTAACACGCCAATAGACACGGTAACGCCTGTTACGGCCTCAACTGCTGCCCCAGTGCCAGATCAGCCAATTACTACAGCGTCTACAAATCTGCTTTTTGTGATAGATAATGGAGAAATGGATTCTTTGAGCAGTTATGAATCTACCGGTATTCCACTTTCTGCTTGCAACCCTTACCTGCAAAACCAACCCATGAAATTTACAGAGGCCAGTACTGGCGGCTTCATCAAAATGGAACTTAAAGGGCCAGCATATGGTTTTGGTCCGGCTGTTTACCCTAATGTCGTATCAGCCGTTGCTATTTACAATTCACAAATATTGTACAATAATGAAAACGTGTCCTTTGTTGCTGCAGCACAATTGCCTTTTACACCCAAATTAAAAAGCTTTAACGCAACTTATACCGCCGCTGTTGAATATGTATTTGACAATGAAAGCAAGACTACGGCAACGATTAAGGATTACCCTATTCAGGCTTTTTTATATACGCCTTTTGCCAATTATGGGGTGTACGATAACCAGAATCAGCCGCCCGCCCAGAAATATACCTTAGGAGATGCTACAAACAGTCATTCTGGTATTCCCTTATATGCTTCATACAGCTACGATGGTTATTTATACCTTGCTATCGATAATTTATACCCAGCCAGCAATTTTAATATTTATGTAGAACTGGCACGGAAATATGTAATGGGAAACCCTGTTACAACAGCGGTTAGCTATTATTACCTGGGTACAGAAGGCTGGGCGCCGCTTATTGTGCTCACTGATGGAACCGATAATCTTACCTCTTCAGGTATTGTAACCTTAAACATACCAGCAAACATTACGTTAACAAGTGTGCTCATGCTTCCAAAATGTTATTGGATCGCCATTGTAGCCAATGATATTAGTCGTGTAGCCGCCACCGTTTTATTAAGCACCAATGGCATTAGTGTACAGCGTTTAAATACTGCCCCAAACGATGCCGTTAATATTCCGGCCATAGCGGCAAATACGATTACCAAAACCAAAGGTCCTTTACCGAAAATCAGTGCGGTGCAACAGCCATTTCCTTCTTTTGGGGGGAATGCAGCCGAAAATGCCACAGCCATGAACTGGAGGGTGAGCAACCGGATTAAAACAAAAAACAGGGCCACAAGTATATCAGATTACGTAAGATTGATTAAACAGGAATTTAATGACATCTACGACGCTGCAGTGATTTATAATCCGGTGTTAAAGTGTACCAACATTTATGTGGTACAGGCGGTTGATAGCTGGATGGCGCCACATGCGTTTTTTCCGATGGTAAGCGTGAGTGAAGAAGAAAATATACAACTGTATTTACAGCAAAAAACATCGGCTTTTTCTGCGATAAAAGTATCTAATCCCGATTTTCAGTCCATAACCGTTTATGCCGTAATTACCATTCAGCAGGGCTGTGAATTTTCGGCTGTTCAGCAAACTTTAACCCAGGCATTGAATATTTACCTTTCCCCATGGATTAAAAGTACCAGTAACCAGGTAGAGATTTATCAGGAGATTACCGATGTACAGGTGGCGTCGTTTATTAAAAACATAAATGGTGTAGCTGCGGTAGAAAGTGTAGCCTTTAAAACCTGGATGTACAATTCCGAACTTACCGAAACACCAGTAACTGCGAGTTTGCAAACCTGTGTTGGCCTGATAACAAAATCGGCTTTGTTTATTTCTAATCTGGTTCATCAGATCAGCCTTAATCCTTTAGCGGTATGAGTGAGCAGAACTTTATCATCGATCAGCCACTGCCACTCAATCAGGATTATGCTGCGCTTAAGGCAGAAGGGCTTGCATACATCCAGTTACACAGCGGACATGAATGGACTAATCTCAATAATGTTGATCCTGGGGTAACTATTCTCGAACAGGTATGTTATGCCCTTACTGAACTGGGTTATTGCAACGATTTTCCGGTTGTCGATATTTTAACCAATGCAGATGGAAAGCTTGAAGTAAAAGATCAGTTTTACCTGCCCAATGAAATTTTAACCACCTCACCGGTAAGCATCACCGATTACCGAAAATGCCTGATTGATGGCGTAAGCGGGGTAACTAACGCTTTGATTGTCCCTGTTCCTGGCGGCAATTATGCTTATCAGGTTTATCTGCAGGCCAATACAGCAGTTGAAAAGGAAAAATTATGCCATGCAGCCTTCATTTACCTTAACAAATGGAGAAACTTAGGTGAAATGTTTTTGCAACCGCTTTGTTTAATTGAAGATTTTCACACCGTTGCAGGCAAAATAGAAATTGCTGATGAAACACAACTTAAAAAAATATTGGCTGAATTGCAGCAATGCGTACAGCAAGCCATATTTCCAAAAGTGGTACCCCTGGGTTACGATTCGAAAGAAACGGATGACATACTTATTGATGAGATTTTTAACGGACCGCTGTTGCAACACGGTTGGATTCCTACTGCAGCGCTTGGTGAAAAGAAAGACCAGTTACAACTGATCGAATTGCAACAACTGATCCTAAGTGTGTCAGGTATAATTGGTGTAAGTGGGCTAACATTCGATCAGCAACCTTTAGCACAAGAAATCCATACCGGAAGTGATCATTTGTTAGCTATTAACTGGTCTAGCTCCTTAGATAATGGTCTGGAGATTTATTGTAAAGGCAGGAAGTTGTTTAGCGCAACAAATATGCTCATGTTAGCGGTTAATAGCAGCCCGCAAACACCCGGTCCGGGGCCGGTTTTTGGCGCAAGACCAAACCTGAGGATTACGATGCCTGGCGGAAGTTTCAGGGATATTAATTCTTATTATTCCATTCAAAATACTTTTCCCGAAATTTATGCTGTGGGCGCAGATACTACTGTTGATCATGCTACTGATTTTCAGGTAGCCCAATCAAGGCAGCTTAAGGGCTACTTAACACTTTTCGATCAGGTTTTAGCTAACCAGTTTTCGCAATTGGCCAATATAGGTACCTTGTTTTCCTTTAAAAATGCACAAAGCGGAACACCTTCCGACCAAGCTTTTTTTTATGATACCAAGAACCGTTTGGATGAAATTCCATCCGAATATCCGGTGCCTTATCTTGTTTTTTCGCCAACTTATTTTTATCAATCGCTTTATTCTGTTCCACATATCAGGCCACTGTTAAAAGATAATGAGCTCTATAATTTTAGCATTGCTGCAGAAACTGAGCAGGACATGGAGTACTCGAGCTGGTTGGCTTATCAAAAAGATCCCTACAACCCTTATATTAAAGGGCTGATGGATATGGTAGAAGATGATGCCACCAACCTGTTGAGGAGGAATAGCATGTTGGATCATTTGCTGGCCCGCCATGGCGAATCACCATTGTTGATCAATACCATTATTGACGGTTCTTATTACGCCGGAGAAAGTTTAAAAGATCAGGTAATTTTTAAAAGTCTTTACCTGCAAAATTTAGGATTACTTACTTATTTCAGGGTAAAAGCCTACAACTACATCGGCGCTAAAAAAGTAGCTGATCATTTTACTGATGTTCCTAAAGATTTTAATATCAGGATGATGGGCGGTTATATGAACGATTTTATCTTTAATTCTGCCGCAACAGATGATGTGGAAGCACTTGATACCATTGATTTTATCCATTATTCTGCCGTAGAGCTGAAGTTAAGCCTCCTCTTTGGTTTAAAGCCGCTTTATTGTGATTTTATGGAAAATCATGCTGAAGAAACTGCATCAGCAATAGCACTAAAGCTGGCCATGTGGATGATTTTGGAACGTAAAGGCTTAATACTGATCGAAACCGGATTGCTATCACCCTATGTTACTGTTCCCACAAGCATGGATCAGGTAATTTTGATCTTTCCGTCGTTTATTCCACAAATGAATTCCGAAGCATTTCAGGAGCGCTTAAGTTTGTTTTTAACAGAAACCATGCCCGCTCATGTTTCTTACCGCTGCCTCTTTTTAAATACCATTTTACTGGAAATATTGATTATCGCTTATGCCGATTGGCACAATGGATTGATTTATCCTGCAAATCCTTTGAATAAAAGCGTAACTGCCAATGCCAGCAGCCTGATGAAAGTAATTAACCTCATTTATACCCAAGCAGATGCCTCAAAATAGCCATAACCTGATTTCGAGACTTACATGGGATACTATGTTTGATAGCAAAGCACAAGGAGTAGCGCTGCAGGAGCGTTTAAGCAATTGGGGCGGTTTTCATCTGCAGCAAGAAATGGCCGCCGTTTTCAATAAATTTTGCCCGTCTGGACAAACCTGGAAAATTCAATCGCTCGAACTCGATTTAGGCGTAATCCATTTCGATCAGTTAGAAACCGAACTTCCTATTAAAATTCGCCAGCAGCTGAATGAAAAACTGGTAGAAATGATTCTTTATTCGCATCAACGTGGTAAGCAGATCGAAATTCTGGATGAAAAGAGCTCACACATACAACTGATCTGGTATTTTTTATGGAATGGGGCGCTACCATGGAATCACCATGCTGCTGATGGTTCTGTAAATCAGATGTTAACACAGCAGCTGCAACAGAATAGGGATGAGCTGTTGGATATGTTAAAAGAATCGGGCTTTAGCTCGGAGCAGGTAAGGCGGAGGATGGCCTGGCAGTTTAATGAGCAGAATATGATCAAAATCATTGAAGCCATAGAACCCAATGTTGGTGGGCAGATCATTCTGTTTTCGAACGAACTGACTAAAATTCAGCAGAAAGAAACGGTAGTTCAGGCTGCCAGCACGACAGATTTTAAGAAAAATGTATGGTTTTGGGTGCTTAACTACCTCTTAACCGAACGCGGAACAGTATTTAACCGGATCCAATTTATGAAAAGCAGCATTGTGCAAATGGCTGCGCATTATAACATGCAGTACGATCAGCTGTTCGAACTGATAGAGTTGGCCGTGGCAAAGTTAACCAGGAGTTTAAGTCTGCAGTCTGATTTTATCCTTACCCTGCAACTGCTGTCGAAGGAAAATAGAGACCAGCAAAAAAACAAAACCAGGCAGGTAATTGAAGATGTCGACCATTGGTACTTATTAGAAACCCTTTTTCTTGACCAAAATTTAAGGCATACATCCGGAAAAGCCGCAACATTTAATGATCTGGTTAGTGCTTTAGCCAAAGAAGATGCTGTGCGTTTTAAAACACTCATCAGTTCTTTCGGGAGTAAAAGTGATTTTTGGCTGCCTTTAATTAACGATTTATCCAGCCACAGCCTAAAAGTCGTTTTTACGGCTTTCAAATATAGTAAACCGGTAATTTTAACAGAAAGCATCATTTTCCTAAACCGGTTAATGGGCAGCGTAAAGCAGCAAACTGAACGCAATCAGTTATGGTATGAAGGTTTAATGTTTATCCTCCGTCAGGAGAATACATCCTTCACTGAAACGGCCTTCCTTGAGGTTTTAATTACGGTTTTGGCAAAGAATAAACAGTTATCTTCCATGGCACTGTTAGATCAGTTATTGGTAGCAGAGGTGCCTGCTACGTTAAAAACATTGCGCCATACTTCGCTTTACCATCTATTAACAGCTGTTTTTAAGAAAGAAGTTTCGCGGATGCCGGTGCTGCAATTTAAAAAACACCTCGAACAACTCGTATACCTATGCCATTTGCAGGTAAAGGAAGGGATTAAAGACCGGAAAAGCTTTGAAACCTTAAAAAATATACTTCATAATTATATTAGGCTATATCCAAAAGCCCTCAAAGAAGCGCTGATGGCTATGCCCGATGCAGAAATTTTAGCAGCAATATTTCCAGCATCAATAAGTGGTAAAAGCCTAACCTCATTCATGCTACCTCTGGAGGTAAGCTGGAATACTTTGCAGGAAATGCCCCGGTTTAACCAATTAGGACAAAACGAAATCTGGTTAGCTGAAATGCAACAGGAGCCTAAGAAATTACTTGAATTTGTAAGAAAAGAGATCATAACAGATCACCAGTGGCTTTGGCTTCAAAAAGCAGTCAGTTTTGATGAATTACTGCTCATCATAGGCTGTTTACATCCTAACCGCCAACCTTCATTTGATGTTTTAAGTCAGTTTTATCGCGTATCAGGCACCATTTCATTTAGCGGTGTAACTGGCAGCGGGTTGCAGTTCCTCTTGTTTAAGAAAGTAACAAAAGCCTGGATTTCAGGCAACTGGAAATTAATTGCTGCCGAAAGCATCTGGAACGAACTGATCTGGGAGTTGTGTGGCAAGAGGGCGATTCCTAAAGCAGTATTTATAAGCCATATGAATACACACAAGCGCGCACTACCACCACTATTACAATTGACATTCGAGTCGCTGATTGCCCAGGATCGTTCTACCACAGCATCCAATAATGAAAATCCTAAAATAAAACTTGTAAAACCCATAATGATGAAAGAAAAAACCGACAACCTGAAAGGAGGGATAAGTGTCAGAAACGCCGGATTGGTAATCATTAACAGTTACATCGCCATACTTTTCGAAAGGCTGGGCCTTATAAACGATCGTAAATTTATTACTGCTGAAAGCCAGCTACAGGCTGCACATTACCTGCAATATATGGTAACCGGACAAGAACATACTGAAGAATCATTTTTGCCGCTCAATAAAATCTTATGTGGCATACCGTTAACACAACCGGTAATGGAGGGAATCACTATCTCAACAGAAAATAAACAACTCATAGAAGGATTAATAAGTGCTGTAATTAGTCATTGGCCAGCCATTGGTAGCTCTTCAATAGATGGTTTTAGAGGCAATTGGTTGGTAAGGGATGGATTACTTACCGAAAGAGAAGACCGCTGGGAGCTAATCGTAGAGAAACGGCCGTACGATCTTTTAATTCACAAGTCGCCGTTTTCATTTTCGATCATTAAACATCCATGGATGGATAAACCGTTGCACGTAAACTGGGCTTACTAATATGAAAAAAATAAACGTAAATCAACTGGTTTACCAACTGGATAGTAGCTAATGCTAATGATTTCGAACCTACATCAACATTAAATCAATTTAACGAACTAAGATAGAAATTATGAATTCTTACAATGAAAACTTACATTCAGCTATCGTAAACTCTCTGCAGAGTCTGGATATTGAAGAACAAGACCTTAATTCGCAGGTAAATGCTGCGATGTTTACCCTTTACCATGCAGAGGGCGCTACCATTGCTGCAGAACAGAATCTCGCTGCAGCAACAGATGCATACAAATCTAAAACGGCCACACAAAACCAGGCCATTAAAGATAATAATGTTCTGGTAAATCTTTTAGGTACAGCTACCCAGGCCGGTCAGTTTGTTAAGCAATCTACAACCAATATTGCAGTGGCTGCATCCAATGTACAGATTGCAACCAATGCTATTGTTCGCCTGGCTGGTGATATGGGGAGTATCTACAGCATTTTAAATGCCGCAGATTTTGACAGCAGTATTTATATGCTGGCAAAAGAGGCGAGTAAGCTAATAAACGAAACGGCTTATGATGCAGAAGTAACTTCTCAAACGGCCATGGAAGCTTCTACACTTACAGCCGAAGTTTCTGCATCAACTGTACTTGATATGGCCAAAGCCACTAGCGGCCTGATGAGCTCGGTACTGAAAATTACAACCGCCGATTTTAATACTGCTACCCAGAATATCGTAACAGATAGCACCAACGTGGCTGCGGTAAGGTCGACCGAAAAACTGGATGAAGGCGCATTAGAAATGATCAACATTTCCTACAACGCTACCAAATCTGCCTATGCGCTTACCAACAAGGAATTAAACCTGAACCTTCATGTAAAAACCAGTACAGATAACCCGCTTAGTTTTACGGTAAATTTTGACCTGATTGAAAGCCCGTTTCCAAGCGGTAAGACAGGTGAAAACCCGATGTATCCGGTAGAAAAGTATTACATCATAGTGGTTAAGGATGATAAAAAACAAACTTTTTCTATTTCCAATGCAGAAAATATCCTGTTATTGGGCAATAGTGAAATTATCAATGTAGAACCAGTAAGCACTTCGCCCGTAAGTCAAACGGTTGATGTGTACTATAACATTAAGGATGGGGATAAACCGACTGTAACGGATTCAGATCATAAACCAATTGAACTAGGCGAAAATTATGTGGTATTTGTAATGGCCATTTTTACTGATGATTACAAAAGAAAAACAAATTGTTATGACGATTATTTGTCGGCACCATCTCAGGTATTTACCCTAACAACCGCATTGCAGCCTGTTGCCGGCAAAACAATTAAGGTTGTGGCTTATGATGATAAAAAACTGACTGATAACGAACGTCGTCTTGCATTATCGGCTAAGAACGACCAGCTTAAAAACTCAATTGGCAGAACAGATGATAATGCTACTGTAGATTTTACACATGTAATGACTTTCGAAACGGATGAAAATTCAAATCTGCAGTTAGAATACCGTTGTATGTTTCTACCAGCGAGTACAAATGCCTCCGATCGTCTGCTCACCGTCGAATCGCTTAACTTTTTGGTTAAAAGTGAACTTCCGCTGCTGGAAGATATTACCATTGCACTCGATCCGGTAATTGCCAGTTTGGAAGAAGAAAATTATACGAACCAACTTAAAATTGGCTTACTGGAAACCGAACTGAGCGAGCTGAATGAACAACTTACAGCTACCACTAAAAAAGATGCAATTGTTAGTGATGAAGATGTAGAAAAACAAAAATTGTTAACTACAAACCAAAAAACGCTTACTTCACAGTTAAAGGAACTGCAAAAAAGCCATGGTGAAAATGTTAGAAAATTCCATGAACTAACAGCACGGAAAGATGAAATGACACATTCTATAGCAGAAGAAGGAGTTGCCAAATCGGGCTTCCTGTTTAATTTACCTATAGCCGAACAGGTATTTGCAGATAGTTATATCGTAGCAAGAAAAGACCAGGATAAAACAACTGAAGATACAACGGCCTGGATTGCTTTTATTGGTCCTGATGCCACTGATAATTTTGGTAACAGATTAATCGGGGGCGATGAGTACCTGCCTGTAGTGCTTGCTTGTTCAACAGCATCAGCAGAAAATGCCGGCGATTTTGTAAATGCCCTGTCTGAAATGGACAAAACAGCATATTTTAAGTATTAACGGATCAATAAATTATTAACATTATGAAAACGCCAACATTAGCAAAAAATATAACTGCCCCTATTCTAGAACGATATAGAAAATATGGGGTTACCGAACGTAAAAAAAACGAACTCGATGCGTTGAACATTCAGATATTAGATGCACAGGGTAATGTTGCACAATATCAGTCTATTGTTAATGCATTAACCACAAAATCTAATGATTTACAAGGTTTTTTAGCTACTGCCACTAACAATAAAACACAGGCCTATAATAATAAAATCCTGATTGATGAGCTGGTGCAGAGTGCTACCGACCTCGAAAGCAACTCTAAAATTGCTTTTAATGAAATGATTGAGGCTAATGTCATGACCAAATTTCTGACCACAAAAATTAATACGGTGATTGGGAAACTGATTTACAGTGCGGAAGTAATCAATAAACTGGCCAATCTTATTATAAGAAAGAAAGCACTAAATCCATTAATTTCTGATGAGTTGGTGAGCATGATTACTATTGCAGGTACAGATGCCAACAATGCTGTAGCCTTAACACTGGTGGCTTTACAGAGTGCCTTTGTGGCGCATGCTATCGAAATGGAGGCCGAAACAACAATGGGGCTGGAGTACACGCAATCTATAGGCTTTACCGAAATGCTTACCGGATACGCTATCGCGGATGGACCAGCTTCTCTTCAGCAACTTTTTTACCAGGCCTATACCGATGCCAAAACGAATTATGCTTTAGCAGAAAAAGCTAATTTTACCACTGCTAAACAATTAAATACGGCAAAAGCGACCCTCAATACCGCACAAGTGAAACTTAAATCGCTTCAATCTGGTTTGGCGGCAGCCAATGCAGCAGCTTTATCATCTTAATGTATTAAATTTAAATGCTAATCCCCCGTTTTTTTTCCCGAAACGGTGGGTTATATCCGTTAATTCGATATGGAAAATGTGTACAGGAATTTTTACCAGAATTTTTATAGGCGTAGCAGCGGTTTTATCCCTGTGGCGCTATTAGGCCAGGCAGTTTTACCCGGAGATTTTTTTCAGATCAGAAATGGACAAATGATCGTATTGGGGAACATTTTTCGAAATAACGTTATCGAAGTCCAGGATATAGAAATTGGCTATAATAATAAGCTAAATCCCTCAGGATGGAGCTTTAGCGATGGTGTAACAAAACCCTATTCTGGTCGTGGAAGTGGTCGTGCCCCTTTAGCTGGTGAATTTGAATTCAGTAAACAGATTCTTGCATTTGCTGAAAAAGGCAGTTTCATTTTTAAGGCAAGTGAGCCCGAATCAACACGGATGCTCAATTGGAATGAAATCCAGCAAGCTTTAATTATCAGGCTTACACAAACTTATTATTCGTTCAGGGAAGTTTATGTAGTTACCGATGTTGCCACAACCGCCGATTGGACACTGGCTGTTTCAGGTGGCAATTTAGCCGAACTAGAAATTGCAACAGATGAAGAAAATTTTGGTTTGGTTGATCTCTTTGGTCATCATTCGTCAAAGACCATTCAATCTAAAGATATTGAGTTTTATCACCGCGAAGAAAAACGGAAACCATCTTTTTATAAAGCTAAAAAACTGGTAGTAAGAGAAGAAAAGGTCGAAACTTTAGTGTCAGAGCTCATTGCCCAATGGCGTGGGTACAATGATTGGGCATTGGGCTTTTACGAATACGATTTTCATTATGATCATCACTATGTTAATGATCAGGGTGCCTACTCACAGGGTAATATACTCGATCTCCTTGCTCCAAACGAACTGAACCCAAATACCGCTCTGCTTTATTTTAAATGGGCGGATGCAAACCTTGATGATGTAGAAAAACTATTTAACCAATATGGAGAATAGCAATGCTTTAACGGCACTTAGGCAAGAACTTGATTGGTTAGAGGCAGTTATTGCCCAATGTATGGCCACTTATTTTTTGCAAGAGGAGCACGAAAAAGACTGGATGGAAATTCCTTTGCCCGATCTGTCACTTAATGACAGCCCTTATGCGGATATGATTGAAAAATGGAAACTGGATATCTATGCAAGACTTGCGATCGCACTTAGCATGGCACCACACCTGCGTCCGGAAATGCTGGATGTGTTTTTTACTAAGAACCAAATGCACGACCGAGGTTTTACCGAATTCGGAGGATTAATCACTAAAGATTATAATGGTTTTTTACCTACCGGTGAAACACTTTGTTTTTTAGTTACCGTTAAGCACCCGGAATTGCGCTATCAGCTCATGGAGCTGCTCGGCAAAGAACATATTCTTTATAAGGAAGATGTGCTCACCCTTGCCGAAACAGAAAGTCATTTGCCACGGTTAAGCGGACAATTAAGTTTAAGCAGAAGCTGGTTTAATTATTTCCTTACAGGAGAGAAACTGATGGCCGAAAATAGTCCTTCATTTCCCGCTCAAAAAATAAGTACAACAATGGAGTGGGAAGATGTGGTGCTCGATCATTTGGTGTTTAAACAGATTAATGAAATTACCGCCTGGTTAGCGCATGGCCACACGCTGATGGAAGATTGGGGATTATCCAAAAAACTGAAACCAGGTTACAGGGCCCTATTTTATGGACCTCCAGGTACAGGCAAAACCTTAATGGCTACTTTAATCGGTAAAACAACCGGACGTGATGTGTATAAAATCGATCTGTCCATGATCGTTTCCAAATTTATCGGAGAAACAGAAAAGAACCTATCGAAAATATTTGATGTAGCACAGCACCAAAATTGGATCCTGTTTTTTGATGAAGCTGATGCCCTGTTCGGAAAGCGTACCCAGGCTGATTCGGCTAACGACAGGCATGCCAATCAACAAACGGCCTACCTTTTACAACGAATCGAAGATTTTCCGGGCGTAGTAATTCTGGCTACCAACCTCAAGGCCAATATGGATGAAGCTTTTTCGCGTAGGTTTCAATCTGCTATTCACTTTACCATGCCCGCTGTTCATGAACGTTATCAACTTTGGCAAAAAGCTTTTTCGGGTGTTTGCAAACTTGATGAAAGTATCAACCTGGAAACTATTGCAGAAGAGTATCAATTGGCAGGTGGGGCAATTATCAACGTATTGCGCCATTGTGCCTTATCGGCCATTAGTAGAAATGATACCCGGGTAAACCAGCAAGAGCTGCTAGCCGGGATTAAGCGGGAATTTAAAAAGGAAAATAAAACCGTGTTCATTACAAATAAAATTTAGATGATGAATATCTATAACGATAATGCCCGGGAGCATAAAAACGAATCTATTCCCTCTAATTTACCCAAAAAAAGCCCTAATAAAGCTATTTTTAAATTCGAAGATAAACGGCCTCAGTCAGTTGCACAACGGAAACTGCAAAATGGAGCTGATGACTATGTTCAGCAGCAGGCACATCCTGTTCAGAAAAAAGGTACTGGTGGCAAGTTACCCGATGACCTGAAAAACGGTATCGAAAATCTTTCTGGTTTATCAATGGACGATGTAAATGTACACTATAATTCAAATCAGCCTGCACAGCTACAGGCGCACGCTTATGCACAGGGAACGAATATTTACATTGCGCCCGGACAGGAAAAACACCTGCCACACGAAGCCTGGCACGTGGTACAGCAAAAACAGGGGAGGGTAAAGCCTACCTTGCAGCTAAAAGGCGAAGTAAACGTAAATGATGACAAAGGATTAGAACATGAGGCGGATGTAATGGGAAGCAGGGCTTTGAAAATGAAAATTGCAGGTAATTCTCAAAAACCAAAAAATACATTTGCTCCAAAAAAAACGATCCAACGAAAAGGAGTTAAGGCACAACTTCATGATGCAGAAAAAAAGTTTGATGATTTTAAAGAAGAAACCAATAATATCAATTGGCTGAGAGATGCTGTTTCTAGTGATATCTATAACAAATACAAACCAAATCAGGCAGATTCAAGCCAGCATTTTAAAACGAAAAACGATAGAGATAAAAGTAAAGGTTCAATGTCTGAAACGGATGCACTCTTAAGATCAACACGTTTAAATCACTGGGCGGATACCGCAATTGTTTCTGCCGAAAGAATTTATACCGAATTAAAAGCAGCCCATATGTCTGCTATAACATCAGGACATGATGGTGCTTCAATTTTAATGGGTCGAGATACAGATGTAGAACCAGATGCAATGATTAATGACACAACAGCTCTTGAAGTAAAACATGTAGATTCTGCAGCACAAGGAAGCGTTGATAGCCATGTGAAAAAAGGAAGTGAACAGCTGGACAAGCGTATATACAATAAAAATGTATTTCCTAATAAGAAAGTAAATGGATGGCAGCTTCATATCGAAATAAAAAACCCGCTAAATCCATGGCCATACACACCAACAGAATTAGACAAATTAGTATTAAAAGGTCAAGCGCCAAAACACTATGAAATTGCTCAAAAAGCAAAAGACAGGATTGGTAAATATGAAAACGGAAGCAAATTGGTTGCATATTACATCAGCAGTCAAAATCCTGTTATAGGGATAATATCTGTTAGTGTTTAGGTTAAAATGGCTAAAAGCTATCAGGCAATTCGATCGGATAATGTAAAGGTGCATTACACCTCTTCAAACCCCACACAGCTACAAGCCCACGCTTATGCACAGGAAACGAATATTCACATTGCGCTCGGACAGAACGGTTAAGTAATTTTACAGCACTATTTTGCCGCTTTTCGATACCCTTAAAAAAGACCTCGCCCGCTATTTATCGACAAACACGCCTATCCTGATGGACATATAAAACAACCGGGTTTACATAGCCCCATGCTTTTTGGCACAGGGCTATCGAAATTCTTTAATTTTATTTAAAAAAAGCGGACAATTAAATTGCTCCGTCTTCTTTAACCATTTTATTAATGGCTTTTTGGACTTTGATAATATCTGTTTCAACTGTTTTTCTAACCCCTGCATCAAATGATGCGGCAAATTCTGCACTGATAGAAATCTGGTCTTTTTCATTCAGTACATTGAGTACAAAAGCATGACTTCCAAATTTAAATCCGCTTTTTATTCTGATCACGTCTTTTTCAAAGATTTTCAAAAATTCGTAACTGTTGCTGATCTGATCAAAATAATCTCTTACCGTTTGAAAAACAAGTTGTGTTTCTATATCTAAACCGTTTATAATTACCGTAACCGAAGTAAGGTCATTTAGCTCCGGAAGAAGGTCTTCGCTGTAAATAATGTCTTTCGGGTCCAGGATTACAACCGTTTCCTTATCTGCACTTTCACCTTCCTCTTGTGTTAACTGTATAGTGGCATTACCGTCTTTTAGGATAACGGTGTTTGCAGAAGTTTTTTCAATTTTAATATCGCCAATGGTATCTTTTATGATGCCTACAACAAGTTCTAGCGCTTTTGATTGGTTACTGTTCATTATGTTGTTTTTTGCAAAGTTAATGCTTGACTATGGTGCAGTATAATTATAGTTTAAAATAATACAATGTTTATTGATAAGTGTTTTATTATGAAGTGATTATTTTTCAAGATATGCTGGCCGTAATGTTTTAACTACAATTTTTCAAATTTGCCAACACTGGCTTGTTAAAGGCAGAAATGCTATAAAGCGGAATTAAAACAGGAGATTTTTTAATGGAACATGATGAGGTTTTATAGGCCCGGCTCCACAAAAGTTCTCCGCTTACGCGCTGGTTTTCAAGCCAGCGTGTAAGCCAAAATAAACTCATCATAAATCCGATCTGTAGCTTAACAATCATAAAACCTTTTTCTTCAATATACCGGAAATATTCAATTACAACAAACACTAGCGTTTTTATAGGAAAAATGCTGATTTCTTCATCTAAAACGAATCATTAAATGCTTTCCTAGTAAAAAAAGTTTTCTAAATATGTTATTAGTAATTATAAATCACCTCTTTACGTAGTGAATCATGATTTTCAGAATGGAAACCTGAAGTTCAACTTCATTATAACTTCATAAAACTGTATTTATTTCGCTTTCGAATTAAATCATTGTGTAACCATAATTTATTGAAATCAACAAGTATCTATAAACCGGTTGTAGATCACTTTTCATTATAAATTTGGCTACCGAAGGAAACTAATTAGAGAAAAAAATAAATCAGATTAAAACCATTCCAAAAAAAATGAAAAGAGTTCTCATATGCTTAGGCTTGTGTACTTTCCTTTACGTAACAGGTTGCACCTCGAAGAAAGAAGAAAAAGAAGAAGTAGCTACTTATGCGGTAACCACACCGTTAAAAATGGACACTTCCTTTACCAAAGAATATGTTTCGCAGATTAAATCTGTCCGCAACATTGAAGTTAGGGCCCAGGAAAAGGGTTATCTCCAAAATATTTACGTAGATGAAGGTCAACACGTAAAAGCAGGACAGCTTTTGTTTAAGATTATGCCTAAAGCGGCACAATCTGAATTGTTAAAGGCACAGGCCGAAACCAAATCTGCTCAAATTGAATTGGAAAACACCAAATTACTTTCAGATAAAAATATTGTTTCTAAAAATGAACTGGCTATGGCCAAAGCTAAACTGCAATCGGCAAATGCCGAAACCTCTTTGGCTAAATTCCACCTTTCTAACACCGAAATCAGGGCACCTTTTGATGGTACCATCGATCGTATTCCTTTAAAATTAGGAAGTTTGGTTGATGAAGGTGCTTTATTAACCAGTCTTTCAGATAACAGTCAGGTCTTTGCTTATTTTAATGTATCAGAACCTGAATATTTAAACTATCAGAGTGCTGCCAAAGCAAAAAGCCAGCAGGAAGTAAGCTTATTACTAGCGAATGGCGAATTTCTAAAGGCAAAAGGTAAAGTAGAAGTTATCGAAAGTGAGTTTGATAACGAAACCGGAAACATCGCTTTCAGGGCAAGATTTAATAATAGCGATAACTTACTTCGAAACGGTGAAACAGGTAAGGTACATATGGTTGTTCCTTTAAAAAATGCCATCATTATTCCGCAAAAGGCCACATACGATATACAAGACAAAACCTATGTCTTTGTGGTTGATAAAAATAATAAAGTCCACTCGAGAGTAATTACCATTGCTGGTGATCTTCCTGATTTATACATCGTGGGTGATGGCATTTCTGTTGATGATAAGATTTTGCTTGAAGGCGTGCAGAAAGTTAAGGATGATGATAAAATTGCCTTTAAATTCCAGCAACCTCAGGAAGTGTTGAAACAATTGAGATTGAAAACAGAATAATCTAAACCCCTCTATACTTAATTTATGTTTAGTAAATTCATACAAAGGCCAGTCCTTTCTATCGTAATATCGCTGGTTATTGTGTTTTTGGGGGTGTTAGCCATTAGCTATTTACCTGTTACACAGTTTCCGTCTATTTCACCTCCTAAAGTAAATATTACGGCAGAGTATCCCGGGGCAAACAACGAATTGTTGATTAAATCGGTGGTTATTCCGCTAGAGCGTGCACTTAACGGTGTACCGGGAATGAAATATATTGCTTCTGATGCAGGTAACGATGGTGAAGCATCAATCCAGGTAGTATTTAACCTGGGTACCGATCCCAATCAGGCCTCGCTTAACGTACAGAACCGTGTAGCGGCCGTTACCAATAAACTTCCGCCTTTAGTGGTTCGCGAAGGGGTTAAAATTACACGTGAAGAGTCGAACATGTTGATGTATATCAACTTGTACAGTAAAGACCCTAAAATGAATCAAAACTTCCTGTACAACTATGCCGATATCAACTTGCTTTCGGAGTTAAAAAGGGTTGATGGTGTAGGTTTTGCCGATATTTTGGGAGATAGGGATTATGCCATGCGGATCTGGTTAAAACCAGACCGTATGCAGGCTTATAAAATTTCTGTAGATGACGTCATGAAGTCGCTTGATGAACAGAGTTTGGAAGCCTCTCCAGGTAAAACAGGAGAGAGTTCGGGTAGGCGTTCGCAGGCTTTTGAATATGTGTTAAAATATTCAGGTCGTTTTAGTACCAAAGAAGGCTACGAAAATATCGTGGTAAGGGCAACTCCAAACGGAGAATTGCTTCGATTAAAAGATATCGCCGATGTAGATTTTAGTGCTTCTGCTTACAATTTATACTCTACCTTAAATGGTAAAGCATCTGCTGCGATCGTTTTAAAACAATCTTACGGCAGTAACGCCAGTCAGGTTATCAAAGATGTTAAGGCTAAAATGGCTGAGATCAAATCGGCTTCATTTCCTAAAGGATTAGATTATGAAGTAAGTTACGATGTTTCGAAATTCCTTGATGCTTCAATTGAAAAAGTAATCCACACCCTTGTCGAAGCTTTTATTTTGGTAGGTCTAGTGGTATTCCTGTTTCTTGGCGACTGGCGCTCAACACTTATTCCAGCTATTGCTGTACCCGTATCCTTAATCGGAACCTTTGTGTTTATGCAGTTCTTCGGCATTACGCTCAACTTAATTACCTTATTTGCACTGGTACTCGCCATTGGTGTGGTAGTAGATGATGCCATTGTGGTAATTGAGGCGGTGCATGCCAAGATGGAGCACGACAGGCACCTTTCGGTACTCAAAGCTACACAGCAGGCCATGAAAGAGATTGGAGGCGCTATCATTGCCATTACCTTTTTAATGGCATCGGTATTTATTCCGGTAGCTTTTATGTCGGGGCCAGTAGGTATTTTCTACCGTCAGTTCTCCATTACCATGGCAACGGCAATTATCCTTTCGGGTATTGTGGCCTTAACACTTACGCCAGCGTTGTGCGCCATTATGTTGAAGAACAATCACGGCTCAACCAAAAAGAAAACAATAATAGACCGTTTTCTGGATGGTTTCAACAATGGTTTTGCCAAACTTTCTGGTAAATACGAATTGGTATTAACCAAGGTAGTAAGTCGCAGAATATTAACCTTTGGTATTCTGGTGGTGTTTTGTTTAGGTATCTGGGGATTAAGTGGAAGTGTACCATCAGGTTTTATCCCGAATGAAGATCAGGGGATGGTGTATGCCATTATCCAAACGCCGCCGGGATCTACATTAGAACGTACCGACCAGATCGCAGAGAAACTGCAGAAAATGTGCGAAGATATTGATGGCGTAAAGTCAGTTTCATCCTTGGCAGGATATGAGATTCTTACTGAAGGTACAGGATCGAACTCGGGTACCTGCTTAATTAACCTGAAAGATTGGAGCGATCGCAAACATTCGGCAGTAGAAATTATTGAAGAACTTGAAGAGAAATCGAAATCTATTCCAGGTGCAACTATCGAATTTTTCCAGCCGCCAGCTGTCCCCGGTTATGGTGCTGCGGGAGGTTTCGAGCTTCGTTTACTGGATAAAGCGGGTAGCGGCGATTACAAAAAAATGGAAACCGTTGCCAACGATTTTGTAAAAGAGCTGAATAAACGTAAAGAACTTTCATCAGTATTTACTTTTTACAGTGCGAGTTTCCCTCAATATATGTTAGATGTTGACAATGATATTGCGCAACAAAAAGGCGTGAGCATTGATAATGCGATGAACACACTATCCACCTTTGTAGGTAGTAATTACGAAACCAGTTTTATTAAATATGACCACCAGTATAAAGTAATCGTGCAGGCATTGCCTCAATACAGGGCTTTGCCGGAAGATATCTTAAAACTGTCGGTTAAAAACGACCGCGATGAGATGGTGCCTTTCTCAGCCTTCATTAAAATGCGTAAAGTGTATGGTTTATCTGAAATTACCAGACACAACATGTATAATGCTTCAGAGATCAGTGGACAATCTGCTCCAGGTTATAGTTCAGGTGAGGCCATTAAAGCCATTACCGAAGTAGCTAAGAAAACTTTGCCAAGGGGATTTGGTATCGATTGGGCGGGTATTTCTAAAGATGAAGTATCAAGAGGCAACGAGGCCATTTACATTTTCCTGATCTGTTTAGGTTTCGTGTACCTTGTTTTAGCAGCACAATATGAAAGTTTCATTTTACCACTTTCGGTAATCCTCTCTTTACCGGCAGGTATTTTTGGTGCATTCCTCTTCCTCAAATTATTGGGACTGGAAAACAACATTTATGCACAGGTGGCCATGGTAATGTTGATCGGGTTATTGGGTAAAAATGCGGTGCTGATTGTGGAATTTGCCGCACAACGGCAGGCTCAGGGGGCAACGGTACTAAAAGCGGCAATGGAAGGTGCAAGTGTACGTTTCCGTCCGATTTTAATGACCTCTTTTGCCTTTATTGCAGGTTTGATCCCATTAATGATTGCAAGTGGACCAGGTAAAATCGGTAACCGCACCATCGGATCTGCAGCTGCAGGCGGCATGCTTTTCGGAACCATTTTCGGAGTAGTTGTAATCCCTGGATTGTATTACATATTCGGATCAATAGCAGCAAAACACAAGCTGATCAAAATTGAAGAAGAACATCCATTAACTGAAGAAGTAGAAGATAATGTTTAAGAATAATATTTATAAAGGCCTTGGTTTAGTGCTTATATGCGCAACATATACTGCCTGTAAGCTGCCAGAAGTAGCCCAACGAGCCGAAAATAAAAATACACCTGTGAGCTTTAATGGCTCGCAGGATACGGTAAGTTCTGCCAGTATACAGTGGCGCAGCTTTTTTACCGATCCTAACCTGATCAACCTGATCGATACCGCGCTGAAGAATAACCAGGAACTGAATATCACGCTTCAGGATATTGAAATAGCAAAAAACGAAATAAAGGCCAGAAAAGGTGATCTTTTGCCTAATGTAACCTATGGCATTGGGGCAGGGTTAGATAAAGTTGGCCGTTATACCAGTTCAGGTGCAGGTGATGCTTCTACAGAAATTACACCGGGCAAAGGTGTTCCTGAAGTATTGCCTGATTATCATTTTGGTCTACAGGCCAATTGGGAAGCAGATATCTGGCATAAACTGCGCAATTCTAAAAAAGCAGCCATTAACCACTACCTGTCAACGGTAGAAGGTAAGAATTTTGTAATCACTAATTTAATTGCTGAAGTCGCAAATTCATATTATGAGTTATTGGCATCTGATAACCAGCTGGAAACAGTGAAAAAAAACATCGAACTCCAAAGCAATGCGCTGGAGTTAATGAAAATCCAGAAACAGGCTACAAGGGTTAACGAACTCGCCGTACGTAAATTTGAAGCAGAGGTATTAAGCTCAAAAAGTTTGGAATTCGATATTCAGCAGGATATTGTTGAAAACGAGAATAAAATTAATTTTCTGCTAGGCCGTTTCCCTCAGCCTATTATCAGAGATAAATCTAGCTTTACCGATCTGGTACCCGCAACTGTACACACAGGGTTACCAGCCCAATTGTTGGCTAATCGTCCGGATATTAAACAGGCAGAATACGAGCTTGCAGCCGCTAAATTAGATGTTAAAGTTGCCAAGGCACAGTTTTACCCGTCATTAGGAATTTCTGCTGCAATTGGTTACCAGGCATTTAATCCTTCTTATTTATTGAGAACACCAGAATCGCTAATCTACTCTCTGGCGGGAGATCTTGCCGGACCGCTGATTAATAGAAATGCCATTAAGGCGGAATACTCTTCTGCAAATGCAAAACAATTACAGGCCGTTTTTGACTATGAAAAAGCTATTCTAAATGGTTATATTGAAGTAGCCAACCAGATGTCGAAAATCAGCAACCTGCAGAAAAGCTACGATCTGAAATCAAAACAGGTTGCGGCGCTTACACAATCGATTGACATTTCAAACGATTTGTTCAAAGCTGCGCGAGCAGATTATTTTGAGGTATTGATGACACAACGTGATGCTTTACAATCGAAATTAGAATTGATCGACACCAAAAAACAGCAGTTAAATGCTGTTGTAGATATTTACCAGGCGCTTGGTGGCGGCTGGAAATAGGCAGCAATAAGCATAAAAAAACGTGAAGCATAGTAAAGTTAAATAATCCTTATAGTCTGTAAGGCTGTTCCAAATCCGGAGCAGCCTTTTTTTATTTTATTGTCTTGCTCAGGAATAATTTATGGTATAAAATCAATATAATGATATATAAATTAGAGAGATCATATCGCTCAAGAAATCGTCATTCCAACCCAATTCTAGCCTTAGCGTCCCGCTAGGACATCGATTTACTGGAAAAATGGTGTCGGATGTTACCATCTGACAAATATCCGTGGTGTCGGATGTTACCATCTGAAACCACTAAAAATCTAACCCGATAAGCAGTTCCTCATTTATTTATCATAAAATTCGTTTGGCAAACAATGCCATCAGCATGTGGTTATATTAATCTTAGAATTTATCATCATATCTGAAATAAAATGGGAAAAACAACATTTAAATTTGGCGAATTAGAAGTTAACCGTTTAGGTTATGGCGCAATGCAGTTAACTGGTAACGGTGTTTTTGGTGAAGTAGAAGACCGCGAAAATGCAATTACCGTTTTGCGCGAAGCAGTTGCAAATGGCGTTAATTTTATTGATACTGCAGAGGCTTACGGACCAAAGTTTAATGAATCGCTTATTGCAGATGCTTTATCACCCTTTCAAAAAGATCTTTTTATTGCAACTAAGGGCGGTTTTGACCGACCAGGCCCTAACAATTGGGTACCTAATGGTGCACCTGATAAAATTAAACAAGATATTGAAGGAAGTTTGCAGCGTTTAAAAGTAGATTCAATTGATTTATGGCAACTGCACCGCATTGATCCTAATGTTGATGTTGCCAAAACCCTGGCACCTGTGGCAGAAGCCGTAAAAGAAGGTAAAATAAAAAATGTAGGTTTATCGGAAGTCACTATCGACCAGATTAAACAAGTGCAGGACATCCTTCCGGTAGTTTCTGTTCAAAATTTATACAACCTTGGGAATAGACAATGGGAGAGTGTTTTAGATTTTACAGCAGAACAAGGTTTGGCCTTTATTCCGTGGTTCCCTTTAGCTTCCGGTCCGCATAAACTAGCGGATAAGATTCAAGCGATTGCCGAAAAACATAAAGCTACAACTGCCCAGATTGCTTTAGCATGGTTATTAAAAAGATCATCAAATATCCTTTTAATCCCTGGAACAAAATCTGTAGAACACTTAAAAGAAAACTTAAAAGCTGCAGAGATTGAATTAACTGAAGAAGAATTTGAAAGTTTAGCAAATTAAGTATAAATGGTGTCATTCTTTTTACTGGTCTTAGCGTCTCGCTAAGACCTTTTTTATTAAAAGCTTGTAATTATGCAGGGATAATTTATGGTATAAAAATAATATCAATGACAGCGGAATTGCATGAATGGTATCGGCCTTTCGACTGAAGCTCACCGATTTTTCATCGGTAGCGTAATGCCTGCACTACAGGGCGAGATGACGACCATTTATTGGCATCTGTCAATGGTAGATTTTAGAATTCTCGAATACATCGGAGCGCTGACGACAGATTGGCAAATTTAATAAATATATTTTGCTTATTATCAATAATATACAGGATCTGCTATTGATGGCGCAGCAAAGAATCGTTTTCAACTTACATATAAAACATCGAATTTTACTCGTGGTGTCAGCTGTTACCAGCTGGAACAGATAAACCATTGCATTTGTAAATAAGCCATGACGGAAGCATTTTAATTATCATTATTCGCATTTAAGTGTGATATTTAAAAATGAAACAAATCATCCTAACCGCTGCTATCCTATTTTCTATTAACTCTCCTAAAACCATGGCGCAAAATAAAACAGAAAATACACCTGCTATTTTAAATCATATCGCTGTTTATGTATCCGATCTGGGCAAAGCAACTGCTTTTTACGAAGGTGTATTCAACCTTAAGATAATTCCAGAACCTTTTAAAGATAATCGCCACACCTGGTTTACTCTAGGTCCGGCCGGACAGCTGCATCTCATACAAGGTGCAAAAGGCAATGAAACTTTTGATAAAAACGGACACTTGTGTTTCAGCGTTCCATCAGTTGATGATTTTGTAAAGAAACTAAACGCCAAAAATATAAGCTTCGAAGATTGGGCCGGAAGAGAAAAAGGGATTACGCTCAGGGTTGATGGCGTAAAACAGATTTATTTTAAAGATCCGGATGGACACTGGCTGGAAGTAAACGATGATAAGTAAATTTTAGCAAAGGTTGCATCAGTCGTAATTTCACCTCTAAGTTGTCGCACGATGCTTAGCCTATGCTGAACTTCACCAAGTATCGAAACATCTTTAGAACATTTAAAATCAGTACATCCATAAACTGAGGGTTTACAATATAACCTCATATTAAATATATTTATCCATATCATACAAACCTATGAAATTTAAATACTTTTATACATTTTTCCTAATCGTTGGTCTGATTACATCATCAAAAGCACAAAATGAAAAAGCTGAAGCAGATTTTAAATCTGTAATGGATAAATATAGTGCTGTTGGTGCTTCAGTAGCCATAGTGAAAGATGGCCAGATCATTTATAACCACTCATTTGGTTTAAAAGATTTAGATAAAAAATTGCCTTTAACGAATAGTGATATTTTTAGGATTGCCTCAATATCTAAATCTTTTTCAGCAACAGCTATCATGCAGCTGGTAGAGGCGGGTACAATTTCACTCGATGATGAATTTGGAGATCTAGTAGGTTTTAAAATCAGGAATCCAAAATTTCCCGATCAGAAAATTACTTTAAAAATGGCTTTATCCCATACGTCCGGTTTAAATGATTCGCAGGGCTATTTAAATTTTGATGTGCTTAACCCTGATAAAAACCCGAATTGGGCCAAATGTTATAATGATTACGCTCCGGGAAGCAAATTTGATTACTGTAATCTTAATTTTAACCTTATTGGTGCCATTATTGAGCAAAAATCTGGCGAACGTTTCGATAACTATATCAAAAACCATATCCTAAAACCTTTGGGGCTCTATGGAGGTTACTGTGTCGATTCTTTAGATAGTACACGCTTTGTGAATCTGTACGAATATCATGATGATACCAAAACTTATACACTTGCTTCAAGCGCTTATGCACCAAGACGGACAGAAATTGCCAACTACGTGATGGGATATTCTACGCCGGTTTTTTCGCCTACAGGCGGAATGAAAATTTCTGCTCATGATTTAGCTAAATACATGATCATGCATATGAATTATGGCACCTCAAATGGTGTGAAAATAATGAGAAAAAAAAGTGCAGAAAAAATGCAAATGGCCTTAACAGCTGATGAAGGCTATGGTTTAGCCATTAGAACTGCAGATCAACTTATACAAGGAGTTAAGTTGAAGGGGCATACTGGTTCAGCCTACGGTTTACACAGTACCATGTTCTTCAATCCGAAAGAAAAGTTTGGTTTCGTGATTATCGCCAATGGAATCAATGCAACCTATACCGATGGATTACCCGATTTCAGTCGCGCGGCAATAAATAGTTTATACCAGTCTTTTATTAAATAACCTATAGCAGGTTAGACAGACCATTCTTGTTAAAGAAGGTGGTTAAGGTTCTGAAACCTGCTTTTGGATGGCTTAAATCGTTTCCCTTCACTTTCTGATCCAAAACACTTTTAACAGGTGCCAGGTCAATTAAATGGCTGTAGTCAGTAATAGGTTGATTAACCGTTACCGCATGTTTGCTTTCATTCTTAAAATTCATTTCTCTGTTATTGGTTTACAAAGCGTTGATAAGTACTTCCAGATTTAACTTTTTCCATCATGAAATGTTCCTTCAGTTTGGAGAACTCCATGCTGTGTAATGCTTTTACTGCCGATTTAAGTTTTTCAGTGCTTATGCCCAATCTGGCGGCCCAATAGTTGCGGTCTTGCTCGTCAGCAATATCGACAAATTCTTTTCTCGAATTCATCGAAGTTAGTTGATATTCCATTTTATAAATTTTGGTTAGTAATTATATATATAAAACAGCATATGCTCGTTTTGGTTTTTGGAATTTGTCAGTAAATTCTCAGAAAAAATAATAATTGGATCTTTCAATTAAACTATATTTTGGATATTCGGGGAGTTAGTCCTCCCAGATTGTATTAAATGCAGCATTGAAGTTGTATAGATTTTTTCACTTCGCATTATCACTCAGCAGCGTAATATTTCATTTAAAACATTAGGTTTTATCAAATTACATTTTTATAATTGTATTGTAATATATTTTTTACAAATGCTAAGTTATTTTATAACAACCGATCAACATCTATCTCCGCACCGAAAATTTTATCAGGATAATCGGTTTGTATTATTTCTCTGGGTATTGATTACCCTGGTTTTTGTCATCGATTCCTGGATCACAAACCGTTATAATAATTACCTGATTTTTGAAAATACATTTAGAAATTTACGCCATGAGCGTTCACTTTATGCAAATTATCCGGCTTACCATGATGATGCCAATCATTATGGCCCGATTTTTAGCGTATTAATCGCCCCATTTGCAATTTTTCATAACTGGATAGGATTGTTGTTATGGAATTTGTTCAATTGTTTACTGCTTTTTAAGGCCGTACAAACCTTACCCTTAACGGAAGATCAAAAAATAGCTGTAGGTTATATTGCCATTCCCTGTTTAATAGAATCTATGCTTAACCAGCAGTTTAATGCCGGCGCTGGCGCATTGATGGTATTAAGTTATACACTATTACATAAAGATAAGGGAATATGGTCTGCGCTTTGTATTGTATTGGGGACCTTTATTAAATTATATGGCGTCGTTGGACTGGTCTTTTTCTTATTTTCTAAAAATAAGCAGTCGTTTATATTATGGTTAGTTTTTTGGTTGGCGGTAATATTCTTGCTGCCTATGCTTATCGCTTCTCCTCATTATGTCATTCACAGTTATGTAGACTGGAAAAACTCATTGATCAATAAAAACATGGTTAACGTATTGGGAGGGGGTATCGATATTTCCATTATGGGTTTCTTTAGGGAAATTTTAAATGCAAAAAGAATACCGAATTTTCTATTCTTGAGCCTGGGCGCCGTATTGTTTATTTTGCCTTTTATAAACATATCGCGTTTCAAAAAAAGAAGTTTCCAGTTAATGATGCTCTCATCGGTAATGATTTTTCCAATATTATTTAGCACAGGGGCCGAAGATTGTACTTTTATCATTTCGATTATTGGGGTAGGTGTATGGTATGTGAAAGAAAAGAATGAATTGATGAAGAAGATAGTATTACCTATTCTGTTGGTGATTACATGCAATTTCCCTTTATTATTATTTCCGGTCTTTGCCAAATCACATCCGTTGTTTTTAGCGATCATTAGTTTTCCTTATTTCATGGTGTGGTTAAGGGTTATTTATAATGCAGCCAATAATAGATATTCCTTTGCAGAAGAGAGAGAACCAGAAATGGTTACTGCGCTAATAGATTAAATTTTTAATGTTTATTTTTTAGGTTTTAATGTCTGTTTGTAAAAACAGATGTTAAAACCTTTTTTGTTATGGGGCTGTTTTATCACTATCTAATCAAAAAAGTTATGGATGATAAACAAAAAACAGGTAGTGCTGATCGTACGAGGATCAACATTAATGAAGGTTATGAGCTGGATTATTGGTCTGCCAAATTTGGTGTGAGCAAAGAAAAACTGAAAGCCGCAGTAGACACGGTTGGCACATCTGCCAGCGCAGTGGAAGATTATTTAAAAAAATAAAATATTAATTTATGAGTCTGAAAAAGTATGTTTCTAAACGCGATTTCTCGAAAACTGCCGAACCGAAGTCGGGCAAAAGCAGCGATAAGAATAAATTACATTTTGTAATTCAAAAACATGATGCTTCGAGGTTACACTACGATTTCAGACTCGAAATGGAAGGTGTTTTAAAGAGCTGGGCTGTGCCAAAAGGTCCATCAACCGATCCCAAAATTAAACGCCTGGCCATGATGGTAGAAGACCATCCATACGATTATAAAGATTTTGAAGGCATTATACCACAGGGAGAGTACGGTGGTGGAACCGTTATTGTTTGGGATGAAGGTACCTATGAACCAATAGAGACCATTAAAGGCAAGAAGGCGCAGGAGAAACATTTATTAAGCCAGTTAAAAGATGGGTCTTTAAAAATTAAACTCCATGGAGAAAAACTTCAAGGCGAATTTGCCCTCGTTAAAACAAATGGAATGGGCGAAAACGGCTGGCTGTTAATTAAACATAAAGATGATCATGCTTCAATAAAAGATATTACCAAAGAAGATAAATCTGTACTTTCTGGTAAAACAATCGAAAAGATGGAAGAAACATCCGATAAGGTTTGGAAAGCGGGGAAGGAGCAGGATTTAAAACCTGAAAAAAAAAGTCCGAAGCAAAAAACAAAAAAGGAAATCAAGCCAGTAGGCGATGAAGTAACGGTAGATATAAAAAGTATACTCAAAAAAGCACCAAAATCGGCTATTCCCAAGGGCATAAAACCAATGCTGGCTACACTTGTTAACGAACCTTTTGATGATCCTGATTGGCAGTATGAGGTAAAATGGGACGGTTACCGTGCCCTGGCATTTCTGAATAAGGGAAAGGTTGATTTATTATCAAGAAATAATAAATCTTTTAACGAAAAATTTTATCCCATATACGATCTGCTTTCGGATTGGAAGATAAATGCGGTGTTTGATGGCGAGATTTTGGTATTAAATGAAAAAGGCATCTCTAATTTTGGTTCACTCCAGAATTGGAGAAGCGAAGCAGATGGCGAACTTATTTTTTATGTGTTCGATATTCTTTGGTACGAAGGCAAGAACCTGATGGAGCTGCCGCTAAACCAGCGCCAGGCCATACTAAATGAGATTTTGCCCACAACTGATGATCGGGTGCGTTTAGGTAAAGTTTTTAAAGCCAGTGGTGTCGATTTTTTTGATGCAGCCGAAAGAATGGGCCTGGAGGGGATTATTGCAAAAAAAGTAGATAGCACCTATAGTGCAAACTATAGATCCAAGGAGTGGCTTAAAATTAAGGTGCATAAGCGCCAGGAGGTTGTTATTGCAGGCTTCACCAAAAATGCCGATACAGCGAAAGCTTTCAGTTCTTTACTTCTTGGCGTTTATGAAAAAGGAAAGTTACAGTATGTAGGCAAGGTAGGTACAGGATTTTCAGATAAGCTCCAAAAAACAATGATGGAGCAGTTTAAGCCGATTATTGTAGATAAGAGTCCTTTCGAAAGCATACCCGATGTAAATAAACCTTCACGCTTCAGGCCTAATCCACCAAATGCAAAAGCCACCTGGTTAAAACCAGAATTGGTATGTGAAGTTTCTTTTACTGAGGTAACTGATGATGGTGTGTTTCGTCATCCATCTTTTAAGGGCATGCGCGAAGATAAAAAAGCTAAAGAAGTGGTAAGAGAGGTAGAAGTATCAACACAAGAAGTGGTTGAGGATACTGAAAAGCAAAACCCACATGCAAAAGCAATTAAAGCACCAGAAGGCAAATTGCCCAAAACGTTGTTAAATCCGAAAGACGAAACGCAGGTACGGAAAATTAAAGGCCATGAGCTTAAATTTACCAACCTGAGCAAAATATACTGGCCCGAAGATAAGGTAACTAAAAGAGATATGTTTAACTACTATTATCAGGTTGCTGAATATATTTTGCCTTACCTTAAAGATCGTCCGCAATCGCTTAACCGTTTTCCCGGTGGCATACATGGCGCTAGTTTCTACCAAAAAGATGTAAAAGGAAAAGCGCCGGACTGGGCCAAAACTTTTCCTTACGAAAATGGAGAAGGTGAAAAAAAGGAATATCTTGTTGGAACAGACGAAGCTGCTTTGCTATGGATGGCCAGTTTAGGCTGTATCGAAATGAATCCCTGGTTTAGCCGGGTACAAAGCCCCGATCATCCCGATTATTGCGTAATTGATTTAGACCCTGATAAACAATCTTTCGATCAGGTAGTGGAAACTGCACTGGAAACTAAAAAGGTTTTAGATGCCATCGATGTTCCCAGTTATTGTAAAACATCCGGTTCAACCGGAATACATATTTATATTCCGTTAAATGCTAAATATAGTTACGAGCAAAGCCAGATGTTTGCTAAAATAGTGGTTAATCTGGTGCATAATCAAATACCAGGATATACTTCTCTTGAGCGGATGATCAGTGCCCGAAAAGGAAAAATGTATCTCGATTTTTTACAGAACAGGCCAGGGGCAACTATAGCCGGACCTTATTCTTTGCGTCCGAAAATTGGTGCTACAGTCTCAATGCCATTACATTGGGATGAGGTTAAACCAGGTTTAAAAATGAAAGATTTTAACATTTTTAATGCCATCGATCGGCTAAAAGTTGAAGGCGATCTGTTTAAAGGAGTACTGGGTAAAGGGATAGATTTAATGAAAGCTGTAGATAAAGCTAAAAGTGTTTTTGGATAAGTTTCCAGCTTCTTTAATGCTTTCCTTATATTTGGCAAAAAAATAAAAATGATAGCACACCACGTTTTATTCTGGCTAAAAGCCGATACCACCGAGGAGCAGAAAGTTGCTTTTCGCAATAGCTTACTAACATTAGAAAATATTGAAGTTGTTAAAACCTTTCATATCGGTAAGCCTGCACCAATTGAGCGTGCTGTTGTAGATACCACTTACACCTTTAGTCTGCTTTTATTATTTGATGATTTGCCCGCACATGATGTTTATCAGGTTCATCCATTGCATAAAGCTTTTTTAGATGAATTTAGAACTTACTTTGAAAAGGTTGTCATTTACGACGCAGCCTAAAAAAAATGCCTTCGATAAACCGGAGGCATTTTTTTTATCTAATGCTTTCAGAATATGCTGGGAAATTCAATCGAAGCAAACTAATTGTCTCTGTTCATTAATTAACTATGAGCTGGAAGAAAATGTTACTATTTTTAATAGATCCTTAAGTTGAATACAATACCAATTAATTTCTTTTAGTGAGTTCTTCACTTTGGTATATTTATTTCATAATCTCACCTAATGATGCAAATTTAGCGCTTGATACAGTAACAATGCGCTTTTAATAAAATACTTTCCATTACATTTTAGTATTATTATTTTATTTTTAATGTTAACTAAACTTTCTTTTATATCTGTTTAAGCGTCTGTTTGTAAGTAATTTGTAGTCTGGTAAAACCAATGCGTTTTAGAATACGTAAATATCTTAAAACGCGATCATTATGGAAAAAAAAGCTACATTGATTAAAAGAGCCGCTCTTGATATAAACCAATTAGACAAAATTAAAATTGGTGATTTTTTATCTGATGAATATGGTAAGTCTGGAAAAGTATGTGAGATTGAAAAAATAGAGCGTCGTGGTGAATATCATTATTACTTTAAATTATCTAAATCAGGTACGATATTAATCATTATGTGATTTTTAAGGGGTCAACCTATTGGTTGGATCACATTACAGCTGAAATTTTATTGTCATTAGCTAAGCTTACTTGATTGAATACGTTTCTGGATGATTACGTTTAGTTGTATAAGCGCTAGTGATAATCTATAAAACAAATGCGGCCACAAATTGGCTTGGCGCAATGAGACTTACGCGATATTTTTCGTGCGCAAAGTAGTTCAGCTTATTGGTAATATCTGAAACATTTGCCAGGAGCGGGAATTTTCGCCAGTCGTATCCTGCTGAAAGGTTTAATTTGGTAAAGGTACTGAACAGAATCAGCCTTAAAAATTATGGCATTTTCAGCATTGTTCTACTCTCCATTACGCTTGCCAGTATAAAGTGCAGAAGCACCCAATTTTAGATCTTTTATAGCTCCATCCTGAAGTGTGTAGCACAAAGGTAGCCTTCGCAGTATTTTTAGTTGTGTCTACCAAACGAATATAATTTGGAGTAAGCAAAATCATTAAATTAACGGATTAGCCAAACATTTATGAAGTTTAACTTGTATGATACATAGTTAATTTGATTTATTCAGCATATCAGTATAGTCGAGTTTTAATTTCTACCGTATATATGGAAAGTTATTCAAAGGTTTTAAGTAATGATCAGCTTTTAGAAGTTCTTTTCTTATCAAAAGATGCTACAGCCATATACACTTCAGAACATATTGTAATCGAAATGGCCAATGATGCCATGATTGATTTTTGGGGTAAAGACCGATCTATTATCGGCAAACCCCTCGAAGACGCAGTGCCTGAATTAAAAGGGCAGCCCTTTATCGACATATTAAAAAATGTATTGCTAACAGGTGTTACAGATAAGGGAGACGCCGTTCCAGCTGAAACGATGAGGGATGGTAAGTTACAGACGGCTTATTATACTTACGAATACCGTCCAATTAAGGATGAATCAGGGATACCTTACTGTATTCTGCATACCGCAAGCGATGTTACCGATATGGTAAAAGCTAAAGATGCCATTAAAGAAACTGAATTACAACGTGAAGCACTGGATCAGGAACAGATTTTAATCAGCATAAAAGAAGAGCAGCAAAAAAATGATTTTATCAGTATGGTGAGCCATGAACTGAAAACGCCTTTAACTTCCATTAGTGCTTATATACAATTAATGCAAAGCAAGGATTTAACAGATCTTTTTGTAGTAAACACACTGGCTAAAGTACAAAAGCAGATCAGAAAAATGAGTACATTAATCAGTTCCTTTTTAAATGTATCTCGTTTAGAATCAGGAGAAATCCAATTGAACCTGTCGCATTTTGATGTTGATAAAGTAATTCTGGATGTGGTAGAAGATTTAAGATTGATTTATCCAACCAATCAGATCAGTTTTGATTCAAATACTGTTAAATCGATTTATGCTGATAAAGATAAAATTGGTTCTGTCGTTTCAAATCTGATCAGCAATGCTGTAAAATATTCAGATCTGGATAGCAAAATTTTGGTGCAATCTGTAATTAAAGACAATGAAGTACATGTTTCAGTAAACGATCAGGGCATTGGTATAGAACCGCATGACCTGGGAAAACTTTTTGACCGTTTTTATCGGGTAGAAAGCTTGCAAACTAAAACCATTTCAGGTTTTGGAATAGGTTTATACCTCAGTGCCGAGATTATAAATTTGCATAAAGGTAAAATTTGGGCAGACAGCGATTATGGGGTAGGTTCTACTTTTCATTTCAGTATGCCGCTTGCTTCATAGCCTAATAATATTCAAATAAAAAACACAATTTAAAATGCTCGTTTGTTATAATCAAATGAGCATTTCATCTATAAACCCTGTAAACGGGTCAATCATAAAAAAATACAAGGAAGATACTGAAAATGCGATCGATCAGAAAATTGATCAGGTGCACCAGGCGTGGTTGAATTATAAAGAAACCGATTTTCAAACCCGTTCCCGGTTACTGTTGCAAGTATCAAAGATCTTAAATGAGCGCCAAGATCAATTGGCCGAGTTGATGGCTTTAGAAATGGGCAAACCACTAAAAGCTGGTGTGGCCGAAATTCTTAAATGCGCTTCTGTTTGCGAATATTATGCTAAAAATGGAGCAGAATTTTTAGCAGATCAAATCATCAATACAAGTGCATCCAAAAGTTACGTGAGTTTTCAACCAATTGGTTTGGTGCTCGCCATTATGCCGTGGAATTTTCCTTTTTGGCAAGTATTTCGCTTTCTTGCTCCTGCCTTAATGGCTGGTAACGGAGGTGTGTTAAAGCATTCATCAGGTGTTACAGGTTGTGCGCTCGAAATAGAAAAGGTAATCGAAGATGCCGGATTTCCGCAACATATTTTTAAAACTTTAATCTGCAGCAGTAAAGCTATTCCGAAAGTAATCGAAAATCCACAAATCAAAGCAGTAACATTAACCGGGAGTACCGAAGCTGGTCAAAAAGTGGCCGAACAGGCTGGTAAATTGATTAAGAAAACAGTACTGGAACTCGGAGGTAGCGATCCATATATTATTTTGGAAGATGCAGATTTAGAAAAAGCAGCGAAAGTATGTGCAGAAGCCAGGTTAATTAATAACGGACAAAGTTGCATTGCAGCCAAACGCTTTATTGTAATCGAATCAGTAGAAGAAAAATTTACCCAACTTTTTAAAGCCGAAATGGAAAGTAAAAAAACGGGCGATCCATCAAAGCCTGATACAGAACTTGGTCCGATGGCTAGGGCAGAACTTCGGGATGAGTTACATCAACAGGTTTTAAAAAGTATAGAACAGGGTGCTAAATGTATTCTGGGAGGAGAAATTCCAGCTATAGATGGCAAGCATGCTTATTACCAGCCCACGATTTTAAACCACGTAAAAAAAGGAATACTGGCATATGATGAGGAAATATTTGGACCGGTAGCTGCTATCATTACTGCAAAAGATACTGATGATGCTATCCATATCGCTAACGATACCAATTTTGGATTGGGGGCCGCCGTTTTTACTGAAAATGCAGCACTAGCAGAAGATATTGCCCGAAATAAACTCAATGCGGGTTCTTGTTTTGTAAACGAAGGTGTAAAATCAGATGCTGCTCTTCCGTTTGGCGGCATCAATCAATCCGGTTATGGTCGTGAGCTAAGTATGTTTGGTATCCATGAGTTTGTGAATATTAAAACAGTGTACATCAAATAATAATAATATCCTATATGAAAGCAGTTAGAATCCATGAGTTTGGCGGTCCGGAGGTTTTATCAATTGATGATATCCCAATGCCCCAACCAGCGTCAGATGAAGTATTAATTAAAGTGCATGCAACCAGTGTAAACCCAGTTGACTGGAAAATTAGGGAAGGACACCATACTGGTAAATTCCCGGCTAAATTGCCACTCACCATGGGCTGGGATGTTTCTGGTACCATTGAGGAAGTAGGTGAAAAAGTAAGTGCCTTTAAAAAAGGTGATGAGGTATATGGCAGACCTGATCCTACCAAAAATGGTGCTTATGCTGAGTACATCGTCGTAAAAGCCAATATCATCAGCATCAAACCCACTAGTATAGGACACACAGAAGCAGCTGCTGTGCCACTGGCAGGTTTAACTGCATGGCAAGGATTATTCGATCACGGTTTGCTAAAAGCCGGACAAAAAGTATTGATCCATGCAGCGGCAGGTGGGGTAGGAACTTATGCGGTACAATTTGCGAAATGGAAAGGCGCTTATGTAATTGGTACGGCATCAGACAGCAATGCTGATTTTTTGAAGCGTTTAGGTGCCGATGAAATTATAGATTATAAAATGGAAGATTTTGAAGCTATATTAAAAGATGTAGATCTTGTTTTGGATACTATTGGAAAAGAAACGCAGCTTAAATCATTAAATATATTAAAAGAAGGCGGACGGGTAGTTACTACTTTAATGCCTGAGTTTGTGGCTGAAGCGAAAGCTAAAAAAGTTCACCTGATCGGTTTTATGGCACAGTCAATTCCTGCCCAATTAGCAGAAATTGCGACTTTGATCGATTCAGGAAAAGTTAAACCCATTATTGAAAAAGTTTTGCCTTTTACCAGTGCAAAACAGGCACAAATAGAAAGTGAACAAGGGCATACGAGAGGAAAAATCGTATTGCAGGTAATTTAGAAATAAAGTCTGTAAGAGATAATAAACCCTAATGATTGATTAATGAATATTGTCATCGTCCTTCCGAAAAAAGGAAGGACGATAATATTTAGACTTTAATTTTGATGATCTTAATTGCTTATCGTAAAAAGAGGCTATCTCTTTCCGCATATTAGCACTTTTCATTAAATTCTAGCCCAGATTAATGTCCTGACTAAAATCATTTTCTTCTACATCAGCAGATTGTGGCTGGATGATTACAAATTTAATAACATCATATTTTGCCTTAATTTTATCTCGTAGTCTGTCAATAGCATTGGTTAAATCTGTCGTATTTAATTCTGCTTTAAAAGTAAGAATAAGTACCAATAATACCTCTTTGGGCGATTGATATTGAGATAAAATACTGGTTACCTTAATCACATCCGGATCATTCTCTACCAGGTCTTTAAGTTTTTGCTGTGTTTCGGGAGTTAAACCTTCACCCATTAATAAACTGCGGCTCTCTCGTGCCAATATAAACGACACAAAAATTAAAAGCGTGCCTACCAAAACAGAGGCTAAGCCATCCAGAAACGGTAAGTTTAAATGATGGCTGAATACCATGAAAATAAAAACAATTAATAATCCTACAACTGCAGCACCATCTTCAAACAATACTAAAAAGCCTGATGGATCTTTACTTTTGATGATCGCTTTCCACCAGGGTAAACCTTTGCGTGTTTTATTAAATTCTTTCATGGCTACGAGTAATGAAGCACCTTCAAAAACGAAGGATAAACCCAATACCACATAGTTCCATGTTGGATTTCCTAAGATTTCGGGGCGACGGATGTGTGCAATACCTTGAGAGATTGACACAACACCACCTAAACCAAAAATCATGATGGATACAATGAACGACCAGAAATACAGCTCCTTACCATAACCAAACGGACGGGATTTATCTGGTGGTTTTACACTTCTTTTTAGGCCATAAAGCAATAAAAGCTGGTTACTTGTATCAACGGTAGAGTGAATGCCTTCTGCAATCATTGAAGAGCTATTGGTAACCGCCCCGGCAATAAATTTGGTTACTGCGATTAATAAATTTGCTGCTAAAGCACTGTAAATAGAATTATTGGCTCTTGCCATAAATTAAGAAATGTAATAGATTCATTTCTTAAACCCTTATAATCTGATTTGGTTTTAGAACAAGTGATGAAAATATATGTCAATTGCTATTCTATTAAAGTATGCAATTCTATACTTGGTAGAGGCGTTATCATATCAGTATCAATTCATTTCGAATCGCCAGGTTGAAGCTAGCCGATACTGAGCTTGACGAAGCATCGAAACGCCTTAAAACATTTAACGGAGATTTTTCGAAGAGCTAACCACTAACAGAATCTATTGGTGTGGTCGTCACCCGGTAGACAATTTTATACTTATGATACCGCCTCATTCTGCAATGCTCAAGGCGAGAAGACGATCGTTAAGCGTCTTAGCCTAAGATCTCGTCAATCAATTTAATTTCAGCATCGCTAAATTTAATATTATCTAATGCTTTAATAGAATCTGTAATTTGCTCTGGTTTACTGGCACCTATCAGTACAGTAGTAATTCTATTATCTTTCAATATCCATGATAAAGCCATATGCGCCAATTTTTGTCCACGTGATTGGGCGACATCATTTAATTTAGCAATCACTGCTAATTTCTCTGGCGTAATGTTACTTTCTTTCAAAAAAATGCCGCTTGTAGCTACTCTCGAATCCGAAGGAATGCCATGTAGGTATTTATCAGTAAGTAAACCTTGTGCCAATGGCGAAAATGGAATACAACCTACGCCATGATGTACTAAAACATCAAGCAAACCATTTTCTACCCAACGTTCAAACATCGAATACTTAGGTTGGTGGATTAAACATGGAGTGCCATTGTTTTTTAAAATCTTAATCGCTTTTTCAGCTTCTTCAGGCTGATAATTTGAAATTCCTACATACAAAGCTTTTCCCTGCTGAACCAATAGACTTAAGGCACCCATTGTTTCTTCCAATGGTGTTTCAGGATCTGGACGATGGTGATAGAAAATATCTACATAATCCAGTTTCATGCGTTTTAAACTTTGGTCCAAACTAGAAACCAGGTATTTTTTAGAACCCCAATCGCCATAAGGACCATCCCACATGGTATATCCGGCTTTGCTCGAAATAATCATTTCATCACGATAGCCCTTAAAATCTTCATGAAGGATTTTACCGAAAACTTCTTCAGCCGATCCCGGAGGCGGACCATAATTATTGGCTAAATCGAAATGGGTAATTCCGTTATTGAAAGCCGTATATATAAGGTTTTTGCTGTTTTCAAAAACGTTTACATGCCCAAAATTATGCCATAAGCCTAATGATATGGCAGGTAATTTTAGGCCACTGTTTCCACAACGGCGATAGGGCATTTTTTCGTAACGATCGGATGAAATGATGTGATTCATACTTGGGTTTTGATTGTTGCAATAATAATCAGTTTTAGCGGATTTTAATCGGTATTTGCCAATATATTAATAGCATTTGTTTGCAGTTGAATATCTTGTATTTAAATTGTTGCAAGAGGCATAATAAAAATGGATTAGAAGTTCTGCTTTAGTAGGGGATTGGATAATGTTTATGAATAAAATACTCATTTACTAAAAATAGAGATCATTTCATTGGTACTTCCACATTTTGCAATTGACATTCTACAAATCGTATCGTTACACTTCCCTTGAATGAATAATTTTTTAGATATGCTTTTTTAATTAATCTAAATCGTTTTATTTGTAATTAAGAAATATATTTATAACTAAATCTATACCAAATATTCTTTATGAAACCACAATTATTATTAAGACTGGGCGTCCTGGTTGCAGTAGGATTTTCATCCTGCCAATCTGGAACCAAAAAATCATCCTCAAAAGATACTTTAAACAGCAACGCTGTAGCAGTTGTAAAACTAAATGCAGATTCTTTCAAAAAAGTGATTGATGGTAAACAGACTGCTTTATACACTTTAAAGAACAAAAGTGGTTCCGAAGCCATTTTTACCAATTATGGCGGCCGCCTGGTTAGCTTGCTGGTACCAGATAAACAAGGTAAAATGGTAGATGTAGTGGTGGGTTTTAAAAGCGTTGGCGATTATGAAAAATCTACAGAACCTTATTTTGGCGCAACCATTGGCCGTTATGGTAACCGTATTGCCAAAGGAAAATTTACACTTGAAGGCAAAACCTATTCGCTTTTCACCAATAACGGACAGAATACGCTTCATGGCGGCAAAAAAGGTTATCAGTATGTAGTTTGGGATGCCAATCAGCCCAATTCACATACTTTGGTCTTGAATTACCTGTCAAAAGATGGCGATGAAAATTTTCCTGGTAATTTAAATGTTAAAGTTACTTACACGTTGACAGATGATAATGAACTGAAAATGGATTATGAAGCTACAACCGATAAAACTACTGTTGTAAATTTAACCAATCATGCGTTTTTTAACCTGAATGGCGACGGAAGCGGTGAGATTTTGAACCATGAAGTACAGATTTATGCAGATGAATATACACCGGTAGATTCTACATTAATCCCGACAGGAAAAATAGAAAAAGTTAAGGGCACCCCCTTCGATTTTACAACCGCAACAACTATTGGCGCACGGATCAACGATAAAAACGAACAGTTAACTTTCGGTAAAGGTTATGATCACAATTATGTGCTCAATAAAACCAAAGCGATGGGCATGTTCCATGCGGCTACCGTAAAAGGAGATCAATCGGGCGTCATCATGGATATTTATACCCAGGAGCCTGGTTTACAGTTTTACAGCGGAAATTTTATGCAAAGTAAAAATACCTTCAAAACTGGTGCTAAAGATGATTTTAGAACAGCAATTGCAATGGAAACACAGCACTTTCCGGATTCACCTAATCAGCCTGCTTTTCCATCAACGGTTTTAAAACCAGGGCAGGTTTATAAAACCAGCTCGATATACAAATTTACGAAATAGTCGTTCTGGCAATTGCTCCTTATTGATTATGATAAAATGAATACGGCCTGTAATAAGCAGGCCGTATTTATTTTTAGAAAAGTTCCTGTAAAATAGGATTTGTATAATCTTCTATAAAAGCGATAATGTTATGATATGCAGAAAATTCTTCGCGGGTGTGCATGGTCGTTAATACAACACATTTCATACCTGCGTTTTCTGCAGCTTCAACGCCCTTTGGTGCATCTTCAAAAACAATACACTGGTTGGCCGGAACGCCTAAAATTTCAGCCCCTTTAGTAAAGGTCTCCGGATCCGGTTTACTATTTACCACGTCTTCAGCACTTACTATAGCTTTAAAATAAGAACGGAGATTTAAATTATCAAGCACAAAGTTAATGTTGAAGGGAATAGCTGCCGAGCCAATGGCCATCTGAATACCTGATTGTTTTGCTTTGTCCAAAAAATCACCTAATCCAGCTATTAATGCCAGGTGCTTTTTATATGCCGCCTGATACCGATGTTCTTTCTCGATAGAAATCTGATCAACTTGCTCCTGCGAGAAATGGCCAACACCAAAAACACGTTCCAACAAATCCTGGTTTTTACCGTACATCTGTTTTTTAACGGCATCAAAGCTGATGCTGGCACCTAAATCTTGCGTAAGTATATCATGCCAGGCACGGTTGTGAAAAGCCATATCATTAATCATGGTACCGTTAACATCAAAAAGGAATGCTTTAGGTTTATCGTTCATCATAGCGGCAAAATTATCAGATTTTTTTTATCAATAGGTCAAAATATATTCAATAAAAAAATAACTGAAATTTTATTTTCCTGAGCAATTTAGTCAACGATAGCGCTAAAAGTATACAACGCTAATGTTTAGCTTTTAAATCGACTTTAAGCAAGGAAAAATATGAAAAGAGATTTAATTTGTTTTCTTTTTAAAATAAAAGTAGCACAGTGGGAAAAGGCAGATCAAGCCCAACAGGAAACCGCCAACGGTATCTGTAAACCAATGTGCACCCAGGTAAATTCTGGATGGGGCAATGGTAATCATTAAAAATGCGGAAATATAGGTGACTATATTTCTAGTGAGTTTGGGTACATCTTTCAATGTGTTCATCAAAATAATTAAAAATCCAAAAAAGAGTGTGTAAGAAAGTACATGCCCGCTTGGATAACTTTGAAAACGGTTTACTTCTACCAGTCGTACGTAAAATGCCGTAGGACGTGGGCGGTTGATTACGTTTTTTATCCCCAGAATAATTAATCCTGATAATAAAACCGTCGAAATAAATATTCCTTCACGTTTATATTTTTGCTGATAAAATATGATGGCTACTATTACGACTGAAAGTAATGAATAGGGTAATTCGCCAAAAAAGCTGATGGCCAACATTAATTTATCCAACCATTCTGTGTGGTATTGCTGAATAAGTAACGAAGTTTTAATGTCAAAATCAAATATGGGATGTTGTGCAATAAAAAAACTTAGATAAGTAAAAGCGGCAATTAGTAAAGCGAGTATAACAATTAGTGTATTTCGTTTTAAAGGCATAGGTGTAATGATAAAAATCAAAACTATGGATTTTATTCCACTAGATGAAAACAGTTTCAGTTTAAAAAAAAAACAGTGTGATCTATAAATAGGCACTTTAAGCGTCTGATTTTAGCAATAAGGATAATCAAATCTTTAAAAATATTCATCAAGAAAATTAGACGATTCATCACGGAAATACACCTATCTGTATAATCTGTTGGGAGATATTAAAATGATTGTTAATCTTCGAACCAGATAATAAGGATATCTATGCTTACGAAGTTGGCAGAATTAGTTTCTGCCAACTGAATAAGCACAATTTCGACAATTTAACTTCAAATTATACTTTTTGTATTAACGCTTCGGCCAAAGCCCACCTCCTTTAAACGAGGAGGTGCTTAGGTTGTACCCATTTATCCAGCAGTGTAATAACAATTTTTAAACAATCCTCCATAGTTAAGGTTTCCTTATTATGGAGCCCAAACCATATCGCGAAGAAGAAGATATTAAAGTTCCCCGCTTTGAAGAAAGTGCTGGTTTTTATACCACTACACAGCGAAGTAAGAACATGTCTAAAATTAAGGCGAAAAATAGCTTGCCAGAGTTAAAACTACGTAAAGCACTTTGGGCTAAAAATGTTAGGTTCAGGCTCCACCCTAAAAATTTTCCCGGCAAACCAGATCTGGTAATCAATAAATACAGGCTTGCCATATTTGTCGACGGGGATTTTTGGCACGGTTACAAATGGGCTGAAAAGAAATTGGCTATAAAGACAAACTCGGGTTTTTGGATTCCGAAGATTGAGCGCAATATACAGCGCGACAAATATGTTAACCAGCAGCTAAATGCTAAAGGTTATACTGTAATGCGATTTTGGGAAAATGAGGTTAAAGAACATTTAACCGCTTGTGTAAATCAGGTTCTGCTTTACATTGAGGCCGCGAGAGCTGGAGCTATACCACAGTTTGATGATTAATCGATCTATTTTGCAACTTATCGGTACTTATTTCCAGAATATCGATCGGATACAACGTAATTTTTGCAGCTATGCTGTTAATATCCGTAATTTGGCTTTTAAATTTGCAGATGGCAAATCCCAGCGCTGATGAAGACCAAGTTATTTTCTTTTATATTTTTCCTCTTGTTTGTAGTTCAGTTATATGCAGAATATGCCAATAATATTCAGCTACGCACTTTTGCGAAGCCATTAATCGCTATTGTACTTTTAGTGTGGCTTTATCTAAGCACAAATTTAAAGGGGCGCTTTCATAAGCGAATTTTTACAGGATTAATTTTTGCTTGGATAGGGGATATTCTACTAATGTTTCAAGAAGATAACCCGAGTTTTTTTGTCTATGGCCTAATCGCATTTGTAGCTTGCCATATTTTTTATATCAGGGCATTTACGCTTGATCATAAATCGAATCCCAATCACAAAACGCCCTATTTTTTATGGGTTGTTGGCGCTTTTGCTATTTTTTGTTCAGGATTGTTCTTTTATCTGCAGCCTAAATTGGGACCAATGCAGTTCCCAGTTTTAATGTATGCCATTATCATTACCGTTATGGCTATTATGGCCTTTAACCGGTATGGGAAAGTAAATATTTTCAGTTTTAAACTCATTTTATACGGGGCATTGTTGTTCTTATTGTCTGATAGTATTTTGGCCATTAATAAGTTTGCACAGCCGATTCCACAAAGTGGGGCTTTAATTATGGCAACCTATATGATTGCGCAGTATTTGATGGTGTATGGAACAATTTCACGGCAGTTGGTGGTTACAAGAACGGAAGTATAGTAAAGCGGATTTAGTCATTTTTAAGGTAACTCATCTGCTGTTTTACGGTTTTTCGGACCTGTTTTGGTTATTTCGGAGACGATTTATGCATTCGGAGCGCAAAACCTGCACTGAACACTAAGTTTGTTCCCGTTTTCCGCTTGTACGCTTCGCTTCCTCGTACCTCGTTGCTGCAGGGTACCGCTTCAACCAGGGCTAAGTAGCTAAAACAGTATTTCATTTGTGGGGTTGCAAGGTGCAGAAACCTTTGTTGCTCAACCCCCGCCTGCAACGGGCAGGCGATAAAGCGGAATAGCCAGGATCCCGACATTCCGTCGGGAGAGGACTATAAGCGATAGCGGGGCTGCAAGCCGCTAATAATATACTTAACGTTCATTTCCTAATAAAGAACTCAACCCTAAATCATTAATGCATTAGATCTATTATTAGTAGCGTAAAACTTGTACTGAATACCAAGTTTGTTCCCGTTTCCCGCTTGTACGCCTCGCTTCCTCGTGCCTCGTCGCTGCAGGGTACCGCTGCAACCAGGGCTAAGTGGCTAAAACAGTATTTCATTTATGGGGTTGTAAGGTGCAGAAACCTTTGTTGCTAAGCCCCCGCCTGCAACGGGCAGGCGGTAAAGCGGAATAGCCAGGATCCCGACATTCCGTCGGGAGCGGGACTATAAGCGATAGCAGGACTGCAGGCCGCCAATAATTACTTAACGTTCATTTCCTAATAAACACTCAACCCTAAATCACTAATGCATTAGATCTATTATATGAAGTGCAAGACTTGTGAAAGAAACTATTTATCGTAGTGCAGCCTGACTAAACAGCAAGTTTCTTCTTTTTAAAGTACTTATTTAGATCAGTATATATGCAAGCAAAATTTCCTTTACTTCTTTTCTTTATCTAAAATAGTAAAAGTTTGCACCAACCGTTCGCCATTCTCATCAACTAAGGTTAAGGTATGTTTACCGGGCGGCGGACTAATGGCCAATTGATGAAAATTAGTGGTGGTGCTTACATATTCATTATCAATGTGCCAGTATATTTTAGCACCTGGATTTCTGTGTGCTGCATTAATTACGATTTTACCTCTTGATCCATCCAGTTCTAAGGGAATATAAACTATTGCATTATTTTTAGGATAAATAACTTCCATGACACTGTTTCCGCCTGAAAGGTCACAGCCAGCTTTAAAAGGAGGGAGCGATTTATAGTCGCTATTTTTTATTTTGTAATAATATTCCATAGCTGGTGGTAAAATAAACCAGCTTTTGTGCTGCATTTCTGATGTACTTTCACATTGGTCGGTAACCCTTAAAGTACCTGTTTTGTCTAAATGAACCAATTTATGAAAAGGACAAATAGCTGTTTTTTCTCCGGCAACCGGAACAAGTTCCTGGATCACATCTGTACAATAATCTCCGGCTTTGTAACCACTTTGTTTACATATATTCAGTTTTTTAAGTTTGGTTACAGGTGTTTCGAACCATTTCCCATTGGGTAATAATCTAAAAATATCAAAGAGCACTGGTGCAGCCGCTTCTATTCCCACCAATCCAGGCCTTCCTTCACCATCGGCATTACCCACCCAAACACATACCACATAGTTTGGTGTTAAGCCTACGGCCCAGGCATCCCGGAAACCGAAACTGGTTCCCGTTTTCCAGGCTACCCGTTGTGAAGAAGAAAATTGTTCCCATAAACCTTCATCTCCGGGGCGCATTACCTCTTCCATGGCATTAAAAGTTGCCCATATAGCGCCATGATCTAAAAATGAGTTACGCTGATAGTCTTTTTCGTCTTTAGTTTTATGAATAAAGTAAGTGGCCTGTTTATAATCTTCAGGATTATAAAGTCCCTTATAGGTATTGAAATGATTCAGTGTACGCACCATGCCCATATAAGTATTGGCCAAATCCCACATAGTAACCTCACTGCCTCCCAAAATTAACGACAAACCATAATGATCTGCCGGCTGGTTTAATGTTCCTATGCCCAGTTTTTTTAATTTATCATAAAAACGTTCATACTTATATTGCTGCAACATTTTCACTGCAGGAATATTTAAAGAGCGGCTTAATGCTTTATCAGCAGCAATGGCGCCATCATAACCCAGATCATAATTTTGTGGCGAGTAGCCAGCTATTTGCGTAGGGATATCTGGAATTATGGTATGTGGCAATATGAAGCCATCGTTCATCATACTGGCATAAAGTAAAGGTTTTAAGGTACTACCAGGGCTTCGCGGAGCTTTAATCATATCTACATGACTTTGCAATTCGGTATTTTCTGGCTGATAGATATTACCTACATAACTCACCACCTGTCCGGTTCTGGCATCAAGTACTAAAGCCGAAATATTATTGATATCGTTTGCCCGATAGCGGTTATTGTATCGTTTTAAGATGGCATTAACTTTTAGTTGTATATTTTCATCCAACGTAGAAGTAATCCGGGTAGAAGGAATTTCAAGATTTGCGCGTTCTACTTTAAAACGGTTTAATAGGTGTGGGGCATTTTGGGGCAGGGGCATAGGCTTGCCCGGAACAGGCTCTAGCTTCGATAAGTTAGCGGTTGCCTGATCGATGTATTTTAGCTGAGCCAGTTTATCCAAAAGATCATTCCTTTTTTTTATCAGCCTGGTTGAGTTTTTACCGGGGTGAACCAATGACGGGCTATTGGGCAGAACAGCTAACGTGGCCATTTCACCCCAGGAAAGCGTTTTAGCATCGCGGCCATAATAACGCCAGCTCGCAGCCTCCAAACCTACCACATTACTTCCAAATGGTGCGTTAGCGGCATACAGGCCAATAATTTCTTCCTTTGAATACTTTATTTCCAGGCGGAAAGCTAAAATCACTTCCAGTAATTTTTGCCAAACCGTTCGGTCTTGTTTTCGGGACAAACGGATCACCTGCATGGTTAATGTACTGCCACCGCTTACCACACTTTTAGCGCGCCAGTTTTGTCGCATGGCCCGGCTCATGGCCAATATATCTACGCCAAAGTGGTTATAAAACCGTTTATCTTCAAAAGCAATAATGCAATCCTTAAATTTTACGGGAACACTATCTGCTACAGGGAAACGCCACTGGCCGTCGCTTGCAATTGCCGCACTTAATAAATTACCATTGCTGGCCTCGATCACATACGAGGTAGGTGTTTTGAAAAGTTTTGATGGCAGCGAAAAAAGAAAAACCAATAGCAGTAATAGACAGATCAGATCGGAAATGAGGAAAGCTTTTGGTATTTTGTTCATTTAATTGATAATATAAATTCGGTCCCGTGGGACACGGACCGAGCTCTTGTTAGTATTTGTTCGCCATTGTTCGTGTCTCCACAAAACAATTCTATACCGTGGTTCGTGTGTCCACCAACCGTTTTTAAAATTCTAATCTTAAATCTTTCAAAAAATTAAACTTTAGTTCGTTCTTTTCGTAAAAAGACGCCGAGGAATATAAATATTCTTCAGGTGCTGTTACCAATTGCCAGTGTTCTGTACAAGGATTATTGTGTAGATAATCTAGTTTTTGATAAGCAACTTCGGGAGTATACAAATGTATCGCTAAAGGATCTCTTTGCCAAAATTCATAATTCTTATTTGTTGAGTCGGAAAAATAATTATTCAATTCATTTTGATTTAAATGCTTTTTAAATTCATGTGCTGTATATTTTAAGAATGATCCTTGAACGGTTTCTTTTCCATTTAGTTCGTTAGTTCTCAAAATTACATGTATATGATTTGGCATAATAACAAATGCGAAAATATCAAGTTTATTCAATTTGCTCAGATGTTCAAATGAACTTAATATAATTTGTTTAAAGATATCTTTCTCCAATAGTTTTTGCCATTTGTTGATAGTTGCAGTCCAAAAATAAATTTTTCCAATTTCAATGTAATTCTTTCTTCTATTTTCAAATAATTTATCCATTGATATTTAAATTCTATTTATGGAAAATGTATGCAATAAGTAGCTTAAATTTCGGTTCGTGGAGACACGAACCGAGGCTTAAATAAAGGCCATGGTTCGTGTCTCCACGAACCATTTGCAAAAAACTACTTCACCACCTGTACCCATTTGCCAGGCTCGGTTGCCGAAATATCATTATTATACATCGCTTCACATTGAACGGCCGATAAATAGTATTTGCCCAGGTAAGAAGCATTAAGGAGTACCTTGTACACCAAACTTTCGCCTTCTCTTACATTGAAATAAGTGAAAACACGATCATCCCTGATGTCTTGATAGGTGAAAGGAGATGAAGCCAAAATACTTTGATTATCATTCACCCGGGTATTGATAATTTCCCATCCTGAAGGGAAAATCTGCGTTAATGCCATCTGTTCATAGTAGCCCATTCGGCCAGGATTTTTTACCGTCACCTCTGCATAGAAATCTGTTCCTTGTTTTAAGGTAGTAGGATCTAAAACTTTTCCATTTAAACGTTTGTAGGTCACGTTCATGTCTAAAACATCAGGACGGTTAGGTAAAAAGTCATTCTGACCAGCAACTGGTTGCCCTTCTAAAACCAAACGAACAAAAAGTACATTGTTTCCATTGTTGGTAACCGAAGCGGTATTTCCTTTAAAGGCTACAGGTGTACTATTCATATATTGATTTAAATTTACAGGTGCAGACTTTCCATCCAATATATATTGATATTGCAGCTTATTAGCTGATTGGTTTGATCCACAGAATTTAGCAATAGCCAGTAAACTATAAGCCGTTGTTTGTGTACTATACCAGGTGTTTTCGCCCAGCTTAGCAGCTAAAGGCTGCAATAAACCTGCGGCTTTTGCTTTCTGACCGAGTAGGGTTAAAGTCTCTAAAATCATAGCTTCGTCACGTACATCAGAGCCGTAAGTTCCACCTAATTGTTTATAGGCCTGGATAGATGTATCTAAACCTCTGATCATATTTTGTGCAACATCATTTTGTCCCGCCAGTTTATAAGCTGCTGCCAAACGCCATTTCGCTGCTACAGATAAATATTGGAAGGCTTTCAGCCGGTTCATGGCAGCCATTTCTGGTTTTTTAGCTAGCGCGAGCATGTATAAACGGTATGCCTGCGATAAATCGCCGCCATAAAAATTATTGCTATTAGGCGCCCAGTTTGTAGCTTTTGATTTTTGAAAGCGTAATAGTTCATCTAAAAGACCAACAGGTAAAGTATATCCGGCATTCTGTGCCTCAATTAAGAAATGACCAGCATAATTACTTCCCCATTCATCAGATGTGCCTTCTCCAGGCCAGTAAGATAAACCACCATCAGTAGTTTGGAAACCTTTCAGCCTGTTTATCCCAGCTTTGATATTTTTCTCTGTTTTGGCTTTCTGTTGTTCGTTTAAAGGGCTTAAGCGATCTAAAAATAATTGAGGGAATATGCCAGAAGTAGTCTGCTCTATACAGCCATGTGGATATTGAATTAGGTAACTCAATCTTTTGCTAAGGTTAATCGCCGGGATAGACGATACCTCCAGCGAACCAGAATTGGTACCCGACATTCCGATCGGTAAATAGTTTACAGCCCATTTGGTGTGTGGCTGAACGGTTGCGGAAACTACATTGGTTACATATGGGTTTGGATTTCTGATATCCATTTCTACATCGTAAACTGTTTTTTCAGCTCCGCTTTGTGCAATCACTTTCACTTTCGCAATACCTACGGTATTTGGTGCTTTAACCTCAAAATAGGCCATCTGTTCGCCTGTTTGCTTGTAGTAAAGCTGTTGCTTATTAGTGCCCTGAACAATTAAATTGCTTGCCTGCAATTGTACTGATACATTCTTAAGGTTGTTCTCCGTAGCAAATACAGTTACCGGTAAGGTGAAACTTTCGCCAGGACCAATAACCCTTGGCAGGGTAGCCAAAACCATTAATGGTTTTTTAACCTGAACCGATTTCTCAGCAAAACCATATGCAGCATCTTGTCCGGCAACTACCATAGCCCTTACAGCACCAATATATTGTGGTAATTTAAATTTATGCGTTTTACTTTCGCCTTTACCAATAGTAAATGGTCCCATAAATTTAACTACTGCTTTAAAACGGTTGGCTTTTGCGGGATTTAAGTTTTTGTTGATGCTTCCATCACCGCCAATACTTAAAATACGTTCTAAATTTCCACCCCATGCGCCCAGTACATAGTCGAATAAATCCCAGGTTTTCACGCCTAAACCTTCACGGGCATAAAATGCAGCATGTGGATCTGGTGTCTTAAACCGCGTTAAGTCAAGCAAACCTTCGTCAACCAGCGCAATGGTGTAGGTCATCGACTTGCCGTTCTGTTCGCCCACGGTGATGGTATTTTCAGTTTCCGGTTTAATTTTATCGGCCATTTTAATGGTCGGTTTTAATATGGTTTGCGGATCTTCAATGGAAAGCGGAATAGCACCGTACATTCTAATTGGCAAATCGTTAACTGTTTGTGCATGCGGTTGTAATAAAGTAATGTTGGCAAAAACATTAGGCGCCATCTCTTTCTCAGCCTTGAATTTATATTGCGTTTGGCCGGCTTTAGTATCTACCCAGAAGGTTTTTAATACGCGGCTTCCATTTTCAATGGAGATGAGTGCTCTTCCGTTTTTACCTGTTGGTATGGTTAAGGTAATATCTTCCCCAACGGTAAATTTTTCTTTATTAGCGGTGAAAGATAACATCGACGCTTCTGTTGGATTACTGCCTTGTTCGCGCTGTGCCCAGCCTGGCCAATCGATATAAACCGATTTTCCGGTAACATGTCCGCCGTTTACATCGCGTACCAGAATTAAATAACGGCCCCACTCTGGTTCGTCAACGCGCAAATTCCAGCTTCCTTTTCCGTTAAACAAGTTTACCTGATGCGTTTCAACTAATTTGTTGTATTGGTTTTGAGTAAAATTGGCATACGTATACTGGTCATCCTGTTCCCACCACCAGCGCCATTGGGTTTTATATAACTCTACGGTAACGGTTTTGGTGCCGCCCAATAGTTTTCCATCGGTATTTACATTAACAATTTCAACTTTATGTTCTTTCCCGGTAACCAGCATGCCGCTTAAGCGGTCGCCTTTTTCGGTACGGATGCCTAAATAGCTATTGTAAACATGATAAGGAATACTGAAATTATCGATACTGAAATTACCTCCAGGTTCAAAAACTTTGGTTGTAAAGTTAGCCCTTAATACACCAGGAGCAGTATTGTTCTCATTAAGGTTGGTATTGATCTGTGCGGTGCCATTTTGGTTTAAAGTACCTTCAAAAATGGTTTTAACCTGCGATTGGAAGTTAACCGTAGGATTATCAAAACTGAAACCTTCAAAGCCTTTAAACTTGGTTTCTGTGGTATTTAAGTTTACATCAACCTTTGCTTTTAAGTTTTGTGCAACTGCCCCAAATAGCCATTTAGCAGATAGGGTAGCGGCAGAAGTTCCTGCACTTAAATATGTTCTATTGCCAATGTTGAAATCGATTTTCAATCGGTTTGGCATGACGGTTTCAATTTTTAAAGTTTTGGTAAATGTGGCACCACCAGCCTTTACTTTGGCCATCCAGTTACCGGTAGGCGCAGTACTTTCTGTGGCGGTTTTAAAGGTGTAGAATCCATTTAAAGGCTTGCCATTAATGAGTCTTTTGTAAAGCTGACCTTTTGGATTATAGAACTCCATGGTTACCGGATAGTTGGCCGGAAGTTTTTTAAGTTTGTCTTCCAGAACAAAGGAAACAAATAAACTATCACCCGGACGCCAAACGCCACGTTCTCCATAAATAAAGCCTTTTAAGCCGCTTTGTACAACATCGCCGCCCACATCAAACCTGCTTAAAGGCAGTGAGCTGCCATCGTCTAATTTAAGGTAACCACGTTCCGATCCGTTTTTAGCAATCAATAAAAATGGCTGGCGTTTCAGGTCAAATCTGGCAAAGCCATCACCATCAGTTTTAGTGGTGAAGATGATCTGTTTTTGGTAATCCATTAATTCCAGGTTTACACCACTCAATGGTTTAGCAGTTAATAAATCGGTTGCCACAATTAACATGCTGTTGTCATTACCGCGTTTGGCTACCAAACCTATATTAGAAGCAATTAAGTTTCTGCTGGCCCAGCGCTCATTGGTATAAAAGGAAGGTGTACATGGATTATCTTTATCATTCCATTTGTAATTTCGCGGATAATAATTGTTGTAGCGCTGCCAGAAATCATCATCCTCATCAATTTTTTCACCATAGCCTTCGTAATCGCCATATTCTGCATCTTCGTCGCTACCGTCGGTTTTTTCTTCTCCGGTTTTGCAGTTGTAAGCATTATACTCCTGTCTGAAAGCAATGGTGACCCTGTACATGGCTCCGGGCTCTGTACGGATCATTTTATCAAGATCGAGTGTAAAGCGGTTCTTTTTATGAAGGTTAAGTGCCTTATCTTCATCTAACCGTACCGTTTTTTGTAGAATAGGTTTCGCTACCCGGCGCAATTCGTTACCATCTTTATAACTATTGGTTTGAAAAAACTGAGGGATATTATTTTCGTAAATCTTGATCACCGTCACATCAACGGCCTTTAAATTAATCGCTTCAAATGGTAAAACCAATTTTCCTGAATTCGGTAAAATGGTACCTGCGCCGGCGATGGTAACCGCAGGTATTTTATCTTCGAAAACAAGATTGGCTACTTTACCGCTTGTTAATGTTTTGCCGTTGATATTTTCGACCCCGGCATTAACACTTAAGGCATAATTGCCTTTTAATTCTTCGGGCGCATATACTCTAACCTGACTGGCATCAATGGTGTACCTAACGTCGCTTAGGTTGCCCAGGGTAATCATGCCAGTTAAATCCTGGCCAACACCAATCGGTTCAGAAAACTGCACCAAGGCATAGTCCTCTTCACCCTGAATGGCTTTCATATCCAGAATTTCGAATTTATTAACTGAGGGAACACGAACTTCTACTTCACCCTTTTGATCTGCGTCAATGGCATCACCGTCCCATTCTATTTTCAGATTTTGATCGCTGCCCGTCTTTTTGATACTATCGATGGTGAATTTCGAACTATTTTTAGCAGGGTCGTGCTGCCATTTAATTTTTAATTTCTGATCAAAATCCAGTGAAAGCGTTTTTTCTATTTTACTGGTTTCTTCTACATCGGCAGTGGCTATTTCACCCGTAAGTTTCATATAATCCAAAGAAGTATTATTCTGTGAAACCAATCCGTTTTGAGAGAGCATGAGCCCCGGGGTAATTACTTTAAATTCAAAATCGAAATCTTCCAGACCTTTTTCTGTAGCCGAAACTTCCGAAAGTTTAAAGGTAGCCTCGTAGTTTTTACCAGGTTTAAGGTTTTCATCAGGTCTAAACTCAACCGTTTGGGGGTCTATCCAGTAGGTTTTTCCCGAGATGGAAGGAGAGAAGTCGAAAAGCTCGCGTGTGTCTGCCTTACCCAGATCCTGCATGCCTGTTGCGGCATTGGCCAGATGGACCCGGATAAAACTTTTTTTAGAAATAGTACCTGAAGTGTAAGCTTCGATATACTTCGCGTAAGCCTGATTTTCTTCGAAACTTTTCTTTTTTCTATTAAAATAGATAAATACAATTGCCGCTATCGATATAGCGAGCAGACCGATAAAAATAAATTTCTTTTTTGAGGACGATTGATAGGTAGATGGTTGTTCCATAAATGAAATTCGTTAAGATATATGAGAATATAATCCTGCGGTTGGAGCAATTGCTATGCCGCAATTAATCCACTTTGACCGTAAAAACCATATTTCAGGAGAAAATTAACTAAATTCAACGTTAAACGGAATAATGTGGAAAATTATAACGAATATGTTGCTCATGTAAAGGCTTTTGGATAAGTTTACAGCATCAACCTTAAATAACCAGTATGATCAGAAAACTCTTAATCTTTTCGTGTTTAGTAATTTCTACAACTTTTTGTTATGCGCAAAAAGCAAATGCAGAAAAAGAAGTTAACGAAGCGGTAGATAAACTTATTGGCTTGATGATTCATCCGGATAGCTTAGGTTTAGATAAATTGTTACTCAATAATTTAAGTTATGGTCACTCCAGCGGGAAGGTGCAAACTAAACAAGAATTTATGCATTCGCTGCTTTCCGGTGAATCTGATTTTCTAGATGATATTACGCTGGGCGATCCAAAAACAATTATTCAGGGAAATACAGCACTGGTAAGGCATAAGTTAATGGCACAAACCAATGATAAGGGCGTAAGAGGAAGTGTAAATTTATATATTCTTTTAATCTGGAGTAAAGAAAAAGAAGGGTGGAAGCTGCTTGGTAGGCAAGCGGTTAAGGTACTTTAGAATAGTTTGCAGTTTTCAGTTTGGAGTTTTCAGTTCTGGGCGCAGAACCTCTTAGATAGTTAAAATGCCTTAAGATAGTTTGCAGTTCGGAGTTTTTAGTTTTGGGCGCAGAACCTCTTAGATAGTTTAAATGCCTTAGGCTAGTTTGCAGTTTTCAGTTTGGAGTTTTTAGTTTTGGGCGCAGAACCTCTTAGATAGTTTAAATGCCTTAGGCTAGTTTGCAGTTTTCAGTTTGGAGTTTTCAGTTCTGGGCGCAGAACCACTTAGATGGTTAAATTCCTTTTTATTTAACGTTTGTAGTGGTGAGCTTTCAGTTTTGGTTGAAACATCGATGTATCCAATTTCATCCCCATACCATAAAGTGGATAATAGCTCCGAAATGGCAACTTTATTTTAAAAATATTGATAGGGACTCCAAACTCACGAATCCAAACTCTCAACTACTTTATCATCACTCCAGGTTTGTTTACCAATGGAACTTTAATCAGATTAGAATCAATAATGCTTTCGGGCAGGAAAATAAATTTTTTGTCGTAAATGGTACTGCCAATGTAATAGCTTAACCAGTATTCATTCGTTAAGCCAAACACTTCAGGGTCAATGGCTTCTACTCCAGCAAAAGAATTTGCTTCCATATCGCCAACAAAGTGTCTCAATACAGAAGTTTTTACCTGTTTTCCGTCTTTCTCACCATAACCTTTAGAACTGATCAGCACATTGGTTATGGACTCGCTTTTGAGATTAACAAGATAAACCGTCCAGCTTTTTACTTCAGGTGTTTCGCCCATTAATACAACGGCCATGGCGATATCTTCAACTGTATTTTCTGGTAAATCTGCTTTCATAACCATTGTTTGCGTCACACTGATCCGATAGCTATCGCATTTACATCAGTAGCTTATGTTAAAAGATGCTGAAACGAGTTCAGCATGACGAATTTAATTTTACTTCTTTTTCGCTACAACCTTTTTTGCTGGTGCCGCTTTTTTCTTTGCCGGTGCTTTTTTCTTGGTTTCGAAAGCATTTGGCACTTGTTCCACAATCATTTTTTTGACGGTTTCCAGTTCAATATCGGCCAGTTCTTCTGGTGTATATTTTTGCTTGGTCGCCTCGTTATTGCGTAATTTAAGCATCAGTTTGCCAAAACGGATAAACGGTCCCCAACGGCCATTTTCAATTGAAATTTTTTCGGCGTCCCAGGTTTTGATGTATCGGTTAGCCTCTTTTTCTACTTTTTTGCCAATTAAGGTATTAATATCCTCTCGTGTTAAATTGTCGAAATCGTATCCTTTTGCAGGAATATTGATAAAGAGATCGTTCCATTTAATAAACGGACCAAAACGGCCTTTCCCCTTTGTTACCCCTAAACCTTCGTAAAAAGCAATAGGCGCATCCGCATCCATTTTCTCCCTGATAATTTCAACTGCCCGCTCATAAGTTACCGATAACGGCTCCTCGTTTTTAGGAAGGGAAATAAAACTTTCGCCCCATTTAACATATGGGCCAAAACGACCAACGCCAACCATTACTTCTTTGCCTTCAAAATCAGGAAGCTGGAAAGGAAGTTTAAACAGTTCAAGCGCCTCATCTAAAGTTATCGTGGCAACAGATTGTGTACGCATTAAGCTGGCATACCGCGGTTTTTCCTCTTCATCCAATTCTCCGATCTGCACCAGAGGACCAAATTTCCCAACTTTGGTATATACATTTTTACCTGTTGCCGGATCAACACCTAACAAGCGCTCGCCAGTGGCGCGCTCTGCATTTTCCAGTGTTGTTTCTACTTCAGTATGAAATGGGTTATAAAACGAATGCAACATTTTGGTCCATTCCTGCAAACCCTGCGCAATCTCATCAAATTCTTTCTCCACTTTTGCGGTGAAGTTAAAGTCCACGATGCCTTTAAAATGTTCTACCAAAAAGTCGTTTACTACCTCGCCAATATCAGTTGGGAAGAGTTTTGATTTCTCAGCACCGGTAATTTCAGATTTGATTTCTTTTTTTACCTGTCCATTTGCTAAAACAATGGAAGTAAACTTACGCTGTTTACCATCTCTATCTTCTTTTACCACATAACCACGGTTTTGTACCGTCGAAATAGTAGGCGCATAGGTAGATGGACGTCCAATGCCCAATTCTTCCAGTTTTTTAACCAAACTGGCTTCTGTATATCTGGCTGGCGGGCGTGAATAACGCTCCGTAGCCTGCATTTCTTTTAAAAATAGTTCCTGTCCTTTCGCTAAAGGGGGTAAAATGGCACCACCTTCTTTTTCTTCATTTTCATCATCGTCGGTAGATTCCAGGTAAACCTTTAAAAAACCATCGAATTTTAATACTTCACCTTCAGCAACTAAATGTTCTTTTCTGGTCGATGCGGTAATCTGTGCGGTGGTTTTTTCGAATAACGCCTCGCTCATTTGTGAAGCAATAGAACGTTTCCAGATCAACTCGTACAAACGCCTCTCCGAAATATCACCATCTACCGTATGTCTGTCGAAATAAGTAGGACGGATGGCTTCGTGAGCCTCTTGTGCGCCTGCAGATTTGGTTTTATAAACCCTTGGCAGGTGATATTTTTCGCCATAAGCCGATTTAATTTCGGCAGCAGCAGCATTTACAGCCGTTTCTGATAAATTTACAGAGTCTGTCCTCATGTAGGTAATCTTACCGGCTTCGTAGAGTCTCTGCGCAACCTGCATGGTTCTCGCCACCGAAAAACCTAATTTTCTGGAAGCCTCCTGCTGTAGGGTAGAGGTGGTAAACGGAGCGGCAGGATTACGTTTGGCAGGCCTGGTTTCTAAACTGGTAATGTCGAATTTAGCATTTGCACAGTCCTGAAGAAATTTTTCAGCATCAGCCTCATTTTCGAAACGTTGTGGCAATTCTGCCTTAACCATTTCTTTTCCCTTACCGGTAGAGAACTGAGCCGTGATTTTATAGGCAGCACTGGCATTAAAGTTTAAAACTTCGCGCTCTCTGTCTACAATTAAACGTACAGCCACCGATTGTACACGGCCGGCAGAAAGTGACGGCTTCACTTTTTTCCATAACACCGGAGAAAGTTCGAAACCCACCAAACGGTCTAATACACGGCGTGCCTGTTGGGCATTTACGAGGTTATAATCAATTCCACGTGGACTATCAATTGCTTTTAAAATAGCTGGTTTGGTAATTTCATGAAAAACGATGCGTTTTGTTTTCTCCACTTTCAGGCCCAAAGTTTCGAATAAGTGCCACGAGATGGCTTCTCCCTCGCGGTCCTCATCGGATGCTAGCCATACCATTTCGGCCTCTTTAGCTAGTTTTTTTAATTCGGCGACAACATTTTTCTTGTCGGCGGGTACCTCGTAGGTTTGGGCAAAATCATTCTTGATATCAATCGCCATATCTCCCTTAACTAAATCACGGATGTGGCCATAGCTAGATTTCACCAGGAAATCTTTGCCTAAATAGCCTTCTATAGTTTTAGCTTTTGCGGGTGACTCGACGATCAATAAATTTTTGGCCATGAAATACGTTTTTGTGCAAATAAAGCTATAATTAAAGCATAAATCCAAACCTGAGGTGAATTTAATACATTTTTTTTTATTAAGTAAGTGATAAATATGTTGGTTTACAGGCCGATTTTAATGGGGTTTTAATCTTTTTGCTTTTTTGGAAAGCAACTTCAGTGGTTAATAGGTAAGACTTTGTCCCGCCTTTGCTACAAATCCTCAACCTCGTTCCTCGGTCTGCGGGTTTTCCGCTTCAGTCGGGTTTAGGTGGCATGTTTAGTGTTACTATTTAAGTTTTAATGGCGTTGTGCGGTGCTGAACGAACAAAAAAGAACAGGGCGCTGTTAACTAAACCGGATGAGCGGAATAGCCCACAGCGCTGGACTATAAGCGATAGCAGGGCTACAACTGCGAAGAACTACTACCTTTCCTTTCCTGATCAAAAAGAAATAATGATTTATGATAAATAGCTGCCTCAATGGCAATAACTTGTACTTTAATTATGGATATCACATAATTTACAGCCACATTACATCAAGACAACCAATTTGTACCTATATTCGTATATAAAATAAAAAAAAACGATGATCAGCACAATTCTAATCCTATTAAACTTATTGGTATCGCCTCCAAAAAATGTTTACGATTTCAGCTTTAAAACCATTGACGGTAAGGAAATTAAGCTTTCCAAATTTAAAGGCAAAAAAATCTTGATTGTTAATACAGCATCTAAATGTGGTTTTACACCGCAGTACGAAGATTTAGAGAAACTTCAGAAACAATATGGTAAAAAGGTAGTATTAATCGGTTTTCCGGCAGGTAACTTTGGCGGACAGGAATTTTCTACCAATGCAGAAATTAAAGAGTTTTGTACCGGAAAGTACAATGTTTCATTTTTGCTTGCAGAGAAAAGCAGTGTTAAAGGTGATGATATCAGTCCTTTATTTAAGTATTTAACTTCGCAAACCAATACCGAAGAGCAAGGTGATATTAAATGGAATTTTGAGAAATTCTTAATCAACGAAAAAGGACAACTGGTACACCGTTTCCGTTCAAAAACGAAGCCTACTGACGAAGCGATTATTAAAAACCTGTAGAAGGGATGTAAAATGGACAATGTAAGCGGGAAGATGTATTAATCTTTCGCTTCTTTAAATAAATTAAAAGGTAATGTGGTGAATAGCCATTTTACCTTTTTTTATTTATTAACCCCGTTTATGTAAATATCCCTCAATCACAATAAAATAGGATTACTTAATCGATTTCAGATATTATATACGAAGTATCAAGGGATTTAAATAAAAGAAAGGGGCTTAAATCCATAAGCCCCAAATAAACCAAACAAACTATTTATGAAGTAAATATATAACGCTTGTTCAGGTAAATAGTTTTTGGAAAAAATAAATTATTCTGCCATCTGTTTAACCTTTGTGGTTCAATCGGGAGCTATATTAAAAAATAAGCCATAGTGTAACCAGATTGATGGAAAAAGGCCAGCCGTTTTTGACTTTTAGATGTTAAAACAGGTTAAGTTGTGCTGGTTGGTATAGGTTAGGGTCGAAGCAATAAGTTTCAGGTATATTTTGATTATTGCTGACATAATAAAGCTCCGTTTCTTCATGTCTGGATGCTACTTTAATAAAAGTATCACCAGCCACATTTTTAAAAAGATTTTCAACAAGGGTAGCGTCGTTATTGTCTTTTGATAAATGGCTTAATAACAGATGACTCATGTATGGTGCTTTATGGTTAATGAAAAGCTCCAACGCCTGTGTGTTGCTCAGGTGGCCATGGCCACTGGTAATCCTCCTCTTCAGAAAATAAGGGTATTTACCATTCTCTAGCATCTGTGCATCGTAATTAGCCTCCAAAAAAGCCGCATGACAATTTTTAAAATGTGTAATCAAACGATCGCATACTGAGCCTATATCGGTAAAGACCCCAACTCTTACCTCGTTGCATTCAATGGTAAAACTATAAGGATCAGCTGCATCGTGGAATTTAGAAAAAGCAGCAATCTTTAAGCTGCCAATCTGAACCTGCTGTTGATGACTTAGGGTGAAGGTATTTTGGGTATCCAAAAGAAGCTTGCTGCTTTTTAAGGTTGGCGCACTGATGTACACAGGAAGTTTATATTTTTTAGCAAAAACGGCTAATCCTTTAATATGATCGCTATGCTCGTGCGAGATAAAGATGGCTTTTACCCTGCTTAAAGGTAAACCTAAACGGTTCATGCGGATTTCAACCTCTTTACAGGTTAAGCCTATGTCAACCAATACCGCATCATCATCATTACCTATATAGTAACAATTGCCATTACTGCCCGAATTGATTGAGGTGAAATATAGTGCCATTTTGAGGTGGCAAGATACGGCTTATTTAGCGAAGGAAAAAAGAAAACTATACTCTGGTACCATTGTGTTCAACCAAACGCGAAAGCAGGGGCAGAAAAGCCTGAATCAAATTGATTTCTTCAGCAGAAAAGATTTTTTCCATGGTTTGTGCCAGCCATTCTTCTTTTATCTTTCGAGTGGCGATAATATGTTTTTCACCAAGTTTGGTTAAGCCGATAAAAATCTTTCTCTTATCTTCCTCACTTGGGAAGCGCTCTACACATTTGGCATCGAAAAGGCGGTTAATGATCTGCGAAATTGCTTGTTTAGATACCCGTTCCATGTCGGCCAGCTCTGTAGATAGCATTTTGCCGTGCTGTTCCAATAGCGACATGGTCAATAATTCAGCGTTACTAAATTCTGAACTTACATGCTGCTTGCGTAAAGCTCTCGTTAAGCGGGTAACCGTGCTTCTTAACTTTGCGGCAATCTCTTGTGTTTGAGTAGGCATCTTATTGGTAAATAAACTTTACAAATATAATGTTTTATTTATATACTTAACGGAACAGATATTTTTATAATATGTGATTTTTGATTTTAGAATGATAAAAGGTTGCTTTTTTGGCTTTAATGGTGTTTTAATTTTTTATAACTTTGTAAAGTTACTTTACTATTTTAATCATGAGTATTTTTCGTTCATTAAGACATTATAATTACAGACTATTTTTTACAGGTCAGGCGATTTCATTAATTGGTACATGGATGCAGCGTGTTGCCATTAGCTGGTTGGTTTACCGTTTAACAGGGTCAGCTTTTTTATTGGGACTGATTACCTTTTTAAGTTTAATCCCTTCGCTGGTGCTTGCGCCCTACGCGGGTAGTTATGTAGACAGGCATAATAAATATAAAGTATTGGTAATTACCCAGGTAATTCTGATGCTGCAGGCTGGTGCGCTGGCATTAATGATCTGGTTTAAAGTGTACGATATGTTCTGGATCGCAGCACTTTCGCTGGTTCAGGGTTTGGTAAACGCTTTTGATGTTACTGCCCGCCAATCTTTAATGGTAAATTTAATTGATGATAAGGAAGATTTACCGAATGCCATCGCACTCAACTCTTCAATGTTTAATGCGGCTAGGTTAATTGGTCCGGCGCTGGCAGGTGTAATTTTAAGTACCCTGGGTGAAGATATTTGTTTTATTATAAATTTTGTAAGTTTTATTGCGGTGTTAGGTTGTATGGTGATGATGAAACTTAAAATCACGGCGCATCAAAAATCGGCAGAAAATATCTGGGTTGATCTGAAAAAAGGGTATGATTATCTCAAATCATCGCCAGATTTGGCTTCTATGGTATTAATGATGGCGGCATCGAGTTTATTGGTTATTCCTTTTACCACTTTATTGCCTGTTTTTGCAAAGGATATTTTTAATGGAAATGCCACTACATTTGGCTGGTTTGAAAGTGCTGCAGGATTTGGAGCTTTTTTCGGGGCGATTTATATGGCTACCTTAAAAGGAAGTCAGAATTTACAAAAAATCGTCATGATGTCTGGTATTTTATTGGCCATTTCGGTTGTGGCGCTGGCCATATCACCATCACTCATTCTGGCGTTAGTTTGTACCAGTTTAGCTGCTTTAGGTTTAATGGCACAAAACTCATCTATTAACACTTATTTGCAGACCCATGCCGATGATTTGATGAGGGGCAGGACCATGAGCTATTATATTATGGCTTACCAGGGGGTATTACCGATTGGAAGTTTGTTAATGGGATATTTGGCGCATCTTTTCGGTACACAGGTTGTGGTCGCTTTTGAGGGAATTGCTGGATTATTAATTGTAGCAGCCTTTGTGTATCATGAGAAACATAGAAACCAATTGAACACCAGGGCGATGTCCTTGAATTAGTGTTTCCTTTCGTCCGTTTTTTTTGTGAGTGGCCGTCACCCTGATCCGATAGCTATCGGATCAGCATGACGATCGCGTGGATACAACATTGTGTACAAAACGCCAAACGCCTGTCACCAAACGCTTACCCATGCACCACCAACTTGCAATCAACCATCACTTTCTGATAGTTTTCCATATCGATTTCTTTATTGATTAACTGAAGCAGAAGTTTGATGGCATTTTCACCCACCGATTCGGGATTTTCTTCAATAGATGCAATAGGGGGCGAATCGAGGTAACTGATAAAAGCATTGTTTCCAAATCCTATACTTTCAATTTTATTAAAGTTGGGATGATTTGTCGATTTCAGGTATTTGATCGCATCAAAAAGGATAGGCTCTTTAAAAGCCACCAGCGCAGTAGGCATGTGGTCTGAATCAGCGAATAAATTCTTGATTGCAGCAATCGTATTTTCCTTATCAAAATCAGTGTAAGCGACAAATTTTGCTGAAAAAGGTACTCCATTATCTTTTAAGGCATTAATATACCCATTGAAACGGTCGTGCGTAAAATTGGTCATTTTAGGGCCACCCAGGTAAGCAATTTTTTTATGTCCTCTGCCGATCAGAAACTTAGTGGCTTCGTAGCAACCCTGAAAAGTATTGCCCAGTACCTTATGGCAGCTTAAATTAAAACTCGGGTTTCGTGTGTAATAAACTACAGGAGTACCCATCTGCTCAAACTGATCAAGGTGAGCAAAATCCTGTGTTTGTTTCGAAATGGCAACAATTAAACCGTCAACACGGCTCCTTAGCAACATATTTGCCGATTGGATTTCCTTTTCCAGGTCATCATGCGATTGACTGATGATCACATTGTAGCCATTTTGTGTGGCAAACTGCTCCACGCCATAAATACTTCTGGTAAAAAAGTGGTCTAAGAGGTTAGGTAGGATCACGCCAATAATGCGCGATCTTTTTTCCTTTAAATTAATAGCCGATTTATTGGGCGTAAAATGCAGCTCGCGGGCCATTTCCTGAACGCGCTGCTTAGTATATGCATTTATGGTAGGGTAATTATTAAGGGCTTTTGATACGGTAGAAACTGACATCTTTAACTTTTCAGCCAGAAATTTCAGGGTTACGGGGGTATTGTTCATCATCTTTTCCAATCTCAATACATAGTTAAGAAAAAAAACTTAATTATTTCAAACGTTTGAAATGTGATAGCAGCGTATTTTGTGTGTTTTTGGTCTGTTTAAAACGTTTTATTGCTTTAAGCTTTTCTACATTCGTTATACCAATACCAACTAACCAAATAAATAAATATGATGAAATCATTACTTACTCACTTCGGTTTTAATAGGGCTTTTACCGGAGTAACAGGGATCGTTACAAAAACTAAATTCATTTCTTCCCGACAGGATTACACTTTAAACGCTGAATCGTATCAAGCTTAAGGTGCTTAACTATCGAGCTCAAACATTTTCTCGATCGCTCATCTAACAACTTACAGGCGGTTTTTTGGACTAACTTAACTGGATTTGTACCATACAGGTCTATTTAAAGGGGGACCATCTACGCATTGAATTTTCACAAACAACTCATATTTATTACAATTATGGATAGACTTTACAATTTGAAAAGCACTTTGACTGCTATTGGATTTGAAAAAATTCAACGCTTAAAAATGCTTTATATATTCACTTTTCTTTTGTTAATCAGCTGCTCCTTTAACGCATACGCACAAACCACGTTAACCGGTACGGTAAAAGATAACAAAGGTGTTACTTTACCGGGGGTAAGTGTTAGGGTAAAAGGAACACCGATCGGTGCGGTTACCGATAACGATGGTAAGTTCTCCATTAAGGCTCCGGAAAATGCAACCTTAACTTTTACTTACGTTGGTTATGTCAATAAAGAGGTAGCGGTAAACAATAAAAATACATTAACCGTAGTACTCGAAGATAATTCTCAGGGCTTGGATGAAGTGGTAGTGGTTGGTTATGGCGCACAGAAAAAATCTACCTTAACCGGGGCCATTGCGCAGATTAATTCTGAGGAGATCATGAAATCGCCGACGCCCAATCCAACCAATAGTTTGATAGGGCGTTTGCCGGGTTTATTGGCAGTGCAAACAAGCGGCCAGCCAGGCGCAGATGGTGCACAACTAAAGGTGCGTGGAGTAGCCACTTATGGTGCCAATAACGCTGCAATTGTAGTGGTAGATGGGGTTGAACGTCCGAGTTTTTCTGATGTAGATGCCAGTGAGATCGAAACCATTACCGTATTAAAAGATGCCGCTTCAACAGCAATATACGGAATCAGGGGAGCAAATGGTATTATCGTAATTACAACAAAGCAAGGTAAAATCGGTGCACCAAAGGTTACCTATACCGGTAATTATGCTTTGCAAACCTATACCGGTCTGGCAGTAGGGCTACCAGCATTAGAAAGTGCCACTTTGCTCAATCAATCTTATGTAAACGATGGTAAATCTCCATTTTTCTCTGATGCAGAAATCCAGAAATTCAGAGATAAATCTGATCCGATCGGTTATCCCGATGTACAATGGTTTGATTTTTTAACCAAAAAATATTATTCACAAACGCAGCATAACATCAATATTAACGGAGGCACCAAAGTAGCCAAATATTTTGTTTCTGCAGGTTATGCCTTTCAGGATGGTATTTTCAAAAAATTCGATTCTCCTTATGGAATCAATACCGTTCCCAACTACAACAGATACAACTTCCGTTCGAACGTAGATTTAACCTTGAATAAGGATTTTACGGTTGGTATTAAATTGGGCGGCCGTTTTGCCAACCGTTATCAGCCAGCAGGTTTAAGATCTTCGTCTGCTTTCTCTTATGACACCATTGAAGGAATGATTTCGCGTATTTTGCAGGTTCCGGCTTATGCTTATCCGGTTACTTTACCCGATGGCAGAATAACAGCCAACCCAAACGTGGGTACCAATATCTGGAATCCGTATGCTGTTTTAACCCGTTTCGGTACACGTAATGATGATAACAATACCATAGAGAGCACTTTCAACTTAAATTACAAATTAGGCTTTATTACAAAAGGACTGGGCTTTAAAACGGTTTTTGGTTACGATTCTTATTATAACAACATCGAAAGAAGAAACGCTAACTGGGCAGCTTACGTGTACAATCCAGTAACTGGCGAGGCTACTTTATCAACCGATACCCGTAACCGCGATGAGCCATTGGGTGCTGTACAGGATGGTGGCGTTACGGAAGGCAGTACAAATATGAACTTACAGGCCGGATTTGATTATAACCGTGATTTTGGCAAACATAATGTAAGCGGACTGTTATTGGGAACAAGGCAGTTAATCAAATCAACTGGTACTACAGCCTTTACTGCTCCTCCAAGAGCTTCACAGGGTATTGCCAGCCGTGTGGCCTATAATTATGACGAACGCTATTTCGCTGAATTTAATGCGTCATATAATGGATCAGAAAACTTCGCAGCGGGTTTACGTTATGGTTTTTTCCCGGCGATTTCTGCAGGATGGACGTTAACTAACGAATCTTTCTGGAAAAAGAACGATATCCTGTCTTATTTCAAAATCAGGGGTAGTTATGGTTTAGTGGGTAATGACCGGATTTCGGATAGCCGTTTCTTATTTTTAACCAGTTATTCTACTTATACGGCGAACTCGGCAGGCGGTCAGGTTGCCCCATTTGGTAACCCAAATTCAATTACCAATTATCCAACCATTCTGATCAGGGATCCTCAGTTTTTTGGCGCTACCGGAAATGACCTTGGAAACCCGATCGTAACCTGGGAAACCGGTACCAAACGTAACATGGGTTTTGAAGCGCGTTTATTTAAAGATAACCTTAAAGTAACATTTGATCTTTTTGATGAAACCAGAAAGGATATTTTAACGCCGTCTTTGAGCGGTTCTGCGCTTTATGGCCACACTTATCCGAATTTTAATAAGGGGATAGTTTACAATAAAGGTTACGAAGTTGAACTCGATTACCAGAAACAGATTGGAAGTGTAACCCTTGGCCTTAATGCCCAGGTAAGTTATGCTAAAAACAGAATTGTAGAAAATGATGAACCAGATGGTTTACCGCCATCGTTGGTCCGAAAAGGAACCAGTGTTGGACAGTTTTTCGGATATGTAACCGATGGCTTCTTCCAATCTGCAGCTGATATTGCTGCTTCTCCAAAATTACAAGGTTATTCGCCGATTCCTGGAGATTTAAAATTTAAAGATTTAGACGGCAATGGCATTATTACCAGCTTAGATCAGCAAGCAATTGGCCACACCAATACACCAGAATATGTGTACAGCTTTAGTCCACGTATTTTATATAAAGGATTTTCGCTTTCTGTATTATTCCAGGGCGTTGCCAATGTTAGTTCGAATGTTATTCTGAACGAACAAAACAACGGACAGCAGATGTATCCATTTATGCTCGATTCATGGACACCGGCAACTGCGGCAACTGCAACCTGGCCAGTAATACATGCCAGGGGAACAGCATCTTTAAACTATGCACTAAATGATTTTACTTTACAGAATTCAGCTTATTTAAAAATCAGAAACGTAGAATTTGCATGGAACTTACCCAAAGAGTGGGCTACTGCATTAAAATTGAGCAACGTGCGGGTTTTTGTACAGGGGCAGAATCTTTACACCTGGACCAAGTATAAATTTTATACCGATCCGGAAAATGTAAATACCATTAATACTGCGTTTCCGCTGCAGTCTATTTATCCAACTTCAAAGGTGTACAATTTTGGTTTAAACGTTCAATTCTAAAGACAATGAAACCATCATGGGCAGACCGTTCGCAAACAATAATGAATATGCTCATGGTAGCTTCATCGCCGCTAAAAAACTAATATATAGAAATGAAAAATTATAAAATATTTACAGCCATTCTTTTATTAACGCTTTTCTCAGTTTCTTGTAAGAAAGATTATTTAGAACGTACACCAGGGGTTGCCATTAGTGAGGATGATATTTTTGCAGATCCGGCATTGGCCGCCAGGTTTGCAGATAATGCTTACAATTACGTTATTACCAAATATGTACGTTTTAACGATCACCGCGGCTGTACAGCACAAGCCGCTGATGAGGCCGTTTCCGGAAATTCTGAAGGTTCTGTAACTTCATTAAACAGGGGTTTATATCATGATCATTCGAACGGACCATCGTTAAACGATATTTATGGCGTATGGAAACTCATGTACGCCGGTATTGCCATACAAAATAAAATGCTGGCCAGAATTGGTGAAGTACCGCCATCTCCAAATGCTTCAGTTCCAATTTTCGATGCCAGGCGGGTAGAGGGAGAAATGCGTTTCCTACGTGCCTTGTCTTATTTCGAATTGACCAAAAGATTTGGTGGTGTGCCCATTATTGATAAAGTGTATGCGGTTACCGATGATATGAACAGTATCCCCAGAAGCTCATTCGCCCAGGTAACAGATTTTATCTTGAAAGATATAGACGTAGCCCTTACCAAACTCGGTACCGATACCGATTATGGTGCTTCTAACTATGGCCGGCCGACCCTTGGCGCGGCACTTGCACTAAAAGCACGCGTTTTATTGTACGCTGCAAGTCCGTTAAATAACCCAAACAACGATAAAACCAAATGGCAGGATGCTGCCAATGCTGCCGCCGAAGTAATGAAAGGTGCTGATGGTTTGGCCAAACAAACTTACTCCCTGCAGGCCACTTATGGCGACCTGTTAAATCTTCCAAACTCCCCAGAATATATCATGATGAGGATAAAGGGACCAACACCTTTAGCAGGTGAAATGATGCAGGATTTTTCGATGTCGCCCGGTTCTGGTGGTGCACAGGGACAAATGAACCCCACGCAAAATCACGTAGATATGTATGAAATGGCCAATGGCAAGGCCATTACCGACCCTACATCTGGTTACGATCCGCAAAAGCCTTATCAAGGTCGCGAACCGCGTTTTTACAACAATATTATTTACAACGATTTAGCCTGGCAAGGCCGGAAAATCGAAATGTGGACCACTACTGATGCTTCTGGGAAAATGTTGTTTGGAAAGGATTACAGCACCACTATTACCTATACCGCAACACGTTATTACTGCAAAAAATACTGGCTGGAGGTTTACCGCACTGTGGGTGGAGGTACAACTTTATTAAACTATCTATACTTCCGTTACGGCGAAATTCTGTTAAACTATGCCGAAGCCCAAAACGAAGCTGTTGGTCCTGATGCGAGCGTTTATGCACAGCTCGTTGCCCTTCGTAAACGCGCCGGGATTACCCAAGGTGCAGGTACATATGGTTATGGACTTAAAGATAATATGACTCAAGATGAGATGCGTATTGCTATCAGACACGAACGCGCCATAGAGTTGTCTTTCGAAGATCATCGCTGGTATGATATCATGCGTTGGAAAATTGGTGCACAAACCATAGCAGTGCCCATGAAAGGTATGGATGTAGTAAAAAATACCAATGGAACTTTTACCTACAAACCGATTGTACTTGGTCCAACCTTTCAAAAAAGCTGGACAGAAGCACAAAATCTTTACCCAATCCCAAGAGCAGAGATTTATAAAAGTAAAGGTGCTTTAACACAAAATCCAGGCTGGGAATAGTTGATTGAAACGTATAACGCTAAAAGATTTTTCAAAATGAAATTTATAAAATCAAAATATATTATTTGTCTTTTATTCATCATGGCAGGCATGTCAGATGTATATGGGCAAAAACCTGATGAAAAATTAACCATCGCAGGTAGGGTGGTCGATCAGGATAAAAAACCATTACCGGGGGTAACGGTTACCATTCAGGAAGACAAAAGCAATAAAGCCGTTTCAACCGGTACCGATGGAACGTTTTCGATAGATGCAACAAGCAGTGATGTATTAATTTTTAAATTTGTTGGCTTTGGAACCATGTTAAAGCCGGCAGCTGAAGTAAGTAGAGGAGATATCATATTAACCAAATCGCTGGTTGATGGGGGCGATGACGATAATGTTTATATCCCGTTTGGGGTAAGGAAAAGAAGAGAAGTTACGTCAACCATTAGCACAATCCGGGCTGAAGATCTCCCTCAGATTCCGTCCTCTTCATTAACGAATGTTTTTACAGGGCGATTGGCCGGTTTAGCGGTATATCCTAGTGGCTCTCAGCAACCAGGCTACGATGCGTCGAGCTTTTTGGTAAGGGGGCGTTCATCTTACAACAGCAATCAGGAACCTTTAGTATTGGTTGATGGTATTGAAAGGGATTTTACTTCAATGGATTTGAATGAAATTGAGAGTGTAAGCGTTTTAAAAGATGCCGGGACATTGGCCTGGTACGGTATGTATGGTGGCAATGGTGTAATTTATGTGAAAACCCGCCGTGGCAGCGCAACATCTACCAAGGTAAGTTTCGATGCACAGGCTGGCTTACAGGCTCCTTTACAGATTACCGCGCCTTTAGATGCTTATTCCTATGCCACACTTTATAATGAGGCATCTGTTAACAGTGGCGGTGCGGCAGTTTATGCCCCTGCGGCTTTACAGGCTTACCAGGATGGTTCAGATCCCATAAAATATCCGAATAATAACTTTGTAAGAGACTTTACCAAAAAAGTTGCGCCAACACAGCGTTATGTGGCATCGGTAACCGGGGGTAATGCATTTATCAAATATTACACCGTGTTAAGTGCTTATCAGCAAGGTGGTTTTTATAAAGGCGGCCATAGCGAAACCTATGATGCCAATACAGATTTCAGCCGTTATAACCTCCGCACCAATTTAGATCTCCATGTAAACAAAAACTTAGATGTGGCTTTAGATATTGGCGGTAGAATTACGACGCTTAACTTTCCAAATGCAGGTACAGGTGCCTTTTTAACAGCAGTATATTCAACACCAGCAAATGCTTTCCCCATTTTAAATCCTAACGGATCGTATGGCGGAACATCGGTCTATCAGCAAAGTAATCCTTTGGCCATGTTACAATCAAGGGGTGCAAGTACCGATTTAATGCGGAATATGATTGCAACCATCAGTGCACGTCAAAAAATGGACGGCATTTTAAAAGGGTTATCAGGAGAAGTTTTTTATGCTTATGATATTGCAGGGCTTTACCGCTCGGGTTTTGCCGAAACTTATGCAACCGCAGTGCTGAATGCAGATGGAACTTATTCACCATTTGGCACGGCAAGTAAGGTGAATTACCAGGGCAATGCCTTTTCAGGCAATGTTAAAAAGAGCGAGTTTTGGGCTGGTTTGGATTATAACCGTACTTTCGGTAAACACGACATTAAGTTCTCCACAAGGGTTTCGAGGGCAAATTTATCTTCATTCGGAAATCTTGATGTACGCAGGGAAGGTTGGTCTAACCGGTTATCCTACAATTTTATCCAACGCTATTTTGTTGATGTAACCGCTAACTATTCAGGATCAGAAAATTTTGCACCGGGTAAACGTTATGGATTTTTCCCTGCCGCATCGGCCGGATGGATCATTTCTGATGAGAACTTCATGAAAGGATCAGGCAGTTTTCTCGATCTGTTAAAAATCCGGGGATCATACGGCTTAGTGGGTAATGATGCTATCGGTTCGGCCAGAAGATTTGCTTTTAACGATTTTTTTAGCAGAAGTACAACCGGTTATAATTTCGGTACGGCATTTTCAGGGGTAAGTGGCACCGGGCAATTGGCATTGGCCAATCCAGATTTAACCTGGGAAAAGGTATATAAAACCAGTATCGGTTTTGATGCCAGATTATTTAAACAAGCCTTATCCATCAGTGCCGATTATTTTTATGAAGATCGGAAAGATTTAGCCACATCTTCGTTATTGCCAAGTTTATTGGGACAGAGTTTAATTTACGTTAACGAAGGAGAGGCTGAATACAAAGGTTTTGAAGCCGGTATAAACTACAATAAAAAAATAGGCGCAGTAAATTTGAATGTATTTGGTAATTTCACTTATAATGTAAGTAAAATCCTGGCAATAAATGAAGGTGCAGGTTTGCCAGCCTATCAGAAACAACTGGGGCATCCAATTTCAAGCGTCATTTCACCGGCCGCAACGGCAACCACTTCAGCAGGTTATATTTCAACCATGTTGATCTCTAATGGTATTTTCCAATCGCAGGCAGAAATTGATGCTTCGGCAAAACAGATGTTATCCGGATCGGTAAAACCAGGCGACATTAAATATGTTGATCAGAATGGCGACGGCTTGATTAACGACCTCGACCGGGTGAGAACAGATTTCAATTTCGTGCCAAAAGCTTTCTTTGGTTTTGGTGCATCAATTGCTGTTAAAAATTTCGATCTTAACTTCCTGTTCCAGGGTACTAGCGGTCGTTCCATAACCATTCAGAACCTGGTTAACTCAGGTAACGCCAACAATGGTTACTTAAGTCAGTTTAGCGTTAACAGGTGGACACCAGGTAATCCAAATGCACCTTATCCAAGATTATTGCTGAGCGATAGGGGTAACAATACCGCAAACTCCGATTTTTGGATCCGTTCAGGTGATTACATCAGGTTAAAAAACATTGAACTGGGTTATTCGCTGGCTCCGGCATTGATCAAGAGGCTAAAAATATCACAACTCCGTTTTTATGTGGGTGGATTAAACCTGTTAACTTTCGATCAACTTGGCGATTTACCCATCGATCCGGAATTACCTGAATCAGGATATAATGCTTCATATCCCTATATGAAAATTTATTCACTTGGATTAAACCTGAAATTTTAAAAGATAAGACAATGAAAAAAAATATATTTTACCCAATCCTGGCCTTCATTATTTTACAGGTAGCAGGGTGTAAAAAATCAGACTTTCTTCAGGATGGGTCTTTCAGTGGAACCAATGATATTACCGAAGCGCAGTTGTGGGCGAATCCTGATTACGCCAGGAACTTTCTAAACAATGTTTACGCTGTTGTTTCTGACCGTTATAATTTGGGTGATGGTGCCCTTTTGGCATCAGGTACAGATGAGGCGGTAAACTCAAACTTAAATGCATCCATCTCTACGCTAAATAATGGTACCTGGAGCCCGGTAAGAACCTTTGATGATGTATATGTAGATATGTATGTGGGCATCAGAAAAGCCAATATGTTTCTCGAAAAAGTAGATGGCAGCGCCATTGTACCAATTGATGAGGTATTACCGGCCAACGTTGCAGAAAACCAGACTTATGCTGCACAAATAGAGCGTTTAAAGGGTCAGGCTTATTTTTTAAGGGCATTTTTCGAATTCGAACTCTTAAAACGATATGGCAGTTTTGCCATCGTAACCAAAACCTTAACTGTTAACGATAATTTAGATTTACCGAGAAATACTTTTGATCAATGTGTGGCACAAATAGCTGCTGACTGTGAAGCAGCCATATCCCGGTTACCGCTTTCGCCATTAGAATGGAATACCACCAACAGGGGCAGGGCTACACAAACTTCGGCAATGGCCCTTAAATCGCGTATGTTGCTTTATGCAGCGAGTCCGCAATATAACCCAACAAACGATGTAACCAAATGGCAGGCTGCGCTTGATGCGGCTAAAAGACTGATGGATACCGGTAAGCACAATATTTACACCTCTTATCCTAATATTTGGTTGTGGAATGTATCTGGAGCAGCTTACAACACTGAAGTCATCTTTGCTACCCAAACGCTAAATACCAATGCTATCGAAAGTACCAATGCACCTGTAAGTTATGATGGTGCAACCGGACGTACCAACCCGACGCAAGAAATGGTAGATGCCTTTGAAATGAAAACTACAGGCAGGCCTATCAGCGACGCCAGCTCTGGTTATGTAGCTACGAATCCTTACGCCAACCGCGACCCACGCTTAAATTTTGCCATTATGTACAATGGTTCTACCTTCAAAAGTAAGCCCGTTGAAACATTTGTTGGCGGTAAGGATGGTTTAGGCTTAAATGTGAATGCCACTAAAACAGGTTATTATATGCGCAAGTATTTAAGTGAAAGTGCCGTTTGGGCAGGCACAGCCACCAATATCCGCCGTCCATGGGTTTTGTTCAGGTATGCTGAAATATTGTTAAACTATGCCGAAGCCGTTAACGAAGTACAAGGCACAGCCGGACAGGCCGAAGTTTTAAGGGTTTTGAACATCATCCGCAACAGAACAGGGGTGGCCATGCCCGCATTACAGACCACGAATGCTGCCGGCAATGGTTATGTGGCCCCAACTAAAGACGAACTCCGCAAAAGAATCCGTAATGAGCGTAGGGTAGAATTATGTTTCGAAGAACACCGCTTTTATGATGTGCGCAGGTGGAAAGAAGGGGAAACGACATTTAATAAACCGGTTACCGGAATGCGTATTGTACAGTTAACGCCAACAACTTTTAGCTATACCCCATTTACGGTAGAAAACAGGGTATTTGCAGCAAAAAATTATCTTTATCCAATTTCGCAAACAGAATTAAATAAGGCACCTAGCCTGGGACAAAATCCAGGATATCAATAAAAACCAAATTTTGCTCAAATTTAGGGGGCGGTGGCAACATCGTCCGTTAATTAATCGTTAATTTTGGGAACGATCAATTAATTAATATTAAAAATTTAAGTTATGCTAAAAACAACCTATAGCGTATTTTTAATCTGCTTTTCTCTTCTTTCTTCAATCAGTTACGGTCAGGTTACGGCTATACAGAACATTCAGGGCCGGAAAATCCAGAGCCTTAATGGTAAATGGAATTACATTATAGATCCCTACGAAAACGGTTACTATGATTACCGCCATGATCCATTTGATCAGTCGAAATCGGGATCAGGAGGTTTTTATGATGATAGAGTGCAGAAAGATAAATCAGAACTGATTGAGTATGATTTTGATCATTCACCGCAAATGAATGTTCCTGGCGATTGGAACTCACAATCCGAAAAATTAGAACTTTATGAAGGTAATGTCTGGCTCCGCAGAAAGTTTGATGCAAAACCCGAAAAAGGGAAGCGGTATTTTGTGTACTTCGGTGCAGTAAACTACGAAGCCCATGTTTACCTTAACGGTAAAAAACTAGGTATACACAAAGGTGGTTTTACACCTTTCCAGTTTGATGTTACCGGTAACTTAAAAGCAGGAGAAAACTCCATCGTGCTTAAAGTGGATAATATCCGCAAACAGGATGAAATTCCAACCGTAAATACTGATTGGTGGAATTACGGCGGCATTACCCGCGACGTTTTTCTGGCTGAATTCCCTGAGCATTTCATCAGTGATTATAAACTTCAACTGGTTAAAGGCAACAACAACCTGTTAAACTTTTCGGTAAAACTGGCTGATGCTACTGCCGGACAGGAAATTACACTTTCTATCCCTGAACTGAAGCTGGAAAAGAAATACAAAACAGATGCTGAGGGTAAAATTGCAGATGAGTTTACCTGGAACAACCTGAGTTTGTGGTCGCCGGAAACCCCAAAATTATATGCGGTAAATATTAAAACCGATAAAGAAAACATTGACGATAAAATTGGTTTCAGGACCATTCGTGTTGACGGTGATAGCATCCTGTTAAATGGTAAATCTGTTTTTTTAAGGGGCATATCACTCCATGATGAGAACCCGCTTTTAGCCGGACGTTTACGCAGCGAGGGCGATATGCGCATGATGTTGCAGTGGGCAAAAGATATGAACTGTAACTACGTCCGCCTGGCGCATTACCCGCACAACGAGGAAATGATCCGCCTTGCCGATGAAATGGGCCTATTGGTTTGGGCAGAAGTACCCGTTTACTGGACCATTAGCTGGACCAACCCTTCTACCTATGCCAATGCGAAAAAACAGTTAACCGATTTAATTGTACGCGATAAAAACAGGGCAAGTGTAATTGTATGGTCGATAGGCAATGAAACCCCGCTGAGCGATGCCCGTTTGAGTTTTATGAGCAATCTGGCAGAAACTGCCCGTTCTCTAGATGATAGCCGTTTGGTAGCTGCAGCTTTAGAGGTACACCGTGAAGGAAATAACATCATTTTAAATGATCCATTGGGCGAGAAAATAGACCTGGTTAGTTTTAACGAATACGCCGGCTGGTACTGGGGTGGCAATCCATCCGAAATCACCAAGTATAATTTCGATATCAAATATAAAAAGCCAGTGGTGATTACCGAGTTTGGTGGCGATGCCTTGGGCGGTTTCCATGCCGACGAAAATACCCGTTGGAGTGAAGAGTACCAGGAAGCTTTATATAAAAATCAGATTACCATGCTCACAAAAATTGGTGCGCTACGCGGCATGACACCATGGATCTTAACCGATTTTAGGTCGCCTAGAAGACAGCATCCTATTTATCAGAATTTTTGGAACCGTAAAGGGTTGATTAGCGAAACAGGTAAGAAAAAGAAAGCCTTTTATGTGCTGAAAAACTTTTACGATCAAATGCAGGCTAAATACAAATAACATGAACAGATTATGGAAAGTTAGTTTCGCTTCGAAAATCATGATTTCGACGTCGCTGTTGTTCATCTCTTGTGCTAAATACGAAAGCACCAGTATTGATCCCGGAACATTACAGCCTACAGCAGAAATAACATTAAAAAGCATGCCTTTTCCAATGGGGGCGGCCATCAATGTAAATCTGCTAAAAAGCAATTCCAGCTACCGAAATCTGGTTATCAAAGAATTTAACAGTATTACGGCAGAAAATGCCATGAAATTTTCATCTGTACATCCGGCAAAGGATACGTATACCTGGAGCGATGCCGATTACCTGGTCGACTTCGCTTTAGCCAACCGGAAAAGAGTGCATGGGCATACGCTGAACTGGTATAAATCATTACCCGATTGGGTAAATAATTTCCAGGGTACCACTGCCGACTGGGAGAACCTCTTTAAAACGCATATTCAAACCGTTGTTGGGCATTTTAAAGGTAAAGTAAGCTCCTGGGATGTGGTAAACGAGGCCATTAACGAAGACGGTACGCTGCGTCCAAGCATTTGGTTACAAAAATTAGGCGCTGATTATATCGGTAGGGCATTTCAGTACGCGCACGAAGCAGATCCAGCTGCTTTATTGTTTTACAATGATTATGGCCATGAATTTAGCCCGACCAAACGTACCGCTATCCTGAACCTGGTTATGGGTTTGAAAAATAAGGGTATCCCCATTGATGGAATCGGGATCCAGATGCATACGCGCGTTACGCAGAGCGATGCCAATTTAAGTGCCGCTATAACTACCGCTGCAGCTACCGGTTTAAAAATTCATATTTCAGAGATTGATATTTCCTTAAATCCTGATAATGTGCAGTCGATCACCTATACCACAACATTGGGCGAGCAGCAAGCCGCAAAATATAAAGCCATTGTTAAAGCCTATAACGCTATACCCAAAAGCCAGCAATATGGCATTACGCAATGGAATGTAACCGATGCCGATAGCTGGATTCAATCTTTTTACAACCGACCGGATTGGCCATTACCTTTTGATGCATCGTACAAGCGAAAGGCAGCCTATCAGGGCATCTTGGATGGGGTTAAATAAGGAAAGCAGATAGGAGAACGGATTCTGTGGCTGTTTCGGTGTGACACCAACCAGTAGAGGAAATTTACGATAAAAAATGGCCTGGGGGTAACACAGACCATGGCAACTGATGTCTTTGTGCCTTTTTGGCCAAGACAGGTAGCAACACTGACCAGATGAACTGAATTGACAAAACCAAACGAATGTTAAAAGCGAAATCACTTTTATTATTATTTATTGCAGCAACTATAGGCTTAACCAGTTTTGCCCAGGATACCGGTCGGAAAACCATTAGTTTAAACGATCAGTGGCAGTTTAGCAAAGAGGGCGGGCAGGTAGAGCAGGTAAATATCCCGCACACCTGGAACGATAAAGATGTACTGGATGATGCGCCTGGTTATTACCGTGGTTTGGGTATTTACAAGCGTAAATTAAAACTCGATGAAAGCCTGAAAAGCAAAGAAATATTTTTGGTTTTTAACGGTGTTGCCCAGGAAGCAGAAGTCCTGGTTAATGGCAGATCAGCGGCTAAACATATTGGCAGTTATACCCGTTTCATCGTACCCATTTCTGCCTATCTCAACTATAAAAACGATGTAATCGAAGTAAAAGCCAATAACCGTTTCAATGAAGATATTCCGCCTTTAACCGCCGATTTTACTTTTTTTGGCGGTTTGTACCGAAATGTAAGCTTATTGATTACCCATCCGGTTCATTTTTTACAAACTGATAATGGTAGCGGTGGCGTGTTTATTACTACTCCACAGGTTTCGGCTTCATCTGCAAGTGTACAGATAAAAAGTGCTATCGATAACGCTTCTGCAAATGCCCGTAAAGTACAGGTTGAAAGTACCATTTTTGATGCAAAAGGCAATTCGGTTACCAGGCATACTACTGCGTTAAATATTAATAAAAACGAGCACAAAACAATCACCCAGGATATCAGATCGATTCCAAAACCCGAATTATGGTCGACGGAGAATCCTTATTTATACCGTGTGGTTACTAAAATTATCGATGTTAAAACTAAATCGGTAATCGATCAGGTTTCCAATCCACTGGGTTTTCGATGGTTTAAATTTGATGCCGATAAAGGATTTTTCCTGAACGATAAGCCATTGAAAATCATTGGTGCAAGCCGTCACCAGGATTATGAAAATAGGGGCAATGCTACACCAGATGCCTTGCAGATCAGAGATGTTGAACTACTAAAAGCCATGGGTGGTAATTTTTTACGGGTAGCGCACTATCCTCAGGATCCACAGATTTTAGAAGCCTGCGATCGTTTGGGCATTTTAGCCTCCGTTGAAATTCCGGTGGTGAATACCATTACCGAAACAGATGCTTTTACCAATAACTGTTTAAATATGCAAACAGAGATGGTTAAACAAAATTTCAATCACCCCAGCATCATCATCTGGGCTTATATGAACGAAATTTTGCTCCGCTTAAAGTTTTCGAACGATAAACCCCGTCAGCAGGTATATTTTGATCATGTACGCGAGCTGGCACAAAAACTGGATAGTTTAACCCGTAAACTAGATCCATCCCGATACACCCTTTTGGTTAACCACGGTGCCTGGGATATCTATAATAAAGTGGGTTTAACCAAAATCCCGATGCTTGTAGGCTGGAACTTGTATTCTGGCTGGTATTCCGGCGTTCCGGAAGATTTCGGCAAATTTTTAGACCGTCACCATAAAGAATTGCCCAATACGCCTTTCATGGTTACCGAATATGGTGCGGATGCCGATCCGAGGATCCGTTCTTTTTCACCCATCCGTTTTGATAAAAGTGTAGAGTACGGCATCAAATTCAATCAGGTTTATTTAAATGCCATGTTAAGCAGGCCTTTTGTAGCAGGCGGTGAAGCCTGGAATTTAGCCGATTTCAACTCCGAAACGCGTGAGGAAACAATGCCACACATCAACAATAAAGGTTTATTAACCATTGGCCGTGAGCCCAAAGATACTTATTTCCTTTATCAGGCTTACTTATTGGGCAAACCTTACCTTAAAATTACTTCTGCCCACTGGAAAGACAGAACGGGAACGGCAGATTCTGCTGCTTTAACCAGTACACAACCTGTGCAAATTGCCACCAACTTAAAATCTGCAGAACTTGTTCTCAATGGTAAAAGTTTGGGTGTAAAAGATGCCGTAGATCATATCATCGATTGGCAGGTGCCTTTTGTGAATGGAAAAAACCAGTTGCGCGTGGTTTCCGGCAGTCAGACCGATCAGGCTGATATTAACTTTCAGTTGCAGCCTTTTAAATTTAACGATGATCAAATTCCGTTCAAAAACATCAATATCCTTTTGGGTTCCAAACGCTTTTATATCGACGAAAAGGAACACCAGCTTTGGATGCCCGCTCAACCTTATCGAGCTGGTTCGTGGGGTTGGATAGGTGGTGATCCCTACAAAGGAACCAACAACCGGATTACCTACGGCAGCGACAAAAATATTTTGGGTACTGATAACGACCCGATTTATCAAACGCAGCAGGTAGACATTAAACAGTTTAGATTTGATGTGCCTGATGGGGAATACGACCTTGCACTTTACTTTGCCGAGTTGGTTGGTGGCGAAACCAAAGAGGCCTTGGCTTACAATTTAGATAATAACCATAAAAAAGAGGTGGCGGAGCAGCGTATTTTCGATGTCTTGATTAATGGAACCGCATTTTTGCCTAAACTGAACCTGGCTGCTGATTTTGGTTATACTACCGCTGTAAAGAAAACCATCCGGATTACTGTACAAAATAGTAAAGGTATCTCAATTGATTTTAATGCCATCCAGGGTAAACCGGTGTTGAATGCCATTCAGCTTAGAAAAATATATTAATCCATATGTTAAAGCAAATTATCTATATAACGTTATCCATTACACTCTTTACCAGTCAGTTATTGTTTTCCCAACAATCGGTTCGTTTAAACAATAACTGGGAGTTTTTAAAGCAGGATTTGGGTGGCATCTGGGAAGCTGTTCGTCCTGTTGGACTGGGCAATCCCGAAGCGTTACCCCTTTGGCAAAACGTAAGCCTGCCACATTGCGTAAATGCGGAGGATGCGGTTGATCCTGATATGAATTATTATCAGGGACCGGCCTGGTACCGTACACAGCTTAACATCTCCAATCCATATCAAAAGGGCAGAACAATTTTGCATTTTGAAGGTGCAGGGCAAAAAACAGAAGTTTATGTTTATACCACCAAAGTGGCTACACATGTAGGCGGTTATGATGAATGGAAGGTCGACATTACCGATGCGGTGGCTGCTTTTAAAAAAACAGATATTTATCAAAAACAGTTTAAAGGTAAAGTTCCGGTTTCTGTACGAACAGATAATTCAAGAGATCTCGAAATGATCCCATCCGATTTATCTGATTTTAATATTTATGGTGGAATTTACCGTTACCTCAACCTGGTTTATGTTCCATCGCTTTCAATTGATAAACTATTTGCCAAAGCCGAAGTAGATACACAGAGTAAATTGGGTAAAGTAAGTGTTAAGGCCAGGTTTTATCATCCCGACCAGATTGGAGGTGCAGGCATTAAATATAAATTGGTTGATCCAAACGGTAAAATCGTAAATGAAACGTATAAAAAAATAGAAATTTCGAATGGTGATTTAAAATTATGGGACATCGAAATTAAAAAGCCGGTTTTATGGAGTACCGATAAACCACTACAGTACACCTTGCAATATGAATTAATCGCCTCAAGCGGTAATTATAAAGGTGAAGAAAAAATCGGTTTTCGTAACATCGAATTTGTAGAAAAAGGACCTTTTAACCTCAATGGTAAACGTTTATTGTTACGGGGTACCCATCGTCACGAAGATCATGCAGGTGTAGCGGCAGCGATGACCGAAGAGATGATCCGCCAGGAAATGCAGATGATGAAAGATATGGGCATTAACTTTATCCGTTTAGGGCATTATCAGCAATCGCGCATCGTGTTAAACCTTTGCGATAGTTTGGGCATTTTGGTTTGGGAAGAGATTCCCTGGTGCCGTGGTGGTCTGGGTGGCGATATGTATAAACAACAGGCTAAAAGGATGCTCACCAATATGGTAGAGCAACACTACAACCATCCTTCTATTATCATTTGGGGGTTGGGTAACGAAAACGACTGGCCTGGCGATTTTCCTGAATTTGATAAGGAGAAAATCAGAACATTTATGAAAGAACTGAATGATCTTTCTCACCAGCTTGATCAATCGCGTTACACGGCCATCCGCCGATGCGATTTTTGCAGCGACATTGTTGATGTGTATTCCCCTTCCATCTGGGCAGGTTGGTATCGCGGTGCCTATACCGATTATAAAAAAGCTTCAGAAGATGAATTTGCCAAGGTAAAACGCTTTTTACATGTAGAGTGGGGTGGCGATAGTCATGCCATGCGCCATTCCGAAAATCCCGATAAAGCTTTGAGTAAAATCAAAACCGGTGGTAGCGCCGATGAAAGGGCTGGTGATGCTTCATTGTACGGCGGTGCGGCCAGGATTTCAAAAGATGGCGACTGGAGCGAATCGTACATTACCAATTTAATCGATTGGCACTTAAAAGAGCAGGAAACCATGCCCTGGTTAAGTGGAACAGCTTACTGGCCTTTTAAGGATTTTTCTACACCGGTTCGTCCTGATAATCCTGTGCCTTATATGAACCAAAAAGGGGTAGTGGAACGCGATTTTACTAAAAAAGAAGCTTATTATGTTTTCCAGTCTTACTGGACAGCGAAACCCATGGTTCACCTTTACGGACATACCTGGCCGGTGCGTTGGGGCGATGAGGGTGAAGAAAAAATGGTTAAGGTATACTCGAACTGCAACGAGGCGGAGGTTTTTCTGAATGGTAAAAGTTTCGGTAGCAAAAAACGCAACAGTCAGGATTACCCTGCAGCCGGCCTGCGCTGGAACCTGCCTTTTATGAAAGGCGAAAATACCGTTAAAGTAATCGCTAAAAAAGGTAAAGAGGTGGTCAATGATGAAATTAAATTCATTTATCAAACCGAAAAATGGACCAAACCTGCTAAATTGGTCTTAAAGAAAATTGATCAGCAGGATGATGTGGCGACCATTGAAGTAAGACTTTTAGATGAGCAGGGCATACCATGTTTGGATGCCATTAACTGGATAACTTTTGGTTTAACTGGCGATGGTAAATTAATTGATAATCAAGGCACTTCTTTAGGATCCAGAAAAGTACAGGCTTATAATGGCAGGGCGGTGATCAGGGTAAAGTTAAACCGGGGGCAAAGTGCGGCATCCGTAAGTGTTGAAGGATTAAAAACCGTTTTTATCACTTTATCATAACTAACCCAACAATCTATGAATAAATTTATCCCATATACTTTAATCATACTGCTCTGTTTTAGCGGAACAGTATTGGCCTCGCAAAAACCCGATCCGAAAGGACCTGATTTTGAAAAACAGGTGGCAATTATATTAAAAAAACAGATTTTGGCCGAAGCGGCCTGGGCCATGCAACAAAAGCCCATCACGGTAACTGCTTCTTCTTCGCCAAGGAGTGCAGGCGGAAAACACGATTTTTTCTCAGAAGCCGATTATTTTTGGCCAGATCCACAACATCCAGATGGGCCATACATCAACAGGGATGGTTTGACTAATCCTGATAACTTTTTAGACCATCGCAAAGCCATGGTGCGTTTCAGCAAAATTATCGGCGCCTTAGCTTCTGCCTATAAAATTACGGGCGATGAAAAATATGTAAAAGCAGCGGCTAAACACTTTCAAGCCTGGTTTATCAATACTGAAACCTTAATGAATCCAAATCTGCTTTTTGCGCAGGCGGTAAAAGGTAAATTTACCGGACGTAATTATGGTATTATCGATACCATTCATTTAATGGAGGTGGCGCAGGGCGCGTTTGTAATGCAAAAAGCAAAAGCTTTCGATCCAAATACGGCTAAAGGTGTTAAAAAGTGGTTTGCCGATTATACATTATGGTTAAATACCAGCAAACCGGGTATTCAAGAGAAAACGGTAAAAAACAACCATGCTACCTGTTGGGCCATGCAGGTGGCTTCGTTTGCCAAACTTTGTGGGGATGAAAATATGCTCGATTCTTTGCGCAACAGTTATAAAACCATCTTGCTCCCTAACCAAATGGGGCCAGATGGTAGTTTCCCTTTAGAAATGGCCAGAACAAAACCTTATGGCTATTCGATTTTTAATCTTGATGCGATGACCATGCTCTGCCAGATTCTGTCCGGTCCAAAAGATAACCTTTGGAACTTTGAAACTGCCGATGGCAAATCAATTAAAAAAGGAATTCTTTATCTGTATCCATTTATTGCTGATAAAAGCAATTGGCCCTTAAAACCTGATGTGATGTACTGGAATAACTGGCCCGTTGCCCAGCCTTTTTTGTTATTTGGTGCGGTAGAATTTAATCAATTAAACTGGTACCAAACCTGGGCAAAATTAGACCACCAACCACAAGTAGAAGAAGTGATTAGAAATTTACCTATCCGTAATCCATTAATCTGGCTATAATATGAAGATAAAATTAACGATAATAGCATTAACTATACTGTCTTTCAGTATGGTAAAGGCTCAACAAATACATGTGAAAAAGGCTTTTGCAGCTGCCGCTAATCAAACTAATCTATTAATTAAAAATGTAGATTCAGCACGAAAAGTTAAGCCTAGCCTGGTTTCGCCACGCACCGTAGAAAATGGACAGTTCAAAATGGTAGCGTCAAAAGATTGGACCAGCGGATTTTTCCCCGCAGAGCTTTGGTATTTCTATCAGTATACTAAAGATAAAAAATGGCTGGATTTAGCTAAAAAATATACCGAAGACATCAAAAAGGAGCAGTTTAATAAAGGAACACACGATCTCGGTTTCATGGTTTACTGTCCGTTTGGTAACGGATACCGTTTAACAGGCGATCCGGCTTATAAAGCAGTCATTATTCAGGCAGCAAAATCCTTATCTACCAGGTTCAATGCTAGGGCAAGCGTAATCAAATCTTGGGACCATAATGGCGATAAATGGAAATATCCTGTCATTATCGATAATATGATGAACCTTGAACTTTTGTTCGAGGCGACTAAATTGACGGGCGATTCCTCTTTCTACAAAATTGCGGTAACCCACGCCAATACTACCTTAAAAAACCATTTCAGACCCGATTTTAGTTCTTACCATGTAATCGATTACGATACCTTAACGGGTAAAGTGCTTCAAAAAGTAACGGCACAGGGTTATGCAAACGAATCTGCATGGGCAAGGGGCCAGGCATGGGCATTATATGGTTATACCATGTGTTACCGGGAAACAAAAAACAATGCATATTTAACTCAGGCTGATGGTGTTGCGGCTTTTATCCTGAACAATAAAATTACGCCGGCTGATGGGATTCCTTATTGGGATTATAACGATCCAGAAATTCCGGATGTATCGCGTGATGCCTCTGCAGCTGCAATTACAGCATCTGCGCTTTACGATTTGGCAAAATATAGTAATAATGGCAGAAAATATAAGGCAGCGGCCGATAAGATTTTATATTCTTTAAGTACAAAATATAGGAGCAAACCTGGCGATAATTATGGCTTCATCCTGGAGCATAGCACCGGTCACCGTCCGGCAAAATCTGAAATAGATGTGCCGATCAATTATGCCGATTATTATTACCTGGAAGCTTTGCTCAGAAGTAAAAAATAAAATGTTAGATCACGAATGGCATTTTCTTCAATTATCAGCAGATGATGAAGGGTTGTTTAGCCAGATCAGATTTGAACTGTAAATTTGAAATTTATGATGGAAGGATCGAATTGTTCGTAAATTGGGCCCTGATCATCGCAATACCTTTGAGTGGTAAATAAATATATCATATGAAACGAAATCTAAACATCCTGTTTATGCTAACCATGGCATTCCAGGTGTCTGCCCAGCAGAAAAAAGTGGCAAAGCCAATGCAAACGTATACAGTTGCCAATAAAAAGGTAACGGTTTACACCACGGCAAAAAAGTCTGACTACCGCATCAGTAAAACCGAAACTTTAAGTTTTACGGAGAACAAACAACCGTTTGAAACAGAGCCTTGTATTTTTGTCGATCCAACTATAAAATATCAAACCCTGGTGGGTATTGGAGGTGCCTTAACAGATGCTTCGGCAGAAACATTTGCCAAATTATCAAAGAAAAATCAGCAGGAACTTTTAACGGCTTATTATAGTCAGGATAAGGGTATTGGTTATACGCTGGCCCGCACCAATATTGCCAGTTGCGATTTTTCCAGCGAAAGTTATACCTATGTACAGGATAATGACCTGGATCTTAAGACCTTTAGCGTAGTGCACGATGAGCAATATAAAATTCCTTTAATTAAACAGGCCATTGTTGCGGCAGGCGGAAAATTGCCATTATTTGTAAGCCCCTGGTCGCCACCGGCCTGGATGAAAGATAACAACAGTTTAATTCAGGGTGGACATTTATTGCCGGCTTACCGTCAAAGCTGGGCCAATCATTATGTAAAATTTATTAAAACCTACGAGGCCATGGGCATCCCGGTTTGGGGTTTAAGTGTACAAAATGAGCCCATGGCTAAACAGAAATGGGAATCGTGTGTATTCAGTGCTGAAGAAGAACGCGATTTTATTAAAAACTTTTTGGGTCCAACCTTAAAAAAATCGGGTCTCGCCTCAAAAAAACTTATTGCCTGGGACCATAACCGCGACCAGATTTTCCAGCGGGCCAGTACCATTTTAAATGATAAAGCGGCTGCCAAATATGTTTGGGGCATCGGCTTCCACTGGTATGAAACCTGGACAGGCAGCGGCATGCAGTTTGGTAATGTGAAACAAACGCATGAAGCCTATCCCGATAAAGCTTTGATCTTTACCGAAGGATGTAAAGAAAAGTATGATGTAAATAAGTTAGATGACTGGACGCTGGGCGAGCGCTATGGTTACTCGATGATTAACGATTTTAATGCCGGAACAGCTGCATGGACGGACTGGAATATTCTTTTAGATGAAAAAGGCGGTCCAAACCACGTGGGAAACTTCTGTTTTGCGCCTGTACATGCTGATACGAAAAAAGATAAATTAATTTATACCAATGCTTATTATTATATGGGGCATTTCTCTAAATTTATCCGGCCGGGTGCTAAAAGGATAGGCGCAGCATCCAGCCGCGATCAATTGGAATCAACAGCTTTTTTAAATGCTGATGGTAAGTTGGTTGTAGTGGTCATGAATCAATCTGATGACCAGCTAAAATACAGTTTATGGATTAAAGGTGAGGCTGCAACAACAACCAGTTTGCCACACTCCATTACAACATTGGTAGTAGAATAAAATAAATAGAATTAAAAAATGGTAAAAGAAATAGAAGGATTGTTCTCGTTAAAAAATAAGGTAGTGGTGGTTACCGGTGCCACAGGTGTTTTGGGCGAGGCCTTTATTAATGGTCTTTGCGCTGCCGGCGCAACCCTCGTAGTTATTGGAAGAAATGAAGAAATAGCGAAACAAAGGGTTGCAGAGGTGACTGAAGCTGGTGGTAAAGCCATTTACATTATTGCTGATGTACTGAATGAGCAAGACCTGATGGACGCAAACGCAACCATCATTAAAACCTACGGCCGCATTGATGCATTGGTAAATGCAGCCGGCGGAAATGTGGCTGAAGCCGTAATCCAGCCGGGAAGCGATGTTTTTGATCTAAACGTTCCCGCTTTAAAACAGGCGTTTGATTTAAACCTTTTCGGAACCATTATGCCTACGCAGGTTTTCGGGGCAGCAATTGCCAAAAATGGTGGTAGTATTGTGAATATATCTTCGGTGTCGGCCACACAGGCACTTACCCGTGTATTGGGCTATTCAATGGCTAAAGCAGCTGTTGAGAGTTATACCAAATGGATGGCTGTTGAACTGGCCAATCGTTATCAGGATAAAATCAGGATGAATGCCATTGTGCCCGGCTTTTTTATCACCAACCAAAACAGGGCGTTATTAACCAATGAAGATGGTTCCTTAACGGCAAGAGGGCAGGCCATTATCGCTAAAACGCCATTTAAACGGTTTGGTGCGCCCGAAGAATTAATTGGGGCGCTGGTCTATCTGCTCAGTGATGCTGCCAAATTTGTAAACGGCGAAAATATTAAAGTAGACGGTGGCTTTACGGCGTTCTCCGGTGTTTAATGCTACATTATATTGTAAAAATAATCTTTATTATCCTTTAAATCAGTGTAATCATATAAATGAGAAAATTAGAACAAACCTGGCGTTGGTATGGCCCGAACGATCCGGTTACCTTACAAGACGTTAAACAGGCAGGTGCCACGGGTATTGTAACCGCATTACATCATATTCCCCACGGCGAAGTTTGGCCTTTAGCAGATATTCAGGAAAGAAAAGCCATTATCGAGGCGGCGGGCTTAACCTGGTCGGTAGTAGAAAGTGTTCCCGTACATGAGGCCATTAAAACGCGTAGGGCAGATGCCGTGCAGTACATCGAAAATTATAAAACCTCTTTGCGTAATCTTTCGGCCTGCGGCATTAAGATTGTATGTTATAATTTTATGCCGGTATTAGACTGGACACGTACGCAACTCGATCTTGAAATGACCGATGGCTCAAAAGCACTTTATTTCAACTGGATCGATCTGGCCATTTTCGACCTTTATATCTTGAAACGTGAAGGGGCCGACGCAGATTATGCAGAATCTATTTTAGATCGGGCTGCGGCTAAATTTGCTACTTTAACCGAACAGGATTTGGTTGATCTCCGGATTAATGTATTAATGGGCATCCCTAACGAAAAAGAAATCGAACTGGAAACTTTGCGCAACAGTATTAATGAATACAAAGCAATTGGCACACAGGGTTTAAAGGAGAATTTAAAATTTTTCCTGTCATCCATTGCTGAAGTTTGCACAGCAGAAGGGATTAAAATGACCATTCACCCTGATGATCCGCCTTATGCCATTTTAGGCTTGCCAAGAATCGCCAGCACGCTCGAAGATTTTAACTATATCATTAAAGAAGTAGACCAGGCTTTTAATGGGGTTTGTTTCTGTACGGGTTCTTTAGGCGCTGGTATGGGAAATAATGCATTAGAAATTTTTAATGCGGTTAAAGAAAGGGTGTATTTTGCACATTTACGCAACGTTAAAAAGGATGAAGACGGTAGTTTTTACGAAGCCGATCATTTAGGTGGTGATGTAAACATGTATGAAATCATGAAAGCATTAACTGCAGAAAATGCACTGCGCGATAAATCCATTCCTTTCCGTCCAGATCATGGCCACCAGATGTTGGATGATCTGGCTAAAGAAACCAATCCGGGTTATTCGGCCATTGGGCGATTAAGAGGTTTGGCCGAATTAAGGGGCTTGGAGATCGGGGTAACCGGTAATTTCAAATAATGATCCGTCATCCTCGCGCAGGCGGGCATCTTAAAAGAACAAACTTAAGCTGTAGATCGAAAGACCTGCGGCTTTTTTTGCAGTCGTCCCGATAGAGTCGAAGAATAATCGGCTTAGACGCATTTGATTAAATATCTGGAGCGCAAAGCCTTTGCTAAATAGGATAGCGTGTCCCCGTCTTTCGCTTTTATGCTTTCCCGAAAATTCAGGATTCATCGTTGCTGGAGGATAACCGCTCCAGCCAGGTCTAAATTGCTCTGCAGCATTTCATATTTAGCGTTTGCTGGGTGCATTAGCCTTTGTCTCTAAAACCCGATTAGAGCGAAATAGCCCGGAGCGCAGCGAGGACTATAAGCGGAAGCGGGGATGCAAACCGCCTGGAACCACAGGCCGTATATTTCCTAATTTTACAAACTCATTCATTGAGTCGGTATGAATATTAACCGATAGGAAAATTTAACTCAATATAGATAAACACAAACGATTTTTTTGTGCGTTTTCATTAATTTTTTCCACTTTTTATCATCATGAGCGTATTAGAAGGATCTTTCAAGTAAGATTACCATAGCTGTAAATTTATTTGTAAAAATTTCTCTTTAGGCTGCATTTTATCGGTCTTTCGCCAATTCCGAAGCTTAAAAGCATATCCAATTGTCACCATTTTAACCCTGATCTGCTTGTGGCTTGAAATTTGAGTCCTTAAATGATATGGAAAACAGCAATAAGCCCACAAAGAAAATCTTAACGCCCTCGGTTGTACACAATGATTTGCCAGAGGTTAAAAAGCCGGAGCATTTGAGAAAATTGCCAGCGCGTAATGATGATGCATTGCCCGAAAATCCGGAAAGAAATTATCACCACGAAGAACTAAAAAGTGTAAGTTCTGGCCACAAGGAAATTCGGCAGGCGGATGATGATGTTTGGAATGGGGAAGATGCTTAATCTTTGATTATCAGGATTTATAGGCTTGAAACTACCACCATATCTGGTGAGTTAATTGATCCGATGGCTATCTTTAAACATTTTAATTTGTCCTGTGAATGTGGAACAGTTATTAAAAGACTAGCGCCCTATAAGCGTATAGAATTCAATCAAGAAAAGTATGATGCGAATGTAAAGAGGCACGACCGGATTGTCAAATGGAAGAATGCTATTGACAACATCAAGCTACTTTCAATAGGTGTATTAATAGTAATTGTACTTGTCACGTTAATAGGCTTCTTATCTTACGGGTTTGACCCGAATAGAAGTTCAATTAACAATATCCTCGGGAGTAAGCCATAAGTTCATTATGAAAACGGAGGATTATACATCGCTGAATTTGATTATAGCTTTGGCAAGATTGAGATTAACAAGCCCGCGGGTAACTTTAAGCAACTTAATAGTAAGGTATATAACTTTTTTAAAGAACAAAATGGTAATTGCAAGGTCTATGTGAAAATTGAGAGGGAAGATAAGTATGGTAACAAATCAAATTCTTACGTGATGAAAGGCACCATTGATGTAAGTGAGTTGAAGAAGTACTCCGACGTTGATCACTGGTCGAAAGAAATACAAATCCTAATGCTAATAGAATCATTTCGATGTTTGGTAAAGTAAAGTAGTAGGCAAACCGTTTTGATGCATCGTAATTCACTCCTTCTCTCATTTAGTGGCTTACAGCGAGAAACGAAGGGATTAGTGTTTATATTGATGTAGGTTTCTAATAGAATTGCTTCTGGTTTTATTAACTTAGCATCATGGCTAACACCTCGAACACCTTTTTCACAGCAGACCTATATAATTCTGAAATCCATTTGGAAATAAATGAAGATATATTGAATAACATATATGCTGATGGGATAAAGTCAAATGATAGTCTAAAAATAGAGTTTGTCTTTATTACAGATAGTGAGGATAAAGCCATTTTATTGAAAGACAAACTTTTAGATCAATTTCCTTCATACAGTAAGGTTTCTATTGTCGAAACTGATGGTTTTTTTGATATCCAAGGAATTACTGATAAAGTCGAAATGTCTTTAAATGAAATTAACAATTGGAATCAAACAATGTGGGATTTCGGTTATCAATATGACTGTCAATTAGACGGTTGGCAGGTCGGGGTTTAATTAAAATTAATTAGACGCTCCTTAAACCAATCCTTTCCTCACAATGGCGGCTTAAGTGCGGAAAGGCTCGGTCTAGTCATTGATTCTGTGCAAAACGGCAATTGTAGTACTTGTTTTATAAGTTACTGCGTTCACATCTTAGCTTTTGGTTCTTAGCAAAAGGCAGTGCCAGTAGGTATGAAGATCGGTACTACGCCATGTCTAATGCCACTTAAAACACATGCCATCACACTCGTTCTGTCATGGTTTTAATTTTGGCAAAGCGGATCGCTCATGAATGCTATCTCTATCTTTATCTAGGATTTGCTACGTATCATCCTGGATAAATCTAGTCAGGCTCCACTTTTCAGCTCACCTGCGTAATCGAAAATGCTGCGCTAACGCTTGTGTTAAAACATAGATCGAACCTCGCTGCTGAGCAGCTACCAGTTCTCACACATTTTCTCAGTTCGCATTGACAGTGAGCGTACTTAAATATGCGTATTTAAAGTTTTCCTTATTGGCGTTAGAGATTAAATTTATATCTTACAAAACTAAATGTTTAAGCTCTTATCAGTTCCTTTTTTTAATAGATTATTCGAGTGCAAGCGTTTATAAAAGTTTAAAAAACATTAAACTGTACGCATATTATGCATTAAAAACTGCGATAATCGATTTAATCGAGCTTTTTTGATTTTTTAGTTGCGTATATTTATGAGTTACAAGCAAGTTTAAAATGACACGACAAGTAGAATTTGATATAGCATTATCATTTGCAGGTGAAGATAGAGATTATGTAGACCAAGTAGCGCATATTCTTAAGTCGAAAGGAATTAGTGTATTTTATGACAAATTTGAAGAGGCTAATTTATGGGGTAAGAATCTTTATGATTACTTGAGCGACATTTATAGAAATAAGGCACTTTATACAATAATGTTTGTCTCTGACAACTACAATAAAAAGTTGTGGACAAATCACGAAAGGCAGGCAATGCAGAGCAGAGCATTTCAAGAGAATCAGGAATATATATTACCAGCAATGTTTGACGAAACAGAAATTCCAGGCTTACTTCCAACAATCGGTTATATATCACTGAAAGAAAAAAGTGCTGGTGACTTTTGTGAAGTTATTTTCAAAAAGCTTGTTTTAGGCGGACGGACAATTCCAAGCGACCAAGTTAGGAAAAGCCTATCACCGCTTGTCAAAATTCCTAAAACCGATCCGTCTAATTTTTCTGTAACAGTAAAGAATGAAAAAGGAGAGCCATTTATTGGAGCTGACTTATTCTTAATCGCTGATAATGATACTCACCTGAACAACAAGACAAATAGCGAAGGGAAAGCAACATTTGTAATAAACACGAGAAGAAGTTATAAACTTTATTTTGCCAATGCGAATTATCCGGCTTATATAGTTGAAAAAATAGATCCCGTGAATAATTTTGAAATTTCAGTTCATTCCTCAGAGAATATTGGTTCGGTGATTTGTACTAGCACCGGGTATATACCAGGGCTGAAAGGTCGATTGAATCCAATTCTAGACACTTCCAACAGAACTTACTTGTACGCAGACAATATTGCAATTGATGGCGGACTGCCCCAACCAGCGACATTTAAAGTGAATATTCCAATGGACTTAGAAGATTGTGAAGGTATGATTATGCAAGTTACAATAAAGGACATTCAAGGGCGAGTTTCCTTAGTAGAATTTGTAAGACCAGTAATTGAAGAATGAAAAAACCTGCTTATAACACGGGCTTTGCGTCAGGTGGGCTGACGTACAAACTTGGAGCCTCTAATAAACTCAGTAATAAATTGAAAATTTTGCGCTCCAAAACTCGTCAGAACCAAAGCTTCAGAATGTTATAGGAAGAGCTAAAAACCTCGGGAAGTAATTGATACTAGACTGACTTATTACAGGAGCTTGTAATGACCCTGAGTTGTTTAGAAGTCCTAACGTTCCAAAGCTGCAAGCCATTAATAATACGAAAAGTATATGAACGAAAATATTAAAAAATACCAGCCAACAGTGATGAAATTAACTTGTACGCTTCCCTTGGAGAAGCTTTAATGAAAACTCAGGTAGTTGAACAGGCATTGAACATTCAATTACCCTTAAGATGAATCCTGACGAAACAAAAGAACGAGCTGATGAATTTTTACTACAAAAACAACGGTATACTTTAGGGCAGGCTATCAAACTTGCAGTTACAGAAAAGTTGTATAGTCCATCAATACAAAGTGAATTAGATGCTTTTCTGGAACTAAGAAATTGGTTAGTTCACAATGTTATCTGTGGAAACGAAGAGGATTTTAATGCGGGAGTAATAAAAATGAATTGCTTGATAAAATCGACTCTATTAGGGACAAAGCTGCAATTATCCATCGTAAGATAGAATATAATTTGATAGATTTTTGTGAGTCTAAAGGAAGGGATACGTCAAAAATTAGAGCGGTATTAGAATTGCAGGACCAAGGAATGAGAATTCGAATGAAGTCTTGATGTTGTTTTAGTAAACTCATAACTTATAAACATAATACTTAGGTGTACTAATTGTAAAACCAACTTTTATCTTTCACCAATTTTATTGCCACTCTATAACCCCCTTCTAATATTGTTGGATTTTACGCTTCTATTGCCTATAAGTATAGCTTACTCAGAAATTTCCAATCACACCATACTTCAAGACGAAGAAAATAAGTTAAATGTATATTTATAGTTTTTCATTAATTAATTAAAGCAAGTTCATCTTTCTTCTTTATAAGTTAAACTTTTATAAAAATGGCTAATTGTAGCAAGATCAACTATTCACATATCCAAAACTTAACCCCCCCTTAAAAGAAGAAACAGATTGATAATTGGATATTGAGAAGTAACATTATATAGTATCTATCTCACTATAGCGCCAATTTAAGCTTATCCCTTCAACACATTTCAAGAAATTCCAGCATAAACGCTCATGTAGCCATTACACAGGCTATTTATTCCGTTGTTTCTTGATTTAGTTGAGTTGAAGCTTGCTCAAGTACCATAATTAATCCAAATAATATGGTACAACAAACTCAATTTAAAGTAGCTGAAGTAGAAGTAAGCTATAATTGAAAAATTGTTGATGTTATTCTACTAGATTAGCTGCAAGTAAAGATGAAGAAATGGGATTGCCAGTCAGATGATATCCTATAAAGATTTGTAAATTTACTAAACATGCTTAAGGATAATTCAATATGAAAAGTAACAGCAGACTATCTAGGTGGAAAAAGGACAAAGAAAGCTCTCCAGTTCTTTTTGAACATCCAATTAATCCTAGGTTTGAAATTTTATTGAAAGAATCATCAAAAAAAAAGGAGGAAGAGAAAACTAATTTCTCCAACTATACCTTAACAAAGCTTGCGCTTGAATTTATTTTTGACATCAAAAATAATGTACCAGTTATTCATGTAATTTCACCTGTTTTTGACACAAATAAATTTGACATCAGGTATGACCATTTTTTAGATATCCTTTTTTCAGGTGATGATAAAGAAATTGAAAAAGAAGTCATAAATTCTTTAGGATTGGCGGTTGCTCTGGAAGTGCCAATATTTCCAAATAATGCGATAGCGGAGAAAAAACTTAGTTATTACTATCAAAAATTAATTAGTGAAGGATTTACAGCACCAGATGAAAATGGAGAGGATGTAAAACTAATACCTACGAATGCGAAAAGAACCGAGGATTTTAAAATAGAAAATTTTAAAAATATAAATTTAACAAACTATTGGTCAGCTTCCGATTTATTGCTTTTAAGGGACTCTGTCAAAAATGAGTTGATGAAGCTTAACAATGCACATCGTACCTTAACCTATCTTGAAGTAGCTATTAAAGAGTTTGCGGATCTATTAAAATCGGAAACAAGAAATGAAAATAGGTTACAAGAAACGCTGACCAAAAATCCAATATTATTTGGTTTAGAATATTCAAACATCATTCCAAAACATAAACTAGGTGCTGAATATGAAGTTGATTATGCACTGGAAAGATTTTCCGGGTTGATCGATTTAATGGAAATTGAGTCAAGTGCTTTACAACTTTTTACAAAAGCAGGCAACCCTTCAAGCCATTTAGTTCATGCAGAACAGCAGGTCATAGACTGGCTAGACTGGATTGAAAAGAACGGCTCTTATGCTAGGCAAAAATTACAGGGGTTAGTAACACCAAAAGGTTATATTATAATTGGAAGAAGTTCAGATTTAACTGATAAAACAAAAGCAAGTTTAATACGTAGAAATAAGGCATTCAATGGTCTTATTAATATTTTAACTTATGATGATGTTTTGCTTAAAGCTCGTACAATGGTTAAAATTTTAAGCCATGCTTAGCAGAACTTTTTAACTATTTTCTTCGAAGAATATCCAAGACTTAAACCATTCCCTTAAAAGAAAGAAATAGATCAAAAGTTGGATATTGAGTGATAGTGATATGTAGTATCTATCTAATCATAGCACCAATTAAGCTTCCCCCCTCAACACATTTCAAGAAATTCAGGCATAAACGCTCATGTCGCCATCACACAGGCCATTTATTCCGTTGTTCCGTTCCTTAATTGGTTTGAAAGCTTGGTACCTGTGCCATATTTAAATATATACAAAATGGTACAAGAACAATTTAAGGTAGCTGAAGTGCAACTAAGCTACAAGCCCGATTACAACATCAACGATCGTCCAAAGATTACCTCATCAAACCAAATGTTTCAGCTTATAAAGAATCACTGGGACACGGGGAAGATCGCATTCCTCGAAGAGTTTAAAGTAATCCTATTCAATAGAACTAATAGAGTTCTTGGCATTGCAGATATATCAATGGGTGGCGTGAGTGGTACTTATGTCGATCCTAAGGTAATATTCGCTATTGCTTTACAAGGTAACGCATCAGGAATAATACTTGCTCATAATCATCCAAGTGGATTGCTTTTGCCAAGTGATGCAGATTTAAAATTAACTAAGAGGTTGGTAGAGTGCGGTAAGCTACTTGATGTAAATATCTGGGATCACCTCATAATAAATGAAGACAACTACTACAGTTTTGCTGATGATAGCATGATCTAGGAACTTTGAACTTCAGACTAAAGAAACTAACTTTGAATTAACTAATAGATTTACAAACTAGCGTGCCAAATGCGAAACAAACTAGGATAGAGCTAAAATAAAAAGCTTTCAGTTTTTACTGAAAGCTTTTTTTGTACCCCGGAAGGGTGTTAAATAATTATTGAAAATCAGATACTTATCAGTTTTGTACATAAGAAGAGTGAAACATTTGATTTGTATTTTACTTGCTTTTCATTCCAAGTTCCCGATATAGTAGTTCATTGTGCCGTTCAAGAAGTGCGACATATTTATCTTTCCAATAGTCACGTTCTTTCAATGCATCGGCTACAGTAATAACCTTATAATCTGAAAGCGGAGCGTCATACTGTGATGTGAAATCGAGCAATTCAGGAAATTGCACTGAGAAATCGTATTTCAGAGCCTTACCATATTTTAGAATTATGGCATAATCTAAATCGGATTTAGAAAAGTGTCGGTATACAGTCGTACGCTCATAATTAGTCTTACGTGCAACTTCTGCAATAGATATCCCCATATCCTGCACTACTTTTTCTAAAATTTTTCCTCTGTCTATCAACTTGTTACAAAATAAAGCGTTATATTTTTTCATTCATACAACACAAAGTGTTGCATAAGTGTATAATATGTTACACTTTTGTACAACAGTGATGCGACACTTACGCAACACAAATACGACACAAAGATAACAGTCAGACAACAGCCTGTAAATACTATAAAAGTACTATGATAGCGAAACACGATTTAAACCTGGTAAAGAAAAACCTCCCGAGGGATTGGGTAGCAAAGGTTATGGAAAAAGTTCCATACAGTGCTACTGCGATCAGGATGGTAATGAGGGGCAAACTCGATAACAATGAGATTCTAGTCGCAATTATCCTCGTAGCGAAAGAAAACAAGGCATTACAGGATCTGAAGGCCAACGTAATCGAAACTGAATTAGTAGACCTGAAAGCATGATAGCCGGATTAGTTTGTAATAATGGGGAGTTTTTTACTCATGATCACGAAAATCATTTAGTTTTCGATGGCCACAGGTTGCCTTATGCTGAGTTTCCAATTGAGGTGCTTCAGGTGATTGATAATTCTATTGAGCCTGCTCACCAAAAAGCCCTGGACACAATGGATATCCTCGATATCGATAGCCGTAGAAATAAATGGCTTTCATGTAACCAGGCCAACCTTGATTTTGTGGCGGACTATAACCCGAATAAATCAAAGCTGGAGAGAGAGGTTGTGCAATGCGACCACCGCCTATCGTGCGATCAGAATGGTATTTTATGCATAAGCCCTTCTCAAGGTTCTGGCTTGACGGATCGACGCCTCCAGGTTCTTCAATGCATTGGAAAAGGAATGTTGGATAAGGAGATCGCTGTTAAGCTCAAAATCAGCGAAAAAACTGTCCGCGTTCATAACAAATATTTAAGAGACTTTTTCGGCTGTCACAGAAAAGCCGATTTAGCCCTACGTGCTAAAAAAATCAATTTAATATAAACCCTTAAACAAAAGCAATGATGGTAAACGCTCATTTATCACAGATGCAAGACAGTGGCTACGTGCACGCTGTTTTCAAAACCGACAACGGATTCCGGGTAAGTTCCGAACAGAAAAAAAAGGTTATGCCACCACTTAAGGCGGTAAAGGAGCAAATGCTCTTTGAGAACCGAAATACTATTGCGAAAACTTTAATCGGTTTTCTTCAGCAAAGGAAAGTAGCGCTTAAAAACCATCCAATGGGTGATGTAGCTGTAAACCTTTACGAAATTATTTATTCCAGTAGACTGAAGCATTTTGATGAACTGGTGAAAATTATCGCATATCAGTGTCCAAAGTTCTTAAAAGTTATGCCCAAAGTTGGATCTCGATTTCACAACAACTTTAAAGAAAAAATAGAACCGATCCTATCATTCTGCATCGGAAGTGAATTAAATGGCGGGTAGAGTTCTTGGGTAGCAAGTGCTACCTCCCGAAGTGCCTACGCCTGGCGCCAGGGGAAATGGTTCGGAAATGTTCTGGGGCGAACCATTTTTAAAATATTAGCCAGATAGCCTCGCACTGTAACAAATGCGGGGCTTCGGCAGTGAGAGCGTTAATTTAGATTCTGGGGTTGAGCGAAAGTTCCCCCAGGTTTAATAGCTCGGGTATTAACTTAACAACTCAATATTATGGCTCTTAGCTTCGATTTAAATACAATGACTAAAGAAGAAAAAATTTTAAAACTATATAATCTTATTGACGGGATTATAGATGTAGTAGAATCCCTTGGTTTAGACCGGCATTTTTTTATTGATGCAGAGAAATATGTGGTTTACAGGTTGAGATCTGAAATTTTTAAGATTGATGATGAAGGTAGCGAAACCAGTTAAAGAGACTTGCTTGTAGGCTCGTAAATAGAGGAAAGACCCACCCCGCTTCCCAAAAGCCCGACACCTACCAAGGTTCGGGCTTGGGGTGGTGAGAGCGTTAATTAGTCGCCGGTAGGAACATTTGGTCCGCCGGTGCTAATACCTCAAATAAACCGCACTGTTATGAATGAAGAAACCACTAAAAAACTTGCCCACTGGCTGGCCAATGAAAAAATGAATATTGATAAGCTTTCGAAGGTTAATCCTGTTCAGGCCGCGAACTATGCTCAAGCTAACCTCGAGCTTCTACAAAACTTCTTTTTAGCACCGGTAAATGTTAGGCACGTATTTATAAAATTATGATTGAGATAATCCTACTTCTTATGGATCAACAGCGTTCTGATATTCTGTTGGCGATAAAACTTCGAAAGGCTAAAAGAACTGAGAAGTTTCGACTCATGTCTGGTGGTTGTCCGTGTTGCATAAGAAGGATGATCAGTAATACCTATATGATGAGCGACGATCAGCTTCAGCTTGAAAAATCAAAATTAGATGAAACAATCTGGGACTTATTATCACACATAAAAATTGACCAAATATTATGAAACGAAATCTTAACGCGGAAGATGTCAAACCAATCATGGGATGGATCAGCTTTTTCTCTCAAGTTACCTTAATAATTTTATTGCTGATCGCCTTGCGCTATGGCCTGGCTACAATTTTAGCTGAAGCCTATAGAAATGAGGTGAAACAGCATCTAACCAAATAATTTGCCATGCCTAAAATCACCAGACTTGCAGATTTCGATTTTTCTGTAGAAAACTTCCTGGATGCATGTTCTCCAGCAGAACTACGGGAGGTAGACCTTTTGATCCAATCAAATCGATATCGCAACAAAATGAATGCAAAAACAAAAAAGCTTACCAATACCGCTGATGAGAAAGATAAGATCGAAGCTCTTGGTTTCAATTCATCTTTTCTGTTAGGCGAAAACAAACAATAAACACTCTCAACACTCCAAACACACAAACAAACCATGCCTTACTTTGAAGATGCAGACATTTTACAAGCCACTAATGGCGGACTGGATATCATACTCAGCTTATATCCGGATGCCGCAAAAAGTGTAGATCAACCTAACCGAAAATTTAAAACAAGAGAAGAAAAGACAGCATCAGCAAAATTAAACCGGTTAGCTGACGGTACCTACCTTGTTGTGGATTTTGGCGATGATGCCAAAAGCCGCAACGCCATCCATTGCTATGTTATTGAACATGCCTGCGATTGGAACACCGCACGGAATGAACTGGCCAGCCGCTACAATATCCAGGGAGCTGATCCATCTAAATCAGATATTAAGGCCATTTATTCTGAAAGGCCTGCAGAATCAGCGGAGGCTGACGGTACCTGGTCGTATGAAACCCGTGGCTCATTTAATGATATCGAAATAGAAACGATTGTGAGCACAAAAATCAGGGAAAGCTTTAGTTGGAAAAATGAGGATGAGAAAAAGGCAAAGTTTGCCCATGGCCATATCTCAGATAAATTGAAAGAATACCATTTCCATCCAATGAATTCCTATTCCATCATCAAAAACAGAAAGGTGATGACCTTTTCCGCATCAGATAAATACCCGATGTTTTTAATTGATGAGGGAACAAAAGAAGAAGGATCAAAAGAAACTGACCGCTTTCAAAAGATTTACCAGCCTTTGCACCCCGAGAAAGCAATGCGTTTTATGTACATCCCCGGGAAAAAGCCGAAAGATTTTATCCATGGCCTCCAGCAGCTTAACCTTGCATACGATGAGCATCGTGAGCGGATTGAGCAGGAGGACAAAATTGAAGATGGAGAAAAGAAAAAGCGCAAGGATGATGATTATAAACTCGATGAGGTAATTCTATGTACCGGTGGTTCTGATGCCATAAATGTTGCTTTATGTGGATATCGCGTCATATGGTTAAACAGTGAGTCTGCCGTTCTTCATCAGTCCCAGTATGATCGGATAGCTCAAAAGGTTAAAAAGTTCTATAACCTTGGCGATTTAGATGAAACAGGCGCTAAGCAACGCCACAAGCTTTGCATGCAGTATTTGGATATCTACGATATCGAATTGCCATCAGAGTTACAAAAGCATTATGATAAGCGTGGAAATCCGTGTAAAGATGTTCGTGATTACTTTAATCATTTCAAAAAGAAAGATTTTAAACTCCTGGTAGAATATAGTGCCATGCCTTACCGGTTCTGGGAAAAGAAAGCCCAGTTTAACAAGTCTGGAGATTTTACCGGCTATGATTACAAATTCCGGAACGAGTACGCTTATAATTTTCTCCAGAGAAATGGATTTTACCGGCTACCGGTTGGCGACAAGGAAACGGACTTCGAATATATCCAAATTGAAGGGAACACGGTCCGTGTCACCTCAGCCATAAAAATAAAAGCTTTTGTAAAGGATTTTCTCCGGAGTCGTCACATGGATATCGATCTGCGGGACGAAATGCACAGAACAGCTCAGCTGAATGATAGCAGCCTGAATAGCCTTGATGAGATTGATATCGATTTTATTGATAACGAAAAGGGAAAGCAGTTTTTGTTCTTTAAAAATAAGACCATCGAAGTAACTGCCGTGGGTATTATTGAGCATAAGCCTGGTGCAGTTAAGCGGTTTGTGTGGGAGGATGAAGTTTACCCTCACCGCTGGCAAGCACCAAAAGAAGAGCCATTTGTGATCACCAGGAATGAGCTTGGCGAATATGATATCGAGATCAAGAACAAAGATTGTCTTTTCTTAAAGTACCTGGTGCAAACAAGCCGTGCTCACTGGCGCAAAGAACTCGAGGAACTTCTGCCAAAATCCAAACTAACCGGTATTGAGCAAGAGGAATACCTGGCCAGGAATAAATTTGCTATCGATGGTGAACTATTGTCGGAAGATGAGATCATTGATCAAAAGCGCCATTTGGTAAATAAGCTTTTTTCCATCGGTTATTTGATGCACCGGTATAAAGACCGGTCAAAGCCCTGGTTCATTTTTGCCATGGATGGCAAGGTGAATGAAGATGGCCAGAGCCATGGCGGTTCTGGTAAATCTATATTATATGACGTGGCCATGAAAACGTTGTTGCGCAAGCACTTTATGCTTAATGGCCGTAACCCAAAAATCACGGATGATCCCCACAAGTATGACGGCCTTACCGAACACCATCGCTATATATTTATAGATGACGCACACGAGTACCTAAAGCTTGATGTATTCTATCCGGATATCACCGGCGACACTAAGGTTAACCCGAAGGGAAAAAAGCCTTATACGATCACGTTTGACAGATCAGGTAAGTTCTCTTTCTCAAGCAACTACACCCCGAAAAATTTAGGGCCTTCAACTGAACGCCGTATGATCTACAACGTTTTCAGTGACTATTACCATAATATGGGAGAAACGACCGACTACAGAGAAAGCCGTGATCCGAGTACTGAGTTTGGCAAGCAGCTTTTCGTAGAATTTAATGAAGCAGAGTGGAATAACTTTTACAATACGGCTGTTTATGCGCTGCGCTTTTACCTGAGCTCTACTGAAAAAATTACTCCAGCAATGGGCAATGTGAATAGAAGGAATTTAATGGCGGCAATGGGCCCGGTATTTTACGATTGGGCAAAAACATACTTCTCTGAAGAAAGCGGTAAGCTTGATATTTTCTTTGCCCGGGAAGAGGCATATAAGGATTTTGTTTTCATGAATAACCCGCAAAAGTTCACCGCCCAGACGTTCAAAACTAAGTTGGCAGCGTTCTGCAGGTTGGAAGGTTACCTATTCAACCCTAAAAAATTCCTTGGCAAGCAAGGTAATATCATCCAGAAAGTTGAACGCAAGCATTACGATGCCAGATCAAACACCTGGACACCACTTCCGGAAATGCCAAAGGTTGCCTCCGAGATGTTTTATATCCAGGCTACACATGATCTGCCTGAGGGAATTGGGGATGAATCGAATGTGTCAGCTGATGAACTTGTAAAGAGAAGGATCAGTGAGATCCAGAACACGGCCCAAACTAATATTCCTTTTAATGAAAATGTCAATCAATCTGAAAGTAAAAGATCACTAGATCCTAATGATCAGGACGATGATTTCCCAATTAAATAATAATGGAAGTACCTGGTGTAAATACGAAATGGAATGTAACCGGAACCGCCTTTAGGTTTCAGATAATTGATATCTGGAGTACCGGTGCCGGTGACAATTATAAGCGGACAATGTATGAGCTCAAGTATGAACACACCACTAAAATACAGTACATCGAAGCCGTTCGACTGCACGAGTTGATAAATGATAATAAAATTGAATTAATAAATAATCAGAAATTATGACTGAAACCAAAAAACAAACGAAATCACTTGAAGTGCAAATTCAAGATCTGATGAGGCTAAAAGCGGAATTAAAGGAGAGCTTAAAACCTTCCCCTTTACGTGGAATGCTGGAAACAATGTTTTCGAGCCTTGAAAAGCAATCCAAAGATGATCCTTTTATGCGGATCAATAGTAAATACATGAAGGAACTGCAGGAAGCAAAGGAATTCGTTACGAAAAAATACATCGAAGAAACTGAACTTGAAATTAACCTGCTACTAAAGGAGTTATCTAAATCAGTATAATGAAAGACGGGATCATTCTTTTAATCATTCTTGCTTTGATCCTGGCAATTGCCAGTTAGCAAAACCGCCCCGCCAGTGCGAATGGCCGGGGCGGTAAATAATTAATTATTTAAAGAACAACAAAGATGGAAAAATTACAAGAAAACACAGAAGAATCTAAAGATTCGGCATTAATTAAATCGTTGGGTATTGCATTCCCTGAGGCTAAAGTTCAGGATTATGGAATCGGATTTATGTTTAAAATAACTGCTAAAAAGGTTGATCCTCTGCAATTTCGCAACCTCGTGGCTATAGCGGCAATGTACAGTAGGGATGTTGACATAATTCCATCCCATGGAAAAATTGTGATCACACTCTCAGAAAGTGACGGTAAAGGAAATGACTAACCAAATCAGAACATTTGAGCGCGGTGATCAGGTGATCACCATTGCTCCTGCTGGACGCGGATTATTCGATGTCGCCACAGATCACCATACAATGACTCTGGATGCTCATGCTGTTCAAAGCTTTATCAAAAGCGGAAAACTTACAGAAATAACGAAATAATGGAAATACTCAGGATTGACGAAATAACAGTTGGCGATATCATTTTAATTGATGCCGCCGGGCAGGGCGAGTATATGATTGTAACGGTTGCAGAGGTAAGTATTGACGATGAATCAATTATTCCCAAAGAATTGTCCGGTTTAGATTATTCACCTCCAGACTCGTCTTCTATAGTAGTATTAGGCCACGAATCCGACCATCCAGGCGTTTTTATCCAATGCCTAAGTCCAAACTCAGATTCAGAATAAACATAAAATGAAACTAACAGACTTCTTTAAAAAAGTAGAAACACCGGCGGGAAATATCCTGGTGTATAAATTAAACGATCTCTCAAAGCCTGAAAACCCCTTTATATGCAAAATAATCGCTGTCACGGAGGAGTCGGAAACCATCGATACAACCGTCAGCTTCTCTGTTGAAGGCAATCGAGACGAGTTATTTGCAAATCCGGAGCGGCAGATCCAGTCAATCCTTAAAATGGTTCCCTATCTGGAGAGTAAAGCAAAAAAGCAAGAAACAGCCAGAACAAAATAATTATAACAGATGGTATAACCCCAGTAATGGTTAATTAAACGATGTCAACTTATAAATTAGATTACTACAAAACCAAATACCCGGATGCAGTCCAGTATTTGGAAAGAACACAGGCATTTGTATCCGAGGATGAGGCTAGAAAAATTGCCTATAAAGGAGAAGACACTCAAGCAAAATGCCTATTCAAAGTTTTGATTCCAAGCACCCATAAATCTACTCAACAGTACATTTTTTCGGAGCAGGCACTAAAAGATGAGTTGAAAGAATTAAACCGGCGACAGGTTCATGATGAGCAGCTCATGGAACGCTATCACTAGAGAATATGAAAGGGCGAAAAATCAAATTGGAGGATATTTAATGACTTTAGGGTTTTCACAAGAGATCAAAGGGGTTAAGAACTTCTTTGTCCCTAAAATTTGGACAGGGTTAATGCCTACAACATTAAGCGGTACAGAGCTTAGAGCCGTACTTGATGATTACCATTTGTACAGTAAAAATCACCTGGTAAAGTTTAGCAGCAACTTCGAAATTTTAGATGTTAAACCAAAGCTTCACACAGTCAGAAAAGGTGATCGCTGGCGTTCCGGTATAGATATCCACATGGTCATCAATAACCGAACTGGTAACCGTTTCCAGTTCGCGCCAACGATAAAGTGTAAAAGCGTTCAGACTATTGAAATTAAGTGGAAAACCGAAGATTGGGTTTATCTCTATGTTGAGGGCCGTCATATAGATTTTGTCGAGATTGAAACACTAGCAATTAACGACGGTTTCGAATCAGTAGAGGCATTTTTCGATTACTTCAACAAAGACTTTACCGGCCAATTAATTCACTGGACTGACCTTACATACTAAAAAGGCAAAAGGTTCATGATTAGCCGATCATGGACCGCTATCATTAAATAACAATGGAAAATAGACGTCAAATAATAGAAAAGTTTGTTGCTGAAAATTACCTTAAAAAGAGCGCACCTGATATGGCCGCTCATTTTAACTGCTCAGCAACAACGATCAAAGCAATCCGGAGCAACCTTGGCTTAAAGGTTCCGTTGGCCCTTTCAAAAAAATGGACCGGAGAAAAAAACGCGACCAAAACCACCTGCAGTATTGAAGATGATCAGTACATCGTTGACAACTACCTTCTGAAAGGTTCAAAGAAAATGGCCAGAGAGTTAAATTTTAGCACGACGAAAGTTTTGACCAGGATGAGGCAATTAGGCTTGGTTGTACCGGAAGAAGTAAAAAGGTTGCGCTCGCTTGATAATCGCTTTAAAGCCGGTAGCGTTCCTGTCACCAAGGGGAAGAAACAAACCGATTACATGACGGCAGAAGCTATTGAAAAAACTAAAGCAAGTAGATTTAAACGTGGCTCCAAACCAAAAAACACACTGCCAAGCGGAACTATCACGATCCGTACAAATTATAAAGACGGCACCCAAAAAAAATGGATATCACTAGGCATTAATGTCTGGGTGCCATTGCACATCCATATTTGGGAAGATGCGCATGGGAAAGTACCTGCTAAACACTGTGTGCGGTTTAAAGACGGCAACCCGCTTAATTGCGAACTCGATAATCTTGCATTGGTAAGCAAAAAAGACAGCTATCGTCTGAATTCCCTTGCGGGAAAAGGTTTGTCGGCTGACCCAAGGATTAAAACACCAAATAAACGCAGGTCTCAAGCAGTAAGTGAAAGGAAGAAGCAGTAATGGGAAGATGGATTGATCAGGAGCTTTGAAAAAAAGGCAATAGTAATAGCTCTGCAGAAAGCGAAAGAAAGTGCGAAAGCTAATGCTAACCTTGTAAAGGCATTCAATCAACTGGAACGGGAGCACAAAAAGTTAAACGCTGCAAATAATAAACAGCTTATACGGAACAACCTGAAAATCGAAAAATGGGAATCGGCGCTTATTTTGAAATTTGAACGATCTGCGACCAAGTTTGCTAAGCAGAAAGCTAATGCTGAAGCCAGAGCTTTAAATAAATCTATCCCAAAATCTAACTGGGAAGATCTGATTATTAAAAAGTTCGAAGATTCAGCAAAAAGTAATCTTAAACGGTTACAGAAACAGAAAGTAGCCCTTAAAACTTCACCTATAAAGGCAACTAAGACTCATAAAGCCAAAGCAAGCCCAGCAAAGGACCAAAAACAGGCAGAAAAAGAGCGGTTATATAAGGTCAAACGCGAATTGGAAAAGCTTCAGGCGAAGCGGGATAAAGAAAGAGAAAGAATTGAGCGGGAAACCCGAAGCGTTATGCCAACCAGGAAAATTGATGAATCTAAACTTGTTGCCGTAAGACTTGACGCAAAAACTGTTGTATTTGTTAAACCTGGTGTCGATCCAGAAACAGTTAGAAATAAGTTTCTATCAAGCCAAAGTGCCCGCTCACAATGACAAAGAAACATACATTAAAAAAATTGAAGCAGCTTGGGATAAAGGCCGATGGCAGGAATAATTTAATCCATGCTCCAGCCAGCTGCTTTGATAAAATTCCAGTTCCGGCTAAATATTATGTTGGCCAATTGATCAAACTTAAATTTAAAGTCCAATATGAACTTTTTTAAAAAGTCCGATTATCTTGTTTTAAAAAAACAGCTCATTAATTGGATATCGTCAAACCTTAGGGCTTTAGCCGAACTACTGGATGAAGTAAAGCATGTCCCATACTATACCGTTCGAATTGAAGTCCGTGAAACAATAGTGGATAGAACCTGGCTCGAGCATTTTAAATTTGATTTAAAGATTCCGATGCGCGATTTTAAGGAGAAGTATTGGTTTTCCTGCCAAGACTTAACACGTCAACAAATTATTGAAGACCTTATTATTGACGAAATTGAAAAAGCGTTGCGAAAAGGTGGTCTTTTTGACAATCGGCTTTTTATATATGAGCAAAGGCTTGGGTATGAACATTTTTTACACGCTCAATTCAATTTGTGGGTTGAAGATAAAAATACCAGGTTTAGCCAGGCGAAAACGAAAATTAAATTATGAAAGAAATCTACAATTACTTTGTTGACGGAAGCATCAGCGATGTTATTATCGGGGTGCTAGCTTTGGGCTTTTTAATCCGGTTTCTCTATGAAGTGATTGCCAATCATGATTAGAAAATAAAAAACGGGCCGTACCACAGATAGTACGAGCCCGTTTTTTGGTATTAACGCTCAGTTGCAAAAGTATAAATTTTACTTCAGCTAATCTTATTTACTTTCCTCAAGTCCGATTTTTATCCCGGACACGATCTCGTGATAAAGGTCAATGCTCAACTTTGAGCCTGGCTGCATTACAAACTCACCGTTGTGCTTGGCCACATATCCCATAAACTGATTGTTTACGGTTAACATAAACAATGTGTTTCCACTGTTTTTCGATGTAACTATTATCTCGTCTGAAGAATGGATGAAACTGAATCTTTCCATTAATATTTTTTCGTAGGTGCGCTTCAAATTTGCGAAAAATTCAAAAAACAACTTCCTGAGAATTTAATATTCCTGGCTAGTGGCCATTCATTTTTTTTTACGCGATTCTCAGCGCCTTTATTCCCCTCCTGATCCGAGAAGATCTTTTGTCATCTGTACTATAAACAAGTGAGCGAGGCACGAAGCGAACACCTTATTAATCGCAGCCGCCGGGGGCGGCTTTTCCCTTTGCAATCCCTTATTTTTTATAATCCAGTAAATTTTTTTAACTTCTTAACAGTTTTAAATTTCAGACTTTAACAGACTGAACCAAAAGCTTATAGGAGTTAAAGAGTTAAGATTTTATTCTTAACTAAAGAAAGAAGTTAAGAAATATTCTTAACGGTTTTTGCGGTTAAAAACTTTGATGGCTCCGGTTAAGAATTTATTTCAACAAAAGTTAAGACTTAAGTATCTGTACAGCAGTTTGTTGCGTTACGGTTAAGAAGTTATAAAAATGTAGTGAGTTCAGACACTCACAATGTTGTAAATTTCGTTGCGCAGTTGTGCAATTATGTAAAACTGATAGATATTTTAAGTAAATTTGAGTCCCGGAACAACCAAACAAACACACAAACTTTTCTTGCTCTCATGATCTTTATCCACCCAGTGGCGATAAAGCCGTACCTAAAAAAGTACATGGCCCGATATGTTGCGATTGATCCTCATTTTGTGCTGTCCGAAAAAAATCGGTTTGGCACATTTCTAATTAACAGCCTCAAGCAAAAAAAAGAAATCATCCAGTCTGACCTTCATTGTAAAATTGAAGGTGAAAGTCTGAACGTCGTGATTCCGCCTTATCTGGAAACACATTATGGTATATTTATCCCGAAGAAAAATCAGTTCCGGTTTAACAGCTTTCTCCTGGACGAATTTAATGACCGGATGATGGACTTTGTTTTACCGAGAATGAATGGCAATAAGGGCGATATCCGTAAGGCACTTTTAGAATTTCGGAGCATTTACGGGATTTACGAAGATGATTTGCCCTATAAAACCCTCGAAAAGCAATGGGAGCGCAAATACGCCCGTTCAACTGCTTCATTATCAGCGTAAAATAATTTATGATAAAGTGGTCGGTTATCTTGCACGTAATTTAAAAAGCAAAATTACCTGTCGTTTATCAGCCTAAATCATGTGTCGATATTCGTATTATGATCGGCAATTTTCCCAATAAACCGTTGTATAACCCAGGGGGTTATCGCTCTTTTCTCTTTGTTCCACGAAATGACGTGGCTACCTATCCATTAGTGAACAATGGAAGCAATATTCTGCCCTTAGGCCTGCAGCAGTTTGGCGCGTGGTATAATGGATATGCTACTTATGAAACGCTTCAATATACAGAGGAACCGGAAACGAATGAGCACGGAACCTTTTATAAGCCGCTCCTTACCGGTTTTCTTCCTGGAGATTCTGCACAGCATATCAGTTTGATGCAAAATATGGAGCAACAACCGTTTTTGGTGCTACTAACTGATGCTAGAGGTTTTAAACGCCTGATCGGAACGCCGTCAAATCCATTAATATTCACATCAAAATTTGATGGCTCACTCACACGCTCCGCGGCCAAAGGATATACCTTTCAGTTTGCAGCAAACACACACGACATCGCCCCGATCTATCCGTTCTAAAAATCTGTCGTTTATCAGCCATCCACTTTAAAACACCTTTGTAACCACAACACACACGAACTGTAATTAAGTTATTAATGAACATCGGTTATTATGCGACTCTCGGCTTAAATGAACCTTGGGCTATTCATCCAGAATATGCCCAGGGTTATTTGCCTATTCTATCCGCTCTGCTTAAAGGTGAGGCAAGCGCCAATCAAACCGATAACTCTGCAGAGCGTTTGAGAAACAAATCATTTTTTGTTTCCGCTGATGCTGATGGTTTCGATGATGAGGATTTGAACCATGATCTTACATCTGCTCCCGAAGGATCAGTAGCCGTTTTGAATCTTCGTGGTCCGATCATGAAGTACTCTCAATTCTGCGGACCGATCGGTACAATGGATTTAGCTGCCGAATTAAAAAAGATTGATGCTGACAGCAATTTCATCGGTACGCTGATGATCATTGAAAGTGGTGGCGGACAGGCTTTCGCCATTAAGGTCTTAACTGATCAGATGGATAAGCGCACCAAACCATTGGTTGTTTTGGGCGGTAATGTCGTAGCAAGTGCCGCTTATGCCATTGCCGTACATGCCGATGAAATTGTTATTGATCATCCTAGAGCGGTAATCGGCAGTATTGGTACAATGAATTTCATTCAAAATATTCAACCTGCTCTGGAAAAAATGGGCGTTGAGTTTCATGAAATCTATGCTACCGAATCGGTTCTTAAAAATAACACTTACAACCAGGCCCTTAAGGGCAACTATTCTCCTATCAGAAAAAATTCTCTTGATCCATTAAACAAGGATTTTCAGGAAGATGTAAAGGCGCAGCGCCCTGGGATGTCCACCAACAAAACGATCCTTCAGGGCGAAACATTCATGGCAACGGTTGCTCTCGAGCTCGGAATGATTGATCATTTGGGGGATCGGGATTTTGCACTCTCGAGAGTTCGTGAATTGGCAAAACAGCCAAAGAAAAACAACAGTAAAACACAACCCACAAATAACATGGAACATTCTTTCAAAAATGTATTGGCTTTAGCTGGAATATCAAATCCTACTGAGTCTCAAATGAGTTTAGCAAATGCTGAACTTACTTTAGCCGGCATTACTCATATTGCCCTGGTTGAAGAAAGCTTTATGACTGAAGCTGCAGCTGTAACCACTGAACGTGACACTTTACAAACTGCAAACACTCAATTAACAACTGACCTTGGTGCCGCAAACACTACTATCCAGACCATGACCACAGCTGCAGCTACTGCTACCGCGCGTATCACTGAGCTTGAAGGTCAGGTTGCTGCTTTTGGTAAAAATGCTGGCGCTGTTCATAATGGTAAAACCGGTGATGATGTTCAGCCTGACGCTGATAACAAAGATTCAGCCGCCGTGATATCGAACTTATCACACAACAAAGCTGCAAACGAAGCTTTAGGAAATTAATTAATAATTAACCCTCTCATAAAACAAACAAACACACAATGAAATCTATTTTTTCGCTCTCTATTAGAACTTTTTTTGCATTTGCATTAACGTTCTTGTTTGGTGCCTTTGCTTCTCATGCAGCTGGTGCTCCTGATCAGGCCTTGGTTGTCGGTGTCGCTTTCTCGGCGGTATCATTCGCTGTTGCCCCTGGTCTTTTCCATCTAAAAGGATCGCTTGCGGTTAGTACCATCACCATTGCCGATCTTATTACGGAATACGGTGCTTACTACAGTGCCGGTTCTCAGTCATTAAAAGATTTGCGGGTGGCTTTAATGCAGCAATCAGTGTCTGAAGGCTTTTTTACACCGCGTCTGACTACAGCCACAAGAATTGAATTAGCCAATGCTCAAATTACCCGTGTTTTGCAGGCTTATCAAAAGGCGTTCACTCCAATTAGCGATACAAGTTTTACACCTCAGGTAATTAAATTGGATAACTTAAAAATCGATGTTTCGATCGTACCTCACGATTTAATGGAATCTTGGTTAGGATTCCTTGCTTTAAATGCATTAAAGCCGGAAGATTGTCCGATCGTAAAATACTGGTTGGAAAATCTGGTAATTCCTAAATACAATGAAGATTTAGAGATGAACGAGTTTTTCTATGGTAAAACAGGTGCCGTTACAGCGGGAACCGCAACAGCACCAGGTGCTTCAATGAACGGTGTTCGTGAAAAGTTAAAGCAGGCTGGTGTACAGGTAATCACAATGGGCGCCGTTCCAACTGTTGCAACAGAGTTTGTAGAATATGTAGAAGATTTCAGGGGCACTTTGCCAGAATTGGCTAAACGTGTATGTAAGCGCATCGCAATGGCTCCAGTATTGGAACAACGCTTCGCACAAGGTATGCGTGAAAAGTATAATGTAAATTATGCTCAGGTAACAGATAAGAAAACAATTATCGATACCGATTGCCAGGTTGTGGGTCTACCGTCGCAAACCGGTCATGGTGTTATCTGGACTACTCCGGAAGACAACAAAATCATCGCGAATAAGAACCCTGAAAATCAAGGGATTTTTGATCTTCAGAAACAAGGCCGTGAAATCCAGGCATTGACCGATTTCCATAAAGGTGTTGGTTTCTGGAATCCAGCTTTAGTTTTCCGCTCTGATATCTCATTAGTAGCTTAATCAATATTAACCTCAGCTCGGGCCTTTAAAAGCCCGGGCTTTTTCAAATACACAAATGAAAATTGTAGATAAATTTACTGATCTGGATAAGGCATTAGCTTACATCACAGAAATTAACGCGGAATACGCGAACCTTGTAGCACAAAAGAAAGCCGAATCAGATCGCGCCAATGGCGATATCGAGTCATTGAAAGATGAACTTAATGACGCTAACGCTATCATTACGGATTTAGGAGCTCAATTGGCTGCATTATCTGAAATTAGTGCTCCAGATAAAAAAGTTGTTTCAATTAAAGGTGACCAGTATGTACTTACCGGAACAGATTTTCTTATTCCTGGCGTTGGACCGAAAAAACTCGATGAGTTAGCGGCTGATGAGAAATTGCTTGAAAAGCTTTTAGCTAAGGAATCAAGCATTCTTACGCCCGTATCTTAATAATTAACCTCTCAATTTTTTATAAATGAATGCTCAAAAAATATCTTATCCTCCAGGTCGATTAAATCCTGCAGGTGTAAAGAAAGCGTTTTACGCTTTCGTAGAGGACATCTTAAGTTTTCCAGTACTTGATGATCCGGAAACAGCGACAACACTGGCCAGCCTCGTTGAAATTGATACCGCTATCGTAATGAAGCCGGGTAAACAATTTTTCGAGTACTATGGTACTTTAGAAGAGGGCGAATTAAAATGTACGATCGTTGGTCCTAATGATGGTAAAGGTTTTGAAAACAGCTATGAATTTTCTTATCCCGGTAATGATCCGATTGCATTAGGCCACTTAGCTGCAACGGCTAACAGGCAGATTGTTTGGATTGTGACCGAGAAAAACAATGTAAACCGTGTTGTTGGTTCATTGGAAGATCCGGCTCTTTTAATCTCTGCAGATTATACATCTGGTAAAAAAGTAGCTGACGGCCGTAAAACTGTTATCACAGTAAAAGCGTCCGCTGGAACTCCTGCTCCTATCTACACTGTACCATTGGCGAGCCTATTGGCTCCAGCAGCTTAAGGGGGACAGATCATGGTAAAGGCAGTATCAGATAAATACAAATTAGTTGGAATTACTGAAGGGAAACACCAGGTCGCTGAGTTTGGGATAATCGATTTTTCAAAAATTGATTTAGGACTCGCAAATCAGCTTTATAAAGCCGGCGTTCCTTTTCTGGTAAAGAAAAATAAAAGCGATATCGCTGAAGAAAAATAATCATTTTCATTTTTTAGTTTTAGTTAGTTAAAGAACCGCTCAGGATTGAGCGGTTTTTTTTATGTTTGTACCGCTACTAAGTTTCTTGAATATCTCGCACTACCGGTATACGGTAAGGCGTGGGCCTGCCATAATTTCGACGTGTCGGAAAAAAGCAGCCAATAGGGGTATTCATACACTTAGTAGCAGGCCTTACCGTTTTTATATGTCTGAACCAAAATATCCAAATAGTGTTTTGTTCCAACAATTGGAACGGTTTTTCTCTCCAGCTGCAGATTGGGAATCTTGTGAGATGCCAATGAGCACGCCAGAATTCTTCGAGAAAATACATGAAGTCTTACCAGGTTACTTTGAAGATTCCGAAAGGATCAGGGAAATTTTGGAAGCCGCACATTACCAATATGCGTTTAATGAAAACAACAAAAAGTATTACTGGTTGGTGAACCCACCAATTTTAAATCCTAGTTACTAACTATTCTTCTGAGTTCGGTATCATACACGTGGCCATCAGGATACATTCCTCTTATTGCTTCATTAATAAACTTTTGAACAGCTTCTACTGCCTCCTTTAGTGTGTCATAATCACCTATAAGATCATTCATGCCGCCATGGGCTTCATATCCATAAAATGCAAATGCTAAGAATCTTTTCATACTTCAAAAGTAGAGAAAAGACCTGTCGTTTACCTGCAGTAGAGCAATTGCCATTTTTACAATATGGCAATTGCGTCTCTCACATCCTGGCTTAATGATCCAAACCGTACCTATGAACATGGAAAACTGCTTTATGATCAGTACGGGGACAATAAAAGCCTTTCTGCCCTATTTAAATCGGGTAGCACATCTTTCCATCTTTCCAAACTTACTGCGGCATTAGCCGCCCTGAATTTAAAAGCTAATTTAGAACCAAAGCCAATTATTATTTTGGAAGCTCCGGAACCGGAGCCATCGCCGGAAAAAATGCGGATCTCTTATGATTCTGCTCCTGATCAAATCATCCAGATTCTCGAGAAAAAACGGTTCAACTACGCCAAAGCACGTAGACTATTTGAAGCCGTCCGGGTAATGGACAGCCAACAGCACCGATTGGATGCTGCTATTGAAATACTTGATCTAATGGATGAGGTTAATGAAGCATGGGCCATCATTGATGAGTGGAACGATACTGGCCACCTGAGGGAGCAGGAACAAAAACAGGTTGTTGTTGATGTGCAGCACATGAGCTTGCAACAGTTACTCAAGGAAAAAGCCAATCTAGGCCCAAACATTTCTAAAGATAGAAAGAAGCTTAAAGTAGCCGATTCTGATAAATCACGATTAAAAATAACACAACGTATTGAAGCCCGGGAAGCCAGGTATAAACTTGTTTTGGAAAGGATCGATGGATATGCTATTTAAATCAATGGATATCTCTGCTCCGGAGTCCAAAGGGTCAGCGGATAGCATAAAACTGGAGACTGCATTTAAGTTTTTGGACGGCAGAAAGCTAAACCAAATTTCTCATAACATAGGCAGGTTAGAATCCGATATTTCCATTTTTTTTAAAACAGATGGGGCCTGGAGTGCTATTGATCTGATCGAATATCTATTGCAACAAACCGGTGCTGCAGATATCTATTTTTCTACCTGGTCAATTGGTCCGGAAGCACTCAGGTATTACAGCCATTGGCTAAACTCTGGTTTGGTCAAATCAGCTGTAGGAATTATTGATGAGGGTTTTCGCAATCGTAAACCCGACCTCTATCATCAGGCAATTAATACTTTTTCTTCGCTAAAATTTTCAAAAAGCCATGCAAAAGTTACCGTTATAAAAGGCGATAACCTTTCCCTTACACTCATGGGGTCCGCGAATCTTACCCGTAATCCGCGTACTGAGGTTGGCGTGATAATCGTAAACGATGATTTGGCGCAAAGCAACATCAATTGGATAATGGAAGGAGTAGCCAATGTCTGATAACATTTTAAAAGAAATAGAAGATTTCGCCTATAGATACTTAGAAAAATCAGAAATCGCCCTGGTCACGGGCGTACCAGTGGAAAACATTGATGATGAAAATTCTCAAGAAGGAATTGCCTTTTTGAGGAGGCGACTGCTCCGTAAAGCAACATTCAATGAAAGCATTATAAAACTTACTGATCAGCTGAGCTCGCCGGCCATGGCCATCGAACTAAAGATCGCAGATGCCATAAACATTAACGACAGGAAAATACGATGAGTCTATTAAAATTATCTAATTATGATCAGATCATCGCTGAATTAAAAATCCTGACGGCGATGCTTCAAACCTCACTTTACACCAGCAAACCCTTTTGGCCAGATGGCAGGAGGCTTTTACACTTCAGCGTAATGGCCATAGTACGGCAGATTCGGCAGCGCTCTTAATGAAGCGCTTTCCTGGCTTAAGCCGGGCGACCGCTTACCGTGACTGTGCTAATGCATTGAGTTTATTTGGAGATATCGCACAGTCAACAAAACAGGGTATTAAGCATCTGGCAACGGAAATCGTAAAAGATGCGATCGGTATTGCCCGTATAAAAAACAATGAGGTGGCCATGATCCAAGGTGCTAAAGAAATGGCAAGTATCAATGGCGTTAACACAGTAGATCCTGATCTTCCGGACTTCTCTAAACTGGAACCAAACACTTATAACATCAGCTTGCCGCAAAATGTAATATCTGCACTGCAATCTATGATTACCGGCGGCCATATCAATTTAGGGGGACTGGTCAATGAAATGTCGAAACACGCTGATGAGGCGGAAATAATCAAGGACGATGAATCTGATTAGGCCCGACGGATCATTGCTGATTGACACTGAAGCTGCAGGTGTTCTTCCAGGAGCTAAATTACTACTAAATCCTATGCAGCTTATACTGGAGCTTGCGCCTCAGCGTATCCGTGTTACTCAGGTCGGGCGTGGTGGCGGTAAGTCAACAGGAGCAGCAATCGATATTAAGAATGTAGTGTATGATATGCCACGTTCGAAAAATTTCATTTTGGGTGAAACTTATCAGCAGATTTTAACCAGGACTTTACCGAGTACGATAAAAGCTCTAGAGATGCTCGGTTTCTATAAAGACCTGCATTATTTTGTTGGCAGGTTACCTCCAAAGAATTGGAAATGGAATTCGCCGTACGAACCACCTTTAGATGCTATCCATACCATCACGTTTTTTAATGGCAGCTGTTATGATCTCCTATCTCAGGATACAAATAGCCGTGGTGGTAACTACAGCTCGGGAATGGTCGATGAGGCACAGGATATTGACCAGGGCAAATTAGAAAGCCAGGTAATTCCTACAATGCGCGGAGAATACGAGCGCTTTAAAAACCGCCGGACTTATCGCCGCTTGTCAATGTATTGCTCCATGCCCCGTATGCGAAGAGCTGAGTGGATATTTCAGTATCAGGAATTGGCAAAGCAGTTTCCTGCGGACTATCTATGGATAGAGGGTCCTTCAGCAATAAATGCGCACAACCTTCCGCCAGATTGGTTCAAGGATCAGCAACGAATCTTATTACCTTCCGAATACGATATCGAGATTAGAAATATAAGGCCAAAGAAAGTTATTGGTGGTTTCTACCCGTTATTCAATGATCGGATGCATACTTACATAGATTTCAATAACGATCATCTGGACGGCATTATAGATAATAACAATGGATATAACGCACAGGCGTTTGAGCAGCTGAATTCCCTTCAGGACAATGATGTGCAGATGGACCAGCCATTAGAGATATCCTTTGACTGGGGTGCGTGGTTCAATGGTGTGGTTACCTGTCAGGAGTATAACAATGTTTTCCGGTATCTGTCAGCAATGAGCATCGATGAGAGTGAACGGATTGAAGATCTCGTTACCAAATGGTGTACCTATTACCGTTTCCATCGCAACCGTAACGTACATTTCTGGTATGACCATACCGCTATCGGCAAGAATGGTATTGGTGCTACCTATGCGGAGATAGTGGCTAAGACACTGATCAGCCACGGCTTTAACCCAATACACTTCTATATCGGACAACAGCCAGGGCATGATGATCGATATAAGTTTTGGGGTTATGCGCATAAGGGGGACCATCCTAACATACCTAAGTTTATATACAATCGTCACCATTGCAAGTATCTGATCATATCAATCAACAATGCCAATATCAAACAAGGCCGCAACGGCTTTGAAAAGGATAAAGCAGATGAAAAGAACCGCAATATAGATCAGCGAACAACAACCCACTTCTCTGATGCGCATGATACCATTGCGCTTGGTAAGTATGGCACCCGAACCGAAGAGCGTACGGGCGTAATCAGAACCAGGACTAGATAACTTCAATTATTAATAGGCAAAAACCTCATTTGATTAAAATCAATGAGGTTTTTATGCGTAAGGGGGCTGCCTAGTGCCGTCCTACCCATCCCAAAAACATTTTTTAGCTTACTTGGCCCGCCCGCCCCGCGCCCCCCGACATTTTTTTACCTGACTTGGCCCCGCCCGCCTATCATATTCCGTAGAAATCGAAAAAAGGGAAATTGCCTTTTTCGATAGGGCAGGCGGTGCACTTCGTGGATATTTTTGAGATTCGAAAGGGAATCTCAAAAAGCAAAGCGTCTAAAAATCAAAATCTTAAAGCATAAACTATCTAAAAATATGAGATAGAAAAAATGCATAAAAAAAAGTGTTAAAATTCTGAAAATAAATTGCTTAGGTCTTTAATATATTAAAGACTTTTAGTATATTTATATATGGAAACAAAAACGAAAACAAGTGCTAAATCTAAAGTAGATAAAGCACCAACCGCAAAAGCAGAAACTCCAAAAATGAAATTGTTGAACACCGCAAAAATTGAAGAAGCTCAGGTGATCGAGCCGAAGGGCCACAAGCCAAACCTCGAAGAAACTTCAAAAATTATTAGTTCCCTTCACGACAAAATCAAACATGTTACCAGGCTTGGCTTTTACATTGAAAGACTGGAGGAGTTTGAAATTGAACAAAAAGACGAAGATTTATTAAAGCAGGATCATTATTACCAAGGTTGCGTGCTGACCATAAAAGATGATAAAAGACGAGAGTTTGAGCTTAAAAACCCTGTTTTGATCGGTAAAGTAATAGAATTTCTTGGTGGTTTATTACAAAATCGCAGATCGGAAATCGAAGCCGAAATTATTCTCCCTTAAACTAAAAAGCCGTTTGCCTTTGCAGAGGTAAACGGCTTAAAATTCTAATTACTTAAAATTTTAACTAATGAAAAGCAAAGTTACATATTTAGGAGGTATTAAAAATGTTTGATGCCTTTATAACACACCTTGACGGCCTTTTTTGGGATGGATATGCCGAACAATTGGCGAATGACAACCCAGAGCTTTACAATTTCGAATACAACCAATTTTTTAATTATTATGCTTGATGATATCTATAACGTCTCTGAAATAACAGTTTCTTACAAACCCGACTTCAAAATATCTAGCCGACCAAAAATTACAACAAGCAAAAACTCCGAAGTCATTTTCAGAAAATATTGGCTTGATGATTTAAATCTTTATGAAAGCTCGTTTCTGCTCCTACTGAACAATGGTAATAATGTTCTAGGATTAGTGAAAATTGGTAGTGGTGGCGTTGATTGCTGCCCGATGGACATTTATAAAGTACTTCAGATCGCTTTGAAGTGTAATGCAACAGGTATAATCCTGGCCCATAATCACCCAGGGGGAACGCTCCGGCCAAGCCCTGCAGATATTTCAACAACAGAAAAAATATTTGAAGGTGCGAAAATGATCCATATAAGGCTATTAGATCATTTAATCCTTACAGAAGATAGTTATTATAGCTTTGCCGATGAAGGTCTTCTATAACGCTAAAAAGCACCTAAATGGTGCTTTTTTTTTGTGCCTGTCCTACTTTTTTATTTTCTTCAGTCGCCCTGAATAAAAAAGTAGCAAAAAACAAAAGGGGCTATTAACCCCTCGATATTACAACTGCGCGCCACCTAATGGAATTTCTCTATATTGGATCAATGCCATCATCTTTTTAATATCGTCATTGTATGCTATTTTAATGTCGATAACATCCACATCTTGTTCATCTAAGAACTCATTTATCTTTTCTTCTAATGTATCAGTTGCTCTTGCTGAAATAACTCTTACTTTCATTTTTTTTGTTTTATAGTTTAAATTTAATTGTTCCTGATCACTAAAAATATTCATCCTTAAATCTTCGAAAACTTCTTCCATCAGATCGGCGTTTTCCTTTGTCCCTGGATTATTATTTTTTTTGTAAAGATCATCCAGATCTCTAGTCAGCACAACCAGGTTGTCGAACAACATCCTGGCTTTTTTTTCGGTTAGTGTTAATGTTATAATTTTTTCCATGGCACTAAGTTGCAAATCGTGTTTAGCAAAAAAATACGGTTTCCCGTAATTGCATTATTTATCTACATGACTTTTTAGGATTTCATTGTATAGCGCTTCAGGCACCAGGTAAAAACCTTCTACACTTTCTTTTGGTATAGGTTTGCTTTGGTCCTCCCAAATCATATGCGTTGTTCTATCCTTGCAAACCTGCTCGGCTGTTTCTCGTAATTGGTATGCTTGGGTCATTCCAACATTTGGCGCGATCACTTTCTTATCTCTGCAGATAAAAAACATTTTACGGAATTTATATTTACTTATTACTTCTCCCATAGCTCCACCTGTTTAATTCTATAACCGGCCCTTTGCAAAATTTCTTTCATTTTATCTTCCGTTACCGGTTTCCCTTCCAAAAACCTTTTCTTGGTCGAATTAGCGGTTCCTTCAGGTATTTCTAATTTGACATACCAACCTCTTTGATTGATAAGGTCTGTAAATGCTTCTCTGATCGTCATATCCAAATATATAAAATCTTTAACACACTAAAGATTTTGTTTACTTTTTTCCCTGTCGTTTACCGCGGATCGTAAGCTCCCGACATTCGTAATATGATCGCTCTCAAAAACGCTTTGACGCTTATTAGAAAACACGATTTCAGAGACGGACACGGTTCATTCTCCATAGATTTTATGAAATGTAACCGTGACAAAGGAACTGGAGGTGAATTGGTTTCCCTGGATAAGGCATGTTCATGCGGATTACCTCCAACCTGTAAAAATGTACATGAAATGTGCGGAATAAAGGATATGGAGACTGGGAAAAAATATGCGGTCCACAATAGGCTAATGTTTACAGTTAACGGACAACCAATTTACTGGGTATGAGTAAGTCGATTATTAAAAGAAGCAGCACTGGTTCTGCAATGTATGCTTACAGATCGGGCGGGCCAGTACTCTTAAGTATCGGGGAACAATCCCCGAAAGCTCTTCACCAACAGGGAGCCTTATCCACTGAAGAAGAAACTGGTAAAAAACTGTATGTACCCTGGGGCACAAATAATGATTTTCCCAAAATTGTAGCGAAGCTCATGCGCAAAAGTACAGTTGGCCGTGCCGGACTGCAGTTGCTCACTAAGTACATCTACGGTCAAAGATTGATGACTTATAAGGTTGTCGACATGGAAAACAACGGTCAAGAGGTAGTACAGCTCGTTAAATGCCCTGAATGGGATGAAATTACCCGCCGATCCAATTTTGATATGGTACGCCTTGGCCTAATGCAGGATTACGCTTATTTCGGGATCAATTTTCCTGAAATCCGAATGAATGGGAATAAAACCGCAGTGTGGGGCATAGATTACCACAAAGCTTCGCATTGCAGGTTGGCACCTTATACCAATGGTAAGATTCCCAATGTTTTTGTAAGTGGTAATTTTCCGGATGCTAAAAATGAAGAATTAGCCACTTACCCGCATATTGATAGCATACGCTTTTATGACCAGATAGAAGCGATCAAGAAAAACACCAGCAATTTCAAGTACATCATGCCGCAATATTGGCCAGATGTATTAAATGATTATTATCCTGTCGCCTACTGGGACAGTTCACGCGAAAGCGGATGGCTGGATATCGTTACATCAATTCCCACTTATAAAAAAGCACTTTTCAAAAATCAGATGAGTTTGAAGTATGATGTACAAATTCCAATCGAATACCTGGAGGAATTGTATCCAAACTTTAAGACACTTGAGCAGGAAAAGCAGGATGAGATCGTAGATGATCTGATCGATGAGATTACAGATAATTTAACCGGTGCAACAAACGCTCAAAAAGCTATTGTCTCTTTTTTCAGGACAGATAAGCAGACCGGTAAACCGGTGGGTGGTTGGGTGATTAAAACCATTGATGATAAAATGAGAAGTGACGCATATCTTCCAGATGCTGCAGCAGGTAATGCTGAAATACTTTTCTCAATGCTGATCAATCCAGCAACTGTTGGCCAGGGTAATACCGGTGGCGATTATACCGGTGGTGCAAATAATGGTGGCTCAAATATCCGCGAAAGCGGACTGTTCATGCGAAGTTTATTGAAAGCTGATCGGGATATCAATATGGGTATTTTCAAGTTTGCCCAGGCTTATAATGGTTTTGATCCAGAAATTCAGATCGGTGTACAGGATCAGGTGTTGACAACCCTTGATACCGGTGCCGGCACTAAAAAAGTAGTAAGCTAATGAAATTGGTCAGCAAAATAAAAGAAATACAGGACCAGGTTCCTGTAAGTATGACGCAAAACATCGAGTTGCTTAAACCTTACCTTTCCACGGCGGAACGCCAGTTTATCAGGTTTATGATCGGAAAGGAGCAATTCGATGCTTTTGCATCTGCTTATGAAGCTGCAGGTAAAGATACTTCGGCAATTACTGATCCTCAAATTCGCGAAGCAATAGAATTGTGCCAGAAAATAGAGGCCAATCTTGCTTATTTAATCGGATTGCCTGTTTTGAGCGTTACAATTGGAGCCTCTGGAATCCAGATCCTAAGCAATGACAATACTAAAAACGCTTTTCAGTGGCAGGTAGATAAAGTCGAGAAATCACTTTTGGAGCTAGGTTTTGATGCAATTGAGGAATTGCTTGAGTTTTTGGAGTATAACGCTGATATATTTCCCGAATACATCAATTCCAAAGAATTTTCAAAGGTTGAAAGATGTTTGATCGAGACTGCAGCTGACTTTGATGATCAGTATAATATCCGCCGAAGCCGGTATGCATTCCAGGTAATGGTGCCGATCATGTACCGTATCGAGAATCAGATACTTATCCCATTGTTTGGGAAAGCATTTATGGAAATACTTAGGATGGACAACCTCGATGGAAAAACACTTGAATTGGTTGAATCTTATCTGAAGCCAGGCATAGCACTTTTAACTATTGCAAAAGCTTCTGTTGAACGCATCATTACAATTGATAATGGTATGGCCTCTGTTAACCTAAGCTCAAATTATGAAACCATTAAGGATAACAGCGCCATTTACAATACCGCAATCCAGGCTGCAGCTGAACAGCTCACTAAAGACGGAAATGAATTCATACAGGATGGACTACAGTTCTTATTGGCCAATATTGATTCTATAGACGGCTACGAACCTCAGCCATTGAAAAGGGGAAGATTTAAAAGAACAAATGATCCTGAAAAAGGGATTTACACGCTATGATAGATTTAAAAAACGCTCTCACTTTTTTAACCGATCGGCCATCCATTGGGATGGCCGGTGGTTTCGGCAGCGGCCTGCTCTTGTCGGTCCAGTCCTTCGTAACCGACGAACATGCTTTGAAAATCGCCGCCAGTCTTGGCGTGGTTTTCGGCATGCTGGTCGCAGCACTGACCCTTATCCTCAAGTGTATTGAGTTGGTAGAAAAAGTTCATTCTAAAATAAAACGCAAATCATGACACCCAAAACCCTTATCAAGAAAGTAAAAGAGTACAGTGCGATAATTGTTAACCTGCTACTTTTCTTCGCTGCCCAATATGTGCTTAGATGGATTGATCCAACTGCCGGTACTTATGATGCTGGAGTTCTTCAGTCAATAAACCTGTCTCTGGTAAAAGCTGCAGTGTGCTTTACCTGTGGATGGCTTGCATTTGGAGCATTCTGGCCAGACCAAAAAACCTACTTAAAACATTTCTTCAGTAACGAATTTAAATCCTTAACACCATGGCAAAAAACCTTAGTTTCCTGTTCGCTTTTATTGTTTTATGTGGGCTCAATAGTTCTGCTCAATCTGGCATCAGCTTAAGGGATGGAATCCAAAAAACCTACAATGCCGCTATTGGTGTGCGGGAGCGGACAGGTCGGAACGACGGCGTTGATGTTGAAAAGTATCTCGCTTATGTATGGCTTAAGCCTGGTAACCCCTGGTGTGCTGCGTTCGTATCTTGGACACTTGGACAGAGCGGAGTCAAAAAAGCCCGGTCTGGTGGATGTGTTGCCCTTATGGAACAGGGAACAACTATCTATCGAACAAATAAGCTTACCCGGACGCCTGGGCCAGGTGACGTGTTCTTTATCTACTACCCCACGAAAAAAAGAGTCGCTCATACCGGCTTTGTCGATAAGTGGGAATCGACTTATCTCATTACCGTTGAAGGCAATACCAATGAAGCAGGCAGTCGCGAAGGCGATGGCGTATATCGTAAAAGGCGTTTAAAATCTCAAATTTATGCGGTTAGTACTTATCTTAATTAGCTTCCTGCTGGTGGCAGCATGCAGTAAAAGAACTGTTGACCTACAAGCTGTGAAAACAAGTACCAGGCTTGATACCAAGATTGATAGCTCAAGCTTAGTTCAGCTTTCAAAAACTAATAATTCCTATGTTTTTTCATTCGAAGATTCAGAAAATGAATATTGGGTCAACATTACTCCCGATACCGGAACTGTAACTTTTAATCAATTAACTGGCTTTGTTGGAAAAGCTAAGAGTGTAACGATCCATGGGAAACAAAAAAAGAGCCTTAAAAGTGCTTTAACCACTCAAAATAAGATCGATTCAAATGCTAAAATCAATGTTTCAAAGGGGATTTCAGTTAAAAACGATATGGTTATAAAGAATAAGCAGTCTGAGTCAAAAAGATATAATTTTATGGGAGTATTGACGGTGATATCAATATTTGTAGTCGCGATTGCTGCCATTTACCTATTTTTACGCTATAAATCACGTTCATGATTCCTATCTCAGGTAATTACATCAAAGATGAAAAGGAAGTGCCTTTTTCTGCAGAAATTCCCTCCGCTTGGGAAGAATTAGAAGCGCATCAATACGCGACAATAGTCGAAATAAGAAGCTTCAGTAAGGCTGACCCATATACCATGGCAATGAGCCTTTTAACTGTATTAATGGGCGTAGATAATTATCACATTCTTTATTACTTGCCTGATGAGGATAAACATAGCTTGGTGTCGCTCACGAACTTTATTATGGATGTTCAGGTACCGGTAAAAAACTTTTTCCCAACGCTGCAGCTCCGTAAGAAAAAACACTTTGCACCATCTGAGTTCCTAAGCGAGCTGAACTTTGGAGAGTGGTGTTTTGCCTATCAGGCCTGGAATTATTACACCCAGTTCAAGGATGATAAATTTCTTGATGAATTAATCGCTATCCTTTATCGCCAAAAGTCAACTGATGAGCATGCTCTTGATAAGGTTGGGGATATCCGTGAGCCATTTAACGAAAACCTGATATCCAAAAATGCAAAAAGCGTTGGCAACGTTCACCATAGGATAAAACTCGCAATTTATGCGTGGTTTACAGCGTCGATTAACCTCCAAATGAGTTACCGTCCTACAGCCTTTCCAGTGGGCACAGGTGAAAATGTAGATTCTGAAAGTGATCAAGTTCCAGCAACTATATTTTCCCTTTTCCGCGAATTACTTGGCCCAAAATGGGGAACTACAGGCGTGCTGCGACTGGAAAATGCCGACTTCGTTCTCGATGGGCTGGAGGAAATGCGTATTGCTTTTAAAGAGTCCCAAAAAAGCATAACTGCCTAATTTACCTGTCGTTTATTGACGATTGCCTTATGCCGTAATTCGTGTTATGGAAATACAGGCAATTGTCGATCGTTTTGAACTTTATGCCCAAAAATTAAAGGACCTGGATCACGATCCGGAGAATTTCAGGGAACGATCTTTTTTTCAACTAGATTTTGAGGATTTGCAAACGGCCATCAAAGAGGGCTGTAAATTTCCATTAATGCTCTTTCTTACGCCCGATATCGATAAATCAGGAGGTATGGACAATCTATCGGAATCATGGGAGGGCTCTTATATTATCCTGGATAAAAAGGTTACTACCAAAGCAGCTTGTCTTAATAAATGTAAATTGATTTCCGATAAGGTGTTTAACAAGATGTTAGCTGAAGTAGAGGATTTCTATCAGTGCGACAGCTTGGAAGCAGGTGGTGGCGGAATTGGTCCTACTACAGATCAGCTTTATGGTTGGGTGGTTCAATTTGGCTTCTCAAAACCTTACAATGGTGAAGTGAATGCCAACGATTGGGAGGATGGAATATGAGCGTAACACTTGCCTCAAGCCCTCAGCTTCATTCATTTAGCAATAGCTACATTACTGCCAAGTTCCAATGTGCAGATTATTTTCAACAGGTAGGTTCCTATGCTGTTAATTCGATCAACATTGCAGCAATTACCGCTCCTGGTACTATCATTGAAATTAAGTACGGGAATAACACTGTTACGATGATGAGCGCACTTGCTCCAGATGATAGTGGTTCCCAATTTCTTTGTGGCAACGGAACCGCTTTGCCTGCAAGCGATGTAGCAGGTTCGTTTCAATCCAATCACCAACTGAGTACTGATTTTGATATTTCATTTTCCGGCTACAACATCATCTTTACCGCAAAGCAGAAAACAATTGGATTTGACTTCATTTCAGGAGGTACAAATACCACGATCGGAAAAGCTGAAATTGTAAAGCCTAATTATCGCGTATTCTTTCGTTTGTTTCTAGAAAATAATACCCATACCGGTTACGATGAAATCTATAAAACTTATCTCGATATCCAGAACGGATCAGGTGGGTTAGCAATTGCAGAACTGGGCGATAAAATCCATCAAAAAATAACTGCAGATATAGATGAATATGGGCTTGAAGTTCCTGGCATTACGGTTCTTAGTTGTATGAATACTGCCCGCAAATTCTATTTTGAATTTGCTGAAAGTTTCGGGGACACCATTACGGTCAAAAAGCTGTTAAAATCCAATGTGTTTAATGTTCTACACGGTGGACTGAGCTTTCAATCTAAATCGTCTGTTAACCTGGTTAGCCTGATTGCTGGTGGATCACCTACGGAAGACCGTTTTTTAAAGCAAGGACCCAAGTCACAATATGGTCGAATCGATCAGCCACAATTTCTTTATTTTTTTAATACCAGGTCGACCAAGGCTGGGGCAAAACTATTAATTAAGCGATTTTTTTCAGATGGTAGCAGTGATTCGGCAAACGATTTAACTTTTAACCTCGATCAGCACCGAAAGTTTGCTTTTAATGTAAGTCCTGGCAATATATATAATGGCGTAAAACAGTTGGACAGATATGAAATTAACTTGATTGATAATGCCGGCAATAGGATATCAGAAAAACAGGAATATTTTATAAAACGCGATGGCCAGCGGTATTTAAGGTACTTCCTGAATTGGAGCAGCTGGGGCTCACTGGATTCAAGGTGTTTCACCGGTGTAAATCAACCTACGTTGGAAATAAACTCAAGTAAGGCCTCTCGGTTGCTTCAATCAGGTTACAAGGTAACAAACGGTGAATTTAAAGTTTATGGAAAGACCGGTACTGATAAGTTTAAGGCATCCACTGGTTTTAATGATCCGGACATCATAAAGTTTAATAAGGATTTCTTTCTATCGAATCTCCAGTTTAGATACATTAAAAACACTATTCTGCCAATTGAGGTTACAAGCGATTCGGTTGCCAAGCCCGCAGACAGCGACTTCTTATATGCACAGTCTTTTGAATACCAGTATTTATATTCAAATCAAAACTATCTGGAGAACGACATTGAAGATGATTTTTCATTTTCAGGATCTTCTTTCCAACCGCCGTACACAGGCCCGATTTTAATTTTAGCGGGGACACCTGCAAACCCATCAAAACAAATTATTCAACAACAAATTTCATAACAATGGCTACTCCTGTTCTCTTAGCAAGAATTAAAAACTTAATACTGACCGAAGCAGAATGGCTTCTTGAAGATTTCATTCCCCACGATGGTGAAACTATCTATGTCCGTTTTTACAATACTGACGGCACAAGTTATGTAAATATTAAAGTTGGTGATGGACTAAAGCCGTTTTCCCAGCTCGAATATAATCTTGAACTCCCTGCAAAGCCAGAAGCTGGTATAAAACCTGGCGATAACCATGGTGAACTGAGCAAGCCCATGTTCTGGTTCGCGGAACCGGGCCAATATGCGAATTTTGGCAATCAAGAAATCACAGGTGCTGCAGGTGTTATTGTATGGAATGGATCACAATTCAGTAGTGCAAATTTTAATATAGACTTAAATAATTATGTAAAATCAATTGAATTACTCCCTGATTTTCTGTTGAATAAAGAAGCACAATATTCTGCAGATGAAAAAATTATTCTAAATGCTATTAAGGCTCTAAGTATTCAACCAGTTGATGATGAAAAATTACACGACTGGATTATCCTTCAAGTAAATTCCAATCCTCGAACGATAATTTTACGTAATCTCACAGCCGCCGCAAATTGGTATTTAATACCGGAAGACGAGACTGTGCCAACTGAACAAACAGGCATAACTTTTTATAATGGGGAGACTGAATATTCATATGCAGATGCTTTGTTTAAGTATAATGTTGGTATTGACTGGAGTCTACTCCCCATTGACTTTACTTTCGATAATAATGGCACAAACTTGCATGTAATCACAGGTATTTTTAGTGATTCAGCTAATTTATTAGATAAGCTTGACGTTGAAAATATGCCGAGTTATCTAAAAGAAAAAAACAGAAAATATTCTAGGTTGGCAAGAAAAGTTATATCAGCCACTCCTGTTTTTGATATCATGGTGCCAAATGCTTTTATAAATGACGATTGGAGGTTTCATGCAGTTGCGACAAATGCACCTGTATCGCCTCTTGATGCTAGTTATAAATTTGCAATTGAGATAAGGAATCTAAGCACCTCTACCGCTTATATGATTGTACAGTATAACCAGCCTCAGCTAATTATAGATGAATTACAAGGCTTAAAGAGCTTTGAAGGACGAGCCTGGTCAGCAAACGGAATGCACTTCATAGATTTTAATGTTAGGATCGACTTTAAGGCTTTGGGAGCCAACTTTCAGTATGTGCCAAATGCATCATCTGAGTTAAAACTGGTAGTAGGCAACAATGATAAGGTCAGCGGTGTGCGTTCTGGATTCTACAATAGTCAGATCAGATATCCAAATTCTTGGCTAAATGGATTAAGGGTAAATTATTATGGCACATCTATTTGGGCGCTAAGCTACGATCTACCTGCTGCGATATTGAAAAATGGAGGTTTCCCTATAAATGAAGCGATCTCAAGCGGTTGCGCACGTTCGGGTGTTCCAAAGTATCCAGGAGAAAAAAGGGCATGGCCTATAATATTAAGAGCGATGGGTGATACTATCGCTGAAAAGGTTTATATTCTTGCAAATTGGGACTCCATATACAAAGCTTTAGCCACGGGTGATGGTTTGCCGGCGCCACCAGACAGAGCATATTTTGAAGGGCAACATGAAGTAGAAGCAATAAAGCGAGGTATTACAGATGCCGAGTTTTACATTCAGTGTAGTTACGAGCACAGGATTGTCCCATATCTGGACGGAACAAATCCTATGCCAGATTCTTGGCTGTTTGCGCATGGTTATAATGAACGTCCGAATCCGGTATTCGAAACTGATGAAAATTACTTGACTCAGCCTGAAAATCCAGAAGACAAAACAACTTTTTTGGGAGCCATGAATTTTTATATTGGTATGATCTTAAAGGCAAACCCTTATGCACGTATAGCGATAGTAGGACATTATGAAAATCAATTGAATCCAATTGTTTCAAAAGCTCAAACGGCAGTTGCAGAACACTGGGGTATTCCCATTCTAAAAACATGGAAAAAAACTGGTTGGTCGCAAAACAGAATTAAGGGGACGCAGCACTTATGGACAGATGACCCTGGCAGAGCTGCGTATGCAGGTGTAGATGGAACAGATCCGGACAAAGATATAACCGTCTTACAGTACTGGATTCCAGACAATATACATCCAGCAACTTCCGCACAGGCTCAGAATTTATTATTAGATATTCAAGCAGAATGGTTAAGTAGTTTGTACTAAAATGATTCAAATCATAAACAAGGGAGGTCGCGCTGCGCACCTTTTCTCGGATACTTCAATTTCAATAGAGCGGAATAATCCGCTCTTTTTAGATAACGAGAACTATTTTGAAGATATAACCTATTCATTCAACATGCCGGGCGATGCCTGGAATAAAGAGTTTTTTAAAAGCGGCCACCTAGTTGAATCCTCCAACGACGTATACCAGCTAGAGGTACAGACCTTCGTGTCCGGAACAAGCTTCTTTGCTGGCCTGCTCACCTACAGCCTGCAGGGGAGCGACTTCAAGGCACTTCTCAAAATCAACTACGGAACACTAGTCAGCAAGGCTAAAAACTCGAAAGTTAATAATATTACAACCCTTGATGGAAATGGCCGGCTTAGTGCTGATCTTACCACGCCTGCATTAATGAAAGACACGTGCGTTAACCCACAGAACTATCCGTATGCATTTTTCCCAATTTACAATCCCGTTGCGAACAACTCTTTTGTAAATAACTGGAACCATTCCAGCCAGAGCTTTTCCCTTAATAGTCCTGTGGTTGCCTTTTACAAATTGCAATATATCTTTGAACGGATACTTGAGTATTTGGGTTTTGAAATGGCTGGCAGTTTTTTTCAGGATGAGAATAACAAGGCCATTTATATTTATGGTGGCATCGATGGTATTTTTATTTACTCTTCTTTAGCCTCAGTCCCTCCAGGTATCACGATATCCGATTTTTTCAAAATGTATAAACAGCGGTTGAACATATCGATATCATTTAACCTTTTGGATGGCAAAGCATATATCGATTCAGCCAAGACATTGATCGCTACGCAGGACATTATCGATTTAACTCCTTATGTTTCGGATGTTACGGAAATTGCACCTCCTGAGGTTGTTGGCTATACCTTGACGCTTAAGCCGGATGATACAGATGAGCTATTTAAAATCAAGATTAATGATGAAAAGCAGTCCGCGCCAACTAACCAGGTAATCATTGGTGATGGTGATAAGGGAATTGAGATCGATATCAGTACGCTCAAAGAAAGAACAGTCGATAACTACGTTATGCCTGCCACAAATCAGCCAATTTACCCACATAACGATATGAGATTGATCAGCTTTAAAGGCATGAAAGATGTGGGTGGAGGCAAGTTTTTTCCTGAAGCCAGGGCAATGGAAATCGGAAATGATGAAATTTTCTATTATAAATTTTTGAATGATAGCAAAAAGGTTCGCTTAACAGCATTGATAAGCAGCTCCCTTACTGCTAAACTGACCTCTTTTAAAAAAATTGCTTTTAAAAGCCGGGAGGGTTTCTATTCACTGGCCTTAACGGAAAAAGTCTCATATTCAATCAGGAATAGTAATGAGGATCTGATAGACGTGGAAGTTGATTGCCGAACGATTACACTGGATTCAAGGACCAGTGTAAAGATTCAGCCGGTTATCCCTGCTTTTAACAATGTTGTTGGATTTGCTGCATTCAGGGCATATTTCACTGAACTAACGGTTAGCAAAATTGAATATGATCTCTATTACTTTGACTGGGCAACCAGGGAGTGGCCACCTGGTCAATCTGGCCCTGAAGAAAACATGCCCCAAAAATCGCAGGGACCACGAACAGTTAGCGGAACCATTACAAGTTCAACAGACAGCTATGGTGTAGGTGGTATTGTAGCCATTACAGAATTTATTGAATCTTATGACATCGCACCCATTGAATTAAGGATTAAAAATGCTGTTCCAAAGTATATAGTGGTTTTCGGCAAAAAGTATTATTTCAGACAACGCGATAACTATTATTATGTAAGTGACCACGATTTTGATGTGTATGGCTTTGATGATCAGCGCGGACGTGGGCTGCTGATCGTGTTCTAGGCCTGTCGTTTACCAGCGTTTAAAATTACCCCTCCTTAGCGTTCAGAATAACCTCTGAACGCTTTTTTTATGTCTTTACTCACCCAGTACAATTCCGATGTTTCCCAATGGACCAATAAAGCCAGGCGGAAAATTAAGCTTGAAGTTCTACGCCTGGTACTTAACGTTGGTCCCGGTCACGATCAACAAAAGGCATCGGTAAAGAAATATGCCGGTGAAGCTTCAAAAATTGATTTTTCAATGCCCTACTATATGGCCTTTGTCCATAAGGGTGCTGGCCGTGGCTATGGTGGAAATAAGTCGGGAGAGTTCTCTTTGAAAGGAGGCGGAAAGGGGAAAACAAACCCGCTCAGTATGGGCAAAATGGGCACAGGCAAACGAAAGGCCAAGCCATTCTTTAATCCAGTGATCGAGGAGCTCTTCCCGGAGCTCGCCAATATCATCGCCCAATATCACGGCGATAAGGTATTCGCAAAAATTGAAAAAATACTAGTACGCTAAATCTCAACGCTCTCATGGCAACAGCAGTTCCAAAGTCAATCAAGGCCAGTTTATACATTGATGGTAAACCGGCCGAAAACTCAATAAAAAATCTTACTCAGGTAACCAAACAGCTCGAAAGGGAGCTAAATGGTCTGACTGTTGGTACCGCCGAATGGCAGCGCAAAATGGAGCAGCTACATGCCAGCCGTCAGCATTTACGAAATATACGGAATGAAGTAAACGAAGTTGGCGGAGCCTTTGCACAAATCCGCCAGGAACTTGGTAAGGTTGGCTCTTTGGCAGCCGGATATTTGGGTTTCCAGTTTATCACTGCTCAGTTTCAGAATATCATTTCAAGTAATGCAAAACTAAGCGATAGCCTGGCTGATTTAAGGCGTGTTACCGGCTTAACTGAGGCGGGTGTTTTAAATCTCGATGCAAGCTTGGGTAAGCTCGATACCAGGACAAGCAAATCAGGTTTAAGGGAGATTGCAATTATTGCCGGTAAGCTTGGTGTTGCCAAATCCCAAATACTGGATTTTGTGCAGGCAACAGATAAACTCGTTGTTGCCTTGGGTGATGAACTTGGTAACGCCGATCAGATCACCACCACCCTCGGAAAAATCCTGAATGTATTTGATGGTGAAGTAACCGGTGATAACATTACCAGGTTGGGAAATGCCATGGTTAAATTGGCAAATGATGGTGTGGCCAGCGCTGGTTTCATATCTGATTTCACCCAACGCGTCTCTGGCATTGCAAAGACTGCAGGCTTAAGTTTACCCGCCACATTGGCCTTCGGCGCCGGCATTGAGGAACTTGGTGGCCGCTCTGAAAGCGCTGCGACTGCTATGCAGAAGCTATTATTAAGCATCTCAAGCGACACTCCAAAAGCTGCAAAAATAGCCGGTGTTTCATTAAAAGACTTTACTGCATTACTCGGTAAGGCTCCTGAAGAAGCATTATTGAAATATACACGTGGGTTAGTGGCCAATAAAAATGCTTTCTCTGATGTGACCAAATCGCTTGATGATGCTGGCGAGGAAGGTGCTCGTACTATTGAGACAATTACTAAGCTCGGCCAGAACTTCGATTTCTTCAGTGGTAAGATAAAGGATGCCACAACAGCCATTGGGGAATACGACGATATTAATGAGGCTTTCACGCTTAAAAATCAAACTTTAGGTGCACAGGTTGATAAGCTGGGCAAAGATTTCAACAGCCTGGCTTCCAATCAGACCTTAGTAAGTTTTCTTTCTGAAGTGGTCCTAATGGCCGCAAGTGCTGTTAAGTGGCTTAAAGCTAATAGTGAGGCTATAGGAACAGTTATAAAGTCAGCGCTTGTAATAACAGCTGCCTGGTTAGGTTATAGAGCAGCAACCCTGGTTGCTACTATTCAGACTACATTACTTTCTGCAGCTATGGCTGTTGGGCGAACAGTTGCACTCCTTTATGCCCTTGCGATGGCCAAGCTGACCGGCGATACCGGCAGAGCTGCTGCAGCTCAACGACTGTTGGGGTTGTCAATGGCAGCCAATCCTGTTGGTGCGATACTAGCTATAATTTCAGCATTAACAGCTGCTTACGTGCTTTTTGCCCGCGAAACATCAGCAGCTGCTATAATCCAGACAAACCTTAATAATGTAAAAGAAGCTGCAGCAAAGAAAATGGTTGATGAGAAATCTACCATTGAAACCTTGGTTAAGGCGATCAAAACAGAAAATCTTACAAGAAGTGAAAAATTAGCAGCCGTAAATAAGCTGCGCGATATTATGCCTGCTTATTTAAAGCAATATTCCGACGAAGAGATATTGGCGGGTAAAGCCGTTGGGGCAATTAACAAGTATATCAATGCCCTGGAGAAGAAAAGCCTAGCAGAGGCGGCACAGGAGAGAATCAAAGAGTTGCAGAAGGAAAATATAGCTTTGGCGGCTGCTGACGGATCAGAGGGTTCCGGCTTTTTCGGTGCTATAAATGAGGGGTTTCAGGCTGTGTATGGAGCTGTTGGCTACAAAGGCGGCGTAACCAGGCTTAGGAACGGAATCAAGGAAAATAACAATAAACAGATCCAAACCAATAAAGCTAGCATTGCGGAGATTCAAAATCTGTATGGTGCGGATATTTTTAAGAATGCCATTGAAGAAACATCGCCTACTACAACTGGCGGCGTAGTGCCTGGAAAGCCGGATAAAAAAACAGAAAATGCAGCAAAGGCAGCAACGAAGAAAGCTTTATCTGAATTTGAAAGCCTTGATGATGATTACAAAAAACTTCGGCTGCAGAGATTAAATGATCAGCTGAGCGCTAATGAAAAAGAGGTCAAGCAAGAAGCGGATAAGTACGATGCCCTGATCAAAAAAGAGCAAGATTTCTTAAAGCAGCTGGAGGCTAACAGAAAACTTAAACTGACGGCCGAACAGAAGAAAGAAAATAAGGAGCAGGAGCAAAAAACCAATACAAACATTCTCCAGATACAGGTTGATCGGGAGAAAGCTGTTTCAGATTTAAGGGTCCGCCAGGAAACTGAAATGAACCGCCAAATTTCAGAGCTTCGCACAAGGCTTGCTGATGTACACGAGACCGAAATCAAAAAACAACAGGATCAGATTAACAAGTTCTATGATGATCAGGAAGTCAAAAGTGCCGGTAATCAGAATGCGCTTAATAAACTAAAAATTGAGCGGTCAAAGGAACTATCTGCAGCTGAACTTCGTGAGAAAGAACGTCTCGAAAAGGAAAAGGTAGCCATTGAGTCGGAATATGACTCTCTCTCCGGTTCCAAGCCTGCAGCGCGATTAGCAAAAATCAATAAACAGTACGATGATGAGATTACGGCCCTCAAAACCAAATTCAGCCAAGAACTTCAAGCCACCAAGGAATTTCAGGATGCTCTTAAGCTGATTGAAAAAAACAGACGAAAAGAGATTGAAGTAGAAACAAAAGCTACAGAAGAAGATAAAAAGAACTTCATTCTTGATTCAACTCAGAAAGCTGCAGATGGGGTTTTCGATATTATGGGCAATAACCGTGCTGCTGAAACCGATCGGAAAATTAAAGCCCTTGATAGAGAAAGAGATGCTGAATTAAGCAAAGCAAATTTAACTGAAGATCAAAAGACTAAAATAAATGAACGCTACGACGCAAAGGTTAAGGAGGCTAAAGAGAAAGCATGGAAAGCAGACCAGGCTGCAGCTTTGGCTCAGGTTGTTGTTAACGGGGCCATCGCGGTTTCAAAAGTTATGGCTCAAACCGGTATCTTATCACCATTCGCTATTCCGGCCATTATTGCGGGTGCGGCCCTACAATCTGCTATAATTTTGGCACAGCCCATGCCAGAGTTTGCACAGGGCGGTTTTAGTGATAGTGATCCTGCCGGGTATGTTGGCCAGCCGACAGTTTTCAAAAAGTCTGCATCAGGTAGAAGTTTCATGGCTGGAGAAGCAGGAAAGGAATGGATTGCTCCTAATTGGATGGTTAAAAGCCCTCGATACGCTAATGTTATAGGAATGTTGGAAGCCGCAAGGCAGGATAAAAGGGCCTATGCAGCCGGCGGTTTTAATGGTAATGCCACAAGCACAACCTCAAATCCAGTTTACAGCGAGCCAAGTACAACCAGACTTGACCGATTGGAAATTTTGTTTGGTGAATTTGTAAGTGAACAGCGTAGGTTCAATAGCTTACCGATTGTTAATGAGTGGAAGGCAATGGAAGATTATAACCGGAAGCTGCAAAATGATAGATCGGCACAAACTGGATAAACATAAACCCTTGCTTAGCGCAAGGGTTTTATTATTTTAGGCCCTTTAAAATTATTATAATATGAAAAAGTTAATGCTCTTAACACTGCTTGCAGCTGGACTAACAAGCTGCAGCGTTAGATTACCGGTGGTGCGCACTTCGTCGGCCATAGACTATTCAGAATATGCTAAACAAGGCATATTTTTGACTGAATCAAATTCAGTAAATTTCAGCTACGAGCCAATAGCATCAGTTTCTGCCATCCATCTATCAGGATATGAGTTGTCAGATAAGGGTGAGAAAAAGTTTAAAGATGATGTTCTCGGAAGTTTAAGTGGGACTAATGTTGTAACAACTGGTGTTTTCAGTTCTGCTACAAGATCATCAGTTTTGGCTGAGCTCTGTAAAAAGGCTCATTTAGCTGGAGGTAATGGAATAATTAATCTGAAGATTAATTTTGTTCCGGCAACGCCAAGCACATACTCTGGCTATGAAGCCACCGGTATGGCCATAAAAAAATAACCGTTACAATTGAGGCCGGTTATCCGGCCTCTCTTTTAAAATTAGAATGAACTATAAAGCCTGAAAAATTATCCTGAAGTTTCATCATCTCATTTTGCCTAATCTTTTCCGCAATGTGAATATATATCATTGTCGATTTTAAGGTTTTATGTCCCAGTAAATTCGCAATTACTGCAACTGGAGTATTTTGAATAGCCATTAATGTCCCGAAAGTGTGGCGGGCAACGTGTGAAGTAAGGTTTTTTGATATCCCTGCTAAACTTGCAATCACCTTTAAATGCTTATTAAACTTTACATCACTACGCTCCATTAGTTTGTCCCCATCTTTTAGAGTTAATAGAAATTGCTTTGCCACTCCAATTACTGGAATTTTAACAATCTGGGGCTTCTTCTGCGTAATACGCTGTTTGACTGGAGTAAAAACAATCTCATTACCCACAATCCAGCTAAGATCAAAACGCCGAAGATCGGAGACCCTTAAACCAGTAAAGCATGCAAACAAGAATGCTTTAATATAAGTTTTATTTATCGTCGAGGTTGATGGGCTTTGGTAAACGCCTAAAATGCTTTCAAGTTCCTCCCTTTCTAACCAAACTGGATCAGATTCCGGCTTTTCAAGTTTAAATTCATCAAATGTGGGATGTATCGCAATCCCTTTATCCTTCGCTTCACCAATATATGTTCTGATATTTTTAATATGGGACCAGGCGCCGGAATAGCTCATAGTTTCCATTAAAAATGCCAAATACTTCTCCAGCCACCGTTTGCCAATCATACTAACTGGCACACTTACTCCTCTATTGGCCTCTAATATATTGGCGGTGGAAATATGATTATCTCTAGTGTGAGATTTTATTTGTTTTTCTTTCACTCTTTCTCGAGACCTAATCCGCATGAAGTCTGTAAATGAACCGCCTATCTTAGCATACCATACGGATTTTACAATATCATCTGGAGTGAAATATTGATCTGATAGTATGAACTTTTTTACAGCAGACCAATATTTAGCTTTCTCACTTTCAATATATGCGTTCACAGTAACGAAGTCGATATCGTCTTTTGACCTACGCAATATTTTCTTCTTAGAATAATCGAAAAATTCAAATGGCCAGTAAAATCTAAGTTTCATATCACGGGGCAAATGCCCTTCAACACTGATCCTTAAATACAGCCTAACTTGTCCATCCTTATGGATTCGACGTTTATTTATCCATAGCTCAACACTGCAGCTAAGATTAATCTTATTGTCCATTGGAATCCCCCCAATTTTTTTGTACAAGAATTGTACATCTGAAATAAACCTGTTCTGGGGTTTTTATATTTGATAAAAGCAGCTTCAGATTGCTCTGAAGCTGCTTTATTGCGGTGCCTCGCATACATGCGTATGCTTGTGTACCCCGGAAGGGATTCGAACCCCTGACCCACGGTTTAGAAAACCGTTGCTCTATCCAACTGAGCTACCGAGGCCCGTTTTTTAATGAGCTGCAAATATAGAAGTTCTCTTTAATATGTAAAAATATATTTTAAACTATTTATAATGTACTTTTTCTATTTTAAATAAGTATTTAAAAACGAAGCAATTAAAATTAGATCTTCTGGATATTAATTTGTTTTCATGCCTCTAAAAACCTGATTATTCGACTTTATTGTGTATTTCAGTGAAAGTGACCCCCTCTATGTTGCGCCAAACTGGCCACCAATGTGGTTTCGGGATGATGCGAATCTAGTTCCTTGCCTCTGAACAAATATACACTTCGAATCCAATCCCTATCTATCCGTAGCGTTCCGCAGGGCTCTACAGAATATGTAATGGAAAAGAGTCTCAGGCCCGCTACTAATTTATCCGTTTGTAAACTCCATGTTATTAATCCGTAGTGACGCTGTGCTTAGCACTATGGGCGGGGGAGTCAAAAAAAAAATATGCCTCCGAAAGAGGATATTGGATCTGAATTTATTATTTTCACAGCAGTAATATTGGTCAACACTAATTTAAGTGAATATTACCTTGCTGCAAAACGCTATTTATCAAGGTTTTGCAGCTTTTTTTTAACCTGTGGATTTAGGGCCTATCGGATCACAACGCAACTATTAGATTCTTTCAATGGTATAACGAATAACGTGCTGTTGTACCTTTGGTGATGAATACATAGCATTCAAACGCGATTTTTTTCTTCTGATCTGGCCACTCAACTATTTTCTGCATCGGCTTGTTTAGTTAATATGGACATCGCCTTTGAAAACTATTATTCGGGTACCAGCGGCCTGCTGTTACCAGTTCCCAATAAATTGCATTATCCTGAAGAATTTCAGGAGAAAAGCAGATTGTGCTATTATGCCTCGCTGATGGATTCTATCGAGATCAATTCTTCTTTTTATAAAATACCGCAGGCTTCTACCATGAAAAAGTGGGCGGCAGATGTGCCAGACCAGTTTCGTTTCACCTTTAAGCTTTTTAAAGAGATCACCCATAATAAAGACCTGGCCTTTGATCCGGAAATGGTGTCCAGGTTCTTTTCGGTCATTTCGCACGTTGGCGATAAAAAGGGTTGTCTTTTGGTACAGTTCCCCCCGAGCGTCAGGATTTCTCACTTTGCGCAGCTGCGCTTTTTAATGTCGGTGCTGAGGGCTAATGATCCTTTTTTTGAATGGAAGATCGCTTTGGAATTTCGGCATGCTTCGCTATATATAGATGAGGTGTATGAGCTCTTGGAAGCGTTTGAGCTTGGTATGGTGGTTCACGATAAATCGCCTGCCAGTTCTCCTGTGCGGGAAAGCCATCCTGATTTTATCTACCTCAGGTTCCATGGCCCGGGTGGAAACTACAGGGGAAGCTACGCCGACGACGTATTGTATGAGTATGCAAGCTATGTAACCGATTGGCTGGCAGAGGGCAAGAAGGTTTTCGTGTACTTTAATAATACGATGGGAGAGGCACATGCCAACCTGAATATGCTGCGCCAGATCGTAAGGGATACCTATTAGTATTTGCTGCGTATTGGCCTAAACTTTTAGGGTCTGCACCATGTTTTATTTTTGCAGATTGATCAGCTGGCCCGTTAAGGGAGATCAGCAAATATTTGCGCGTTTAATCTTAGAAAAATGTTATGGCTGAACTACCCGACTTACAAGTATTTGCGCAGATCCTCTCGCACCGGTTCAGGGGAAAGACCCTGGAGGAGTTGGAAGTAAAAGTGGCGAAAAAGCTGAACGTGACTGCCGCACAGCTCAAGGCAAAACTCGAAGGAGAAAAACTCTCGAAGGTTTTGCGCTATGGCAAAACCTTGCACTTTCACTTCGGTAAGGAAGTTTTACAGGTCCACCTCATGCTTCGGGGAAAACTGGAGGTGTTGAAGAAAGATTCAGCACTTCCGAAATATACCATCCTTGCTTTTTATTTTGCCGGAGGCGAGGGCTTTGCAGTTGTAGATATGTTGCGGGCAGCAACCCCTACCTTAAATCCCGAGGCTGTTAAGGCACCAGATGCGCTTGAAATGGACGAGCAATATTTTGCTGAAGCGCTTTCTAAGAGCAGGAAAATGGTTAAGGAAGTGCTGATGGACCAGAAAAAGATGCGGGGAATTGGTAATTCATATGCTGATGAGATCCTGTGGGATGCCAGGGTATCTCCGTTTTCGGTCAGCTCGGCCATACCCGAAAAAATAGTGAAGAAATTGTTCAAGAGTTTGGGAGCTGTTTTGAAAGAAGCCATTGCAGCCATCGCAAAAGAGAACGGAGATGAGCTTCGGGGCGAGCTGCGTGATTTCATGAAAGTGCATGGCGCACAACTGGAGAAGTCCCCGTCCGGAGCGGCGGTAAAGTCAGAAAAGATAGGCGGAAGGACCAGTTATTATACCGACGAGCAGAAATTATATTCCTGAAAACAACTGAAATAATTTTGTAAAAAGAAAAAAGACAATAGGGGAGCATTTGGCATCCCTGTAGGCGGGTTTGGTATCGGTGCGAAATGCTGAACAAGCGCTAGAAGGGGGTAAAGTCCTTGGTATCCGAGATTTTGGCGCAGATCTGCAGGTAAACTCCTGGCGCTTTTATTGGTTCGTACCTGGTAAGTCTAATGGCTATCCGAGCCGTTTTTTCCAGTCTGCCTTCAGCAATTGGTAGATCGGGTGGGCCGCTGCCAGCTTATAGGCGGAGTAGAATATTTCGGCAGACTGTGCCTTTTCTGCCGATCCGGTACCGCGTTCCAATGGCTTATAATCTTTGTTCCTGTCGTATTTCTTTCCCCCTTTGTAATTGGCGTACCGCCTGGCGCGGGTGTAACCCATTTGCAGGTATTTTCGGGCCATGTCTGCCCCCACAAAATCGTTGTCGAGGATGTAATTATGGAACATCTCCAATATCTTTTCACTGCTTTCTTTGGCAATTGCTGGCGTTTTGAACCGCCAGAACCGGCCAATTTCAGACTTATAAGGCTCGCAGATCAAAACGCCTTGTTCGCCCTTGCCAACCCTGTATTTTTCGGGATTGTTTTTATAATCAATGTCCTGTTTCCAATGGTATTTTTCGGTATCAAAATTTAGGTAGGATGGTTTTCTTTCTGCCGGCATAAATAAGCAACATACCTTCTTATGGTTATGTTTTTACATTTAAGCGGTTAAAGTCAGCATTCACTCATCCCTGGTTATCATGGATAAGGGCCTATAGAAGTTAAACTGATTTTATTACTTTTTTACTGCTTTGGTTGGGTAGCTGCTTTTTGCCTACGCTTTTTAGGTGCAACAGCCACCCTTTTTGGCGATTTATTTGTGGATTTTTTTGACGGGGCTTTCTTCTTTCGTGCATTTTTGATGCGGTATTCAAGCAGGTATAACCTGGTCTGCCATTTTTCGATGATGGTATCGTCTTTTTTTGGAAGACCTGTTGGTTCTAAAAGACCAAGTACACGGGCCAGTTCACGGCTGCTGTCTGCCTTGTCCTGATTTTCTGTCAGCCAATCTTGTTGTTTGGTTTCGTACGATTTCCTGTATTCGGCTATGGCCTGTTTAATGAGCTTAACCTCCTGTTCTTTTGATTTCGCTTTGCGCAAAAGCACCATCTGCCTGTTCCACGCGTGGGAATTGGCAGGGTCTGTAACGGCTGATTTCTGGTAAAGTTTCAATGCGGCAGCAGCATCGCCTGCCCGTTCCAGTTGGAGCGCAGCGGTAAACTGTTCTTTTGACCGTATCTGTTTTCTTCTCGACATGACTGATTTTGGAACAATCGGCCGGGGTCTATTGTTTGCTAAACGTAGTAGCGGTTATGACTACGCCATGACCTTTGTTTGATAGGCGTAAAGCTAACTTTGGATTTAGCAATTAATGAAATGAAGAAAATCGGATTCTTATCGTTCGGGCATTGGGCAGAACATCCCTCATATCAGGCGCGTACCGCTGGCGATACTTTGCTGCAATCTATCGACCTTGCGGTTGCCGCCGAAGAGATCGGCCTTGATGGCGCGTATTTCAGGGTGCACCATTTCGCAAAGCAACTGGCATCGCCTTTCCCTTTACTATCGGCCATTGGCGCCAAAACTTCGAAGATCGAAATTGGAACTGGCGTTATCGATATGCGCTATGAAAACCCTTTATATATGGTAGAGGATGCCGGTGCGGCCGACTTGATCTCTGGCGGCAGGTTACAACTGGGCATCAGCAGGGGGTCGCCCGAGCAGGTGATCGAAGGCTGGCGGTATTTCGGCTTTGCGCCAAAGAAAGGGGAGAGCGATGCTGATATGGGCCGGCAAAAGGCCCTGGAATTTCTGGAAAGATTGAATGGCGAAGGTTTTGCAAGGCCTAATCCAAATCCGATGTTCCCCAATCCTCCTGGATTGTTAAGGCTGGAACCCTATTCGGAGGGACTGCGCGAGCGCATCTGGTGGGGAGCAGCCTCCAATGCGACCGCTATTTGGGCGGCAGAGCAGGGAATGTACCTGCAGAGTTCTACTTTAAAGTTTGATGAAAGTGGCAAGCCCTTTAGTATCCAGCAGGCCGAGCAGATCAGGCTGTACAAGGAAGCCTGGCGAAAAGCAGGGCATAAGCGCGAGCCAAGGGTTTCGGTCAGCCGCTCCATATTTGCGCTGATGAACGATCAGGATAGATATTATTTTGGGCAGCAGGGTAAGGGGGCAGATAGTTTTGGCTATATCGAGCCCACCCAACGGGCGGTTTTCGGTAGGGGATATGCCGCTGAACCCGATCAACTCATTAAAGAATTGGCCGCCGATGAAGCCATACAAGAAGCGGATACGGTACTTTTAACCATTCCGAATACTTTGGGCGTAGATTATAATATCCATGTGTTATCTTCAATTCTGGAGCACGTTGCACCGGGCCTTGGTTGGAGATAAATAAATTTGATTTTTTTTCAAATCACGTAAAACATATTGCCATCAATGGTGTTTATATATCGAGAGCGTTAATTTAGATAAGCGGGAAGAGCCTTTGGTTTTTTCCGCTTTTTTGTTGTCTGTATGATTACAGATCAGGATCAGGGGAGCCAATTTTTACTGATCATGATCGCTTCATCGCCGTGGCGATTATTTTAAATTTAAAATGCATGCCCTGCAGGATTTATAAGCTGTCGGAAGATAAACCAGCCTCCGAATCTCGTTTCCATGCTGATATGTAGCTTAATAGCGGGCAGAGGCTCTTTCCAAATGCGGTGAGGGTATACTCAACCTTTGGTGGAAGCGTTTTGTATTCCACCCTGCTAATTAATCCATCAGCTTCCAGCTCCCTTAGCTGTTCAGTTAATACCTTTCTTGATATTGAAGGTACACGAACGATGATTTCGCCAAAACGCCTGGTACCCTTAGAAAGTACGTGCAAAATAATCACTTTCCACCGTCCGCCAATCAACGCGATGGTTTCCATAGCAGGACACTCAGCCATATTTAAATTACTTCCCATTAGTTACTTAAAGGTTACTACTTTTTGCGCTGCTTCGATTAAAACTGGCGTTTTTCAACATCAATATCACTTTCTTTGCCCAACAAATTAACTGATTTTTAATCTTAAAAACAATAAATATGATTTTAGTAACGGGTGCAACAGGTAATTTAGGCAGGGCCACCATCAACGCGCTTTTGAAAGTGGGTATAGCTGCAAAGGAAATTGCTGCCTTGGTAAGAGATGAAGAAAAGGGTGCGGCATTTAAATCAAATGGAATCCAGGTAAAAGTTGGTGATTATGATGATTTTGCGTCTTTAACAGCTGCATTTGAGGATGTAGATAAGCTGTTACTGATCTCCTCCTCATCGGATATTATCCATCGATTTAATCAGCACAAAAATGTGATCGATGCAGCAAAGAAGAGTGGTGTAAGCCATATCATTTACACAGGGTTTGATATGAAAAACTTAACGCAAAGCACTATGGCTGATGATGTAATATATCATGCCTATACCGCTGATTATTTAAAACATGCTGAAGTGCCTTATACCTTAATGAATAATACCTTATATGCTGATTTGATTCCGATAATTGCCGGAGAAAATATCCTGGACAATGGAATCTCTATCCCGGCAGGTGATGGCCATGTTCCTTTTTTACCAATAGCAGAAATGGCCAATGCCTTAGCCAGTGTAGCAACTACGCCAGGCCATCAAAACCAGGCATATACCATTGCTGCAGAAACCGCCATATCGTTCGCAGAAATTGCCGAAATCATCTCTGCGCTTAGCGGCAAAAAGATAGCTTACCATCAGGCTGTATCAGCGGTGTACATCGAACAACTGGTAAAACAGGGTATAAGTGCGGGTGATGCAGCTTATTTGGCCAGATTCGCTGGTGCGATAGCGGAAGGAGAATTTGAAACCCATAAAAGTGATATTGAAAAGATACTGGGCAGACCAGCACTTACTTTACGAGATTATTTGACAACAAGATATTTGGCGTAATCAGTCCGTTTAATATTACAATGAAAAGCTACCTCATCTTTACGCTTTTCCTTAACTTTTTTCTTTGGCAAAATCCTGATTGGCCCTGCCAGTCAGGTGCCGTTGTTTTTTATTAAAAAGGAAATGCACGTTGAAAACCACTACCGATAGGAAGATGACACTGTAGGCCGCCATTTGTAACGGACTAATCGGCTCCCGGTATACTAAAGCTGCTATCACAAAAGCAATAGTGGGGTTAATGTTCAGCAACATACCCACTGTTGAGGAGTTTAAACCCTTTAACGCATACAAATTCAGAAACAATGGCATGATGGTAAAGCCAACCGCTATAACTTCTATCAGTAACCAAAACTGCGTAGCGGTGGGTACAGCGCCGCTGTAAGCAGGGTAAAAGGGGAGCAACATCAGTGCGGAAAGCGTAATGTGAAACGTGAGGATGATAAACTTGTCAAACCCTGCATTTTTGCGCTGGCTTACCAGGTAAGCGGCATAAGTAAATCCAATAACAATGCCGTAAACCATATCCATAATAACGGAATATGATAGTAATAAACACCCCAATATACTTAATACCACAGCCGCCCATTGTATTTTATTGAGTTTTTCGTGCAAAAGCCAGTACGCAAGCAGCGTGGTAATAATGGGGCATACCAGATAGGCAAGTGAAGTAGCCTTAACGCTGATATGATTAAGCACGTAAATAAACGAGAACCAGTTGATATTTAGAAAAATACTGCCACCTACATTCAACAAAAGCATATTTCGCTTCTGCTTAGCGGGTAAGGCTTTAATATTGGAAAAGGTTTTAATCAATTCGGCACGTTTAAACAAAACGGTAATAAAAAGCATCAGTATCGCGCAACTAAAAATGCGATAAAATAAAATATCCACCGAAGCATATCCGCTCAAAGGTTTTAAAACTAAGCTAAAAAAGCCCCAGGTTGCGTAAGCGAATATAGCGGCCAGGTAATATTTTGCGTTTTTCAATTTGCCCAAATGTTGTGATGCCGCAAATATCATAAAATCTTTGGGCTTATCATGCAAATAGCTAAAACACTACTGTTGGATGATACACAGATCAGCTGGATGTTACCTTAATGCCCGGTGCTCAGTTTGCTCTTCACTGAGAAGAGAAATTCAGCCCGTAGCAAAAATGGATTATTGACAGCCATTTGAGTGTTGTACACTTTTTGATGATCAGATGATGCTCATTTGGCACACAACCAGGCCTTTTAATGGAGAAACAGCTTCAATTCGCGGTGTTTCTGCTTATACATCAGGCATTTACGGATCATACAGATTTAAAATCAACTCAATACATCAAATCATTACAGGTCGCATACTTTAACGAGGTATGGGATTATAAGCGTAGCAAAAAAATAGCGCCTTTATTTAATTAAACGATTGTCTGAAAGCCAGGGGGGAAACATGAGTCCTGGTTTTGAAAAGTTTGCTGAACGACTGTGAATGCTCAAAACCAAGTTGATAAGCTATCTCAGAAACCGACAGATTGGTGCTTGATAGTTTTTCTTTGGCCTTTTCTATCACCGTGTGCTGTATGTACTGTTGCGTATTCAATCCTGTAAATGAGCGTAACATATCACTCAGGTAACGCTGCGAAAGCTTTAATTCGTTACTGATGTACTTTACAGATGGCAATCCATTCTTCAAACTGTTCCCCTCATCAAAATAGGCAGCCAATAACCGATCCAGCGTAGTGATGATATCAGAATTGACCGCTTTCCTGGTAATAAATTGCCGGTTATAAAAACGATTGCTGTAATTCAGCAACAGCTCCAATTGCGATACCAGAACATCCTGGCTAAAATGGTCAATATGGTGCTTTAACTCATTGGCAATTGAAGTAAACAGACCAGCTATAATTTCCTTTTCACTTGCTGATAAAAACAAGGCCTCAGCAACATCGTAGGCGAAAAAGCCATATTGGCTGATTGTTTTTCCCAAAGGATAATTCCTGATAAAGTCGGGATGAAAATAGAGGGCAATGCCCTCATAACTCGCGCTATCCTCCGGAGGAAAAACCAGCTGTCTGGGTTTTAAAAATGCCAGGCCGCCTTCTTCAAAATCATAATAACCCTGTCCATATTTTATTTGTCCTGTAAATGCAGATTTAAAGGATACTTTGTAAAAGTCGAGACTTATTTTTTGTCCCTTCGGGAACGTTTCTATAGGTACATAATGATAATCCACCAATGCAATCAGCGGGTGGGAGGGTGCCGGTAGTTCCAGTAAACGCATCAGCTGCGATATACTGTTAATGTGGTTAATTTCAGGTGATGACTGCATTACTTTTGCTAATTTAATCAATTTTGTTTTGACGGACGAATTACAATTTCACCAACTTCCACATCTTCCGGTTGGCTAATCGCATATAACACCGCATTTGCAATGGCAATAGGGTCAATGGCCATTTCTTGCATGCCCTGTTGAATGGCTGTTTTCATTTCTTCATTTTTAATTTGGTTTGCAAAATCCGTTTTCACATATCCCGGTGAAATTCCGGTAATGCGTACTTTACCATCAGATTCCTGCCGAAAAGCTTCCGAAATGGTTCGAATGGCATTTTTAGTCCCGGCGTAAACCCCCATTATGGGCGTAATTTTCAGCCCCGCGGTAGAAATGATATTAACAATGTGCCCGGCCTGTTGGCGTTTAAAAACCGGAATTGCCGCGGCCATCCCGTACAAAACCCCTTTAATGTTAATATCAATCATCTGTTCCCAGCCTTCAATATCCAGTTCGTCAATGCGGCTAAGCTGACTAATACCCGCGTTGTTTACCATCACGTCCAGTTTTCCGTATTGTTGCAGGGCGGTAGTAACCAGCCGAGCCAGGTCAGCTTTATTGGTTACATCTATTGTACTAAAACTGGCTTCACCACCATTATTTTTAATCTCTTCTACCAATTGTTGCAGTCGTTCCGTGCGTCTTGCGCCCAAAACAACTTTCGCTCCCTTGTTGGCGAGTGCTATGGCGATCGATCTCCCCATTCCACTGCTTGCCCCCGTAATGGCGACTACTTTTCCTTTAATATTTTCCATTGTTTATGTATTTAGTTTTGGTCTATCTGCCTGGCTAAAAATTCCGGATAACGGTCGCCCACCAATGTAATTTCATCCACTGTTGCATTGATTTTTTTAAGTTCACTGGCGGTGAATAAAACGTTCGCACTGGCTATATTTTCTGCCAAGCGATGCAGGTTTGTTGTTCCTGGAATTGGCACAATCCAGGGCTGCTGCGCCAGTAACCACGCCAATGCCAATTGTCCTGTTGTTACATTTTTCTCTCGCGCAATTTCAGAAAGCGCTTCCACCAGAACCAGGTTTGCCTTGATGTTTTCTTCGGTGAAACGAGGCAGCACATTTCTGCGGTCTGCAGCTGCTAATTTTGTATTGATGGCCCCCGTCAGAAACCCCTTACCCAGCGGACTAAAGGGAACAAAACCAATGCCCAGCTCCCCCAAAGTCGGAATAATCTCCGCTTCCGGCTCACGCCAGAACAACGAATATTCGCTTTGCAGTGCAGATACAGGCTGAACGGAATGTGCCCGCCGAATGGTTTTGGCACTCGCTTCCGATAAACCAAAATATTTCACCTTACCTTCGCTAATCAGATCCTTTACCGTGCCGGCTACATCTTCTATCGGCACAGCAGGGTCAACCCGGTGCTGGTACAGCAGGTCAATATAATCGGTTTTTAATCTCTTCAGCGATGCCTCGGTTACTGCACGTATGGTTTCCGGTCTGCTGTCTAAACCAATTGCCGGGCTGGCATCTTTGCAGCCAAATTTGGTGGCAATCACTACATCTTCCCTGTAAGGCTTCAGTGCTTCGCCTACCAATTCTTCGTTGGTATAAGGTCCGTACGCTTCGGCCGTATCGTAAAAGGTAATACCGCGCTCCACGGCATTGTGCAACAGCGATATGGCCGCATTTTTCTCCATGCCCTTACCATCAAGAAAGTTTAAACCCATACAGCCAAAGCCCAAAGCAGAAACTTCCAATCCCTCATTTCCTAATTTTCTTTTTTGCATCATTCTTCCTTTTAATGGTTTCTGAAAATAATTTTATTTTCATTTTCAAAATTCAGGATTAACGCTTTTTAAAAAGTAGTTCAATTGGTAATTGTTGTAGTCAGATTATTTTAAATTCATACCATCATTGAGGGAGGGGAGCCCGATAGTGGAAACTGAAGCTTTTGGAGGGGCATATTTGCTATTGGCCTAACATGCTTGTCTGATTATTTATTCTTTTGATCTGGAACCTATAGGATGGATCGCCATCACAAAGGTTGCTGCATATTATTCCGGGAAGAATGTAAACCGCATTTGTTTAGCATCTATTCTAAAAAACCATTGGTATATTCCTGATGCTGTGGCGCTCTTGCGTAAATCCCGATAGCCGGTTTGATATATGTAGTTCCGGAAGAGCGGGTAAAGGAAATAAACAGACTTTTCCCAAAGCACTTGTTTCATGGTCAAATCCAGGGGATTATCGAATTAAGACCATACGTTTATGCTGAAAGGGAATATGGAGGGCAACCCTGCGTCAGTACAGCTTAGGGAATACTTATTATAACGATTAAGAATTTATTAACGGTATGTGTTGTTTAATTCGCTGATTTACAGTACCACTATTTGCGTTCTGCTGGTTTGTTAATATTTTCTTCAGGGCGATAGGCAAACAAAACTTCCATCGTGAGGTTTGCTATGGTAAAATGATTACGCTATGAATAAAATGACACAAACAGCTGATATGGACAAGTTCATTGAAAAATTTGAGCCTTCGAAGTTCAAACGCTTAGCGAGGGGAATAGAGGTGCGCGGAATAAAAGATTTAAATAAAAGCATCGTTTACGCCAATGAAGTGATACAAAAGTTAAAGCTAAAGCTTTCGGTAGCGCACAGTGCAGAAATGGCCATGTACGGAAGTTTTGAGGTGGTTTATCAGAATGCTGTATAAAGCTATCCCATTCCCTCCATTTCAGGACTATAATTAACAAATAAACGTCTGTCAGCAAATCGGCAGGCGTTTTTATTTTCCGCCCATCTTAGATTTTGCTGGGTGTAGCTTAGTTCGATTTTTTTTAGTTTGATGTTCATGCGGACGGGAGGGATTTTAATGAAGTTTTTTTTAATCCGTTATTTGCCAGGATGGCAAAAATTGCTCTGTTTATGCAGCAACAGTTAGGTTGTTAGTGCTCCGGTTCCATGCCTGTCCGGTTATCTTTAGCGGGTAAACCCAGTTATTAGTTAAAAAACAATTGAGGTTTGATCAGACTGTGCTCATCAAGATAGTGTAAGCTGCATTTAAGCTTATGCCAGTTTATTGAATAATAATATAGGTAGGGCTGATGTATTGCTTGTAGACTTACAGTTACATACTGATATTTAAGTATTTTTAATTATGTATGATTAATTGTTTTTAGGTATTCCTTAAAATCGTACATTTACTTCATCAGTAACGCTTTCAACTCAGTTCAAGTTCGCATCTCATTCAGATCACAGATAGGTGACCTTTATACCAGTTATCAGCGTAAAAGCTCCAGTTGATATCGTACTGTGTTAATGTTCACCATTTTAATCTATCAATTCATTAAACTTATGCAAAACCCATCTTTTGATGCTTACCAACAGGTTTTTGGCCTGGCCTGCATCGCTAACCGGGCCGGGGGCTACCAGGGCACTGGCAACGACTTACAACTGCAATTGCAGTATGATTTATCTTTTTATTTGAACGGTGTTCCACCTGTTGAAGTAATGGGGCAAACCGCGCCTTCGGTGGCGGATCCGTCGGTGACGGCGACACTGGGCAGCTGGAAATTGGTATGGGGGCCTGCACTTATTGAGGAGACCGACCAACATGGAAAAACTACTGGCGTTGCTGATAATGCCCTGTATGTTGCGCAGTGTGATGCTGTTGCTTACCCAGGCGGCCCAACTTTGCCAACTTATGTGGTAGCAGTTGCGGCAACTAACCCGGCATCGCTTTACGACTGGGAAACCGAGGATTTTTCGGTGGCCCAAGTGGTAAACTGGACAGACTACGATCCGGCAACGTTCTCCCCATCAGCCTATAACGGAACTGATCCCTACATCTCCAATGGAACTGCTACAGGTGTTAAATTAGTGCTCGGGCTGGTTAGTCCGCCAAAGGCTGTATCGCCCAATACCACTCTTGAAACATTTATTGCCAGTTTAAATCCTGGTGAGCAAAGCGCAATCGTATTTTGCGGACATAGCCTGGCGGGGGCACTTTCCCCAACGCTGGCACTTTATTTAAAACAGAACAACAAGCTGGATGCATTTGCTACCTCATTGGTTTATCCTACAGCCGGCCCTACACCTGGCGAAAGCGCATTTGCCGCTTTGTTCAATAGCACGTTTCCGGCGCTTCCGGCAGGATGGGTTGCACAAACCGGTGATTACCAAAACTGGAATACCATGCACTGGAATACGCTTGATGTTGTGCCACACGCCTGGGCCGAATCGGACCTACAGGAAATTGCTCAGATCTACGGCCAATCCACCCGTTTTCTAACGAAGAAGACGCTTGACACGCTTCAGCGACTGGTGCTTAAAAGGGCTGCAACATCGGGCGTAACCTACACCAGGATACAGAACCAGGCGTTGCCAGGCACACTTCAGCATACAGATCTTTCTTCACATACGGTTAACACGCCGCCAAAAACAATGAAAGATTATATTACCCAACTCTTCCTTCAGCATGTGAGTTTGTATTCAGGTATACCTGCGCAGCCGGGCAGCCCGGCTGTACAAGGCCTTATACTGCCACAACCGTTGCCTCAACCCGTGTATCCAAAAGATAAAACGTTGCTTCCGCGGGTTAAAAAGGTTACCAGTTTGGAATTAATCATCAGAATTATGGAGCAGATACTGGCCTGGATTGCATCTTATGCTACCTCGGTAGATGGTACATTGCAAGAAGAACAATAAAAAAATCAGTTTCCATAAAAAGCAAATAGATAAAAAACAGTTAACGCTCCTTACCCATGATAAAAACAGATCATCACCATCCGCATGCGTGCACCTGCGGCTGCAAAAACCCAATAGTCGAAATATTAAAGCATGAGCTTTTCAGTAAAGAACATATCGAGAAGCTGACTGCCCATTTACCAAAAAGCAAGCCACTTGCAGCATCTCCCGAAGCCATTCTCTATTCAGGAGGAACGATCAGGCCCATGGTTAACGGCGATGCCCGCGCTGTGGAGGCAATCGGTATAGCGCAGGGCATTATAGTAGCAAGCGGTGCTTATGCACAGGTAAAGGCGGCTATGGATACCAAATACAAAGATGCTTATCAAAATATTGTGCTGGATAAGACGCATACCCTGATTCCCGGAATGTTTGAACCGCATGTTCATACGGTGTTTTCGGGCATGATGGCCTCTTGGATAGACGTAAGCCCTTTTGAAGGACAGGATTTGCGGAAAGTTTATACAAAACACTGGATATCGGCAACCTTGTCTTCGGCCCTTGCGACATCTTCAGACAGTGTGTTACTGGCTACCGGACTCGACCCGGCACTTATTCAGCCCCAAAGCGGAAAAAATTTTTCGGAGATTGACAACGTGTTCCTGGATAACGTGAGCCTAGATACACCGATAATAATCATGAGCGCATCAGGCCATACGCTATATGCCAATTCTGCGGCCCTCAGCGCCATTTACAATGCCCAGAAAGGGCAGCCTGCCATGCACGACTATACCAGTGCTGAGGATTACATTGACAAGACACATGGATTACTGGAAGAGGAAACCATGATGATGCCAGCTGTAAAGACCTTTGAGGACGCCATTAAGACAAAGTCACATGATATTGTAGAAAATATGGATGAATTCTTCCGGCAGGCCAACTCGAGAGGGGTTACTTCCATGTACGATGCACTGATTAACCATATGTATGTGCCTTATCTTGAAAAATACCTGGAGGCCAAGCGGTTACCTGTACGTTTGGGCGGGGCCTTATACTGCGAAACGCTGAAGGATGCACAGGCTTTACCACCTTACCGGCAGCCCGATTATTATCTGGATCTTTACCTCGGCCATGTCAAAATTGTATCTGATGGGTCTAACCAGGGACTAACCGGCTATCAGTCTGAACCTTATTCGGTCATACTTGAAAAAGATCATTCGTGTGGAATATTTAACTTTAAAAATACCGAAGCCTATCAAAAGGTGGTTGATGAGGTCATACTGGAAAAAGGCTGGCCCATTATGATCCATGCAAATGGAAATCGAGCTATAACCGATACCATTGCCGCCTTCCGTAGCGCATTAGCAAAATATACGGGGCCTCAACTGCGCAACCGGATTGAGCACTGTTCGCTGCTGGAGCAAAGTGGGATAGATGAAATGGAAGCACTGAATATCTCGCCCAGCTTTTTAATTGGCCATGTAGGGTACTGGGGCGATGTATTTGAAAAAGTAATATTTGAAGGACAGGATTTGCCAGAACACCATGCACCTAAGGTATTTTCTCTTGACCGCTGTAGCTCGGCAGCTAAAAAGCTGCGCATTTCCCTTCATAGCGACCATACGGTTACCCCGCTTGGCCCTTTAAGGATGATGGAACAAGCGATTACCCGTGTAATGGAGGCGAGCGACAATACCTGGCCATTAAATGTGCTGAACACCGAAGAACAGCTTACCCATGAGCAGGCACTAAAGGCTGTTACCTATGATGCTGCCTGGCAGTGTTATGCCGATGGCTGGGCCGGAAGTCTGGAGGATGGGAAATTTGCGGATTTCGTAATCCTGGAACAGGATCCGATCCTGATGCCCCGCCAAGATTGCGGCATGAATATGCGGAATATCAGAGTGCTGGAAACCTGGGTGGGAGGGATAAAGGTTTATACCGCTAGCTAAGGATATACGGCACCTGTTTTATAATCCTCTTGCAAATTTATTTTAGTTGGCGGGGTGATATGCAGCGCAAGTTAACGTTGGTTTTAACCGCTGATTTTAGATAACAGTCCGTTTATGCTGACTGTTATTTTTTTTTAGCCAGCATGAAAGCCAGCGCTTTTGGAGCGAATTTTTACCCGTCGCTAAATAGAAGTTAAAACTATATTTTGCCTATACAGGCTACTTTTTACAATAAAAGAGGGGTTAATCAAATCCATGATTATAGCCCCTCCAATCTAAATTAACGCTCTCAAGCTTTCGCCCGATGTAGGACTCTCACCCCCTACATATTAAACTATACGTAAAAATTGATCAGGCGGTTTTTCAATTCCCGTAAATTTCCTAAAAATATTTTAAGTAAAAGCCGCAAGCCACCCGGGCTGGAAACCCTTAACTGGAATGTTGCCTTTGTTGATGTTTTGTTTTATTTAAGGGCCTGATTTACAGTTAAGATGATTGATTAAACAACAGCAGGTGAACCACCGGGTTTAAACAATTGTTTGCCGGATCTGAAACCCTTGAAGAAAATTCGATAAACTTTCGCGCTATTTTGATGTTGGTAAAAGGAAGAATAACAATGCAGTTATTGATAATTTTAGCTTAATGGCCGTTACATCTTATAGCCCATATCCTAATCAGAAATTAGTACAAAGTACCCAATATTATCAAAATCATTTTTTGGAAAGCATTCCGGCACCGGATCAAAACGATAAGCAAATAACATTCATCGTTGAGGATAAAACCGACTTATTGGTTTTTGCACAATCAGCAGAAGTATTTTGGAGATCAGCCAGTAATTATCCATACTGTTTTAAGGGCACTGTGCGCACCCGCAAGGGCAACTGCTTTGCCACCTTTAACTATGTAGCGGATGAGGAGCTGGATGCAATTTCGGAATTGAAACCGTAAATAGGCCATGATTAAGCCACCGGGTTTTGTGCCTGTGCATTGGGAAGCGGTGTTACCGTTAAAGCAGCAGCAGGCTTGCCATCGCTGTAGGAAAGAGGAATAGGTGTTGGCGATCAGCGTATAAAATAGTTCCTTTTGCTATCTCCTATTGTGCATTATATTTCCATTGCAGGTAATGTAAACCTTCCTTGTTATGGTTCTGCTTGTTAACCAGTGGTTTTATTCCATTCTGGCCATCATTTCAATTGACCGTGTACCGGATTTAATCAGTTAAAATATATGCGGCGGTATCATCATTTGTACTTCACCTATATTTTGCAGGTTAAGCCTGGCCCAAGCTGAGCTTGACGAAGTATTGAAATACCTTTAACAGCAGGTTAAGGTTCTTCGACAAGCTACCGTTGACGGAATGCACTTGATGGATATTACCTAATTAAATTTTATCTGCCTATCATATTGATTTTTACACCATAAATTATCCCTCAGGACGCAATTTTATCCGTAATTTATGGGATGATCTTCTCCTGTTTCAATTGCCGGAATAAGCTGACAAAAGAATCTGCCGTGCTTTCGAAAGCAGTAAAACCGTATTTCCTGCTTTTAGACATATCAGTCATGACTTCCAGCGGCCTGCCCAGATCGAGATCGGTATGCCAGGCTGAGCTTAGCCGATCGAGGCTGGTTTCTTTCAAGCCATATTGATGTGCGATCTGGCTCCAGATTTCCTGTTTATTTTCCATTTCTTTTTCCAGTGGCCTGATGGAACCATTATAACCGTCGGCTTCAATTGCGAAGTAATCTGCAATTTTGTTCCACAACCATTTCCACCTGAAAACATCGCCATTGGTGATGTTGAAAGCCTGATTTTTAGCATTTTCTGTAGTAGATGCCCAAATGAGCTGTTTGGCCAGTATGTTAGCATCGGTAACATCTGATAAGCCATTCCACTGGGCTGCTGAACCTGGCCATACAAACTTTGCACCTGTTTCTTTGCAGATGCTGGCATAAACCGCTAAGGTAATTCCCATATTCATCAGGTTGCCAATGGCATAGCCGATAACGGTATGCGGCCGGTGAATGCTCCAGGTAAAGTGGTCTCTGTTTGCCGCTTCATACACGGCATCTTCCTGGGCATAATAGAAATTGGGGTAGGCTAACCTGGGATGTTCTTCCCGTACCGGTGTTTCGGGCAATGTGCCTTCTTTGGCATAGGCCTCAAAAGGGCCTAAATAATGTTTTAAACCGGTAACCAAGGCCACATGGCGGACAGCTTTTTTAGGAGATAAAGCACGGAGCAGATTGCGCACCATGGTGCTGTTAACGATGATGTTTTCCTGTTCATTAGCCCTCCGCATCCAGCTGGTAAAAAAAACGTGCGTAGGGGAAACATCTTTTAGGGCAACAGCTAAACTTTCTTCATCAAGCAGATCTGCCTTAATTGGTTTAAGCCCTTCAACAGGCTTGCTGTGGTTTCTGGCCAAACCATAAGTAGTCCAGTGTTGCGCAATTAATTCTTCGACCAGATTACTCCCTGTAATTCCGGTTGAACCCACCACCAATGCGATATTTTTCATCATAAATGCCTTTTGTTAAAATTTTAAGAACAGCACAAAAGTAGGCACGAACCGATGCTAAAATACTTGACCGGGATCAAGTATTGATCAAAGCAATAAGGAATTACTGAAATAACAGCTTTTTTCTGATCCTGCTCACCGTTTCCGGACTCAAGCCTAAATAGGAAGCAATGAGGCTATGTGGAATGCTTTTTACCATATCGGGATTATGGTGTACGAGTGACAGATACTTTTCCATTGCAGTAGACTTATTGGAAATGATAAGCCGGCGATCTTTAGTAACCAGGCTGTTTTGATACAGGATTCGGAAATAGCGGTCCATTAAGGGGATTTGAAGCGTTAATGCCTCGTAATCGTCAAAACTGATCAGCAGCAGCTCTGCATTTTCAATGGCGCTGATATTTAGCAGGGCTTTTTCGCGGTTAATGAAGCTGTTGAAATCAGAAATCCACCAGCCTTCAAAAGCAAAAAGATTAATCCGTTCCTGACCTTTTTCATCGCTTACAAATGATTTTAGGATACCACTGCTTACAAATGCGAGGTGATTGCAGGTTTCCCCTTCACGTAACAAAAAGGCTTTCCGGCTCAGCTTTTTCGGCGTAAAAAAGGTTTTTAGCAAGATCAGATCCTTTTGGTTCAACTCAACCTTATCACCAATATGTTTTATTAAAATTTCGAACATCAGTAATGAAGATGAATAGTGATGCAATTTAAATAAATTAACAGCTAGGTTTAATATCGATGCCTTTTATATGATGGTAATGATTCTTATTAACGCTGTTCTTTATGATTTCTAAACTTTAAGCATGGGTTGGTTTAACTATCTTACTGAACCAATAACTACTCCACACTTTGAATTTAGCATACACTTTGATTAACTTTTTATAATGGGCAAACTGAAAAACGCCAAAGTTCCTTTTCCGGTTGGATTAGGCCTCATCCCGATTGCACCACCATGCCGGGCAATAATTTCGGAACATAGAAAAAGACCGATACCACTACCGGCGGCAACACTGCTTGAATTTTTGATTCTGTAGAATTTCCCAAATATCTTTTCCCGCTCATGGTCGGGAATACCGATTCCCATATCAATAATGGAAATCTTAACATTTGAACTATCGCTGGATATTTCGATCACGATCAGCGATTCGCCAGGCGCATACTTAATCGCATTATTGATCAGATTGGTTAATACCTGCGCTATACGGTAACGGTCTGCGGTAACATAATAAACATCAGTGAGCGTGATCAATTTGATCTCTACCGCTTCACTGATCACCTTGGTATTGGAAATCACCTCTAAAACCAATTTTCGCAGATCAAAGGTTTCTTTTTTAAGTAAGATTTCAGATTCGCTATGCGCGCTGGGATGGATGATTTCTTCTATCAAACGTTCCACCTTGCTGCTGGCATTAATGGCGCGCTCCGCAATAAGCAGGTGTTTGGTATCGCCTGTTCCGGCGATGAATTTGTAAATGAGCTGCAGATAACCCTTTACGACAGATAACGGCGACTTGAGCTCGTGCGTAGTGATGTTTAACAGTTCATCGCGAAGGATTTCCATCCCTTTTTTCTCGGAGATGTCTACCGTTGTGCCAATAATCCGCACAGGTGTGCGTGCTTCAAAAATAACGGTTCCTCTTACCTGCAGCCAGCGAATGGCTTGAGAAGGGTGTTTTACACGGATTTCGAAATCATAAGTTGGCGTTTTGGGATGCATGGCTCGTTTTAGCCCTTCCACGCGCCTCCAGCGGTCTTCGGGCAGAATAGCTTCAATAATGGTATTTTCGGTAATGACCTGATCAGCCGTTAATCCCAAATTAGCCCTGTTCTGTTCCGTACAGGTAATGAGCTTGGTAGCGAGGTCGAGTTCCCAAAATCCAAGTTTAACCTGAGCCAGGGCAATGGACAGGTTTTCTTCAGAAACGCTAGCAGAATTTAAAAAATTTTTAGGCAATGTGCTTTGCTATTAGTTTTAGCAAAGATAATGATTGATTGCTGAACCGCAAGTTTCGCTATGAGGATTTTACATAATCGATTAAAATGACCGCTGTTGCATAGCCGAAATGAAAATTTGTAACGGAATCCCCGAAAAATATCAATAAAGCCTGACTGATCAACAGCAGTAGATAGTGGGTGTAAGGCATGAAAATTGATGCCAAGGGAAGTTAATGTTTAACAAGATCAGCAGAACCACGCTTACCAGTAAGCGTAACAATTTAGCTTTGACATTAATTTTGATAAACCGAACGGATCTTCTTAAAAGTGCATACCGCACAGCATTTATAATTTAAGATAAAGCCAATGCCTGAAGATTGTATTAAATCTTCAGGCATTTGAGGCTTGCCATAACGGCTATTGTTTTTTGTAGTGTTAGGCCTACCAGCCATAATTTTGAACCAGGTTTGGATCTTTATCAATTTCTGACTGGGGTATAGGCATCAGATAATGTTTATCGGCAAATACCCGGTTTTGTAAGGTAACCGTTTTGTAAAATACGGCTACCCCGGCTGCCTCGCTGGATACATCCAGCCCGGTACTGCTGAGTTCTGCCGCTGAAGGGCGTGCATTAAGGCCGAGCGCAGGTACATTATCTACCGTTTTAGCGATTAACCAGCGTCTTACATCCCAGAAGCGGTGGCTTTCAAAGGCGAGTTCAACCCGGCGCTCATTCTGGATGCGGTTGCGCATGCCGGCCTTGGTATTGTCGGCGGCCAGGATTGGCAGATTTGGCATGGCTACCCGGTTGCGTACCAGGTTGAGGTATTGATAAACAGACTGATCTGGTGCATCCAGGTATTCATTCATGGCTTCTGCATAGTTCAGGTACATTTCTGCCAGTCGGAAAATAGGAAAGTTTCGGGTTCCTGTACCCGAATTGGCATTTCTGTCATAACCGGGCGATAAAAATTTGCGAACATTATAGCCCCACGGATTAGTACCTGATTTTCCGGTTGCCCAGCCATCGGTTATGCCGTTGCCGGCACCATACCAGGCCAGTCTTACCGGACGCTTAGTGGCGTCGAACCGCCATACATCATACTGAAAAAATACACTGGCATAGAAACGGGGGTCGCGATCTTTGTACATATTGGATATATTGCTCACCGTCTGAAATTTCAAGCCGTCCCATAGCTGCCCGCTCCAAACCCCGGTAGCACTGTAGCCAGAACCGGTTTGATTAATCGGGTAACCATTTTTCATTTCATAAGCATCTACGAACTGCTGTAAAGGCGTTAATTTTCCATTTCCTTTAAAAGGGGAGCCGTTGGGCAGATAGTTTCCGTCAATATCTGTAGAGTTGCCGAGGATTCTTGGCAGGATGGTTTCGGTATAATCGCGGGTATAAAACTGTGCCGCATAATTTTGTACCGGATTATCAGGAAAAGGCGCATATAATTTATAAATGCCCAGATCAATAACCGCTTTCGCCGCATCTGCAGCTTTTTTCCATTTTTCTTTATCGTAACTACGGCTAAAAAGCACCTTGCCATCTTTATTCTGTACGCTGGCGTAAAGTGGGTTGCCATTAAACAGCGGACTGGCAGCATAAAGTAATGTCCGGGCTTTCAAAGCCAGCGCTGCGCCCCTGGTAATGCGACCGGTTTGTGCCGCCTCCTGGGTGAGTGGCAGTACGGTTGCAATCTCATCGCACTCTGCTGTAATGAAATTGACAATCTCATCTACCGAATTGCGTGCTACCTGCGTATCTTCCAGGTTTCCGGGGTCTACATCGTTTGAGCTGGTTATTAACGGAACGGCTCCATAGCGTTTAAAAAGTTCAAAATAAAAATGTGCACGAAGAAAACGCGCCTCCGCTTTGTAGCGTGGTTTCCAGATGGCGTAATAACTTTCACGATCAAGCGGTACCGGAACGGCATCTATGCGTTTGATGAAGATATTCGCCCTGCGGATATCCTGGTATTTTCCTGACCAGTTACCGTACGGATTATCGTTGGTAGTCCATGCGCCGAGATTATATTTATAAGCATCAATGGCCTCGCCATTATCAAACCAATGGTGGTAGGTTTCATCTGTTGCTGCAGTTAGGGGTGAGGTAAGCTCATTAGGCAGCGCGTTGTATAAACGGGCCAGCGCCTGCTCTGTAAGATTGATATTATTGTAAACATCATTTTCGCTCGAATATTCGGCCGGAACAACATCCAGGTATTTTTTACAAGACGTGCTGCTGAATAATAGTACTGCCAAAAGCAGCTTGGTTATGTTTTTCATGGGATTACAATGAAGCATTTATTCCTAAGTTGATTACGCGCATTTGAGGATAGTCTCCAAAGCCATTGGTGCGCTCCGGATCGAAAATCTTCATTTCAGACCAGGTAAAAATATTTGATCCGGTGGCAAAGGCCCTGATATTGGTTAGTCCGATTTTTTTGATCCAGGTTTTGGGCAGTGTATAACCCACCTCTACATTTTTTAGCCTCACATAATTGGATGATCTAAGCCAGAAGGTTGAGTTTTTATTGTTATTTACATTATTGGAAGATGATAATCGTGGCCATTTAGCATTTGGGTCAGGATTCTGCGTGGTCCAACGCCCATCCATATAATCGGCCAGCACAGAGCTGTTGCTAGAGAATGCCCATGCAGATGTACCGGTTAACCAAAGTTTGCCGCCGGCAGCACCCTGGAAAAGAACATTCAGATCGAAGTTTTTATAAGTATAGGATAGGGTTAGGCCCACAATTGATTTTGGGGTAGTTACCTGGCCCAGGTAGCCTTCATCCTGACTGTTAATTACACCATCATTGTTCCGGTCAAGGTACTTGATATCACCCGGGCGCACGGCTCCGAATTGCTGGGTAGGGCTTGCAGTGATATCTGCTGCATCTTTAAATAAGCCAAGAGCGGTTAAGCCGTAGGCTTCATTGATCTGTGTGCCCCTTAATCCACGGTATGGCAGGGCATAGTTGGGCTCTGCAGCATACTGTATCCGGTTGGTGGCATACGAATAGGAGCCACGTAACATCAGGTTGTGGTTGCCGAAACGTTTGCGGAAGGTAATTTCGCCTTCAAAACCTTTGTTGTCTACAATACCGGCATTGATGGCCGGTAGATTTTGAACACCCGTTACATTTGGAATAATGGCTGCAGTGGTCAGGATCTGCGAACGCCTTTCGGTAAAAACATCACCGGTAAAAGCAATCTGCCCTTTAAATAATTCGAAATCGACACCGATATTGGTTTTTTTAGACTGCTCCCAGGTAAGGAATGAGTTTCCGGTGGCACTTTCCTGAGCGCCGGAGTAGCCATCACCATCGGCGGCCAAACCAAAGCGGTAGCCACTGCCGTTTCCGGTTTGCCAGGTACTGAGGTACGCAAAACGCCCAACACTGTTATCAACACCTACTATACCGTAAGAACCTCTTAATTTCAATAGGCTTATCAATTTAGAATCTTTTAGAAACTGCTCGTTGGATATGATCCAGCCAGCAGACGCTGCCGGGAAAAAGCCCATACGCCGCCCCTTCATAAAGTTCTCTGAACCATTATAACCCGCATCAAATTCCAGTACATAACGCCTGTCAAATGCATAATTAACCCTACCTACTATACCCAATTGCTTATAAGGTAAGGCAGCGATGGCACCATCAGCCGTAGCCGTAGCCAGAAAACTTTGCGACTGGTTGTAACGGATCATCCCCGAAACCACATGTCTCTGCGCAAATGTCCGGTCGTAATTTAAGTAACTTTCAAAGGTAGATTTACGGCTGCCGTTCGCAGCAATGTTAAAACCGAGTAAACCATCACCCGTGGTCAGTTCTTCATACCGGCCTTTGCTCAGGTCTGTTTCGTTTTCGTTCGTAATAAACCGGTAGGTAGAGTAATTGCGTTGCCGGGTAATGTTTCTGAAGTTCTGGGCGTCGTAAGCGAAACGTGTTCTAAAGCTTAGTCCTTCGGTAATAAAGGGCATTTTTAGGGTAAAACCGATAATTGAGCTTAAGGTGTTTTCAAAAAAGCGTCCATATCCAAACTGCGTTAAACGGCCGTACGGATTGGCTGGTGAATCTTTTTGTCCGGATACCGAACCGTTTGGATTGGTTAAAGGGTAAAGGTAGGCTGGTGTATTGCGTATTTCAGACCAGAATGCGCCTGCCGTTTCTGTCGGATAGTTTCGATCGCGAACAATGTCTGAAAGATTGAGTTCCAACTTCAGTGTAGGCAAAAGATCGATATCGATATTGCTTCTGAAATTATACTTATTCATCACCGCATTAATGTTGTAGGCATTGAGATCGTCAAATTTGTACAACCCATCCTGTTTTAGGTAGGCCATAGATACGAAATACCTGGCCGTTGAAGAACCACCATTAACATTGAGGTTGGTCTGGTTCATCATTGATGAGGGCTTGATCAGTTCTTCTGTCCAGTTAACGTTTGGATAGAGGTACTGGTAAGTAGGGTTACTGCGGTCGCGGAATTTATTCAAATAGGCATCCGTGTACAGGTTTGCATTCAAACCATCATTGTTCAATGCTTCCCTGAATAAGGTTAGCGCATCAAATGAGTCGAGGTATTCTGGCATATTGAACGGACGTTGTTGCGACGTTTGTGCGGTAAGTGAAATAAGTGGTTTACCTGTTTTTCCCCGTTTAGTGGTAACCAGTACCACTCCATTTGCACCTTTCATACCGTAAACGGCTGTGGCAGCTGCATCTTTTAAAACGCTTACCGTTTCTACATCGTTGGCATCAATACCATCAATGCTGTTCTCGATCCCATCAACCAGCACGAGGGGGCTCTTGCCCTGGTAGGTACCAAATCCACGGATATAGAGGGCAGACCCGTCGGCTCCGGGCTCGCCGCTGCTCTGTATGGTTAAAAGGCCGGGTAAACGTCCGGCGAGGCTATTGGTTAAACTGGCTGTTGGTGTGCGCAGCAGTTCTTTCGAACTTACCGAAGTAAGCGCACCGGTAACATTGTTTTTTTGTTGGGTGCCATAGCCTACCACCACCACATCTTCTAACATGGCCTGGTTTTGGCGCAGTTTAACCGCAATAAATTCGCGTGAACCGACGGCCACTTCCTGCCGGATAAAACCCACCATGCTGTATACCAGCGTGGCATCTTCGGGAACTTTGATCAGGTAACCGCCATTAACATCGGTAACTGTACCAAAGCCGCTGCGGCCTTTTACGCTTACCACTACACCTGGCAGGCCCACGCCGCTGGTGTCGGTTACACTTCCTCTTACTTCAATATCTTTCCGAAGGTTTTTAGCAGATAATATGTACGGCCGGATTTTTTTATCTGTGCTGGCACGCGCGAGGGCAGCGGAACAACAACAGATGATCATTATGATGCACATTGTACGGAAACCAAGGGTTCCTACAGCAGTGCTTCCTTTATAGTGGTGTAAAAGTTTTCTCATAGCTGGTTTAATGGTTTTTTTCGATTACTGGTTTAAAATTGGGTGGCAAACAGGATGTGGTCTTTTGGATGACCACAGCTTTTTTTGGTGTCATAAATTATCAATCTGGTTAGTGAGTTGTAGAAAAAAAGGCTAAACGGATCCCTCTTGCCGCCTTAGCGGCACAGTACAAAACGGACGGTATACATTAGCCTATTGTTCGTTGATGGGACAGGATAGCTTGATCCCTGTACTGATGGCGGTTCCAAAATCGGGTGATCCATCTGCCTTCCAGGATAGTTGCTGCATTCTAGTCGTTCTGGCTTGTCCGGGATCATTCGGCATACTACGCGCATGATAGATAAACCAGTTTTCGGTTTTCAACGTGCCGTCATCGTCCCTACGGCTACTGGAGAAAAAACCATTATGCCCCGGGCCATAAACGGCATTTTTATCGCTCGCTACGAATACCTGTTTTTTGTTGATCCAGTTTTCTGCAATTGTTGGGTCGCTGCCGGTTTTCAACTGGATTTGGGCGAGGCAGTAATGGTCACTACTATACCGGCTGGCAGAGAAAATAATGAACACCGGGCTATTAGCATCACGCTGGAGCATGATTGGCCCTTCGTTTACGCCTGCCCCCAGAAAAGTGGGTTCCCATTTTTCCCAGTCATTTGTGGGTGAGGAGATCTTGATGCGCGGTCCGCTGATGGTCCAGGGGTTAGACATGGGTGCGAGGTAGATATATTGTTTATATTTCTCTGATGGATTTTCCCATCCCGACCAGACGAAATAGTTTTTATTGCCAATTGTAACAACAGAACCATCTATTGCCCACTGATCATGACCAGCATCAGCAATTTTACCTTTGAAATTCCAGCTACCCTGTGTGGGATCGGCGTTTTCATTTTCCAGCACAAACATGCGGTTACTATCGTCTACACCCTTTTGTGCTGCGGCAACATAAATATACCATTTGCCCGCTAAAAAATGCAATTCCGGCGCCCATAGGTCGGCTGAGTGATCGGTATTTTCAGGTGGGGTCCACACTGTGATTTCAGTAGCCTCCGCGAGTTGCGACATGGCCTTTGTTTTTGCGATGGCTACACGGTTACCTTTGGTAGAAAGAAAATAATAGTTTCCGTCTTTCTGGGCTACAAAAGGATCGGCATGATCTCCGTTAAGCAATGGGTTTTGAAAATACTTCACCACCTTGCCCTGCGAAGTGATGACCGTATCTCCCTGAGAACGCTTTTGACAGGCCGTGGACAAGAGGGGAAGTCCTGCAGCTATCAAGATAAAAAATCTGTTTCTCATAAAGTTTAAAATGGTTGTTATTTGGTTTAGCCAAAAGTAGCGATGAAAAAACGCGATCGGTTCAATTCAAAGCGATCTTCTATTTAAATCAAAATCAAATAAATTTTAAACAGCTGTTAATGAGTGTCTTATTGCTCTGTTAAGCTTCAAAAATCAAAACCATTTTTGCGGTTTTAGTATATAGAAAACTGCATACCTGGGTTTGAAACGTCATATTGGCGCGGCAATATGACTTTAAATCATAATTTATTGTATGTTTATATAATGCCGCAGGCCAACAGCATTAATGATGATAAAGAAAATTTTTGCAATTATTATTCCGCTCTTTTACATGGTTCCCGTTCATGCGCAAACTTCAAAAGCGGACAGTTTATGGAAGATACTAAAGCTGGAACTTTTAACAGAAAATAATTATATCCGCCAAAAGGAAAAAAAGATAGAGAAACTGCGTAACAAGCTTTCAGCCGTACCAGCTACCTGTTATCCTGATCGGTACAAATTATTATCTGAATTATTCAATGAATACAGTGCTTTCCGTTTTGATTCTGCCATTACCAACGCCAATAAGTTAATTGCCCTTTCCAAACAATTAAGCGGTAAGCAACACCTTATCCAAAGCCAGATGGGGTTGGCTAGAGTTTTGGTAAAGTCGGGTTTTTACAAAGAAGCATTTGAAACAATATCAGAAATAGATACCATTGGCCTCTCGGGCAAATTCCGGTATGACTATCTGAATTTACGCGGAATGCTCTTTGATGAAATTGGTGCTTACAATAACGATGCCTACTATGCTACAGGCTACCGTAAAGCTGCGCGAAAAGAATTTGAAAAGGCCGGGAGTTTAATTGACCCGAGTGAGCTCGAAAAAACCATTAACATGGCTTTTTCACCTGGTGCCGGGCAAAGCACACCGCCAGATGCCGGATTTTATTACGACTATCTGTTGAATCATGATCTATCAGAACATCAGATTGCCATTATCGCCACCAGAATCAGTCATGCTTATTCAGGTGAGGATAAATTAATGTTACTCACACTTGCCGCAATCAACGATATACGGTCGGCCACGAAAGAAACATTTGCCATATTTTTGCTGGGGCAGGAACTGTTTAAAATGAACAGAAATGATGATGCTTATGTATGTATGCAGGAGGCGCTGGGTAATGCCGCTTTTTATGGCACCAGAAACAGAGCGGCTCAGATCGAGTCGGTACTGCCGCTCATTGCAAGCAGATTGATAGAAGAAAAACAACATGATAAAGAGATGCTTTGGATTGGCATTGTATTGTTTATTCTGGTGGCCATTGTTTTGCTTTTTCAGTTGGTGCTTTTCCGCAAACAGATGATCCGTATTGAACAGAATGATCTGATTATTACAGAGAAAAACACAGAACTGGAAGATGTAAACGGCAAACTATGGGAATCATCACGGATAAAGGAAGAACTCATCGGCTTATTTTTTAAAACCTGTTCGTCCTATATCGAAACGCTCGATAAAGTAAAACGAAAAGCGCAGCACAATATTAAATTAGGAAAATATCAGGATGCGACCCAGGTACTGGGAAATGTGCACATCCAAAAAGAGAAAATCCAGTTGTTTAGTACACTGGATAGCGTTTTTTTGACCCTTTTTCCCAATTTCGTTTCTTCATTTAATGCACTTTTAAGAGCCGACGAACAGATTGAGCTTAAGGAAGGAGAAATGCTCACCGCCTCGCTGCGTATTTTTGCGCTGATCCGTTTAGGGGTTACCGATACGGAAACCATTGCCCGGATACTGGATTATACGGTAAATACCGTTTATACCTACAAGGCCCGTATGAAAGCAAAAGCGCTGGTGCCTCCGGAGCAGTTTGAACAAAAGATTATGGAAATTAAATTTACAGATGAACGCTAACCTGCACAAGTGTTCCATATTTGCTTAACATGCGTAAGCGCTTTAACCTGATGGTGATGAGCGAGATATTTTCGGGGGTAATATGACGATTTAACTTGACTAGCCAGGGTAGATAATTTTCCGATCATTTGACTTTGGATGTGTTTGGGTTAAATTTAAGTTTACATTTGCAAACGCGCCATAGAGGAAATCGCAGGTCCCCTGTGCATGATGATTTTCATAAAAGGCGAAATAGCTTCTCGACTTACTGGCATAATTTCGAATAGGTATTATTACATATATGAAAAAATGTAACTTATCATTACCAATGACTACATTAGTTACAAATCAATATTTAATGGATTAAGTCATATAAACTGAACTTTGTATATTTGTAGCACAGTGATTGCACTGCAATATCTCATTAAAATTGCGGATGCGCCAGGTTGGCATTTGAAACAGTAAAACAATCGAATAAACCTATACCATGAGCATGATACCATCAATTATTAATCACATTAAACAAATTGAACATGGTTTTAAGCATATCATAACAGCCGGCGACCAGATTTTGGCAGATCAGGGAACGCCGCATTTTAACCTTGCGCTTCAGTTTCTTGCCGACAATAGTTACCAGGTAAGGATGCTGGCTACCTATATTTTGGGGCAACTTTCGCCAACCCATCCGGAAGCGTTGCAGATTCTGGAGACACAGGTGGCAGAAGACCAAAACTGGCGGGTGCAGGAAATGCTGGCAAAAGCTTTTGACCAATATTGCCAGGTTACCGGTTATGAGAAAAGTCTTCCTGTTATCAAAAAATGGCTTTCAGATCCTCATCCGAATATGAAAAGAGCAGTAACAGAGGGACTTCGTATCTGGACGGGCCGCCCTTATTTTAAAGATCATCCCCATACTGCCATTACGCTGATCAGTGTAAATAAATCAGCTGACAGCGAATACCTCAGAAAATCAGTTGGGAATGCCCTTCGCGATATCAGCAAAAAACATCGGCAAGAAGTACTGGATGAACTCTCGACCTGGGATTTGACAGATAAAAAAGTTGCATTTACCCATCAGCTGGCTACAGGCAAGTGAATCCCAGAGGTTGAGTGGAAAGACCGCGATGGAAAGAAATTGGTAAAAAGCTAAGGGTTAACCGTTAAAAAAATAGATTATTTTTATGAACAGCTGCGCCATTCCTTATTTTTGCGGCAAATAATAACCAAATGGTTAACTGATAAAGATGAATAACAAATTTTCGGATAGTGCACAGGTGGTGGTGGTCTCTACTTTTTCTTATTTGATGGATACCGTTTTTAAAGGGGATGTAAACGCAGCGTGCTGGCAGAGAGAACTGGTGGGAGATTTTAAGGAAATTGTATCTCAACTCGAATTAAAAGCAAACCTGACAGAAGTTGCTATGGAAGATCTCCAGGCACTCAAACTATCAGAAAAAGGGCAAATGGCCAGGGAAGTTATTTTGAGCGATTTCCAATTGTTAACGGATGCCGGCGCATCACCTTCGCTGAATTTAATTAAAAGTTACGAGCGTGATGAGGAATTGGATTTTATTTCAACAGATGTATATTCTTTTCATGTAGACCGGTCGCCGATTGGTACCGATACTTTTTTATGTACGTATTATGGTGCTGTTAGTGAAATCTTGGCCAATCACCAGGCTGAACAAAAAGTGCTGTTGCCAGAAATCAGACAGAAGCTTAAGGAATTATACGATGGTACGGAAGAGGGATTTGAAAATTTTTTGACTGAGCATTATTTTGATCTGCACTATCAGGCTAAACCCGGCGCACTACCTGTAAAGTTGGGTTTGGGTCATTTGTGGAGGCTGGCTGTAGATCATCCTGATCAACAGAGTTTACCCTGTATCCATCGTGCCCCGATGGAAAAAAAAGGGGAGTATAGGTTGCTGCTCATTTGCTAACGGGTTCGGGTAAGTTTAAGGTAATGTATTGGATAAATGGCTGTTTATTTTCATTACCATTTAAAACCCAAAATCTTACTCTGGTGCTTTTCATCCATATCATTCGCCTATATTTGCGATATGTTCAATAGCGTCATCTTTCTGCCTATCATTATCATGGCTGGTATGGCTTACAGTATCCTGGCCAAAAAGCTGACTGTTCCGGCCGCTTTTACCGGCGCTATCTTAGCCTGTTTGATTTATTTTGCGGCTGGTTATACAGGCATCGCCATGATGACTATATTTTTTATTCTGGGTTCTGCGGCTACTTCCTGGCAGCGACGTAAAAAACAGGATGTGGCCACAATAGCGGAAACCAAAAATGGCCGTACAGCAGGGCAGGTAATGGCTAATGCCGGGGCTGCTGGTATGGCAGCTGTAGTAATTTTATTTTATCCTTCGCTTACTTATTTAATGCTTCCAGCAATGGCGGCATCTTTTGCATCTGCTACTGCAGATACCCTTTCATCCGAACTGGGAATGCTTTATGGAAAGCGTTTTTTTAACATCATGTCTTTCAAGCCAGACCGTTGCGGAATGGATGGGGTAATCAGTCTGGAAGGAACATTAATTGGTATTTTAGGAAGCTGCATCATTGCAGGTATGTATGCGCTGGGATATGGATGGAATATGAGTTTTTGCTTTATTATTATTGCAGGAACGGTGGGCAACCTGACTGATTCTGTACTGGGCGCTGTATTGGAGCGTAAAGGCATCATCGGCAATAATTTGGTTAATTTTGCAAATACCTTAACAGCAGCACTGGTCGTTTTGGTGATGGAAATTGTTTTGATTTAGAAACAGTTATTGCCCAAACAAACTTTAAAAGATTAATCCGGATGATTTGATGTCGTCAACGCATAATATTAAATTGAAAACGCCATAAATGCGGTGAATATCAGTCTATTTTGGCTTTTGTCATTTAATTTCTAAATCCTTCATTCATCATGACCAACATTTATTTTTAATAAGCTTTTTTTTGCGATATTTATTTGTTAGTTCTTATAAGATCATGAAAAAAATCATTTTTGTTTCAATGCTGGCAGCCTGTGGATTTTCAGGTTATGCCCAAACCTATCAACCTATTACCAGCAAGAATAAAACCTATCTGGAAACACTGAAAGGAGTAAGTTACACTTATAAACAGGGCGTTGTTACCCTGAAGAATAATGGTAAGTACGCTTTGGGTACAGTGAGTGTTACGGCATCATCAAAAGTAGACAGCACCCTTTTTGGTATTGCTTTATTTGATGATGGTGTTAACAAGGGGGAGACTGTAAAAGCCGATGTTTATTTTACAAATGGCCTGGGTAAAAATGAACATGAAGTGCCCTTAAAGCAGGTTGACCAAAAGAACCTGGTACTATCTTTTGATAAGGCCACCAGAGCTGTAAAATAACCGTTTTGTTATTTGAAATTATTGATTGACCTTAAAGATCTGTCAGATCTGGATGAAATTGATAAAGTAATACGGAGGGTGCTAAAATAAGCCAGATAGCTGTATCAATATTGATTCGGGATCTGGTGCCATAACAGATGATAAATATTTAACACTAGCTTAATAACCGATATTTAGTTTTGTGCTATAAATATTTGGTTAGTATTTATAAGTTTAGGTTAGTTGATAAAAAAGCCCGGATGGATATCCGGGCTTTTTATATTTAAGCCTTATTTCAACGCATTTCATTGAAATAATCTATTTGATCATAACTGACGATCCTTTATTAATACCTGGGAACTGATTGATGCAGTTTATTTTACGCCGGTTACCATATAAATACTTTGACCAACCGCACCTTCATAACCAAATACCAGTTTATATTGGTAAAAATTTTCAATTTCGCTTTTAAAAGAATCAAAAGAAGGTGTCTCTTTTGATGCATATTTAGGATCCCATTGAAATTTGCTTCCAATTTTTAAAGTGGCTTTGTTACCATTATTTGCATGGTTGATGATTAATTGCGTAGGGGTGATGATGTTTTCCATATGTCAAATTTAATGATCTTATCTAGTTAAATTAACGTCCAGCCAGCCTAATTATTTCCAGACCAATGTAACAATTAGGAAACCGTATCGGGCTTATATCGCATTAAGTCAACAGGAAAATAAAAAATGATGGTCTTTACTTTGCCCGATCACTTCGCATTTATATAAAATGGTATAAAAATACCACGTCACCAACATAAGCTGGCTTAGGTTGATCTTTAATAACAAGTGTAGCCTGAATGGTTACTTTGGTGATGCCCCTCAGATTGCTAATATTCATCAATTTAGCTTTTAGCTGTACTTCATTATCCACTAAAACAGCCTGGCCAAATTTAAAACGCTCAATACCGTAATTAATTTCCATTTTAATATTGCGTACATCCGCAATCTGCTTCCATAAATAAGGAATTAAGGATAAGGTTAGATAGCCATGTGCAATTGTTGCCTTAAAGGGTCCTTCATTTTTGGCCTTTTCAGGATCAGTATGTATCCATTGATGGTCTAAAGTTGCATCGGCAAATTTATTGATCTGTTGCTGGTCTATAGTATGCCATTGCGAAACACCTAGTTCTTTACCAAGGTAAGATTCGTACTCTTCGAAGTTATTGATCACCAACATATATTCTGATTATAAATTAATATTATTCTAAAATTCCTAACGCATAACAATCCTATAGATACTATAGTTTCATTTACTTTTCTGTGACAATATTAACCATAATAACCGTTTTTAAGGCGATATATCGTTAAAAATTTAAATGAAATTCTGCTGCTTTTAGTTTGATCAGTGCAAGGTTGTTTATAATCAGATAGATATAAATGATAAAGCATTTTTTAGGGTTTATATCCTTATTAAATTTGCTGTCCGCTTGCGTACAGTATTGTTCGTTTCTGAACAGTATTTGTGTTTCGTTAGGGTTTTCCTCGTTTCAAACCGCATATTTATATTTGGCATAAGAATGGAGTTGTTTGCCTAAATTTAAGTCTATGTTTAGATTAAACCTGAAAATTGCGATTAGAAATCTGACTAGAAACAGATCATATACTTTGATTAACATACTTGGTCTGTCTATCGGGATGACCAGTTGCATTTTGATCTTCATATTTATCAGGTTTCAATTAAGTTATGATACACACTTTAAAAATACTGATCGGATATATAGGTTCGTAACCGATTGGAAATACAATAATTTTGATGATTATTCTGCAGGTGTGCCTATACCGTTTGCTCCTGCTGCTAAAGAAGAGTTAGAGGGAATAGAGAAAATTGCAAGAATTTCGCGCAATAGTGGCGTGGTGATGGTTAAGAATAATGATGGTACTGAACGTTTTAAAGCAGTTCGTAATGTCTATTTTACTGAATCTGATCTGTTTGATATATTATCCGTAAAATGGCTTTTTGGTCAGGCAGGACAATCGCTTTCCCAACCTAATACTGTAGTGCTATCCGAAAAAACTGCCAAAACTTTTTTTGGTTCTGCCCAGCTTGCTATTGGTAAAAGTTTTACTTTCTGGAATGATATCCCTTTAACCGTTGTCGGTGTATTTGCTGATTTACCCGAAAGTACCAGTGTTCCAATGGATATTATGATTAGTTTTTCAACTTTTTATGGAAGTAAAAACCAGGATTGGGATTCGGTAAGTTCATATAATGAGTGTTTTATGCTCCTGAAAAAAGGCGCTTCCATGCCATTGTTTGAACAGTCGTTAGAAAGGTTAAATAATAAATATTTAAAACAGAAAAAATTAGCAGGCAATCAAAAGAGTCGCATACAGGCTTTAGCCGATGTGCATTTTAGTGAACGTTACAATAATTTTGCTGATACGGCTATTACCAAAAAAGAGGTGTACAGTTTGGCCATTATCGGACTTTTTTTAATAGTCACAGCATGCATTAACTTTATTAATCTGGCCACGGCTCAGTCAGTAAACCGTTCAAAAGAGGTAGGCGTACGCAAAGTGATGGGCGCAATGCGTAAGCAGCTTGTGCTTCAGTTTTTAGTGGAGACTGCTGCAATTGCAACGATTTCTATGCTGTTGGCTTGTATATTTTCAGAGTTATTATTACCTCAGTTGGCCAGCCTTTTTAAAGGGCAGCTTAATCTTTCGCTTTTCGCAAGCCCTGTAATTTTTGTTTTTCTGTTTTTTATGGTGTTAACTGTAAGCTTACTTGCAGGATTTTATCCGGCAATGATTATTTCAGGTTTCAGTCCTGCGTTAGCCATTAAAAATAGCGTGCGCCTCAAGTCAGGAAATTTTAACCTTCGCATGGTGCTGATTGTAGTACAGTTTGCCATTACTATTGTGCTGATCATTGCTACAGTTGTAGTAGTGAGGCAAATGCAATATGTAAGGGAAAAACCCCTTGGTTTTAAAAAGGATGCGATTGTGCTGATTAATTTTCCGGGAGATAGTGCCAGCCTGGCCAAACAGCAAATGTTCAGAGAAAAACTGTTGCATATACCTGGTGTGGAAATGCAGAGTTATTTTATGCGGCCACCACTTTCGGGTCAGATGAATACGACCAATTTTTATGTAGATGGCCGTGAGAATAAAGACTTTGAAGTGCGGCTTTCTATGAGTGATGAACACTATTTTGATCTGTTTGGACTTCAGTTTGTGGCCGGTATGGTTTACGGGAAAAGTGATACGGCGAATGCTTATATCGCCAACGAGACCTTTGTGAAAAAAATAGGAATTTCAAATGCTCAGCTAGCGCTGGGAAAAGTCATTTCGCAAAATGGAAGAACAGGGCCAATTGTTGGGGTAATAAAAGATTTTAATGATCAATCGCTTCAAGAGAAAATCTCGCCCATGGTTTTCTACCAGGAGAAAAAGCACTATTATTGTATGGCTGTCAAGCTTAATCCTAAACAGCTAGTTGAAGCGATGAGAAACATCGAAACCATGTGGAAAAGCCGTTTTCCAAATGAAGTGTATTCAGCAAAATTTATAGATGACGATATTAACGGATATTATGAATCGGAACGGATTACGGGCCTTTTATTTAAGATTTTTGCCGTGGTAATTATGTTTATTTCTTTTATTGGCCTTTTTGGATTAATATCTTTTGTTGCCACACAGCGTACACGCGAAATGGCTATTAGAAAGGTTTTAGGTGCTACCACTGTCGAACTTATAAAAATGCTTAATGGATCTTTTGTTAAAATGGTTTTTATAGCAAACCTGGTAGCTTGGCCCTTAGCCTATATTTTGGCAAATAAATGGCTATCTGGTTTTGCTTATCGCACTGCGCTCAGTTTATGGCCATTCTTATTAGCGATGATCGCATCGATGCTGTTAACAATGGTTACTGTAAGTTTTAGATCGTACCGTGCGGCTAAAGCTAACGCTGTAGATGCACTTAAATACGAATAATCTTTAATTACTTAAATTGTATTTTTGAAGGTGTCACCCTGAGAGTTAATTATTGTATAAAAATCAGTATAAAATTAAATTAGAATTTAAAGGGATTAAATCACCTCAGATTTCGTCAGTTGGCAACATACGCTTAGTTTTCTGATAGACCAAAAGGCCGGAAACTGTAAGCGTTCCATACCACCTCTCACCATTAAAAAACACTTTTCGCCTTACGCTAAACGCTTATCTAACTTTGTCTTCAATACCATCTAAATATTTTATTTGATATATATAAATTAAAATTTAGATTTGTCTAAAATTATATTTAGATAGATCAGTTATGTTTGCGAAATTCTTATCACTATATTGTTGCTGCCTTCTCGTATCCCTAAATGCCATAGCCCAGAAGGTAGTCATTAAAGGAGTAGTCACTTCCCGGAACGAACCGCTTGAAAATATTACTATCAAAGTATTGGGGACTAAAATTTCAACTAAATCAGGCAGTACAGGTATTTATCTATTAAATGGAGTTCCATTTGAAAATTGTGATCTCGTTTTTTCAGGCATTGGTTATCAGTCCAAAAAAGTGAAGGTAGCCCTAAAAGGGGATACCCTTATGGTTAATGCCGAAATGTTAAGTTTAGCTTCCGATTTAAATGATGTGGTAATTACAGGGGTAAACCGGGCAACACAATTGCGGAAAAGTCCGGTGCCCATTGCTGTACTGTCTAAAAAAACGATGGATCAAAACGTAAATACCAACTTAATTGAAGCTATTGTAAAAGGAGTGCCCGGGATTACCGCCGTTACCACTGGCCCCAATGTTTCTAAACCCTTTATCAGAGGCTTAGGGTATAACCGTGTGTTAACTTTATATGATGGTTTAAGGCAGGAGGGACAGCAATGGGGCGACGAACATGGCATTGAGGTAGATGAATACGGCATTACCAGGGTAGAGGTTGTAAAAGGTCCGGCTAGTTTAACCTATGGCTCTGACGCTTTAGCTGGCGTAATTAATATGATCCCCTATATGCCGAATTTTGAAGAGGGAAAATTGAAAGGCGATTTTACCACCAATTACCAGCGTAATAATGGAATGATCGGCTCGTCAATCGGATTGGCCTACATTAAAAATGATTGGAAATATACCTTCAGGGTGACGGGAAAAACAGCACATAATTACCGTAATAGAGTTGATGGATTAGTTTATGGAACCGCTTTTAGGGAATACAATCTATCTGCCAGTGCCAGATTAGATAAAACCTGGGGCTTTTCTAAAACAGCCATTACCTATTACAATAATTTAATGGAAATTCCAGATGGCAGTAGAGATTCATTATCGAGAAGGTTTACCAGGCAGGTTTTGGATGATGGCGACGATATTAAAAACAGACCCATTGTGGCAGACAGTGAACTGAAGACCTATACCATTAACCCCTTGCATCAACACATTCAACATTACCGGTTTTACAATACCAGTCAGTTTAAATTCGGCACCAGCGATTTAAATTTATTAATTGGCGGGCAACAGAGTGTTAGGAGAGAATATAATCATCCTACATGGCCAGGCCAGGCCGGGCTTTACGTGGTGTTGAACACCTTTAATTATGATCTTAAATACAACCTGCCCGATTTTGCAGGTATAGAAAGTACTCTGGGACTTAATGGTATGTACCAGGTAAACAGGAGTAAAGCAGCTACCGATTTTCCCATTCCTGATTATAACCTCTTTGATGTTGGTGCATTTTATTTCGCAAAAAAATCAATGGGTAAGGTAGATGTTTCCGGCGGGATCAGGATCGACAGAAGAAATATCAATTGGGATAATTTTTATGTAGGTACCAATGTGCAAAATGGTTTTGATAAGCAGGTAAGCGCAAACGATCCAACAGGGAAATTGCAGTTTCCATCATTTCATAAAAACTATTATGGTTTATCTGGCAGTTTGGGCTTAACTTACAATATTTCAGAAAAGTTTTTGATTAAAGCCAATATTGCAAGAGGTTACAGGGCCCCAAATATCACAGAAATCGGTTCTAACGGACTGGATCCGGGTGCACACATTGTTTATTTAGGGAACAGAACATTTAAACCAGAATTTAACCTTCAGCAAGATATTGGCATTATTGCCTATTTAAAAGATGCCGATATAAGCGTGGAGCTGTTTAACAATAATATCCAAAATTATATTTATCAATCGCGCTTAACCGATGCCAATGGGAATCCGGTGGTTATTGTTCCCGGGAATCTTACTTATCAGTACCAACAATCAAAAGCCAGGTTATATGGTGCCGAAATTTCTATCAATCTGCATCCCACAGCTTTAAAATGGTTAAGCTTCAATAATAGTTTAGCCTATACCGTAGGATTGAATCAAAACCGCGAGCTACTGGATCAGCATGGTAACGAAGCCAAATATCTACCCTTTATTCCGCCTTTGCAGGTGAGAACGGAAATTAAGGCAACCGCTCAAAAACCTATGGGCATTTTTGATAAACCTTATATTAAAATAGATGCGGCCTTTTTCGCAGATCAGGACAGGTTTTATGCGCTCGACAATACAGAAAGCTTTACAGCTGGTTATACTTTAATTAACGGTGGAATAGGATCAACGCTAAAAACAAAAAAAGGGAAAACCATCTGCGATATTTTCCTTCAGGCCGATAATATTTTTAATATTGCGTATCAGTCTAATCTAAACAGATTGAAGTATTTTGAATATTACAATCATTCGCCCAACGGCCGGTCGGGGATTTATAATATGGGCAGAAATTTGAGTTTTAAAGTGATTATTCCAATTTAAGGGGTTATCTTTTTATTATTACGGCCGGAAATAACATTTTTCTTGACCTATTAGAGATACGATATGTTAATTGATATAGGTTATTTGAAAATGAGCGTTTGTGATTCTTGGAGGCCGCTAGTCCCGCTTTCGCTTATAGTCCTCTCCCGACGGAATGTCGGGATCCGGGCTATTCCGCTTTATCACTGCCCGTTGCAGGCGGGGGTTTAGGTACTTGGGTTCCTGCACCCTGCAACCCCACAAATGAAATACTGCATTGGCCATTTAGCCGTGGTTGCAGCGATACCCTGCAGCAACGAGGTACGAGGAAGCGAAGCGTATAAGCGGAAAACAGGAGGAAACTTAGTGTTCAGTGCAGGTTTTGCGCTAATAATAACAGATTAATGCATTAATGATTTAGGGTTGAGTGTTTATTAGGAAATGAACGTTAAGTAATTATTGGCGGCCTGCAGTCCTGCTATCGCTCATATTGCTCTCCCGACGGAATGTCGGGATCCTGGCTATTCCGCTTTATCACCTGCCCGTTGCAGGCGGGGGGTTAGGAACAAAGGTTTCTGCACCTTGCAACCCCACAAATGAAATACTGTTTTAGCTGCTTAGCCCCGGTTGCAGCGATACCCTGCAGCAACGAGGTACGAGGCAGCGAAGCGTATAAGCGGAAAACGGGAACAAACTTGGTGTTCGGTGCAGGTTTTGCGCTACTAATAATAGATCTAATGTATTACTGATTTACTTATGAGGGTTTTTAGGAAAAAAACGTTACGTGGCTATTAGCGGCTTGCAGTCCCGCTATCGCTCATAGTGCTCGCTATGCTCCGGGCTGCTGTTCGTGGTTCTTTTTGACCCCGCAATCTTAAAAAATGAAATACTGTTTTAGTTTTTCTATATTTACCTGAAGCATATCATATTAAACATTTATAACAATGGAAGCGTCTTTGAGCGAGCAGCGACTGAATTTTTTAAGACAATCAATTGGCAAGGTAATTACAGATTCGCCATCAAACTTTATGAACTGGCTGGCCCCGGTTTTAATCAAAGCAGATCATGGTATATTGGTTTGCCGCTATACCATCCGTAAAGAAATGACCAATCCGTATCAGATTTTGCATGGTGGCGTAACCGCAGGCATTATTGATGATCTGATTGGTGCAACGGTTTTTACGATGGGATTAAATGAAAGGTATACCACTGTTAACAATTATATCGATTATTTTGCTCCGGCAAGTGAGGGGGATGAAGTTATTGCAGAAACCTCAATTGTGAAAAGAGGGCGTACGATTTTAAATCTACAATGTGAAATATCTTTGCCATCGAAAAAACGCTTAATTGCCAAGGGTTATTCGAACATGTTAAACATAGGTTAAGTTAATGCACAACGCTTAAGAATAAGTTGTTGATTCCTTTATATTAGCAAAACATTCTCATGTATAATTTGTTGTAATTTAACCTAAAATATAATGAGCCATGTTAGAAAATTATTCCACCCTGCAATTTAACGTGCGAGGCAAAATTTTTAAGGGATTTTGCATGCGTATCCAAGATGATTTTCATGAAACCTATGCCGTAGTTTTAGATGGTTACCACTCGTTCTGTATCTGGTTAGATAATAAGACCGAGAAATGGTATGCTTCTAAAAATGCGGTGATTGATCCCGACGCCATTGATGAAATCATCAATCGGATATCTCCACAAACTTCTTACTCGTAACGCATCATAAAAATATTAAAGCATAAATCCTGTAAATAACTTACAGGATTTTGCTTTTTATACCCAATCTTATCTTTTTTTATTTTCTATAATCTCCTGAATCGATTTCATAATAGATTTTGCTGGGCAAATTGTGTATTTTAACAACCACTTAACTAATCAATTAACCTAAATCTTTCATTATGAACAAAAAATTACTAATATTATTAGGGATTTTAACATGTTATGTCGTTTCTTACGCCCAAACCACTGTAAAAGGCAAAGTAACTGATGGTAGCAATGTTGGTATTCCCGGAGTAAGTGTGCTGGTTAAGGGCAGTACAACAGGATCTTCTACCGCTGGTGATGGCACGTATAGCATTACTGTTCCATCAAATAATGCCACACTTATTTTTAAATCGATTGGCTTTGTAACCCGGGAGGTAGTTGTGGGGGAACGAACACAGGTTGATATCCAACTTTTAGGAGATGCTAAAGAGCTTTCTGATGTGGTGGTTACGGCTTTAGGTATTAAACGATCTGAAAAGTCAATTGGTTATGCTGCGCAAAAGATTGATGGGGATGCATTAACCATGACCAAAGAAACCAATGTTATTGGCTCGTTGGCCGGTAAAGTAGCAGGGGTTCAGGTAACTGGTTCTTCAGGTGCAAATTTAGGTGGAACACAAAAAATTAAAATCAGAAGCGTAAATTCCCTAACTGGCGGTGGCTCACCTTTAATCGTAGTTGATGGTACACCCATTACACAGAATAATTTTGGAGGTGGTGAAAATGGGGTAGATTACGGAAATACTTCTCAGGATGTTAACCCTGATGATATCGAATCGATCAATGTGTTAAAAGGACCGGCAGCATCTGCACTATATGGTATAAGAGGGCAATATGGTGTGCTGTTAATTACCACAAAAAAAGGAGGTAAAGGTGCTAAAATGCAGATTGATATCAGTTCTGCCTACACTATTGATAAAATTGGAAATTTTTTACCCTTACAGAACATTTATGGCGTTGGGAATAGTCAGGTTTTTTCTAAACTCGCCAACGGACAAAATTATGTGAATGGTAATGACGAAAGCTGGGGACCGAAAATGGATGGTACTCCGATTAGAAAAATCAATAGCTTTTATCCACAGGATCCTACATATGGCCAGTTAAGTCCGTTTGAACCGCAACCTAATAACATTAAAGATTTTTTCGAAACAGGCCAAAATATAAATAATGGAATATTTCTAACCGGTGGTTCAGACAATTCTACCTTTAAAATTGGCTATACCAATGCTTACACAAAAGGTACCATTCCGAATACCTGGTTAAAAAGAAATAATTTAAGCTTAAGTACCACTTTCGATTTAAATAAAAAGCTTACCGTTGGAGCAAATGTAAATTACGCTAATAATTCCGGACAGAGACCTACGCAAGGTTATCAGGGCTCGTTTACGGGGGCTGTACAATGGTTTCAGCGTAATTTAGACATTAATACACTTAGAAATTACCGGTATGCCGATGGCACTATTTTAAACTGGAATGTAAATCCAAATACAGCAGGAGTAATTACCAACAATAAACCCAGTGATTGGAACAATCCGTTTTTTGATGCCTATGAAGTGTTAAATAACGATGATCGTAACCGTTTATTTGGGGATGTAAACTTAAGTTACCAGGTATTGCCTGAATTAAAAATCAGCGGTTTCGTTCGGTCTGATATGTTCAGTCAGCATATTACGCATAAAGAGCCGCTTGGTGGTCGTAATTTAGATAATTATGCCATAACTAAAGCAGATGGAATAGATAATAATTACGAGTTTTTGGCGCAGTTCAACAAAAATATTAATGATTTTTCGATCAATGTGAATGCCGGAGCCAATCTGTATACCACTAAATTTACCCAAACATCACAGTCTACCGTGGGAGGTTTATCCAGTCCAAATACCTACACCATTGCTGCGTCAGTAGACCGGCCAAACAGCAGTTCTTATCTCCGCCAAAAGCAGGTAAGAAGTATGTATGCAATGGGTTCCTTTGGTTATAAAGATACCTATTTTCTGGATGCTTCTATCCGTAATGATATTTCATCAGCTTTACCTTCGGCTAATAATTCCTATTGGTATCCATCCTTTTCAGGAAGCTTTTTGTTTAGTAATCTCATTCAATCAAAAGTGCTTACCTATGGTAAATTGCGTGCAAGCTACGCCATAGCCGGTTCTGATTTCGATCCTTTTCAAACCGCAATTACCTATGCTTTTGGTAGCCCGTATCCTGCCACAAGCGGAACCATCAGTTCTTTAACAGTACCTGATATTTTAAAAAATCCTGATCTTAAACCTTCCTTTGCAAATTCTTATGAGGCTGGTGTAGATTTACGGTTCTTAAATAACAGGCTGGGGATCGATTTTACCTTATACCAGCAGCGGAATAAAAACCAGGTAATTAATTTATCTGTTTCCGGGGCAAGTGGCTATGAAACTTATGTGGTTAATGCAGGCCTGATTGAGAATAAGGGATTAGAGCTTACCTTAACTGGCCAACCGGTTAAATCAAAATTATTTACCTGGGACATCAGCCTGAATTATGCTAAAAACAAAAATACGATTAAAGAATTATACCCTGGAATTAATGTTTATCAGTTAGATCAGAATGTATATTCAAGTCAAACAATCTTTTTAAATTCTTCCCTAAATCAATCTTTTGGAAATTTGGTTGGGCCAGGTTATAAACGCGATCCTGCAACCGGCGAAATTCTTTTAGGCGCAGATAATATGCCTATCTCTGTTAATGGCGTAAACTTTGGAAGTGTGGTGCCCAATTATACAGGTGGTATTACCAATAATTTTAAAATCTGGAAGTTCGATCTCGGCGCTGCATTAAGTTTCCAAAGCGGTGGCAAGTTCTTTAGCTGGAGCCAAATGTTAGCGGCGAAATCAGGTCAATCGGAAATTACGGCTGCACTTAACGATAAAGGCGTAAATGTACGCGAACCCGTTGCAAATGGAGGTGGCGTTAAAGTTTCGGGAATATCTTCAGTTACGGGGCAACCTGTTACGGCCTATGTAGATGCCAGAACGTATTATAGAACAAACCTGGGCACAAAATTTTATGACGAGTGGATTTATGATGCATCTTATATAAAAATCAGGGAATTAAGTTTAGGCTATAATTTCGATTCTAAAATTTTAAGTAAAACACCATTTAAAGCCATTAAACTTTCTGCTGTGGCACGTAACCCGGTAATGATCTGGCAAAAGGCACCTAAAGGTGTTGATCCTTCTGAACTTTCATCAGGTAGTTCAGCAATCAGCTGGATCGAAAAAGGGGAGTTGCAAACCGTACGTTCTTTCGGTTTAACCTTAAACGTTAAATTTTAAATCTTAAAGCGATGAAAAAAATTCACCAATCTATATATTACTGCTTAACGGTTTTAACCTTATTTAGCAGTTGCAACAAATTTAATGATGCCATTAATACAGATCCCAATAATCCTACTAAAGCATCGGGCACACAATTAATAGCCAATTCGGAACAATTTTTGCCCACGTTGAGCTCATCTCCATTCGGTGTTCACTACCCGCAATATTTATCCAACACCTCATTCCCTGATAATTCCAGATATGTAACCACCAATTTTAATTTTTATGGTTTATACCAGGGGCCATTGATTAATTTACAGACTGTGATAACCAACACAACCCTTGATGCGAGTGAAGGGCCAATTGCTAACCAGGTTGCGGTAGCTAAAATATTAAAGGCCTATTTTATGTGGCATGCAACAGACCGCTGGGGCCCCTTACCCTATACAGAAGCTTTGAAGGGAAAAGAAAATTTTACGCCTAAGTACGATTCCCAACAAAGTATTTATAATAGTCTTTTTGCTTTACTAGATGAAGCCAATGCATCATTAGTTAATGGAAATTTAAAAAATGATATTGTTTATGGGGGAGATGTATCGAAATGGAAACGTTTAGGTAATACGATTCATTTATTAATGGCTTTGCGCTTGAGTAAAGTTGACCCAACGAAAGGCGGTATCGAATTTAATAAAGCTTTAACAAATGGTATCATGACGGCAAATACCGATAATTTAGCTTATCCTCATTTAGCCGTTACCGCTCAGGAAAATTATTGGTATAATTCGTTTACTGTACTGGGCAGAAACTGGTTTGCGGTGAGTAAACCAGTTGTCGATTTTATGCTGCCTTTAAACGATCCGCGGTTGCCTGTTTTCGCCACAAAGAATAGCTCGGGAAATTACGTTGGTTTAGACTATGGTTTAGCTACTACAGTTACGCCAGGTAATTATTCTTTATTGGGTACCGCAATCCGTCAGCAGAATTCTCCTGTGTATCTGGTTACTTATGCACAGGCCCTTTTTGCTTTAGCGGAAGCCGCAAAAATGGGATGGATAGGTGGAGGAGATGCGACTGCAAAAGCCAATTACGATTTAGCTATCGAACAATCGATCCGTCAGTGGAATAATAATGATATCAGTGGATTAACCGCATATATGTTAAACACCAGTGTAATTTATAATCCGGCAAATGCACTGGAACAGATTGGTAATCAGCGATGGGTACATTTATTTATGCATGGTTACGAAGGTTGGGCAGAGTGGCGCAGAACAGGTTTTCCTAGTTTTTTAGCACCTCCTCCAAATAATAATGGCAAACTTATTCCCAGAAGAGAGGGATATCCTACACAGGAACAGGCTAACAATACCGAGAACTATAAAGCGGCAATTGCAGGTTTTCCTTACTTGGGTAGTGATGATCTGAACGCCCGGGTTTGGTGGGATAAGCCTTAAGGCAAGCTTTACCTAGCTAATTACAATACATTAATATAAAAAATCCCTGCAAGATTTATTTCTCGCAGGGATTTTTGTATCCGCTTAACTTTTTGTTGTCATTGTAAATGCAATGAAGAATCTTTAAACGGAGAAGAAACGAAAACTGCAGCCGTAGTTAATAGGCCTGATGTCCATTCGCTATCAAAAAAATACTGACCCGATATATAAATACCTTTCGTACTGATGAAAAAGAAAATAATATACTAATGACGAATAAATCAAACTATGCAAAAAACATATAACTGAGCGCTATAGCCGTACACACCCCAACCAAATCAGCCAATAACATCGAGCCGATAGCATAACGTGTGTTCTTTATCCCGACAGCACCGAAGTAAACTGCAACCACGTAAAAAGTAGTATCAGAAGCACCTTGAAAAACACCTGAAAGTTTGCTCGCAAATGAATCTGGCCCGCTCGAAATCATGGTGCTCACCATCATGCCACGGGCGGCACCACCACTTAGCGGCCTGATTAAGGCTGTGGGTAATGCATCAACAAATTTGGTATCAGCTCCAAAATATATAAACATGTTTTTAATCCCGCTCATGATCACATCAAAAGTCCCGCTGGTTCTCAGCATGCTCACCGCAACTAAAATACCAACCAGATAGGGGATAATTTTCAATGCGGTTTCAAATCCACCTTTGGCGCCCTCAATAAACGCATCAAAAACATCTATTTTTTTATATAGCGCACCTAATACGATCAATAAAAAGATCAATAAAATGATTCCACCGCTTAATAAACCTGAAAATGATTTGATGCTTTCTGCATTTAGTTTGCTCACATACCAAACCAGTAAACCAATAACTGCTGAGATACTTAATACCCAGGTAATGATCACGGGTTGCAGTAAATTTATTTTTTGTTTAAAAGATACAATAAGCATGGCCGCCATGGTACCAACAAAGGTTACAATTAAACAGGGGATAAAAATATCGGTAGGATCTTGCGCATTCTGAGTTGACCTGATGGCGATTACACTCACCGGTATTAGACATAAACCGGCGGCGTGCAGGCATAAAAACATAATCTGCGAATTGCTCGCCACGTCTTTATTGGGATTTAACTCTTGCAAACTCTCCATCGCTTTTATACCGAATGGTGTGGCCGCATTATCTAAACCTAATAAATTGGCAGAGAAATTCATGATCATATGCCCCATAGAAGGATGTCCTTTCGGAATTTCGGGAAAAAGTTTAGAAAAGAAAGGACCAATAATTCTGGATAACAAACGGATACCACCTGCTTTTTCTGCAATGCTCATTAAACCCATAAATAAAGCCAATGTTCCCACTAATTTGATACAAAGGTCAACTGCAATCCAGCAGGTTTCTATAATACCATCTAATTTTAAGGGATTTAAAGGATCGGATGATTTCCCGATTACCATCCAGTTAAAAATATCGCTATGTCCGAAAAAGAAACATTTAATACTTGCTACAACGATAGCCACAATAATAAATGCCGACCAGATTCTGCTTAATGCCATTAGGATTGTTAAGTTTTATTTGAAGGGGTTAAAATACCTTTTTTAGTCGAAAATTCATAGTTTAGTCTTGAACCTGTAATCCTTAGTTTAAAGTCAGGCTAGTGCCTATCAGATCATCATCTTTGATGCTCAGGAGGATAGTCAGCCAGCAGATAGATTTATTCGACGATAAAATATTTGCCATCAAAAAAGTCCATAGCTAATAGTTAACGTGCTACTAGATATGGACTTTTTTAGCTTTGGACTCCTGACTTCGGACTAACTACGGCTTATCGTCTGTTAATTCAAAACCCCAGGTTTTTCCTTTTTCGGTAGCCGGAATTCCACTGGTCATCCAGGCTGGCGCTTTTGCACCTTTTAAATAATAATCAAAAAATTGTTGTTCGCGGATTTGAATATCCTTACGGTTCTGCCGTTGAACCAGGTTATGCGCTTCACCATTATAGTTTAACATCCAAACCGGTTTACCTAAACGGCGTAATGCAGTAAACATTTCAATACCCTGGTACCAAGGCACAGCTCCGTCTGCATCGTTTGCCATAATCACAACTGGAGTATTTACCCTCGGAAGCATAAATAACGGAGAATTTTCGATATACAATTCTGGTTTCTCCCAAAGTGTTGCACCAATACGGCTTTGTGTTTTCTCGTACTGGAACTGACGGTTCATACCGGTTTCCCAACGGATACCACCATAAGCAGAAGTCATGTTCACTACAGGTGCACCCGCCCAGGCAGCAGCATACATATTATTTTGCGTAATGAGGTAAGCCACCTGGTAACCTCCCCAGCTTTGACCTTGAATACCAATTTTATTACCATCTACCCAACTGTTTTTTTTCAGGCTTTCTACACCTGAATTGATATATTCAACTGCTGATTTTCCTGGATGACCAGCTTCGTAGCTGATATCTGGTGCAAATACTAGGTAGCCATTACTTACGAAGTAAGAAATATTTAAACGGGAGGGAGTAGGAGCAGGCGCCTGGTAGGTGTATAAACCATCCGTTAGTTTTTCGTAGAAATAAGCAATCATCGGATATTTCTTATTTGGATCGAAATTTTCTGGTTTGTATAAAATACCTTCAGCTTTATAACCTTTTGGCGTAGTCCACTTAACCAGTTCTGCTGTACCCCAATTATAGTCTTTTTGCTGAGGATTGGTATTGCTTAATTTGGTTTCGGTTTTGAAATCAGTAGTGATATAAACATTTGGCGATTCCACATAATTGGCTTTATCATAGATATATAAATCAGCATCTTTAGCTTTCGTCAGGTTAGCATATTTAAATTTTGCCATTACAACCAGCTCAGGTGCTTTGGTAGAACCTACGTTGGTGCGGTAAAAACCATTTTCTTTGGTTAGGTTATTAAAAGCAGATAACCAAACCAACTCGTTTGCTTTAACAAATTTATTGGCATTTCTTTCTATTTTGTCTGGCTTTACGTTTTCGTAACGGAAAGTAATGTTGTTCGCTCTTCCAAAACCGGCGGTTATGTTTTTAGGTGCCGATTTTCCACCAGGCGAGAACGACCAGATGTCATATTTGTCGTTAATTAGGACAGCTTTATCACCCTCAATCCAGGTAGCTAAGCCATAAGCAGAAGGTAAATCAGGTACGTCATTTTCTTCATCAACAAATTTTTCTGTTAAACCAGCTGTTAAAACCGTAACCTTTCCTGTTGCTATTTGATAGGTGTTCCAACTGCCCGATTTCCGATCGAAGTAAAGGATATAATTTCCTGCTGGCGAAGCCAGCGCATAGCCGTTAAGGTTTTCGATAATTTTCTTTTTCTGGCCATTCTTCGTGTCAACCAGGTAGTAATCTTTTGAAGTTGAACCGCTCCATTGCGATTCTATCCGCCGCCCGTAATCAGTTGAAGCCAAAACCTGTGCTGCATCACCTTCAGCAATGATATTGGCTTCAGGTAATTTAACATCTGTTAATGGGATTACTTTTGGATCACTACTATAAACATCAATTACCGATAAATAACTTTTTTTGCTGTCTTTTTCTGCATTTTTAAGCTGCATAGGCTGCAAATAATCGTCTTTATAATTCCAGACATCAACTTTTGCCACTTCAAAATCTACAATAGTGGTGTCTTTTGGTTTCTTGATAGGGGATATGCCGAAAAACAATTTCTTACCGTCTTTACTAAAAGTAATTTTACCATCACCGTTAACCGACCATTTTTCAGGTAGTCCTGGCATATCAAAATCAACCAGAATCTGTGCGGTATCAATTGTTAAAGAGTTATAATAGATATTGTAATTTTTTATTTCCTGTTTTTCCGGACTTTGTTCCCCTACAAAGGCCACATGTTCGCTTTCCTCATCAAAAGTGAAGTTTTTGAAACTTCCCTTGCCTTTAATCAGTGTTTTTAAGATGCCTTTTTCTGTGTTGAGTAAGAATACCCCTTGAGGAGCCATTTTGTCTTTTTTAGATCCACTGCAAGTAAAAATCAATTGTTTGCCATCTTTACTGAAATAATAATCAGTAACGAATTTATAGGTCTTGTCTGTTCCTATAATCAGATTTTTAACAACCAAATCTGTTCCTTCTTCTGTTTTAGTTTTTCCGGCAGGTTCATCATCAGCAAAATCTGTTTCACCATCTTTTTTTTCAGCTGGTTTCGTTGCTTTTTGTGCGGTATCAGGCTTTTCGTTTAAATAGGCTAGTACGCCAGTACCATCTTCCGGAAACTTAAATGATTTTACTCTTGGTACTTTTATAACTGCATTAGTTGTGAGGTTGACAATCCCCAACGAATCTTTTGGTAATTCATCAGGCTTTTTCTTTTTTATTTTAGCCTGGCGTAGATCTTTATTAAGCGGACGGATATTAAAAGCCGCGAATTTCGAATCGTTGCTGAATTGCGCATTCATCCCTCTGGGAATATTAATCTTATTATTCGTTTTAATATTTGTTAGGTATAATCGTGCATCACCGTCTTGTTGTAAGATGCTGTACATTGCCCATTGACCATTATTTGATAGTTGCTTAGCGCCTACAGATTCCCAGGTATCATATACCGAGTGATTTAAAGGTTTCTTTTGTGCATAGGCAATGCTGACAACGAAAAACAGAATAACAGTTAGTCTCTTTTGCATTTTAAATGAATTAGTTTGTTGGTTGAGATTTAATCTTCTAAAATTGGAAATTTTTGGCTTATTAGGAAACTTGTATACCAAATATTACAATAGAAATGGTTTTATTGTGATTATCTGAAATATATAACGCGCTGTATATACCATCATTTCGAGCGAAGCTAAATCTATTAAACGGATCTCTCCCTGCCTGTATGGGCATCCTTTCCGCAAATGCTGGCATTTCGCTACGCTTAGAGATGACGATTTTTTATTTCAACACTAAGCTCTACGCACATTGCTCCATGCCCCTTTAAACTAAAAACCCCCGATTACATTAAGCAGTCGAGGGTATTTATATCATTAAAGCAAAATTACTTTTTAGCTTGTTGCTGCTGACGCATATAATCGTCTAAACGTTGTTGGAATTTAGATTTTTTCTTTTTCTCATCAGCTGGTCTCGCTTTGTTCTGTTGGATTAAAGCATGGATTTTTTCATCGTCAACCATTTTACGGATCAGGAACTGCTGTCCGAAAGTCATTAAGTTGGCCAGGAAATAATAATAGTTTAATCCGGCAGGATAGCTGTTTAACACGCCTAAGAAAATGATTGGCATAATGTAACCGATGTATTTCATCTGCCCGGTGGCACCAGAAACCTGGTTATTAAAATAAGTCATAATTAAGGTAGAGATGGTCATCAATACACACATTAAACTTAAGTGATCACCAATGAAAGGAATTTTTACACCAAATTTAATAAACTCATCATAGGTTGATAAATCTTTCATCCAAAGGAAACTTTCGCCACGTAACTCAAATAGGTTCGGGAAGAAGAAAAAGAAGGCCATTACCAAAGGCAATTGTAGTACCATTGGCAAACATCCACCCAGAGGATTTACGCCGGCCTTTTTATATAATTTTAAATACTCCTGTTGAACCAGTGTTGGGTTATCTTCGCCTACTTTAGCCTTAATTTCATCCATTTCTGGTTTCAATACCCGCATTTTAGCCATTGAAAGGTACGATTTGTAAGTAAGCGGCGATAAAGCAACTTTTAACAAAATGGTTAATACCAGAATGATTAAACCGTAGTTCCAGCCAAAGCTATTTAAGAAATTAAATACCGGTAATACAATAAAGCGGTTAATGTATTTTAAAGGCCAGTACCCCATATCAACCTGTTGCTCTAAATCATAACCCTGTGCTTTTAAGGTAGAGAACTTATTAGTGCCAAAATAAAATTCCATTTCATAAACCTGATTTGCGGTATGTGCATATGGCAATTGCATATTGGCATCATAAAACTTCACCTCACCAGGAGCTGTTGGGATTTTAACTTCTAAACTTCCTTTTTCGAAAGCCTGTTTCGAGATTAAAGAGGCGGAGAAAAAGTGTTGTTTGAAAGAGAACCATTGGATTTTACCTTTCGATAATTCTTCTTTTTCGTCTTTCGAAACGCTCAAATGATTTACGTCGCCATCTAAATATTTATAGTAAGGTGCAGAGTAACGGTGTTCGCTTTCAATTGATTTTTCTTGTTGTAGTAAGATTGTCGACCAATTTAAACCAATAGTATTACCTGCAATTACCTGTTGTAAACCAACTAAATTAACATTGAAAGCTACTTTGTTACTCGAGGCTTTTAAATCGTAAACATATTCTACGTAAGCATTGGCGCCGTAGTTGGCACGCATGGTAACCGTATTACCTGTTTTTGTCGAAGTAAAATATAAATCATTGGTATTAATTACCTTACCAGCTGCATTTAAATTTAAACCAAACTTGTTTTCGCTACCCGCAAATAAAATAAGTGGTTTACCGGTAAAGGTTTTTTGCCCTTTAACTTCAACAGATGTAATTTTACCACCTTTATTGCTTAAAGTGATTAATAAATTTTCGTTTTCCAGAACCGTATTGGCTTCAGTACCCGTTAAAGCGGTGCCAAAAGGACCTTTTAAGGTTAAAGAATCTACAGCTGGATTAGCGATTGCTACTGTTTTGGTGGTATCTTTTTGTGCGGGTGTTATACCGGCTTTTTTCAAAGAATCTAAACGCTCTGTTTCTTTGGCTTTTTTTATTTCGGCCTCGTTAGGCTTCAAAAAGTAGAATGATCCTGCCAAAATGATCATAATCAGGAACAGTCCTGTAAAGGTATTTCTATCCATTATTTATGTATGTACTGCTTTTTAATTCGTTTTCTTTTTTGCAAACTCCATTGCAGCGGCGACAAATTTAACAAAAAGTGGGTGAGGATTAGCAACTGTTGATTTTAATTCTGGGTGAAACTGTCCACCAACGAAAAACGGATGGTTTTTTAGCTCCACAATTTCAACTAAATTAGTCTGTGGATTCATACCTGAAGCAATCATTCCTGCCTCTTCATATTGCTTTAAGTAAGCGTTATTAAATTCGTAACGGTGACGATGGCGCTCATTGATATGTGATTTGCCATAAATAGAAAATGCTTTTGTGCCTTTTTTAATATCGCAGGGATAAGAACCTAAACGCATGGTGCCACCTTTATTGGTTATTTTTTTCTGTTCTTCCATCATGTTGATGACCGGATTTGTAGAATTCTCTTCAATTTCTGTTGTGTGGGCGTCTTTTAAACCTAAAACGTTACGGCCAAACTCGATCACCGCACATTGCATACCCAGGCAGATTCCGAAGAATGGCACGTTTTTTTCACGAACGTATTTTATGGCATCAATTTTACCTTCAATACCTCGGCTACCAAAACCTGGTGCCACTAAAACACCTTGTAAATGACCCAATTTCTCTTCTACGTTGTCTGGAAAAATACCTTCAGAGTGGATATATTCTACTCTAACCTTACATTCATTTTTCGAACCTGCGTGTACAAAAGATTCGATAATAGATTTATAAGCATCCGGTAACTCTACATATTTACCAATTAAGCCGATTTTTACTTCAGCTGTTGGGTTTTTCAAACGGCCTAAGAAATCCTTCCAGCTTTCCATATCCGGATCGTTTTTGGTCGGCAGTTTTAATTTCGATAAAACCGTTTTATCCAGTTGTTCTTTTAACATCAACAATGGCACATCATAAATAGTAGATGCATCCATCGATTCGACTACTGCATTGATGTTAACGTTACAAAATAATGCAATTTTTTTTCTTAGGTCAGCACCCAAGTGGTGCTCGGTACGGCAAACCAATATATCCGGTTGTATCCCGTATTCTAATAATGCTTTAACCGAGTGTTGTGTAGGTTTGGTTTTTAATTCACCTGCAGCTGCTAAATAAGGTACCAGGGTTAGGTGGATTACAATGGCATTGGTACTGCCTTCTTCCCATTTAAATTGGCGTACAGCCTCGATAAAGGGTAAAGACTCAATATCACCAACTGTACCACCCAATTCAGTAATCACAATATCGTATTCGCCGCTTTCGCCTAAAATGCGCATGTTGCGTTTAATCTCATCGGTAATATGTGGAACAACCTGTACCGTTTTGCCCAGATATTCGCCTTTACGTTCTTTGCTAATTACGTTTTGGTAAATGCGGCCGGTAGTAATGTTATTTGCCTGTGAAGTTGCTACGTTAAGAAAACGCTCATAATGACCAAGATCCAGGTCTGTTTCGGCACCATCTTCAGTCACAAAGCATTCGCCATGTTCGTAAGGATTTAATGTTCCTGGATCGATATTAATGTACGGATCGAATTTTTGAATGGTTACACGGTAGCCACGTGCCTGTAAAAGTTTAGCTAAAGATGCGGAAATGATGCCCTTACCTAAAGAGGAAGTTACACCGCCCGTAACAAAAATATACTTTGTCATGATTGATAATTTGTGATATTAACCAGGCTGTTTGAACCTTGTTAATTGTTTTTGTACGGGATACAAAGGTACAAAAAAATTATCGCCAGTTTGGATACTTGACAGAATATTTTTTAATTGTATTATGTTGCTGATATTGATAGTTTTAGCGAAAATGCTGGATTAAAGAAATAATGAATAAAGTTCTTTTTTAACATCTTCTATCTTTCTTGGGCTCTTTTTATCATCATAACGCGTGTAAAGATCAAACAGCTTTTTGAAATCTTTTTCCGTGTCTGTTCTTTTCCCTTTTGTTGGCGGAGCAATGTTTAAGATCGGAACGTTTTTCGCTTCCACTTTAGTGGCAAACCAGGTGGTTCTGTACCGAGGTATGGCCAAACCCAATATCATGCCAGGTAAACCAGTAAACCCTTCAGGACCACCTTTCAGCAAAATCTCATCGGTATAAAAAGCCACTACAGTAACCGTATCATTGATGGTAGCGATAGCCTTTCTGCATTCATAACCCGCAATTTTGCGCAGGTCGTGCATGATTTTCCACTTCAGCCGCGGGATACTATCCTTCAGAATGAAATCATCACCCATAATACTTTTTCTTTTCACACGGTTGCTTTTTGTAAAATCTGTAAACAGCTCATCCGTATTGTCAGAACTGAAGAAGAAAGCGTTATCACCTAAACTTTCCTTTGGTTTAGCCCGGTAAATCGAGGCGCTGTCGTTAAAACTATATTCCAAGTTGGTGGTGCGGTATTTACCCATTTTCTCTTTAACCTCATCACTCAGCCATTGGTTATTGGCAAGTCCCTCTTTAATGTTCACCTTTTTCTCAAAAGTAATTTTAGCGCTCTTGATGAACACCATTTGCGCACAAGCTGGCTGAATGCTTAAGCATATACTAAAGATCAGGCAAAAAAAACCGATATTATTTCTTTTCATTTTTAACAAAATTGCCGTTTAAATTATAAACCACACCTACCAGTACGTATCTCGGAATAAAGCTGTAAGTGCTTTCGCCTACACTGTTCCCATTTACATAACGGTTATAACCGACCCTTTGGCCCAGGATATCGGAAATGGAAACCTTGATTTCCATTTCTTCTGCCTTTAGCATCCTTTTAGACATAGAAGCGTTCCAGATGGCGATATTCACCGGTCGGGCAAATGAAGCATTGGCTGGCTGGTAAGACAGAGATACGGAAGTATTGAATTCCGTATGATAGGGGAGGATGATGTTCCCTGAGATTTCATGATCATGGCGGAAGTTCCTGCCATCATTCACCGTTCCGATGGTGGAACGGCTTTTGGAAAAGTTTAGCGAAATATTGTATTCCAGGCTGAACTTATCATGATAAATACTCACCCTTGGCCTTAATGCCATGCTGCTCCGGCTGGTTTTATTCAATTCTTTATTCAGGATTGAAACATCTTCGTTAAAATTATAATTGAAACCCATATTTGTATTCAGATGGATCTTGCTGAAATTTTTTCCGATACTTCCGCCTGCATAAAGGCTTTTTCCACCATTCAGGTTAACAAAAGTGGTCACAGTCTTGTTGGATTGGTCTACGGTTGTACTCGATGATACCGCATTTTGTACGAAGTTATACCCCAGGTAACTGTAGGCAAAAATTTCAGATTTCTGCTGATAAGTATTGATGTTCAGGTTAAAGCTATTGTTGAATGATGGCCTTAAGTTGGGGTTCCCGATTAACTGGTACAACGGACTGTTCACCTGCCTTAAAGGTTGCAGTTGCTCAATATCCGGCTGATCTGTACTGCCATTATAACTAACTGAAATGCTACCACTACGTCCCAGCTTATAACTCAGGTTGGTTTCAGGCGCCCAGTTGATATACGAACGGCTCACCTGACGGTTACGGTCGATATCATCCAGGTGAAAGCTGGTTTGAATGGCCTGGGTTCCGCCCCTTAACGTAAACTTTTTGCCTTTATATTGTATTACGGCATTCCCCACATTAGAGAAGTTGTTGAATTTGAAGAAGTTACTTAACGAATCAATCTTTTGCCGGTCCAGGTCCTGGTTATAGGTATACTTCTGACTACTGGAACGAACCGTTTTAAAACTATAGCCTGCCTGTAATGAGATTCTTTTGCTCAGGGGTTCGGTATAAGTGATCCGTGAAGCAAGTGATGTTTTACTGGATTGGTCATCATTCAGGTAATTCCGGCGATCCGGAGTCAGCATTACACCCGTAGAATCAAAGAGATTAGTCTGGTTCAGGCTATTCCGTTCATTATTATTCCGATTGTTTTCCGGCTGTAGGTCTATTGTCAAAATCCGCCCTTTGGTTCTGAATTTCTTCACATATCCAATATTACCGTTGAAGACTTCGCTTCGGCCGTTAGAATCCCCGTTTTCATTGTTGCTATTCACCATAATACCCCGTCCGTTTTTCGTTTCGCTGTTACTGAAACTGTTGGCCGAATTGCGTTGCTGGCGCCCCCCGAAAGAAATTTTCAGGTTCGAAAGCGAATCGAGCTTCAACTCTATGCTTCCGCGCAGGCTTTGCCCGGTAGTGCGGTTTTCCTCGCGACCCGCACCCTGGCTTAAAAATGTCGTACCATTTGGGATCAGTGATTCATTACGGCTGGTGCTTTCGTTAAATGAACTGTTATCTGCACCTTTAAAATTCAGCTTCATACCCACCTTATTATCCTTCCATTTATTGGAAAAATGAGCACCATAAGTAGTGATATTCGGAATGCCGCCTCCAGGCCTGAAATCATCATCCTCATTGTTGCCATAGCTGATCATCATGGAGCTGCCATCATCACCAACCTGGATCACATCATATTCATCACCCTTCAGGCGGCTCATGGCATTGCTGGATTTAGATTCTGTACTGATGTTGTTATTGAAACCGAAAGCGGCTACTTTCATCTTCCCCTTATAAACTCCAGCCATAGCACCCACGTTGCGGTATTTGTTCAGGTCACCGCTCGCTTCTGCGGTGCTGATATAGCCATTTTTAGCATTTTCCTTTAGCTTCACATTAATCACCTTTTCTTTGGAGTCTTCCTCCTTAATGCCCGTCAGCTCTTCATTTTTACTCTTTTTATCATACACTTCTATCTCGTTCACCGCATTTGCCTTTAGATATTTCGAAGCCAGTAGGGGATCATCCCCGAAAAATTCCTCCCCATCTACCAATAAGGTGTTTACATCTTTACCACCAGCTTTGATGGCGCCGTTTTTATCTACTTCAATTCCCGGTAACCGCCTTAACAGATCCTGTAAGTTGGCATGTGGTTTTACTGCAAAACTATCTGCCTGGTAGGTTATGGTATCGCCTTTCATGCTAATGGCTTGCTTCTGCGCTTTAATTGTCACTTCATTCAAAAGTGTGGCTTTACTATCCATTGCAATACTGCCCAAATTAAACTTTGAAGAATCTGACAACCTGATATCTCTGACATAATCGGCCATTTTAGGGTAGGTGATAACCAAAGTATAACTGCCTTTTTTTAAGTTGGCCAGCTCAAATTCGCCATTTGCTTTTGCCCTGATATCTTTAATCAGAATGGAATCCTTGCTGTTAATAAGCACTATTGAACTGTTTGAGAGATTCTTTTTTTCTACAGTATCGACTACAGTACCTTTAATACTGGCTTTTTGAGCTAAAACAGGAAGAAATAATACCGAAAATATGAAAACGGCAAATAGATTTTTGAGCATCTGAAGAGAAACGTTTATAAATAGTTGTTTGGCTAAGGTGCGTGAAAATACAACTATTTGATTAGTTTATCTAAAATACTCGCAATATTTTTACAAGTAAAGATGATATTTTAAATTGCCCTGAAGCTACTTCGTGGTCAGCATCTTTTCTGCTGGATAAACGCTGAGCTCAATTACCTTTGGTGAGCTCGCTTGAGGTTCGGTTTACGGAATAGATTTCTGCTTCGCTAAAGGTCAGGGGTGATGGCTGTGAACAAAAAAAGTCTGGAGTAGACATTTAAGGGAATATCAATAATCGAACTGAGGTTATCTGGCTGGCTAAAAATAGAACGGGAAGGAATTTAAGTTTTATATTGTTTGGGAATCAAACTGTTTTTGTGCTGGTAATTTGAAACCGAACGGAAGTAAAGAATAAATGCTATTGAATTACTAAAAATCTTTTAGTTAAACATCAATTAAAAAGCTTTTTGAATATATAATTGTGCATGAGCTACGTTAGCAACATTTATAATAAATTTTAACTTTCTTCTCTTTTACACTCCAGGCAATATAAACGTTGTTTTCTTTCCCCAATCGATATTTAAAGCCGTTTAAACCTGATTTTTTTAATTCTTCGTAAAGTGCTTTGTCTGGGGTATACTTATCTGCTTTGTCTTCCGGCATTACTGCAGGTTCAAGAAAATTATCCTCGCTAAAAAAATCATCGGCAATGGTTTTTAAAAAAATAATCTGGTCTTTTTCTTTCGAAAGGTCAACATTGGGGTCGGTATTGCTCACCAATTCTGTTCCCTTGATTTTGGTATTGTAAATCTCTTTTCCCCCTGAATTTTTGATGGTGAAATTCAATACCATTTCTTCAGGTTTTCTGCCGGTAAGTTCTATTTTAAATGTATCCAGTGTTTTTAAATCAGAAAATGATTTGGCCAGACTTTGGTTAACATTTTTAAACTCAACGGCATTGTTTTCCTTTTTCCCGTTTGGATTACAGGCAACAAGCGCTAACATGCAGCCAGCAACGAAGAGCAATATATTTTTCATATTCAAAACTACAAATTTTATGTTTTAGTCACGTTCATATTTTATAATATCCTTTAAATTCTGAAAGAATAACTTATAGTAACACGGCTATTTTAGATCTTTGGTTACCAGATTGAGGTTGTTAGTCTTAATCAAAAAGCCTGGATCGTGTTGTGAAAACAACAATGGACACACACACATACAAATATAATAGCGCATTTTCTTTTTGACGCGTAAACGATAATATCGAATATTAGCATCAGGTTACAAAAAAATATCGTAGATATTAATGAAATCATTATATTTGCGTAACTGATTACGTAATTGATTTTTGTTATGGATTTTTTTGAACAAACAGGTAAAGTAGCTATTGGTAGCAGGTTGAGGATGTTAACGGATAAAGTGACTGAGGATGCCGCGCAGATTTATAAGTTGTATAATATTGATATGCAACCCAAGTGGTTTCCGGTATTTTATGCATTGGCCAGAGATCACGAAAAAACAATTACGGAGCTCGCTAAAGCCATTGGTCATTCTCATCCATCAGTGAGTAAAATCATTAGCGAGATGTTGAAAAAAGGTTATGTTAAAGAAAGTAAAGACAAAACCGATGGACGTAGAAATGTAGTAAGCCTTTCTAAAAAAGGAATACAAATTTCAGAAGATCTGAAAGATCAGCTTATTGATGTAAACGCTGCCATTGAAGAAATTTCGGCACAAGCGCAGCATAAACTTTGGGAAGCAATAGGAGAGTGGGAATTTTTACTGGAGCAAAAAACTTTATTGAGAAGGGTAACCGAAAAGAAAAAAGAAAGAGATGGCTTAAAGGTTGAAATTGTGGATTACCTTCCGAAATACCAGGAAGTATTCAGGTCATTAAATGTAGAGTGGATTTCGAAGTATTTTACCATGGAAGAATCTGATTACAAAGCTTTGGATGATCCTCAGGGTTATATTTTAGATAAAGGAGGTTTTATATTGGTTGCACTTTACGAAGGTGAGCCTTTAGGCGTTTGCGCACTCATTAAGATGAATGATGGCGAATATGATTTTGAATTAGCTAAAATGGCGGTATCGCCAAAAGCGCAGGGGAAAAATTTAGGATTTCTGCTGGCAAATGCGATTATTAAAAAAGCAAAATCATTAGGTGCATCTAAAATCTACCTGGAAAGCAATACCATTTTAAAACCGGCGATTAATCTTTACCATAAGCTGGGTTTCCAAAAAGTAGCAGGTAAGCCCACGCCATATGAACGCTGCAATATACAGATGGAACTTACCTTGAATTAGTTTGAATCCATACGTCCTGCTGATCCGATAGTTATCGGATCAGCAGGACGGAATTGATAAACTCATTCCGCTTTCAATAGCTTATTCAACTTAAACAAATCCTCTGGAGTATCTATTGCAACTGTCTCTAAATCAGTTACTTTTGTTTGGATATAAAATCCATTTTCAATCCAGCGTAATTGCTCCAGGCTTTCGGCAATTTCTAGCGAAGAAGGCGGTAATTTGGTGATGGCTTTTAAGGCTTCAGTGCGGTAGCCATATATACCGATGTGTTTGTAAAACTGGTGCTTTTCTGCCCATACACCCGGTTCGCCATTTCTGATAAAAGGAATCGGGCTACGGCTAAAATACATGGCACGTCCGTTTACATCAATCACCACTTTTGGGCTGTTTGGGTTGTAAATGCTTTCCTGACTTTGGATAGATTTGATTAACGTAGCCAATTGTACTTTTTCTTCATTAAAGCAGCTGGCCAGCAAATTGATCTGGGCAGGTTCTATAAAAGGCTCATCGCCCTGGATATTAATAACGATATCGTATCCGGTTAACGTTTCAATTACCTCTGCGCATCTATCGGTTCCGCTTTGGTGGTGAGCAGCAGTGAAAGCAAATTCGCCACCAAATCTTTTTACTTCATCAGCAATCCGCTCATCATCGGTAGCAACCACTACTTTCGATAAACTTTTTGATTTGGCAGCCTGCTCATACACCCGCTGAATCATCGTTTTCCCGGCAATATCAACCAATGGTTTCCCCGGAAAGCGGGTAGAGGCATAACGTGCAGGAATAATGCCTATAACCGCTAAATCCCCAAGTGGGGACTTTAAATTTTTATCGATCATATATTGTTGCGATAGAATTGATAAAAAACAAATATAAAGATCAATGCAATAATGATAAAAGATACAGGATGAGCGAAATTAAATGTCCAGCCAAGCAATTTTACACGTTTGGGAACAATTAATCTGGAATCTTTCTTATTGAAATAAAAAGTACCCCATTTCCAATTTTCTGGATTTTCATGCCCGAAATCTTTTTGCATATTTATCGCATTAATAGTTAAACCATTTATGATGAATTCAACTCCCCTTTAGGGGCTGGGGGTTAAAACAAACCGTTAATCTCCGCCTCGATCGACTGGATTACCGTACCTAAATCTTCCGGATTGTTGGTGAAATCTAGTTTATCTTTATCCAAAATCAATAACTTGCCGAGTTTATATCCTTTAATCCAGGCTTCGTATTTTTCGTTCAGCTTAGAAAGGTAATCGATGCGGATTCCCGCTTCATATTCACGACCACGGCGTTGGATATTGTTCACCAGGGTAGGTACCGATGCACGAAGGTAAACCAATAAATCTGGTGGTTTAATAAAAGAAGTAATGTTATCAAAAATAGCCCTGTAATTATCATGATCGCGGGTCGTCATGAGCGCCATATCATGAAGGTTTTCTGCAAAGATATGTGCATCTTCATAAATGGTTCTATCCTGAATGACATTGCGTTTATTAACTTCAATATCAGTAATTTGCTGAAAACGGCTGTTCAGGAAATAAATCTGAAGATTAAAGCTCCAGCGTTTCATGTCGCTATAAAAATCCTCCAGATAAGGATTATTGTCCACAGCCTCATATAAAGCTTCCCATCCATAATTCTTGGCTAACAAGCCTGTTAAGGTCGTTTTACCGGCACCTATATTTCCTACAATTGCTATGTGCATCTTTGTTAGATATGAGATATGAGATATGAGGTATGAGATTTTGAAATAAATAATCTATCTCAAATCTAGCTTCTCACCGCTCAAATCTATTTAAATAATTAAAAACTTTTAAACCCGATTAAACTACGAACCTCTCTGATCGTTTTTTGTGCACTTTCACGAGCCTTTAAAGCACCATGTTTAGCCACTTGTCTTAAATAGGCATCATCTTTTGCAATGTCCTGAATGCGCTCACGCATCGGTGCGGTTGCAATAATCATATCTTCTGCCAGTTGTTTTTTGAAATCGCCATAACGGATCTGCATTTTATTGTACAGCTCATCAAAATGCTGATGCGTATCTTCACTCGATACCACCTTCATCAAATCAAAAAGATTCTGGATCGCCTCAGGTTTTGGTTGATTTTCTTCCGTCGGACCACCATCACTAACCGCTCTCATTACTTTTTTACGAATAGTTTCAGGGTCATCTGAAAGGTAAACCGCATTGGCTTCGCCCTCTGATTTGCCCATTTTACCTTTGCCATCTAAGCCTGGTACTTTAACCAATTTATCCGTATAGCTAAAAGCATAAGGCTCAGGAAAATATTCTGTATTGTATAACCTGTTGAAACGGTTTCCAAAAGTACGGGCCATTTCTAAGTGTTGCTCCTGATCTTTTCCAACAGGTACTTTGGTAGCCTTGTGAATTAAAATATCAGCAGCCATTAATACCGGATAGGTTAATAAGCCCGCATTTACGTTATCAGGGTTGGCACGTACCTTATCTTTAAATGAAGTGCTGCGCTCTAATTCACCCATATAAGCGTTCATATTGAGGTATAAATATAGCTCTGCAACTTCGGGTACATCACTTTGTATATAAATGGTGCTATTCTCCGGATCTATTCCACTGGCCAGATATTCAACCAAAACATGTTTAATGTTTCCGTGCAAATCGGCTGGAGTAGGGTGTGTAGTTAAAGAATGTAAATCGGCGATAAAAAAGTAACAGTTATAGTCGTTCTGCATTTGAACGAAGTTTTTAACTGCGCCATAATAATTACCCAAATGTAATTTTCCTGTTGAACGGATACCGCTCACCACTGTTTCTTTCATAATGGCACGAAATTAAAAATAAAATGCAAGCAAATCATAAATCGCTTAAATTTTAATGGGAAGATTTTTTGAAACCATCATCTGATCAGGGTTTATTCTGGTGGCTGGTGTCGCACCGACAACCTTATGGTATTCCTTTCGTTGTTTTTCAATAGTCGGTGTCGCACCAACCACAAAGTGATATTTCTCTCTTCATCTGGAAATGAAAGCCAGTATTTCATCGGAGTTTTCAGCCCTTCTTTCCGTTGCTAGTCCTCTCTCGTTCCTCGCTTGCGGGCTATCCACTGCAATAAGGTTTATTAAATAAAGGTTTCTGCAAGCATGGAGCCGTTTTCAGCCACGGTAGTCCTTTCAAGGGGAATTTTACAGTTAAAATCGTCCTCTCGACCGTAGCGCAGCGTAGTGGAGAGATCTATACGAACAATTCATTTGGTGGTTATGACCTCAAGACCATAAGAATATATTTCTGATTTGGAAATAAAAGCCAGTATTTCATCGAAGTTTTCAGTCCTTCTTTCCGTTGCTAGTCCTCTCCCGATGAAAAATCGGGATTGCGGGCTATTCACTGCAATAAGGTTTATTAAATAAAGGTTTCTGCAAGCATGGCGCCGTTTTGAGCCACTAGTATTATCAAATCAAAATTCCTAGTCAAGCGGTCGTCCTTTCAAGAGGAATTTTACAGTTAAAATCGTCCTCTCGACCGTAGCGCAGCGTAGTGGAGAGATCTATACGAACAATTCCTTTGGTGGTTATGACCTCAAGACCATAAGAATATATTTCTGATTTGGAAATGAAAGCCAATATTTCATCGGAGTTTTCAGTCCTTCTTTCCGTTCCTAGTCCTCGCTCGTGCCTCACTCCGGGCTATTCACTGCAATAAGGTTTATGAACTGCGCGCAGTGCAGCTGCAAGCTGCCAAATGATAACTGGCAACTAAAAATTGCCAACTGATAAATTAGTTTGGAATTTCAAACAATTTTCTATTTTTGGTATATCTATGATCAACTTTCTAAGACAAGTACACCGGATATGGTTTCTATTTTGGATACTGTTTTTTTTCGCGCTTTTCTATCCTTTATATTATATTACCTCCCGTAATGAAAAATATTATAGTATTCTGAATTTTTTTAGAAAGGCCAACAGCTTTTTATGTAGTCTTTTTTCAGGTGTTTTTTTTCGTTATCGATACGAAGAAAAACTCGATCACAAACAAACCTATATCTACTGTGCAAATCACACGTCCAATCTGGACATCATGATTTTTTGCATTATGGGTCATGGCAAATTTCACTTTATGGGTAAAGACGAGCTGCTAAAAAATCCGGTATTAGGTATTTTTTTTAAAACCATCGATATTTCTGTAAACCGCGACAGTAAGATTTCTGCCTTTAAGGCTTTTAAAAAAGCTGGCGAAAACCTGGAGAAAGGGATGAGCCTGATTATTTTCCCGGAGGGTAAAATTGATAACCATTATCCACCAAAGTTAGGTGAATTTAAAAATGGCCCGTTCCGTTTAGCTATTGATAAAAACATCCCTTTGGTACCCGTAAGCATTACAGATGTTTGGAAAATTAACTGGGATGACGGTGCAAAATATGGAAGTAAGCCAGGAATTTGCGATATTTACGTTCACAAACCGATTAATACATCAACCTTGGCTGATGTTGATGCAGATGTATTGAAAGAAAAGGTTTACAGATTGATTGAAAGCAAGTTGATATAGATATGAATTTAGACGCAAAAACCATCCATAAAATAGCCGATCTGGCCCGAATTCATATTGATGAAAAACAGGTAGATACCTTGATTCCTGAAATGAATAAAATTTTATCGTTCATGGAAAAGTTAAATGAATTGGATACTTCAAACGTAAAACCTTTGGTTTATATGAACGAATCGGTAAATGTTTGGCGGGAAGATGTAGTTAGGCAGGAAATAACGACCGCTGATGGTTTGAAAAATGCTGCAAAGCACACCGACCAATTTTTCATGGTACCAAAAATTATTGAAAAATAAAAAGGTATCATGATGATGACTCGATAGCTATCGAATTCAATATAACAGCTTTAAGATTGACATTTGCTTAATTTTTAATGCCCTTGTAACATCTTACCCGCTTCGCTTGTCTAAAAAAGAAAAAACATGGAGAAACCACTCATCACTATAAAAGAAATTGGCCGTAAATATGTTATTGGATCTGAAGTGATTCACGCTTTAAAATCAGTTTCTTTAGATATCAATAAAGGCGAATTTGTAGCGTTGATGGGCCCTTCTGGTTCTGGTAAATCAACCCTAATGAATATTTTAGGTTGCCTGGATACACCATCAAGCGGAACATATATTTTAAATGGAACAAATGTGAGTCAGATGAGTGATGATGCACTAGCTGAAGTTCGCAATAAAGAAATCGGTTTCGTTTTTCAGACTTTCAATTTATTGCCACGCTCTACCTCATTGGATAATGTTGCTTTACCTTTAATTTACGCCGGAACAAGTAAAAAAGACAGGGACGCAAGGGCTTCCAAAGCACTGGAAAATGTAGGTTTGGGCAACCGTATGGACCATAAGCCTAATGAATTATCAGGTGGTCAGCGCCAACGTGTAGCTGTAGCCAGGGCTTTGATCAATAATCCTTCTATTATTTTAGCCGATGAGCCGACCGGTAACTTAGATACCAAAACTTCAATTGAAATTATGGGTTTGTTAGAAGAAATTCATAGTAAAGGCAATACCATCATTCTGGTTACGCATGAGGAAGATATTGCGCAACATGCCCACCGTATTGTACGCATGCGTGATGGTTTGATTGAAAATGATTATTTAAATACAGATATAAAAAATGTATCCCCTCGCTTGCAGGCATTGAAAGAGACCGGCAGCGATTGGGAGAAAATCAATTGAGGTTAATGGCATAAGGTGTAGGGCGTAAGGCTTTGAAAACCCTAAACCTTAAACCTTTCACCTTTAACCATTCCAGTATGAAAATCTACACTAAAACAGGCGATAAGGGCCAAACTTCTTTAATAGGTGGTACCCGCGTTCCTAAATATCATTTACGTATTGAAGCCTATGGAACTGTTGATGAATTAAATTCTTACATCGGTTTAATCATGTGTCAGGACATTGACGTGCACGATCAGAAGCTTTTAAAAGAAATTCAGGATAGGTTATTTACCATTGGCGCATCATTGGCGGCAGACCCGGATACATCTAAAATGAAGATTCCTGATTTGCATGAAGCCGACGTCACCTTGTTGGAGAAAGAGATGGATTTGATGAACGAAAAGCTTCCTGCTTTAAAACATTTTGTTTTACCTGGCGGGAACACCGTCGTTTCTTACTGCCATATTGCACGTTGCGTTTGCAGAAGGGCTGAACGTTTGACAGTAGCACTTGCAGAAAATAGCTTTGTAGATGAACGTGTAACCATTTATTTGAATCGCTTAAGCGATTATCTATTCGTTTTGGCACGAAAACTGACCGTATATTTTAATGCGGAAGAAAACATTTGGATTCCGAGGGTGTAAAGTGGAAAAATAAGTTTGTTTTGCTCAAAAATTTTAATATACTTTGCGCAATAATTAAGAACAGGAATTTAATTGAATTGACGATATGTATTGGACATTAGAATTAGCATCGCACCTGGAAGACGCACCATGGCCTGCAACTAAAGACGAATTAATTGATTATGGTATCCGTTCTGGTGCCCCGGTAGAAGTAATAGAAAACTTACAGGCATTAGAAGATGATGGCGAACCTTATGAAACCATTGAGGAAATTTGGCCAGATTACCCAACCAAAGAAGACTTTTTCTTTAACGAGGACGAGTACTAGAATTTAAAACGATAAAAAACCTTTCAGCAATACTGAAAGGTTTTTTTATGTCTTATAATGTCTAGTCCTGAAATAGCGATACAAAAATAAATCGTTATGACAATTATTATAAATTCGGGTTACCAAAAGCGTACCCAAAAGGACTATTCCTTATCCCTTAAACATCAGATTGTTTTCGAGATTGAACAGGGTGAACTCTCCACAACAG
>NZ_FNCH01000023.1 GCF_900100705.1 Pedobacter terrae
TTTTTCTCAATTTGCGATTGGCTGAACGATCCATCCAGATATTCTAATGCAACCTGGATTCGGAAACTATCAGAATGGATAGATTCACGACCACCCTTACCTTTAAGTGCTTTTGCTCTTATCATATTGTTTTTCTCTTTTGAAAAACTTTCTATGTAAACTTTTTTTAGGAATGGACATACAGCCAATTAACCAATTAATCAGTCCCTTGCTTAACCATTAAGGCATATAAATCCATAACAGTTCAATCGAAAACAACCCATATACGGTAAAAAAGCTATACGCCAGCTTTTTAGCGAAGATTTTAGTGGTTAAGCCATTAACCAGTACTATGTCTTTATTTGATCTTCAACAGATTTTAACAATCCCCCGTTTTTCTTAACCTTGTAAGAGATGTAAGGCATATCAGTGTATTGATGTAACGGTCACATACTAATGAACTAATGGCTAATGACCAATGAACCGATGACTACTCACTAATGACCAATGAACCAATGACCAATGAGCCAATGGAATCTGACAATGAACTAATGACCACTGAACCAATGGTAAATGAACCAATGCATCGCCTGGAACCAATAAAAATTATATTGTTGCAGATATAGAATAAATTACCTTTCTTTAGCAAAAGAATATTAAAAAAATGTCCGGAAATTATCCTGGTAGTGTACTAACATGGCAGAAAAGAAAAAATTCACACTAGAGTACGAAGTTAGATCGTCACCAAGAATATTATATAGTTTTATAAGTGAGCCAAACGGCTTATCACAATGGTTTGCGGACGATGTGAATTTTCGGGATCAGGTATATACTTTCACCTGGGATGATGAGCAGCAAAAAGCAAAATTAGTTTCCATCAAAGAAAATAAACTGGTTAAATTTAAGTGGCTGGATGATGAACCTCAATGTTATTTTGAGATGGAAATTGTACAGGATGAACTAACCAATGATGTTGCCCTCTCGATTACCGATTTTACGACCGATGAGCTTTTAGCAGAGAAAAAATTAATCTGGGATAACCAGATCGATTACCTGATTAGCGTTTTGGGTGCGTAATATTATCTTCGTATTGTTTACCTTTGTCAGGTGAAAAAAATACATCTTCTATTAATAAAAGCATTTGTGAAGCCATTCATAGCAACGTTTTTTGTTATGATGTTTATTCTGTTAATGTTTTTTCTGTTTAAATGGATTGATGATTTAATTGGAAAAGGTTTCGAATGGTATACCATTCTGGAACTGATGTATTATGCCTCGGCCGCCAATGTTTCCATGGCACTCCCACTTTCGGTATTACTTTCTTCCATCATGACTTTTGGTACATTGGGCGAAAATTACGAGCTGGTGGCCATCAAATCGGCGGGTATTTCGTTGCAGAAGGCCATGCGTCCTTTGTTTGTGGTGATTTTGATGCTCACGGTAGCTTCTTTCTTTTTTGCCAACTATATGCTGCCCAAAGCCAACCTTAAATTTGGTTCGCTATTGTATGATATCAGAAACAAAAAACTTTCATTTTTGATTAAACCAGGGGTTTTTAACAATGACATTCCTGGTTATGCCATCCGTGTGGATTCGAAAGAAGAAGACGGTACGCTGCACAATATCATGATTTACGATCACCGTGAAAATAATGGTATCCCAAAAGTGATCCTGGCCAGGGAGGGCAAAATGAATAAAACTTCCGATGGTAAGTTTTTAGTGCTCAATCTTAAAAATGGTGTGCAGTATGAAGAACAGGCCGCGAAAAACGGCATGTACAACCCAAGGCAGATTTTTACACGAAATCGTTTTAAAGAAACTTCACCCCGTTTTGATATGTCGTCTTTTGATGGCAGTACCACCGACCCTAATGCTTTCGGAAACAGTACCCCCATGTTAAACCTGAAAGGGATTGTTAAAAAGCGCGACTCACTGACGAAGCAATTGGATACGTTGAAAATGCGTACGGTGGCCAACCTCAACAGTAATTTTAAGCAATTTAATGTCACCAGAGGTTACACCAGCGTAAAAGCCGTTCCGAAAGCGATTGATGACGTGATATTAAAGGATATTCCAAACGGATCGCGTAAAATGGCTTTGGAGAATGCCAACAGCACGGTTGCCAACATTATGCAGCATGTACCCAATTGGGGGCCGCGCCAAACCGATTTAACCGGCGAAATCATTTTTGCCACCGTAGAGTATCAGCGTAAATTTACGCTGGCAGCATCCTGCATCCTGTTGTTTTTTATCGGTGCCCCGTTGGGAGCCATTATTAGAAAAGGAGGGATGGGCTTACCGGTAGTGGTGGCTATTTGTTTCTTCCTGGTGTACCACATTATCACCACTGTGGCCGAAAAATCAGCGCGTGAAGGTAATTTGAATCCTATATTCGGGATGTGGATTGCGGTCATTGTACTGTCGCCCCTGGCTGCCTTTTTAACCTATAAAGCTACAGCAGATTCGGCCTTGTTTGATGTAGATTATTACAAGCAACTCATTCTGAAGTTGTTTAAAAAGAAAGAAAAATAGGCCGTTTTTCCTTTACTTACAGATGATATTTTAATCCAGATATTGGTCAAATAAGGTTGTACATTTGTACGGGTTATGGTTTGTAGTATAAAACCATTTTAATGCGCCTTATACACCATTGCCCCATAATGCTTATAAAATGCAAACACAATTAAACACAATAGAAGAGGCCATCGCAGATATAAAAGCTGGTAAAGTAATTATTGTTGTAGATGATGAGAATAGAGAAAACGAAGGTGATTTTTTAACGGCGGCTGAAAATGCAACGCCCGAGATCATTAATTTTATGGCCACTTACGGTCGTGGTTTAATCTGTGCGCCCTTAACAGAAGAGCGTTGTAAGGAGTTAAACCTTAACCTGATGGTGGGTAAAAATACAGCGGCTTACGAAACTAATTTTACGGTTTCGGTAGATTTGGTTGGTCATGGTTGTACCACCGGAATTTCGGCAAGCGATCGCTCCAAAACAATGCTGGCTTTGGTTAATCCTAAAACCGACCCTGAAGAGTTGGGCAGACCAGGACATATTTTTCCTTTAATAGCCAAAGATGGTGGGGTAATCCGTCGGGCAGGTCATACAGAAGCTGCCGTAGATTTAGCACGTTTGGCTGGTATGAGACCTGCTGGTTTATTGGTAGAGATTTTAAAAGAAGATGGCGAAATGGCCAGACTCCCGGATTTATTTAAAATTGCCGAGCAGCACCAGTTAAAAATTATATCCATTGAAGATTTAATTGCCTACCGTTTAAAGATAGACAGTTTAATTAAACAGGAAGTGAGCATTGATTTGCCTACCACCTGGGGCGATTTTAAAATGACGGCTTATACGCAATTGGATAATAACGCTACACATTTAGCCATTTCTAAAGGCGAATGGGACCCCAACGAACCTATTTTGGCACGCGTACACAGTTCTTGTGTAACGGGCGATATTTTTGGGTCCTGCCGTTGCGATTGCGGTCCGCAGTTGCATAAGGCATTAGAAATGATCGAGAAAGAAGGTAAAGGTATTGTGGTTTATATGAACCAGGAGGGTAGAGGTATCGGACTGATTAATAAACTACGTTCTTATAACTTACAGGATGCTGGTTTTGATACCGTTGAAGCCAATATTAAGCTGGGTTTTAAAGGTGATGAACGCGATTATGGTGTAGGCGCCCAGATCCTGCGATCAGAAGGGGTAACTAAAATGCGTTTAATGACCAATAACCCAACCAAAAGGGCAGGTTTAATTGGTTATGGTTTAGAAGTAGTAGAAAATATTCCGATCGAAATTGCAAGTAACGTACATAACGAACGTTATTTAACGACTAAAAGAGATAAAATGGGCCATTCGATTATGAAAGGATAGTTCAGTTGGCAGTTTACATTTAACAGTTAACAGTTGGCAGTTAACTGTTGCAGTACAGCGTTTGAATGGTGTGAACTGTGAACTGCTAATTGAAAACTTATACAAGACCAACAGTTGAGCAGGACTCGATTGTTGGTCTTTTTGTTTTAGCGCCCCTTGCTCATCACTCCCGGCAATTCGTCATCCTGATCCGATAGCTATCTAATTTGTTTCAGGATCTCTGTGGTAGTGTATTTCTATAAAGTAATTAAGAATTGAATGCAATAGGTATTAAGATCCCCGCCTGCGCGAGGATGACGATACTGGAATGGAACTGATGGATAAGAATTGTGTTCCAGCATTGGGTTTTAAGCGGCTTTAACCAGTTGATCAGTCTTTGGTAATCGATTAGTTTTAACCTAGGCAATTAACTATGAACCACTGACTAATGAACCAATGACCAGTGAACCAAAAGCCTTACCTCCGCTGATTCCCTTTACTTTGGTTGATAATCGCGTCTTTGTTAAAAGATTTATTTGTTTTAACGGGTTTCTGGCTCTTTCTTTTCAGGTTCCGGCGATAAGCACCAGAAATTTTCTGAACAAACTCCTTAAACGTATCAAACTGCTGGGTATATACCAAACCAAAAGAAGTGACGTTTGCCGTTGGACTGATTCCGCTGTTTAAGAATATACTCTGTTGCGTAGGTGGTTTATTTGCCGCTTTCATCGTCAAACTTCCATCTTTTCTAATTAGAAACAGTGCCTCTACCTCTCTGCCCACATTATCTTTAGAGAAATCGATCACCGTAAAGTCGTTCACACTGTTACGATCAACAATACCCGCGTTAATAATTAAACGATCGTTAAAGAATTTAAAGGATGCATTGGCCTCGCTTAATGAACGTACGTTCAGATCGACGAAGTTTAAGTTTAACGAAGAAAGTACATTATTAAACTGATTAAACACCAATTCGGTAGCAGTACTGGTAGCCGTTGAACTCAACTGGTTCCCGATCGACTGCCCGCCGTTACCTGGTGCGAAACTCCTTCTGATAATTAAACTGAAAGCCTGCAGGTTCAGGTTATTCTGATCGCTTAAATAGGTTTGCAGCTCTTCTTTAATGGAAGGTTGTGCAGGGAAATTGATATCCAGCTTAATATCAGGTTTTAACAGTAAACCTGTTAAACCCATCTCTACCTCAGTATTTACCCTTTGGTTGGCATTACTACTCGCATCGCGGTTAGCTGCTTTGTAAAGGTCGTTTAAGCTCGCCCTTAATGCATATACAGCCTTTAAGTTAATCTGCGCGGCTGTAGGATTACCCGTCCAGCGGATGGTTCCACCTTGTCTGATTTCGAATTTTTTATTGATTACTTCCTGAGCTGTAAAATCGAAACTTCCGGTCTCGATAATATAATCACCAGACATTTCAAAATCGCCAAAACTATTAATGTTTAAGCTCAGCTCGGCATTACCCTTGCCACTTAAATTGCCCAGGGTGGTATAAATGTTCGCCGTGGTATTTGGATCAATAGTTAATTTGAAACTTAGGGTTAAACCATCAAAGTTGGTTTTTTTCTTAACCAGAACTGCAGAGTCGCGGCTTACAAAATTAATGAAATCTTTATCCGATACGGTTTCAGAACTGTTTAATGGCAGGTTAAATACAGTTCCCTTTTCCGTTTTCGCCTTAATATCAATCTTCATTTTATTGGTAGGCCCCTTAAACGTAAATACACCTGTACCATATGCACGACCATAATAAATAGAATTGTCTTTCGCGGTGGTGTTTAACGCCATCAAATTATTGGCATTCACAGTAACGTCTAAGTCAGGGTAGTCAATGTTGTTTAAATCAACACTGCCGCGTGCGGTAGCCTCATGGCCTTCCAGGTCTCTAAGTACAAAATCTTCGAGCTTAATTACACTGTTGTTTACTTCTACCTTATCAGTAATTACATAAGTGGTTTTAAGGTAGTTTACCATGAGCTCCCCCTTATTTAAAGATAGGGTTCCATTAATTTCCGGCTTGTCTAACTTGCCTTTTACCGTTAAATCAGCTGAGATATTTCCTTTTAGTTTAGATACCAGTTGTTTAACAAACGGCTCAAGTACAGTAAGTTTGCTATCGTCCATTTTTACGGCAAGGTCGATTTCTTTTTCCTTGAGATCAAGATTTCCGGTCAGCTTAAAGTTTTCCGTGTTATCGGCCACAATGCGGGTAAATACATTCAGTTTTTGACTTTCATTGCTGTATGATGAGGTATCTGTTAAGGTACCGATATAGATATCGTTAAAGTTTAACGAATCAACCTTTAGATCGTCGGTTACCCGAAGTGTTTTTAATACGCCAAATAAATCAGTCTTGCCGTTAACGTTTCCGCCCAGTTTAACACCAAAACCTTTGGTAAAAGGGTTAAGGGTTTTTAAGCTAAAATCTTTAAATCCAACACTAATCAAATCTTTAGGATCTTCAGAAATTAATCCATCAATGGTAACCTGCTGATTTCCGTTCGTTAAATCGAAATTACTGATCTCGGTTTTACCATTGTTCAGCACAATGCGTACTTTCTCCTGGATACGCCATTCTTCATTATTGATTTTTAAGATAGATGGCAATACGCTTAACCTTGCCGTAGTATCCTGGTTTTTGGTAAATTCTACCAACCCGTTTAAATCGAGCTGATTATCCTCATCGTTATTGGACATTTTAACGTTAAAGGCCAGACTATCGTTCCGCAGGATGTTGGAAACGTTTACATCTTTAATAAACAGACTGTCGTTAAGTTGCACCCGATCTGAAGTTACAATCAGTTGCAGTTGTTCTGTCGTGGTATTTTCGTCGAGGATGATATTGTTTACGACAATGCCGTTGTATTTTAATTTCCTGACAAAACCATTAAGGGTGGCGGTATTATTGCGCGAATCGAAATCGCCCGTTAGGGTAGCACCTTCTTCCAGTTCTAAGCCTGGCGCCAGGATCTGCGCAAGTGGTTCAAATTTTTTAACCTGCAGGTTGAACTGAAAAATCTGCTTGTTGTATTTAATGATGTCGGCTTTTAAGGATGGGATATATGTTTTGGCGATGGCCTTGTAATAAGAAGCGATAGAATTTAAGTCATATTCACCTCTAATACTAGCGTCCAAAATATCTGACCGGATATCAAGTACGCGGTTAGCACCTGTGCCATTGGCCATTAATTGTACCGAATCTACACTGTAAGTGCCTTTGGTGTTTTGCAGCCTGATCTCCTGGATTAATAACTTGCCTGATATGTTGTTCAGGTTGGTGCCCGAAAAATTGGTGGTAAATTTAGCATCTACCATTAACGAATCTTTTAACAGTTTTAAGGCTTTTAAACGTGCCTTAGAAATGCTTGCATTGAAATTAAATACGGGTAATTTAGGGTTCAGATTAACACCGCCGTCAAATACCAGTTTAACATTTCGGTCATTAATGCTCAGCTTGCCATCAAAATATTTTTTATCAAAGGTGCCATCGATCTTTACGTTATGGTACCTGTATTTATTAAAGTCGATGTAATCTATATCGCCGTTTATTTTTTCGGTTAATTCTTTCAGTTCTGTTCCACGCCCTTTTACATATAGCGACGAACTGATCCGGCCCAGGCTTTTTTCATCTAACAGGTCGCCGATGTTGAAATCGTATGTTTTTACATTTCCGGTATATGATGGAACATCTTTTTTATCGATTTTCATGTTCACGTCAGAAACGATGCGGCCCAGTTTCGTTTTAAACTCGCCATAGGCAATAAAGTCGTTCTGGAAACCTGTAAAACTTCCGTTAAAATTAATGTTGCCAAATTTCTTTATAATCACCGGAACTATTTGCTTTTTGCTATTGGTAATGCCAGCCAGTACTTGCTCAAGATCGGTTTTGTTTGTGCCAGCCATCTCGATATTCAGGTCCATAAAGGTTTCTTTCCATTTGGGTAGCCCCTTTAAAATAAAATCACCTTTAATGTGCGTAGCCTTTCCTGTTCTTATGGAAAGTTTTTTGGCTTTAAGGTTATTCACTAAGCCTGTAATCTGACCATCAACATCCAGGTCGAGTTTCATGGTGTTCAATTCTGGTGCAAAAAACGCAACATCCCTTGAGGTGATGTGGCTATCTTTAAAAATGGCCTTCATCCGCACATTATCAATGTAGTGGTTAAAATCCCTAAAGCTTTTAAACCGCATTTGATAATAGTTGGTTAAACGGCTCTGATTGGTTTCGAGCAATAGGTTTTTTAATTCGATAGCATTACTGTCTACCGTGGTTTGGGCTGTTAAATTTTTGAGGTAAAATCCGCTACGCTCTTTAAAAGTGAGGTTTTTGATATTGGTTTTAAGCAGGTGATTCTTGGTGTCCAATCCTTCAAAAATTCCGCTCAGCTGTTTAACGTTTACATTATCGAAGTTTACACTTTTACCCTGCGCGGTATCTTTTGCACTGTAGTTGATGTACCGGAAAGCAAACTTGTTTAAAATAAGGCGCCCCAGATTGACGTCAAAAGGCTTACTTTTCTTTTTCTTTACCTTGGGTTTACCAGAATCGAAGTAGTTGATGATGAAATCGAGATTAGAAGACTTATCTTTGAAATCCTTTAGGAAAAACTGTCCATCATTAATTTGCACGGTATTGATATCGATGATCTTTTTATCAATGGATAATCGGTTAATATCGACCATAAATTGTGGCGTACTCAATAAAGTGTCTTTTTGTAAATCCAAAACCAATAAATCTTCGAGAACGATAGACTTAAACGGTTTGATGTAAAGACTCTTGATTGATATAGTGGTATTAAGCTCTTTAGATAGGTATGCGGCAGCCCGCTGCGCAAAATAGGTTTGTACAGGCTTAAATTGTAGGGAGAAAATAATAAGCGCAAGCAGCAAAATTATTGATGCAATTACCCAAAGGAGTATTTTAAATAGTTTTTTAATAATTTTGCAGCTTAAATATTAATAATTTGTCTGTTATACTTGCTATCGAGTCTTCTTGCGATGATACATCCGTTGCTATTTGTAACAACGGCAAAATTACTGCCAATGTTATTGCAAACCAAACAATTCATCAAAATTATGGTGGTGTTATACCTGAATTAGCTTCAAGGGTACATCAGCAAAATATTGTGCCTGCCGTGCAACAAGCTTTAATTAATGCCAAAGTTACAAAACAGGACATTAATGCAGTTGCTTTTACACGTGGTCCAGGCCTTTTAGGATCGTTATTGGTTGGTGTTTCTTTTGCAAAATCTTTTGCATTAGCTTTAAATATACCTTTAATTTCTGTTAATCATATGCATGCGCATATTCTGGCGCATTTTATTGATGATCCTAAGCCGGGTTTTCCTTTTATTTGTTTAACCGTTTCGGGCGGGCATACACAAATTGTGCTCGTAAAGGATTATTTTGATATGGAAATTATTGGCGAAACTTTGGATGATGCTGCTGGTGAAGCTTTTGATAAAACGGCTAAATTACTGGCTTTGCCTTACCCTGGCGGACCACTAATTGATAAACATGCGCAGAACGGAAACCCTTTGGCATTTAAGTTTGCCGAACCACAAATTGCCGATCTGAACTTTAGTTTTAGTGGTTTTAAAACTTCTATTCTGTATTTTATCAGGAAACAGGAGAAAGAGAATCCCGATTTTATTGCCGAAAATTTAGCTGATATTTGTGCATCTGTTCAACACAGTATTGTGCAGATTTTGCTCAATAAATTAAAGAAAGCGGCAAAACAGTATGGGATTAAAGAAGTGGCTATTGCGGGAGGGGTTTCTGCAAACTCTGGTTTACGGAATGGACTGCAAAAAACTGCCGATGAACTGGGATGGAAGATTTATATTCCGGCATTTCAATATTGTACAGATAATGCGGGCATGATTGCCATTGCAGGTTACCAAAAGTACCTGAAACAGGATTTTGTAGGGCAGGATGTTTCGCCAATGGCACGGATGGAGTTTTAGTTTTGGTTCATTAGTTCATTCGTCATTAGTTCATTGGTCATTGGTTTATTGGTCATGGGTTTATGAAGAATTGTCTAACGACTCCATCGTATTGACCGATTCATTAGTGATCCCTTTTTGGGGAAGTAATCTTAAAACGATAGCTGCTTGCAAGCTGATGTAAAGGACCCAGGGGGATTATTCTTTAGGTAAGATCCTGAAACAAATCCGATAGCTATCGGATCAGGATGACGCCTCCTTAGGGGATTATAGCCCTTAAAGCACATCGGTTGAAAACCGGAGACCGGCAACTGTGAACTGAAAATTGCGTACAAAAAACTGAAGTGGATGATAGCCCCTTGGAATGGATTAACACCTTAACTTCCGACTTCGGACACCCGACTTCGGACCAATAAAAACTATTAAATTAAATACACATATGAATGGAGCATCGTTAATATTTTGGATTGTTTGTGCGGTACCTTTAATCGGGCTGTTATACTGGTTGATCAGAAAAGATAAAAACAAACTTAATGGAAGCTGGGGTATAATTATCCTCGGTGCACTGGTAATTGCTGCGCTTTTGGTTATTGTTTATGTAACCAAAGATTTTAGCGCGATTTTCAGTCAGAATTAAACGGAATTCCCTAATTCTTATTTAGACCTATTCTTATTAGCGTCTATTTTCTATCTTTGCCGAAAATTAAAGATAGATGAAAAAAATTATACTCGTTACCATCCTGATGTGTAATCTTCTTTTGGTGCATGGCCAAAGCGTGAAGATTGAGGGACACATCAGGGATAAAAGAAGTGAAATTCCATACACCACGATTTCTTTACCGGGCCAGAAAATTCAGGCCGATAGCAAAGGTTATTACACCTTTTACATCAAAAGTGGCATTCCGTTTAATATCCGGTTAAATACGGTTGGCTATAAAACGGTTTCACAACAAATGGTGGCTGTACAGGCCGATACTGTTATCAACTTTGTATTGGAGCCAGTGCCGAATACTTTAGATGATGTATTGATCTCTACCTCCAGGAAGCCTGAAAATATCAAAAACATTACCACTTCAGTGAGTATTGTAAATAAGAAAAAACTGAGAAGGAGATGGCCATTACGCCTGATTTAAGCACAATATTGGCCAACCAGGTACCTGGATTTGCACCTACGGCACAAACCGGGAATAATGTGGGGCAGAATTTACGGGGCCGACCAATGCTGGTGATGATAGATGGTGTTTCCCAATCTTCGCCACTAAGAAATGCTGAAGTAGATTTAAGGTCGATAGACCCATCGGTGCTTGAACGCATAGAAGTGGTAAAAGGTGCTACAGCCATTTATGGTAACGGCGCGGCTGGAGGTTTGGTGAATTACATTACCATGGTTCCGGATACAGCTGCCAGGTTCGCAGGTAAAACCCAGCTCAATTTAAACGGATCGTTGGTAAAGATGAAAAACGCCGAAGGCGGTAGAATTAACCAAATGTTCTATGGCAAACTGGGTAAATTTGATTACGTGGTGAGCGGCATGTATGATCAAACTGGTGAATATAAGGATGCAAAAGGTGATGTGGTAGGTCCCAACTATAGTTTAGGCGAAACCGATAGCTATAATGCTTTTGCCAAATTTGGTTATATGCCTGCAAAAAATCAACGAATTCAGCTTACCTATAATACGTACAGCAGTTTGCAGAATAGTAATTTTACTTTAGTGAATGGTAATCTGGCCACAGGCCAGAAAGCAACCGGTGTATTGGGAAAACCACTTGGGATTCCGACCGGGGTTGACTATAACCACAATTTAAATCTATCGTATAAAATAGATAGCACTTTTCTGCATTCTAGTTTACACGCAGACCTATATTATGAAACCCGTAAAGACGTATTCTATGTTTCCTTAGGCCGTTTTGACGGAGGTGATGGCCAATCGCTTGCCAAAAACGATAAACGGGGGGCTCGTTTATTTTTGGAAACACCAATACTGAACCTGGACTTTTTGAAAATGAACCTGGCTTATGGTGCAGATTTCATGAAAGATAAAACGGCACAGCCATTGGTTGATGGTAGGGTATGGGTGCCTACAATGGATATGACCAATATTGCACCTTTTGCACAGGCAGACTTTAATATTTTAAACAAGCTTGTATTCAAAACGGGTTTGCGTTACGAAAATGTAAATATAGCGGTTGATGATTACCGTACTTTAAGAACTACAGGTGCGAACAATACGACCATTACCCCATCTTTTAATGTAACAGGAGGGAATTTAAAATACAGCACTTACCTGTTTAATGCAGGTTTAAGGTATAACCAATTTGATGTGTTCAGCCCTTTTGTAAGTTTCTCTCAGGGTTTTTCTGTGATGGATATAGGATTGGCTTTACGTGATGCGAAAGTAAACAGCATTGACAAGATCAATACCGATGCGGTAAAAGTTAATAATTATGAGGCTGGTTTTGAGAGTAAAATTGCCGGATTAACATTTTCTGCTTCGGGTTACATCAGTACATCCAAACTGGGGATTGAAGTGGTTTATGATCCTGCTACAGGCCTGTTTAATACAGCCAGAAACCCTGAAAAAATTTATGGTTTTGAGTTGGCTGCCGATTACCAGCTGTTTGATCAGTTGGGTTTAGCGGCAAGTTATAGTTATACGGAAGGCAAGCGCGACATTGACAAAAATGGAAAGTTTAATGATGCAGCAGACCTGTATCTTAATGGTCGCCGAATTTCAGCACCTAAAGTTACGGCTTCAGTTACCTACAGTCCGATAAAGGTGCTGGATTTAACCCTGAATTACACCGGTATCAATTCGCGCAATAGATTTGAGAAAAATGCGAACGGCATATATAATGGAAATGAGGGTGCGGTGAAAGCTTATCATCTGTTCAGTTTTGCGGGAATTTATCAGGTGAAGAAGAACACGAAACTTACCTTAGGGGTAGACAATATATTTAACCAGGATTACTTTCCGGCCAGGGCACAATGGTTTATGCAGCCTGGTTTTTATTCAAAAGGAAGAGGTACTTCTGTAAACTTCGGCATTTCGGTTAGTTATTAACCAGATGCTAAAATAGAAAAGCGTCCCGATTTAACATCGGGACACTTTTTTTATCTTCAGGCTGAATTGATCAGGCTTATTTTTCTGCCAGATGCTCGCCGGTTACTTCTGCTTTAATCTTCGTTTCCAGCTCTTCTGCAAGTTCAGGATTGTCGCTTAACAATTGTTTTACGGCATCTCTACCCTGGCCCAGCTTGGTATCTCCGTAAGAGAACCATGAACCTGCTTTTTTGATGATGCCAAAATCAACACCTAAGTCGATAATCTCACCGTTTTTAGAAATACCTTCACCAAACATCACATCAAATTCTGCAATGCGGAAAGGTGGAGCCACTTTATTTTTAACAATTTTTACTTTAACACGGTTACCGGAAACTTCATCAGAATCTTTAATTTGTGAAATACGGCGGATATCTAAACGTACGGATGCATAAAATTTCAAAGCATTACCACCAGTTGTCGTTTCAGGGTTACCAAACATTACACCAATTTTATCACGCAACTGGTTAATGAAAATACAGCAACATCCGGTTTTAGAAATGGTTCCGGTTAATTTACGTAAGGCCTGACTCATTAAACGGGCATGTAAACCCATTTTACTGTCGCCCATTTCGCCTTCAATTTCACTTTTAGGAACCAATGCCGCAACTGAGTCGATTACGATTACATCTATAGCCCCAGAACGGATTAAGTTATCGGCAATTTCTAATGCCTGCTCACCATTATCTGGTTGAGAGATTAACAGGTTATCTGTATCTACACCTAATTTTTTTGCATAAAACTGATCAAAAGCGTGCTCTGCATCAATAAAAGCTGCAATGCCACCTTTTTTCTGTGCTTCGGCAATAATATGTGTAGCCAGAGTTGTTTTACCAGAAGATTCCGGTCCGTAGATTTCAATTACACGGCCTTTTGGAATACCGCCAATACCTAAAGCAATATCTAAACTGATTGATCCGGTAGAAATAAAATCTATTGGTTCAATGGCCGTATCGCCAAGTTTCATGATGGTACCTTTACCGTAAGATTTCTCTAGTTTATCTAAAGTAAGCTGTAGGGCTTTTAATTTATCTGGATTTGCAGTGCTCATTTCTTTTTTCATTGATTGCGTAAATATAACTGATTCTCGGCTAATATGTTCAAATGTTGATATTTATAATACTAAAATATTTAGCTAATTTAAATGTTTTTTAGCTAATGTCAATAGTAAAGTGAAAATATTTTTTAAGCCCTTAATTTATCTCTTTCATTTTGGGCGGTTAAACGTTCAAAATACCTGCACATGTAGGTAATTTCACAAACATCGCATTTGGGGTTTCGGGCTACACAAACATAACGCCCATGCAATATAAGCCAATGGTGTGCAATGTGGATGTCGTGTTCAGGCAGGTTTTTGACCAGGTCTTTTTCCACTGCCAATGGTGTTTTGCCATTGGTTAAACCCAGACGGTTGGCCACGCGGAAAACGTGGGTATCAACTGCCATTGCCGGTGCATTGTAAATTACCGATGCAATTACATTGGCTGTTTTACGCCCAACACCTGGCATTTTCTGTAATTCGTCAATTCCGGAAGGCACTATATCGTTAAATTCGTTCAACAGGATATTGGCCATGCCTACCAGGTGTTTTGCTTTGTTGTTGGGATAACTGATGCTTTTAATATAATCAAAAACAATATCAGGAGTAGCTTCGGCCAAAGCTTTAGCATTGGGAAAGCGTTGAAAAAGGGCGGGAGTTACCATATTTACCCTTTTGTCGGTACATTGTGCCGAAAGGATTACAGCTACTAAAAGCTGGTAAGGGTTGTTGTAATGTAACTCGGTTTCTGCATCAGGCTGCTTGGCCGAAAAATGTTCTACAAAAAGTTTGTAGCGTTCTTTTTTAAGCATGTGCAAATATAGGGGAAAGATGGAAAATGGAAGAGGTGTGATGATTAATCGTTTAATTGTCTAAATCGGTTAACTGAGACTAGGTATCCAAAATCCGACGCAAAGGCGAGTTATCCGGTTAATCCACGCTAAGCCCCAAACGCCCGACCCCAGACTGATCTATTTCCCTCAGCAACTGATCACATTCAGCAAAGGCATTATACAGATACTTATTGCGGTGTTTTTCTCCCTGGCCGCTGAAAGAAACAGATTTCATAATCAGGCCCTGCATCCATTGTTTGGTTTGTTTGCAGTAGGCCTGGTCTTCGGTTCTTAAATAATTAAAAGTATTAAATCTATTGTAGCAGGTCATGCGGTCTTTAAAATCAACCAGGTAAGCAATGCTGCCCAGTACATCGCAACTGTACCAGTTAAAGGTATGGTTAGGGTCGATGGTTTTTTTACTGCTAATGGCATACATGTTCATATCGGTAAGGCAATACCTTACTTGTTCTACAATCTTTATAGCCAGTTCGGTATCGGTAAGATGGCCGGCTTCAAATGCATACCTAATCTGTTCGAGTGTGCCGGTTACCGTATCTTTAGACCATATTTCGGTACTCGGTATTTCCAGGTAGGCAGCGTGCAGCTCCTGCGAAATTTCAATAATTTCATCGGATAGAAACGAAGAGTTGAAAGGCATTTCGAGATTGTTGGCACTATTTGCCCAAAAGAAAAGTTTAAAGCTGGTGAGTTCCGGGTACTTGAAAAAATGAAATAGCGGGATATCATCGGTGGTGATGGTGATGTGTTTTTTATTACTGTTTTTAATGGCTTTTATATTTTCCAATAAATTCCGGAGATAGCCAATCATATCTAAATCTTCATTTACACTTAAATAGCTAAATGTAACAGATAGCGATTGTTTCGGGTTGTAAATAAATGGGACATCAAAGCAATCAGAAAGCTTGATGATCTGCTGGAAAGTAAGGTTGCTGTCGCCCCTGATTTTCTTGTAGGCCTCATTGGTGCTTATCCCTAGCTCTTCAGCAACACTAAATGCCAGGTTCTGGTACTCGGGCAATACCGCTTTAATGGCTTGAAAAAATAGTACCTGCTGATTATCCATAAAGATTAATTTTTTAATTGAATATAGTATTTTTTAATAATCAAATGGATTATTTCCCTGGACCAAACTGTAAAGTATAACTTATAAACTCTTGCATGCGTCTTTTATTTCCTTTAAACAATAATTATTGAGGCGATTGTAATCTTTAAGATTTATGGTGATCTGTGTGATGTTTTAGATTTGGTTAAGATTAAAACGAATCATTATGAACAAATTAAGATTTATAAAAGATGAAGGCTCCGAATTCTATAAAGAATTGAATGAGCAGATTGAACAGTATTTTATTGATAAGGGGCTACAGAAAACCGGGAACACAAAAATGTTTTTCAAGATTTTCCTTTATTTCGGTTTGGACATCCTGTTTTATGCCTTAATGATTACCAGTCATTCGGTATTTGCATTTTATGCTTTTTACCTGCTGATGGGACTTTCAGTTTTGTTAACTGCTTTTAATATTTCGCATGATGCGGCCCATGGTGTAGCAGTAAAAAGTAAATTCTGGAACCGGATACTATTTTCGCTGAGTTTTAACCTGCAAGGGAACAACGCCTATGTATGGGGCAAAAACCATAACGAATCGCACCATTTATATACCAATATAGAAGGCAGTGATATCGATGTGCTGAATAATCCATTATTCAGGATGACTGAATCTCAGCCTTTGTTATGGTTCCATCGTTATCAGTTTATTTATGCGCCGTTTCTTTACCTGTTCTATTCCATTAACTGGTTCTTTTTCAGGGAAACATTGATGTTGTTCAATTTATCAAGCCGCACTATTAAAGTGGAGATTCCCCGGACTGAAGCTGTAAAGCTGGTGATATATAAACTCTTATATGTCGGTTACATGATCATTTTGCCTGTCTATCTGTTGCCTTTCGGCTGGCAGACGGTTTTACTGGCTTTTTTGTTAAATCATTTTATCATTTCGCTATTGTTTGTGGCCGTATTAGGCGTGGCACATTTATCGGATTATGTAGCTCACCCGGTGCCTGATCAGGATCATAAATTGAATATGAGCTGGCCGAAGCTGCAATTGCTGACCTCAATAGATTATCATTCAGAAAGCAGGTTTTTAAACTGGACACTTGGCGGCTTTAATGCTCATGCGGTACATCACCTGCTTCCTAACGTATGCCATGTACACTACCTTGAGATTATTCCAGTTTTTAAAGCGCTGGCTAAAAAACACGGGCTTACTTATATGGAAATGTCTTATGGCGAATCACTGGCCTCTCATTTCAGGTTTTTGAAAATGATGGGCAGATGTGAAAACTTAATCCCGATGCGATATGAAGGATAAACATATTCATGTGGCGGCTGATAGTCAGTTGCTAAAAGCGATATACAAACGCGTCAGCGAAGAAGTGGTCGCTGATAAATCTGCATTTATGTGGATAATCGTACTTAAATTCGTGGTGTATTTCTTGCTCACCTTATTTACCTATTTAGCTTTGTACCATATCACTAACCCGACTGGTTTTGTGGGTTGTTTTGTGATCTATGGTTTTATCTCGCTACTCTTTGCTTTTAACTTTTCACACGACTTTTCTCATAATACCATCTTTAAAAGCAAGCGGCTCAACCACATTTGCTTTGTAGCTATTTATACACTGGTTGGGGCGCATGCTGAGGCTTGGAAACTGCGTCATGTTAATTCTCATCATTATGCGCCAAATGTAGAAGATTATGATTCAGACCTTAAAATATCGAAATTGATCCGCGTGGTTCCAGGCAGCAAACATTATTGGTTTCATGCGTACCAACACCTGTATGCACCATTAGCTTATACAACGTATTCGCTGTTCTGGATTTTTATTAAAGATTTTGTGATTCTATTTAGTGACGATGGTTATGGCGCCAAAAAGAACATGAGATATTACCTGTCGTTTGTGTTCCAAAAATCGATCTATATCAGTTGGTTATTTGTTTTGCCCATGATATTTGCAATCCAGCCCTGGTATGTGGTGCTAACTGGTTTTTTAATGATGCACCTAAGTCAGTCGTTATTCTTGTTGTTTACCTTTTTTATGACCCACCATGTAGAGAATACGGAATATCCTAAAACTGATACGCGGGGTTATATTAATGCGTCCTGGCTCATGAACCAGATCAGGAGTTCAAACGATATGCATCCTTTCAGTAAAACGGCAAACTTTATTTTAGGCGGCTTTAATAACCATATTACCCATCATTTATTTCCGCATTATCACCATGTGTATTATCCGCAAATCAGTAAGATATTATATGAAATGTTAAATGAAAATGGCATAACGCCTAATTGTACCAGTTATTTCGGAGGGATAAAATCTCATTTAAAGCTGTTGAAGAGAATGGGGGAGGTAGCGTTTTGAATGCGTGAAATAATTGAGTTTTGAAGGAGAGAATGGTTTGGGTTTTCTCATTCTGTCATTCACTTATTCAAAAGTTGCCGCGCAGGTTTTTTTTATTAACGGCACAGACCCTTGATCATAAACCTGATGGAAAAGGCAGCCCGAGCTTTTTCTGCGAGGCTATAGTGCACAGCAGGGCTGCAGAACTAAAAATGCACTGCCCTTTGTTTTCCAAAAAGAAAGCGCATTTAATGAAAAGAAGTAGCTGGCACTTTAACCTTTTCTGTTGCACCTTGATTGCTTTTGATGAGCCAGAAGGCAAATAATGCGCCCACCAAAGCCATTGCTGCGCCAACATAAGCTGGTGAAGTATAATCGAAACCATACACCAACGGAAGCCCGCCAAAGAAAGCGCCCAGGGCGTTACCAATGTTAAAACTCGCCTGACTGGCGGAGGCGGCCAGCATTTCGGAGCCTTTGGCGCTCTGAATCATCAACATCTGGATGGGAGCAGCTAACGAGAAAGCAACCGCACCGGTAATAAAAGTCATCATTAAAGCTAATGGCTGACTTGCAGATACAAAGTGTACAATGGTTAAGGTAACCACCATAGTGAGCAATAAAGCTGCAGATGCCTTGGCAGGGGAGAATTTATCGGCCAGACGTCCACCAATGTAATTGCCGAACATCATGCCCAAACCGGCCAGCATTAATATATAAGTTACCGCATTTGGCGAAAAGCCTGCAACATCTGTCATTAATGGCGCGATATAGCTGTACCAGGTAAATAACCCACCCGTGCCGATAGAGATCATAAAAATGATGATCCACGCCTCTCTCTTTTTAAAGAAACTTAGTTCGGCTTTTAAATCACGATTTTTTGTCGCTTCTAACGCAGGTAGCCATAATTTTAAGCTTAATAAGGTTACCAAACCTACAAATACCACTACAGCAAAAGATATGCGCCAGGAGAAGTTGTGACCGATAAAAGTACCCAAAGGTACACCTACAATATTGGCAATGGTTAAGCCCATAAACATCAATGATACCGCCTGCGCGGCTTTACCCTTTTCGGCTATTCTGCTGGCTACAACCGATCCTACGCCGAAGAATGCACCATGCGGTAAACCCGAAAGCAACCGGGCAATAAATAAAGTATTAAAGGTTGGGGCAAAAGCAGAAAAAGCATTAAAAACGGTAAACATGATCATTAAAGCGATCAATATCATTTTTGGTGGATATTTCCCTGCAATTATAATTAACAAAGGTGCACCGATGACTACTCCTAGTGCATAGGCAGAGATTAAATGCCCGGCCTGTGGAATGGTTACTACCAGATCTTTAGCGATATCGGGCAATAAGCCCATCATTACAAATTCCGTGATTCCGATGCCTAAGCCTCCTAAAGTAAGTGGAAGTAAGTTCTTGTTCATAGCGCCCTTAGTGTTAAAATTACACTATGCAAAGGTATGGCTTTTTATGGTAGGATATTGTAAAAATTGGGCCATTTATAGGAAGATGGAAGATGGATGAGGGAGGGTATTTGCTGTTAACTGATTTAGAATAGACCGTTATTGCAGTTTCATTGAGCAGTTTACATTAAATCGGATATTAGATCCTGAAACAAGTTCAGGACGACGATTGGTGTTGGGATTTGCAAATAACCAAATCAAACACTGATGTTGGACCTGAAATAAGTATAGTATGACGGATGCCGGGGCGATTTAGTTAACCGATTTATAATTAAGCATTAGTACAGTTCTCAGTGAGCAGATTGTATTATAATCCGGTTTGCTGGATCCTGAAACAAGTTCAGGATGACGCATTGAAAGGGGAATCGGCAGTTTGAGTTACTAATGAACCAATGACGAATGAATTAACGACCCATCTAGTTTGCAGTTGGCAATTACCAATGAACCAATGGCTAATGAACCATCACCCATCTTACCTCTTCCATACGCAAAAAAAAAAGGTTGTCTCACCCTGTGGAACAACCTTTTTTACAAGTATAAATTTTATAACGACCTGCTGTAAGCTAAAATCTTATTGATGGTTTCATCTTGAGGATCTTTGGCCAGTCTATCCAACTTACCTTTTATTTGATCATAAAATAAGTCGATTTCTGCATCTGATTCTATATCAGTTCTAGGCTGAAACATGTTGGGTGTAGGTAAATTTACATTGTTTTGTGATGTAGAGGTTTTTGTCATAAGCAAACTAAATGTGATAAGTTTTATAAACTTAACGATAGTTCAGATGCTTTATTTCAAGCCCTCAAAAAAAGTCTGTAACATTTTTACTACCCTTTGTAGGTCATCTCTTTTGTTTTAAGCATTTTACGCAAATTACTTAATGCATAACGCATACGGCCCAAGGCGGTATTAATGCTTACATCAGTTAAATCAGCTATCTCTTTGAAACTTAAGTCAGCGTAATGGCGCATCAGGAGTACTTCTTTCTGCTCATCAGGCAATAAATGGATCATCGCTTTCAAATCTTTATGGGTCTGATCGCGAAGCATTTTATCCTCTGCGCTTTCATCATAAAAGTGTAGCGTATTGAATACATCCATTCCATCAGCACTGGTGATGATGGGTGTTCTTTTTTCTCTTCTGAAATAATCAATAACCAGGTTATGCGCAATACGCATTACCCAAGGTAAAAATTTACCTTCTTCGTTATATCTTCCCGATCGCAGGGTGTTAATCACTTTGATAAAAGCATCCTGAAATATATCCTCCGCCAGATATTGGTCTTTAACCAATAAGTAGATAGAGGTATAAATTTTACTTTTATGTCTTCTTAAAAGTTCCTGCAATCCATTCTCGTTCCCGGCAATATATACCTTTACCAGGTCCTGATCATTATATGATTGTAAATTCATAGGTTTACCTACACTAAATCCCGTACTATTTGCTAAAAATTAATTTGTAGATGTTTAATTTCTATAGCTTATCTCCTATGCTTTTTGAAATGTGTTAGTTTGGTTTTGAGGTTGTTAATGTCCAAAGAAAGTTATTTTTTTATCAAAAACAAAAAATATAATGTTAAAAAAAAAATTAACCGTCTTAGTACCCTATTTTTGTATCTTCTAAAAACCCTAACCACATTCTGGGGTTATATATTTATATTCGTTACCATACATGAGCAAAAAAGAGGCCGAAAAAGATCCGCATAAAAATATTATCATAAAAGGTGCCCGGGTGCACAACCTAAAAAACATTGATGTTGCCATTCCAAAAAACAAACTTGTGGTGGTAACGGGGATGTCTGGTTCGGGTAAATCGTCGCTTGCATTTGATACTTTATATGCAGAAGGACAACGCCGATACGTAGAAAGTTTATCATCATATGCCCGCCAGTTTATGGGCAGGATGAATAAACCCGATGTTGACTATATTAAAGGTATTGCCCCGGCAATTGCCATCGAACAAAAGGTGATTACTTCCAACCCACGTTCTACCGTCGGTACCTCGACTGAAATTTACGATTACCTGAAACTGCTTTTCTCGCGCATAGGGAAAACCATTTCGCCTGTTTCGGGCAAAGAAGTGAGAAAGGATTCGGTAAGCACGGTGGTAGATTATGTAAATGCAATGCCTGAAGATACCACGGTAACCATTTTTTGTCCTTTATATCCGCATAACAACCGTACTATTAAAGAAGAACTGGCGATTTTATTACAGAAAGGATTTTTACGCGTACTGATTAATGATAAAATAGAAAAGATAGAAACTATTTTAGATGATGCCGATTTTAAAGATGAAGAACTTACCGACGATAAAACCGTTCAGATTCTGATTGACCGGATTGTAACCAACCAGGAAGAAGAAACTTTGAGCAGACTGGCAGATTCGGCACAGACCGCTTTTTTTGAGGGTAAAGGCGATTGTTATGTAGAAGCCCAGGGTACAACGAAACATTTTAGCGACCGTTTTGAACTGGATGGAATAAAATTCGAAGAACCTACACCAAACTTTTTCTCTTTTAATAACCCTTATGGCGCCTGTAAACGCTGCGAGGGTTATGGAAACGTAATCGGTATTGATGAAGATCTGGTTATTCCAGACAAAAGTAAAAGTGTATATGATAATGCCATTGCCCCCTGGCGTGGCGAAAAAATGAACGTTTGGTTGCAAAACTTTATAAAAGCTGCACCAAAATTCGATTTTCCTATCCACCGCTCCTATAGTGCGCTTACTGAAAAAGAACAGCAATTACTTTGGAATGGAAATAAATATTTTGCTGGTTTGGATGCTTTTTTCAAGGAATTGGAGGAGCAGACCTATAAAATCCAGTATCGGGTAATGTTATCACGCTATCGCGGTAAAACTACTTGCCCTGATTGTAAGGGTTCGCGTTTGCGCAAAGATGCATCGTACGTTAAAATTGCCGAAAAATCAATTATCGATGTGGTGCTGATGCCCTTATCGAAAGCGTTGGTTTTCTTTAACGAGTTAAAGTTGAGTGTAAACGACACTAAAATTGCCAAACGTTTGCTGGCAGAGATAGATAACCGTTTTCTCTATCTAAACAATGTTGGTTTAGGTTACCTTACCTTAAACCGTTTATCGAATACGCTATCGGGAGGTGAATCGCAAAGGATTAACCTGGCAACATCTTTAGGTAGTAGCCTGGTGGGATCGGTTTATGTATTGGATGAGCCCAGTATCGGTTTACATCCGCGAGATACCAATAAACTGATTGAAGTGCTGGTTTCGCTCCGAAATGTAGGTAATACGGTGTTAGTGGTGGAGCACGAAGAAGAAATGATGCGTGCTGCCGATCACATTATCGATATTGGCCCTGAGGCAGGTACCCATGGGGGTAACCTGGTTTTTAGTGGTAATTACGAGGAGATTTTAAAAGATAAAAATAGTTTAACGGGCCGTTATCTTTCCGGGATAGAGAAAATTGCCATTCCGGAGAAACGCCGTAAGTGGAAAGATCATATCCTGATTAAAGGCGCAAGGGAGAACAATCTTCAGCATATTGATGTAAAGTTCCCGTTAGGGGTTTTTACTGCAGTGAGTGGTGTTTCGGGATCGGGTAAGACCAGTTTGGTTAAAAAGATTTTATATCCGGCTTTACAAAAAGCCATCGGAAACTATGCCGGTGAACAAACAGGTGCTTACGATGGTATTTTTGGTAATTATGATCTGGTAAGTGCTGTAGAAATGGTTGATCAGAACCCGATTGGCCGCTCTAGCCGCTCCAATCCGGTTACTTATGTGAAAGCCTGGGATGATATCCGTGCACTTTTTTCGGGCTTAGCCGCTGCAAAAGCTGCCGGACTGAAACCTGCTGCTTTCTCATTTAACGTAGAAGGTGGCCGTTGCGATGTTTGTCAGGGTGAGGGTGAGGTGAAGATCGAAATGCAGTTTATGGCCGATATTTACCTGCCTTGCGAGGCTTGTAATGGCAAACGGTTTAAACAACAGGTGTTAGATGTAACCTATAAGGAGAAAAATGTTTCTGAAATTTTGGATATGACCATTGATGAGGCGGTTGATTTCTTTAAAGACGAACAAAAGATCCTGAATAAGTTAAATCCATTGGTTGATGTGGGCTTGGGTTATGTGCATTTGGGTCAATCTTCCAATACTTTATCTGGTGGTGAGGCACAGCGGATCAAACTGGCTTCATTTCTTATTAAAGGCAACAATGCCAACAAAACCGTATTTATTTTTGATGAGCCGACCACTGGTTTGCACTTTCATGATATTAAAAAGCTTTTAAAAGCATTAAATACACTTATTGAGCAAGGCAATACCATTTTGGTTATTGAACATAATATGGATATGATTAAGTGTGCCGATTGGGTTATTGATATTGGTCCGGAAGGTGGAGATGGGGGTGGTAACGTGGTATTTGAAGGAGTGCCTGAAGAGTTGGTTAAAGTGGAAAATTCTTACACGGGGAAATATTTGGCCACGCATTTAAATTTAAATCCATAATTTCGGCAATGCTTCTTCTAACGTTTTTCATCGGCATCATTCTCAATGCCATGGGGTATATCCCTCCGGGCAACATCAATCTTACTGTTGCGCAGCTTGCTATTAATAAAGGCATGCGGCAGGTATGGTATTTCATTTTATCTTTTTCGTGTGTAGAGGTGTTTTTTACTTTTGGTATGATGCGCTTTGCCCGATGGGCGATGAGCGATATCAACCCGAATGAGGCCGTGAGCGAGGTTAGGTTAAGTACTTTGGTAGATTGCTTTATGATTGTGATGTTTCTGGTGATGGGTACCATTACCTGGAAAAACAGGAAAAAAGTTCCGAAAACCACTAATAAAAAAGAGGATAAACGCAGTGGAAGCCTTTTGTATGGATTAATTTTAGGGGTGTTAAATCCGGTACAGATTCCATTCTGGCTGTTTTTTGGTAATTATGTAATTTTACACCAATGGATCCAAACCGATTACCTTTCACTGGTCATATTTAGTTTAGGCTCGGGTGTAGGTTCTTCTCTGGCCCTTTATGTATATGCGCATTTTGCAACTTATATCCAGGAAAAATTTGCGTTAAGTAGCCTGATCATCAATAAATCGATTGCGATATTTTTATTTGTATTGGCCGCTTATCTGGTAGTAAAACAGTTGATCGTTATTCTATAAGTTTAATCCAAGGTCTGTATCTCCACAGACCTTTTGTTTTTAGTCTTTTTAATGAACGTTTAAATCATTAAGCTATTGTTTTGTTCTGTCAAGGGCAGAGACCAGGGAATATTCATGTATTCTCACGTGCGATTTGGTTTGAATTTTCCATAATTCTTTTTTTGCCAGGGAATCACGGAAAGCACGGAATTAATATGATTGGTTTATGGTGTCGAATAAGGTTGTCAGTTTGAAAGGTAAATCTTATCGAAGTATCGTCATTTCGACCGGAGTGCAACGCAGTGGAGAAATTTTTTAACATAGTTCAAAGATTTCTCCACTGCGGTCGAAATGGCGACCATTCTAATGTACCTCTCAATGATAGTTCGTCGAAGACTAATTTAAGGTCTGTGTTTCGATAAGTCCTTTTTTTAGACTCTTTAATCATTTATTTCATTACAAAGCTATTTTTCTTCAATCTTTGGGGACACGGACCAAGGAATAAACAGTTGATCGTTATTTTATAATCCAGCCGGTTTCTGTATCCGCATGAATGAGTTGATACTTGCCGAAAGTACCTAAAAGATTTACACTTTGTCCTTCTTTTAACGTTGTTTTAATCGCTGCTAAACTATCGGGTTGATCATAAACTTTTTGCTGAAGCAGATTTATTTTAAACTTTTTTAAAGGCTCGACAGCTTGTACGAGACTCTTGCTTTGGATAAAACCTTTGCTTCCATCTGGCAGTTCTACCTGGTAGTAATTTCCGGTTGCAGCATTTGCCTGTAAAATTGTTCCCGTGTTAAGCGAAGTTAAAATATTTGCTTTACTTTCTGGTGAAGAGACCATTTTAGTGGCAATTGTAGTCCTTGAAATTTTATTTAAGTTAATGCCCGAAGCGGTAACAGCACTTGGAATTTTGGTTACCGGATCTATAAATGGTAGTGGGTTTACCGCACCATTAGCGGTGTAAATACCAAAATGTAAATGGGTAGGTGTGGAGCGGGCATTGCCGGTATTTCCCATAAGCCCCAAGGTATCTCCAATTTTTACTTCCTGTCCTTCTACGGCAATCTGTTCATCTAAATGGGCATAATATAATGTGTAATTTTTACCCTTCGGGCGCATCCACACTACTTTTCCACCCAGGTTATTTTCATTTACCCGCGTTACCGTTCCTTCCGAAATCGCCAGAACAGGCGTTCTAAAATTGCCAAAAATATCTACACCTTCATGTTTTCTAGCATTATTATCCCTGCCATCACCCCAATAACTTTTTATGCTGTTGGTGTTTTTTGATTTTACAGGGAAGGCAAGCGATGGTCCAGTGGTAATTTCTAGTTCGTATGCTACACTCTGCAACAGTTCGGGTTGGAGCCTGATCAGATAAGTGCCCGTTTCATCAACATCAAACACGATTGGATTATTTAAGGTATCGGCTGAGGCAATGAGTTTTTGGGTTTGATCTGTGCTATGCCAAACGTCAGTATAAATCAAGGCATCAACAGATGGTTTTCTGTTCAGCTTAATCGTTAATTTTTGACCCTTTGTTACATTGAATTTATAAGCAGTCGCCCTAACCTGATCGGCAGCAAAATAACCGTTCTCTTTATAAGGAATACTAATGTTTAATGCTTTTTGCGTACTAATCGTAGCGGCATTTAACCATGCTGATCCCATTGCTGTTTTATCCAGGCCTACATTAACCAGCTTTTTTTGATATTGCTCATGCGGACTGGCGGCCCTGAATAAATTTCCCGATCCTGTTTTGCAGGAAAGTATGTTTGCTACAAAAGCAATAGAAAAGAGCCAAAGAATGAATCGGGGAATTCTCATTAATACTAAGCTTTTTTTAAGCGGTTAAAAACGGCTGCAGTTACCAGTCCGCCAATTACGTACCACGCTACTGTTAATATTTTTGTTTTATTGGTTTTAGTAACAGGCGTATCATCTAATCCAACCTGATCTGGAATGTTAATTGCGCCTAATCCTGCGGTAATGCCTGCAATAGCACCTTTTAAATAGATGTTTTTTCTATCTCCTAAACCAATGGCACTATAATATAAACCATTGCTTATGATGTCACCAGCGAGTGTGGCCAGATAAAGATTATTGCCGCGAGGTGCATCAAGGTTTAATTTTTTCATCGATTTGGACAGGGCCTGTTCGCCCAAAAGGTCGATCCTTGGTGCATCCGGATCAAGCTGCCTAACACTTTCATGTAATATATTCAAGGCTGCAGCACCTGCAAAGCCGGCGAGTAATGATTGAAGTAGTTTCATAATAGAATAATCCCTTCAATTGGTAAATTGTTTTATCGGGCAGATATTATGTTATACGAAGCATCTGCATCGGTCGTTTGTTATAAAATTGATACATAAATAAGGTTTTGTTAACCTAATCATAACATAAAATTTATGTTTAGGAAGCTTGATCACCCTAATATTGGGCTTTGATACAAAACGTGTTTTATCCTTATGCCTAACAGACGGTTTTTTCTGAAAAATAGTTTGGCAGCTGCTGTTGCGGCCAGTATTTCGCCGGTTTTATCCTCATTTGCAGATGAACAGCATCCTGTTTCTGCTCGTTCTGCTGAGGTCCTCAAACTACGTTTTGCCATTGCATCTGATGGTCATTACGGTCAGCCCGGAACAGATTATAAACGCCACCACGACAATATTGTTAAGTGGCTGAATGAGTGTCATGATAAAAGCCCGTTAAACTTTGTTATCATCAATGGCGATCTGGTACATGATCGTCCTGATTTGTTGCCAGAAGTGAAGCAGAATTATTACGATAAACTCAAAGTTCCTTTTTATGCCATCCCAGGTAACCATGATCATGCCGACACCAGGATATGGCAATCGGTTTTTGGTTATGGGGATAACTTCTCTTTCGAAAAGAATGGAGTGGGTTTTGTTTTAGCCAATACTTCTGATACCAAAGGAACTTATTTATGCCCTGATAACGATTTCCTAAAACAAGAATTAGATAAGTTCAAAAGTCTTAAAACTGTTTTCGTGGTGCTGCACATTCCGCCCCATTTTTGGGTGCCAGAAAGCCCTTTTGTAGAATGTACAGATACGATTAAGCTGCTACATAGCTATCCAAATGTAAAAGCGGTATTCCATGGGCACGACCATAGTCTTGATTCGGTTTTTTATACCGATAAACTGCCTCATTTTTTCGACGCACATATAGGTGGAAACTGGGGTACCGCTTATAAAGGTTACCGGATAGTAGAGGTTGATGAAAATGATAAGATCCAAACTTACCAGGTAAATGCAAGCGGATCGCCATTATTAAATGAAACCAAATTTTAACAAATAAACAATAGTGATGAAAAAGATATTTTTGATGCTTGTTTTTGCCGGTGTCGTTTTAAATTGTGCTGCACAAAAAATAAGCGAAACCAAGCCAGAAATTAAAACAGGAACTGATGCTGCACAGCCCTTTCTGTTTTCGTTGAATACCTTAACCGCAGAAAACCCCCGTTGGAATATCCATTATTCCGGAAGTTATGGCGAAAGGACAAATGGACAATTCGGTTATGATGGCTTAGGGCAGCAGTTTGGTGTTAAAGGGTATTTAGGAAGCAGGTTCACCTTGTATGCAACAGCAGCAATCGGTTTTGCCAATTCAGGAGGCGTAACCTCTGCGCAACAGGCTGAAGTAATCAGAGATTTGGTAGGTGGCAAAGGCATGTCCGGTTTCAGGTTAGGTGCAGGCTTAGGTTTAAGTAGAGATTGGTCGAGTATTGGTGCTGCGATCAGCCGGATTACGGCTTCATTTGATCAGACAAACTGGAGAATGGCGGGTAATCTTCGTTTTGAAAAAGCTTTTGATAAAACCAGAGATAAACTTGATTTTATTAGCAGTTTTGGATATCAACACCGCGTTTCTAACGTTTTGTATATAGGTTTTGAAGCCTTAGGACAAGATTTAGAAGGGTTTTGGGAAAAAGACGAGGCAGAAGGTGGCGCAAAGTTGATGCTTGGGCCATCAATCAACCTGGAACCAAGCCATTCGAAACTCTCTTTTTCTATTTCCGGAGGACCTGTTTTTTATGCAACCCGTAGTAATGTGATTCCATCAGAGGCCATTAGGGAAATTGGTTCTGTCGCCTCTGGCAATGGGTATACCATCAGGGCACTCGTTAATTTTAATCTCCACCGCTAATATTGCAAATTCAGTTTAAGAAAATGAAAAAAATATACTTTTTAATATTGTTATGTTTCCTTTTCATAAAGAAAGGATTTACACAGGCGCCTGGCAAAAACGAAGCTACGCAACAGATTTTATTGCCTAATGGATGGAAACTAAGTCCGGCAGGCCACTCCTTACAATTGGGCGATCTGCCTTTAAACATGCAGTTAAGCCCTTCGGGTAAGTACCTGGCGATAACCAATAACGGACAAAGTACGCAGTCGCTACAATTGATTGATGCCAAAAGCGAAAAGACTGTTGATGAAAAAGTTTTGACTAAATCGTGGTATGGCATTGCCTTTAGTAAAGACGAAAAACACCTTTACGCCTCAGGCGGTAACGACAACTGGATTTTAGATTTTAATATCCAGAACGGTAAACTCGCCAAAAGTGACACCATTAAACTTGGTCCGGTTTGGCCAAAAGGGAAAATAAGTCCGGCAGGAATTGTAGTCAATAAAAATAACAGCAAATTATATACGGTAACTAAAGAAGACAGCAGTTTGTATATTATTAATCTTCTTGAAAAACAGATTCTTAAAAAAATACAGCTTCCGGCAATTGCCTATAGCTGTGTTTTGTCTGGAGATGAAAGCAAACTGTATGTTTCACTCTGGGGCAGTAAATCTATCGCTGTTGTTGATCTGGCATCAGAAACCCTTTCGCAGCGTATTGCTGTTGGCGATCACCCAAATGAGCTGTTACTTAATAAAAAGGGGAATACTTTGTTTGTGGCCAATGCGAATGATAATACTGTTTCGGTAATTAACACCCTAAACAATAAGGTAATCGAAACCATTGCCACCACGCTTTATGCTACACAATTAACAGGTTCTACCACCAATGGCCTGGCTTTAAGTACCAATGAGAAAACGTTGTACATTGCCAATGCTGACAATAATTGTTTAGCGGTCTTTGATGTAAGTAAACCAGGGGTAAGCCAGAGTCAGGGTTTTATTCCGGTAGGCTGGTACCCAACTAGTGTTAAGGTATTGGGTAATAAAATTTTAGTTACCAATGGCAAAGGCAATACCTCTATGGCCAATCCCAAGGGACCACAACCCATATCTAAGGTAGATAACAGTGGTTACCAGATGGGCAGTACCGCCAATAGCCGGCTTCAATATATAGCAGGATTGTTTAAAGGAACTTTATCTTTTATAGATGCACCAAAACCTGAACAATTAAAAATATACACCAAACAGGTTTATGCCAATACGCCATTTACAGCTAAGCGGACCCTTACTGCAGATGGTGAAGCCGGAAATCCAATTCCGCGAAAACAGGGAGAACAATCGCCTATCAAACATGTTTTTTATATCATCAAAGAAAACAGAACGTACGATCAGGTACTTGGTGACCTATCAAAAGGTAACGGCGATTCTACCTTAACGCTATTCGGAAGAAAAATTACGCCTAACCAGCATGCCTTTGCAGAAAACTATGTGTTGCTTGATAATTTTTATGTGGATGCCGAGGTAAGTGCTGATGGGCATAACTGGAGTATGGCGGCTTACGCCACCGATGTGGTGGAAAAAACCTGGCCTACCAGCTATGGTGCACGCGGTGGAAGCACTAATTTCGAAGGTGGCCGTCCTGTTACTTACCCAAAAGGTGGTTTTATCTGGGATTACTGTCAGCGGGCAGGCGTAAGCTACCGCAGTTATGGCGAGTTTGGCGATTATGGCAAAGCGAATATTAAATCGCTGCAGGGCCATATGTGCGCCGCATCACCAGGTTTTGACATGGATATTAAAGATCAGGTGCGGGTAGATGCCTGGCAGCACGATTTCGATTCTTTACTGGTGGCTGGGGCGGTGCCTCAGTTTAGCACTTTACGCATTTCAAACGATCATACCAGCGGACAAAAGAAAGGTAAATATTCGCCACAGGCTGCGGTTGCAGATAACGACCTGGCTGTTGGCCGCATTCTGGAGCATTTATCGCACAGCAAAATCTGGAAGGAATCTGTTGTTTTTATTCTGGAAGATGATGCACAGAACGGCCCCGATCATGTTGATGCGCACCGTTCGCCGGCATACGTGGTTGGCCCCTATGTTAAGCGGAATACGCCTGTTCATACGATGTATTCTACTTCTGGGTTTTTAAGAACAATGGAACTTATATTGGGTTTGCCACCAATGAGTCAGTATGATGCTGCTGCCATGCCACTATACGAATGTTTTACCGCTAAACCAGATTTTACACCCTACAATGTAATTCAGCCGCTTATTGACTTAGATACCAGAAATGTGGCCGTTAACGAAAGCAGTAAACGCTCTGAACTTTTTAATTTTGCCAAAGAAGATTCTGCACCCGATTTAGATTTAAATGAAGTGATCTGGAAATCGGTTAAAGGTGAACAATCAGTAATGCCGGCACCCAAACGAAGCGCTTTTGTGATCCTTGAAAAAAAGAAAAAAGATGATGATGATTAGAACTTTAGTGATGATCTGATTTTTAAACAAAAGGGCAATTTTCGATTAAGAAAGTTGCCCTTTTATTTATGTGCCATGGTCTGTGTCTTCACAGACCATTTTATTTAAAAATGAAAACGTGCTTTAATATTGGTTATTAATTCAACTTCCAATCGGGTCTTTCAAAATGGCAGGTATAACCGTAAGGGTTTTTCTGTAAATAATCCTGGTGTTCTTCTTCTGCATTCCAGAAATCTGTTTCGGGTACCACTTCGGTTACAATTTTGCCCGGCCATTTGCCAGATGCATCCAACTCGGCAATTAATGCTTCAGCGGTTTCTTTCTGTTCGTCGCTATTATAAAATATGGCTGATCGGTAGGATGTACCTACATCATTTCCCTGTCTGTTGCGTGTGCTCGGATCGTGGATCTGAAAGAAATATTCCAATAGTTTACGGTAGGTTAAAACAGTTGGATCAAAGGTAATTTCAATGGCTTCGGCATGGGTACCATGGTTCCGGTAAGTGGCATTTGGAACGTCGCCACCGGTGTATCCTACAACTGTAGAAATTACACCTGGGTAATGACGGATCAGTTCTTCTACTCCCCAAAAGCAACCGCCAGCAAGAATGGCTTTTTCAGTATTCATATATCTTTCCTCTTTTTAATGATATAAAGATACGGCGAAGATGTGTAAAAGGAAAGTAAAGAAGGTGATGGGCCTTCTACAGAATTCGTCGTTGAAAGAAAGGGTTTATTCGGTCGGTGAGACACCAACCGATAGGATAATAGAAATAAATCTCCCAGAGGTATCGTCATTGCGAGAAGGCTTTTTCAGCCGCCGAAGCCTGCCTGCCGCAGGCAGCCAATCTTACAACTATCGCTAGTAGCGAGCGCTTTAAGATTGCTTCGTGCCTCGCAATGACGATTTTTCTATTGGGCTGTCAATGGTAGCGTAGTCTAAGGATCTTTTACTACATAATTACATGTTCATATATCCCTAACCTTATTAACAGACAAATTTAGGTAGCTGCAAGCTTATTTGGAGCGCGAGGCCTGTACATAACAAAAGTTTCTTCCCGTCTTCCGCTTTTACGCTTCGCTCCTCGTACCTCGTTGCTGCAGGGTAATCGCTTCAGCCAGGGCTAAGTGGCCACAGCAGTCTTTCATTTTTGAGGTTGCAGGGTGCAAAACCTTTGTTCCTAAACCCGATTGCAATGTAAAGCCCGGAGCGCAGCGAGGACTTGGAATGCAAAGCGGGACAGCATGCCGCCAAGAACCACATGCTCTTCATTTCCTGATTTTAACAAATGTGCTATTTCGGTCGGTGAGGCACCAACCGATAGGATAAATTTATTGCTGTATTGTTGTTTGATGCTAACCGCTAAATGTGAAAGCCATAAAACTCACATTGTTTTTGCGCGAAGAGCTAACGGCAATCCCCTTATCGGCTTTATCGGTAAAGGTGAAACCCTCCAGTTCATCTGATTTATCGGTATCGACTACATCTAAAACAACTTCTTGTCCTTTGGTTAACGATTTCTCCAGATCAATAAAGGTGAATCTCCATTTACGTCCTTCAATCTGATTTTGGATTAAAACGAGTATTCCTTTATTTGCAATAAAATGTAAATTTTGTACCCATGGCGAACAAGTGAATTTTTTGAAAAGCACACCCTTTTCACTGGTTTTGTTGGCTCTCGATAAGGCTTCGGGATTGTACAAACGCACTTCGTTAGCTTTATTACCATAATCGGCTGTGGCCACGTACCAATGCCCTTTGTAATTTACATATTCTGGTCGTGTGCCCTGAATGCAGGCATCATCCTCAATAGTTTTAAGCAGGTTTCCATCTAATTTTCTGCTTTTTAAAAAGCCTGACCAATTGATGCAGTTAATTTCTGCTTTCCAAAGTGTGCCTGCTGCATTTTGTTTAACCGAGTTGCCCACAAATGTTGGTAAGCCCTTTTGGTAGGCAATACCCGTAGGATGTTTAATGATATTTTTGCCTTTAATGGTAAACTGGTATTCCTTATGCTCGTAAATAAGCGAGTCTTTCTGAAGTTTATATTCGCGCATTACACCAACTTCTCTATCGCCATAAAGGAAATATTTTCTATTCTGCTTTGAAATTCCCTGGCAGGCACCTAAGGAATCAATAGTAATTGTTTTTGTGATTTTTCCATCTGTTTTGCTGTATCGGGCTACAAAAAACATTACGATCAGCACTAAAATTGGATTTAATACTTTCATAAACTTAAGGATCTAAAGGTTCATCAAAATCGATTTGTAAGGAAGCGGTATTTAAGTAAAATTCTGATTCGGTATCACTTAAACGTTTTCCATTTTTATAAGGATAGTAGCCGAGTTCCTTTTTACAGCGTTCGGGCAGGATATCGGTAATGTAGTAACTTTGCGATTTTACGGTACAAACCATTCCAGCTTTATTTATCGGCATACCGTACCTGAACATCAGTCTGGCACAATTACGCAGGTTGGTGGTGGTGTGACGAGCGTGCGGCTCCATAATAATGGCATTTTCTGGTATCTGGAGTACTTCCGTTAAAAATTTCTTCATTTCGTAAGCTTCACTGAATTTAGTTTTGTAGGGATGTACCCGTCCGCCAGAAACTACGATGAATGGTGCCATGCCTTTTTGGTATTGCAAAGCTGCTAAACGGCAGCGAATCATTCCGCCCGCACTTAAGGCTACTTCTTTTTCTTCCGGACCAGCGCCTGGAACCAGGATTACGCTGTAAGGATATTTCTTCCAATCTGTTTTTTTGATCTGGTTAACGGCAGCCAGGTTTACGCCTTTAACCATTGGTTCGTAATCGGCGGCATCATTGCGTTCGTTTAATTCTAATGCCTGAAGCGCAAATTGCATAGCGGGTTCAAAAAACAGTTTATTATTGACCTGTAGGGCTAGCCAGGCATTGGCAGTGGTTAGCTCTGCATATTCTTTATCCCTTAAACTAAAGCTGATTGAATCTATTTTAGGATAATTGGGTTTGTTCCCCTCCACATATACCCCAATGGTGTAATTGATGGCATTGGCATCCTGCTCCCAGGCTTTGATTAAGACGTTTTTATGCGATCCATTACTGTATAGGGCATAGCAGCCAGATGGAATTAAGTGATTCGTCACCAATTTGCCCAGTTCATTATTTTCAGCGTAAATAGTTGCCAACCGGTTACTGATCTGTTCAATTTCTGCAGTAGAAAATTTTAACGCCTTAGCATAACAAGGGATTTCGGCCTTGCAATTTTTTAAGGCCTCATTTACCTGCACTGTTTTCGATTTTAGTATATATTGTAATGCGGTATCAGCCGCAAGCATTTTTCGCAGTTCGGGCAGTTGCTGAAATAAGGTTAGCAGGTAATAATTTTTGTATTGTACTTCGTTTCTGGTTTTAATTAACGGATAAGATTGACGAGGTAGATCCTGTGCAGATATGCCTTTACAAAAAAGGCAGAGCAAAAGGAAAGGATAGAGGGATTTCATCGAAAAAGTTTTGGAAGCAAAATTAAAGGCCTGCCATTAATGAAACATTAAGAAGTTGTTACATTTTGAATTTATTAAATCGATTTAGTTATTGACTGCATCTTCTTAATATTAATTTAAAGTGCCTGCTGAAAATCGGTATATAGAGTTAACATACGGGATACATAGTGTTAAAGATACACTTATACTTTTGCCGCTGTAGAACGCTCCGCAAATTAACCTGTTAACGATAAAAGGATAAGCCTATGTAAATGTGAAATCTACGCTTCTACTTAAAAACACAAAACCCAATTATATTTCAAAACCATTACTAAGAACAAAAAGATGACATCATTTTTTTTAACCGCAGGTATAAAAAATACCTGTAGGAAATTGCTTTTGCCTTTAGGCTTACTGGCCATGTGTAATTCAGAAGCAATAGCAATAAACCACGGTATGCTTGCCTCAGGATCATACCGTAAAACATTTGCTACGGTAAGTGGAACGGTTACCGACCAAAACAACCAACCTTTACCAGGTGTAAGTGTATTTGAAAAAAAGACCAAAAAAACAACCGTTACAGATGCTAATGGTAAATATTCTATAACTGTTGAAGAAGGTGCAATCCTTGTATTTTCATATATCGGTTACGATAATCAGGAAGTTGTGGTTAATGGCCGTCAAAATATTAATGTTGTTTTAAAAGAAAGCAGCAATACTTTAAATGAAGTGGTGGCTATCGGTTACCAGAAAATCAGAAAATCGGATGTAACAGGTGCCATCAGCAGCGTTAAAGCCAGCGAAATGAATTTAACTTCTCCAACTGTTGGCCAGGCTTTGGTTGGTAAAGTGGCAGGTGTGCAGGTATCGCAAACCAGCGGTGCGCCATATTCCGGTACCAAAATAAGGGTAAGGGGCATTGGTTCCATTAATGCCAGTTCAGATCCCTTATATGTAATTGACGGTTATCCGGCAGGAAATAACGTATCGATCAATCCGGAGGATATCGAAACCATCGACATTTTAAAAGATGCGGCTTCTGCTGCCATTTATGGTTCAAGAGCATCAGGCGGAGTGGTGTTAATTACCACCAAAAGAGGTACTGATGGAAAAGGAAAGTTTGAATACGATGTTCAGGGTGGTATTTCTCAGTTGGCTAAAAAAGTAAAACTTTTAGATGCCAACCAGTTTATCCAGTTGTTAATTGATGGTAGGAATAATGCTTATAAAGATTTATGGGTAAATGCAGGAAAAACCTGGAATGATGCCATGTTTAGTGATAACAATGCTACCCGTATTGCCAATGTAGGTAATGGAAGTAGTGTAAGCATTCCGGCTGATCTTTATAATTTCAGCACACAACAGGCTATACCGGCAACTTATAATACCGATTGGCAGGACGAACTGTATCGCAATGCCGCTTTCCAGCGCCATAACCTTTCCTTTTCTGGCGGTACCAAAGATGTAAAATACTTTTTAAGCGGTGGTTACCAGAACAACAATGGTATTGTAACCAACACCAACCAAAAAGTAACCAACTTCAGGGCAAATATTGATGGCAAAGTGAGTGAACGTTTACGTGTAGGCGCGAACATTTCGTATACGCAGAACGATAACCGTGAGGTACAGGAAGGACGTTATAATTTAAGTCCGATGATGTCGGCATTAATTTATTTGCCTTATCTGCCGGCAAGAGATGCCAATGGAAATCCAATCCAGTTTGGCATGGGTGCTTTATCCTCTCAATATGGGATTCAGAACCCTGAAAATCCTTTAGCTACAGTAGAACAGTTGAAAATTACCAGAAAGAGCAATAGGAGTAATTATAATGCTAATGCTACTTACAAAATTTTAGAGGGGCTTAATTTTAAGGCTAACTTAGGGACACAAACATACAACGAAAAATACGATTATTATTTGCCTACCAGCCTAAGTAGTGGTAATACCCCACCTTACTCGCCCGAATCGATCAGGGCTGCAAATGCCATCGCACAAACGCTTAGTCAGGTAGATCAATTGGCAGAGTTTACTTTAAATTACAGTAAAACGTTCGGTAAACATAGTATAGATATTTTAGGCGGTTATTCTGCTCAGAAAACATCAAGCGATCAGATCAGGGTAGCGGCAAGCGGATTCCAGAACGATTATATTGGGGAAATTACGGATAAAGGGGCGGATGCAGGTTTTTTTACACTAGACCGTAACAGAACTGGTAAAACAGTAACGACTTTACTTTCTTACTTTGGCCGTTTCAGTTATAATTATGCCGGAAAATACTTTCTAACCGGTTCGTTTCGTCGCGATGGTTCATCAAGGTTTGGTCCGTTAAACAAGTATGGTAACTTCCCTTCAATAGCTGCGGGCTGGAATTTATCTGACGAAAGCTTTTACAATAACTTTTTGGGCGAACAATCGAGAGTTAAACTAAGGGCCAGCTGGGGCTTAAGCGGGAACAACAATATACCAGATTACCGCACGCAGCAAGAGCTAAACGCACCAGGTGGCGCGGTTTTCGGTAGTGCTATTTCTACCGCCATTTGGCCAAGTAGTATTCAGGATAGAAGTTTAGGATGGGAGTCCACTTCACAGTTTAACTTCGGTACGGATATCAGCCTGTTCAAAAATCGTGTATCGATTATGGCGAATTACTACTTAAGTTACTCTTTCAACTTATTGTTTAACAAACCGCTTTCGGCAATTGCTGGCAGTTCAACAATTTTAACTAATCTTACTGATAGTAAGGTGCGTAATAAGGGTTTCGATTTGCAGGTTGATGGCAAAATTATCCAAAATGGAGACTTTACTTTGGGCTTAAGCGGAAACATCGCGGCAAATCGAAATAAGGTTTTAAACCTTGGCGGTAACAGTACCATATTTACGGCTGGTGCAGAGCGTTCGTACATTACACATGTTACACAAGAGGGCCAGCCAATTGGTATGTTTTATGGATTTAAGGTTTTGGGCCGGATTACGGCCGATAATTTAGGTAAGGTTGCACCGTCTGCTTCTTCTACCAACCCGGCAAAAATTGGAGATTTGTATTTCCAGGATACTAATGGAGATGGTATTGTTAACGATGCAGATAAAACCGTAATCGGTACCCCATACGCGAAATTCACCTATGGTTTTGCCTTAAATACTTCTTACAAAACGTTTGATTTAAGGGCATCTTTTAACGGATCGTATGGTAACCAGGTTTTAGATGGACAGGATTATTACCTGTATAACTTTGAAGGTTCCGGTAACCAATATGCGGAGGTGGCCAACCGTTACAGAAACGAAGCCAATCCTGGCAGTGGTTTAAACTACCGAGCGTCTCGTGCAGGTACACAAAGTAACAGTACCCGTTTATCGTCATTTTATATTCAGGATGGCTCTTACTTCAGGTGTACCAACATTACTTTAGGTTATAGTTTTCCAAAGCAACTGGCCAATACGCTTAAAGTAAGTAATATCCGTGTTTATGCGAGTGTAGATAATGCCTTTACCATTACCGATTATAAAGGTTATAACCCTGAGGTAGATTACAGCGCAGGTAATAACCTTGCTCCTGGTGTTGATTATGGTAACTACCCATTGGCAAGAACCTATAACCTTGGTATCAAATTGACTTTTTAGAACTAAAAAAATGAAAAAACATATTTATAAACTATTGGCCCTAAGCACCATTTTAAGTTTGGGTGCCTGTAAAAAAGATTTTCTAAATCAAAGTAACCCCAATGCCATTGCGGTAGAGAATTATTTCAAAACAGAAAATGATGTATTACTGGCGGTTAATGGTGTTTACCAATCGCTTAGAAGTAGCAATACCCTGGGCGAAAACAGCGGGTTGTTTACCGATGAACGTTCGGACGATGCGGGAAGAAATGATAACCAGAGTAATGCGGGTGAGCCTTTCCAGTTTAATGATTTTTCGCTCCTGCCGAGCAACTCTTACTTAAAGAGTCATTGGTTAGGACTTTATGAGTCCATTGGTAGAACTAATATTTTATTAACAAACATTGAGAAAGTTTCTTTTGCTAATACGGCTACCAAAGAAAATTATAAAGCAGAGGCTAAATTTATCAGGGCGATAATGTACTTCGAACTGGTTCGGAAATGGGGGCCGGTACCAGTGGTAACCAAACAGCTTAGCACGCCCGAAGAGGTTAGGGAGAATACTTTTCGCGTACCAGAAGCCGATGTATACAACCAGATTGTAACCGATTTAAAAGATGCTCTTAACAGCACGTTACCGAATTTCCAAACAGGAGCGAATGTAGGAAGAACTTCGAAAGCGGCAATAAATGCGTATCTGGGTAAAGTTTATTTAACCATGGCTACAACACTTTCAGCAAATAAAGCCGAAAACCTAAGTAATGCGAATACCTACCTAATGGCGGCTTATAACATGAAAGCTTTCGGAAATCTTTCTGAAATTCCATATACAGATGTTTTTGACGTGGCGAAAAAAACAACCTGTAAAGAACTGATTTTCCAGATTTCAAATAAGCAGGGCGATATCAGTTTTAGCTCGAGCATTGCAGCAAACAACCAGGCCAAAGGCGAAACCATCAATTCGCTTAAACCTTCTACGGGGATTGGTGGTAATGTAAAGCTTGATTTGATCAATGAGTATGAAGCAAGCGATTTGAGAAAGGATTTTTCGGTTAAATTTGCCAATGATCAGACCGTAAAAGATTGGTTTATTACTAAATTTCGCGATGCGAGCCAATTGGCAACCAATGCAGGCTATGGTGGCAACGACTGGATTTTAATGCGCTATGCCGATGTAATTTTAATGCTTGCTGAAGTTAATATGTTGCAGGGCAATGATGCCGTAGCTATTCAATATCTGGATATGGTAAGAACAAGAGCAGGTATGCCTGTTTATGCGGTTGCCAAAACCGACGCTACTTACGCGGCTAAATTCCCGACTTTAAAACTGGCTATTTTGCATGAGCGCAGAGTAGAGTTTGCTTTCGAGCACCAAAGATGGTTCGATCTGATCAGGAATTTTACTGCTGCAGAGTTGGTTACTTACTTAAAAGCTAAACCGCAATCTGCCTTCGGTATTGCAAAACTGGCCAATGTAACCACAAAAGACAGGTATTATCCTATTCCTTTTGATGAGGTGAAATTAGATCCGGTTAAAATGTATCAGAATCCGGGTTACTAAACGAACTGTAATATATTAAGAAAAGCGGCCTGATCATTGATCGGACCGCTTTTTTGTTATGATTTTAGTTGTGGATAAACTCACAGTACAATGGCTCGGATTAGAAATCTAGACAAAATATATTCGTCTTTGCGAGAAGGCTTTTTCAGCCGACGAAGCAATCTTTACAGAAAGGATCATTAGCGTGAAAGATTGCTTCGTCGTTCCTCCTCGCAATGACGACTTTTTTAGGGATGGATTCTGTCAATTTATAAACAGACTCCAATACAGCATTTTTAAATCTGCGGATCAGCGGAACCTTTTATATTATTTCAGTAAATTATATGGCATTTTGCTGATACAATTAACCAATTAACCAGTTAACCCACACCATTATATAACATTCCTCGTAATTTTTCCTTTAATGATGTAAAGGGCCTGGATATTCTTTTTACTGATTACGGTATCGCCTTTAAAATTTGGATTTGAAGAGCGGAGGATGAGTTTGGTATCATCATTATGCTGAAAGATGAGTTTTATGGTACGCAGGCTGTTACTATCTTCATCGGTCATCACCACATAAGCTTCTCCCCATTGCAGGATTTCGTAATTGGTAATTTCTTTTATCGCTATAATTTCGCCTGCGGCATATTGAGGGTGCATGCTATCGCCATAAACCGGTAAATAGGCTGTGCAATCGTTAAAGGGTAGATAATTTACCAGGTATTCTGCCCGTTGTTCTTCTACCATGTGCTCTTTCGCATCCGATAGGCTCATGTCGAAATAAGGTACGCCTTCCCTGCTTTCGCCAACGGCTGGCTTTTTTTTGAAAAAAGGTTCGCCAATTCCATCCTCCAGCCAGGTTAAATTAACGTCGAATTTCATTTCTAGCCGATCTTTGATCGCATTAGATACATTGACCCTTTCTCTTAAAATATCTGATAAAGAGCCCTGTTGAATATTCAATGCAATAGCAAAATCCTTTTGAGTCTTAAAATGCAGTAACTCCATTAACTTTTTTAAGCGATGATTCTCATTCATAAGATATGTTAATAAGTTTTATGAATTAATTATAGTTTAACTATATTTTTTGCTAAATTCGTTAGCTAATATAATCATTTAAAAAAATATACGCTATGAAAGAAAACCTGAATTTTAAAAAAGAAACGATGGCATTAATAGATGCGATCGAAAGTTTTTTTTCTACAAATGGTGTAAATTACCATTTGAACTTTCTAAAAAACTGGTTAAATCCGCCCCATAACGAATTCGATTTTTCACCTCAAAAGCACCCCGCGCAGCTGTTGGTGTTTTACGAAAAACTGGTTCCGCTTTTCGATTATTCGGATTTAGTTTTTAACCATATTGAAGCTGATACTGCATTTATAGAGGCGATTTCGGCTGATGAATGTGGTGTAGAACGCGAGATGGTACTGCTTGATTATTGTCCGAAACTGTTAAGCAGCGGAGAAGTGAAAAATCCAAAACTTACCTTTCTTGATATTTTCTTGTTCTTCCAATCAGATACCTATAAGGTGATGTATAAAGAATGGTTGTTGGCCGCATTAGAAAACAACCTCGATCTGGATTGGGACCAGTATATTTTTCCGTTTTATGAGAACACCAAAAAAATGCTGGAAGCTTGTTGGCTCATACACGAAAGGATCATTACCAGAAATAGTTTTAAGAGTATAGATCGCTATTACCATATGGCCATATTCGAAAGTACATCGCCTTTGGCTTTCGAACAGGAATTATTTGATGATCCATTTAAGGCAATAGAATTTTTCTTTAGCCTCGATAACCTTAGCGGGCACAAAGCCTATTTAAAAAATTGGTATCGGGCTGCCTTGGCTGAAGAAAAGTGTTTGAGCGACGTAGCTGATTATTTTTTCCTCTATAATCAGTTTATCAAACTGCTTAATGCCGGTTTTTTGATTACGGCTAAAAATTTAACTTATCAGGGTACACCGCCCAAAAACTTACTTGCTGCTACAGACCAATCAAAAAACAGCGATACCTATCAAAAAAACATGTGCGAGGTAAATACGCTTAGTGCAGTGCATATCGAAAATCCTTATCTGTTTATAACGTCGTTCTTTATTCCCGAAAAAATTAAGCGGCTGCGTTTAGGGCTTTTAGAGTGGTTTTATGCAGCCTTCAGCACCAAAAGCAGCATTAAACTACTGGATAAGGAATTTTTGTTTGAACAGTATGAGGCCATGCTCATGATTATGGAAGCTTTTTTTGTGATAATTACCAATCCTCCATTGGATGAAATTGAAGAAAGGTACTATTATGCGGAATAAATTTTTTAATCCAGAACATGCTGCGTTAAAGGATGAAAGAACCTTGCGTTTGTTAAAAGACATTATGGCTGCGGTACCTGTTCAGTATATTTATCTCCATCACAACTTTTTGGCAGGTAAGGCAGCACCAGAAATGCTGATTATGGTTTCTTTTAAACATGTACGTATTTTAAACGAATTAACGCCGGTATTAAATATTGTATTTAACGGGCAGATGGAATTTAGTTACCGGGTTTTCCATGTACACGAAGTGGAGCAGGCATTACTGCAGGGAAGTTTGTTTTTTTACTATGCCACCACCGCTCAAAATTGTTTATTCAGTATCTCCGGAAATTTTCTAAACGGGGGCGAAACTCATCTTATTGCAGATCAGGTTAGCACCACTTACCAGCATGGGATTGATAAGGCCAATAAATTTTTATCGGGTGCAACATTCTATTTTAAACAGCAAAATTTAGCATACTGCACTTTTATGTTGCATCAGGTTTTCGATCTGATGTACGGGGCCATCGAAACTCTGGTAATGGGAAAAGGTAAAAAAACACACCGCATTAAAGTTCATCAATTGTATATTAAACCTTATGTAAAACCGCTTTCCGAGCTGTTTAATGATAACGAGGAAGAAGTGGGGTTGTTGCATTTGCTTGATGAAGCTTACCTGGCCGTTCGTTACGAAAACAATTACACGATCAGTGAGCCGGATGTAGTACACCTGTTTGAGAAGGCTGATTTATTGTATGTGCTTGCGGAACAGGTTTATCAGCGCATGATGAATAATCATTTCGATCAACAGCGGAGCACGATAGATGCGGGTTAAGTGTTAAAACCGCATATTAAAAGCATTCATCTATATTATTGGAAATTTAGGGTTCGGTATTTCTTCGGCAAGAGCAGTCCCGTTATTCGCGTTATCCCGATATTTTATACTACCGTGTGGACACAATTAATCATAATATTTTTCTTCCGCTCTATGCCGCGGAGGCATGGTACTTTGGAGCGCCAAAGTACCCAAAGCGCTTCGTCAATCCAGCAATGAGCCTTTTGCACAATCCTTTGCGCATCAAAAAAACAGCGTCACTTTGTTTTGTGTTCAATATTCTTTTAAAATTCAGATTATCGTTAATGAACACAAAACCACTGCGTTTCAGGTTTGTTAGTGCTAATTTACCTGAACTGCAACTGTTTTTTTGATTTCCCTGGCTCTTGGGATTGACAGCGTCCTTAGTTAAAATCCGTGCTTTATTAAAGTCAGTTAGCAAAATCCCAAAACTATTCCCAAATGATAAACGCCGGTACCGGTTCTTATTAAACCTGTATAGGCGGCGAGGCCTTGATAGTTGTACCCTCCTTGCCACCCAGACCCGATAGTAGCGGACACGAACCCGATATTTCATCGGGTGAAGTAAAACGGAAAGCGGAACGAAACCTGAATAATTGTACTGAATTTGCGCTCCAAATAAATTTAAAAAACTTGCTTTAGTTATTGAACGTGCATATTAAAGAAGGTAAAATATAAACTTTTTTCTGCCTTCTCAATCTGTTAGTAGTTCGTTTCGCCTTTTAAACTTAGGACTGCCCATCGATAATAAATTCTGAATAGATGCACCCACACCATTGACCGGTTTAAAAGCCTGGAGCGAACAAACCACAAAAAAGGATTATAAAGTTGAGTATTCATACCAATAATAAATATCGTATAAATATATTTGCCATAGGATCTGATCTCAGTTCCTGATCTCAAAACTCAATTTTTAACCAATGAATAAATTCGAAAGCCGTTACGCCCAAAGCCCCAAAGAAGTTAAACAAATGGATACCGCTGCTTTGCGGGAAAATTTCTTAATTGAAAACGTATTTGAGGCCAACCAGGTAAACCTAACCTTATCTCATTTTGACAGGTATATTGTTGGTGGTGCAATGCCTGTTGATCAGAAAATAGCATTGCCAAACCCTGATGATTTAAAAGCGACCTACTTTTTGGAACGCAGGGAATTGGGAATCATCAATGTTGGCGGAAAAGCTATTGTTATTGCTGATGGCGAAAAATACGAACTGGATTATAAAGAAGCTTTATACATTGGTAAAGGTACAAAAGAAGTGTTTTTTGAATCTGCCACACCAGGCGAAGCCGCTAAATTATACATCAATTCTGCCCCTGCACATCATACTTACCCTACTAAAAAGGTGAGCAAAGCTGAAGCGGAGATTGTAGAGTTGGGTACGCCTGAAACAGCGAATCACAGAATAATCAATAAGTTGTTAGTGAACAGTGTTTTGCCAACCTGCCAGTTACAAATGGGGATGACTGAGTTAAAATCGGGCAGTGTGTGGAATACCATGCCAGCACATACGCACGACAGAAGGATGGAAGCCTATTTTTATTTCGAAGTTCCAAAAGGACAGAGTGTTTGCCACTTTATGGGTCAGCCACAAGAAACCCGCCACATCTGGATGCAGGGCGATCAGGCGGTAATTTCGCCAAACTGGTCTATCCATTCCGGAGCAGGTACCAGCAACTATACTTTTATTTGGGGTATGGCGGGCGAAAATCTTGATTATGGCGATATGGATCACTGTGCCATTACCGAACTAAAATAATTTAAGAATACATCATGTCGAACATATTTAATTTAGCAGGTAAAACTGCATTAGTAACCGGCTGCAAAAGAGGAATAGGGAAAGCTATGGCGTTGGCTTTGGCCGAAGCAGGTGCCGATATTATCGGTGTTTCGGCAAGTCTTGAACTTCAAGGCAGTGCTGTTGAGAAAGAAATTTTAGCGCTGGGCAGAAAATTTTATGCTTACCAGTGCGATTTTGGTAAACGCGAAAATACCCTGGCTTTTGCTGCTCAGGTAAAAGCAGATCATCCTGTGATTGATATTTTAGTGAATAATGCCGGAACGATTTTACGACAGCCAATTGCTGAACATTCTGATGAATATTGGGATGAAGTAATTGCCGTAAACCAATCGGCACCGTTTATTTTAACCCGCGAAATTGGCAGGGAGATGATCGCCAGAGGAAGTGGGAAAGTAATTTTTACCGCATCCTTACTGTCGTTCCAGGGTGGGATTACCGTACCGGGTTATGCGGCAAGTAAAGGTGCAATTGCATCTTTAACCAAGGCTTTTGCAAACGAGTGGGCATCAAAAGGGGTAAATGTGAATGCAATTGCACCTGGATATATTGCAACTGATAATACTTCTGCTTTACGCGAGGATCAGGATAGGAGCACTTCTATATTATCCCGTATACCTGCCGGAAGATGGGGAACACCTGAAGATTTTAAAGGACCAACGCTGTTTCTGGCCTCAGCAGCAAGCGATTATGTTCATGGAACGATTTTGACTGTTGATGGAGGTTGGATGGGACGGTAGTTTAGTCCTTAGTCTGCAGTCTTTAGTCCAGAGTCGATGTTCAGAAGTATTTAAACCTCGCAGATTTTGAAAACCTGCGAGGTTTTTTTATGCAATTTTGAGCTGAGGACTTGCGACTCATGACCGCGGACTTAATAACCTGAACTCGATAATTATTTAGTTAAAATACTGTCTTATAAGCGCTCAATCCCTTACCGATTCGTCATGCTGAACTTGTTTTACAAGTAGAAATAATATTTTCAATGGCGTTGTAGCTACTTCGTGGTCAGCATCTTTTTAGCAGGGAAGACCCTGAAATGAATTCAGGGTGACGGTCGATTAATCAAAAAGTCAATATAAGCTACCGATAGGTAATATTAATAATCTAACTAGGTTAATACAAATTATAAATCTCTTTAATGTCCTTCAAAATGTTTTCGAAATCGATTTTAAGATCGATTAATTTACCCGTATGGATATCGAAAACCCAGCCGTGAACCGTTATTCCGCGTTCGGTAATGGCTTCCTGTACCGCTGCAGTCTTTAGCAGGTTAACGCATTGTTCCTGAACATTCAGTTCTACCAGTCTGTTGTAACGAGCGCCTTCATCCTCAATGGCATTTAGCTCATCTCTATGGATGCGGTAAACATCGCGAATATTTCTTAACCATGGATTGAGTATGCCCATATCAGCAGGTTGCATGGCTGCTTTTACACCTCCGCAGTTGTAGTGACCGCAAACTACAATGTGGTTCACTTTTAAATGTCTTACTGCGTAGTTTAAAACCGTCATCACGTTTAAATCTACGTTGTTTACCAGGTTGGCCACGTTACGGTGTACAAAAGCCTGTCCAGGTTGTATACCCATTAAATCTTCGGCTGTAACACGGCTATCTGAACATCCGATATACAGAAACTCCGGACTTTGTCCTTTAGATAACTCTGTAAAGTAATTGGGATCAATGGCTAGTTTTTCTGCGATCCATTTTTCGTTGTTCTTAAAAACATCTTCTACATTCATATCTGTGGTCTAATATCTTTGTTGGATAAATCAATTATTATTAAGCTGTTGTTTATGCCTGCATAATAAAAAAAATATTTCCTGATACCGGCAAGTTATTCGTCTATAATTGTTGTAATCAGATTGAATAAATATGCAGGCTGCAGGTTTCTTGTATAGAGTGATTTAACAAATTTTAGCCAAAAATGTTTAAGATTTTTCAGGCATTTAGGGAAACTCGGGAGAGTACCCCAGCGTGTTCATTTCGGCTTATTGCTTAGTGATTATCTAAGCGTTTAGATAGAGAATTGATTCTTAATCGAATGGCTTTCGGATGGAGCGCAAGGAAGAGTATTTCTCAACTTCGCTGCGCTCCGCTCGAAATGGCGACTAATTGTATTAGTCTAATATTTTAGCTTGCCACAGCTACCGCATTTTTATTGATGTGGTTAGGCAATTCTTCTAGCGTGTATAAGTTAACTAACGATTCTCTCAATACATCTTTAGCATCATGCCACACGTTTTCTTGAGTGAAATGGCAAATGCCGTTGGTTAGTTCTGTAATAATTGCGCCAATTAATGTTGCAAAATGATTTTCGAATACATCTCCAGAATGATATTTAATAGAGAATACCTTATTGTAATTTTGTAACTGTGCTTCAACCGCTGCACTTAGCTTTACGGGTTTTGCAGCTTTTCGTTTTTTCTTTTTGAATAAACCAAGAATTTTTTGGACGATACTCTGTTTAATGATTTTTTCTTTAAAAAGCTTTTTTTTGTATTCCTTTAAATCGAATGATTTAAGAGAAACACTAAAATTTAACTTTAAATTATTTTCGTTAAATATTGCAAGGCTTGGTTTGTCCCATTTAAAAACAATCGGTAAGTTTCCATTCGGATTTCTGAATGAAAAAGAAGAATTAATATCCAAAACGTTCTCATGTTCATTTAAACGTTTTAAGATTGTTGGAATAAGATCGTCTGTTAAAGAATTGGTGTAGATGTTAATATAAGCGCTCATGTTTAATTAAGATTAGCTGAATCAATGTAATTGCACAGATTTTTTCGACCTATGCTTTTTTATTCAATGATAGTTAAGGATATCATTATGCTATGGAGCAATCTATTTATAGACTGTCCTCCTGCATATCAATTAACCTGCAAATCTTAATATGGATTGATAGTAATTTTTTTTCATTTTATGTGGTTTTATTGTGTGTCATTATTTTCGCAAAGGGCGGGTTTTTAATTTCAATTAATTAAACGGACCGAAGAGGGGAAACGCTACAATTAATCTAAAAATACTTTGATAGCAATAATTATACCATAATACCGTTGGTTCCCCTAAGTTTTCGGCAGCTTTTCATACTGGTGAGTTGCAGCGTATCTTAAAATTTAGGTGTGTCAAAATCGCCCTTGGCTATAGCCTGCTTTAAGCTTCTGTTAAAGCTCCTTACCGAGATGCCCAGATAGGCAGCCATGTCTTCTTTAGAGATAAAGATGTGCTCATCAGCTTGTAATTTAAATAATTTCAAAATGGCATATTCTAAGGTGTATAATTGCTGGAAAGCTGCGCGTGTACTGGTTTGTATAATTCTGGTAGACAATTCCTGGAGTAGGAGTGTAGTGAATTCGCTACTTTTGTTAATTAATGAAAGAAAATGATGATGCGGTATAACGTAGGCCGTAACATCGCTAATTGCAGCTACATTGCACAGGCAGATAATCTTTTTTAGCGCTTCTAATTCACCAACAATTTCACCCTTACCTAAAAATTCGATAATAAAATCTTTACCGTTTTCTTCAGAAATAAAACATTTGCTAATGCCTTCTTTAATGATGTAGATGTTGCTGATTTTTTCGCCTTGCTCTATAAATCTATAGCCTGCTTTAAAGTTTTTAAGCGTAATATCCGCTTCCTTATTTTCAGCGCAAAAACGTTCAATAAAGGTTAAGAAAGTAAGGTTGGTACGTAGCATATTTATGTAGTCGAGACAAATGTCCTTTTTTGAAGGTCGTTGTTGCGTTACTTTTGTGGTGCTAAAGTAAGCATAACCATGAAAAATCAAATTACTGTAATTGCTTTTGATGCAGATGATACCCTTTGGGTAAATGAGCCCTATTTCAGGGAAGCCGAAAATCAGTTTGCAGGCCTTTTAGAAGATTTTATGCCGCACCACAACATCCTGGCAGAACTTTACCAAACGGAAATAGCCAATTTACCACTTTATGGTTATGGAATTAAGGGTTTTGTATTGAGCATGATCGAAACTGTTTTAAGGATAACAGCTGGTAAAATAGACCCAATGGTGATTAATAGGGCCATAGAACTGGGACAGGATATGCTTAATAAACCGGTAGAGCTGCTTGATGGTGTTGAAGAAGTGCTGAAAGCCTTACATGGAAAATATAAACTGGTGGTGGCTACCAAAGGGGATTTGTTGGATCAGCAAAGAAAATTAACGAAATCAGGACTCGATCACTACTTTCACCATATTGAGATTATGAGTGATAAGCAGGAAAAAGATTATCGAAAACTAATCAAACATCTGGATTGTAAGCCTGAAGCGTTTTTAATGTTGGGGAATTCGTTAAAATCGGATGTTTTACCTGTGTTGAGTATTGGCGGACACGCTGTTCATATCCCTTTTCATACTACATGGGTGCATGAGCATATTGATCATACCATTGAGCATGCAAATTTTTACCAGATGAAAAGTCTATCTGAGGTCTTACCAAAACTAATTGAATGAAAGAAAAAATAGATATCAATACCTGGATCAGAAAAGATCATTTTAAATTTTTTAGCACTTTTGAAGAGCCTTTCTTCGGTGTTACTGTAGATGTAGATTGTACGGCTACCTACCAGGAAGCGAAAGAACAAAATGCTTCCTTTTTTCTGCTTTACCTGCACAAATCGCTGCTGGCTGCCAATCAAGTAGAGCCTTTTAAATACCGCATTATTGATGGTGAAGTTTGGAAATACGAGATTGTAAATGCTGCTGCAACCATTAACCGTCCAAACGGAACTTTTGGGTTTGGTTATATGGGTTTCCATGAGGATTTTGAAGATTTTAGAACAGCAGCCAACAACGAAATTGAAAAAGTACAGGCCAGCACCGGCTTAATCCCTTCGTCATCGGGTGAAAATGTAATCCATTATTCAGCACTGCCCTGGTTAAATTTTACCTCTTTATCCCATGCGCGAAACTACGCTTATCAAGATAGTTGCCCAAAAATATCTTTTGGTAAGGTAAGAGATGAAAACGGAAGAAAAATAATGTCGGTTTCTATCCATGTAAATCATGCTTTGATGGATGGTTTTAACGTTGCCCAATTTGTAGATCGCTATCAGGCGCTGTTAAACAATACAGCGGTTAAAGCAAATGTTTAGTATAAATATTTAAGGAAAGAAATCTAAAACGACATTTAATATTCAGTTAACATCGGGAATTTATTTTTGGCAATGTTTATCCTTGCCGTTATTATTCCTTTTTACCTTTTGGCTTTTGTAGCTATGTGTTATATGGACAGTGCTTTTAAGGCCATTATGTTTCTTATCATGTTACTGGTTGCCACATTTGTACTTTTTCTTTTCATCAATTATCCCATGCAATCTGCCCTTGCCGTAATCTGTATAATGGCTTTGTTTGCCTTAAAATTTAAAGATTGAGTAAAAAGTTGAATTATCATTTGCATTCGAGAAAGTATTTGCTATTTTTGCTGCTCAAGCAAGAAGCTTGTTATTCAATGTGTAATTATTTATTATTGAATATTAAAACTTTGGGGGATTAGCTCATTTGGCTAGAGCGCTTCGCTGGCAGTGAAGAGGTGATCGGTTCGAATCCGATATTCTCCACCCTTAAAAGCCGATTTATTAACTTAAATCGGCTTTTTTTTTCTTAAAAACATGGCATAGTTTGGATCAAGCGAAGGTAGTAGGGTACTTAAGTTTTATATCCCGTTGATGATGGTATATCATTCAGTCTTAATAAAAACTATTTATCCGGATATTTTCACCTTTTAATTGAGTAAGGGTGGGATATCAGGCAGCTATAATCTACCAACATCAAAATAATATACAAGAAACTTTTTCTAAACTATTAAAACAGCGTATGAGTAGCGCAATCGAATAAATTTCAAATCGTAATAAATCCACTAACTAGTAAAGCCGTAACAAGAGCTTTTTATGTTCTTAAAGGACTGAATGCTCTTTCTTACATCAAACATCAATTCATTTCATAATCACCCCGATAATTGATTTGGGTATAGATTGCAATTTTGGCACAGAATTGTGAAAAAGCCATATAAATCATACACAAATAAGGAATATTTGTGGTTTTTTATATTCCTAAAAACGCTAACCGGCCGTTTCAAGGCACTTGTTGATAAATATCAAGGACTCATTTTTTGTTAAGTTAACTTTAAAAAATAATTAAAAGTATCTTTGCTTTTATGAACAACGCTCTTAAAGTCATGGTGTTATCATTATTAATGATTAACGCTAAAGCCCAATCTGTCAAGCCATTATCAGCCGAGGTATTATCAGTTACCCGTGCAAACTTCAACAAAAACTTAATAAAATTCGAGTCAGTTGATATCGACAGTCTACCTGCCCCAGTCTATTTATTCTCTAGAGATGGTAAACAAGAAATAAACATTGATGGCGTTACAGTCTTAACTGATCAAAGAGAAATTATTGGTATTAAAGATATGGATCTGTCGGACGAGTCTATAAAAAATATCGGGGATAGACTCATAATTCTCGATAAGCTTCAGAAAGCCTATAGTGAAGCATCCAATGATGAATATAGATCTAGCAAAAGAAACAAAAATAAAATCGTTTTCTATGACCGCAGATTTTTTGCGGTTCTACGCTCAATGAGAACAACCTTGAAAGATTTTAAAACCATGTATGCTGCACATCAGAATGATAAAACAAAAGCAATATCAGTTGCAGCAATGAGAAGCCCTAACATTGACTGGGAATTCTATTGCCGTTTGATACAAGTGGAGCACCAGAAAATACAAGTACTAGCCAAATAATTATTGGCCACGATTAAAACTAACCATCTGCAACTAAAGTTGTAGGTGGTTTTTGGTTTTATATCTACTGGTGATCAGAAATTGAAGGTTAAAATTATAATTAACAAAAAGAGTCTTTATTACATTCTGAATGACAAATTCATCATTCAATACGAATGCAACCTCTTCGAGTGGAATGTTTTTATTTAAAAACCCGGTCGCCGTTCATCAATTTTAACTAAACAACACTTTTAGATGCACCCCGCTTTGTAAGCAGAGCAGCTAAAATTAAACCTTTTATTTACTTATTTTAACCTGTTCTTTACTTAAGTTGTTGAGCACTGTTTTAACATTTAGATTTGAGGATGAATGCAATCAAAATATCATTTTGTCGGGGTTTGTCCGTTTTAATGTTCACCGTATTATTTTACGGAACAGTTCATGGTCAGGGCAGGACAGAATACCTGTTGGAAAAAAACTGGAAGTTTAGCAAAGGTGATTTTCCTGAATCCATAAATCCTGCTTTTGATGACACCAAATGGGAAACGGTAAGTATACCGCATGATTGGGCAATAAAAGGACCATTCGATGGGAACAATGATAGCCAAAATGTACAGATTGTACAAAATGGAGAACAAACAGCATCATTAAAAACAGGAAGAACAGGTGGCTTGCCTTTTGTTGGAAAAGCCTGGTACCGGAATACTTTTGTTGCACCTGCTTTTACAAAAGGTAAAAAAGCAGTGATATTAATTGATGGCGCCATGAGCTATCCTAAAGTGTTTTTAAATGGCGAAGCTGTTGGACACTGGGCATACGGTTACAATTCTTTTTCAATCGACGTAACCGACAAAATGAAAGTCGGTAAAAATACACTCGCCATCAGCCTGGAAAATTTACCCGAAGCCTCACGCTGGTATCCCGGGGCCGGCCTGTACCGGAATGTGCATGTCATTATAACGGATGACGTAAGTATCCCGGTTTGGGGCACCTATATTACCACACCTATAATCAATAAAGATTTCGCACGTGTAAAAATAAAAACCCAGGTAAATTCACTTAGTGGAAACTATACTGGTTTGAGCCTGCAAACCACCATTGTAAATGCAAAAGGCGAAACAGTAGCTTCTGCAACAAAGACTTTGAATGAAGGTGATTTGAATGAGTTTGAGCAAGATTTAGTAGTTAGAAAACCTGAATTGTGGTCGCCGGAAACACCAAATTTGTATTCTGCTATCACAAAACTATATGCCGGAAACAGCTTAAAAGATGAATATACCACAACTTTCGGCATCCGTACCATTAAATACGAAGCAGAGAAGGGCTTCTCGTTAAACGGGGTTTACCGCAAATTTAAAGGCGTTTGCAATCACCACGATTTGGGGCCACTTGGAGCCGCCATTAATGTTGCTGCTCTGCGCAGGCAGCTTGTATTATTGAAAGATATGGGTTGCGATGCCATCAGAACTTCGCACAATATGCCAGCGCCAGAACTGGTAAAGTTATGTGATGAAATGGGATTTATGCTTATGGTCGAATCTTTTGATGAATGGAAATCACCTAAAGTTTTAAACGGATATAGTCACCTTTTTGATGAATGGGCCGAAAAAGATCTTGTGAACATGATCCGTGCCAACAGGAATAACCCTTCTGTGGTGATGTGGAGTATTGGAAACGAAGTACCCGATCAATCAACGAAAGAAGGGGGCAAGATTGTAAAGTTTTTACAGGATATCTGCCACCGTGAAGATCCAACAAGGCCAGTAACTGCAGGTATGGATAGGATTAAAGATGCCTTAGATAATAACTTTGCTTCGGTATTGGATATTCCTGGATTTAATTATAAACCGTTCTGGTACAGCGATGCATACAAACGTTTGCCACAAGCTATGATTCTGGGGTCTGAAACGGCCTCTACCGTTAGCTCAAGAGGGGTATATAAATTTCCGGTTGTGCCGCAAAAGATGAAAATGTACGATGACAATCAAAGTTCATCATACGATCTTGAATATTGTAACTGGTCGCAAATTCCGGATGATGAATTTGTGATGCAGGATTCACTTAAATATGTAATCGGCGAATTTGTTTGGACCGGTTTTGATTACCTCGGCGAACCTACCCCATACGATGAGAAATGGCCATCACACAGTTCTTATTTTGGAATTATTGACCTGGCAGGTATCCCTAAAGATCGCTTTTATCTCTACCGAAGTAAATGGAATCCTGATAAACCAACGCTTCATATCGTTCCACATTGGACTTTCTCCGGACGTGAAGGACAGGTTACGCCGGTGTTTGTGTACACCAATTATCCATCAGCAGAGTTATTTGTTAACAACAAAAGCCAGGGCAGACAAAGTAAAAATAAAAAGTCTACCACCAGCAGGTACCGACTAATGTGGAATGATGTAAGATACGAACCAGGAGAGATAAAGGTTGTTGCCTATGATGAGCATGGTAAAGCTGTTGCTGAACAAAAGGTTAAAACGGCTGGCAAACCGCACCATATTTTGTTAGAATCTGATCGTAAAAATTTGGAGGCTGATGGCAAGGATCTGGCCTATATTACGGCAAGTGTAGTAGATGCGAATGGTACTTTATGCCCTGATGCAGAAAATAGCTTAGCTTTTAAAGTTACCGGAAACGGAACATATAAAGTAGTTGCCAATGGCGATGCAACCAGTCTGGAATTATTTCACCTGCCAAAAATGAAGGCATTTAAGGGCAAACTGGTGATTACCGTTCAATCAACAGAACAGGCCGGGAAATTAAAGCTAAGTGTTTCTTCTAAAGGTTTAAAAACTGCGGTGCTGCCGATTGAGACCAGATGATAATTGATTGTAGAGATCCCTCAAGATGACATTTTATTTATGAAATGAAGAAAAAATGGTTTTGCGAAATATACAAGGCAATGTTACCTAAAGTTGCTGCGCTATTAGCAGAGGTAACTCCTGTTTATTACCAAAAATGTGGTACTACAAATTTAATTTTTCAGGAATATTTTAAACGCCGAGCCAACCTCCGCATTGTTTTCTATTTCTATTTTACCGCCGGCATTGTTCACTATTGTATGAACAAGATATAAACCAACACCAGATCCCTCCACGCTAGTTTTTACACGTTTAAATTTCTCAAAAATGATAGTTTTGGCTTCTTCTGTAAGTCCAATTCCATTATCTGATACCTTTAAGAGCATGTAATCACCGCACTTTTCTGAATGAATTTTTACGTGAGGTTTTCTATCCTTTGGTGTGTATTTTATGGCATTGCTGACCAGGTTATAAAGGATGCTCCGTAATTTTCTGCGCACAAAAGTAATTTCTGTTGCTTTTAAATCCGTTTCAATGATTGCACCCGATTCATGGATTAAGCTGGGAATGGAAAGGCGTACGTCGTCAACTATATTTCCCAGGTCTATAAGCTCTTCGGCTGACTCATTGCGCTGCTTATCCCAATGGCCCTGCACAAGATCCTCCACTACATTTTTGATGTTGTTCAGGCTTCTTTCCATGGCATCGATCAATTTTGGAAGTCTTTCCGCCTTTTTTTCAACGTCCAGTTTCATGGCAGATAATGAAAGGCTTAGTGCTAATATGGGGTTCTTAATGTCGTGAGCAATACTGTCGAGTAGAAGCTCATGCTCGGCCACAAGTTTTTCTTGGTCCCGGAGATCTTTCACCCTTGCTGTGATATCTACAAAAGTGATAATAACACCATTTGTTTTATTGTCTCTTCTGTTTATGTAAGGCAATATATTCATCTGAAACCAGTGCATATCCGTAGTCTGAATTTCTTTTTCGAGTATCTTACCTGTTGCAATCACGGTTTTTATATTCTCAATAATGGTGGGAAATCTAAAATTTTCATGGACATCCATTATTGATCTGCCAATAAAATCAGCTTTCAGCGAAAACTGCTTCATTGCAGGTGGGGTAAATTTTCTTAAAATCAGTTCTGAATCGACAAAAAGCTGGGGTATAATGGTATTGGCAAAATAATTTTCCAGCTCTTCATTAAGTGTTACCAGATCTGAAATCTGCTGACTTTTGGTTTGCATAGTTTGTATTTTAGCTTGGCATCTATTCTGTTTCAGAATGGACGATTCAAATATAAACCAATTATTTTATGATCGATCCAATTGAAGCAATTTCACTTCAGCTTATCTTACCTATCTGTAGCATTAACAAGTAATCATAAAAGATGTTTACTCTTTTAAGGAATTTTTTGAAAATTTGATGGAATGAGCCTCAACGAATAGAAATAAACCAAAGCCATGCACAAAAACCAGTTACTTAACAAGCTTTTTAAAAAAAAACTCATTCAAGCGCCACTAATACCGACTTAAACTGTTTTATGAACGTTTTGTTTTTCTGGTAATTACCCCGAACTGTAGGGAAGCGGAAAGGTTTACGAAGCAAACCGAGCCTTAAGCGAGCTGATTGAAGGTAATTTATTGCAAGATCTTTCCTGATAAAAAGATGCTGACCAGGCTGTAGCTACAAAACAATTGAAAATATTATTTCTACTTGTAACATGAATTTACAGCTATCGGATCAAAATGGCGAATTGGTCTGGTCAGGGTGGTAGACGCCAAATAAAACGTGCCTCGCTCCGGGCTTTATGCACCAGTCGGGTTTAGGTGACCAAGATAGTTGCTTCTATTTTCGTTTTATAGCAAATTGCAGAGAAATGAAGTTTTCCTGCACAGGCCTTCGTATTTAAACGGGATGGGAGCGGCATACTTTTGCGGTAAAGGCGGGGGGGCGTAGAAGGGCAGCAAAAGATATAGCGGACAGCCCGGCAGAACCCAACCGACGAAGAGCAACAGCACCTTTACAAAATAATAAAACTCGTCAATCTTATTTAACGTGCGTTACGGATGCTTTAGAATTTATAGCAAAGCATGTTAAAAACACGATATAAAAACCCCCAAATAGTGTTTAACTTTTTGGGGGCATTGCATGTACCTGGTGGAAATATGAATAATCGAACTCAGGTAGGTCGGAACCATTATTTTATAGTTAAATTAACAGTGAAGGTAGCAGTAACCTTATTGCCGGAAGCCAAGGTATATACCAAAGCTTGTTTCATGGTATACTTATCGCCTATATTGACGCGGTTGGGGTACTGGCCAGCGCTTAGCTTAAAATTCTGTGCATCAAATTCACAAAACACACGTGAATTAGCCGAACTGTAGCCAACTACATAACCAGTAGCGTCAAACCAGTGCCCGTAGCCATTAGCTGTTGTAGTAGCATTTAGGTTGTTATTCGGTTCAAGTGCATAAAATTTAATATCGGCACCTATTTTGCTGGTAATATCTTGTTTAGGTAATTGAAAGGCAGAAGCGAGTTTAGCAATATCAATTTCGGCTGTGGCATAATCGTAAGCGGTTGTACTCCGTTTCACTTCAAGATCGTACGTAAAGGCGGCATCTTTAGGTGCCTGATTGTTGTAACCAGGTAAACTGGTGTTCTGAAATTTTACTTTATACGGCCATTGTTCATCATTGGCATTGTTGTCATCCCAGGCATGCGGATGGTATTGGGTAGGCGCACCTGTAACCACAAACCAAAGGCGGCTGCAATTGGCCGGAATCGTAAAGGTTGCATTTCCGGAGGCGCTTGTGAACATGGTGCTGTAGCTTCGGGTACCATTTGTTGATAAAGCAACGAAACCATACCTCCAACCGGCAATACTGGCATCTACCTGGTTATAGCCCGAAGCGTTTGGCAAGCCTTGAAATGCCGCTGTAACAATTGTGCCTGCAGCAGGTACCTCTAGAGGCATAACATTGTAACCGGTTGTTTGCGGGCAAAAGCTTGGATCAGGTTGGAAAGCGCCATCGTTCATCAGGTTCATTTTATAATGATGTGCACCAATTTTGCTTACACCCAGCGTGCGGATGTTATCAATATCCCAGGTTACAAATTTAGATGATGCATCATATAACTCATCATTTAGCTGGCTCACTGAAAGTCCATACAAACGTTGATAAACCTGAATCGGATCTTCATAGGTCTGTGATGCCTGCCATATTTTGCCAATAACCGTAATGCCTCTTTTTTGTGCCCAGTATTGGTGGATCATATAATTGGCGTACCGGTAATCTTCGTGGATGAGGTGTTTTTGGTAATTATCCAGGTAAGGATCAAACCAGCTGCTAAAAAATTCATTAGGATAGGAGATAAAAGCTTGCCATTGTGCGGTTTGTTCCCAAAAGGCATTGCCCCCCGCTCCATTGCCGCCGAAACCCCATCTGAAACCATGTGATGTGCCCAGATCGCCGGATACCTGGTATTGAAAACTATGGCCAATCTCATGCCCGATTGTGGAACCAACCGGCTGGCAGGTTTGCGGACTTACCCATAATGCACCTATGGTATCATCATATCCTGAACCAGTTGCACGCCAGCCATCTTCATAGTATAAAAAGATCATCAATTTGTATTTGTCTAATTTTGAAGTTCCGTTTCCTACGGTTATAAATTTTAACGTATTCACATTCAGGTTATAAAATGATTCAGCCTTGGCCAGCAAATCATCAATATCCACACGGTATTTTGAATCTACATTGGTAGAAGAAGGATTGTTATTGCCATATCCTTTTCCCCAGAATAGTATGAAGTGATCGGATTGCTTAGAACGGGCATAACACCATTCGCTTTCGGTGGCGTTCCAATCCATATTCTGCATGGATTGTGGTTTGTAAATCTGCAGGTTGGCAGCCGCCTGCGCAATTGTACCATTTGCAGGAGGATCAGTTGCTACCATAGCTTTTTTACAGGCTGTAAAGTTTAATAATAAGATTAAGGAAAGTACAGCACAGGTTTGCCGATGCCGCATTAATTTTGATAGGTAGTTCATGGTTTTAGAGTTGATTGATGTATTCAGCAAATTAACCAGAACTTCAAAATTATAATTACAGGTTTTTATCTATAAATAACTCATTTTTAACCAGATATCATTACAGTATTTACGCTAATATCTATTTTGTATTTCAGTTTTCTAAGCTTTCGGAGTTTTTGAGCACAGCTATTGATAATAGCCGGGTAGGCTTAGCTCTTCAAAAGCCAATCTTTTTTTATCAATCAGCAGCCCTTCAATCGCCAGAATATCAATTTCTGTATTTAAAAAGCAGCGTATGGCGTCTTCCGGACCTGAGGCCATAGGTTCATTCATTACATTTAAAGAAGTGTTAATTACGGCCGGGCATCCCGTAAGGTTGTAAAATGCCGTAATGAGTTGATGAAAATCAGGATGATGTGATTTGTTCACTGCCTGAACCCGTGCCGTTCCATCAACATGTACCGCTCCTGGAATTGAAACCGTATCAGGCACCTTATCGGCATTGCCTAAATAGTTTTCTGTAAATAACATGTAGCGGTTTTTAGAGCCTTTGCTAAAATATAAATCGGCGAATTCTGCTAAAATAGCGGGCGCAAAAGGACGGAAAGACTCTCTAAACTTAATTTTTGCATTGAGTATGGCTTTCATTTCAGCGTTTCTGGGGTCAGCGAGAATACTGCGGCTACCCAGCGCTCTTGGTCCGAACTCTGTTCTCCCTTTAAAATAGGCGATTACCTTGCCATCAGCTAAATACGCGGCTATTTTACGATAATAAACATCATGCGCTACCTTTTCATAATTTAAGTTATAGACGTGGAGTGCTGCAATTACCTCTTTTTGGGTATAGCTTGGACCAAGTAGTGATTGTTTCATCGCATCTGTTTGCAAATCGACATTTCTAAGACCTGATAAATGTGTATAGTATACGCTATATGCTGCACCCAATGCACCACCAGCATCGCCTGCTGCAGGTTGCACCCAGATCTGTTTGAATCCGGAATGCTGCCTGATGGCTGAATTAATGATGCAGTTCAGGGCAACTCCTCCCGCAATGCAGAGATTATCTATTGCAAACTCCCTGTAAAGACTTTGAGTCAGTTTAATCATGATCTCTTCAGTCACTTTTTGTATGGAACTTGCCATGTCTTTGTGAAATGGCAGTAATTCATCGCCTTTCGCGCGGGCGGGATGTCCAAAAAGCTTATCGAATTTTTTATGGGTCATTTTCAATCCTGTACAGTAATCAAAGTAATCCATGTTGAGGAGAAAAGAACCATCTGCTTTAACATCAATTAAATGATCATAAATGAGCTGTTTGTATACCGGTGTGCCGTACGAAGCTAAACCCATTACTTTATATTCATCAGAATTGACTTCGAAACCCAAATAATAGGTGAAAGCAGAATATAAAAGACCGAGGGAGTTGGGGAAATTAATCTCTTTTTTTAAAGTTAGTTGAGCCATATTACCTATTGAAACTGTAGTGGTGGCCCATTCTCCCACGCCATCTATCGTTAATACCACGGCCTCATCAAATGGACTCGGGTAAAAAGCAGAAGCGGCATGGGCGTGGTGGTGATCGGTAAATAGGATGGTACGCGATTTTTCCCAGTTGGGATCTATGCAATGAAGCGCTTTGGCTATGTTTTTTTTGATGAATAATTTATCCTTTAACCATATCGGCATGGCTTTCAGGAAAGACTTTAATCCCCTGGGGGCAAAATGAACATATGTTTCGAGTAACCGTTCAAATTTCAAAAAGGGCTTTTCGTAAAATACAACATGATCTACTTCAGCCAGGGAAATGTTGGCAAATTTAAGACAGAACTTAATTGCTTCTGTGGGGAATGACTCATCGTTTTTAATCCTCGAGAAACGTTCCTCCTGTGCTGCAGCTATAATTTCTGCATCTTTCAACAAACATGCTGCACTGTCGTGATAGTAAGCGGAAATCCCCAGGATATAGCCCATAATGTGTGCGCGATTAGAACAAACTATAAATGAATGGAGCCAGTACAGAACCATGCGCTGCCACAAGTACTATACCCAAAAGAAGCAGAATGATAAACAATGGCCATAACCAGTATTTTTTACGCTGGGTTAAAAAATGGAAAAATTCGATCAGTGTATCCATTGGATGTATTAATTTAGAACTGTTGATTAAATGAACCCATCGGCCGGCCGGATACTTCTTCCCAATAAGAAACCAACTGCTTATTCTTTTTTGTTTTTAAACTCTGTTTTTTTAACAGGCGTAGTAAAAAGGCAATGGGGGTAAGGATAAAGATAAATACTACAGTCAATAAAATTGTACCATTAACCATTCCCAGAAAATTCCCAGTTTTTAACCATATTTTTCTTATGGGTTCAAGATATCGCGGAGCACAGATAGCCATTGTGATTAATCCAGCAGATAAAAACAAAAAGATTTGCTGCGGGTAGGTTCCCCTCCAAAAAATAAGGCAAAATAAAATAACCGTGGCACCTAAAATAAGGCCGAATTTCCTGTTTTCTGATTTTTTGTTGATCATGTTACCTGCTATTTTTCTTCCTATATTTTGTTGCTGCTTCATCGGCGCGGAGTTGATGATAATAGCTGGCAATCAATTCATTGATGTTATCAGACCGGGCTTCTTTTTTAAGTTTGATGATGTTTTTTAGTATTTCTTCGGTTTGTGTGTCCAGATAGGTTTGCTGACCGGAATGTTTTATTACCTCATTATATTGCAGTGCTTTCTCTGGTAGATCAGATTTAAAATAAAACAGAAAAACATTATTGGCGTTCTCTGGTGTTGGTGAGATGTCGTAAGCTTTTTTAAAATAAAAATCTGCAGTTTCTAAGTCTGCCAGCTCAAAAGCCAGGCGGCCTGCGTAAGTATAATAACTCGTTTGGTAGGGGTTTTCCAGTAATACAGCTTCGGTAACCTTTAAGGCTTTTTGTTTGTCGCCTGTGGCCATAGCAGTTTTATACAGTTCATCCATGGCTGCTCTCCAGGTAATCCGGTCTACTGCCAATGCACCTGCAAGTTGTTCATCTAAGGAATTTCCACGGTTGTAGGTAGGATTTATGGGCTCATTAAAGGGCCAACCCGAGCGGAGCATCATAATTTGATATGCGCCATATAGCGAATCTACTTTGGTAACGGGCATATTCGCCAGCAATTGTGCAAAAGACATTTCGCTTTGTTTTTTTGCGGGTATTAAATTCCGCTTGTTAATCTGCTGATAAAAAGATTCGCTCATGATGGCGTAACCCAATAAATTCGGGTGAACATGCTCTAAAATGGTTTCCTTGCCCATTATTCCACCTGCTTCATTTTTCTCAAACAAGTTGCGTACATCAGCCAGGTAAATGCCTGGGTATTGCCTGCACAATTTTTTAATAATTTGGTTGAAGGCTTCCGGCGCTCTGAAACGCAACTGATCGTACTCTTTTGCCAAAACAAAATTGGCTTTCGCGTCTTTAAAATTGCCATTTGAGAATCGTTTTCGACCTGCTGCGTAATAATTTTGTGCTGAAAACTTACCTGCACTGATAAATGGTTTAAGGTCTTTTTCGTTACTTACCAGCGTACCAATTACTGTTGGAATGTGTTTTTCTGACAACAACCGGCATAATTCGTCCATATTGTTGCTAAACTGCGCTATGCCACGGTTAAAATCGGCCGATTGATAAGCAATTTGTTGTTTGGTTACCATGCGTTTCATCAGGTTTTCCCGCTTATCAATTTTTTTTCCAACTAGCTTTGAAGAACCTTCAATGATGCGGTCTAATAACTGTACTAACTTCAGTTCGCGCAGTTTAATGACCAATTTGATCCAAGTCCTATTCCCTTTTATCTGGCTGGTAGAACCAATGCCTAAAGCGCCGTAATATTCATTATGCCCGGTATAAACCAATACCAGATCCGGCTTATTATTAACAATTTGTTTTGCAAAATCTAATACCGTGTAAGAATTTACTGCGGTAAGCGAAACATTAATCACCTCAAAGTTCAGGCTGGGATACTGTTGCATCAGCCGGTATTGCAGCCACCTGTGGAAAGATCCATTGTGCATGTATGGGTAGCCGGCAGTAGTCGATTCGCCTATCACAAATATCCTAAAGGTATTTTTAGATTTTACGACGCTAAAGCGTTCGCGGTTACCTTGTGTTGCATTGGCACTGGTAGAAAAAAACTTATAAGAGGCAGTAGGGTTCATCATCATGTAGCCCTCCTGATCGGGATCTTTGATAAACAAAGATGGGTCAAAGCCATAATTGAATAATCTCAACAGGATCTCGATGAAGCATAAAAATACCAATGGCAGTGCCAATGCCGCTGCCTTAAAGTATAATTCTTTTCCCTTGCCCATTTTTTATTTAGTGGATATTGTTTTATAAACCTGCATAGCTTTTTTGCCTAGAGTTTAACGGAGATTTTACGGCCATTATAATTAAATGATTTGTTAATCTTTTGATTATCAATGTTTATTCCGTTCTGTTGGCTTACCATCACAATATTGAATTTCCGTTGGCCCAGCATGCCTTTAAACTGTCCTTTTCTATCCCCAACGGTAAGTGTTTTTGTGGCATCATTCCATTTGAAGTGGATTTCTGAATATGCACCCTTCTCATAGTTATAACTATCGTTTTCATCTTCGTATAAAACGAAATCGCCGTTATCGCCAGGATATATGCGGATATCTAAATCATTCCATCTTTTTTCTGTTGCATATTGTACTTTTGGACCCCATGGCACAATTGAGCCTGCCTTTACATAAAGTGGGATAATCTCCATCGGTGTTTCACGTTTTACCGTTTGTCCGCCTTTAAATACTTCACCTGTCCAGAAATCGAACCATTTGCTGGCTGCCGGAAGGTATATTTCCTGATTGGTAACCCCTTTATCGGTAACTGGTGCTACGAGAAACGCGCTTCCGAACATATATTCCGAATTGTTTTCAAAACCTGCAGGATCGTTGGGGAATTCTGAGTATAATGGTCGCATAAACGATCCGGCGTGATGCGTTACCGACCAGGCCGTTGCATAATTGTATGGCAGTAAACGGTAGCGCAGGTTAATAAACTTCTCCTGGATATCAAATGCCTGCTCTCCTTTTTTGCCAAACTGGTATATTTCTCTTGGGATATCGGTGCCGTGCGAGCGCATCATCGGGGTAAAGGTTGCAAACTGCATCCACCGGTTATACAACTCCTGAAAATCGGGATTTTTTGCGCCGCCACCTTTTACAAAATCACCCGCGAAAAATCCACCAATATCGCCATTCCAATAAGGTAAACCGGTTAAGGAGAAATTTAATGCTGCTGGTATCTGTTTTTTTAGTGTAGGCCAATTAGAACCCACATCTCCGCTCCAGGTATTTGTTGCGTAACGTTGCTGGCCGGCAAATGCTGACCGGGTTAACAGCAATACACGTTTCTTGTTGCTTACTGCCCTTTGGTGATCATAAACTCCTCCCGTGTGTTGAAGTGGGAAAGCGTTCTCTACACTTCGATAACTTCCCAAATAGGTAGGTTGATCGAAATCCTGTTCTTTCACATTAATATGGTCTGGTTCTGTCGAATCGAGCCACCAGGCATCTATCCCTAATGAGAATATGCCTTTGCTTAGGTAGTTCCAGTAAATATCACGCGCAGCAGGGTTATAGACATCATAAGGTTTTGTATTTGCACCTGGAGGCCATGTATCAAAGTTTAGGAGCATATTCTTTGATTTAAATTCCTGGTATTGCGGGGTTTTTGGTGCAAAACCTGGCCACGAAACAATAAAAAGATGGGCATTAAGCTGATGCACACTATCTACCATGGCTTGTGGTTTTGGGAAAGTGGTGGGGTCAAAACTCATGGCATTCCAGTTATCGTCTTTTCCCCAATATTGCCAGTCTTGTACGATACCATCAAGTGGGATGTTTAATGCCCGGTATTTTTTTACCACATCAACAAGTTCGAACTGGGTTTTGTAGCGCTCACGCGATTGGCTGAAACCAAATGACCATAAAGGCATCATAGGAGATTGGCCGGTAAGCGCCCGCATTTGTGCCACAACACCATCGCCGCCTCCGCCAAACATAAAATAATAATCGGCACAGTGGCCAACTTCAGAATCGAATGAGGTTTCGTGATCGCTATCTGTAAATGTGGTGGGTGAATAGTTATCCCAGAAAATTCCATAACCTTTTACCGATTGGAAGAAAGGGATGGCAACTTTCGTATTTTCCTGTTTAAGGCGTAATTTTTGCCCCCTTTGGTTTAATTTTCCATTCTGTTGCTGGCCAAGACCATAAATAATCTCATCCTTGTCTAATAAATAGGCTTGTCTAACCTGGTAAGTTGGGTGTCCGGCATCTTTTATTGAGGTAAACCTGGTGCTATTATCTTTTTCTGTAAATAACTTTTTACCGTTAGGAGTTTCGAATGAAACTTTTCCGGTTTGTAGGTTCACCGTAGCAGCTATCAGTTTACTACTGATGGTTACGCTTTGCCCATTGTTTTTAACATCGAGTTTTAATTTTTCAGGACGTTTGATAACAGAAAGGCTTTCTTTTTTTTGCTGGCTCCCTTCGGGCTTTTTAAAAACACGAACAATAGCAGGCGAATAAAAACTGACCTCTACATCCATTGACTGGATCACGGCGTGGATACCCTGTGGCGTTTTTTGAAAAGATTGAGCTTGTGCTGAAATGTGGTAGCTTAAAAATAATGTAATTACGGCAATAAATTTTCTTTTCATAATTGATATCATTTGAGGTTGTATTATAAGTGAAATTGTCATCCTGAGTGATAATTTGTTGTATAAAAATCAATATGATTGACAGATAATTTTATTAAGTAATGCCCCTCGAGAGATCGTCATTCCCAACTTGATTGGGAATCTTAATGCAGGCGCTTTAAGATTCCCGCATACGCGAGAATGACGACCAAACTAGTGGGTTCTGTCAATGATAGCTTGTCGAAGGACTTTTTTAAATGTTTTAAAAGCATTTCGACAAGCTCAACGTGACGAATTTGATTTTGAATATATAACTTAAAATACAACCTCATTATTTAGGATTAGTATCCGGGGTTTTGTTTTATATTAGGATTTTTAGCCAACTCCGCACGTGGTATAGGTAATAGCGTACGATAATCTCCATTTGGCGAGTGTGATAACCACGATTTTTTAGTGAAAACACCAAACCTGATCATATCCTGCCTGCGTCGTCCCTCTGTGTTAAATTCCCAGCCCAGTTCATCCAGGAACCTTCCGTATTGAATATCAGCCCCACCTTCTACGGTAGAAGTTAAGTGGTTGCGAAGGCCATAGTTATACACACTACCCTGCAATAGCTGGCTACCGGTTACGGTTGCTTTTGAAGGATTGTTTAAGAAAGATCGCTGACGAACCTGTGTTACCAGTGCCGCGGCACCAGCAGCATCTCCTGTTCTTAACAGGCATTCTGCCTTCATCATTAAAACGTCAGCATACCTTAGCAAAGGGAAATCGTTGTTCATCCCTACCAAGGCACCTGGCTTAAATTCGAATTTCCCTAACCGGAAACCATGTACCTCATCTGATTGATCAACACCTGGAAGCTCATTGATGTAAATTAGTGGTTTCCCATTACTGGCGCCAATGGTTCCCAATAAAACAGCACCAGAAGCAGTATATTGCTGTCCCTGTACATAATTGTCTTTTAACCGGTTATCTTCCGGGTCAAAAGTGCTTACAAACTGTGGTGTGGCACAGATTCCGCCCCATGGCGAGTTCTTGAAGTTATAAGTAGCCTGGTTTTCTGGTTGAAGTGTTTCCATGTGCAGGGTGAAAGCATCACCACCGTCTGTAGTAAACTTTTCATCAAAGGGTATAGCAAAAATAGTTTCTCTGCTGCCTTCATTTGCATCAAGAAAAATAGTTTTCTGATTGGCTTCCAGCGTATATACGTTCGATGCTATGATCTCATTACAGGCGGCAATGCATTGCGCATAAGCTGGAGTGCCGATATACACATTAGCATTCAGGTAAACTTTAGCCAGCAGGGCAGTCGCAGCCCAATAATTAAATTTACCATAAGTAGCCTGTGTATTGGCCTTGCTCAGGTTAGGAAGACTTTCGGTAAGTTCTTTCACAATAAAAGCATATACCTGGGCACGTGTGCTTTGCTGTGGAAGAAATCCAGACGGTACATCAAATTTATCTACTATAGGTACCCCGCCAAAAAAGTCGCAGAGTGCATAATAGTAAGATGCCCTTAAGGCGCGTAACTCGGCTATGGTAGCATCTTTACCCGTAGAAATTGGAATCAGGTTGGATTGAATCTGATAGAGTACGCGGTTACAGGAAGTAATGCCTCCATAGGCATTGTTCCAGATTTGGTAGCTATTGTCCTCATCAGATGTCCATCTGTGTTCATGCATCCGACGATAGATGCCATTATCTACCCAGCCGTTCGGGCGGGCAGGTATTACGGCTTCATCGCTCGAAATTTCATTGGTTCTGAAGATTGAATTATTACTTCTTCCGAGCATTAAAGGTCTCCAATACGTATAACCTGCGCCAACCAGGGCTGCTACATCAGAGGTATTAGGGGTGAATTTATTCTGGATAAATGCGGAGTAGTTTTCGTCCTTTAACTTTGTGCAGGAGGCTAAACTAATGATCAGGACCACAAGTGCCATGATGCCAGTGCTCAATATATATCTTGTTTTCATGATGTAAAAGATTAAAGATTAAGAGAAAAACCAAGTGTAAACGTACGCGCGGTAGGGTATTTATCCCTGTTATCATTACCAGGGGCCAAACCGCTCCAGTCTACTTCAGGGTCTAAGCCCTTATAACCTGTAATGGTAAAAGTGTTTAATGATGAAACATATACTCTTGCACCTTTAAGGTATTTGGTTTTTAGCTTGTTAAAGGTGTAACCCAATACAATATTGTCAATTTTCCAGAAATCACCGTTTTCCACATAGTAACTGTTAAATTCTACAGGCATATTTTTATTAAGAACAGCCGTGCCAAAAACAGGATCGTAAGCAGACACCAGTCTGTTATAGTTCTGGATACCCGTGTTTTCATAATACATTCTTTGGAAATTGAGAATCTGGAAACCAAAGGCACCGCGCATGGTAATGCTTAAATCGAGGTCTTTATACTTGAAATTATTGTTCCATCCGCCAGTAAATTTAGGAATACCGTTTCCGAGTACTTTTTTATCTTCAAAAGCGTGATTAAACTGGCTGTATGAAACATCTTCGCCATTTTTACCTTCATAAATCCACTGACCATCAGCTGTTACCCCTTTAACTTTAAAGCCATAAAAATCTCCAATGTTATCGCCCACGCGAACAATATTGGTAAAAGTGGTTGCTGGCGGACCTGTTCCTCCGGTAGTAAAAAAGTCGTTAGTAGCCTGGTATAAATCGTTAGATAAGCTAACCAGTTTATTTCTGTTCGTCGAAAAGTTGAAACTTGTTGTCCATTCAAAATCTTTGTTCTGGATCGGTACAATATTTAGTAAAACCTCTATACCTTTATTTTGCATGGTACCAACATTTGCCCTTGTACTAGGGAAAAGGTTTGGTGGACTAGGTACCTGATAATCAAATAATAATCCGTTATAATTTCTGTTGTAAACATCAACAGTACCTGTAACTCTTCCTTTATACATGCTGAAATCAAGACCAATATTAGTCTCTCTTTTTTCTTCCCAGCGTAAAGCCGGATTAGGGTTCTGTGTAGGAACAAGTGTCTGGATCCAGTTGCCGTTAGATAGCACGTTAGCGCCATAGCCCAATAATGCAACCGCGCGGAAACCATCGTTCGGCTGGTTACCGGTTACACCATATCCTGCACGAAGCTTTAATTCATCAAAAATCGTTTGATCTTTCATAAATGCTTCGTTGGTGATTTTCCAGCCAACAGATACGGAAGGGAAATTACCATACGGTTTTGCAGCACCATAAAGCTGGCTGGCACCTTCTCTTCTTAAAGAGGCCATTAACAGGTATCTGTCTTTGTAGCTATAGGTTAACCTGCTAAAAAATCCAATCAGGTTAGTTTCTGAATAGCCACTACCTAATAGTGCATCTAAAGCGCGGTTTGCACCACGGCCCTGCTGAATATTATAATAGCCAAAAGCATCTGTAGGGAAATCATAATTCCGCTCATAAAAATTCAGGTATGAATTATCCTGATAACTGTACCCACCCAATAAAGAGAAACTATGATCGCCCAGTTTTTTGGAGTATTGAGCCGTAAGCTCAAGTAACCTGTCTATACTTTGAGTAGAACCCAGAGCGGCATAGCCATTAAGTTTATCTCTGATGTTGGAAATGTGGAACTTCGATTCTGAATAACCACCATTTGAAACATATTTGGTGTATGAACCTAAAGCACTTAATTTAAGATCAGCAATTGGGTTATAGGTAATCTGAGAATTTAAACGTTGTGTGGTGTTTTGGTTCAGGCCTGTGCTTTCGAAAAGGCGCGCAACAGGGTTATCATATTCAAAGTTGTTCGGCTCTTCGAAGTAATGTCCGTCACTACCGAAAAGGGGAGATGTTGGGTTGCGGATTAAGGCCTGACGGTAAACCACGCCATTGAAACTGGCACCATCCTGCGTTTGAGTATATTTATTGTTCTGTACCAAAACGCCCATGTTAATTTTTACCTTATTATCAAACATGGAGTGGTTGATATCTGCCCTTGCCGTAAGCGTAGAATTATCGGATTTTTTAAATATCCCATTAAAATAACGATAGTTTACAGTAGCCAGGTAATTGGTTTGGCTGTTACCCCCGCGGAAAGTAATATTGTGGATGTTGGTAATCGGTGTTTTGTTCGAAATTTCTTTTAGCCAGTCTGTGGTTGCACCAAGATCGTATGATGGAAGGCGTGTTCCTTCTGCAATCTGCCTGCGGTAATCATCTGCCGTAAGCATATTAAGTTTTCTGGCAATTGTTTGTGTACTTACAGAACCACTATATTCTACCACATTGCTGTTCTTACCTGAAGATCTTTTAGTGGTAATGATAATTACACCATTGGTACCGCGCACACCATAAATAGCTGCAGCAGAACCATCTTTTAATACGTCTACCGATTCAATATCTTCCGGTGCCACCAGTTTAAGACTGCTTGGTACACCATCTACAATAACCAGTGGATCTGCATTGGCACCAAAAAGCGTGTTGTTTCCACGAAGCCTGATTTTGCTGCCTGAAGTAGGGTCGCCACTTGGCGTATTAACGGTTAGTCCGGCTACTTTACCCTGAATTAACTGGCCTGCATCTAATACAGGCGATTTTACAAAATTTTCGGCTTTAACACTCGCTACAGAACTGGTTACATCACCTTTACGTTGCAATCCATATCCAATTACAACTACATCCGTTAAATTATTGGCTTCTGCTTTTAGCTTAACATTGATTTCAGTTCTGTTGTTTACTGCTATTTCCTGTGAAGTAAAGCCTATTGAGCTAAAAATTAAAGTTTCACTACCAGTTGGAACCTTAAGGCTGTACGTTCCGTTTGGTGCGGTTTGCACACCTGTATTGGTGCCTTTAATTTTAATGCTTACCGAGGGAATCGGAAGACCGGCCTCATCAGTAACTTTTCCTGTAACAATAATTTCAGCTGTTTTATTTGTGGTGGGTTCAGTGATTGCCCTACGCTGAATAATAATAATGTTGTCTTCAAGCTTATAACTAATAGGTTGTGATTTTAGCGAAAGATCCAACGCCTCGGCTAAGCTCATTTTATTCACTTCGATACTCACCGGGCGAGTTCCGTTAAGCATTTGCCTGGTGTACAAAAACTGATACCCGGTTTGGCGCTCAATTTCCTTGAAAATTTTTTCAACAGCCGCATTTTTTTTCGAAAGTGTTACCGTTTGTCCACTACTGGCCAATGAGAGCTGTAGCATGAAGGAAACTAATAGTAGGCATGTTAATTTCATAACCAGTAGCGGTTTACGCAGATAGACGAGGAGCCTACTTACGCGTGATGCATAATAATTCATATATTTGAATGTTTGGGTTTATACTTGGTTGTACTATTGTGTAGATTGCTTGGTGGCGATCCAAACATCAGGTCAGAGTGTTCCTAGCACTCTGGCTTTTGTTTCACGGATGGCCAGCCTTTTTTTGTAAGGTTATGGCATAATGGTCACGCTCCTTCCTTTAATTTTAAAGTGTAACAATCCGGTCAACTCCAGCCTGTGGAGCACTTCTTCCAAATTCCTGGATTTTGGAATCGAACCGACAAATTCCTCTTGTGTTACTTCACCCTGATATTTGATATCAACATCATACCATCGTGATATTTTTCCCATCACCGTACCGATGCGTTCGTGTTCAAATGAAAAATTTCCATTCTTCCAGCCCATCACGTGGTTGGTGTCAACATTAACAATAGCAATGTTATGACTTGAAATGGCTTGCTGGCCAGGTAAGATTATCTTTTTGCGATCACCAGTACTTATTTCTACGGAACCTTGCAGCAAAGTTGTTTTAGGTTTTTCGCCATCACCATATGCGCAAATATTAAAATGAGTGCCCAGTACTTTTACGTTTGAGCCCGCAAAATCAACGATAAAAGGTTTTTTCGGATTATGGGCTACTTCAAAGTAAGCTTCGCCTTGCAGGGCGATTTTTCTGGTATGGCCCGAAAAAACTACCGGATAAGTTAATTTACTTTCTGCATTCAACCAAACCTTACTCCCATCAGGAAGATTAACGCAGTATTGTCCGCCACGCGGTGTTACAATGGTGTTCGAATTACTAAACGGCAGAGTGGCATTGGCATTGATTTTTCTATATTTTAAAAAGCCATTGCTTTGTTTTTCAATAGAATAACCATTTTCTACGGCGAGTTGTCCCTTTGTGAAATTATTTACTTCAATACGTTTACCGTTGGAGAGGATAAGCAGCACTTTGTCGCTTCCGCCGTAAATAGGTTTTGCATGTGGAATGGCCGTACTTGAGGATAGTGTGTTGCGTTTGTTCCCCTTTAAATTAGCATAGTAAAGAAATATAGATGAGCAGACCAGAAACAATACAGCCGCTGCGGCCATGAGTTTAAAAGCTGAACGTTTCCAGAACGGTATGTTGGAGGCCGCTAAAGCATCTAAACGCATTTCGATTTTATTTGCCAGCTCCTCGTGCTGTTCCACAGCTAAACTATCAGTTTTTTGTTCGAATGATGCGCTATATTCTTCCATGAATGTATTGAGCTCAGGCTGATCTAATTGTTTTAACCAATTAAAAAAGTCCTGCTGTTCAGGCTCAGTCAATTCACCATGAATTAATTTTTGCTTGAGTTGCTCAACATCTATTCGTTCCATATTTGCTAAGACGTATACGGAAAGAAAAAGAACCCCTCGTTAAAGAAAAAAATATAGAAAAGAAATAAAAGGTGCAATCCGGTAAAAATGTTTCAGGTGGTTTCTGAGAAAAGCCATCCCGGTGTAGAGCTGTTTTTTGACCACCGATTTCGATATTTTTAGCTGTAGTGCAATCTCATCAAGAGAAAGGTCTTCGTGAATTTTGAGCTCGATAATTTTTTTCCTTTTTTCAGGAAGCAGGTTAATACCACTGTGCAAATGGCTCAGGGTCTGTGTATAAATTAAATGATCATCTGTGCCTACGGAACAGTTTTCTTCCAGGTTTTTTGAAACTTCTTTTATCCTGATCTGGGTTTTTGATTTTCTAATATGATCGACTAGCAGATTGCGTGCACAACGGTAAAGGTAAGGTTTAAAAGATCCAACATGTGGGAGGTTTTTTCTGCTAAGCCATATGTTAACAAAGATATCCTGTACAAGCTCATCAGCCAGATCGGTATTGCCAGAAATTGAAGCGACGAATTTTCGTAAATTTTGAAGATATTTCCTATACAACAAATTAAACGCGGGGCGATCACCATCAGCTACGCGCAACAAAAGTTCTAGTTCCTCTGAAACATCTTTCATCTGCTTTTATGAATTTGGTTAGAATAAAACCGTTCAATTGCTAAATTGAGGCAGTTAGTGTTGTAAGAAGTTTAAGCCAGTTAATTATGTTTGATTAATTTACCAGCAGCTAATTTCATCCAACGTCTGCACGAATGTAGCAACACTTATTAAATAAAAAAATAAAGTGAGGGTATTTTTAACGTATTTATAACGTTTATTTTTTTTACGCCTTTAAACTGCTCTTTAAACTCAGCTTCAAAATGAGTTTTTTTTGCATTTTTTGCCCTTCGTTTGGATTTATTTTAAGGTTACATCCAGGTAAACCGAATGGCGGCCATAGGTTTCATAAAATGGTTTAAAAGCAACATTATCAATGGTAAACCTTAGCTGCTGTGGATCACCTTTAATGGTTTTACTAATGTCGTGCGCATTTAGTGTGATTTTACGCCAGTCTTTCCTGGCTTCGGGTTCTTGTGCAGCAAGCAGTATAGGTCCGTAAAATAAGCTCGCAATATTCTGTTGGTCCATAACCGGATCAAGGTGAAATTGGAATGGCATTTTTAGTTCTATAACATCTCCTTCTTTCCAATTACGGCTAATTTTCAGGTAACTGCCCGGGCTTGCCGCAAGCTTTTGTTCTTTGCCATTAATTTTTACAAAAAAACCTTTGGTTGCCCACCCTGGTACCCGCACATGGAGGTCAAATTTTCCACTCCCGTGAATCGTCAGTTTGGTGTGGTCTTCTTTCGGGAAATCTGTTGTTTGTTCTATCTTAATATTTCTTGCTTTCCAATCTAGTGTAGAAGGGATATACAGGTTTAGGTAAAGTGCCTGGTTATCTTTGCTTTTAAAATAAATCGAGTTTTGTAGTTTAGTGCTGCTTTCCAGTGCTGTACCATTACAACAGGTAAAACCTTTCATGTCTGCGTTACTAAATTGTTTAACAGAACCTGGCCTGAGTGGTACATGATAAGTATTGGCAGGGCTTTTTTCGGCTACTGATGACAGGATGTGGTTATATAGGCCACGTTCGTAATAGTCCATCAACTCGGCCTTTTGATTAAAGAGAAACAGATCGCCTGTCAACTTCAGCATATTGTAGGTGGCACAGGTTTCGTTCTGTCCCCCTTCAGAGAAACCATTTTCGTAAAGCGTTGATGGCTGGGCGGTGAAACATTCTGCATTGGCCGGATTACGTGCGCCGGCAACACCGCCAATACTATACATATAATCGTTTACCATTTTGTACCAAAAATTATCGGCCACTTTATAATACTCCGGTTTTTTGGATACACGGTACATCTCTATGCTTCCCACCACCTGTGGGATATGCTGATTGGCATGTAAGCCGCGGAAAATATCGACGTTTTTCGCCAAACCGCTGGCGTGTGCGGTATCGCCAAAAAATACTTTAATATTATCAAATAATTGTGCTGTTTTAAGATAACGCTGTTTGCTAGTGATGCTGTACATACGCGCCATGGATTCGTTCATTCCACCAAATTCACCGGCGATGTAGGTGTTCCACATCTTGATGAGTGTTTCCTGGGGCAATTGGCTTAAGCGGGCATATACCCAGTCACTCATATTTTCTGCAATTTCCAAGGCTTTTTTATTGCCGGTAACTTCGTATACATCAATTAAGCCGGCCAGGATTTTATGTAAAGTATAATATGGTGCCCATATCTGGTTGCTCTGTCCGCCATATTTAGCGCCTTTTTCCAGCATGATAAACTGGTCTGGCGGATAAGCGCTGATAAATCCTTTTCCCCAGTTCCAGTAATCGTTGCGGATACCCTTATCGCTCAGATCTGAATCAAAATCCGTTTTGCCTGGGCCATATGGAACAGCTGTCGGATCAGACACATACGGACCGTCTGGTTTTTGAGGCTTTCCTGATAACATGGATAAATCGTAAAGCGTATTCACCATGTAATCTATCTTGTTGGCAAAATTAGCCTGGAGTGCCTTATCATAGCTGGTGCTGGCATAAACCTGTGCAATGGCAGAAAGGTAGTGGCCGGTAGCGTGCCCCCTTAACTTCGTATCCTGGCTATCCCAAACGCCTAAGGCTTCTGCACCCTGAGGTTGTTTTTGTCCAAAAGCGTGGCGAAACATATACAAAAAGGAATTTGGATCGGTTTGGGCCAATGTGCTGATAAATTTATCGCGATTTTCGATAAATTTGGTTTGGTGTCTATGCACATCGGTTTTAAGCGAAACCTCGTCCAGATGAAAGGTCTCCAGGTTTGAAACCGGGGAGATCTGTTCTTTTGAATCCTTGATGGTAACCAATGCCTTTGGTTTAAAATCAGTGCCCGAAACACGGCCGGTTACCTTATATTTTCCAGGTTTAAGAACAGCCGTATTGTCTACATCAGATGGCCAAATTACCCGTACTTTTGGGCCTTTTATCCCATTTTTGTAAGTTCCTGTAAGGCGACTTGGTAACCGTGGTAAATTCCCAACAGCTGTTTCTATTTCAATGTCTGCCACATGAGTGAGGTACTTATTATACAGCTGGGCCTGGTTTTTAGCAAATTTTGGGAGATCGTCTTCGCTTTTGCCAACGTTTACTGCGGTTTGCTGTGCTCCTTTTTGCGCATTGTTGTAAATCCCGGCAATCTGTTTACCAGTAAGCGGAATACGGTAAATGCGTAAGTCGTGCAATAGAGCATTGAGATAGGGGGTGCCCGGCAACATCGATTTTCCGATATAAAGCAGTTTTTTGTCTTTTGATTGCTGATCAAATACGGCCGTCAGTTTTTGGGTAATATCTTTAGCTTCGGCTACGGGTTTGCCATTTACATAAGTGCTCATCAATTTTGAAGGCGCATCGATTACTATGGTGATATAAACCCATTTGTTTGTTTCTATAGCGGCAGAAACTGCACTTTTGCTATTACCTTCATCTGCTTTTAACTGCGCCAGGAAACCTTTCTGATTTTGTATGCCTAGTGGTGCTGCAAAAAAATGTTTGCTGGCATCTTTCCCGAAATCAAAAAACGATTGTCCAACGTGGTCCGATTGTAGATAGATCCAGCCTGATATGCTGAGTGACTCTACATCAAGTGCTTCTGAAGGAATGGTAAGAAAAGAATTATCGTTTCCGGCAAGCGATAAAACCTTTCCAAAGCGGTTATCGTTAACAAACAACGGGTTAGCACCCTGAAATTTAGCATGCAGATTATTTCTTGACCAGTCTTTTAAATCGCCATTAAATACATATCGTGCACTCATTCCTGTTTCGCCGATGCCATCCAGGATCTGATCGCCATTTTGTGCTAAAGCGGTATTGCCTGCCAAAATAAAAACAGCAAGATATGGAATAGCGCAGCGGAGTAATTGATGAATTTTAATATTTAGCAGACTTCTCATAAAAGATAAAATTAGACAAAAAGTATTGGAGACAAAGCCCCATAAATTGCAGGTATTGTGCATATTTTAACCTTGTTTAATACTGAAGAGGTGAAATTTTCTGTCACACTGAGCTTGTCGATCAGCATGACGAAACGGCTAGCAATTTGTCCGAATAAAGTATATTATTTTAAATATTAATCGAATTCAGGTTAATAAGTAAATATGGTTAAAAGATGCTTCGACTGCGCTATTATGACAGATTCCAAAAAGTCATCATTGCTTCGTCGGCTGAAAAAGCCTTATCGCAATAACTATATCTTGCAGACAACATTTTGGTGAAAAATCTGTCATTCACATTGATTTTTATACAATATATTATCCTTCGGGATGATATCCGAAGAAATAATTCATTACTGTTCAACTGAGATAATTGCCAGATATTTTAATCTATTTGGCTACAATTACATTTGCCCCACCCGGTAAAAGTTTTAGTTTTAATTGTTTTGCCTTATTTAATTTCAGCTGTTTTATTTGAGGCGAACGGTCGTCGGCGTCCGTGTACAAAGTTGTTTCACCACCCGATAACATCGGAAGCGAAATGTCTATTGTTTTCTCAGCAGTTTCAGCGTTTATGGCTGCAATATACCAGGTATCACCATGGCGACGTGCCAATACACAGTATTTTCCAGGATATCCGTCAATAAAAACCGTATTATCCCAGGTGGTAGGCACTTTTTTCATAAAATCGATGATATGAGGGGCAGCGTCGGTGAGGTTGTTGGGGGTGATGCCAAAATTCTGTATTGGATTCTGAAAAAGGATAGCAGTGGCCACCTGGAACGTTTCGGTTGTTTTTCTAATGGTCCCGCCGTCATTTTTTCTGTTATGGCGTTTATTTAACAGGACAGGCCCAAAATCCATTGCGCCTACAGCATTTCGGATGAAGGGGTGAAGGCTGGCGTTAAAAGCTTCCCTATCATTCGCATGTTGGCCAAATATCAGATTTTCTGAGGCCAATACGGCCTCACTTCCGGCATAGTTAGGGTACATTTTTTCCCAGCCTCGAGGTATTGTACAGCCATGGAAGATGACCGTTAAGCCAAAAGCATTGGCATCAGCTAAAATGTCTTCATAAAGTTTCATGGTTTCCTGTTTGTCGCCGCCAAAAAAATCTACTTTAATCCCTTTTATGCCAATTTTTTGCATCCATGCCATTTCCTGTTTTCTGGCAGAGGCTGTATTCATTTTATACTTAGGAGTTTGTGGCGCATCGTTCCAAAAACCATTGGAGTTATACCACAAGGCAATACCCACCTTTTTGTCTTTGCCGTAGGCAACCAGTTCCTCTATTTTTTTTCGCCCGATCCGGCTGTCCCACCAGTTGTCGATCAATACGAGTTCATAACTCATCGACGCTGAGAGATCGATGAATTTTTTCTGATCCTCGAAATTAATGCTTTCATCCTGCCATAGCAGCCAGCTCCAGGTAGATCGGCCAAAAGTATAATTTTTTGATGCGGTATATTGTGGCTCTACAACATCGAACGGCACAGTGGTTTCAACAATGGGTTTAAGTGTACGACCTACGGTAATGGTACGCCAGGGCGTATTGCCTGGTAAAGATATGGTTGGATTTGCGCTACCAATGCCATTATTTTCACCTTTTTCAGGAAAAGCAATTTCGTAACGGCCATCTTTTGTTCCTTCGCTTAGTTTTGATCCGCAGTAAAGCGAATTAACCCCTGTTTCGGAGAGCAATACCCAGCCATCGTTACCCAAATGGAAGAGCGCAGGAAATGTATAACCTACACCATATTTTGAGGGGATCCCCATGGCCTGATCGGGATTATATTCTTCTTCGTAGCTTGGCTTACTTTTCATCCAGCCAATCATCGGGGTAGCTTGCGGGGTTAAAAATGTGGTGGTATTTGCAGGGAATTTGTACCCACTCAATTCTTCTTCAATACCAAAGGTTGCAGGTTCACCGGTCTGCGGAACCTGGTATCTGAAGGCAATGTCGTTATTACTCACCCGGAATACTACTTCAAGCTGATTTTTTGCAGCATTTTCAAACTTGCAGATGAGCTCATTTGCCTGATAGCTTACACTACTGATTTTAATTTTGGGTTCGTTGTAGCGCTCATCGATTTTTCGTAATTGCTTGCCAATCAGTTTGAGCCCGGATGATAAATCCATCTGGCTTCCGCGAAGTCCCAAAGGAGATCGTTCAATCATTTCTTTTCCCTGTAATGTTACATTATAATAAAGTTTACCATCATTTAAATAAAGCTTAACCATCAATTTCTGATCTGGACTGGTCACATTCAGGTCCTGGGCAAAAGAGAACATATGGCTGGTAACCAATACCATTGCCAATAAAATGCCTTTAAAGTAATTTCTGGTTAAAGATTTGGGGATATTCATCGCAATAGGATAAGCTTATTTGGTTAAAATTAATCTGGTCAGTTTTAAAACTGAAAATTAAGAAAAATTTTTAAATGTTATGGTAACGTTTATTTTATTTCCATAATCTCATGAGAAGTGTACAGGTAAACGGTTCCATTGTGTACCATTGGCGCCGGATCGGCGGTATAATAAGTCTGAATAATTGGGTTTTGGGCAAAGCAGGATGATACTGCTAGTAAACCTGTAAACAGTGATATTCCAAATACTTTTTTCTGCATTTTTTGATGTTATTTTAACAAAGGAAGCATTGTTTTAGCATAACGCTCACCAAGCATTCGGTAGCCTTGTGCATTGAAATGTAGGTGATCTGCTGCGGCGGTACATCCAGCTGAAGATATGATGTGTGCATTGGGAATTATTGTTGGTAAAGTCTCAATAATTTTATTCATTGATGCGCATGTTCCTCCCTGATCTGCATGAACCACTTCGCCAGCTAGAAGGGGCGTAGTAGCTGGATTTAAATTCAGATCCCTGATGAGGTTTTCATAAACCCCCTTCACTTTTTTAGGCCATTCCTGGTCACCGGTATTGGATTCACCCTGGTGCATCAGAATGCCTTTTATTACTCCTGATTGCTGTGCAATTTTGGCTAACTCCACCAAACGGCCATAGGGATTTCCGTTATAAGCATTCAAGGCCGACTTCATCCATTCTGGTGCAGTAGCCGTATAGGTTTGATAATTATCTTTATCAAATAATTCAATTTTGCAACCACCAATCGCTACATTAATAATCCCGATGCGTACATCTTTGGGTAATGCATCCAGGAGTGTTCGTCCGAAATAATCCATTGGCGTTAAACCGGTTTTGCATCGGCATAAAGGTGGTTTAGCGGTGTACCAGTTGTCTTTTTTTCTGCCTAATTCCGGACAGTCAACTGCCTGAAGGACCCTGAATCTATTGTTTACGGTGGTATCCTGGGGTTCGAAAGGCGCATTACCCTCCATATTAGATTGACCAAAGCTTAGGAAAATATATAATTTAGGATCCTGACCATAAGATTTTTCACTATTGCAAAATATCAACGCAAGTAAAACGATAATTCCTAATCTAACGCCTACCGTTATATTTGAATATTTTATGGCTTGTTTTAGCCTGTTTGCGATTGTTTTTTTCATATTAATTCATCGTTTATACCTGAGGCTAAAGTATTAAATGCCGCAGATTAGCAATAGCATTTTTCTTCATAAAAAACGCTCATATGATTAAAATTTATCCAATTATCCTATCGGTTGTTTTAAAAAAGCTTAATCTCATTGAATATGAGTTTGTATAGGAAGGGAATTATATGAGTAGTTTCCAGGGAATGATTTTTCAGGGATGAATCAACATTTCTGCTAACATATTATTCAAAGTTTCCATACTAAATTCTTCTTTTAGCCTAGTTTTATCTTTTGCCTCACCTATAGTTTTTGAATGCATTTTATCCGAAGACACTGGCGAATTTTAACCAAATAATAACATTAAAGATGAAATATTTCATTTCAGAAAATTCATTCAGACCTGTTTGTCAATAATAAGTTTAAAATCAACCGTATTAAAATAAGAGGCAGATTGGGATAGAACTTTCTTAATCGTATTAACCAAAAATGAATAAAAATGAATTTAAACATTAAGCGCCAATCTGCATTGGCCATTGCCCTAATTGTTGCTTTAGGAAGTTCCTGCCAGGAAAATAAGAAGCATGCTGAGGAAAAAGAAACGTCAAAAACAGCGCAGAAACAATATCTTTCTGAGCCATTGGTGAAAGAAATTTATACTGCAGATCCTTCTGCACATGTATTCAATGGTAAAATTTACATCTACCCATCCCATGATGTAGAATCGGGCGTGAAAGAAAATGATAATGGCGATCATTTTGATATGAAAGATTATCGGATTCTGAGTATGGACAGTATTGGTGGCAAGGTGACCATTCACGAGCCTGCGCTATCTGTAAAGGATATTCCATGGGCGGGCCGGCAATTATGGGCACCAGATGCAGCCTATAAAAATGGCATGTATTATCTTTATTTTCCTGTGAAGGATAAAAATGATGTTTTTAGGATTGGTGTGGCAACTTCGAAAGATCCGGCTGGGCCATTCAAAGCGGCTAAAGAGCCAATTGAAGGTAGTTTTAGTATTGATCCGGCAGTTTTTACCGATACAGATGGCAGCAGTTATATGTATTTTGGTGGCATTTGGGGTGGACAGCTTCAGCGCTGGAAAGATGGTAAATATGATCCGAATGGTTCGAAAACAGATTCTCAACAAGAAAATGAACCTGCTTTGAGTGCAAAAGTGGTAAAACTAAGCAAGGATATGATGGCTTTTGACGGGAAGGTGAAAGACGTAGTCATTTTAGATCCACAAGGTAAACCCCTTCTTACAAAAGATCACGATCGCAGGTTTTTCGAAGGTGCCTGGATGCATAAATATAACGGGAAGTACTATTTTACCTATTCTACGGGTGATACTCATTTTCTGGCATCTGCAATATCAGACAGTCCGTGGGGACCTTTTAAATATCAGGGTACTTTTATGATACCTGTAGAGGGCTGGACTACTCATCATTCCATTGTTGAAATTAAAGGTAAGTGGTATATCTTTTATCATGATACCCAGCTTTCTGGAAAAACACATTTAAGAAATGTGAAAGTAACTGAACTTCATCACCTTAAAGATGGCACGATTGAGCTTATAAAACCGAATAAGGATTAATTAGCTGCGGCGCTATCAAAGACAAATCCATCAATACATTCGTCATTCCCGCGCAGGCGGGAATCTTAATGCAAGCATTTTAAGATTATTCATCCGTGTTTTCCTATTCAATGGCATTCATGAGCACTTCGTGGTTCCCATCCGATAGATTCTGTGTTAATTTGCAAATAAAATATTTTATTTTTGTTTCATGGGCGGTCAAGAACTAGCCAGTGTAGCGTGCTGATCCTTTAGGTTTAGTGCGCTACTTTCTTTTAAAACCGAGTATTCTTTTTGATATTCCTGTTTGCTATTATAAATCACATATATCATTTCTAAC
>NZ_FNCH01000059.1 GCF_900100705.1 Pedobacter terrae
TCGAAATGATTGTTATGATAAAAACAAATTTTAAGCAGCTATTTTATAGTTATTTTTATAGCTGGCTTGATTTTTTATAACTGCAGCAACCCTTAACGCTATCTTGTTTCTGACTGCATTAATTATGCTCATGCTGTGCTTCCCTTCATCCTTTTTTCTGTTATAATATGCTTTGAATTCCTGATTATGTTGAATTAGAGATAATGCACACATATGCAACAATCTTTTAAGTTCTTTATTCGCCATCCGGTGTACCCTGGTTTTACCTTTGATACTTATACCGCTGCTGTGTTCAAATGGCGCTACCCCTGCATAACAGGCCAGTTCTTTCCCGCTGGGCTGTCCTGCAAAATTTGCCGTGCAGCCAATCAGGTACACTGCGGTAACATGCCCTATCCCGGGGATACTGATCAATAGTTTATAGTTACGCTTGAAATCCTGGTTTTCTGAAATAATCTTTTTGATCTGATCCTCAATATTCTTAATGGATTTCGAGATCCCATCAAGTGCATTTTTCATTGCCTTTTCAATCAGTTTCTGATGTGATTTATCATTGACATTCTCAAGTTCTTTAATCGATACACCAAGGCTGGATTTCTGTTTAAGCAATTTAGTTCTGGCTGATACAAAATCTTTCAGATGCAACAACTGTGCATTTAATACTGGGGTGGCCTTTAGATCATCCGCTTCTTTAAATGCATAGTTACATAAACGTATACTATCTACCTTATCATTTTTACCCCTTGCTATCCCAAAACTCCATTTAATATGTGCTGCATTGCCAATATGGATGGGCAGATTTCTGTTGCTGCAGAAAGTCCATATTAAACGGTGATAGATCCCGGTATTTTCCATAACAACCAAGGAGTCCTCATTGAATGTGGTTTTCTGTGATTTCAACCACTTCTCTAAAAGCTTTATCCCTGGAGCGGTGTTGTCAAACCGTGCGGTTATGATCTCCTGTTTTACATGGTTCACAACGGCCATCAATGCAATATCGAAGTGTGGTTTGGAAACATCGATCCCGATAAAAAATTTTGTTGTGGCAATCATCCTGTTATTTTTTATGTTTGTAGTGGTTACCTAAGTTTTACCCCATCGATCCTAGTCCTTAATAATGGGTATTGCCCTAATTGTTATCTGGTCACTAAGGGAAAAAACGGTAGCGGATTGCATCATTTCATAGGCATAAAAACCTTGACGAACTCTTAATGTGCCGCTACCGTTTTAGGTAATCTGATTTATAATTTAAG
>NZ_FNCH01000033.1 GCF_900100705.1 Pedobacter terrae
GAAGTTAAGCCCACCAGAGCCGATGGTACTGCGGTAACACGTGGGAGAGTAGGTCGGTGCCAGATCTTAAAAGAAACCCTTCAGCAGAAATGTTGAAGGGTTTTCTTCGTTTATAGGGTTTTGGGCAGAGCGCGAAGGGCAAGGCATGGGAGGTTTCTCCACCATTGAGGAGTTAAGAAAAGTTTAGGGTTTGCTCCCGCAGATCGCGCTGATCTCCGCAGAGACCATTCCATCATCCATTCCCCATCTTACATTATTTGTTCTTCTACCCCCGGTTAATAGCCCTTTTGGGTTAGATATGTTTGGCTAACAGATAAAGTTTCCCAAACGGATTGCAGCGTACCGCAGGACGGAACCCAACCTAAGGGCACATGAAACTGCGCTCCAAAACCAGGAGCTTTTTCTACCATTGAGGAGTTAAGAAAAGTTTAGGGTTTGCTCCCGCAGATCACGCTGATCTCCGCAGAGGCCATTCCATCATCCATTCCCCATCTTGCTTTGTTTATTCCTCTTGTGTCTCCGGTTAAATAGCCCTGATGGGAGCGGTATCCCTTTTGGGCAAGACAAAATTGTTTATGAAAACAGTATTTCCCAAAAGGATAAAACGTACAGCGGACGGAACCCAGCCTAAGGGCACAGGAAACTGCGCTCCAAAACCAGGAGCATTTTCTACCATTGAGGAGTTAAGAAAAGTTTAGGGTTTGCTCCCGCAGATTACGCTGATCTCCGCAGAGGCCATTCCGTCATTGATTTTGCATCTTATCTGTTTTTTATTCTTCTTTCCCTGGTTAATAGCCCTGATGGAAGTGAGCACGGAGCCAATTCTTCATTGGCGGAGTAAAACGTACAGCAGGACGGAACCCAGCCTAAGGGCACAGGAAACTGCGCTCCAAAACTAGGAGTATTTTCTACCATTGAGGAGTTAAGAAAAGTTTAGGGTTTGCTCCCGCAGATTACGCTGATCTCCGCAGAGGCCATTCCATCATCCATTCCCCATCTTGCTTTGTTTATTCCTCTTCTGTCCCTTGTTAAATAGCCCTGATGGTAGCGGTATCCCTTTTGGGTTAGGTAGGTTTGTCTAACAGATAAAGTTTCCCAAAAGGATAAAACGTACAACAGGACGGAACTCAACCGACAAGCACAGGAAACTGCGCTCCAAAACTATAAGCATTTTCTACCATTGAGGAGTTAAGAAAAGTTAAGGGCTTGCTCCCGCAGATTACGCTGATCTCCGCAGAGGCGATTCCATCATCCATTCCCCATCTTACATTATTCTTCTACCCCGGGTTAAATAGCCCTGATGGGAGTGAGCACGGAGCCAATTCTTCATTGGCGGAGTAAAACGTACAGCAGGACGGAACCCGACCTAAATGCACAGGAAACTGCTTCAAAAAAATAAAAAGCAGTTGTGAAGGATTATATTAAATTCATTATCTACAGGCTATAAGGTGCCATTTAAGAGTATCTTACTGATTTTGATCACATTTAAAACTGATTTAGCGCTAAATATGTTAATATCATAAGGTTTGACACAATATTTGGTTATCTTTGTTTTTAACAAAAATATAAGTATAAATAATGAGTTTTTTTGCAGATAAAAGAAGGGAAGTAATGATGCATATTGAAAAATATATGCTGGAGTCGATGGGAACTTATTTGAAACCGATCGATACTAACTGGCAACCTTCTGATTTTTTACCAGATTCTACTAGTGAAACATTTTATCAAGATATCAGAATTTTAAGGGATAATGCAAAAGACCTTTCTTATGATTTAGTAGCCGTTTTAATTGGCGATACCATTACAGAGGAAGCTTTACCTACATACGAATCGTGGTTAGCTATGGTTGATGGACATAGCAGAGACGAGGAAGGTGGTTGGATGAAATGGGTTCGCCATTGGACTGCGGAGGAAAATCGTCATGGTGATTTGCTAAATAAATATTTATATCTCTCGGGCCGTGTAGATATGCGCCAAATGGAAATCTCTACGCAGTATCTTATTGCTGATGGTTTCGATATTGGTACTGGCCATGATCCATACCGTAACTTTATTTATACCTCTTTTCAGGAATTGGCTACCAATGTATCCCACAGAAGGGTGGCTTCTTTAGCAAAAAAAGATGGCGATACTTTATTGTCTAGAATGTGTGGTGTAATCGCATCAGATGAAGCCAGACATGCAAAAGCCTATAAAGATTTTATGAACCGCATTTTTGAGGTTGATCCTAATGAGGCGATGTTGGCTTTTGAAGATATGATGCGTAAAAAAATTGTAATGCCTGCACATTTTTTACGTGAGGTAGGTTTGAAAATTGGTCAGACATTTGGCCACTTTACCGACGCTGCACAACGTTTAGGTGTTTATACTGCGATTGATTATGTTGAAATTATGCAACAATTGATTGAAGATTGGAAAATAGAAGGTATGCGTGATTTAAATGAAGCCGGTGAACAGGCCCGCGATTATATTATGGCTTTACCTTCACGTTTATTACGTGTTGCCGAGAGAATGAAAAACCCTACAATAGATTACAAATTTAGTTGGATTGCAGGTTAAGTATTTGAATCTTATATATAAAATATATGAGCCCTTATCAAATTGATAAGGGCTTTTTTTATTACATGTTTCTTCTGTATTGTCCACCTACCTCGTAAAGGGCTTTGCTAATTTGACCTAAAGAGCAAATTTTACAGGTTTCCATTAACTGTTCAAAGATATTATCGCCTGCAATGGCTGATTTTTGCAATTGTTTCAGTAAATCTACTGAACGGTCTGCATTACGGTCCTGAAATTTCTGCAATGCAGAGATCTGGTACTGCTTTTCGTCTTCAGTAGCGCGGATCACTTCGCCGGGAACAATAGTAGGGGAGCCGTTTTTATTTAAGAAGGTATTTACACCTACAATCGGATATTCTCCCGTATGTTTCAGGGTTTCATAATATAAACTTTCTTCCTGAATTTTTCCGCGTTGGTACATGGTTTCCATTGCACCTAAAACGCCACCCCGATCATTGATCCGTTTAAATTCCGCAAGAACTGCATTTTCAACAAGATCAGTTAGTTCTTGAATAATGAAAGCACCTTGTAATGGATTTTCATTCTTAGCCAGACCCAATTCTCTGTTAATGATCAGTTGAATGGCCATGGCTCTCCTTACCGATTCTTCTGTAGGCGTGGTAATAGCTTCATCATAAGCATTGGTGTGTAGCGAATTGCAGTTATCGTATATGGCATATAAGGCTTGCAAAGTGGTCCGGATATCGTTAAAATCGATTTCCTGGGCATGTAATGAACGGCCTGAAGTTTGAATATGGTATTTAAGCTTTTGTGAACGGTCATTTCCGTTGTATTTATTTTTGATGGCTTTTGCCCAGATCCTTCTGGCCACGCGACCGATTACCGCATATTCTGGATCGATACCATTGGAGAAAAAGAAAGATAGGTTAGGGGCAAAGTCATCAATATGCATGCCTCTGCTTAAATAATATTCTACAAAAGTAAATCCATTGCTTAAAGTAAAAGCGAGCTGCGAAATTGGATTAGCGCCTGCCTCTGCAATATGATAGCCGGAAATAGATACGGAATAAAAGTTTCTCACTTTTTCATCGATAAAGTATTTCTGGATATCGCCCATCATCCTTAAGGCAAATTCTGTTGAAAATATGCAGGTATTCTGTGCCTGGTCTTCTTTTAAAATATCGGCCTGAACGGTTCCCCGAACTGAACTAATGGCTTTTGCTCTTATATTAGCATAAACATCGCCCGGTAAAACCTGATCGCCGGTTACGCCTAAAAGCATCAAACCTAAGCCATTGTTTCCTTCCGGAAGTGCACCATTGTATGATGGCCTTTCTATATTTTTAGCTTTATAAATTGAATCAATTTTGGCCTCTACTTCTTCTGCTAAATCATTTTCAATAATGTATTTTTCGCACTGCTGATCGATTGCGGCATTCATAAAGAAACCCAATAACATAGGGGCCGGTCCGTTAATGGTCATGGATACTGATGTGGACGGCGAACAGAGATCAAAACCAGAGTACAATTTTTTGGCATCATCTAAAGTAGCGATGCTAACACCGGAGTTTCCGATTTTGCCATAAATATCGGGGCGGATATGCGGATCTTCCCCATAAAGGGTAACAGAATCAAAAGCGGTAGATAAGCGATGTGCGGGTTGACCTAATGATACATAGTGAAAACGTTTATTCGTCCGTTCAGGGCCACCTTCTCCAGCAAACATCCTAGTAGGGTCTTCGCCATCTCTTTTTAAAGGAAAAACGCCTGCCGCATAGGGAAATTCGCCTGGAAGATTTTCGGTTAACAACCATCTTAAAATATCGCCCCAATCTTCGTATCTAGGCAAAGATACCTTTGGGATATTCAGTTTTGAGAGTGATTCGTAAAATAAAGGCTGCTTAATTTCTTTATCGCGGACTTTATAAATGAAAAACTCCTCTTTGTATGCTTTTTTGGTTTCTGGCCATTGACGGAGTAAACGTTTACATTCACCATCTAATTGCTCTTCAAAATAATGGTAAGTGGAATTTAAGTTTTCTAACATCCCGTCTTGCGTCCCCCGCTCTGGAAGAGGGGAATTATTCTCGCTTAATAAATCGATTACACCTTTAAGCTGATACATTTTGCGGGCGATGTTGGCCTGTTTATCTACCCATTCGTTATAGGTCTGGCTTGCTTCGGCAATTTCTGCCAGATAGCGGATGCGATCGGGAGGAATAATGTAAATCTTCTCTGACTGATCGGAGGTTAACTCCATTTTGGCCTTAAAATCGGTTCCGGTTTTTAACTTGATCTGTTCCATTAAAGCCACAAACAGATTATTCATGCCTGGGTCGTTAAACTGCGAAGCCATAGTTCCATAAACAGGAATTTCATCGTCTTTAGCGTCGAAAATGTTGTGGTTGCGCTTATATTGTTTGCGCACATCCCGCAAAGCATCTAATGCTCCTCTTTTATCAAATTTATTAATGGCTACCAGATCAGCAAAATCCAACATATCGATTTTTTCGAGTTGTGTAGCTGCGCCAAATTCAGGTGTCATTACATATAATGAAACATCGCAATGTTCGGTAATTTCGGTATCAGATTGGCCAATGCCCGAAGTTTCTACAATAATTAAATCGTAGCCTGCTGCCTTACAGATATCAATACTTTCCTGTACGTTTTTTGATAAAGCCAGATTGGCCTGCCGGGTAGCTAATGAGCGCATGTAAACTCTTGGGTTGTTAATGGCGTTCATGCGGATCCGGTCGCCGAGTAACGCACCTCCTGTTTTTCTTTTTGAAGGATCGACAGATATGATCGCTAAAGTTTTATCTTTTACCTCAACCAAAAAACGACGGACCAGTTCATCTACCAGGGATGATTTTCCTGCTCCACCTGTTCCGGTAATTCCCAGGATAGGGGCAGTATTATCTTTGGAGAGTTTTTTTAATTCATCAACAAATTTCTGGACACCTTCGGGATCATTTTCTGCAATAGTAATTGCTCCGGCGATGGCTTTAATCTCTTTTGTAGGAATGGTTTCGAGCTCATTAGTGATATTGATTTTAGTTACAAAATCGGTTTGGATGAGCATGTCGTTAATCATGCCCTGCAGACCCATTTTACGGCCATCATCGGGAGAGTAGATTTTAGCAATTCCATAGGCCTGTAGTTCTTCAATTTCTGAAGGTAAGATTACGCCACCGCCACCTGCAAATATTTTAATATGGCCTGATCCTTTTTCCTGCAAGAGATCGTACATATATTTAAAATATTCGATGTGTCCGCCCTGATAAGAAGTCATGGCAATGCCCTGAACGTCTTCCTGAATGGCACAGTTTACCACTTCATCAACCGATCGGTTATGGCCAAGATGAATGACCTCTGCTCCAGAAGATTGCAGGATACGACGCATGATGTTAATGGTGGCGTCGTGTCCGTCGAAAAGGGAGGCAGCGGTTACAAAACGGATTTTATTTTTAGGCTTATAGATTTCTACTTGTTGCATGCTATACTATGGGATTTTGGGACGGTATAGGTAGATTCCCGTTCCTTGTTTCCAAATATTTGGTGCACAAATGTAATAAAATAAGCAGCTTAAAAAGCGAATACCCTATACCATTGTGGCTTTTGGTTCAGTTATAAATTTTGGCCAAACTGTAGTAAATAACCGTTATTGTCGTAAATGGCAAACTCCCTCATGCCGTAGTCAAAATCTTCGAGCGGATAACAGATTTTGCAATGATCTTTTAAACTTTCCCAGAGCGCTGTTACCGCGTTTGTTTTAATATAAAGTGAACCACTCATGATGGATTTAGGAATGTTGCGATGCTCATTAGGGCTACAGAACATGATTTCTATCTCGTCTTTGCGGAGGGTTAACCAACTCAGGTTGTCGAATTTTGATGCACAGGTGAAGTTTAAAATTTCGGTATAGAATTTTAGCGTTTCTTGCATATCATGCGATTCGAGCATGGGGGTAAGTTTGGTAGCGGTGTATGTTGCCATGATCAAAAATAATAAAAAATGCAATTTTTACCATATAAGACATTTGAGACCATATAAGCTTTAGTTCGATTGATAGTTATTTATAATCATCAATTTTTGCTTCTTGCCCAAAGCTATCATCATGCTGAATTTATTTCAACATCTTTCCTGAATGAGACCCTGAAATGAATCCGATAGCTATCGGATCAGGGTGACGACGCTAGTTTAAATAAATACCGTTAGAACAAAAAAAACTATGCTGGTGGGCATAGTTTTTTTTAATTATTTGTTGGTGATTTCGGTGATTGGTTCTCCGACATTACCGTTTGGCATTTGGATATGGAGCAGCGCCGCTAGCGTTGGCGCAATGTCTGTCATATAATGTGTTTTATTAGAAGCTCCCGGTTTAATTCCCCAGCCCATAAAAACCAAAGGAATGTGCGAATCATAAGGGTTCCAATTGCCATGCGTAGTACCTGTGCTACTTCCGTTAAACCAGTTGGGTTGTAAAACATAATAGATATCGCCACTTCTACGGGCATTGTATCCGTTTGTAATCATTTTCTTCTGGATTTCCTGTAAAGTTGCCTGCGATATTTTAGCAATATCAACTGCATTCTGGAAACCATCTAATCTTTTTAAGAATTCAACAGCCGCAGATTTGATCACATCGAAGCTTATATCTGCTTTGTCGGTTTTATCGTGATCAAAAATGATCTGATTGTTCATTGATCTTAAAACTACATTATTTACTTTAAATTTATCATTTAAGTAGGCATTTAATTTGTTTGCAATATCTCTATCGCTCACTACACCTGATGGTAGTTTATTCTCTTGCATAAAACCTGGTACATGGGCTGCACCATGATCGGCGGTTAAAAATACAGTATAATTTCCTTTACCAACCTTTTTATCGAGGTAATTAAAAAACTCTTCGAAATCTTTGTCTAAACGTAAATAAGTATCTTCTGCTTCGATAGAGTTAGGCCCGTAAGCATGGCCAATATAATCAGTTGAAGAACAACTTACTGCTAAAAAGTCGGTGATGTTGTCCTGACCCAAGTCTTCGGAAAGAATAGCGAGTTTGGCCAGGTCTAAAGTGATGGTATTGCCGTAAGGGGTACTTCTGATGGCATCAAAATTTTTATCAATGTTTTGATTCAATTGATGTGGGAATGTACTTGATTTGCCTTCATAAGCGTTCTCATCTTTTGAACTGTTTACATAGGTGTTAACCGGGTATAAAGTTTCCCAGTTTTTTGCATAGAATTTATTCGCGAGTTTTAGTTTATTATAGTCGGCAATCCAGGTTGGTATCTCTTTCATATAATAGGTACTGGTAATCCAGTTTCCGGTACTGCCCTGGTACCAATATGCAGCATTTGCCGCATGGCCAGCCGGAAGGATCGAACCCCTGTCTTTTAATGAAATACCGATTACTTTGCCCTTAAAGTTTGTGGCCAGCCTCAACTCATCAGTAATGGTTGTGGTTAGCATATTTTTTGGCGACATATTACCTTCTGATGAAGGTGTACTGCCAACAGTAGATGCGGAAGAATCTTCTGTACAATAAACGGTCTTTTTGGTTTCAGGATCGTACCAATCGTTACCGATAATGCCATGAACAGCCGGAACTGAACCTGTATAAATGCAAGTGTGGCCGCATGCGGTATAAGTTGGTGTGTATGGGATAAAAGTATTTTCAACAGAAAAACCTTCGTTAATTAACCTTTTAAAACCACCATTAGTATAGCGGTTATAGTAGCGGTACAAATAATCCCAACGCATTTGGTCGACCACCAGGCCTACCACCAATTTAGGGCGTGCAACTTCAGCTGGAAATGCTTTGGCAGAGGTTGTGACTGATTTTTTGGTTTGAGCGGAGGAAAATGAGATCGAAAAAATAGAAATGGTAAAGATTAAACGGGATATTTTATTCATTATGCTTTAGTTAAAGGGCTAAAATAATGAATTTAGATAAAGCTAAACTGAAGTTAATGTAAAGATTTTATATCGCTTCGGCCACTACAAAAGTGCTTCCACCAATAAAAACCAAATCTTTGGGATCGGCCGATTGAATAGCGGTTGCTTTTGCTTCCTGAACTGACGCATAGCAGTTTCCTTTTAGGTTAAATGTTGCCGCTTGTTTTTTTAAGCTATCTGCGTCTAAACCGCGTTCTAAAGCGGGTTTACAAAAATAGTAAGTGGCATTTTTGGGCATTAATGACAACACTTTCGAGATATCTTTATCGTTAACCATACCGAAAACAATGTGCAGGTTTTGATATGGAGTTTGTGTAACGTTTTTGATCACCTCCTTAATCCCGGCTTCGTTATGGCCGGTATCGCAGATGACTAAAGGACTTTTAGATAAAGTTTGCCAACGTCCCTGTAAACCAGTTTGCTTTTTAACCTGACTGATGCCTTTATAAACGCTTTTCTGATCGGTTTTAATTTCTGTTTTTTCGTTCAGTACAGTTAAGGTTTCCAGAACGGTTAATATATTTTTATGCTGATAAATTCCGGTAAGATCACTTTGAAGATCTTTGAATTTGATTTTTCCTTCCTGAAAAACGGATAAGGAAAGTTTATTGTTTTTGATTTTAAAATCCTGGGCAGTTAATACCTGATCAGCAAAAACAATAGGCGCGCGTTCAGCTTTGGCTTTTTTTATAAAAACCAACGCAGATTCTTCTTGCGTTTCACCAATAACCACCGGGATATTCTTTTTAATAATGCCTGCTTTTTCGCCAGCAATTTCTGCCAAGGTATTGCCAAGCATATTCGTATGGTCGAGGCTGATATTGGTGATGACTGAAATTTGGGGGGTAATGATATTCGTTGAATCCAATCTTCCGCCCAAACCCACTTCAATGACAGCTATATCTACCTGATGTTTTGCAAAATGATCGAATGCAAGTGCAACGGTTACTTCAAAAAAGGAAGGTTCGGTTTTTTCGATGAGTTTTTGCTGTTCTTTTACGAATGATACCACTTCTGTTTTGCTGATCATTTTTCCGTTGATGCGAATGCGCTCGCGGAAATCTTTTAAATGAGGTGAAGTGTACAATCCCGTTTTATATCCCTGAGCCTGTAGTACTGAGGCCAGCATGTGCGATGTGGAGCCTTTTCCATTTGTACCGGCTACATGGATACTCTTAAATTTATTTTGGGGATTATCCAAAGCTTCGCAAAGGATAATGGTATTGGTTAAATCTTTTTTGAAAGCAGACGCGCCAACTCGGGTAAACATCGGGAGTTTACTATATAAAAAATCAAGCGTTTGTTGGTAATTCATCATATGAGCCAAAGATAAGTTGACTAGCGTTATTATGAAATGAAATGGGAAAGATTTCTTCCGAAGTTTTTAATTTTTTTGATGGTATTGGAAGATACAAAACCAGTAGAGTAGGTGAAGGCAGATGTTACACGCTGACTTATAATTGGATGATACTAATACATCATTAATCGTTGAGAAGTTCTATTAAGCTTTTGAACAAATCTTCTGTCAGATAGAAATATCTGACAGCACGATTAATATTTGACAGCATAATTTACGGGAATAAAAAATGGCCTGTGAGATACAGGCCATGATACTGAAAAAGGTCTGTGATGACACAGGCCTTGATGGTTTTATATCTTTTTATTTCACTTTAAAATTAAACATTACAATTCCGGTTTGTACATCGGGAGCAGATTCTAATTTATTTAAACTTGCACCTAATACAGCTTGTTCGCATTTTCTCCAAAGGGCCAAATCAGATAAGGTCGTACCTTTAGCTCCGGCACGGGCCTGTACAACTTTACCATTTTTATCTACACGGATCTGAACGGCAATTTTTCCTGCGCTCTGTCCATCATCCTGGATCCTGGGGATATCGATAAATTTTCTGCTGGCCAATGATAACTGTACATTGCCATTTCCAGAACCACCTTCTCCATAATTTGATGCTAAAGGATCGCCATCTTTATCGCCCTGGTTACCTGGTGTTTTTCCAGTGCCGTCTCCTTGTCCCTGACCAGTATTTTTTTTGCCTTTGTAAAGTGCATTTTGGTTAATTACCGGCTTTGCCGGTTTATCTTCTGTAACAGGAGTAGGTGCAGCCGTAGTTGGTTTTGTGGGTTTGGTATTTACCGCAATGGCATCTTCGGTATTTTGTGTCTGCACTTCTTTATCACTACTTTCAGTAGCGGTAGTTGGGGTAACCTTTTCTTCAGGCGTTACTTTTTCCGGTGGTTTACCATTCGCATTCGGATCTGCAGATGGTTCTTCAATACTGGTATAATCATCGCCCATACCTTCTGCAGAAGTTCCGTAATTAACCACCATGCCGCCCATACCCACTTCTTCCGGTGGCTGGAAAGAACCAATCACAATAAAAAAGCTGATCAATAATAAAAAGCCCATAATGCCGCTTGCTATGGCAATGGCTTTAGGGTAATTATTTTCCTCGTTAGGTATTTGTGCTTTGTAGTTCATTATTTTTTAGGTTCAACGGCTACAACAAGTTTCAATTTTAGTTTATTGGCAATATCGTTAACCACAAATCCATCCTGATAAGTCACATTACGTGATACATATAAAAGTATGGTCATATCTGGTGCCAACTTTTGGTAAGATGCCAATGTTGGCTCAAGTTCCTCAATGCTAACCGGTTTCTTCTCAACGAAATATTTTAAATTTTCGTCTATCGTAACGGTAACTGCTTTTTTGGCTGTAGACTGTTGTCCGCTTGATGATTGTGGCAACAATAATTTTACTACTGTAGGATTAACCACCGCAGAGGCCAATAAGAAAAACAGCATCAGGAAGAACATAATATCGTTCAACGCTGAAGTATGTACTTCTACCGATCCTTTTGTTCTTTTGCGTAAATTCATTATTTGCCCGGTTCTTCTAGTAAATCAATAAAATCAATTGCATCGGTTTCCATTTTAAGAATGATTTTTTCTACCATGATATTTAAAATGTGATACAGTACATAAGCGATGATACCGATAATTAAACCTGTTGCAGAAGTAATCATTTTAGTATATAAACCGCCAGAAATTGTTCCGATTTCGATGGCCCCTTTAATTGATACCTGGTGGAAAATGGTAATTACCCCTACAATTGTACCTACGAAACCAAGCATTGGCGCAATACCTGCAACAATACCTAATATACTGATGTTCTTTTCTAATTTAGAAACCTCTAATTTACCCACATTTTCAATCGCTCCTTCAATATCTTTAATTGGGCGACCAATACGTTTTAAACCTTTTTGCAACATGCGCGAAAGGGGAGAGTTATTATTTCTTAAAAGTGACATGGCGCCATCTAAATTTCCAGATTGGATATAAGACCTGGTTTGTGCCATGAGATTAGCCTCATCTTTAGTTGCTTTTTTGATGGTTAAATAACGTTCAACAAAAATTATTAAAGCTAAAAAAGCCAGAAAAGCCAATGGAATCATTACCCAGCCGCCTTTAAAAAGCAGATCGATAAAATGTAATTCTGGTTGTGGTTGTGTTACAGCTTGGTTAATTGCATTTGCTGTGTCTTGTAGTGCTTGTGTGGTGTCCTGAATTAATAAAGTTATCATTATGGTTGTGTGTTGTGTTTTTGTTGTACGAAATACCCTTTACCTTTAAGTTTTTTCTCTAAAATATCTTTTTGTGCTTTGGCTTCTTTTTCAGTGTTGAAGCTTGCTATACTCACTTTTTTCAAACGGCCCGGAACAGACGCAATTTCGGCTTTTAAACCAATTTTTTCCATCTGCTTGATAAAAACAAGCGCCTTTTTTTCTGATTGGAAAGATGCTGCAATTACATAGAACGTAGAAGGACCAGTGTTTGGTACAACTTTGTTTTCTTTGGGTGTTTCGATAGCTGGATTAACAACGGGTTTTAGTGCCTCTTTTTTTACCGTATCTGTTTTTTTCTGTACCTGATTAGCCTTTAATATACTATCGGTTTTGGCGATTGAATCTTGTTTCGCCTTTAAGGTATCCATAGCAACCTTGGGCGAATCGACAACTACCTGAGCAGGTTTCGCAGTATTCGTGGTTTCGCCCGTAAATAACTCAGGCTTAATCAAAAAAGTTATTGCTGCAATAATAAGCAAAGCTACAATCGCAATGGTGATCATTAACCAGGTAGACATACCTTGCCTAGGTTCATCATTATGTTCAATAGGGTCGTGGCCAAAACGGTTTGGATGCTCGGCATGCTGCTCTTTTATAAAAGCTGGTGCCTCAATTACAGGTTCTTCTTTTTTAACCTCGTCCTCTAAATTGATGTATGTTTTTGGTTCATCAGTTTCTGATCTTAATGAAAAGCGGCTCGAATATTCTTGTTGTGGTAAAACCGGTTCGGGAATTCCTGCTTCTACGGGCTGTTCCATGTTTTTTTCAGCTTCAGCTTCTGGTGTATGACCAAAACGATCAGGATTTTCTTCATGCTGCTCCACTATCGATGGTGGAACTCCAATCTGATTGACATCCTCAACCTGATTATCTGTCACTGTATTTTCTGCATGCTCAGTTTCATCCATATGACTGGCTTCAACAGCCTGATGCTCAGCCTCAATATTTTCTACTTCCGATTCTGGCGTATGGCCGAAACGGTTTGGATGCTCTTCATGCTGTATGACAACCGATTCTGGTACATCTATTTCCTGAGCTGGATTTATTTCTTTTTGTTTTTCAGTAGTTTCGGATTCGATGGTGTGTTGCTCCGAAGTAACATTTTCTACTTCCGATTCTGGTGTATGGCCAAAACGGTTTGGATTTTCTTCATGCTGTTCTTTGATAAACTCAGGTGCTTCAGTAATTTCTGCTGAACCTGTTTCTGCATGTTTTAAGGTATTTTTAAAATCATCTTTAACTTCATCCAGTTCTATATTCTCAATTATAGGTGCCTGGTATGATTTATTTTCGAATGGGGAAGGTGCATTTGGCGCCTCCGCAATTTCGTCGTAAACTTTTTCCTCATCCTGAGGTAAAGCAGGTTTAGTTTCTTCAACTACGGTTTCTGCCAATGAAGGAAGTCCGTAAAATTCGGAACCATAATTCATGTTTTTTACCGGTTCGAAATCCAGTCCCTGTTCAGTAAAAAATAAGCGGCCGGTATTTTCAAGTTCGGCTTCGTGATTTAACTCTAGCTCTTTATTTACTTCTTCAACAAACTGCCCGATATAGTATTTGGCACTATCATTAGAGATATTTCTTTTGGTGGAAATAAAATCTGCCAGGGCGGTCTCTTCAGTTACATCTGTAGAAAACTGTAGCGTATAACCTGGAGGCAGAAAAGTTTGTTTTTCTTTATCGTATCTGCCAGGATATTTCTTTTTATAAAAGGTGCCCAAGCCGGTAATACCAACTTCTTTGCGTTGTTGCAAGAGTTCTGAGAGGTATGATAAGATATCCATTCGGGTAAAATTAAGCGTTTAAAATTAAAAAATATATTCTACCTTCAAATAGTGTCTGCGGATGCTATTAAACATCCTATTCCAAAAAGGGACAAAAACGGGTACAGTTCTATTATTTTAATCATAAAAAAATTACAGTTCTTTAAATCTATAGCTGTTTCCGTGTAAAGATAACGGTTACAAAGATAGAAATGGTATGCTAGTAAGCAAATGGCTAAATCGATATAATCAGGTAATGACTTGATGTTGTATTTTATTAACATAAAAAAAGCAAGATAACCGAGGTCATCCTGCTCAAATGTTTGTAGCGGTAAAAATTATCTGATTATAAATTACGGCACATATACTGTAGTTTTACCGCCGTACAAATTGCTTGATATGCCTGATAAATAGGTATGCACATCGCTATTTGGTAAGTTGTAGTACAGGTAAATGCCATAGCCATTATTGACGGTTTGCGTAGCTAACGATGCAGCTGTTGAGGAACTGGTAGCCTGAATGTCAATTGCGGCAGGACCAAGGTTTGCTTTGGCCAGGCCTGGTACATTTGGTACAGCATAACTTCCATAAATGGCATTCCAGCTGTAGTTGATTTTTGAACCTACTGTAACCCCGTTATAAGATAATCTTGAAGCAGCAGGACCATAATAATAGAAGGAAATAATTTTATTAGGCAGAAGCGACCTCAATGCGGTTACGAGGTAAACAAAAGAACTTGCATTTGGCTGCCCGGTACCGTTATTGCCATATTCAGCGTATTCATCATCAAAATCAATCCCATCAAGGCCATATGTATTTACTGCATTGGCCAACTGTTGTGCAAATGCCTGCGCAGCTGCCTGTGATGGGAAATTGCAAAAACCGGCGCCCTGGTGATTACCTAGAATGGAAAGTAATACCTTAATACCTTTATCCTGCAATGGTTTGATATAAGTAGTTTTATTGTTCAAAATGTTAGATACATTATTATTGAAGAATAATTCTGCTTTTTGCGTTGAGGTATTGTAATTGATATTTGCAGCGAAAATGATCGCAATATCGAATAGCTGTTGTCCGGTAGAGAGCTTGTATTTGCCTACATTACGGATATCAGCATTGTTTACTTCTACGTAACATACGCCTTTTGGACCATTTACTCCGATTGCCTCGGTTGATGCTGTAGATTCTTTTTTAACAGGATCAATAAGGGCTTCATCCTGGGCGATGTCTTTTTTCTTACAACCGAAGATGGAAAGGGTTAAAAACATGGCCAGTGCCACGGCGGCTTTGTTGCCTGTTAACAATTTGGTAGTTGTCATAATTTTTTAAATAAATTGGTTAGAAATTGATTTTGCACTTGCAACCGCTACAAACGATTTTTTTTATAAACAAGCGTGTTTAACACGGTATGATAAGCCTAAAGGGATAGTTGTTAGCGAAGGTGTACCGTAAAATTTAGTTTTCTCATAGGTTTAAAATTTTGGTTAGAATTGGGTTGATATAAAAAAGGTAGGATAACCTTCGTCATCCTACCCGGGTATTTGTGTGTTAGAAATTTGCTTTGTTCACGTCCCACCACAATCTGGTACCGCCATTGTCTGGTCCGCCGAGTAAGGTTACCGCTTTACGTACCTCATCTTTGTTTCCGTTGCCATATTCTGCTGTCGGATATGGCAATCTGCGGATCTGTAATTGTGTGTTGATCGTACCACCACTATTATTATTAGCTACTGTAAACAGTTTTGGATAACCTGTTCTGCGGAAATCGGCCCAAGCCTCAGCTCCGTCAGGAAAGATAGCTAACCACTTTTGTGTAATAATTCGTTCTAACTTTACTTCGTTAGATGCCGTTCCATCCCATTTAACGGTAATAGTACTCACTGCAGCCGCATTATTTGCCGGGTTTTTCGGATCTACATAATCAGTTGGTTTACTTGTTGCATCAGCTAAATAATTGCCAATATTCGCATTCCATTGTTGCATCGACGTAGTGATACCGGTTTCGTAATTGGTCTGTGCATCTCCGGCACCTGTCCAGCCACGTAAAGCAGCTTCAGCTTTTAAAAACCAAACCTCAGCAGCTGTCATTAATATCTGTGGTGCTTTTTGTCCGATGGGTGACCTTGAATTGTCAGGTACAGAAGAATTTAAACTTGAATAGGTTTTGTAACCAGCTTTGCCCAAACCATTAAAAGAAGTATTGGCTCCCGATCTGATCCCTACATACTGTCCTGCAAACAAAGGATCGGTAGCTGGTGTACAATATATCGATAAACGTGGATCTGAATAACCAACCATGTACGATTGTAATGCTGCGCCCATGGCATTGTCACCATCGTAATTTACAGTTACATTCCAAAGATCGTTATTTCTGTTACCCGACTGTGCAACCGCCGCATTATCACTTGGTATGGTCATCAATCCACCTGGTGCAGCCATTGCTTTTTCTGCCTGCAGCTTCGCTGTAGCCGGATCAACTTTAACAATGCGCATGGCCAAACGTAACCTTAAAGAATTAGCTAATTTAAGCCATTTTGCAACATCCCCACCATAAACAAGGTCGCCGGTATCATAATAGGCTTTTTTACCGGGATTAGCTGTAATAAAAGCCTGTAGGTTATTTGCAGCTGTATCAATCTGTTTAAAAAATTCAGTGTAAACCGTTTTCTGGTCATCATAAGCTTGCGAAATCAACGATTTACCAGCTTGTGTATACGGAATCGGACCAAATTTATCGGTTACTCTATCCATCGCAATTACCTGTACTAAAAGTGATATACCCCATGATTCAGGCGCTGTTGCTTTTAATGGAGATATGGCAATTTTAGAAATTGGTGCCATTACATTGGTGTACTGATCGTTAAAACCAGCTTCATTCCAGCCATTATTAAGCGAATAATTCATGTTGTTTATACCACCACCGAATGGAGTTGGCGGCATCATGTAGCCACTAAAGGCATCAGAACTTAAATTCTGAGCAATCTGGTAATTAGAAAATATATTTTGCTGGATGGGACCGATTGCTGATTTTAATAAAGCTAAACTCTGCTCTGTTGTAGGTAAGTTATCGTTGGTGTTAAAACTTTCAAAGTTCTTTTTACAGCCCTGATTTAAGCCGGCAACGGCTAAAAGTAAAACTAAAGACAAACCTTTAATTTTATGTTGAGATAAATGATATATCGATTTCATGTTTGTTCGTATTAAAATAAAACATTAAGGTTAAAACCAAAACTTCTGGTAACCGGTTGGTTAAAAACATCTATACCAGATAAACCATTACCGGTAGACATGGTAACCTCTGGATCGTAAGGTGCTTTTTTGTAGAAGTAAAACAGGTTTCTACCAATTAGCGAAAGGCGCATACTTTTAAATGTTCCTTTTAAAGGTAAATTATAACCAATTGAAGCTTCGCGCAAACGCACAACTGTAGCACTATACACATATTCGCCGGTTACACCATTTCTATCACCCAAGAAAGAATAATAGCTTTGTGGGTTAATGGTAGCCGAAACTGCTTTTCCGCTGGCATCAACACCGTCAATTTTAACACCGCCCTGTGCCCTTGCATCACCAGATGCTTTAGAAGCACCAGCCTGATCCATTAATGCTTCAGTAAGTGAAAGCACCTTGCCTCCAAACTTACCATCTACCAGAAAGCTTAAGCTGAAATCTTTATACTTGAAACTGTTGTTCCAGCCCAGCTGAAATTTAGGATTTGCATTTGCAATTAAACTATAATCTGCACTTTTAACCGGAAAATAAGGATTTGCAGCTGTTCCATCACCATTTAAAATGATGCGGCCATTTGCATCTCTCTGTAAGGTATAACCATAAATATCACCATATGATCCGCCTGTGGCAATACGTGAAATATAAGCATTGTTACCACCACCTGTTAAATCAATCGAATTTAAACCTTGCGAAGCAGCAACATCAATGATTTTGTTTCTGTTCATCGATCCGTTGATGGCTGTGTTCCAGTTAAGGCCGTCGCCTTTTACTACATCAGCACCTAAAGTAAACTGTAAACCCTGATTTTGAACATCACCTGCATTTAAGTAGCCTGTTCCAACAAGTCCTGATGGTGCTGGTTTAACCGGAATATATTGGTTTTTAGTGTTGGTTTTGTAATACGTAAAGCTAAAGTTTAAGCGGTTGGCCAGGAAACGCATATCTGTACCAATTTCGAATGATTTTGTTCTTTCTGGTTTTAACTCCGCAAATGCCCTGTTGGTGTTGATGGTAAGTGCACCACCGTTACCCAAAGTATTCTGGATAAAAGTTAAATAAGCTGGGACTGTGTTACCCACTTCAGCATAAGTACCTCTAATTTTGGCATACGTAATCGCCTCTGGCAATTTAACCATTTGCGATACAATAAATGATAAACCTACTGATGGATAGAAATAGGAAATGTTCGGTGTAAATGCCAGGTTAGAAGACCAGTCGTTTCTGCCCGTTAAAGTTAAAAATGCCCAATCTTTATAGGATAAGTTAGCATTGGCAAATACCGCCTGTAATTGGCTGTGGTAAGCATCGCTCGCTTTAGTGGTATTCAAAACATCTGAGGTATAGTTACCTGCATTGGCCACAATGGTATTATTTGGAGTGAATAAATCAACCGCACTTAAATCACCCGCCAAAGATAATCCGCTGGTTTTCTGATCGTTTATGCTGCTACCAATTAATCCGTTAATCTTGAAGTCTGATCCTTTTAATGGCACCGTCACATTTAAGATTGCATCGGCATATTTCTGAATAAAGGTTTGGGTATTCTGAGAAAGATATCCTCTTCCGTTTGAGTTAAAGTTTCCGTTTATACCAGAATAACGTCTGTTTTCAAAATCATCTGTCGTACGGTCTATATTTCCCCTTACCTGAAGATTTAACCACGGCGTAAATTCATATTTCACATTTCCACTGAATAAATAGCGGTTTCTGATGGCTGTATTTGGATTAAGGTTGGTTAAAAACCATGGATTCTGACTAACATCAGCAGAGCCACCCAGCCAGTTCTGGCGGGCGGTACCCACATTGCCAGCTAGCAGGTAGTTGTCTTTATAAGGTGTAATGTCAACTCCTCTTGGAAAAAGGTACAATCCGACCAAAGGGTTGTTGTATAATCCAATTGACGGACTATTGTTTATGCGTTGATTGATATAACTTACATTACCATCAACCGTTAATTTGTTGTTTAAAAACTTGGCCGTTTCGCGCAGGTTAATGTTATGTCTGTTTAACTTATTGCCTTCCTGTATGCCGCTTGCATAAGTATTGGCATAAGAAAAGTAGGTTTGGGCAATTTCAGAACCCCCAGAAAAATTGATCGAATTGGTGGCATTTGTTCCGGTTTGAAAAAACTGATCGAGGTTATCAGTAGTGTTGCTAATTGCTGTTCCCCAACTGTCTCTTGTTGTAGCAGATGCAGGGCCATAACTGTTTTGGAATTCGGGTTTGTAAGCAATTTTATCAAAAGTTAAACTCGATGAAAAACCGATCTGTGTTTTACCGGCCTTACCTTGTTTAGTCGTGATTAAGATTACCCCATTCTGTGCCTGGCTACCGTAAAGAGCTGCAGCAGATGCGCCTTCCAATACGGTTAAGCTTTCAATATCGTCAGGATTTAAGTTTGATATACCATCACCACCATCCTGGCCACCACCAAAAACACTGTTTTGCTGAGCATTGGCATTGCCATTATTGCTAATGGGAACCCCATCAATTACATATAAAGGCTGATTATTGCCGCTTACTGAACGGCTACCTCTTAGGATTACCTTAGCCGAACCACCAACTCCCGAAGAACTTGGACTAATGGTCATACCGGCAACTTTACCATTTAATGAATTTACCAGGTTTGGACTTTTAACTTTGTTCAACTCCTCACCCGATACCTGTTGTGTAGTATACGTTAATGATTTTTCTGATCTTTTTATTCCTAAAGCTGTTACCACTACGGTTTCAAGATTTTTTGAGTCGGGGGTTAACGTGATATCAATAGTGTTTTGTGTACCCACGGTAACTTCTTTGCGCTGGTAGCCGATGAATGAGAACACCAGTACATCACCTGTTTTGGCTGCAATACTATATTGTCCTGAGGTATTACTTTGGGTTCCGCCCTGCGCCCCTTTTATGGTAATGGTTACGCCCGGTAAGGTTGCACCGGTTTCGTCTTTTACTGTTCCTTTAATCACATCCTGATAAACAGCATGGACAGAAACTGCATTGTTAAAATGGTTTTTTGGTGTTGCTGCATACAGTCCTGTGGATGCATAAAGCAATAAACACGTGAGCTGTAAAGATTTTTTCATATTCATTATGAATAAAATTGAAATAAGTATTTGGTTAATTGTTTTCGGCTCGCGGATTTCCGTCCGGGCTATTTTAGATAAGAGTATTTTGCTTACACAAATTGCCTACAGCGAATGGAAATATTTTTAAAATATTTTTTCTGCCTCAATAACGCTATAATTGGCTTGTACCTTATTGTGCTTGCAGTATGAACGGCCACTTTGGTAAATAGTTAAGGGCGGGAAGATTTTTTTATGAAATGTTTTTAATTAACTTACATTTGATTCACCAAACTAACCAAGTTGAAAGCAGCTAAGCCAGACCTAGTCGTTTTATGGAGTAAAATTTGCCTTGAGGACGATATCAAATCTTTTGAGCAACTTTACCGCTTTCTGTACAGCAGGTTAATTAAATTTTCCACTTATTATGTAAATGATAAACAGGTTGCTGAAGATGTTGTAGCAGAGGTATTTGTGAAGTGTTGGGAAAACCGGGCTGCAAGTACCCATGTGTTAAATCCCGAAAGCTACTTTTTTATCGCCATCAAAAATCAATCTCTTAAATACCTTAAAAAAAATTCTTCCATTACGTTTATCGATTTAGTAAACGAAAATGATAATATCGCGGTTTCCACACATACACCAGATTACATTCTTGAAACTAAAGAACTGCACCAGCAACTTGATCATGCCATTGCAGGTTTGGCCCCACAGGCTGCTACTGTTTTTAGGTTAATCAAAGAAAGCGGAATGAAGTATAAGGAAGTGGCAGAACTATTAAATATCTCACCAAGAACCGTACAAACTCAATTATTCAGGGCAATTGCCAAACTCCGTACCGTACTACAGCCTTTAAATAATAAGGGAAACGACGATAAAAGACTTGGAAATCTGATCTCCCTGATTATATTAGTGAGTAATCTTTTTTATATGGTGTGTAGGCAATTTTAATAAGAAAAGGAACATACAATAAAGGACGGAAAAAAAATGACAGATCAAAGATTTACAGAATTGCTTGGAAAACAATTGGCTGGCGAAATTTCGCCAGATGAATCTATTGAACTGAAATCTATTTTGGCCGGTAGTGCCTCGCTTAGAAAGGAGTATGAGTACTTACAAATTTATTTTGATACAGAAACGGTTGAGGATGAAAACGTTGACCAGGTTTTTAACCGGATAAAAGGCCGGATTACTGTTCCGGACGAAACGGATTTAAAGGTTGTTAAAAATACACCTTATGGCATCTGGCTAAAAATTGCGGCAGTTGTAGCTATTGTTATTGCTGGTACCCTGGTTTACAATAAAGAAGTCATTTTCTCCAACAAAACAGATCAGCTGGCTTTAACGCAGGTGTTAACAAAAGCCTCAGAAGTAAAAACCATTGTATTGGCCGATGGCTCTACCGTGAAAATGAATTCGGGCAGTAGCTTAAAATATCCTGAGCGTTTTACTGCAGGTACCAGGGAGGTTTATTTATCCGGTGAAGCATTTTTCGAGGTTAAAAAAGACCCTCAACATCCTTTTATTGTGCATACTGAACAATTGGCTGTAAAAGTTTTGGGTACTGCATTTGATGTTAAAGCTTACCCTAATGATGCCTTTACCGAAACAACATTAATTAGGGGAAAAGTATCCATTTCCATCAAAAGTAGCGCTGCACAAACATTTGTCTTAAAGCCGAACGATAAATTTACACTTATTGGTGGCAAAGCAGGCATGAGCCAGCTCAGTCACTTTGACGATACTGACCGTATAATTGAAACCGCATGGACAAACCACGAGCTCATTTATAAAAATGATAGTTTTGAAGAGATTGCTAAACTTTTTGAGCGTTGGTATGGTATCAAAATAGCCTTTAAAGAACCTGAACTTAAAGCTTTGCGGTTTACAGGGCATGTTGATAAAGAAACCCTCTCAGAAGCTTTAGATGTACTCAAACTAATCGAGAACTTTAATTATACTATAAAGGGTAAAAAAGTGTATATCTACCGCTAACACAAACAATTAAGCAATGTATATTTGTAGCCATGAATTGTGCGCAGCGGATTATATTGTTTATTGGATTGACTTTTCCGCTATGCGCCAATGCGCAAACTAAAGTTACCTTAAATTTTACCGGGGCTAATTTTGAGCAGGTTGTAGAAGCGATACAACAACAAACCGTTTATCACTTTGCCTATAGTGAATCTAAAATCCCTAAACATCAGGTAACCATCAAGGTAAAGGAAGAGGAAGCAACAAAGGTGATCGGGCAACTCCTGCTTAACAGTGGTTATACTTATTCTGTTCTGCCCAATCATCTCATTGTGATCAGGAAAAGTTCTGGCGTAAAAATGGATACAGATAGTGTCCGTGTTTTAAAAGAAGTGGTCATCACCGCACTGGGTATTGAAAAAGACAATAATAAGCTGGGGTATGCCATTACCACCATTGCAGGCTCAACCATTACCAAAGCAAGAGAAAGCAACCTGATTATGGCACTACAGGGCAGGGTAGCGGGATTAAATATTACCGGTGTAAACGGTGGCCCGGGTTCTTCCGCACGCGTGCTCATCAGAGGCGTATCGAGTATGACTGCTGCCTCTCCATTATTTATCGTAAATGGTGTACCCATTGATAATAGCATCAGGGGAAGTGCCAATGAGTATGGCGGTGCCGATTATGGCGACGGGATCAGCAATATCAACCCAGATGACATTGAAACCATAACCATATTAAAAGGATCGGCAGCTTCAGCCTTGTATGGGGCCAGGGCTGCAAATGGGGTAATCCTGATTAATCTGAAAGGAGGAGGAGAAAATGCCAGCGCTAAATTTGAATACAATACCAATCTGGCTTTCGATGTTCCTGTTAACTCAACCGATTTTCAATATACATACGGACAAGGCACTCAAAATAAGCGCCCGGCCGATTTGTACAATGCCATTTCTACCGGTTTGTTAAGCTGGGGAGAAATTATGAACGGCAAGCTAAGCCCCCAGGTGGATGGTTCTATGCGGCCATATCTGCCTGTAAAAAATAACATCCGGTCTTTTTATCGTGTAGCGCCCGCATTTACCAATACCCTTTCACTTGTAGGTGGGAATACACAGAATAATTATCGGGTTTCGGTTTCCAATTTAGATTACAATTCTGTGCTAAGCAATGGCGCCTTAAATCGTAAAACGTTAAATTTTTATGGAACATTGGCACTAAGTTCTAAACTATCGTTGAGTTTAACAGGTAATTATATTTACGAATGGAATAAAAACAAGAGTTACCTAAGCGATGGTCCATTAAATCCTAATTATGGGATTTCTGCCCTGGCTACCAGCCTGGATCAAGCTATTCTGGCGCCTGGTTTTGATGCGGAAACAGGTTTCGAAACCCGCTGGAATGCCGATGAATACAAAACTAATCCATATTTTTTAATGAATAAACAAGCCGATCATGCCAGCCGGAACCGCTATATCTCCTCGGCTGTGCTGAAATATCAACTGGCTAGTTGGGCAGCTATTCAGGGAAGAATTGGCTACGATTCAAGTAAAGACGAAGTGGTTAGTATTTTGCCTACCGGAATTGCTTTTTCTATTAACCGGCAAGGCGGTATAAATGCTTACGACCAGAACCGTACTACTGAACTCAATAGCGATATATTGTTCAGTGCCACCCAAAATCTTGACGATAAGCTAAATCTCGAACTTTCTATGGGCGCCAATTACCGTGAAAGAAAAGGCAATAGCGAAAAGCTAAAAGGCTCCCAATTTATTGTTCCTTACTTATATACGCCCGAAAATTTAATGACCATTACCAAAACATTGGCTATCTCAAAGATTGTAACTGAATCTGCTTATTACACAGCTGATTTAAGTTATCAAAGGTTTCTTAATTTTTCGGTTACGGGCCGTTATGATATTTATTCGACTCTGCCTGCCAATAATCGTGGGATTTTTGTACCAGGGATATCGGGCAGTTTTATTTTTTCAGATTTACTGAAATTAAAAGGGCTGAATTTTGGTAAACTACGTCTTGATTTTGCCAAAACCAGTGGCGAGCCAATCGTACCCTACACTACACAGATTTACTATACAGTCGATACCCGGGTGAACGGTACACCTGTGGGCAGTTTTTCTGGCGATTTACCCAACTACAATTTAAAACCTTTTACGTTAAATGAAATAGAAGCGGGCCTCGACCTTAAGTTTTTTAACAGCCGGTTAGCTGTCGATTTTACCTATTTCAATCGCATTACCCATAATGAAATTATCAATGCTAAACAGTCGGTTACCACAGGTTTTACTTCGGCATACGTCAACCTTGGCGAAACAAGTAATACAGGAGTAGAACTGGCGTTAGGTTATACTCCAATCCTTACCAGCAACGGAAAATGGCAGGTTAATTTTAACCTCACTAAGGTGAAAAATACGCTACTTTCCATAGATGGCAATAGCAATTATACACTTACAGGTACCTATAGACCTTTAAATGCCAATACCGCATTGGTAGTTGGTAAGCCAATTACACAGGTTATGGCTTACGATTATCTACGCGATGCCAGTGGCCATATCGTCATCGGATCGGATGGTATACCTAAAAGAGGCAATTTTATCCCTATGGGCAGTACAATGCCGAATTTGTATGGCGGAATAACCAACAGTTTTAATTACAGGCAATTTAATTTTTCTTTTTTGATAGATTACCGCTTTGGTAATAAGATTCTTTCTGCAACAGAATATTATAGTTACGTACAGGGTTTAAATCGGGCAACGCTGGTGGATAGAGAAACAGGTATTATAGCCAACGGTGTGTTAGAGAACGGACAAAAAAATACCATTAATGTGCCGGCGTATGCTTATTATCCCGAACTGGCCACCAATATTTCTGCATTATCCGTACTAAATGGCAGTTTTGTTAAATTAAGACAGGCTACTGTAGGTTATTCTTTTAATGCTGCCTATTTGAAAAAAACACCTTTTAGCAGTATTGGGATAGATTTAGTGGCCCGAAACTTATTTACACTACTTAAATACAGTAAGAATATTGATCCTGAGTCGCAGTTTTCGCCCACGCTGGGTTATGCAGGGATAGAAGGAGCATCTTTACCTGCAACACGGACGTTTGGGGTTAATTTCAATTTTAAATTTAAATAAGATGGCCATGAGAAAGTGGTATGTTTTAGGTATTTTTTTTCTGGCTTTGATGGGGAGCTGTTCTAAAGCAAAGTTAGATCAGATCAATACCGACCCATCCAGGCTGACAGAAAATAATTACGATCCCAACAGCTTGCTTGCAGAGGCGCAGTTAAAATATGCTAATCTCGGATATTATCAGCTTTTATATCAAAGTACCATGATGCAATTGCTGGCCTCAACTTATTATTATTACAATAATGGAGATAAATACATTAATGTAGGCAGTTTTACCGATTACCAGGGACGCATTTTTGATGAAGGATATATGGATGCTTCTTACATCAGGGAGATGCAAAGACTGGCTAGACTGAAAGATCCGGTAGCCTACAAAAACCTGATTGCCATTGGCGATATCATGTTCGTGCTGGTTTTACAAAGAATTACCGATACCTATGGCGATGTTCCCTATACACAAGCTGTAAAGGCAATGCAGGGTATTAAATATCCGGTTTACGATGTCCAGAAAGCTATTTATAGCCAGATGCTGAACGATCTGGATGCAGCTATCGCACAACTGGATACCAGCAAACCAGGCCCAACTGCCGATCTTTTTTACAAAGGTGATATGGCCAAATGGAAGAAATTTGGCTATTCGTTAATGCTTAAACTTGCTATGCGTTTAACAAAAGTGGATCCGGATAAAGCCAGGATATGGACGGAAAAAGCTGGAGGCAAAACCTTCGATAGCATCAACGATAATGCGATCCTGGTGACCGATGCTTCGTCGTTTAACAGCCAGAACGGAACATCGCTTGCTTTGAGGACTTTTTCTGATTATCTGGAAGTACGTTGGAGTAAAACCTTAATTGATCAGTTAAAAAGTAACGACGACCCCAGGTTGAGTGTGATAGGTGAGGTGCCAAAAGACGGTCTGGCTAAAAATGCCGATCAGAATCTTAACGGAAATACAGACCCAGCTGCCCAACTGGGTATGCCTAATGGATATGATTTACAGGGCGGTACAACTGATATCAGTCAGTCGCCAAACTATCCTGGCGGTACAGGCAGCGGAAGTGACTTTGCCCCTCTAGGGAAATACTCCAGACCGCGTACCGCGGTGTATTTAAAGTTGGGTGGCCCGATTTTTATTTTAAGTTACGCCGAAACTGAATTTTTACTTGCCGAAGCAAAGGTGAGGGGGTGGAATGTTAATGGCACAGCACAACTGCATTATGCTAACGGATTAACCGGAGCCATACAGTCACTTGCACAGTTGGATCCGTCGGCTGCGGTTGATGCCAATCAGATTACTGCGTTTGTCAACCGGAACTTACTTGATGAAAGCAGCCCGCAAAATGCATTAGCTTTAATAAATACACAGTATTGGGTGGCCACTGGCACCAATTTTAATTTTATAGAAGCCTGGTTAAACTGGAAAAGAAGCGATTACCCTAAACTTATTCCGGTAACCTATAAAGGTAATGTAACCAATGGAACTATTCCCCGCCGGATGATCTATCTTTCAACAGAAGTACTTAACAACCCTCAGAATTATAAAGATGCAGTAGCCAGGATAGCAGGAGGTGATGTGCTTACGGCCAGGGTATGGTGGGATAAATGAGTGAAAGGGATGATGTAAGATGGGAAATGTACGGGGTGTAAACTCTGGCGTCATCCCCGCGCAGAGGGGAATCGTAGTGCAAGCACTTTAAGATTATCCATCAGTTTTCATAGGAATTCATGAATACCCGGTGGTCGCCAATCCAACAGGTGATGACGGCCTTATTCTATTGGTCGGTATTTCACCCAAGAAGATAACTTTATTCAATAATCTCTCATGCTGGTAAAGTTTCGGTCGGTATGACACATAACGAAAGATGAAGTTACCTAAGCCCGGATATAATCTATCGAGTTCGGAATGACGATGTTACTAAGAAGCGAAAACAAAAATGCCTCCCGGTTTCGGAAGGCATTTTTGTTGATTGTTAAACATGCTATTCTAAAAAGAATAAGTCAGTCCTCCGAAAATATTAAATCCGTTAGCCTGATAGTACAAATATCTGCTGTAATTGTTATTTAAAATGTTGTTTGCTTTTGCAAAAACAGAGAATTTTTTATTGATCCTATAATCAGTACCTAGACCTAAATCTACATAACCCTTAACGGTTTCAATCAGTTCAATACCCGTATTAGGGATTACATATTGTGAAGCAGGAACCGGAGCGCCAGTATAAACTTTAGCCTTAACATCATCCTGAATTACTACACCAGCATTAAAGCTTAGTTTTTTGTTGAAGGTGTACATAAAGTTCGAACTTACTTTTAAGCCTGGTTTAAACCATGAGTAGGTTTCAGAAGCTGGCTTCCAATCATCCAGATTTAATTTACCGGTCCATTTTAATGCATCGCTTACCTGAATCGAAATTTCGCCTTCTACACCGGTTAATTTTGTTTTACCAAAATCGTAAATTACATCAAACTTGTTAAAGTCGGTAAAGTTGTTTACGAACAAAGGCATATCATCAAACTGTTTTACATAGATCCGGGCTTTGTAACCAAAACCTGGTCCGCCGGTACCTTTAACGCCCGCGCTGAAACTTAACTTTTCTACAGTGTTTTTCACTAAGATATTGCTGTTTAACCAAGGATTTTCATCTGTAAAGCCTTTTAAAGAGTTTCTATTCACATCACCTTTAACTTCTCCAAAAACCTGTAAATAGTCTGGAATCAGCGTAAAATCGGCTGTAATTGCTGGGAAAACTTTTGTGCTGCTATAGGCACCAAATTCCTGTACAAAATTAACACCTGCAGTAATTTTAGCACCCTTAACCTGTAAGCGGATGTAAGGATTTAAACGCAACAGGTTATTGCCAACACTGGTTAAAGCATCTTTGGTGTTTCCAAATTCGGTTGATGCGGCTAAACCCAGGTTAAAAGAATTGATGCGTTTGTTTACATAACCATTTAAGCTCAGGTAATTTTCTTTAGCGCTAAATTTATCGTTCCAGATATAACCATTGGCTTTTAAAGCATAGCTAAAAGCATCTTCATCTTCGGTAAAGTTTTTAACCAGTTCACCTTCTAACTCGATGGTGGTTAAGGCCTGCTTATCCGGATTTGGGTTTAAAGTAGGTCTGCTGTTATCGATGCCGTAAAAATAAGTGCCGTTACGCTCAAAATTAATGCGGCCACTTACGGTGTTTTCATCTAAAATGCTGCGGCCAAAAACGCTTAACTGTTGGTTGCTACTGTTCTGTTTATTTAACTTTCCTTGCTGACTGAAGTGTTTAAAATAACCACCAACCTGTAATCCTTCATCTTTGCCGGTGTTAAAATAGGCCTCTCCCAAAAGGGTACCTAAAGAACCAAATCCACCTTTTACATAATTGTTGACTAAAATACTCGCTTTTTCTTCAGCAAGTGCCTGTGCCTGTAATTTTTGGATATCGCTGTTCAACTCCAGCTTTCTATCTAAAATGCTGTAGTTTAATTTTGCTTTATACGTTTTAACGTCGTCCAAATTCGGGCTTCTTCTCAACTTCACCGCCTCTGCCAAAATTGGTTTGTATGGACGCACTACTTCAATCTCTTCATTTACTACCCCTTTTTCCTCCGTTTTTTTATCCTGCGCCTGTGCGGTCATTAACCCGGCAGCTAAAAAAAACAGTGAACTATATATATATTTAATCGATTTCATAATGCTACTTCTTCTTGTTTATTTTTTCTAGTTTTTCTTTGGCTGTAGGGATGATGTCATCCTTGCCTTCGTAATTATCAATTATACTGAGAAGTGTACTTTTCGCCTGTAAATTGTCTTTCAAGGCTACGTAATTGTCAGAAAGCAGAATAAATGCTTTCGCTACCCAATAATCGTAAGAAGCCATGTTGTTGATCAGATCAAAACAGGTTTTAGATGAGGTTTTGAAATCACCTTTGCTGTATTCCAATAAAGCTAAGTTATATTTTGCTTCAGCAGCAGCAATGGTTTTTGTTTTAGCCACTACATTTTTAAATTCTTTAATGGCTGTGGTGGTATCACCTTTCAACAGGTACGCTTTACCAGAATATAAACTAGAACTGTTTTTTTCTTCTTCTGAAGCTTTTTCAGACTCTTTGGTCAGCTGTGCATATTTAAGCATGTCATCAGGCATGTTTAGGGCAGTATAAGCCTTTAACAAATTATTGATGGCAAAACTATAATGCGATTTGTAATCGGTTGTTGTTTCCAGTCTTTTCAGGTAAACAATGGCCTCATTGTATTTTTTCTGATTTAAGAACAGTTGCGAAATACTTACCAATGAACGCTCGGTATAATCACTTGTCCAGTCGTTTAAGATAAATTCGTAATCAGGAATAGCTTCATCCGGACGACCTAATTTAACCAACGATTCTGCTCTGATAAATTTGGCTTCTTTTTCATGGTTAGCCTTAGGAAATTTATCAAAGTAAGCATTTACTGCCTGGAATGCACCACTGGCATCCCCTTTTAGATAGGTATTATTAACTGCGGCAAAAACGATGTTATCCTGTTCTGAACCAGAGTAATTTCCAAGCGGGGTAGTAGCTGCATAAGCAATAAAACCATTTGCATCACCACGATCTACATAAATATTTTTGATCGATTCCATGGCCTGTTTAGCTTCGTCAGCAGTTGGATAATCGCGGATTACCTTTTTGAACGATTCTAGAGCGGCATCATCCTGATCCTGGTTGTATTGAACCAGACCAATGGTTACCAGAGCTTTGGCTACATAACTGCTGCGTGGGTATTTAGCTACCAACGCCACAAGATCTGATTTAGATTTATCAAAATCGCCTTTGTTAAAATAGGTATAGGCTGTTTCAAAGCCTGCATCATCTGCGTAGTTTGAATTTGGAAAGGTATTCAACAGGTTCTGCATGGTTGCAATTTTTGCATCATATTGGTTTTCCAATCCCTGGATCATTCCTTTTTGAAAAGTGGCATAATCTTCAGAAGTAGTTTTACGACTGATGATTTTGTTATAATTGGCCATTGCATCACCATAATTCTTATTGACGAAATACGAATCGGCTAAACGGATGGTCGCATCGTTAATGGTTTTTTGGTCTTTATCATTGCCCGCCAGGAATTTTTCGAAGTAACTGGCTGCTTTGCTATACTTTTCATCTTCAAAGGCTGCATAAGCCAAAGCATAATTCGCAAAATTGTAGACACCTGTTTTATCGGCGTCTGGCATCTTTAAAAATTTCTCAAAAGTGGTAACTGCTTCGCCATACTTACGCAGTTCGTACATTGATTCTGCTTTCCAATAGGTATTTAACGCATTGATTTCATTATCTTCCGGGAAGTTCTCAGAACGCAAAAACATTGATAATGCATTTGGGAAAGCTCTTTCGTTATAAAACTCTAAACCGCGGAAATAGGTTACCTTTTGATAAGCTTCTTTAGCCTCCAGGTTTTTATCCGGAATAGGCTCCAGAATATCAACAGCTGCCTGATAGTTTTTGGTGGTTAATAAAACCTCGCCTAATAAAGTTTTGGCCTCGTTTATTTTACGCGATTTCGGGAAAGTTTTTAAGAAACCCTGGGTAGCTTCTAAAGCTTGTTGATGGAATTCTAACTCGTAGCTTAATTTAGCGTAGTTTAACCAGGCTTCTTCTTGTATCCCTTTATCGAAACTTAAACGCGAAGCCCTGAAAAAGGCACTTTGCGCTTTCTGTTTATTTCCTAACTGGATAAATGCCTTACCAAGCGTATGCATACCATTTTGCAGGTAAATATCATCCGTATTTAGTTTTTCTAAAACAGCAATTGATTCTTTATACTTTTTATTTTGGAACAAAGAGTATCCGTATTGATAAATGAAGAGGTTGTTTTTGGTTTCACTTTTATCTTTTGCATAATATTCTGCAAAATACTTTTCAGCATTTTTGAATTCAGATTTTGCAAAGTACGATGCCGCAACCAAACTCAGCATCTCTGGTTCGAATTGTTGTTTGGTTTTTTGAATGGCTGCCAAAGCATAGCTGATTACATCGTCGTAACGCTCATCAAGATAGTACATCGAAGTGATGTAATACGGATAACTGGCCTCATAAGTAGGAGAGCCCTTTAGTTTTTCGAAGTTGGCTAAAGCTGTTTTATATTCTTTATTTAAGTAATTGATGTAAGCAAAGTAATAGGTTGCACTTTCCTGAAAATCGCCTTCTTCTTTTTTTACTTTTTCGAATAAAGGTTCTGCCTTGTCGTAGTCTTTAAGTTCGAAATAAGCATAACCTTGCTTAAACTGGTATTCGGTTCGTTGTTTGCCAGAAAGTGTAGAAGGGTCGGTTTTTTCGAACCATTCTAAAGCCTTTTTATAATTTTTCTGGTTGAAATAAGTTTTTCCAACGTAGAAATAAGCCAGTTTGGTATTCGGATTTAAGGGATAGTCGCGGATAAAGGCCTGAAACAAACTCTCGGCGTCGGCATTGGTCAATTCAAGTGCACAAACAGCTGCATAGAATTTTGCATTTTCTTTCAATAAAGATAGTTCGGCGTTGCTCTCTGTCTGGGTAGAAGGTTTATAACGTTGCAGCTCAACGAGTTTAAACTGCTGTGCAGCTGCGGTGTATTTTTCTTTGTCTAATAATTCTAAGCCCGTTTGATAGTTTTTGTTGAGGTTCTGCACAGCGCTAACTTGGGCGTATGTGCTGAAACTTCCTGCTAAAATTAGCGGAATTAGTAAGTATTTTTTCTGCATTGGTTTCAAATATGGTTGGTACTAAATTAGGAATAGTATCAAAGCTTATCAACAGAAGTAATTAACATCTGTTAATAACACAAATTAACGACAGGATTTTTGGTTTGGTATTAAGGGGTAGCGGAATGTGGAAAAGTTAGGTTCATTGGTCATTAGTTCATTCGTCATTGGTGCCGCCGCATCCGGTAGAGGTTCATTGGCTGATTTGTCATTGGTTTATTAGTCACGCAATTAGTCATTGCAAGATGATTTTTCCTAACAAGGGCCTACCGGCTGTAGACAATCTTTATTGAGATTGAGTAGGAGGGATTCACTGGTTAATTGTTTAAAAATGAGTAATATTTGGTAATTGATGTTGCGAAAAGACGATGCTGAAATAAATTCAGCATGACGATCGCGTGTGGAAAAAGGCTAGATACTAAACAATTAACTTAGTGCTTTCAGCAAAATGCTAGATTATGACTGAACACTAGTGGACTAATGACTTAGGACTGAAGACTCCAGACTAACGACCCCGGACTTCCGACTAAGAACTCCCATCTCTCCACTCCAAACTAATTTACCCCTGACTGGCTAACAAATAAAGCACAGCCATTCTCACCGCCACTCCGTTTTCTACCTGTTCTAAAATGATCGATTGTTTGCTATCGGCTACATCGCTGGTGATCTCCACACCTCTGTTTATTGGGCCAGGGTGCATGACGATGATTTCTTTATCAAGATTATCTAAGATCTGTTTATTTAAGCCGTACATCATGGCATATTCCCTTAAAGATGGGAAGTATTTGATATCCTGACGCTCCAACTGGATACGCAGCATGTTGGCTACATCGCACCAGTTCAGTGCTTTGATTAAATTATGTTCAACTTTTACACCGAGTTGGTGGATATGTTTGGGAATTAAGGTAGTAGGCCCGCAAACCATCACCTCTGCGCCTAAACGTTGCAGGCAAAGGATGTTGGATATGGCAACTCTAGAGTGTAGGATATCGCCCACAATCACCACTTTTTTACCAGCTACATCGCCCAGTTTCTGGCGGATGGAGAAAGCATCAAGTAAGGCCTGTGTAGGGTGTTCATGCGCGCCATCTCCGGCATTTACAATCTGGGCCTTTACATGTTTACTTAAAAACTGACCTGCCCCGGCATAAGGATGACGCATGACTACCATATCAACTTTCATTGATAAGATGTTATTTACGGTATCGATAAGGGTTTCGCCTTTACTTACTGACGATGATGAGGCAGCAAAATTAACCACATCAGCTGAAAGCCTTTTTTCGGCAAGTTCGAAAGAAAGTTTGGTGCGGGTTGAGTTTTCGAAAAAGATATTGGCAATCGTAATGTCACGAAGTGAAGGAACCCTTTTGATTGGGCGGTTAATTACTTCCTTGAAATTATCTGCAGTTTCAAAAATCAATTCGATATCATTCCGGTTAATATCTTTAATGCCTAAAAGATGTCGGGTTGATAGTTTTTCTGCTGCCATTTTTATTTATTATTGTCTGATATTAAAATCACTTTATCTTCACTTCCTTCACTCGCCCAGGTTACTTTTACCTGTTGTGAGTTTAAGCTATCTACCTGATGACCAATGTAATCTGGTTCTATAGGTAAGTGCCTGCTAAACCTGCGGTCTATTAAAACCAAAAGTTCTACTTTCTCTGGCCGGCCATATGCAAGCAGGGCATCAAGTGCTGCCCTAATGGTTCTGCCGGTCCAAAGTACATCATCAATTAAGATTACTTTTTTGCCTTCGATAATAAAATCCATCGAGTTGCTGCTCGCGGTAACCAATCCGTCTTTACGGCGGAAATCATCTCTAAAGAAAGTAATGTCCAGGTTTCCCTTTAAAATTTTCTTGTTTTTTAAGATCTGTTGAAGATCCTGGTGGATGCGATCAGCCAAAAAAATACCCCTGGGCTGGATGCCAATTAAAACGGTATTTGCGAAATCGTCGTGGTTTTCAATTAATTGATGGCAGAGCCTCTTAATTGTAATCTGAATTTTTTGTCCGTCAAGAAGTGTTTTCTTTTGCATTGAAGAAGGATTGGGCAAATATAGAAAAATGTTTTAAGGTTGAGAAGTTGAATTTGAAAATAGCTGTTTGTTAAATCCAGATGTCGTTTTCTGCAGTTAAAATTAATGGTTCATCGCCGGTAATTAATATGGTATGTTCATGTTGGGCCACAAATCCACCCTTATTTCCGATAAGTGTCCAACCATCTTCCTGGGTTTCAGTAATGCTGGAAGCTGTTGAAATGAATGTTTCTACCGCCACAGTGGTGTTCTTTCTAAACCTTTCAAAATTATAACGATCGTAGAAATTGGCAATTTCATGAGGTGCTTCATGCAGGCCCCTGCCTACGCCATGTCCGGTTAAATTTTTAATGACCCGAAATCCTGATTTTCTGGCTTCAGTTTCAATTAACCGGCCAATCTCTGAAATTTTAACTCCCCCTTTTATCCGATTAATTGCTTTTTTAAGAATGTTTTTAGAAGCATCTACTAATAATTGATGTTGGTGTAAGTCTTCTCCCAGAACAAAAGAACCGCCATTATCAGACCAAAAACCATTTAATTCAGCAGATACATCTACATTCACTAAATCACCTTCCATTAATATTTTATGAGCTGACGGGATGCCATGTGCTACTTCGTTGTTAACACTAATGCAGGTCCACCCGGGAAATTGATAGGTTAATTTGGGTGCAGATCTCGCCCCTAAATCTTGTAATATCTCACCACCAAAATCATCCAGCTGCTTAGTGGATATACCTGGTTTTGCAAAATTGCGCATTTCCTTAAGCGTATAGGCAACAGCTTTGCTTACGCGTTTCATTCCTAATAATTCTTCTTCTGTAGTGATTGACATAGGCTTTTTTTTTGTTAAAAATAGCGTTTTAGCTTTTAGTTCAATAAATTAGATAGCTTTGTGACAATGATATCGAAAAATCCGGTAATTTTTTTTGATGGTGTTTGCAATCTTTGTAACGCATCTGTGCAGTTTGTTATTGAACACGATCAGAAGGATCTGTTTAAATTTACTGCGCTACAGGGCGATTATGCTAAAGAAACGCTGCCAAAATTTAATGCGGATTTAGAAAAGCTGGCTACCATTCTGTTGCTGGAGGATGGCAAGCTTTATACGAAATCATCAGCGGCACTGCGGGTGGCGCGCAAACTGAATGGATTAATTCCGCTTCTTTACACATTTATCATCGTTCCCAAATTTATGCGTGATTGGGTTTATGATTGGATTGCCAAAAACCGTTACAAATGGTGGGGAAAACAGGAGAGTTGTTGGGTGCCAACACCGGCTTTAAAAAGTAAGTTTTTACCTTAATGTTGCGGTTTGTCTTTCTTTCTGCCCGGCGACCACAACCACAGCGATAATACAATTAATGGGATACAGATACTCAATGAAATTACAATGAGGATCGGGCGCTGTTTAACCATATCTGCTTCCCGGGAAATAAAAACATACACTGCTTCTTTAATGGCAAATATGGTAATGATAGTAGAAAGGAAGGCAAATAGTTTACGCATGATTTATTTTTAATGCAAAGATTGCATTATTTTTCATAATAGCACAAATCTATAGGTTGCAATTAAAATTCAGCAGATGGCGCAGCAGATTGATCTAACTAACTATTCTAAATACCTTTTCGAGTAAGCAATACCCATCAAATCGTAACGCTTAAACTGCACTTTTAGGCGCTTCTGAAAATCCGGATAATTTCGCTTTTCTTTCGGACTCCATAACACTTCGCTCAAAGCGTCCAGTCGTGGAAAAAGCTGGTATTGTACCTTGGCCGGATTGGTAATATATTCGCTCCATAAACAGCCCTGTGCGCCCCAAATATATTTTGCCTGCTCGGCATTTAATTCGGCCGGTATAGGTTCATAATTGTAAACATCAGCAAGCATTGAAGGTGTACTTGCCGTTAAGCTGTCTTCTTTTACAAACTGACCGTGGTTAAAGTATAATTTATTTTCTGGGGTCATAATGGCTTTATGATGTTGCTTAGCCGCTTCGATACCACCTTTTTCGCCCTGCCAGCTCATTACCACAGCATTTGGTGCCAGGCCTCCCTGTAAAATCTCGTTCCAGCCGATAATAGTTTTGCCTTTACTGTTTACAAACCTCTCCATTTTGCGGATAAAGTAACTTTGCATTTCACTTTCGTTTTTTAGACCATTTGTTTTCATGATCTGTTGAGAAACTGCCGATTGTTTCCACCATACTTTGGAAGCTTCATCGCCACCAATGTGTATATATGGAGAGGGGAACAAGGCCATTACCTCTGTTAAAACATTTTCCAAAAACTTAAAAGTAGTATCAGAAGCTTGGAGTACATTGTTGTATTTGTTCATCATACCCCAGGTTTCGGCAACTGTATACTTTTTGTTGGGTTCAGTACCTAACTCAGGATAAGCTGCCAGTAAAGCCATACTATGTGCCGGCATTTCAATTTCAGGGATAATGGTGATGTAGCGTTTGGCCGCATAATCAACTACCTCTTTAATCTGTTCCTGGGTGTAATAGCCACCATGGCGAATGCCATCGGTTTTAATTACGGCATCTTTTGGTGTAATTTTAATTTCGTTAGGCAGCACCTGGTATTTAATATTTTCATTCCCTTTTCCCGGCCATAAACCAATAATGCTGCCGTTGCGCCAGGCACCAATCTCGGTCAGTTTTGGGTATTTTTTGATTTCAATGCGCCAGCCATGGTCATCAGTTAAATGCCAATGGAAATAATTCATTTTATGCAGTGCTAAATAATCAATGTATTGTTTAACAAAGGCTACATCAAAAAAATGGCGGCTTACATCAAGGTGCATGCCCCGGTAAGCAAAACGTGGATAATCAACAATTGAAACTGAAGGGATTTGAACAGGAAAAGCTTTATGGGAATAGGGTAGCAGTTGAATTAAAGTTTGGATGCCATAGAAAATTCCTTTTGAAGATGAAGCACTGATCTGGATTTGCTTATCATCTGAAAAAAGCTCATACCGATCTGCATTTAAGGTTTTGATGGTGTTTACTTCCAGCTTGATGACATTGCTTTTTTTATTGGAAGTACTATCTCTGCCAATAACAATTCCATAATATTTTGAAAGATAATCTTTGAAAAATACAACGCTGTTATTTAAGGAATCTGGTGCAATAATCAGTGTGTTTTGATTGATGATAAATGATGCATTCTTAGTGTTTATATTAAGTTTAGCGGGCAGCGGAATAATATTTACTTCCTGGGCAATAAGTTTGAAGGAAATAATCGTAAGAAACAAAATGATAATTTTTCTCATGCTGAAAAGGTTGGGTTACGCTTTTCAAAAGTAGTGATAATAGGAGGGATGTACAGAATAAGTAGAGGAGAATGGATTATTTTGTTACATAAAAGTAATGCCGTCCTTTAGATTTGTTTTGATATTTTATTTAAGGTTAATAAACCATTTAGTTTACTTAAATTATAAATCAGATTACCTAAAACGGTAGCGGCACATTAAGAGTTCGTCAAGGTTTTTATGCCTATGAAATGATGCAATCCGCTACCGTT
>NZ_FNCH01000015.1 GCF_900100705.1 Pedobacter terrae
TGCCTCGCGGCCCGTCTTTATATATCTGCAGATTTCAGTCTGTTCAAGTCTTGTTCGTCTTAAACATGTTTCCGTCTGTTTCAATCCTGTTTGTTGATCTTTCCGACATCCGCCGTTCTGATTTTTTGTTTTCCCTTCGTTTCCATTGGGGTTGCAAAGGTAAGCATCTTTTTTAAACTTCCAAATAAAATAAATTTTATTTTTCAATCTTCTTTTTCTGGATACCCTTATTTCAATATGCCAGATTAAACCGGCTTTCCGTCCTTCCGAACCGGGCTGCAAAGCTAGCAATCTTTTCCGCTTCCGCAATATTTATTTTAAAATAAATCCTGCTTCTTCCAATCACCACTGCACCTTTTCAGTTTATTGCCCTCTCCTCCGGAGCGGGATGCAAAAGTAGGAAAAATATCTTTCCCTGCAAAAGGAATTTATTAAATACTGTATGGTTAAACGTAAGTCAATGGTTTTCAACAGGAAATATTTTTGGCTGAACCAAAACTTTTTGGAAGGATGCCTGTTTAACACGGCGATCCGGCTTGGAACAGATCGTTTTTCCACCATTGAGGGATTAAGGAGATTAAGTTTTTAAAGCTCTTTTATATTTTAGGCGCCATCACAGTGTGCCTTGCACCGCCCATGCCATCTAAACCCCTGCCCGTTGCAGGCGGGCGATAGCAGCGGAAAACCCGCAGGTGAGGAACGAGCCGAGGATTTGGAGCGGATAGCGGGAACATACTTATATAGTAGCACTGAACCTGCTTTGCTAGAAAAAAAAGCATTAAAATAAGTGATTGATACAACTATGGGGATATTAAACAATAATTAATACTTTTACCGCTTAATAAATCAGCCTTATTATCAATGAAAATTGCGCTTAAAACATACTTACCTTTGCTCTTTATCTTTATTGCAAAGCTTGGCCAGGCTCAGAATTATAAAAATGAGCTCGTAGTTATTACAGAGAATGATGCCTACATTGATATTACCAGCGATAAATATTACACCAATGGCTTTTTTATTAAATACAGGCATGCTTTAAATGGTGAAAACCTGAAGACCGGCCGTAGTAAAGAGGTTATTGGTTTTGAGCTGGGGCAGAAAATATACAATCCTTATTATAGTTATGCACCCAACCCTGCCTTGCACGACCGGCCTTTTACCGCCTATCTTTATGGTGAGGCTAATTACAGCAGGTTTTATCAAAACAAACAGCTTTTAAAGGTTTCGGCACAGATTGGCCTTACTGGTAAGGATGCCCTGGGCGAAGAATTCCAGAAAACTTACCATAAACTGGTTGGCCAGAATCAAATTGCTGGCTGGGAATATGGATTAAATAGCGAACCCACTTTGAATCTGGGTATAGAATACAATAAACGCTTATTAGCCACTCCTAACGAAATATTTGATGTTACCGGAACCACTTCTGCTGCAGTGGGGAATGTGATAACCAAAGCCAATGTTGGCGCATTGCTCAGATTGGGAAAATTTAATGAAATGGATGGTTCAGCTGCATTTAATAGCTTAGTAAGCAACCATCATAAAAATAATGCTAAACGCAAATATGAACTTTTCCTTTCGGTTGCACCGCAACTGCATGCAATAGCTTATGACTCTAGCCTACAAGGCGGTTTGTTCTTGAATGATAAGGGGCCGATTACCTTTAAGCCAAAGCCAATGGTTTTTACCACACAGGTAGGTTTAACCTTCGCCATTGCACGCTGGACAGCCAATTACACTGCTAACTTTACTTCAAACGAAGTTAAAAACAGTGCCACTGGTTACCGTTATGCCTATTATAGTCTCGCTTACCGTTTTAGTAAAAACTAATGAAAAAACAACTATTCCTTTTTATTTTCGTTATTACAGGCTGCTCATTTGCGAAGGCTCAAATTGCTCCTGAAAATCATTCTATTATTCTTAAGCCCATATTCGGGACACATATTAATAACGATCAGGGACACCTGTTTCAGGATCAGATTACAGGTTTTGATGCAGCTTATTTTAAAGATATTAGCCAGAACAGCGATAAATGGATTGGCTTTAGTGGTGCTAAATCTTACGGAATCGGTTTCATTTTTAGAGATTTAAGCAAACTTAAAGGTACAAAAGATACTTCGGCCAATGCTTTTGGGCAGGTGTATGGCTTGGTGGCACAGATGGACTTCCAGTTGTTTAAAATCGGAAAAGCCAAATTTAATTTTACGCCTGGCGTTGGCTTAGGTTACACCAACAAGTATTATTATAATAACACTAAAAACAGATTTTTGGGAAGTCCGGTTAACGAAACCATTAAAGCAGATTTAGGTATGGAACTACCAATGAGCAAATACACTGATTTACTGTTGGGTTTTGGTTTCCTACATGTATCAAACGGAGGGGCAACTGTTCCAAATGGCGGACTAAATACCGGGAATATTTATATCGGGCTTAAACTCAACAACCCTAAAACATTGACAGAGGAGCGGAAAAGCACCTATACCACTTTACAGCGAAGTTCGATTGAGCTTAGTGCCGGTTTGGGGGCGAGGGGGGTATTTAATGATAGAAGTAAAAGCTTATACAAGAGCGGAATATATGCGGGTTATAATTTTTACCTGAATGATGTAATGTCGCTTAAGACAGGTGTTGATGCAGTTTATTACTATACCACATTCGATCCCAATAATTATGTTAATACCTTTCAAAACTACGGTACTTCGTATGACAAATGGCGCACAGGCATTAGTATTGGTGCCGACATTAACTTATGGAGAGTAACTGTTGCAGCTCAAATTGGAAAATACATCCATTACAATAGATTCATGGATAAAGCGACCTGGTACTGGACATTTGGACCAACTTTTAACATTACCCCACACCTGGGTTTACAGGCAAAAACTTATATGCACTTTGCCCAGGCTGATTACGTAAATTGGGGTGTAGTGTACAGATTTTAATATTGTCCGGTACTCAGCAATACTAAAGTGCAGGCTTCAACAGGTTCGATACCATTCATATCTAATAATTTCTCCAATTCGTAATTTTCGGTTCCGGGGTTGAAGATTACTCTTTTAGGTTTAGTAGCCAGAATATAATCATGATATTGTGGCTGCAAAGCAGGACCTATATACAAAGTAATCGTATCTATATCCTGATGGATCTCTCCGGGCTTTTCGATTTCAATACCTGCAACTTCTCCCTGTTTTATGCCAACGTTGACAATGTCATGATTGAAACGCTTGAGCATATGAGCTGCCTTGTATGCATACCTGGATGGATCTGGCGATGCGCCAATAATTAAAGTCTTTTTCATAATCAGATTATACAGACGAATAAATTACACAAATTAAAATTTAGATAATAAAGCAATCTGACCGGAGTGATAGGCGTGGTGCTGTGCCAAACCACTTAAAAGCTCGGCGTTGGTTACCCCCGTGCCTAAGGCAGGATTACGCTCATTTTTTACTTCCTCGTTCCACTGGCTGTCTTTTAAGCTTTCGCAAATGCGGATGAGTTCTTCGTTCGCAAGCTTAAAATCGAAAATAATGCGTTCCCAAGCCTGGGCTGTACGCTCTTCAGGTTCAGGCCAATCACCCCTTTCTGGCTCAGCAGCTGGTTTACCAATCAACCTGGAAGAAACTTCTTCTGTCCATGCGGTTAAATGCAAGGCAATTTCTGCAATAGAATGCGCGCCGGGAACAAAATGGCTAAATGCGCTTTCTGGATTAACATTATTAAGTGTCTGCATTACATGGTTACCATGCCAGGCATCTCCGTTAAAAGCTTTTTTTATTTCGTTCGTAATATTAAACATGCCGAAATAACAATTGGCACGCTATAAAGTTTGTTAAGATGCGTTCAATATTGCATTTGCACAGTTAATTCCGTCAATTGCTGCCGAAACAATTCCACCGGCATAACCTGCTCCCTCTGCACAGGGATATAAACCATTTACCTGAAGATGTTGATAGGTTTCTTTATCTCTCGGAATCCTGACCGGAGAGGACGTTCTGCTTTCTACCCCTACCAAAATGGCTTCGTTGGTATAATAACCTTTAATCTTTTTCCCAAATAAGGGTAATGCTGCACGCAAGCTATCTGATACAAAATGGGGTAAAATATTATCTAGCATAGAACTTTTGGTACCAGGCAGATAGGAGTTCTTTGGTAAATCTATCGATAATTTATTGTTCACAAAATCGACCATACGTTGTGCAGGCGCTACTAAATTTCCGCCACCGGCCTCAAAAGCAGCTTTTTCAATTTCTGACTGAAAATTTAACATCCTCAACGGATCATAACCTTGAACATCATTTAACGTCACCTGAACCACAGTTCCAGAATTGGCAAAAGGATTATTCCGTTTAGATGGCGACCACCCGTTAACCACTATTTCATTTTCGCCGGTAGAACAGGGTGCAATTATACCTCCGGGGCACATACAAAAAGAAAATACGCCGCGTGCACCAACCTGCTCAACTAAACTGTAATAAGCCGGTGGTAAAAATTCAGAACGGATATCACAATGGTACTGAGCTGAATCAATAATTTCCTGAGGATGCTCAATCCGTACACCTAAAGCAAATGGCTTTGCCTCGATCAGAATATTTTTACTGTTCAATAATTCGTACACATCTCTTGCCGAGTGACCAGTTGCCAAGATAATATCATCAGCTAACAATTTCTCTTCAAAATTTATCTCAATGCCTTTTACTTTTCCAAATTCGATCAAAATATCCGTCATCCGGCTATCGAACATCACCTCACCTCCGGCATTCAGGATCGTATCTTTTATCGAAGTAATGATATGTGGAAGTTTGTTGGTGCCTATATGTGGACGGGCATCGATCGCAATATCAGCTTCTGCCCCATGGTTTATAAAAACCTGCAACACTTTATTGATGTCACCACGTTTATTAGAACGCGTATATAGTTTACCATCAGAGTAAGTGCCGGCACCACCTTCGCCATAACAATAATTAGATTCGATATTCACCAAACCTTGTTTATTGATGGCAGCCAGATCTCTCCGTCGCTGTTTAACGTCTTTACCTCTCTCGATAATAATGGGTTTTAATCCATTTTCGATGCATTGCAAAGCTGCAAACAAACCCGCCGGACCAGCACCAATAATAATTACAGGCTTAGCGCCGCTCACATTGGGATAGTTGATGTGATAAACTTCTGGAACGGCTTCTTCATCTACAAAAACCTTTACCTGTAGACGGAAAATAACCTTTCTGGAACGGGCATCGATCGATCTTTTCAGAATTTCGTATCCTTTTATCCTTGTTTCGGAAATTTTCAGACCTTCGGCAAGTTTCTGTTTAATAACTTCAGTCTGCTCAACCTGATCAGGAAGTAAAGTAATTTCGATGTCTTTTTGCATAACTAGTCAGGTTTTTATCCTGAATGGGCACAAAGATAAACATCTGGAAAGAATATTCATTAATTTCCAGAATGCATCTGAAATTTATTTGCTGATTAATGCGTAATTTTTCCCTTTTCAGAAAAGCAGTTTCAGTATTCCATAGGTCGGTTTCTTCCCGCTCTACCTCCTGCCCCGGTAAAGGCCGGGGGCATCCGTTCTATCGGGTTTAGATGGGTTTATTTTCTGCTACTATTTCGGTTTTCCGCGCTACAGGCCTAATGTGATAGCCCTAGTCGGAGCGGGCATTCCGATTAGGAACAAGCTATATAATATTTTGGTATGCTTACTTGTTTCACAGGTTTTCATGGGGATAAAGCGGAGAGCAGGAACATCCGCTTAAAAATGTGGGGAACCTCGCGCTCCAAAATAAAAAAACATTAATATAATCTCATTAAATTCAGGAAATAACTTGTCAACCTGTCAGATAAATACCGAAAGTGTAACAAAGGCATGCAATTTGATATCTAATTCGTAAATTGACCATAAATCAATTCTATTAAAAAGACAAAACCATAAAAATGAAAAGATTAATATTTGGATTTTTAGCTGCAGTTATTGCAGTGAGCACTTTAAGTTCATGCGGTTATAACAGCATGGTTAAATTGGATGAGAACGTTAAATCGAAATGGGGAACCGTGCAGACCCAGTATCAAAGAAGAGCCGATTTAATTCCGAACCTGGTAGCTACCGTAAAAGGTGCAGCTAAATTTGAGCAGGGTACTTTGACTGCTGTAACCGAAGCGCGTGCAAAAGCTACCCAGATGACGGTTAAAGCCGATGAACTAACGCCAGAGAATATCCAAAAATACCAAGCTGCTCAAGGACAATTAAGTCAGGCTTTGGGTAAATTATTATCAATCACTGAAAATTACCCTGAACTAAGGGCTACACAACAATTTAGTGATTTATCGGCACAATTGGAAAGTACCGAAAACAGGATTACTGTTGCCCGCAAAGATTTTAATGATGCAGTACAGGAATATAATGGTAAAATCAGATCTTTCCCTACTAATTTAACTGCTGGCATGTTCGGCTTTAAACCTAAAGGATATTTTGAGGCCGATGCTTCTGCAAAAGACGCACCTAAAGTAGAATTTTAATATTCGACACAACATATAAGGGTAGTGAATGTTTATGAACTGAACATTTATTACCCTTTTTATTTCATATAAAAATAAGTACATGCCATTATTTTCAGATATTGAACAAGAAAGAATAGCAAATGCAATCTCCGATGCGGAAAGAGCAACTTCTGGAGAAATTAGAATTGCTATTGATAAACATTGCGCAGGAGATCCGTATGAAAAGGCCACCGAATATTTTGCTAAACTGGATATGGATAAAACTGCAAAAAGAAATGGTGTGCTGATCTATCTGGCACATGCCGACCATAAATTTGCTATTATAGGCGATGTTGGCATTCACCAGGTGGTACCTGACAACTTTTGGGAAACCACAAAAATTGCCATGACAGCACATTTTGCAAAAGGTAATCTGGCAGATGGTATTATTGCAGGCGTAGCATTGGCTGGAGAAAAGTTAGCTTTGTTTTTCCCTCCGCAAAAAGGTGATATTAATGAATTACCAAACGATATTGTTTTTATGGATAAGCTAGAAAATAAATAAGAGATGAAGAAAATATTCCTTTTATCATTATTCAGTTTATTATTCGCTTTTGCTTTTGCGCAGGATTTCCCGGAAAAACCAAACACTTTGGTTAATGATTATGCAAATGTATTATCGGCAGATCAGAAACAGTCGCTCGAAAATAAACTCGTAACCTTTAACGATTCATCTTCTACTCAGATCGCCGTTGCTATATTAAAATCTATAGGCGATTATGATATTAATGAATATGCCGTAGAACTGGGCAGAAAATGGGGTGTTGGCCAAAATGGAAAAAACAACGGCATTATGATCGTTGTGGCCGTAGGCGACCGAAAAATATCTATTCAAACGGGTTATGGTTTAGAAGGTGCATTACCTGATATTTATGCCAAGCGTATTATTGATAACGATATTAAACCCAATTTTAGAGCTGGGAACTATTATGCAGGGCTGGATGAAGCTACCACATCAATTATAAAATACACCAGAGGCGAATATAAAAATGATAACCCTAAAGCCTCGTCTAAAAAAGGTGGTTCTGGTAGCATCGTCATCATTATTATTATTGTGATTGTGATTATCATCATCATGCGCAAAGGTGGCGGAGGCGGAAGCGAAGTAATTGGCGGACGTGGAGCATCTAACGCACTATTTTGGGCAATGTTGTTTGGAAGTGGCGGTGGCCGAAGCAGTGGTGGCTGGGGAGGTGGTTCTTCTGGTGGAGGCGGCGGTGGATTCGGTGGTTTTGGCGGAGGAAGCTTTGGCGGAGGTGGTAGCAGCGGAAGCTGGTAACAGTAGTCCATAGTCCATAGTCCATAGTCCATAGTCCATAGTCCATAGATTGGAAAAGGCTTTGTTTTGAACGTTACAGAACATTTCAACTTTCCAACAAAACAACATTTCAACTTTACATCCATGTACCGAAGAGATTTAATTACAGCTGAAATACAGAAACTAGCCCAGGTTTTGGCCCGCATTATGGGACTCAAATTAGAAGGTAAGCTGGCAGAGGCCAATCAACTTTTTGAAGAAACTATGGAAGGTGGTTTTCAATTGCCAAAAGAAATTCTTGAAAATGAAGATCTTTCGGTTTTTGAAAATTGGTTAACTAAGAGTAACCTCCCTCCCGAAAAGCTCGATTCGTTGAGCGAATTTCTGTATTATGAGTTAGGCGTAAGCCAGGAGCGAAACCAAATCATTGCGCCAAAACTTAATTTAGTTTATCAATACTTGTCTGATGAGCATAAGATTGTACATTTGGTAAACTTACACCGCCAGAAAACAATACAGCAGTATATCAGTTAGGGGTTGGCAGTTTTTAGTTTGGAGTAAAGTCGATTAACATAAATAAATTAAATGGTTATAGAAAAGTGGCAGAAACTTGCCTCTAAATATTTAGTACGCGAACAATGGGCTACCTTGCGCGTTGATGAAGTGAAACTTCCGGATGGCGTGATCAAAGATGATTATTACGTTTTAGAGTATCCAAACTGGGTTAATGCAATAGCACTTACGGAGGCTGGAAAAATAATTATGGTACGCCAGTACCGCCATGCAGCCGATATTGTTTCGCTTGAGGTTCCCGGTGGTGTAATTGATGGTGATGAAACTCCGGAGTTTGCGGTGAAACGTGAGCTATTGGAAGAAACCGGCTACAGTTTTAAAACCTGCAAACTTATTGCTGAACTTTATCCTAATCCGGCAACTTCAGATAACAGAACCTTCACTTATTTCTTAACAGGCGGCATCAAAACCCATGAACAGCATTTAGATGAACATGAAATTTTAAATGTTGAAGAATATACTGTTGAAGAAGTAAAACAATTGATTAAAGAAAATAAAATAGCCCAGGCATTACATGTTGCCGCTTTGTTTTACGGACTCGAAGAAATAGCTAAAGGTTAATAAAATCTGAGATAGGCCCCTTATTCCTACCTCAAAAATTACAGTTAAAAAAAGCAGCCAGATTTTAAACATCCGGCTGCTTTTTTATTGAGCAATAAGCCTGTAAAAGCTTAACTCATTTTTAGTTTTTTCTGGATATCGTGTACGTAAGCTTTAAACTTCTTATCGGTATCGATTAAATCTTCTACAGTTTGACAAGCATAAATTACGGTACTATGATCGCGGCCGCCAAAGAAAGCACCAATTGTTTTTAATGATGACTTAGTATGGCTTTTAGAAAGGTACATTGAAATCTGACGGGCCTGAACAATTTCACGCTTACGTGTTTGCGACTTCACCATATCAACAGGAACCTCGAAATACTCGCAAACCAATTTCTGAATGTATTCCATTGAAATTTCTTTTGAAGTATTTTTGATAAAATTCTTCAACATCTGTTTAGCCAGGGCTAAATCGATTTCTTTTTTATTCAAAGTAGCTTGTGCTAAGAGAGATACCATCGCGCCCTCTAACTCACGCACATTATTATCAATGTTATGCGCCACATACTCTACTACCTCGCCTGGTAACTCAATACCATCTGCATACATTTTCTTCCTTAAAATAGCAATACGTGTTTCGAGATCGGGAATCTGTAGATCGGCAGATAAGCCCCATTTAAAGCGGCTCAATAAACGCTCTTCCAAACCAGCTAAATCTTTCGGTGCTTTATCAGATGTTAAGATTACCTGTTTACCCGATTGATGTAAGTGATTAAAAATGTGGAAGAAAATATCCTGTGTTTTTTCTTTGCCTGCAAAGTTGTGTACATCATCCATGATGATTACGTCCATTGCCTGGTAAAAATTAACAAAGTCGTTAATGGTGTTGTTTTTTAAGGAATCTACAAACTGCTGACAGAATTTCTCACAACTTACGTAGATCACCAATTTATCTGGCATGCTGCGTTTAATCTCATTGCCGATTGCCTGCGCCAGGTGTGTTTTACCCAAACCAACTCCACCGTAAATCATTAAAGGGTTAAAAGACGTACCACCTGGTTTAGCCGCTACAGCGTAACCTGCAGAACGTGCCAGGCGATTGCAATCTCCCTCAATATAATTTTCGAAAGTATAGTTAGCGTTTAATTGTGGATCAACATTTAATTTTTTTAATCCAGGGATAATAAATGGGTTTTTTATATCCTTATTAATGGAAACCGGAATCGGCATCGATTGTACCTTTGCCTCCGCTCCATTTCCATTTGAGGGCATATTGGTAGTATAAGGATTACCGCTGTTAGATGATTTATCTACAACGATATTATATTCCAACCTGCCATCCTCTCCAAGTTGTTTTTTTACAGTCTTGCGCAGCAAGCCCACATAATGTTCTTCAAGCCATTCGTAAAAGAACAAACTTGGCACCTGTATGGTTAAAACCTTGCCTTCCAATTTAAGAGCCGTTATTGGCTCGAACCAAGTTTTGAAACTTTGGCCCGGAATATTATCCTTAATAATTTGAAGACAGTTCTTCCATACTTCTGTACAAGTTTTTTCCATTGCGATTTCTATAATTTATTGGTTTACAGTGCCTATTCGAATTAAAGGGATGGTCCGTTTAGGGACTACGAATATTGACAAAATTATCAACATTTTAAACAAAAATTTCAAATAAATCGTAACCTACTGATAAGGAATATAGTAGGCCGCTTAACCTCAATTTTTTATGTTGATAACTATTTATTAACACTGGTTATCCACATTAATTGTTATGCATCATCAATATTCGTTCATCACGTCGAATTGCTGCTTTAAAAGCAAAATTTAAGCCATTCTAGCTATCGGTCGACCCGTTTTAGCATTATAAATCTCAAATAAACTGGGAATCAAAGCCATAACTTTAATAAATTAATATCGATTCAACAGCGCAGCTTAAAACATTTCACTAAAAGCGATTATTGTATGAATTTTACGACAGTTTCGAACCACATTTTTAAAGTAAGCCAAAATAACTTTAAATCGTTTCATCGCCAGTCATCGAATCTGAATACCATTAGTTTTAAACTTGCTATTAAGCAACAAAAACAAGCGGTTCACTATTCATTTAATAAACACCAAAAGTATTTCTAAATACATCTGCAATTTCGCCAAGCGTAGCATATTTTTCAACGGCATCAATAATCAAGGGCATCAGGTTGGCTTCGCCTTTGGCCGCTTCGCTCAATTGCTGCAGCGCTTGCTCAACCGCTAACTGGTTGCGGGTTGATTTTAAATGATCAAGTTTTTCAGATTGCAGCTTGCGGATCGAATCATCTATATTGAATACCTCAGTTAAACCTTCCTCCTCCTGTGTAAACTTGTTTACCCCAATCGAGATTCTTTCGCCACTTTCGATTTCTTTTTGATATTGATAAGCTGCAACAGCAATTTCATTCTGCATATAGTCGCTTTCAATGGCATTAACTGATCCTCCCATGGCATCTATCCTATCGATATAAGCCCAGGCAGCAGCTTCTACTTCATCTGTTAAACTTTCTACAAAAAACGACCCAGCCAATGGGTCTACCGTATCGGTAACCCCGCTTTCAAACGCAATAATCTGTTGGGTACGCAAAGCAATTTTAGCAGCAGATTCTGTTGGAAGTGAAAGTGCTTCGTCATAACCATTGGTATGCAGCGACTGGGTTCCACCTAAAACCGCAGCCATTGCTTGGTTGCTAACCCTGATTACATTGTTTAATGGCTGTTGCGCGGTTAAGGTTGAACCTCCTGTTTGGGTGTGGAACCTCAACATCTGGGCCTTTTCATCTGTTGCGCCCAAATCTTTGGTAATTTTCGCCCACATCCGCCTTGCAGCTCTGAATTTAGCTATTTCCTCAAAGAAATTATTATGGCAATTGAAGAAGAATGATAAACGTTTGGCAAAGATATTTATATCTAAACCTTTGTCTAAGGCCGCTTTTAGATAAGTTTTGCCATTAGCCAGTGTAAAAGCAAGTTCCTGTACAGCCGTAGACCCAGCTTCGCGAATATGGTAGCCAGAAATGGAAATGGTATTCCACTTAGGTACTTCTTTACTGCAAAATTCAAAAATATCGGTAATTAACCGCATAGATGGCTTTGGCGGATAAATGTATGTTCCTCTCGCTGCATACTCTTTTAAGATATCGTTTTGTATGGTACCCGAAATCTGCTTTAAATCTGCACCTTGCTTTTTGGCCAGCGCAATATACATGGCCAATAAGATCGAGGCCGTTGCATTGATCGTCATCGAAGTGGTGATATTTTTCAGCTCGATACCATCAAATAAAATTTCGATATCCTTTAACGAATCGATAGCTACGCCCACCTTGCCTACCTCTCCATCAGCCATTTCATGATCGGAGTCGTAACCAATTTGCGTTGGAAGATCAAAAGCAACAGATAATCCGGTTGTTCCCTGAGCCAATAAATAATGATAACGCTTGTTTGATTCTTCAGCAGTAGAAAAACCGGCATACTGCCGCATCGTCCACAAGCGCCCACGATACATATCTTTCTGAATTCCCCTGGTAAAAGGAAATTCTCCGGGTAGCTCTTCCATTGGCTTTGCTTCTGTATACAAGGCTTTAATTTCAATCCCTGAAGTAGTGGTATGCTTTTTCTCGCTCATTTGGTTAGATAATTAGTGCATTGGTTTATTAGCCTGCCATGTTCATATCATCATTGATGAGACTGGTTAACTAAGTTAATCAAATTAATACCTGATAATTTGCTAATTAATTTAAACAATTTATAAAGTTTACCACGCCTAAAAAAGCCTATGAATGTCTTTCTTGATCAACTCAATTGTTAAATCGTATGGATTTTCATCTATACTGGCCATGTGCTGCAAAATTGCCTTGCTCAGTTCAATTCCATTTACATCGGCCGGTAAACCTTGTACGGCATTATTCACCATGGCAATAGTATCATCTTTTAACTTTCTTACCACTCCCCAGGTCACACTGTCTATATACAATTGTTGGGTAATGTTATGTTGGTACTCTGAGCGGATTTCGTTTAAAATCCCAGCTTGTAAAGTAGCGATTGCAATCCCTTGCTGATGTAAACGAACAAGTAAGTTAGGCGGATTAATACGGTCAATAAATATAATTAAACGTTCATGTGCCTGCAAGCGTAAGGGCAAAATATGTGCACGGCTTTCTTTGTTCAGTTCAGTGGTTTTTAAGTTAAAAAAACGCTGGATATCATTCTTTAGGATATAATAAACTGCCACTAACGCAATGAAAATGCCCGCAAATAAGATTATTATATCGGCTAAAACCTGTTGTATATTCATAAGTATTGTTTAAGTACAGTAATATTAACTGACTGTTAAAAGCAAAAATGTACATTATTATTTATATTTGTAACAGATAAAATTTAAATAACATGAGCACAACAGTTGATACAGCATTTGCACCAGTTACTTTTTCTGAAGGAGCAGCTAAAGAGTTATATAAATTAAAAGATCAGCAAGAGATTAGCGATGATTACGGGTTGCGCGTTGGCGTAGAAGGCGGAGGCTGTGCCGGCATGAATTACGTTTTAGGCTTTGATCAGAAAAAAGATGGCGACCAGGAATTTCTTATCGATGGCATTAAGGTTTTCATGAACAAAGCCCACCAGATGTACTTAATGGGCATGATGATCGACTGGCAGGATGGTTTAAATTCACGTGGTTTTACTTTCGTTAACCCCAATGCAACCAGTACTTGCGGCTGTGGCACGAGTTTCTCGGCATAAATAAAATATTATTGTAACATATCGTACAGTCCCCTTGTCTAAACATCGGGACTTTTTTTATTTTTACACATAGCGGTTTAAGGCAAAAGGTATAGGGTGTAAGGTTAATCTTCATACTTGATACTCAATACTTGACCTGATACTTACAATAAATGAATTACAGAGAAAACATCCGACTGGCATTAGAATCCATTAAAGCGAACCGCTTGCGCACTATGCTTACCGCCTTAATTATTGCCATTGGTTTAATGGCTTTGGTGGGGATTTTAACTACGCTTGATGCTGTAAAAAAAAGTATGACAGATGCTTTTAGTAGTATGGGCGCCAACTCATTCACCATCAGGAACCGTGGCACGGGAATCAGGATCGGGAATGGGAAAAGACCAAAACCTTTTAAAGCCATTCGTTACGAAGATGCCGTTAAGTTTAAAGATAGCTTAAATACTCCGGCTACTGTTGCCGTGAGTGTTTTTGCCAGTAGTGGCTCCACTATAAAATATGGCAGTTTAAAAACCAACCCAAATATTAACGTTCAGGGAATTGACGAAAATGGTTTGGGCGCTCAAGGTTTAAATCTCTCGCAGGGAAGAAATTTTAGCGTTTCTGAAATACAGTTGGGAAGTAATGTTTGTATTGTTGGTGGCGAAGTAGTAGAAAAATTATTCAAAGATGCAGATCCTTTGGATAAGTTGATTAACGTAGGCAATAACCGGTTTAAAATTGTTGGCATATTAGAGAAAAAAGGATCGAGTATGGGCTTTAGTGGCGACAGGGCTGTTTATGTGCCGCTGCTAAAAGCAAAGCAGATTAATGCCAATGCCAATCCATCTTACACCATTACAGTAATGGTACCTAGTAATGAGATGCAGGAAAACATTATTGGCGAATCTACTGCCTTATTTAGAAACATCCGCAAAGTAAAAGTAAACGAAACCAATAATTTCGAGATCACTAAAAGTGATGCCATTGCGCAAACATTATTCGAAAACCTGGCCTTTGTGGCCATTGGCGGTGTTGCAATTGGTATTATAACTTTAATTGGAGCATCAATAGGTTTAATGAATATCATGCTGGTTTCAGTTACGGAACGTACACGCGAAATTGGTATCCGTAAAGCAATTGGTGCTAATCCAAAAGTAATCCGCCGTCAGTTTTTAATTGAAGCCGTTGTAATCTGTTTAATAGGCGGGGTATTTGGCATTTTCCTTGGAATTGTTTTAGGAAATCTGATTTCCCTGGCTATGGGTGGTTCATTCTTAATTCCATGGTTGTTTATTATTGGCGGCTTTGTACTATGTGTACTTGTTGGCATTCTATCTGGCTATTATCCCGCAAAAAAAGCATCAAGGCTAGATCCTGTAGAGGCGTTAAGGTATGAATAGCCTGGTTCAATAGTTCACCGGTTGCTGATAGTCGCAAAATTTACCCTGTTACAGATCCTGAAACAAGTTCAGGATGACGAAAACGACACTGGCAAGATGCAAAACCAATGAACTAATGCCAAATGAACCAATGAACATTAAAGCAACATGTTATTCAACTGATGTTGTGTAAGCAATTGTTGCATTGAAGGCGTATTGAGACTATCTTCGAGCGCGGCAGCATGTTTTAAATGATGCATATCACTACCGAGGAAATCGATCAGACGTTTGTCTACCATGCTTTCCGCTGCTCTTTTCGCACCTTTACCGTAATAACCTGTTAAAGCAATAGAATTTAACTGGAATAAACAACCTGTTTCTCTAATTTGATGATAATTTTCGAAAGTGTTATGATAATAAGAATATCTTTCTGGATGAGCCAAAACGGGTTTGTAACCAGCATCTTGTATTATTTTTATGAAATCAATAAGGTTTTGAGGCGGGTTGATATAAGAAAGTTCGAACAACAGGTAGTTTTGCCCAAAGGTTAACACCTCTTTCTGCCTGATTTTCTTTTCCAGCGTTTCATCCAAATAATATTCAGCCGCAGCATCAACTTTTAAATGGATTTCATGCTCTTCGAGTCCTTTTCTTAAGCTATCCAATCCACGGTTAATGGTAGCTGGTGTATTACGGAAATAATCAGCCATGATGTGAGGAGTAGCAATCAGTTTTTGATAACCCAAGGCCTCAAACTTTTTAGCAAGCAGCAATGCATCTTTAAGGTCTTTTGCACCATCATCAATCCCAGGAATAATATGGGAATGCATATCTGTCTTAATACCTGAAAAATTAAATTCGGGTGCTATTTTCTTCTTCTTTTTAAATAATCCGAACATCATGATAGGTCATAGCTTTAACTGATCTCTTTTGGCAAATTACTAGCCTCTGCTGCGCCAGCTAATTTAGAGGAATAGATTTTATCAAGCAGCTGATTCAAGCTTTCACTTAAATCGAACTGCAGGTCTTCATGAAGCTTTTTGAATTTGTTAATGGTTACCGCAACTGTTTTAATGTAATAAACACTAAAAAGCATCATAAAATCGCGGTAACCAAAAGTTGATTTTTTATAATCTAAAGGGATGGCGTTAAGAATAAAAAGTTTTAGTTCAACCTCTCCTATAGGGTCTTTTGTCACTTTATAAAAATGATTAACAGAAGTGATCATCTTCCTTACTTTTACCAAAGCCTCTTTGGCATTTAGTTTTTTCAGTTCAGGAATCTGTTCATCAACATCAGCTTTAATCCTTTCTTTGCGATCTTCCAGATCGGTCTCATCCTCTAATAGTTTATAGTGAAGGTGTTCTGTAAGCACTTTGTCTTTTGCTACCAAACGGAGTAACAGCTTGTCTTTTTCTTTAACAGGCAGTTCGGTAATGGCAGTTTTTAAATCTTTGTGCTCCGATAACTTCATTTAAAAAGGATTAGCCTTAATGTATTTTTCCCACTCCCAGGCCGAGCGCATCATCTCATTAATATCGAGGCTAGCCTTCCAGCCGAGTTCTTTATTAGATTTCTGAACGTCGCCATAAATCTGAACAACATCTCCTGCCCTCCTTGGGCCGATTTTATAATCCAGTTTTTCACCGTTTACTTTTTCGAAAGCAGCAATAATTTCTAAAACGGAAGATCCTTTACCGGTACCAATATTGAAAACATCGTAATTACCATTAGGATTTCCATCTTCTAATTTTTTTATAGCCGCAACATGTGCTTTTGCAAGATCTACCACGTGGATATAATCGCGAATAGCGGAACCATCTGGCGTATCGTAATCATTGCCATAAACTGTAATCGGACCGCGTTTACCAATGGCCGATTGGGTAATGAAAGGAACCAGGTTTGCAGGCACCCCGTTTGGCAGTTCTCCGATCAAAGCGGTATCATGCGCACCAACCGGATTAAAATAACGTAAAGCAATTACATTTAAATCAGGTGTTACCGCAGCAGTTTCAGCTAAAATTTCTTCAGCGATTTGTTTAGTATTTCCATAAGGAGATTCTGCTTTCTGCACAGGTGCAGCCTCGGTTACAGGCAAGCTTTCCGGCTGCCCATAAACAGTACAGGATGAAGAAAATACAAAATTAATTTTCTTGTTAAACGAAGTTAACAGGTTAATCAATCCGAAAAAATTGTTTTTATAATATTTTAAGGGTTGCGCTACCGATTCACCTACTGCTTTGGACGCTGCAAAATGAATAATTCCATCAATATCCGTATGGTTTTCTGCAAATTCTTGTACTGCTTTTTCATCGCGGAGATCAATTTCATAAAAATCGAACCATTTGCCGGTGATGGCATGCAGCTGGTTTAAGATTTTGATATTCGAGTTAGAAAGGTTATCAATAATTACAACTTCGTATCCTGCATTGTGTAATTCTACAGCTGTGTGCGAACCGATGTATCCTGTTCCACCAGTAACTAATATTTTTGCCATTTTAACGGTTAAATGTGGTAAAGTCTTTATGATCAATTTTCGCCAAAGCCTCTGGCGGCAATGACTTAAAGTATTCGTAGGTAATTTTTAATCCTTCCGCACGGCCTATTCTAGGCTCCCAATTTAATAGCTCTTTTGCTTTGGTAATGTCTGGTCTGCGCTGTTTCGGATCATCTTGTGGAAGTTCCTTATACACAATTTTTTGCGTGGTGCCAGTAAGTTTAATAATTTCCTCACAGAACTGTTTGATCGTAATTTCATCGGGATTACCAATGTTAACGGGTTGGGCATAGTCACTCATTAATAACCGATAAATGCCTTCAATCAGATCATCTACATAACAAAAGGAGCGTGTCTGACTTCCATTACCAAAAACAGTTAAATCTTCACCCCTTAATGCCTGCCCAATAAAAGCAGGTAAAACTCTTCCATCGTTTAAACGCATTCTCGGTCCGTAGGTATTAAAAATCCTAACGATACGCGTTTCTACACCATGGAAAGTATGGTAAGCCATGGTAATGGCCTCCTGAAAACGTTTAGCCTCATCGTAAACACCACGCGGACCTACAGGGTTTACATTGCCCCAATATTCTTCGGGCTGTGGGTTTACGTTTGGATCGCCATATACCTCAGAAGTTGACGCAATCAGCATCCTTGCGTTTTTATTACGCGCCAATCCTAAAAGATTATGTGTGCCCAAAGAGCCTACTTTAAGCGTCTGAATCGGAATTTTAAGATAATCAATCGGACTTGCAGGTGAGGCGAAATGCAAGATATAATCCAGCTTACCTGGAACGTGAACAAATTTGGATACATCGTGGTTGTAAAATTCAAAATTCTCCAGTTTGAACAGGTGTTCGATATTCGCCAAATCCCCTGTAATCAGGTTATCCATTCCAATAACATGGTAGCCTTCTTTTACAAAACGGTCGCAAAGATGCGAACCCAAAAATCCGGCTGCGCCCGTAATCAATATCCTTTTCTGCCCCATTTTAATCTATCAATTTTCTACCAATACTATTATAATAATAACCAAGATCGATCATTTTTTGCAGATCGTATAAATTCCGGCCATCAAAAACGATTTTATTTTTGAGGATGCTGTCAATTTTATCAAAATCAGGGTTACGGAAAACCGACCATTCTGTTGCAATCAAGAGTGCATCAGCACCTTCCAAAGCTTCATATTGGTTTTTAGCGTAGCTTACCTTATCGCCAATAACGTTTTTGACATTGGCCATTGCCTCCGGATCAAAAACAGCAACAGTAGCACCGTTCTTAACCAACTCATCAATAATATATAAAGCCGGTGCCTCACGGATATCGTCGGTTTCTGGCTTAAAGGCTAAACCCCAAAGTGCAAAATGTTTGCCTTTTATATCACCTTTATAATATTTTAATACCTTATCAACAAGAACTGTTTTCTGTTTTTCGTTAACTTCCATTACCGATTTCAGGATCTGAAAATCGTAGGCATAATCATCAGATGATCTAACTAAAGCCTGAACATCTTTCGGGAAACATGAACCACCGTAACCTACCCCTGGGAAGAGGAAGCGTTTACCGATACGCTCGTCAGAACCTATCCCTTTTCTTACTGCATCAACATCAGCGCCTACGAGTTCGCAAAGGTTTGCAATCTCGTTCATGAAAGTGATTTTAGTAGCAAGGAAGGAGTTTGCCGCATACTTGGTCAGTTCAGACGAACGCTCATCCATAAAAAGAATAGGATTACCCTGACGCACGTAAGGACCATATAATTCAGCCATTAATTTCTTGGCCTTTTCACTTTTTGTACCCAATACCACACGGTCTGGTTTCATAAAGTCATCAACCGCTACACCTTCCCTTAAAAATTCAGGGTTCGAAACTACATCTACTTCAACTGAAGTATTTTCAGCAAAAACAGATTTTACCTTATCGGCAGTACCCACCGGAACGGTTGATTTATTTACGATTACTTTATATTCAGTAATCAATTTAGAGATATCTTTTGCAGCACCCAGAATATAAGATAAATCGGCTGCGCCATCACCACCCGGAGGCGTTGGCAATGCCATAAAAATAATCTGCGCTTCTTTTACCGCATCAACAAGATTGGTGGTAAAGGTTAATCTTCCCTGTTCGATATTTCTGTGGAACAAAAGATCTAAACCAGGTTCGTAGATCGGCACTTGGCCGGCCTGCATCTGTTTTACCTTTGCTTCATTAATATCAACACATATTACATCATTTCCTGTTTCTGCTAAACAGGTCCCGGTAACTAAACCTACATATCCAGTACCAATAACGGCTATCCTCATCTGTTAATTTATTTTTATCAACTATTAACTATACCACAATTTTATTTATTTAGTTTGAATGCCAGGTAAAATCTTATGGCTTTCATATATTTTAAGCTTTTTAAATATATTCGTTTTATCTTGGCACGAAGATATGAAATTACTTTACATCATCGGAATCTGGGGCTATACTTTACTGATCAGGATATTCTCATTATTTAATCCTAAAGCCAAATTGTTTATTAATGGCCGCAAAAATATCTTTAGCTCAATTGCCCAGAAAATTAACCCTGCCGAAAAACATATATGGTTCCACTTTGCTTCTTTAGGCGAATTTGAACAAGGCAGACCCGTTCTGGAAAAATTAAAGGCCCTTTATCCGGCAAAAAAAATTATAGTTACTTTTTTTTCACCTTCGGGATATGAAATCAGAAAAAACTACGCCCTGGCAGATGTTTTTTACCTGCCCATTGATACTGACGCTAATGCGAAACGTTTTATAGCAAGCATTAATCCGGAGTTGGCCATTTTTACCAAATATGAATTTTGGCATTTCTATTTTAAGGAATTAAAAGACCAGGGCATCCCTTTGTATGTAATTTCTGGAATCTTTAGAGAAAGCCAGGCATTTTTTAAGTGGTACGGCGACTTTTACCGCAATATTTTAAAATGTGTGACGTACTTTTTTGTACAAAATAAAGAAAGTGAAAATCTTTTAAAATCAATCGGACTAAATAATGTAACCATAAGTGGTGATACCCGCTTTGACCGGGTTTATGAAAATGCGCAATCGCCTAAACAGCTCAACATTATCGAAAGCTTTATTGATGGCGCGCCTACTTTAGTTTGCGGAAGTACCTGGCCCGAAGATGAAAAAATACTATCAGGCTTGTCTCAGGAATACCCTAATTGGAAATTTATCATCGCGCCTCACGAAACCCATGAAAGCCATATCGAAAGTATTGAAAAGCAGTTTTCAGTGGGCAGTATACGGTTTTCAGTTTTCAGTTCCCAGTTAGAAGTTAACAGTTCTCAAATCTCAGATCTAAAATCTAAAATCTTAATCATTGATAACATTGGCATGCTTTCCTCTTTATATCAATACGGGAAAGTGGCTTATATTGGTGGTGGTTTTGGCACAGGGATTCATAATACTTTAGAGGCCGCGGCATTTGGATTGCCGGTAATTTTCGGACCTAAATACGATAAATTTCAGGAAGCAAAAGATCTTATTGCCATTGGGGCAGGAAAAAGTATATCCTCAACAGAAGAGCTGATTGATGCCTTTAATACTTTTATAGACAATCAACCCTCAGCCGATGCGGCGAGAAAATATGTAGACGATAAGAAAGGAGCAACAGATCAGATTGTTTCGGTAATTACGAAATCAGATCAGCCTTAACAATTTCTTCAACTATTTCGGGGATACTTTGATCGATGGAAACCGTAAATACATCCGGTTCATCTGTTTGTGGTTCTTCCAGGGTTTCAAACTGGCTTTGCAATAAGCTGGACGGCATATATTGGTGAGCACGTTTAACAATCCGATCGTGAATTAAATCGAAACTTCCTTTTAAATAAACAAAACGTATCGATTCATTATCCTCTCTCAAAAGATCCCGGTAAGATTTTTTAAGCGCAGAACAAGCAATGATACAGTTGGCTCCATTGCCAGCATGCTCGCGGCCAACTTTAGCAATCAATTGTAGCCAATCTAAACGATCGGCATCTGTTAGCGGGATACCGGCAGCCATTTTGTCTACATTACGCTGCGAATGCAGGTTATCGCCATCTATAAATTCTGCATTTATTTTTTGCGCCAGGGCTTTTCCAATTACTGTTTTACCACTTCCAGACACCCCCATTAAAATGATAAAATTTGCCATCTTTAAATCTAAAACTATTTAACCATTCCGGCAAGTGCCTCAATAAAAACGGGGCTATCGTTCAAACTTTCTACCAACTGAACATGTTCGCCACCTAAAGCTTTAAACTCTTCGTGGTACTCTACCGTAATTTCGTAAAGCGTTTCCAAGCAATCGGCCACAAAAGCCGGACTAAAAACCAAAAGACGTTTTTTGCCTTCGGCAGCCAATTTCTTTAATACATCGGTAGTGTAAGGCTGTACCCATGGCTCCTTACCTAAACGCGACTGGAAACAAACGGTATATTGATCTTTCGATAGGTTTAATTCTTTGGCAATTAACCTGGCCGTATCATGCCCCTGTGCAGAATAACAAAATTTATTGGTATCGTTTAATGTCTGGCAGCAATCGGCACTTTTTAAACAGTAACTTCCAGTGTGGTCACATTTTAAAAGTTGACGCTCTGGCAAGCCATGGAAACTGAACAATATGTGATCATAATTTTCTACGTGATGTCTCCTGGCGTTTTCGGCAAAAACCTTAATCATTAATTCATTATCGTGGAATGAGTTAATGAATGAGATGGGTGGAACTGTTTGCCACTTGCTCACCAATTCCATTACCAGTTGCATTACCGAACCGGTACTGGCAGAAGCATATTGCGGGAACATAGGTATTACCTGTATACTTTCTACCAAACCTGCTTTTAGATTAGCCAATGCCGATGCAATGGAAGGACTTTGATAACGCATTGCCAATTCAACATGATAATCGTCGCCTAATCTTTCCTGAAGCATTTTGGCCTGCAACCTACTGTAAAACAATAACGGTGAACCATTTTCATCCCAAATCTCTTTATATAACTTAGCTGTTTTTGGGCTACGGAAGGGAACAATAATGCCTTTAACCAATAATGTTCTGTTCAGTTTAGGAATATCAATTACCCGCTCATCCATCAGAAATTGATCTAAGTATTTTCTCACATCGGCTGTTGCCGGACTATCAGGTGTTCCTAAATTTACCAGTAAAATTCCCTTCTTGCTCATCTATAAAGAAATATGTTTTGTGGACGCAAATATCGCCCTTTTTATTGTTTTTTCACTATGCTAAAAATATGATTGCCGACATTTTTAAGTCAAAAAAAGATCGTATTGTTATAAGAAAAGCTAATGCAGCGGTTCTATTTAAGTGTAGTCCTGCCTTCCCTACAATCTTTTTGTGGCCGGTATTGCTATTTTTAATGGGTATACGACAAAAAGGATTTCGTACAGTCAGGTTTATCAACCTGGTTTGGTGCAGATTACAAAAGTCTGCCTGATCCGTTAGTTTTCAAATGTGCTGTCAGATATAACCTGGAAGTTAGCATAATAAGAGATCATCATGAAAATCAAAAGATAGCAAATCCAGAAGGCTTAACCTAGTGTCAGATGGCAAAATGTGGCACCACTCCTAATCATATTGTTATCCTTTTGTTTTATAAAGCTGCCACCAGGGCATTCCTGGTTTTTGATGATGCTCATAGTGATAACCAAAAAAGTAACAGGTTATAAAAGCTACAAAATGGTTTTTCTGTAAAGTATTAGCGTGGTATTCATTATCATGTTCACCTTTGTGCGGTAGATATGTACCAAAATAAAACAACTGAAAAGTGCTTAGTAAGGATGGCAACACCCAAAATAATAACAGATTTTTTTCATCAACCCAAATTTTCAAAACATTGAAAGCTATGGCCATAATGACCAATTGGATAATGGAAACATAATTTAACATGAAACTGAAGTACCATTTCCAAAAGCCATGTGGTGCAAAATCAGGATCGTTTTCAGTATGTACGTAACGGTGGTGTTGATGATGTTTCGCATACAAACGGTTATAAAAAAAACCTGCGTAGATAAAAACGGAAAGATAGCCAATAAAATTATTTGCTTTTTTATTGGGCGATATGGTTCCGTGCATAGCATCATGAGCGGTAATAAACAAACCGGTGTACAGATGCATCTGCACAAAAATCAGGAGATAAACCAAAGGATTGTCCCAGGCAAAATCCCATGTTAACAAAAGATAAAGAGAAATAAACCAACAGGTAATTACTGTTAATGCAACCAGAATTCCGGTGTATGGGTTTGTCTTTTTCAATGGCTTTTATTTTATTCGTCATGCTGATCTGATCACTATCGGATCAGCATGACGCCTACTGTAGAAATTAATACTGCTCCAGAGCGACCTTAACATTTTCCATCAGCCACATTGGTGTAGAGGTAGCCCCACAAATACCTACTTTATCATTTTCATTAAACCAGGTTTTGTCTAACTCTTCTACATTCGAAATGAAATAAGAATTATCATTATATTTTTTACAAACATCGTAAAGCACCTTTCCGTTCGAAGATTTCTTTCCGGAAACGAAAACGATCTTATCATAATGGCTCACAAAATCTTCCAGCTCTTCGTAACGATTAGATACCTGCCTGCAAATGGTATCGTTAGCCTTAACTTCATAACCACGGCTCAATAATTCATCTTTAATGTGGTAGAATTTATCGGTGCTTTTAGTGGTTTGGCTATATAATGTAAATTTAGCAGGAAGCTCAACGTGATCTAATTCAGCTAAATCCTGAAAAACAATGGCTTTACCATCTGTTTGCCCCTGTAATCCAATTACTTCAGCATGGCCATGCTTACCAAAAATAAGGACCTGCTCATCTTCATCATGCGAATTTTTAATCCTGTTCTGTAATTTCAGCACAACAGGACACGAAGCATCTATTAATGTCAGGTTATTTTCTAAAGCCAGTTGATAGGTTGAGGGTGCCTCACCATGTGCCCTGATTAAAACCTTTTCGTCCCTTAAGTTTTTTAATACTTCGTGATCGATGATTTTTAATCCACGGTTGGTTAAACGTTCTACCTCTTCATCATTATGCACAATATCGCCAAGGCAATATAAATAACCTTCGTTATCCAGAATATCTTCGGCCATTTCTATGGCATATACTACCCCAAAGCAAAAGCCTGATGATTTATCGATGTTAACCTGTAAGTTGTAACCCATTGTGACACAAAATTAAGCAAAAATATTTGATCCGGTTGTCATGTATAAGACAACAAAAAAGATTAGCTGCGAGGCAAACATGGCCACGCCTATATATTTCTGCTGTTTTAAGCCTAAGGCATAATAAAACTTCAATAAGATGACGGAAACAATAAACCAGGCCACATAATTTTGAACCGGAATTTCGTGCCAATCCCACTGCCAGTAATTAAACTTCATCGCCACAGGCTCTAAAAAGAAATCAAAACTAACCAGTATAAACGCACCGAGCACCGAAGCTAAAATACTGTGTCTGACTTTCATGCTTTTCATCATTTGCCCAATACTGAAAATAAGGATTACCCAATTTACCCCCATTAACAATGGGACCGCAGCAACTTTGTAACCTAATGTATCGCCGTAATAATAACTGCCAAATATTTTTCCGGTATGCACACCCAATACCTCGACTAAAAAGCCACAGAGAAACACTCCCGAAACGAATAATAATAACCGTTTTACATCTGCATTGTACGAAAAAACAATTACGGCAAACATCAGCAATAAATGAAAAGGGACTAATTTGATAAAATAAGGCTGGGCAGCAGGGATTAAGAATCCAAACAAGCCAACTATATGAAAAACGATAATTATTGCAACTGCAATCCTTTTAACCTTTAAATCGTTTTGATCGTTCTGCCCTTCCATGTGCTCGTTTTAAAAATATGTTTCTTTATAGAAATGAATGAAATGATTAGGAAGAATAACATCTGTAAAGGATGTAGAACCAAATTTATCAGCACATGTTGCCCGGATAAATAAGAGATCATCATTCTGCTTAATACTATTAAACTTAGTGGTAATACAAGTAAAGTAAGATTAAAGTTTAGGATTAAAATTAATGGTCCTATGGTTACCAAAAGCTGGTAAAGTAATAATATTATGATGTTATTACCAAAACCTGCAAGTAAATTTTTACTAAAACCATTTAAACTTTCGCTTAAATTCCTGTACATCCTGCAATAGATCAGTCCGTTGGCCAGAAGCGCTTCTGCATTAAATTTTTCCTGTTTTACCAACTTCATAATCTCCACATCTTCTACAACCTGATGTTTAACCCGCTCATGCCATTGGTTTTCTTTGTAGTGATTGGCATTAAAAAACATACATTGTCCGCTGGCCGCTGCAAATGCTGGATTTTTCGAAAGCTTAACCAAACGCAAAGGCAACAAATTTAATAAGATAAAATGCATTAAAGGCACAGTTAACCATTCGCCTATCGATTTCATCGTTTGATTGGTAAAAACGCTGAGCAGGGTCAGGTTTCCAATTTCCATCCGGCTAATGAGGCTATTGATCAATCCTATTTTAATGGTTTCATCAGCATCAATAAACAAAAGGTATTTACCAGTAGCCAATTCGCTAAGCTGCTGGCAGGCATAGTTTTTTCCAAGCCAGTTTGGAGGTAACGCTTTACCGCTTATTACTTTGAATTGTGGATTGTTTAGGCAAAATTTTTCGACAAGCCCTAAGGTATTATCGCTACTGTTATCATCCAAAACTATAACCTCATAATCGGCATAATCCTGATTTTTTATTGAAACAAGCAATTCTAAAATATTCTCCGCCTCATTTCTTGCTGGGATCAGAATTGAAACCTGATCATGATGGTGTTTCACTACTCTTGGCAGTTTTGGGTTAGAGAGGAAATTGAAAACAGTTACCGAAAACCGGATTACCAAAAAAATTAAAACGGCGTAAATAAGAATTGTCATTCAATTAGCTGATTTTGTTTAACAACCGATTGATCATAATGTTTATTATAAGCGCTTTTTAACAATTGCAAACTTACATACTCCTCATTCTCCCAATGCTGTAGATAAGTATAAGCCGTTGGTTTTCTTTTCGCAAAGAAATCGATAAAGGTGGCAGCAAAAATAATATTGATCTTTTTCTGACTGCCATTTATGATCTGCATTACCCCTTTTTCAAAACCAACGCATTTTAAGTGGTTAGAATACAATTTTCCCTGAGGAAACACCAACACTAAGTTTGCAGGATTATCTAACAGTTTGCCTGCATAATTAAGCGTTTCTAAAATGTCTTTACCTTTATTTTCAGCAGCAAAAGCACCAAGATATTTCAAAAAACCTATTTTAGTGTAGTTTTCGGCATTCACTAAAACATGAAACTGTTTTTTTAATATTTTTTTATTGATGTAAAACAGAAAAAAGCCATCCCACCAGCTGAAATGGTTGGCCAAAATCAGAACAGAAGAGTCAGATTTGGTTTCCAATCTATTATAATTAAATGCAGCAAAATCTTTTTTGATAATAAATTGAATATACCATGAGAAAAACTTGAAAATCAGATTATTTTTTCTGGGCAGATACATTTTGGAAAATTGCAAAAAATTGAGGTGAATTACAAATATCCTTTAATTACAATGGCTTTAATCTCTTTAATAGCTAGATTATAAGTCAGGTTATAAGTTTGCAAAACTCAATAAAGCTTTAATCAGTAAAAACTATAGTCCTCGTTTACAACGAGGATCAGCGAGCCCCATATTTGTAATGTGCGGCAAACGATATTATGACTCATCAATAAGCGATGAAATCGCTGTTTTCATTCATCCTCGTTACAAACGAGGACGATAATCCTATTATAATAAACGAATATTTATTTATATTTACTGTAAATCTCCCAAACACCATGTTATTGGTGGCATAATTTTATCAAAAGATTTAAGTATCTAATATTATGGGAGGAAGCAGATACATCATTACTGATCAGCATCAAACTTATTTTATAACCTGCACAATCGTTGGTTGGATCGATCTATTTACACGACCGGAATATAAAAACATAATTGTCGATTCATTAAATTACTGTATCAAGCATAAAGGGTTAATATTAAACGCATGGGTATTGATGACAAACCACATTCATTTTATTGGAAGATGTGAAGAACCAAATAAAATGTCTGATTTTCTAAGAGATTTTAAAAAATTTACATCTAAAAAACTTGCAACAGCAATTAAAGAGATACCTGAAAGTAGAAGAGATTGGCTTTTAGATAAGTTTAATTTTGAAGCTCGGAGAACCAACCGAGCGGAAATTTATAAAATCTGGCAAGACGACAATCATCCTATCGATTTACAAGAAATCGATGCTTTTCAAAAATTATATTATATACATGAAAACCCAGTTAAAGCTGGTATCGTTGAATCTCCCGAGCAGTATATTTACAGTAGTGCTAAAGATTATGCCGGCATTAACGGCTTATTAAAAATTGAGCTAATTTAGATAAAAATATATGGTCCTCGTTTATAACGAGGATCGTTGAGGTCCACATTTGTAATGTGGTTTAAAAATGCTAAATAAATCTTTATTTAGCGATTAAATCGCTGTTTTCAGTCATCCTCGTTACAAACGAGGACGATATTGGATGGTTTTACATAATAAATTATGGTCCTCGTTTGTAACGAGGATCAGCGAGACCTACATTTGTAATGTGAAGAGAACTATATAATAATTCCTCAATAAGCGATGAAATCGCTTATCTCATACATCCTCGTTACAAACGAGGACGATACCAATTCTTAATTAGCTCAAATAAACCCGATCCTCTTCACCCTCCACATCCATCACCACGTCTACATGTTCTTTTAAGATGGTAGCAAGTTCAAGACCAACAAAATCAGTTGCAATAGGAAAGATTTTATGGCTCCGGTCAACTAAAACTACCGTACGGATTTTTTTATGTGGCGTGTTCAAGAAAACCCCTAAACCATAAGCGAGGGTTTTACCACTGTTAAGCACGTCATCAACAATAATAATTACCTTATTTTTCCAATGGCTTTCATCCAAATCTGTTGAAGCCACCAATTTGCTACTTTCCTTTTGCAGGTCAATACGCAATAAGGTGAGTTTAAAACCTGAAATCTTTTTAAGTACTTTTTCTAACCTTAACGCCAGTTTATAGCCACGGTCCCAGATACCGGCCAGTACAATTTCTTTCTCGTTCAGGTTATCCTCTAAAATCTGATAAGCTATACGATCTATTTTCTGCTGAATTTGTTTCTTATTAAGGATAAGTAATTGCGATGCCATTGTATAATCGGATTGAATACAAAAAGAACGATTTTAAGGATGAAATTCAAACTATTTGAAAAATAATTTAGATTGTTTGCAACGTTTTCTCCATAGATGCGTCTAATCTATAACCAAAACAGAAAATCGAAGCCTAGCATGTAAATATTGCAACATAGCTGGCTTCAGAATCATTTAACGAAAACAAATATGAAAATCTTTCTCAAATTATCCGCCATTCTATTTATAGTAGTTACCAGCTATATCGCTAAAGCACAGGAAACTAAAAGTTTCACCGCTAAAAACTTCAACAGCATCGGGGTAAGCAGTGGAATTGACTTGTACTTAACCCAGGGAAATAGCGAAAGCGTGAGTATAAAATCTGATTCGGAAACATTAAAAGATATTGTTGTGGAGCAAAGCGGCAGCAATATTACCATAAAATTTAAAGATGGAATCAATTGGAGTGGCATGTTTAAAAACCGTACCATTAAAGCTTATGTAAGTTTTAAAACCCTAAACGCAATTGCAGCCTCAGGAGGTTCGGATGTCTTTACCCAAAACCAGATTAAGACGGATAAACTTGCCATTCGCTCTTCTGGCGGATCAGATTTAAAGCTTAATGTTGTTTGTAAAGATTTATCTGTTCAATCAAGCGGGGGCAGCGATATTGATTTAACAGGCAAAACAGAAAACATGACCATTCAATCAAGTGGCGGTAGCGATATCGATGCTTATAAATTAATTGCTGATTATGCAAAGGTGCAGGCTTCTGGTGGTTCTGATGTAAATCTATATGTAAATAAGGGCTTAGAGGCTAGCGCAAGTGGTGGTGGCGATGTAAGTTATAAAGGCAATGCCTCACTCAAAAAAACTTCAACCTCAAAAAGTGGAGATGTACACCACGTCAATTAAGACTTTAGTTTAGTTAATAATAATTCGCTGCTTTGTGGATGCAAAGCGGCGTTATTTTTACAGATAGATTTCAGGGATTATACAGATTCTGGCCATTATTGGCTATGGCAACTAAACCTTAACCCATCCTTCCTATCCTCTACCTTTTTTATATGGATAATAAATAAAGTTGGCACCTTCAGGAACAATCACAAATACACACATAAAGTCTTCCGGTTTCTTATACACTTTTAAGAAAGGTTCTCTTTTCTCTTTACTGATAATTCCTTTTTCTACAAATTCTTCTAATGTGGAGGCCTGTATAGTCCAATTGGTATTAAGTTCTTCTTTATTTAAAATAACCTCCCCTAAATTTACTTCGTGCTGGTGAGCAATAAAAATCGGATAAGCTGAAATGCCTTCCACCATAATTTCAATGGATACCTCTTTAATGGCATCAGCATAAAACTCCAGGTCTTTTTCTAAACTTATCAGTGGACTTTCCTGTTTCTGTTGTGATGCTCCACCATCTTCTGGCGTTGCACTTAATAATTCTTCTCTATCCATATCTTAACTAAATTATTGAATTTTGAATGATTGAATGCTCAAATCCGCTGCTTAATTCTCATTCAATCCTTCACTCATTCAATTACTTTAACCTTAACAATACTACGTTCTCTACGTGCTGCGTATGCGGAAACATATCCACAGGTTTAATGCGTGCCACATCGTATTTTTCTTTTAATAATTCAAGGTCTCTGGCCTGGGTTGCGGCATTACAACTCACGTATACAATTTTTTCGGCCTCCATTTCCAATAATCTTTGTATCACATCTGCATGCATTCCGGCACGTGGTGGATCGGTGATCACCACATCAGGCTTACCATGTGCCAATATAAATTCAGAGGTGAGAATATCTTTCATATCACCTGCATAAAAGAGCGTATTATCAATTCCGTTTAGCTCAGCGTTGAATTTAGCATCTTCAATCGCAGTTGGTACATATTCTACGCCTACAACCTGCTTTACATTTTTGGCCACAAAGTTGGCAATGGTTCCTGCTCCTGTATATAAATCGTAAACCAGTTCGTCGCCTTTAAATTCTGCAAAATCACGCGTGATCTTATATAATTCGAAGGCTTGTTCTGAATTGGTCTGATAAAAAGATTTTACCCCAATTTTAAAGCGTATGCTATCCCCGCCTGTTAGTCCGGCAGGCATTTCTTCAAAAATATGATCGCGGCCAGCAAAAACTTCTACTTCCTGATCAAAAATGGTATCGTTTTTCTTTTGATTAATGATATAAAGCAAGGAGGTAATTTGTGGGAATTCATTTTTAAGGAACTCCATTAAACCGTCAACCTGTGTTGGTTCCGGATAAGCAAAAACTACCGCAACCATCACTTCTCCCGTGCTGGAAGTACGGATAATCAGGTTACGCAAAACACCTTCATGGTTACGCAGATCGTAAAACGACAACTCATTTTCCAAAGCATATTTACGGACAGCGTTTCTAATCGAATTAGATGGCTCATCCTGTAGATAACAATGTTCGATATCTAAAATTTTATCGAAACGTAAGGGCACGTGAAAACCCAATGCGTTCATATCAAAATCTTCATCGCGTTCTACATCAGTTTTTTCCAACCAACGTTTATTCGAAAAAGTAAATTCTAATTTATTACGGTAATATCTGTTTTTTGCCGACCCCAAAATAGATTCTGTTCCTGAAGTATCTATTTTGCCCAAACGTTGTAAAGCCGCCTCAACATTCTTTTGTTTAAACTTTAATTGAGCATCGTAGCCCATGTGCTGCCATTTACAACCGCCACAGGTTCCGAAATGAGGACAAAAAGGATCGGTACGCAATGCTGATTTTTCATGAAGCTGATCGATGATTGCTTCAGCAAAATTCTTTTTCTTTTTTGTTAAGCGTACATCTACTACATCGCCAGGAACGGCTTTATCTACAAAAATGACTAATTCATCAGCCTTGCCAACACCTTTTCCTTCTTCAGCAATATCAATTATTTGTACGTTTGGAACAATAGTTACCGTACCAGGTTTTCTTCTACTCATTATTTTGCAAAGATAAGAAAAAGAGGTTGAAGGTGGAGGACAGAAAGATGGAAGCCTTAAAAACTGCTAAATAAAAGACTCAGGACTGGTAATCAATCGCGTTCATAGATAGGCGTAAGATTCAAAATTTAAAAAAAATACCGCATAACTTTTCATCCGGAAGCTAATTGCCCGTCAAATAATTACAGCTTTAAAAAATCATTTTCCAAAAAATTTAAACGCTACACCCCAAAAGCCGTCCAGCCAGTTAAATTTTAGGTCAAATTTTTCATCTACTTGTACAGAAAACTCTAATATTTCTTTGCTCATGATAAAAAACCTATCTATTTAAGCAATAATACTAAATCCATACCAAAAACCGAAACGGTATAGATTAATTTTCTGTTAATTTTACATATAATAATCAAACAACATTGTTATCTTTCCTTTTTACAAATGATGATGAAAACGAAGATACTTTTTCTACTGCTTCTGGCGGGAGTGCCATGTTACGCACAAAACCTGACAGATCAATATTTTAAGCTCACCAGGACGGGCTTCATTGAAAAAAATGCTTACGAAACAACGGCTTTTGTAGAAAAATACTTCCGTGTACCTGGCAACACAGGCTTTAATGCGAGCATCCGTTACGTCGAAAATATCCTTAAAAAGGCTGGTTTTGTAGAACAGAAACAAGATGAGTTTGAAGCGCCTTTAACTTATCGGATTGAAAAACGGGCGATGAAAAACAGCACATGGGAGCCTGTTGATGCCAATATTCATATCATAGGTGAAACACAGCCACTCATTTCTTATCAAACCAACCGGAATATGATTCCCATCAACTGTGGCTCAACCCCAGTTGATGGCGTTACAGCCAATGTAGTTTACATCGAAAAGATAGTTCCGGCAGAAATAGAAAAGATGGATCTGAAGGGAAAAATTCTGTTTTCGGAAAATAACCCCTCACGTTTGCTGCAAATCGCAACGAAAGCCGGAGCTATTGGTGTATTAGGCTACTCGATGCCAAAATATACTCAACCAGAAATTCATCAAACTTCGATTCAGTTCGGCAGCATGAAAGCCAATAGCGAAGTGTGGACATTGCTCCTATCTTATGCCGCGAAAGAAAAATTAAAAGCCGCTTGCCTAAAAGGTGAGACCAAATTGAAGGTAAATATTCAAACCAAAATTTATCCTTCCGAAGAATTAACCGTTGTGGCAAATGTTAAAGGAAGCGTGAAACCAGATGAACGGTTTGTATTTAGCGCACACGTACAAGAACCAGGCGCAAACGATAATGCCAGTGGAGTGGGCACATTAGCAGAAATGGCAAGGTTAACGGCAGAATTGTATCTGGCAAAAAAGATAAACCCCAAACGCAGTATAACTTTTTTATGGGGCGACGAAATCGTATCAACAAGAAGATATATTACCGAAGATACCACGAGAGCCAAAGGCATTATGTGGGGAATGAGTCTGGATATGGTTGGCGAAGACACCAAAAAAACCGGTGGCTCTTTCTTAATCGAAAAAATGCCCGATCCATCAGCCATTTGGACCAGGGGAACCGATAAACATACGGAATGGGGTGCTGGTGATGTAGGTGAGAAAGATCTTTTTCCGCACTATTTTAACGATTTTATTTTCGATATCTGTAAAGCCCAGGGTAAATTTGCCAACTGGACGGTTAACCATAACCCTTTTGAGGGCGGCAGTGACCATACGCCTTTCTTACAAAATAGAATACCAGGCTTATTGATGTGGCACTTTACCGATGTTTTTTACCATACCGATAACGATAGAATCGATAAAGTGTCGTCAACAGAAATGAAAAATGTTGCTGTAAGTGGCTTGACTGCTGCCTATACATTAATTTCTGCAGACGAAAACACAGCTACTGCTACCGTCTCTCAAGTTAAAGAAGATGCTTTGATACGTTTAAAAAAAGAATTTGAGCTCAGCAAAAAAGCAATTGCGAATGGAAAATCGGCAGATGATCAGAAACATATTATCGAGGTTTGGTGCAAATGGTATGTTGATGCACTGGAAACCATCAATAAAATGCCAGTTAAAACAGAAACCACAAGAGTAGGTTCGTCCATTAAATTTGCGACCAATGAGATTGAAAAACAAACAAAAGTGTATTTAGCGGAATTGAAGTAGGTTAGTTTTTATAGTTGATCAAATTAATAACTACTTTAACCATCATTTCTTTTTCTTTAGGATCACTTTCTGCTATGAGTAAGGTTAGTGCAACTAACGCATTATCGGCAATTCTTTTTGTACCATCTTCACGATAGAGCATTTTATTTTTATCGAGAAACCAAACAAATAAAAAGGCAGCGATCCGTTTATTTCCATCCGAAAATGAATGGTTTTTTACAACGAAATATAATAGATTGGCCGCCTTTTCTTCCATACTTGAATAAAGCTCTTCTCCATCAAATGTTTGATAAATGGTATACAATGAACTTTTAAATGATTGGTCTTTTTCATTTCCAAAAAGTTTGCTTCCACCAAACTTGACTCTCAAATCATCTATTGCTTCAAGTGCAGAATCGTAATCTATTTTAAAATCGCCCCTATGCCCAGAAACTTCATTTTCTAGCTGCTGATGGTCGTAACGATCAAGAACATCTAAAGCATAAACATAATCAGTAAGGATTTTAAAAGTATCTTTTAGCTCATCATTATTAAGCAAGTGGTTATTTTGAACAGCATTAACCAACTTAATCGCCTGCTTTAATTCAATGAGTTGCTGGCTTTGTTCTTGTAATTTTTTATAATTTAAGGCATATCCATTTAGTAGGTAATCTTTTAAAATCTGGTTGGCCCATATACGAAATTTTGTTCTCTCAACCGATTTAACCCTATAGCCAACTGATATAACCACATCTAAAGAATAAAATTCGATTTCTCTGCTAACCGACCTATTACCTTCTTTTTGAACTGTCAAGGATTTCTTGACAGTTGAACTTTTATCCAGTTCATTTTCAGTAAATATATTCTTAATGTAGAGACTAATATTTTGTTTAGTTTTATTAAAAAGCAGCTGCATCTGCTGTTGAGTAAGCCAAACAGTATCATTGCCGAAAACCACTTCTATTGCTGGCAGTCCTGCTTCATTTTTATAAATGATAATTTCATCCTTAGTCATTGCCTCAGGTTAGTAAAATATTTATGCTATTTTCGCATTATGCCTAAACCAAAAGCCATAATTATTGGAGCCGGAATTGCGGGAATTGCATCTGCCATTCGCCTCTCTGTAAAGGGTTATGATGTTGATGTTTTTGAAGCCAACTCAAAACCCGGAGGTAAGCTAGGGGAAATAAAAATGAATGGTTTCAGGTTCGATGCAGGTCCGAGTCTTTTTACCATGCCGCAATATGTGGATGAACTTTTTAAACTGGCCGGAAAAAATCCTGAAGATTATTTTAAATACACTAAATTAAAAGAAATTTGCCGTTACTTTTACGAAGATGGCTTACGGTTAAACGCCACTGCTGATCTCGACAAATTTGCCAGGGATATTGAAGAAAAGACCCATTCAACCGCAGCAGAAGTACAGCGTTATTTAAAAAAAAGCGATACAATCTATGAGGTTACACATCGCGTTTTTCTAGAAAGGAGTTTACATAAACTTAAAAGTTACCTGCATTGGGATACTTTAAAATCGATATTACGTTTTGGTCAGATTGATGCTTTCAGAACACAGGCAAAGGCAAACCGATCATTTTTTAAAGATGAGCGCACTGCGCAGCTTTTTAACCGTTATGCCACCTATAATGGCTCAGACCCATACCAGGCACCGGCTACATTGAATGTAATTCCGCATTTCGAATATCATTTTGGCGCTTTTATCCCAAAAGACGGAATGTATGGTATTGTTAATGCTTTAGTAAAATTAGCTGAAGAACTGGGCATTAGGTTTCATTACAGCCAAAAAGTTGAAGAAATTTTATATAGCAGTGTGGGCAAACCTAAAATAGAGGGCGTTAAAGTTAACGATAAAACTCACAAGGCAGACATCGTGATCTCTAACCTTGATATTTGGTTCACCTATAAAAATCTACTTAAAGGTATAACTGAACCTAAAAAATTATTGACCCAGGAGCGAAGCAGTTCTGCATTAATTTTTTACTGGGGCATGGATAGTAATTACAGTGACTTAGGCTTGCATAACATTTTCTTTGCTGAAGATTATCAAAAAGAATTTAATGCCATCTGGAAAGATAAAACTGTGAGCAGCGACCCTACCGTTTACATTAATATCAGTGCTAAATACATCAGAGCAGATGCACCGGCAAATGCTGAAAACTGGTTCGTAATGATTAATGTACCCGCCAATAGTGGCCAAAACTGGGATCATTTGATTAAGGAAGCAAGAGCAAATATTATTAAAAAAATTAGCCGGATTTTAAACCGGAACATTGAAAAGGATATCGTTTGCGAACAGATTCTTGATCCAAGATCGATAGAAGGCAAAACAGGATCGTATCAGGGCGCGTTATACGGTAATAGTTCCAACAATCAGTTTTCTGCCTTTTTACGACACGCTAATTTCAGCTCTAAAGTGAAAAATCTATACTTCTGCGGTGGCAGCGTACATCCAGGTGGCGGAATCCCATTGGCATTGTTGTCGGCCAAGATTATTGATGATGATATTAGTTCAGTGGTTCAATAGTTCATTAGCCATTGGTTCATTGGTCAATGGTTTAATAGTTCATGGTTGATAGCCTATTAGTTTAATAGTCATTGCTTAAAGCGATCGTCAGACCTTAATTTTTCTTAACTTCTTAATGGTCAAACTACGGGCAAATCGTTTATGGCTTCGAACCACGGACTGCAGACTAATGACTTCCCTTAATCACTTCCTCCAGCTTCTCCCCATCGAGATCGAATGCATCTACAATTATTTTCGCTTTTGTATAAAAAGGATCGCGCTCCTGAAGTTTTTCTTTGATGAATACCAATAGTTGTTCATCATCCAAATCTTTAATTAAAGGACGTTTTTGACGGTTATGTAAACGCGATACCAAAGCAGCAGGTTCCATTTGCAGGTAAACCGTTTCTCCATGTGCATTCATCCATTCCATATTATCGAAAAAACATGGCAATCCGCCTCCGGTAGCCACCACGCAGGTTTCCGGATAGTCGAAGGTTTTAAGCATTTCACTCTCATAATCCCTGAAACCACTTTCTCCAAATTCTGCAAAATATTCGGCTATACTCTTGCCAGTTTTCGAAACAATTTCGGCATCCAGGTCAATCACCGGACAATCTAAACGGTGTGCCAGTTGTTTTGCTTTGGTACTTTTGCCGCAGCCCATATAGCCAATAAGGAAAATTTTCATGTGATTTCTTATTGCCGACCTAAAATAATTGGTCGCGTTTTAACATAATGTAATCGGTTACCGGTGGAGTAAAACCTGCTTTTTTTAATAAAGTTACCACCTGTCCGCGATGATAAGTAGAATGATTAAACAAATGAAATAAAATTTCATCTACACGGTTTTCATATTGATTGCCTCTCGAATTCGAATATAAAATCCGTTGATCTAAAGGATGATTATTCAATGCCTCCTTAATCAGTTTAAAATTTTCTAAAGAAAGGCTTTCAAATTTTTCTTTAGGGTGAATATCCCAAACACCGTATTTTTGTTTTTGTAGTGAAATGCGATATATCCAGATATGCTGTGCATTGAGGACATGGCTAAATAACCGCTCTGCATCAAGTATTTCGACCCTTACTTGCTTAAAGATTTCGATAATACGCTGATCTGCAAGCTGAGTATAATTTATCATTTCTTCTTCGCTCATCGTACTTAATTTAATTTAACCCTTGGATCAACATAGGCATATAAAATGTCGACAAGAATATTAATGACCACAAAAACAAAGGCAATAAAAAGAATAGAACCCATGACCACTGGAAAATCAGACATCTCTAAAGCAGTTACCGTTGTTCTTCCTAAGCCATTATAGCCAAAAATATATTCTACAAAAAAAGATCCGGCCAATAAAGAGGCAAACCATCCTGAAATAGCTGTAATTACAGGATTCATGGCATTTTTTAAGGCATGTTTATAAATAATCGTATTTCTGCTCAAACCTTTTGCCTTTGCTGTCCTGATGTAGTCCTGGGCTAAAACATCCAGCATGGCGCTACGGGTTAATTGTACAATAATGGCCAATGGCCTTAAACCCAGCGTAATCATTGGCAACCATAAATTTCTTAAAGTTAACACCTCTCCATTGAAAGGATCGTAAGAATATAAACTACCACTCATCTTTAAACCTGTATAATTACTTAGTACAAAGCCAAATAGCCAGGCAATGATAATCCCCGCGAAAAAAGAAGGTGCTGATATTCCCAAGATAGCAAATGCATTGGCTGATTTATCAATCCACGAATCTTTATAAACGGCAGACAACACCCCTAAAAACACACCGATTATGGTGGCAAAAATCATTGCAGTTAAAGCCAGGATAAAAGTATTGGGTACCGTTTCTGAAAGAATCGCAGTAACGTCGCGTTTGGTTTGGTAAGAACTGCGCAGATATGGCCATTTTAGCGCCAGTACTTTTTGATCGAAAGCCATTAGTTTGACGTAATGGTATTTTTGCTGACTGGTACTGTCATTATTCAGCATACTGAGAGGTGATAAATCGTTTAGATATAAAATAAACTGAACCGGCTTGGATCGGTCTAAACCAAATTCTTTACGAACAGCCTCAAGTGATTGTACATCCGCCCGCTGCCCCATTGTCATCCTTGCAGGATCGCCGGGCAAAATATTAAACAGCACAAAAACAACCAATATTACACCGCCCATTACAAGCAGTCCATACATTAGTTTTTTTAGTGCATACCCGATCATGTTATTTATCGAAATATTTTCTGCTGAGTTGATCGAAAGTGGGTACATTATGGTAATGCCATTTATTAATCACCACGCCATTCTTCATTAGCAAAACACCAGGATTTGCCCTTACCATACTTTTTAAAGGCACTGCATCTGCAAAAAACACTTCCGAAAACAGGTTGTTTTTTTTAATAAAAGCCTGCGCATCCTGTGCCGAATTAGAAGTAAGCAATACCGTACGGATATTAAACTGTTGTGTGGCATTTAAGGCTAGTGCATTTAATTTACCAATAGCAGCTTCATTGGTGGCATGCAGATCGTAAGCCACAAAAATTAAATTATAGTATGGGTTTTCGATCAGTTCCTTTGTATAATCGGTTCCGGAAGCATCAGTAATATTCAAATCTTTGATTTTAGGCTCAAACCCTTTTTTAACCAGCCTTTTTGCCGGTTCGCCGATAATTTCCCAATTGTTATCTTTCCATATCTCCGTTTTAAGATAGGCTTTATCGCTCATGTCTTTTTCCGCTTTGGTTTTCTTGTTCATGAGGTGATACATGATCTCAAATTCATCGGGTTTTTCTCCCGGAGGAATCACCATTAACGACGGGATATGTGCGCCAACTTTATAGGGCAGAAAATCAATAATGGGCAAAACATTGTAAGTATATAACCCAAAACCCAAGGATATAACCGTTACTGCAATGGCAATATTTCTTTGTGTAGCTTCTTTTTTAAATAATGGCTGAATGAGGTTTTTGTTTAAGAAAACCACAATGATCAGCGCCAAAAGAATCAGATCTTTGGTAAACGACTGCCACGGTGTAAGCGGGATAGCATCACCGAAACAACCACAACTGGTTACTACTTTAAATGCAGCAGATATAAAGGTGAGCAGGGTAAAAAAGATAATGAGCAGCAACAGTCCCCAGGCTACTTTTTTGCTCCAAAAACCCAATAACAATAAGGCACCGAGAATAATTTCTAAAGTACAAAGCAAAATGGCAATGCCGGTGGCCATTCCACTCAGGAAATTCATGTGAAAAACTTCAAAATATTCCTGTAGTTTATAGCCAAAGCCAAGCGGATCGTTTGCTTTGATTAATCCTGAAAATATGAATAATGCCCCGACAAAAATTCTGGAGAATCTTAAAAGTATATTTCGCATCTATGTATCTATTTTACCATTTATTTAACACCGAGTTTGATCAGCGCAAAAACCGAATAGTTCAACATATCCTGATAATTAGCATTAACACCTTCCGAAGCCAGCGTTTGCCCTTCGTTATCTTCTATCTGTTTAACCCTAAAAATTTTCATCAGAATCAGGTCGGTTAATGAGCTAATACGCATATCGCGCCAGGCCTCTCCATAATCGTGGTTTTTAGCAAACATCAAATCTTTGGTTTCCGTTACCTTATCGTCAAACCTTTTTTCTACCTCTTCAAAAGGCATTTCATTCGGGTCGCTTTCTGTCAATTCGAGTTGCATCATGGCAATCACGCAATAGTTTACAATGCCGATGTATTCAGATATCACACCCTCTCCCACCTTACTTACTTTTTTTTCTTCCAGGGTACGGATGCGTTGTGCTTTGATAAAAATCTGATCAGTTATCGAACTTGGTCTCAAAATTCGCCATGCGGTGCCATAATCTTTAGTTTTTTTTAAAAATAATGATCTGCAAACTGCAATCACTTCATCAAATTCTGTAGAGGTATTTGTTTGTGCCAAAGCCAATAATTATTTAGTTTTTAGTGTATTTTTGTGCTGAAAAAACAAAAGCTAAAGATACATTTTTAAAGCGAAACCCAAATCCCGAAAGGGTTTATTATGGCAGAAAAAAACTTTTTTGAGCCCAAACAAAGCTTAAATATAAAAGGCAGACTTATCGATTTAAGCACGCCAAAAGTGATGGGAATCTTAAATATCACCCCCGATTCTTTTTATAGCAACAGCCGTACAAAAACGATAGATGAAGCCTTGACCAAAGCCGCGCAGTTTTTAAATGATGGGGCTACATTTATTGATATTGGCGGTTATTCATCGAGACCAGGCGCAAAGGACATCTCAATCAATGAAGAAATAGACCGTGTGGTGCCTGTGGTGGAAAGTATGGTAAAAACATTTCCGGAAGCGATTATTTCCATTGATACTTTTAGAGCAAAGGTTGCCCGGGAAACCATTGCAGCTGGTGCACATATCATTAACGACATTGCCGCCGGCGATATGGATGAGCAGATGTTCGGGACAGTAGCTAAGCTACAAGTACCTTACATGATGATGCACATGCAGGGTACCCCTCAAAATATGCATCAAAATCCGGTTTATAATAATGTATTGCTGGAAGTAATCGATTATCTGGCGAAAAAAGTTGCGGCACTTAGAGCTCTGCACATCCATGATGTAATCATAGATCCTGGTTTTGGCTTCGGAAAAACGACCGAACATAATTACGAGTTGCTCAGGCAAATGGAGTCTTTTAAAATTTTCAAATTGCCCATTTTAGTGGGCTTTTCACGTAAAGGAATGATTTATAAAACACTTCGAACTTCAGCAGCAGAGGCCTTGAACGGAACTTCCGTACTTAATACCATTGCACTACAAAAAGGTGCAGGCATTTTAAGGGTACATGATGTTAAGGAAGCGGTGGAGTGTGTGCGGTTGGTAGAGAAGTTGGGCTAGGATGCCCCTATCTGAACGTATTACCATTGATAAATATTTGTTATAGCATCCTGAATAAATTCAGGATAACGGCTCTTCTTAGATTCGTCCTGCTGAACTTGTTTCAGCATCTATTTTCCCGACAAAGACCCTGAAATAAATTCAGGGTGACGGTCTTTCTTTAACAATCAACTTAAAAAAAACTAACATTGAACCTAATATTGTAAACTGGAATCCGTTTTGCTATCTTGCCACTAATGAAAGGTTTTGATTTTGACTTCCTTAAAGTATCGCCAACTGATATCGTTGATATTATTTTGGTGGCCTTATTAATTTACTACGTTTACACACTAATCCGCAATACACTAGCCGTTAACCTGCTTGTTGGGATGTTTATTATCACCGTTTTTTACTGGATAGTAAAGGCCTTACATATGGAATTGTTGACCGCCATCATAGAAAAGTTTATGAGCGTGGGGATTATTGCATTGATCGTAATTTTCCATCCGGAGATCAGGCGCTTTCTATTACTGATCGGGAAAAATGCCTTTTTGCAAAAGAATAAAGCCTGGTGGGGTTATTTATTTGGCCGGAAGGAAATTGAAAGGAATAATTTAACCCGTATAAAACCGATCATAGATGCTTGTAAAAGCATGAAAAAAACGCGGACAGGCGCATTAATTGTATTCGTTAAATTTTACGACGAACAGTTTTTTGCCAATAGCTGCGAACTTGTTGACGCCAAAATATCTAAACGTTTGCTAGAAAGTATCTTTCAGAAAAACAGTCCGCTGCATGATGGCGCTGTGGTTATTTCTGAAAACAAGATTAAAAGTGCCAGCTGTATTTTGCCTTTAACAGATAATGACCAGTTACCTTCGCAATTTGGTTTAAGGCACCGTGCAGGTATCGGTGTTTCAGAAACGACTGACGCTGTTGCCGTAATTATATCGGAAGAGACTGGAGAAATATCTTATGCTAAACAAGGCCGTGTACGAATGAATGTTTCTTTCGGCGAACTGGAGAAATTATTGAATAAAGATTTTTAATGTACAGATTAAAAAACTAGAATAATCTGTTATCACACCATTATTATTGACAGGCCTCAATAAAAGCTCCGTCATCTGAAATCGCTGTGGAATGTAGAGACCAGCCAAGATAGATCTCTCGGCTACGTTGCACTCCGCTCGAGATGACGGAATCCAACAAAACAAAAAGGCGAATGTTTCCATTCACCTTTAAATATCATTTTAAGATCACCAATCGGTGTATCCCTAAATCTTTGCAATTATTTACTAGCAGTACTGTTCAAAAGCACCAATCAGGTTATCAGCAATCATTTGTGCTGGCCTGCCTTCAATCTGGTGACGCTCAATCATATGTACCAATTTGCCATCTTTAAATAAAGCCATGGCTGGAGAAGATGGAGGAAAAGGCATCATATAATTTCTAGCCTGATCTACTGCCTCTTTTTCCATACCTGCAAAAACAGTAACCAGTTTATCAGGGTGTTTTTCGTGTGCTGCCGCTGCGCGGGCTGCCGGACGTGCATTTGCTGCCGCACATCCACAAACTGAATTTACAACAACCAGCACCGTTCCCTCACCTTTAATTGCCTGATCTACGTCTGCTGCATTTTTTAACTCTTGAAAACCAACGTTAGTTAATTCCTTACGCATTGGTTCTACTAAATATTCTGGATACATTATCTTTATTTTTTATTTACAATATCAATAGTACAAAAATAAGAAAATCGAATGGCATGCACCATCCGATTTATATTTTTAAGGTAAAATTAACAACCTATTTCATTCCTTTGATAAAATTATCAAACATATGAGGATTGGAGATGGCTCCAACTATAATTAATATAAACATCACGATAAATAGTGCGCTTAAAATAGTCGCGATCATTCCACAGATTTTGCCTGCTTTTGCATTTTTATAGGATGACTCGGTGTATAACCCCGGATTAAGCTGATATTTTTTCATATCACCAGCACCTAAAATCCAGGCAATTACACCAAATATCAATCCAAATATGCCATAAAAACAACAAGCTGGAATTGCTAAAATGCCCAATACAAGAGCGGCCGTGGCGTTTGGCAAATTCTGCTGACCAAAACCTCCCCCTCCTCCAAACTGGCCAAACGGTGGCGGTTGCTGAAAAGGTGGCGGCTGCTGGAATGGCGGTGGAGTTGCAGGCCCCTGATTAAGCGGCTGAAAAGGTGCGGGTTCTGGCTGTTGACCTTTAGAAAGATCAATAGGTTTATTTTCCTGAGGGTTTTCCTGTTCTTCTGACATAGCTATATTTAGATCAATTGATGAGTGTATATTTTGTAAATGTAATTGATTAAAATAATTACTGCAACTCCTGCAAAAACGATTTTAATCAGCTGGGCGCCAAACTTAAAATCAACTTTAAGATGAACAATAGTGAATAAAACTATAAAAATAAGGGGAATTGTTGCAGGATAAAACTTAAAAGATGCAGTTAAATCGCCCCGAAATAAAGCCAAAATTGAACGTTGCAAACCACATCCCGGACAATCGATCCCGAAATGAGCTTTAAACGGGCAACTAAAAAGGTGTTCGCCCAACCATTCTAAAAAACTTTTATGTGGCTGAGCCATTTATATCGATTACTTTTCCCTGGGCATCTTTCCAGGCTTTATATTTTTCCAGGTCTTTAAGTACCTGCCTGTACACTAGGTTTAAAATGTATATATCATCAATAAAACCCAAAACGGGCACAAAGTCCGGAATTACGTCAATTGGGGATAGGAAATAAATCAGTCCTCCTAAAATGGCAATGATAGATCTTTTAGGGATTTCGGTATAATCCCCATTCACATAATCTTTAGATACCGCAAATAACAATACCAGTTTCGTCCAGACACCTTCTAAATCACCTTTATTGGTAACCGCCTTGCCCAGCGCATCCTTAATGGTATTGCTGGCTTTGGTTTTATCACTCAGGATTACCGAAGCTTTGCTTTGCGATTTCTTAAAAAAACCTAATATTTTTTCCCTGTTCAACTTCATGGTTAAGCGTATTACAAATTAACGGCCAAAAGCATCATAATTGTCTTCCGCATATTTGGTAAAACGATCTAACAGCTTGATATTTTTATTTTCTATCGGGGTTAAATCATCATCAACATTGTTTTTTACGGGGACATACCATTCTACAGGATCGAAAAAATTTCTAAAAGTCTGTTTTTTAAAAGCATAACCATGTCTTGCAAAAATGGTATTTTTAATAATCTGCAGGTCTAATTTTCTTAAGTTCTTTATATCATCTTCTTTTAGTACGGTGGTTGAGGCATTTAATTTAAAAATCTGTTCGGATGCACTTCTGTAAAAAGGATTAGCCTCAAGGGAATCAATTGTACCATCCTCTAAAGTATCCACTCTTTTTACCATCTTGTGGTCACTCCAGTCTACATAATTCGATTCTGATGGCAGCATCAGGTCTGCATTATATTCAAATTTCTTTTTGAGTAATTTGAATTCTTTTTCGGGCCATTTAAGCTCTTTTTTATACGCATTCCACTTTCCTGTTAAGGTGTCGCCAACCAGTGTGATTTCAAATTTCCCATCGTATTTTTCGGTACCGGGCTCATTTAAAACAAAAGTAATTTTACCTCCATCGTCTGATAGCTTGCCCAATAATGGCCTGCTGTTACCAGAAACTACGCTCTGTGCAATTACGGTATCCTTCGTGATTTTTTTAATATTTATACTGAGCTTTTTTAGCGCATCGATCATATCGCCTTCGTATTCTAATTCATCTGTTGTGTAAAAATTACCGACCCAAAAACCGTAAAGTTCTTTGTGTATTTCGGGCTGAACTATTTGAACAGTTTTTTTTGGTTCATTTGTTTTTTTAGCGTCCCTGCAAGAAAGCATCAAAACTGGGAACAGCGTTAATAAGAAGATCTTTTTCATCAATTAAATTATTTTCCGTTTAATAAGCCACTCGGCGATTAATAAATTGGGTATCCAACCTAACCAGGCTATAATCTGATAAACATCCATTGGTGCAGGATGGAATAAATATACTAAAATAACTTTCCACAGCCTTAATGTAATAGCTGAAGCGGCCAGGGCGAAACTTCTATACATAAACTTTTTATGGGCTATTATCTTCCTTTTTAAGATAAGCAAAACAGCCTTTAAAGTAAACCAAAACCATAAAAAACCTAAAACAATAAATGAGGTTTTTGCCATCAAGCCACCATTTGCAAAGTAGCCTATAAAAATACCAGATGGTGCGGCAAGGAACAGCACAATGCCTACATACCAATAGCCCAGCCATTGGTGTAATTTCGGGTATCTGGATAATATTTTTGGATTAAATTGCGTAAAGCCGGCCAGTAAAACAAATATAGCACTGTAAACGTGCACATAAAATATGGGAAGATAGGTTTTGATGCCTGCTACTTCTGTCTGTTTAATCTGCAGGAAAGAAACTTCACTGTTTAATGGAATGTAACGGAATGTAATCTGCACCATCAGCATAAAAAAGTAGGTAAAAAACAATACCCATGCTACCTGTTTATAGCTGATGCTTTTCATCTAATTTTATTAAAGCGTTTTAGTAACTTTTTGTCGAAAGCGATGGCGATCAGTTGATCATTTAGCACATCTTCTTCGTAAAGCTGTTGCTTTTTTGGATCAAACACAAAACGAGCTAGGATAGGCATCCTATCGGCATAACTTTCGTGCAGGTTAAAATTATAGGTTTTAGCGTATCCCTGCGATGGATCGGTTTTAGGATTGGGGCTGCTCTCGAGCATAACACCATAAGAGGTACCACCATTTTTAACAATCCTTTCGTAGAGTCCTTTGGTAAGCTGTTTGCAACGCGGAGAAGTTTCTACAATTTTATAGGCAATCTGTGCCTTGTAGCTTTCTTTTAATTGGGCTTTTGATTGGTATATTGATGATCCTAAAATAAAAAGAAGAATTAAAATGTTTTTCATGATTGTGTAGCGTTATTCTTCAATTACTGATAAAAATTCATCGATTGTTAACACATTAACTTTAGGAAATTCTATTTGCTTCAAGATTTTAAAGTGATGGTCATTTGTTATAATATAATCAGCATTACTACACACATAAGCATCAACATACTTATTATCATCTAAATCGGATAAAATTAGTTTCCACTCAAAATAGATGTCAACTTTTTCTACATTCTTAAGATTTAGCAACAACTCTGCAACATTACTCGCTATGAGAAAATTTGTTTTTTGTTCTAAAATTTCGACGTATTCCGAAAGAATATCGTTACTAATTACTGAATGAAAATATCCACTAATTAAAGCATCAAAAATCGGCCTATATTTTGATTTTTTAGGAATTGAGACAAGAAGTACATTAATATCCAGTACAACTTTCATTAATGTTATTTTTTTCTTAGATGTTCATTCTTCCAAGATTCTATTGTACTTTCGTCCCAATTTTTCTCATCCCAGAGTTTATCCATTTCATCCGATGCCGATTTTGCGAAATATTTGGTCAACATTTCTTTAATATCATTCAATTGATTATCTGGTAAATTATATTGAAATAATTTTAATAGTTCTAGCTGAACATTTGTCAATTTCCCTGTCGCTTCCATATTTTTTATTGTGAACTAAAACAAATATAATCAATAATATGCTAAGCTGATTTCATTATCTCCAAAATATCATCTACGTACTTGCGCTCATTGGCTAAACGGGGAACTTTATGCTGTCCACCTAATTTATCTTTTGCTTTTAACCAGTTGTAAAAAGTATTGGCGGGGGCATTATGTACTTTAGGACGGGCCAATGCCATGTCTTTAAACCTTTTGGCATCGTAATCAGAGTTAACTTCACGCAAGGTCTGGTCCATCACATCCACAAACTTTTCAAAATCATTGGGCTGCTTATCAAATTCAATGATCCATTCATGTCCGCCCGCTTTTTCATCTTTAAAGTAAATCGGCCCTGCAGTATAATCTTTTATTTCAGCACCTGTTTGCTGGCAAGCTTTGGTTAATGCTTGTTCTGCATTATCAATAATTACTTCTTCGCCGAAAGCATTGATAAAGTGTTTGGTACGCCCGGTAATTTTTATCCGGTAAGGAGAAAGTGAGGTAAACTGGACAGTGTCACCGATCATGTATCGCCATAAACCACCGTTTGTAGAAATCACAATAGCATAGTTTTTATGCAGTTCTACTTCGCCCAGTAACAAAGCCTTAGGATTCTCTTCTCCAATGTTTTCCATTGGAATAAATTCGTAGAAAATACCGTAATCCAGCATCAGCAACATTTCTTCTGAGTGATCCTGGTCCTGAATACCGAAAAATCCTTCCGATGCATTGTAAGTTTCCAGATAATACATGTCGGCGGACGGAATCAGCTGTTTAAACTGCTCACGATAAGGCGCAAAGTTTACCGCTCCGTGGATATATAATTCAAGGTTTGGCCAAACCTCCAATAAGTTTTGCTTTCCGGTAAGTTCGAGCACTTTTTTAGCCAGTACGATAGTCCAGGTGGGTACGCCCGAAATACTGGTTACGTTTTCATTGATGGTGGCTTCAGCCATTCTATCCATCTTGATTTCGTAATTATCCATCAACGCGATAGACATGTCGGGCGTACGATAATATTCTGCCCAAATGGGAAGGTTTTTAATCAGCACAGCCGATAAATCGCCATAAAAACAATCCTCGTTTAACTGGTTCACCTGATGGCTGCCGCCTAAAACCAACCCTTTTCCGGTAAACATCTGGTTATCCGGGCGGTTATTGCAATAGATAGAAAGCATATCTTTCCCACCTTTAAAATGGCATTCTTCCAAAGATTCCGGAGACACCGGGATAAACTTACTTCTATCGCTGGTGGTACCAGATGATTTTGCAAACCATTTGATATCAGATGGCCATAGGATGTTCTGTTCGCCATTAAGCATACGCTCAATGTAAGGTTTTAGGGTATCGTAGTTTTGAACCGGAACCCGCTCCTGATATTGTTGTGGCGTTAAAATTGATTTATAATCGTATAATTTACCCCATTCCGTATTCTCAGCACTATCAATCAAGCTGTGGAACCACTCTTCCTGAACATCGTACGGATATTTCATAAAAAGCTCGATCTGGTGGATCCGCTTTTTCATTAACCAGGTAAAAATTGAATTTACAAATGCCATCTTTAAATGTTAAAATTAACGGACATTCTATTGCCACAGATTTTCACACCTGCCCCTTGGTTAAATGGGGATACACAGAGATTTTTATACACAGTAAACTTTATAGTTTTTGGTTTAACGTCGCGATTATGCAACAGGTCAATTTAAATTTTGTTTGTTAAATCTTATTAAACATCAAATTTCTTACGTTTCAACACAAAATTCGATCCCAAATATACTTTTCTCACCATTTCGTTTTCAGCGAGCACTTCAGGAACACCTTGCTCCAGGATTTTTCCTTCAAAAAGCAAATAAGCCCTATCGGTAATGGAAAGCGTTTCCTGTACGTTGTGATCGGTAATTAAGATCCCTATATTTTTATGTTTCAGTTTGGCAACAATACTTTGGATTTCCTCTACCGCAATTGGGTCTACCCCGGCAAAAGGCTCGTCCAATAAAATGAAATTAGGATTTGCGGCTAAAGCACGGGCAATTTCGGTACGGCGGCGTTCACCTCCCGATAATAGATCGCCACGGTTTTTGCGTACTTTGTGTAAACTAAACTCGTTGATCAGTTCTTCGAGTTTATCACGCTGCTCCTCCTTAGTCAGTTTGCTCATTTCCAAAATGGCCAGGATATTATCTTCTACGGTAAGTTTTCTAAAAACAGATGCTTCCTGGGCCAGATAGCCAATTCCTTTTTGCGCCCTGCGGTACATCGGATCTTCGGTAATATCTTCTTCTTCTAAAAAGATTCGCCCTTCATTTGGTTTGATCAAACCTACGATCATGTAAAAGGAAGTTGTTTTCCCAGCACCATTAGGGCCCAAAAGCCCAACAATTTCTCCCTGACTTACGTTAAAGGAAACGTTGTTTACAACAGTACGCTGCTTGTATTTTTTAACCAGATTTTCGGCTTTTAATATCATATATCTATGGGTCCGTCATGCTGAACTTGATTCAGCATCTTACTCGAAAGATCCTGAAATAAATTCAGGATGACGATTTTAGTTATTTAACTTTTATTCCTTTAATATTTAACTGCAAACGTTTCTTATCACGCCATACATTTTCTTCTAATGTATAACAAACAGAAAACGGCATTCTGGGTTGTAAAAGATTTTGAAATTCTGCCAATCCGAATGCAATACCTTCAAAAATAGGCGAATTTTGTTGCTTTATGTTAATTTTTAAATGATTTTGACCTACTGCCATGGCATGCTGTGCGAGATATACGTTATGGGTAACAAATATTGGTGCCATATTTTCTGGCCCAAATGGCCCCATTTGTGATAAAACGCGGTAGAATTTACCATCTATCTGCGCCAATTCAATTTCAGCGTCAATCCTGATCATGGGCGTAAGCAGTTCATCCGTAATGCTTGCAGATACAATTTCTTCAAATTTATCGGCAAAGGCATTCACATTTTGTTCCTGCATGGTTAAGCCAGCAGCAAATTTATGTCCACCGTATTGATCCAATAAATGCGCGCAACCACTTAAAGCTTCATATAAATCAAAACCCACTACCGAGCGGCACGAACCAGCTACATGTCCGTTAGACTTGGTAAGGACAATGGTTGGGCGATAATACTTTTCAGTTAAACGTGAAGCTACAATTCCGATTACCCCTTTATGCCAGTTTTCGTTAAATACCACCGTAGTTTTCCTATTAATGAGGATTTCACTTTCGCCAATTAAAGCCAAAGCTTCGCGGGTAATGTCCTGATCGTAGGTTTTGCGCTCGGTATTTTTAAGGTTAATCAGTTCGCTTTGCTCTAGTGAGTTGCTATCTACCTGACAAAGCAGCATGGCAACGGCATGTTTTGCATGGTCTATCCTGCCAGCGGCATTAATCCGTGGACCTAAGGTGAAAACCACATCAGTAATGCTGTAATTTTCGGTTCTGCCCGAAACTTCCATCAAAGCCCTTAAACCTTCACAAGGATTGCTATTTAATTTTTTTAGCCCATAATAAGCCAAAGTTCTGTTCTCCCCCACTACGGGAACAATATCTGCAGCGATGCTCACCATTACTAAATCCAGATACTGGAGGTAAGTTTCTTTTGCTAGTCCATGTTTTTGGGCATAGGCTTGCGCTAGTTTAAAACCAATCCCGCAGCCGGCAAGTTCTTTAAAGGGATACGCGCAGTCTGAACGTTTAGGATCCAAAACGGCTATAGCCTGTGGAAGTTCATCTCCAGGTAAATGGTGATCACAGATAATGAAATCGATCCCGAGTTGATTGGCATAATCAATTTTATCGATCGATTTTATACCACAATCTAACGCAATAATTAGGGAAAATCCATTTTCATTTGCATAATCGATCCCGGCAGTAGAAATCCCATAACCTTCCAGATAACGGTCTGGAATGTAATATTCTATATTTTTAGTGAGCTGAGAAAAGAAACTGAAGGCCAGTGCAACTGAAGTAGTACCATCAACATCGTAATCGCCATAAATCAATATTTTTTCGTGGTTGGCCAATGCCGTTTCAATCCGGGCAATAGCAACATCCATATCCTTCATTAAAAAGGGATCGTGAAGGTGATTAAGCTCTGGTCTGAAGAAATCTTTCGCCTGATCAAAATCACAGATATTCCGCTGCACGAGGATCTGTGCCAATGAGCGGTCTATGTTAAGCTCTTCTGCTAATTTTGCTACTGTATCATCATTACAATCTGATGCCAGCACCCATCTTTTTTCCATTTTATACTGTCTCCGAACAGTAAATATACATTTTAATTGGATAATAAGGAATGGAACATGAGCGGTATACCTAACAAGCATCTCTAAAACAAAAGCTTAGGTTTTTCGCCGATTTTTTACCGATGCGTTACTCAAGTCTGATCTAATTGTAAATTGTAGCATTAAGGAAATCTTTAATCATGGATAGATTGTTACCTTTGTAGAAACATTAAAGATCTATATTTTGCAAGTTCACACGCTATTCGAAGGAACCTACTCTGTTGATGCCTCAAAGAAATTTGTGCCTTTTGACCCCGCTATACATCACTTTAAAGACAGGCCTGCTTCATTATTCATTAATGTTCAGCCTTTTTTGGTGGAGCTGAAAAATGACCTTGTACTTTTTGATACGGGTTTAGGATTTAGTGATGACCACGGAGAATTGATTTTACATAAAAATATCCGCAATGCAGGCTTTGATCCTACTGATGTGACTAAAGTTTTAATGTCGCACCTACATTACGACCACTCTGGGGGTATGATCCACAAACAAGGCAATGCTAAGGTGGAACTGAGTTTCCCTGATGCAGAATATGTAATTAACCGAGGCGAATGGGAAACAGCTTTTAGCAGTACTTCATCATCTTACCATACCGATATTTTCGATTTTGTACAGCGCAATGCTCAATTGAAATTTGTTGAAGGTGACGGTGCTTTGGATGAGACTATTGCTTACGAATTTACCGGAGCCCACTGTCCAAACCACCAGGTTTTTCTTTTAACAGAAGGTAATCAAAAAATATTTTTTGGTGGCGATGTTTTACCTGAACCTGAAGAACTGGTTAAAAATTTTATTGCCAAATATGATTTCGACGGTCGTAAGGCAATGGAATTACGAAAAGAATTTGGAAAAAGAGCCGCAGAAGAAAACTGGGAATGTTTGTTCTATCATGGCAAAAGTGCCGCAACTGGTTTTGTTGATATTGTTGAAGGTGGATTTAGGATTAGATAGGTTTAGGGTTTAGGGTTTAGGGTTTAGGGTTTAGGGTTTAGGGTTTAGGGTTTAGGGTTTAGGGAAAACAGATCCTGAAGTGATTAGTATGATTTAAGTTTAAAAAATCAATTTATTTTATTTCGGTACGCACTTACATCGTTTCGTCATCTCCTGGAGCAACGCGAAGTGGAGAGATCTTTGGACTTTGCAGCACCTTGCCGCCTGGTTTCTTGCCATTACCTGAGTTTTTAAAGTCTCTATTTTTTACCGCAAAGCACGCAAAGAAGGAAGCGCAAAGCAGCAGAGTTGCTTTTTTACCACAAAGTACACGGAGAAAAGGCACAAAGTAAACCGAGCTGGGTGCATATTTAGTATTATTGATAAACTCTGCACTTCTCTGTGAAAAACTCAGCGTCCTCTGTGGTTAACCTTTGCGTCACTTTTCGGTTAACAAAAAAAGCCCCGATAAATGCCGGGGCTTTAATTTTCCGAGACCGGAAAAATTATTTTTTAGCTACTAATTTAACCGATAATTCGAAGTTATCATCAATTGCTTTGTCGCCAATGCTATCGAAGAATGATTTTGAACCGTATTTAATGTCATATTTAGTTCTGTCTACAATGATTTTACCAGCTAAAGCTGAAGCTGTTCCGTCTGCATTAACCGTTACAGTTGCAGGGAAGCTTAATGGTTTAGTGATACCTTTGATAGTTAAATTACCTGTAACCGTTACGTTAGCACCTGACCCCGCAACTTTAGTAATAACGAAAGTTGAAGTTGGGAATTTTGTTGTACCAAAGAAATCATCTGCTTTTAAGTGACCTTCTAATTTAGCACTACCATCAGCATCTTTAATTGAAGTCATATCGATTACAAAAGTACCACCTGTTACGCTTTTACCATTAACTGCTAATGTACCTGATTGTAAAGCCACTGTTCCGTTATGAGAACCGGTTACTTTTTTACCAATCCAGGTAATAGTCGATTTTGCTACATCTACAGTATAAGTTACTGGTTTAATAGTTGTAAAAGCTGATAAAGAAACAACTGCCACTAATAAAAAAATTGAGCTAATTTTTAATTTCATTTTCTGGTTTTTTAAAATTTGATACAAATATAGATGAACTACCGATCTCTTGTTGTTGACCTATGTTAAGTTTTTTCAAAAATAATCGATTTATTTAAAATCATGATATTGACTGTAGAGTGATACTAAGGTTTAGTCTATCAAAGAAAAAAATGGAAGATAGGTGACCTAAAGCCAGCAAGCCATTCATTCTAAACCTGGCAGCAGCGGAAATCCTTTTTGTTTGTGCTTACCGGAAAAGATTGCCGCGTGGTTCCTCCTTGTAATGACGAAAACGAAAGCAGAAACCACAAAAAGATTGAAGCGCCCGCCTGCAGTACGGGCAGGAATGGCAGGGCTGTAGCTGCCGATGGAAAGCTGATATTTATTCCTAAAAAAATCCTTTGTATCTTCCCTTGATATTCATAAGAAAAATCGTCATCTCGGCTGAAACGCAGTAGAATGCCTGCCCGTACAGGCGGGGAGAGATCTATCTTGAGATAGATTTCTCGACTTCGCTGCACTCCGCTCGAAATGACGGTATCGCGATAGAAGATCTCTTCTTAACTTCAACAACGTTCATCATAACAAAAAAAAGGTTTAAGATTTTCTGTTGCATGCTTTACGCACGCTGCAAAAAACCTTAAACCCTCTACCCTTCCGCCTTCTACCTTACTAAGGAACGATCTCTTCCAAATAACTCTCCACCGGAGGGCATGCACAGATCAATGATCTATCACCATGACTATCGTTAACACGACCAACTGATGGCCAGAACTTACGTTCTAACACATAAGGAAGCGGGAATGCGGCGGTTTGGCGGCTATAAGCATGTTCCCATTCGTTAGCAGTAATTACTGAAACCGTATGCGGTGCATTTTTTAAAGGATTATCCGTTTTATCGAAAGTTAAATTCTCTACCTGATCTATTTCTTTTTTAATGGCGATCAACGCATCACAGAAACGGTCTAACTCATGTTTAGGTTCAGATTCTGTAGGCTCAACCATTAAAGTACCCGCAACTGGGAACGAAACCGTTGGTGCGTGGAAACCATAATCCATTAAACGTTTGGCAATGTCAGTTACTTCAATTCCGAAAGCTTTGAATGAACGGCAATCTAAAATCATCTCGTGTGCACAACGTCCCTGAGCACCAGAGTAAAGCACCGGATAATGTTGTTCTAAACGCGCTTTCATATAGTTGGCGTTTAAAATAGCATATTTAGTAGCATTCGTTAAACCTTCAGCGCCCATCATTGCAATATAGGCGTGAGAAATGATCAGGATGGAAGCCGAACCCCATGGTGCAGATGAAACTGCAGAAATAGATTTTCCTTTGTCGATATCAACCACAGCATGGCCAGGAAGATAAGGAACCAGGTGTTTAGCCACGCCGATTGGGCCCATACCCGGACCACCACCACCGTGAGGGATACAGAAAGTTTTGTGTAAGTTTAAGTGACAAACATCGGCACCGATATTGGCCGGACTGGTTAATCCAACCTGCGCATTCATATTTGCACCATCCATATAAACCTGTCCACCATTAGCGTGGATGGTTTCGCAGATTTCGATAATGCTTTCTTCGAACACCCCGTGTGTAGATGGATAAGTTACCATTAAACACGATAAGTTGTCTTTATGCAACTCTGCTTTTGCTTTTAAATCTTCAACATCAATGTTACCGTTTTCTAAAGATTTAACCACGACAATTTTCATATCCGCCATTGCAGCAGAAGCAGGGTTGGTTCCGTGTGCCGAAGCAGGAATTAATGCTACGTTACGATGGAAATCTCCCCTATCGTGGTGATAAGCACGGATAACCATTAAACCAGCATATTCACCCTGAGCACCAGCATTTGGCTGTAAGCTCATTGCAGCGAAACCGGTAATTTCACTTAACCATTTATCCAGTTCGTTAAAAACTGAATAGTAACCTAATACCTGATCGGCAGGGGCAAATGGGTGGATTTTACCGAAGTGAGACCAGGTAACCGGGATCATTTCTGCAGTAGCATTTAATTTCATGGTACAACTACCCAAGGCAATCATCGAGTGGCAAAGCGATAAATCTTTTGCTTCTAATGATTTGATATAACGCAACATCTCATGTTCTGAGTGGTGCGAGTTAAAAATCGGGTGTGTTAAGTAAGCCGAAGTACGTTGTAATGCAACCGGAATAACGGTTTCTACATTTTCTACTACTTCAACCTGATCTGCTGCGATAGCTTTAACCTTTGCAAAGATTTTAGCAATTAAAGCTACATCTTCGAAAGTGCTGGTTTCGTCGAACGAAATGGTGGCAACGTTACCAACATAGTTTAAGTTGATTTCATTATCGATGCATCCAGAATGGATACCACCTTTTAAATCGCCTAAATCGAAACGAATAGTGTCGAAATAAGCCGAGTTTAATTGCTCAAAGCCTAAGCCTTTTAAAGTAGCGGCTAAACTGATGGCCAAACCGTGTGTACGTTCTGCTATGGCTTTTAATCCTTTCGGACCGTGGTAAGCGGCATAAAAACCAGCCATAATAGCCAATAAGGCCTGTGCAGTACAAATGTTTGATGTTGCTTTATCTCTACGGATGTGCTGCTCGCGGGTTTGCAAGGCCATACGTAAAGCGTAGTCGCCATGGCTATCGATGGTTACACCGATAATACGACCAGGGATGTTACGTTTATATTCTTCTTTAGTGGCAAAAAATGCAGCGTGAGGTCCACCAAAACCCATTGGTATACCTAAACGCTGTGTTGTACCCACTACTACATCAGCACCCCACTCGCCTGGAGGCGTTAATAAGGTTAAGCTTAAAATATCGGCAATTACGGTTAATTTAATATTTTGACTGTGCAAAGCTGATGCAAAAGCCGCATAATCGAAAACTTCGCCATTTCCTGCCGGATACTGCACAATTGCACCAAAAAATTCTCCGCTAGCAGTAAAATCTAAATGGCTTCCGATCACTAGCTCAATACCATAAGGATTGGCACGTGTTTTTAAAATATCGATGGTTTGAGGGAAAAGTAATTCAGAAACGAAAAACTTTTTAGCTGCCTGGTTTTTGCGTAAGCTGTATTGCATAAACATAGCCTCAGCCGCAGCTGTACCTTCATCCAATAGAGAGGCATTGGCAATTTCCATTCCGGTTAAATCGATAACCATGGTTTGGAAGTTTAATAAAGCCTGTAAACGGCCCTGTGCAATTTCTGCCTGGTAAGGCGTATATTGTGTGTACCATCCCGGGTTTTCGAATACGTTACGTAAAATTACCCCTGGTGTAATGGTGTCGTAATAACCTTGACCGATAAAGCTTTTGAAAACTTTATTCAACAATGAAGTTTGTTTTAAAGCCCCAAGATATTCAGTTTCTGATTTCGCTGCAGGCAAGTTTAACGGTTGTTTTAACCTGATGGCCGTCGGAACAGTCTGTTCAATCAGCTCGTCGATAGAATTTACGCCAACAGTTTGCAACATTTCGGCTGTATCAGCCTCATTAGGAGCAATATGACGATTTTGAAAATCTTCCTTGTAGTGGATATTTAAGCTCATGCGGTATGAATAATAAATTTGCGTGCAAAGGTAGCAAAAATGAAGCTGTATTTCACTATCAATCAGTGTAAAAAAGGCGTCTTATTTACACTTAAAAGCGACAAAATAGATAGGATTTATAAGTAAAAAGCCAGACAATGCCTTTTCAGTTTTAAGCTGTTTTTTTGATTATTTGGAAAGCAGTGGCTGTGCTAAAATTTAAGTTTGTTCCCGCCATTCCTGCCATACTGCAAGCGGGCGCTACAATCTTTTTTGCTACTTTCTAACTGAAGTATAAAGTATCTGAAGCAAAAAGGGTTGCCAATGTTGTCGGGTTTACACATAAAAGGAACTGCAAAAAACCAACATACTGCGTTAAACTTCAAATTAGCCATAGAAAATAAAAATTAAAACACTCAATTTCAATCATTTACACTAACAATCAAATATAATCTACACATACATTGTTATACTATGTACTTTGTTATACCTTTACATTATGAACGAAGATTTTATTCATAAATGGATATCGCAGGTTAAAAAGGGAACACTATCCTTTATTGTGCTCAATGTTTTAAAGGGCGGAAAGGCTTATTACGGCTACGATCTGATCAATGAGATAAAAAAGATTACGGAAATTGAAATTGCCGAAGGAACCCTATATCCACTTATGAACCGGCTTAAAGATGAAAAACTGATTAAATCAGAATGGGTGGAACAAGAATCGGGCATCCCCAGAAAATATTACAGCATTACGCCAGAAGGAAAAAACACGGTAACCAAAATGGAAGAATACTGGCACAACCTGAACAAATCAGTATTAAAAATTACGAAATGAAATTAAAAGAAATACCATTTAACGATCAATCGGCTGAGCGGATTTACAAAGATTACCTATACAGAATAAAAAAAGAGGTTAAAGGCCTCAATCAGCAAAACCAGGATGAAATATTGATGGAGCTGAACAGTCATATTTATGAAAGCCTACAAGAACATCCAACAGGAAATGAAGTAGAAAAACTACTTAATATCCTGGAAAAATTGGGAAGACCCGAGGAAATACTGAAACCATTGGTGGCTGATAAAAAATTAGCAGAAGCCACTAAAACATTTAATCCCATACATGTTTTTAAAGCTTTATTGCTCAATTTAACCAATGGCATATCTTACATCATATTTTTTATACTCTACCTTTTCCTGTTTGGTTTTGTGTTTTTAATCGGTGCTAAAATATGGAACCCATCACAGGTAGGCTTTTTTTATAAACCAGGTGAAGTTTTTATCCTTGGCCATTCAAAAGGCTTGGTAAACCCAGACGATGAACTTCTAGGTAACTGGTTTATTCCCGCAATGGTTGTCTCGGCAATCGCGCTCTACTTCATCATCACTTTACTCCTTAAGTTAAAAAGAACAATCAACAAATAACATCATGATCAAAAAATTAACACTCTTTGCCGTTCTGATAATCCTGGCCCAATTCAGCTTTTCACAATCATTTGATAAAAACAAACTGGATGCTTATTTCGATACGCTTGGCCAATACAACAAGTTTATGGGAAGTGTGGCCATTGCTCAAAATGGCCATCTGATTTATAACCGCACATTGGGTTTCGCAAACCTTAAAGAACGGCAAACAGCAAACGAAAACACCAAATACAGGATCGGATCTATTTCTAAAACCTTTACAGCTGCTTTAATTTTTAAAGCCATTGAAGAAAAGAAAATCAGCCTCAATCAAACTATTCAAAAATTTTTCCCAGACATCAAAAATGCAGAGAAGATTTCCATATCGAATTTGCTTTACCACAGAAGCGGGATACATGACTTTACAGATGATCAAGAGGGATACTTGAAATGGCATACGCAACCCAAAACCGAAAAAGAAATGCTTGCCATAATTAGTAAGGGCGGGATTGATTTTGAGCCTGACACTCAATCAGATTATAGCAATTCGAACTATTTACTGCTATCTTATATTCTTGAAAAAACGTTTAAAATGCCTTATGCCCAAATATTAGACAAATACATTGCTAAACCTCTTAAATTGAAAAACACTTTTTTGGGCAAAAAAATTAATTTAAAAAATAACGAAGCGAGCTCTTACCGTTTTGAAGGGGATTGGAAATTAGCGGATGAAACTGATATTTCGATTCCAATGGGTGCCGGAGGAATTGTTTCAACCCCGATTGATCTGGTAAAATTCAGCACAGCATTATTCGGAGGCAAAGTGATTTCTCAAAAGAGTTTAGCGCAGATGAAAACCCTTAATGGCAAATACGGCATGGGCGTTTTGGCTATTCCGTTTTACGATCAAGCAGGATTTGGACATTCGGGTAGTATAGATGGTTTCAGTGCTACATTTTCTTATTTCAGTGATGGAAATATAGCTTATGCTTTAACGGGTAATGGTACGAATTTCAACAATAATTCCATTTCATTGGCGGTATTAAGCGCTGTTTTTAATAAGGAATATCAAATTCCCGATTTTAAAACAGTTGAGCAAAGCACTACAGACTTAAATAAATATTTAGGCATTTACGCATCAACGGCAATCCCGATAAAAATCACCATTACGAAAGACAATACAACATTAGTCGCACGGGCTACAGGTCAATCGGCAACAAAATTAACATCCAAAGGAAATCACGAGTTTAAATTTGAAGAAGCAGGCATCATACTGTCTTTCAACCCCACAGCAAACCAGATGACCCTTAAACAGGGTGGCAAAGAATTTAAGTTTACCAAAGAATAAAATAAATTAACTCCTGATGGCAGGTTAGTTTATCAAGACTAATCTGCTATTTCTGCACTTTCCACCCCTCATCTTTACTCAACTTTAATTTATAGGTTTTGGTAATGAAGTTGCTGTTTTTATTGGCTTCTTTATCGAAAGGTTCGAAATCGGTCGTATTCATTTTTAATGATACAGTTACTTTGGCGGTACTGGAATTTACCTGCGCAAAATCAACTGGTTTTTCGTCTGATAAAACATATTCCACCACTTTTACCGTGGCCCTGTCGCCATCCTGTTTCAGTACCAACGGACTTGCTTTATCGGTTAATGTAATCTGATAAACAAAACTGCTATCTTTTGAAAGAAATTTCTTTTTAGCTTCTTTTAAACTTAAGGTAACCAAACCTTTGCTGGCCAAAGATTTATATTTCCCCAATTCGAACATATCGTTTGTACTATTAAATTTCATCTCTCCAAATTTAAACCTGGTAGTTTTATATTCGGGATTAGCTTTTAAATAACTGGTAATCACTTCAGCGGCCTCATCCTGATTAATAGTGGTTTTGGTTTTACATCCGGCTAAGCCGATAATGATAAAGGATAAAATATAAATGGTAAGTTTTTTCATGTGTATATGCTTTATGCTTTTTAAAGATATTTAATTTTAGTTTAACCGCAAAGAACGCGAAGTTTATTAATCTTTAAGGCTTAAACCACAAAGGCGTTAAGAACACCAAGTTGCATTCAAGGCACAACAATAAATTTCAAAGCCCTGCTTTGTGCCCTCTGTGCCTTCTCTCTGTGTACTTTGCGGTAAAAAACTAGATTAATCTCGCTTTAAATATTTCAGATTTGGCAAAACCATTGCCGATAAAATGACCACCACACCAACCCACCTTAAAAACGACACCTGCTCTTGCAGCACAAAACCAGCCATCATTACGGCCACAGGCAACTCTGCAGCGCTCAAAATAGAACTGATAGCAGTACCAATTCTCGGTACGCCTTCTGCATAAAATAATGGCGGAATTACCGTACCGAAAACTGAGATAATCAACCCCCATTTCAATAAACTTCCACCCAATGCACCATTAAATAAGAATGCTGGAGGGAAGATGATAAAGATCAAGATACAAGCGCCGGTAATCATCAGCGCACTTTTCTTCAATGGTGCATATTCATTTCCGATTCTACCGCTCAATAACAAAAAGCCGGCATAACACAGCGCAGCCAGCAAACCAAAACCAATTCCTTTTAAATCCATGCTTCCAATATTGGTCTCTGCCATTCCGCTGGCTAAAACTGTACCAGCTAAAACCAATAAAATAGCGGCTAACTGTAAACCTGTAGGTTTCTTTTTAAAAATGAGGTATTCCAATAAAATACTCATCCATATAAACTGCATCAATAAAATAATGGCAACCGAATTAGGCACCAGCTTTACACATTGATAGTAAAAAATACTAACCAGACCTGTGCAGGTACCCGCAATTACCATTTGCCACCACGGTGTTTTAGCGGGCAAAACCTTAGCCTTATAAGTTGCGGTTCTACTTTGGAAGAAAAATAACACCCATAAAATTACGGCTCCAAAAAAAGCCTGAGCACCGGTAACGTCACCCAAAGTATAACCTTCATGATAAGCCAGTTTAACAAAGGTAGAAAGGATGCCAAAACTACAGGCACCAAAAAAAACAAGGAGAATTCCTTTTAACATAATTTATTTTTTAACCACAGAGAAAAAAGAGTTTTACACCGAGTTCGCAGAGGCTCTGTTTGCTCTGTACTTCTTTGTGCGCTTTGTGGTTAACCCCTAAGCGAGCTGTTGTAAATATTTCTGAATAGTTACTTCTAAACCTAAATAAAGCGCATCGCTGATTAAAGCATGACCGATAGAAACTTCCAATAAGCCCGGGATGCTTTGGGCAAAATAATGCAGATTGTGCAGATCCAGATCGTGACCAGCATTAATGCCTAAGCCTAATTTATTGGCATGATGTGCTGCAGCAATATAACTCACTACTGCCTTTTCGCGGTCAGCAAAATAATTATGTGCATAAGCTTCAGTGTATAGTTCGATCCGATCTGTTCCCGTTTCTGCAGCACCTTCAACCATTTCTACCACCGGATCAACAAAAATCGAAACACGGATGCCCTCTTTCTGAAAAACAGCAACCATTTCTTTCAGGTAATCTTTATGTTTGATGGTATCCCAACCATGGTTCGAAGTAATCTGACCCTCGGCATCGGGTACCAAAGTAACCTGGGCAGGTTTGTTAGCCAAAACCAGATCAACAAATTTATCTTCTTTGCAATTTCCTTCAATATTAAATTCAGTCGCAATAGCAGCCTTTAAATCGTAAACATCCTGGTAACGGATGTGGCGTTCATCAGGGCGTGGGTGTACCGTAATTCCCTGCGCACCGAAACGCTCGCAGTCTAGTGCAACCTTTACCAAATCAGGATTATTGCCTCCACGACTATTACGGAGCGTAGCAATTTTATTGATGTTAACCGATAACTTTGTCATAAAGCAAAGATAAGGCTTTGCTCCTGTTTATCTTAAACCTTAAAAAAATTTGACTTTTTTTTGCTCATATTTGCTTCCTGTAAATGAACTTGAAAGAGACCACGCTATATAAAATTTTAATCACCCTAATTGCGCTAGTTAGCGTATTGGCACTTTTTGGTGGCATAATGGAACCAGATTCTGCGCTTTATGCCTCCATAGCCAAAAACATGGTGCTTCGTAACGATTGGGTAAACATATATGTTCGTGGTGCAGATTGGTTAGACAAACCACATCTAACTTTTTGGTTGGCCGCTGCCTCATTTAAAATTTTCGGAATTACAGCTTTTGCCTATAAACTGCCCTCTTTTTTATTCGGATTATGGGGCGCATGGTATCTTTATAAACTGACAAAAGATATTTACAACGAAAAAACAGGGTTGATTAGTGCGTTGATTTTTTTGAGTTCGCTGCACATCCTCATATCTACCTTTGACGTCCGTGCAGAAGTTTACATTACTACCTTTACCCTGGCGGCTATTTATCACTATTATAAAGCGCATCAAAGTTCCTTCTGGCATATTGTTGCAGGCTCGTTTTTCGCAGCATGTGCCATCATGATTAAAGGCATATTTGTATTGATTCCTGTTTTTGGTGGCTTTATCATTTACTGGTTATTAACCAAACAGTTTAAACAGTTGTTGAAACTAAAATGGTGGTTAGCCATTGTATTGATTTTCATTTTTGTTATTCCAGAGTTATATGCTTTATATGTGCAGTTTGATTTACATCCTGAAAAGGTTGTATTCGGAAAAACTGGTGTGTCAGGTCTAAAATTTTTCTTTTGGGATAGCCAGTTCGGCCGTTTTTTTAACAATGGACCAATAAAAGGAAAAGGCGATATTTCATTTTTCCTTCATACCACGCTTTGGGCATTTTTACCCTGGTCGATATTGTTTTATACCGCAGTGGTTAATCTTTTTAAAAAGAAAAACAGAGCCGGTTTACCGGCAGAAAGCATTATTATCTGGACCAGTGCTGCGATAACTTTTTTATTGTTTTCATTGTCTAAATTTCAGTTGCCACATTATATTTTGATTATCCTTCCACAGTTTGCCATCATCACCGCTTTGTATATAAAGCAATTGAAAGGCAAAAGCCTGAAAGTTTTTTTTACCATCCAAAATGTACTGGCCATTTTAATTATTTTGATTTTATCTGCTATTGCGTTCTTTTTTGGTTTTACAAATCATTACATAGCAATTGCCGTTTTAGTTCTGTTATTGGCGGTTTCTTTTTTAGTCTTCAAAGGATTAAAGACCGAAAACTTATTGTCGAGAAGTGCGATGATTTCAGTTGCCTTAATGATATTTCTATCGGTTTTTTTCTATCCATCGGTGCTAAAATATGAATCAGGCATGGAAGCGGGTAACTGGTTAAAAGAAAATTACCCTAAAGCCAAAGCCGCTGTGCTGATGTATCCAGATGCCTATTCTTTTGATTTTTATGCCAATGGCGAACCAAAATACTTTTGGAGTTACGAGGAGCTAAATAAATCGAAAGGTGAAAAAGACCTTGTAATTTACACTCCAGAATCGGAACTGGTAAAATTGAAAAAAGATTATGGCGCCGAAGTACTAAAATCGTTCGAATACTATCACATTACCAAGCTAACCCCTAAATTTATCAATGCTAAAACGCGTCCTCAGCTATTAGAACATTTTTATCTGGTTAAATTGCATTAAATGGATTTATTCTTCCGCATTATAAAATTTGGATTGACAGGCTTGCTTGGCATGGCAATTGATTTTGGAGCAACCTGGTTGTGCAAAGAGAAAATTAAGATCAATAAATACATTGCTAATGCCATCGGTTTTACTTTAGCCGTAACCAATAATTACCTCATTAACAGGATATGGACATTTCAGAGTACCAATAGCCATTGGGGAACGGAGTTTAGCAAATTTTTGATGGTGAGTTTGATCGGATTAGGCTTAAATACCTTTATCATTTACTTATTCCACCAAAGAAAAAATGGAACCAACTTTTATGTGGCGAAGTTTTTTGCAATTGTAATCGTATTTGTGTGGAATTTTTTGGCCAATATGTTGTTTACATTTAAGTAGTTGTTAAAATATTTGCCAGAAAGATCCTGAGACAAATCCGATAGCAATCGGATCAGGATGATGGTCGGTTAAAGATTTAACACAACTGGCACGGACTAATGAACCAATGACCAGTGAGCTAATGAACTAATTTAACTCACATTTTTACCAATAACATAGAACACAACAAGCCATATTAATCCTTTAATCAGGAAGAATAAAAACCCCACCAGTCCTACCCGCTTAAACCATAATTTTAATTTTTCTTTGTTCATGGTGATGTTTGTAAAGATAATGAATTGGCTTAAATTAGAAAGATTTTAAATAAGGAAACATGAAGTTATCTAAATTCATACTGCTCAACATTTTTTGTCTCTGCTTTTTTTGTACTGGAATTTTTGCACAAAATTTTGAAGATATTAAACGCTACAAAGTAAATTATGCCCTTGCAATAAATGCCAATGAACGGTTGATTTCAATTAGAAGTTTTTCTGCAAATAATCAAAAATATCTATTGCTGGTAAACCCTGAAACTTTAGATACCAAAGTGACTTTGGCCAGTGATTATACCACAAGAAGTTTACAATATCCCAATGTACTCGCCATTTTTAAAAACACCGCTTATATCAAATCAATTGAAGCCGCGGCAGCCAAAGATCTGCAACTTCAAAATGCAGGCATCGATCATGCCATACCAAATGAAAAAGGCATTACCTTAACCATTGATCTTTGCCCTTCGCATAAGCCTTTAGACCGGATTATTTTCCAATCGGTTTTTGATGAATTTAAAGAGATATCGCAACCCGCCCCTCTTGCGGTATCCGTTTCGGGTAAGTGGATGCTAAAACACCAGGGTGATTTAAATTGGTTAAAAAGTTTAGTGGAGAAAAAGGAACTGAACATTACCTGGGTAAACCATACCTACAACCACGAAGTAAATAAATTGCCATTAGCCGAAAATTTCCTGTTGGCACCTGGAACCAATTTGGATGTAGAAGTATTGGAAAACGAAAAACTGATGTTAAAAAACGGCCTAACCCCTTCAGTATTTTTCCGCTTCCCTGGTCTGGTGTCGGACAGAAAAATTGTTGAAAGAATCGAAGCTTATGGATTAATCCCCATTGGAAGCGACGCCTGGTTAGCCAAAGGACAACAACCTAATGCGGGTAGCATTGTACTGATCCATGGCAACGGCAATGAAGAAATAGGGGTAAAAGATTTTATCCAGTTGCTAAAAGCAAAACAAGCTGATGTGAAAAACAAACAATGGTTGCTTTTCGATTTAAGGCAAGGTTTGGAAAAGGAATTTGAATAATTTATCGCTTTTTTAACCGCAGAGAACACGGAGAAAAGGCGCAGAGCACACAAAGCTACATTCAGATAGTAATCGTCAATCCAGCTCAGCGTCCTTTGCGAAAAGCTTTGCGTTCTTTGCGGTAAAACTACTTCTTAACCGGTAATAACTTTATTTCTTTTGCTTGAAAGCGGTTGTTTACGATTTCGCCGGTAACTTCTGCTTTGCTTACCGCATTGCAAAAACCGTGTTTGCCATGGGCATCGCCAAAATCATCAATGCCTTTACCATCCACAAAATGAGGTTTGCCATCAATTTTGACTGCTAACTCGCAATCTTTACCTTTCATTTTAAACTGACATTCGCCACAGGCAATATCAACTACCTGTTTGGTAATTACTTTTGAAGCCGCAGTTTTTTGAGGTGCTATTTGCGCATTTCCAGCAACAGAAAACACACCAAGTAAAAGGGCAAAAATTAACTTTTTCATCGTTTTTATTTTTTCAAATCTAAGTTTTCAATAGCAAAAGAACCACAGCCCGCTGTAAAATAAACCTGATAGAAATGGAAATTTTTTTTGTTGTCATGAGCGTAGTCGAAGAGCAACAAAAAGATTGGAATGAATAGCAGGACTAAAGCCTCCGAAGAGCACTGAACGTACGTTTTCAAACAACTATAATGACGCCCCTCTGAGAGAGGGGAATAAAAAAAGGGACATGCTTATTGCATATCCCTTCGATATTATGGCATTTAGTTAACTACTAATTAAAAACTGTAAACTGAACTAGTACCTGTAAGTATCTGCTTTAAAAGGACCTTCTACCGGTACGCCAATATAATCAGCCTGGTGTTGATCCAGAACATCTAATTCAACACCGATTTTTTCTAAGTGTAAACGGGCAACTTTTTCATCTAAATGTTTAGGCAAAGTATATACTTTGTTTTCGTAAGCGGCAGTGTTCGTCCAAAGCTCTAATTGAGCTAAAGTTTGGTTAGTAAATGAATTACTCATTACAAAACTTGGGTGACCAGTAGCGCAACCTAAGTTTACTAAACGACCTTCAGCAAGAACAATTACGTCTTTACCGTCAATAGTATATTTATCAACCTGAGGTTTAATTTCTACTTTTGTATCGCCATAAGCACCGTTTAACCAGGCCATATCAATTTCGTTATCGAAGTGACCAATGTTACAAACAATCGCTTTATCTTTTAATGCCCTGAAGTGTTGCTCGCGAACGATATCACAGTTACCAGTTGTAGTCACTACAATATCTGCTTCTTTAATGGCGTTAGCTAATTTTTTCACTTCGTAGCCTTCCATTGCAGCCTGTAAAGCACAGATTGGGTCAATTTCAGTTACAATAACACGTACACCTTGTGAGCTTAACGATTCTGCAGAACCTTTACCTACGTCACCATAACCACAAACCACAGCCACTTTACCGGCCATCATTACGTCAGTTGCGCGACGGATCGCATCAACCAATGATTCGCGACATCCGTATTTGTTATCGAATTTAGATTTGGTAACCGAATCATTAACGTTAATTGCAGGTATGTGCAATGTTCCGTTTTTCATTCTTTCGTACAAACGGTGAACACCAGTTGTGGTTTCTTCTGATAAACCTTTAATGTTTGCAATCAATTCAGGGAAGCGGTCGAAAACCATATTGGTTAAATCGCCACCATCATCCAAAATCATGTTTAATGGTTGTTGCTCCGGACCGAAGTGTAAAGTTTGCTCAATACACCAGTCGAATTCTTCTTCGTTTAAACCTTTCCAGGCATAAACCTGAATACCCGCAGCAGCAATTGCAGCAGCAGCGTGATCTTGTGTAGAAAAAATATTGCAAGATGACCAGGTAACTTCAGCACCAAGGGCCACCAATGTTTCGATTAATACAGCCGTTTGGATGGTCATGTGCAGACAACCTGCAATACGCGCACCTTTTAACGGTTGTGTTGGACCGAATTCTTTACGTAAACTCATTAAACCTGGCATTTCTGCTTCGGCTAATTCGATTTCTTTACGGCCCCATTCTGCCAGTGAAATGTCCTTAACTTTATAAGGAACGTATGTAGTCTCTACTGATGACATAATTTATTGTTTTAATTGTTTGTTTTTCAATATTTTAACGTCTTTCCAATGTCGCTTTTGCAAACAAATTTGCAAACATTCCCAACGCGCCACAAAAATACATAAAATAGACGTGAATAATAAACGTAAAAATATGTAGCGCAGATGTGCACACAAAATTATACGTTTCGATTACTTTTCTAGGAATTAAACTTGGATTGAGAATGTAATGGGACGAGTTTATTTGAGGTAAGCTCCAGGGTCTTCATCATCCTGAACTTCTCTGCGCCCTTTTTCAATCCAAGTTACGAGGTCTTCCTCAAAAAACAACAAGTTGTTGCCCCGTTTCATTGATGGTATTTCGCCTTTATGAACGATTTGTCTAAGGGCATTAGGGGTTTTTTTGATAAAATCGGCTGCTTCTTTAGTAGAGAAGTATCTACTTCTGATAGGGCGTTCCGCCGCTGGGGCATTTTCAAGTGCTGCACGTACAGCATCGTTTATCAATGCACGTAACTGACTTTCGGTGGCAATAAAAACATTTGCTTCCATAGTATAAATTTTAAAATTAAAGATTTGAAAGGGGGTAAGAGTTCGTTTAAAACCTCTTTTCGAGAAACTAGAATAGTTTTGCATATCGTCTACTATTCAGTAGACCATCTTTTAAAATGTATCTGCAAACTGTATAAAATATTGTGAGAAGCGATAAGAGCTGACTTACTAAGCATTCTTATTCAGGATAACATAAAGTCACACAACGGCAAGGATACGTTGATATGTTCAACCCTAAGAAAGGTGGATTATTGTAGTAATACAATCTATAGTCGCGAACCATTTAAACTAAAGTCAGCGACTTTTAAAATAATAGTTGAATTAGAAAACAAAGCTGATTATCGAAACGAAAATTTAATTCCAATCAAACCTGCTTGGAGCTCAAAATACACGATAGACCAAACTTTAATCGAATTCCAAATACTAATGTAAAAGATGATATGAAAGTAATTTATGGATATGTAAATGGAGGTTAGATTGACGCCAAGAAAAAAAATAAATAGAGAAGGAGAAAAATTATTTGAGATACTGACATCCACCAGCCCAAACCAATTATTATGAATAGACATTGGTGCCGTTGATGGCCTGTCCCATGCTTAATTTCGGTAGAGTAGACAAAAAAACGAAGCGGAACAAGGGATTTAGGAAAATTTTTCTGAAACAATGTGAAACTAACCAAATGTAACTCCTGCTTCTCTAATGCTAATAATTGAGTTTCAACATTATTCCCAACCCAAAGCTTGAAGTTTGTTATTATAATTTTCTTCTATGTAGGAGTGAATATCCCATGCATAATCTTCTGACTCCATCTCATTTAGCCAATCGAGCGGAAGATTCTCCGTTTGATTTTGAATGAGTTTGTCGTTTAAATGACTTACAAGTTCGTCCAGAGATTCAATACGTGAAGGCATTCCAGTATGATCGTCAGTTATGAAAACACATTGTTCTGATTCATCCCAGTCTATATCCTCTAAAAGATGAGGAAGTATATCAGATAAAATGAATTCTTCAGGATCATAGTATTCTTCTGCAGTATTGGCGAGAAAGGATATCAGTTTGTTTTTGATTTCATTAAGTGATTCAGCTTCTCCTATCGATTTCGTCGATTGGTAGGTGGATTTTGTTTCTTTAGGAATGAATAGAAAAAGATGATTTAATGGAATAGCTGCCTTGGAAAGTTGCTCGGAAACTATGTTAATCTGAGTATGAAAACTAAAGATATTTACATCATCATCGAGAAAAGAAATAAATCCTTTTAATTTTTTTTGACCTTGGTAAGTGCTAATAAATGAGGGTATAGCAGATATGTTATATGCACCTTCAAGCGATATTAGTCGATAAGACAAAGCAAAGGAATTGGTTACTGATTTGAGTATTTTATCTACAATTTCAAAATCATTTCTGCTCTCTACAAAAACTAGCAAATCATTCAAATATGATTGATGAGATACAGTATTTAGCCGTGGGCTAGCCAAAAAGGCATGACTAACTGCCGTCACGTTTACTTCTATCAATTGGGCATACTTAGCATAAAGAGTTCCGCTATCACCAGCCGCGCGGAGCTTATATTTGAGGACAGATTTAAAGGATACCTCACCAGTAAAAATGGCATGCATATCTTCACCATCAAAGAGAAGAATATCACCTACTTTTCCCGATAATAAAGCCTGCTCTGTATCTTTGTGATAACCGTTCATGGCAATGAAAATACCACTCGTTGTATGAAACTTCCCTTGAACTTTTCCCCTAAATGCATAAATAGAAGAGGCAGATATTTTGTTTTTTTCCCACTTTGCCTCGAAAATAAAAGTCTGTCCCATCCAGAAAAACGAGCCATCCATTTGCTCACCGATTTTGCGATAGCTAGCTTTAGGTTCTAGCTCTTCGAATTGAAGAATACTCCTCATGAGATCTTCTAGCTTAAAACCTCTGGACTGAGCGGTAAGTTCTGTTGAGTTCAACAATTGTTGATAAACGAATTTTATTTCTTGCATACCATCTAGGGAGGGTTTTGCGATACTACTCAATTTGAGCGAAGACTGGTTGTTATTTATTTCCATATTTCATAAATGCTACAACAAATTGATAGATTAAAATTCCTATCGATTACCTGATAGGAATTTTAACTGGTGAATTAGAAACGTTTAGCACTTTTTCGGAATTTCGCTAAACTGCATCAAATTCCTCTGTTTGTTTTACCTTTCCAAAAGTCTCCAGTTCCATAAATTTCGAATTAAAAAGCTTATGAGGAATCTTTTTCATAAGCAGATTATGAAAATTTGCATCATGGGTTGATAATATAATTTGACGTCCAAAGTTGACCGTGATACTACGAAGCAAATCAATAGTAGATAAAATATTTATACTATCCATTGCCTGAATAGGATCATCTATAAATATACACTCCAAGGGAGTTTTATTATCTAGATCAATGGCATGCAAGGCTTTGGCTAAGAAAATGCTTAGACTTAAAATATTTAACTGTGCAGTACTGAAATATAAATTAGGGATTTGGAGAGTAACCTTCTTTTCATCTGTTACACAAACATTAAGCTGTGGATTGTTGTCGGTAAAATCACATTTAAATATAATTTCCTTGTAATCAGGATGTGGATCGATCTTTCTGTAGAGGGCATTAATAATATCCTCGAAAAAGAAAGAATTGATTTGTTTATCTATATGTGCTATAACTAAATCTCTTTCTGCTTCTAGGGTTGTTTTTAAAATGGTGTTGAGGAACTTTATTCTTGCTTTGATAGTCTTTTCATCACTTTTTGCTTTTTGATAACGTAAATACGGAATGACTTCTTCTTTAAGTTTTGATAACAATTCAAAAAAGGAGATTACGATTTCCGATTCACTTATTGCTTTTCGCTGCGCCTCTCTAACTCTCACAGTAAATTCTGTGATGGAATTAAATGTCTGTCCTTCAGTTGAGAAATTGAATTCGTTTTTCAGAAATTCTTCATAAACGCTTATTCGTTGTCGCAATTGAGATAATCGATCTTTATTCGCTGTTATCTTGGAGGTCAAAGCTTCGACACTAAAGGCAGATGTTTGTATCTTAAGATTGTTGCTAATTACCCTTTGTTGCTGCTCATCTTCAAGAGATTTTCGAAGATCTTCAATAGCCTGGTTCAGCAATTGCTGAATTTCGGCGAGTGTAACTGAGCTATCAATATTAACTGAGCGTAGATTAAGATATTCTAGTATCGAGGTATAAGATGCGTCATCTAGGAGGGCTGTGCGCTCTTCTTGCAGTTTTTTCAGTTCGCTATTTGCTGTGATAACATTCTTTTCCGCTACTTCAAGATTACCCTGTAATTGAGAAAGCTCCACAAGATATGCATTACGTTGGTTTTGCAAGTTTTGCAATTGGCTTTCCAAAGTTGCGGCATAATTTTTTGCGGATTGGTTTAGCAGCTGGGAATTTAGCTCATCGATCCGAGTGATTAATGTATCTAACTCTGCCTTGTCTGCTGCAATTTGATTTTTTAATTCATTTTCTTGCGCTATCGCATTAGCCAACAATTCCCATGCAGACTGTCTTTCAGCACGTAGCGATGAAAGTAACTTTTCTTTTTGTGTGCTCTCAGCTAAATCGTTTACACGCTGCTGTCCTTCACTTTCTGCCTGCTCGGACAATGCCATTTTTAAACCCGCATCTAATGAATCATTGCTTGAAATCCGATTTGTGAGTTCAATGAAGTCAGTATAATTTTGGTTGCATAACGGACAAGAGCTAGTCTTAGATTCAGTCACTATTGTTAAGCCTTTGCGAAGCAGTTCTGCGATATCACTTTGTAGTTCTTTTTGGTGTTCCAGAGCGGCTGTGCGAACTTGGAAACTCTGTCGAAATTCTAATCCTTTAAGCCTTATTTTCTCTAATTCCCTGATTTCACTCACAAATTTTTCTAATGAAGATACTAATCCAGTGACAGCAGAATTTTGTTCGACTTGCAAGATTACATTATCAATTGAAGCCAAAGTATTGCGGTAGTCTACCAATGCTCTTGCTTTGTCGGAGAGATCTGTTTCTCGGTTAATAAGCAATGCGTTTAAAGATGTCAACCTCAGTGTAAATTTGTTGACTTCTTCATCAATGGAAGGAATCCGTGACAGAGTAGAAGTGGTAACAGAAATATCCCCTAAATTTTTTTCAATATCATTGTTAAGTCTGATTAGGTTGTTTTCGGCATTTATTTTTGCATTATTTAAATCTCTTATTTCTGAGCTCTTTTTATTTTGATTAACAATATTATCATTGATTTTGAAAACAATAGTTTCATAACGTGGAAAATGCGAAACCAAGCTTTCATAATATGTCTGTAGTGTCCTTAAATCTTCTTTTCTTTTAGCAAAAGCCGCAAGTTGATTTTCTGATTTTGAAAGTTTGCTAAAATCATCGAGTGAAATTTCGGCTTCATTTATCGCTCGTTTGATATCTAATTCTTCAAGTTGATTCTCCTGATAAATTTGAAGTGAATCGATACTTTCGTTACCTGAAATGACCACATCAATTAATTCTATTAATCTTTGAGATTGAATAATCTTTTGATTCAGTTCATGTATACGAGAGGTAATAATGGAACCTAAAACGACAGATTCTTTTTCATCAAAGTTCGTATCAAGGTAATTTAGTGATTGCTCTTTTTCTTTTAGCTTAGTAATTATTTGATTGACGGCAGTCATTACCTGCTGATCTCCATCAAAAGCTAAATCCAATTGAAAACCCTTCAACTGATCTTTTAAATCTTTGATGGTGTCTTCATTAGTTTTTAATAAATTGACTAGACACTTGTAATATTGATCTAGTTCTTTGTCGCCGAAATACTTAATAAATGTCTTATAACGACTCGCGCCGTCATCCTCTTTTAAAAATGAATCGATCCATTCCTGTGAGAGAATCACTTCTTGGAAATATCCCCTAACAGTTTCTCCCTCATCAAATTTGTAATCTGGCTGACCTTTCCTTGGTTTTTTTAGTTGCTTGGTAATTGGATCGTCGGAGGTTGTAGTGTAAAGGTTCACGAATGCCGGCAAATTCTCATCTGAAAACTTATTTCGCAATATATGAGTATGCTCAGCTGAATTGATATTTTTTTCGGTCCTTGCAACTTGCTGGTTCATTTTAGGGCGCTTTAAGAACCGATGGATGTTGTGGGTTACGCCCCATTCTACAGCATCGTAAAAGGAAGTCTTTCCAAAGCCATTAGGGGCATAAATGGAAACAAAGTCAGCAATTTCATTACCTTTAGTGAAATCAAAGGTGCCTTCTTCGGCTAAATTATAGGCCCGAAAAGCCTGAATCTCAACTTTTTTGAATTTCATCTTTGATTTTCTGTTCTAATAGTTCTAATACTGCACTGGATTTCACAACACCTTTTTTATCTTCAATAATACCGGATTGCTCTATAACTTGCCATAAAAGCGGATTTCTCTCGAATTCGGTTTTTTGTGCATCTGATCGCTTTTCAGGGGGTAATAATTTTAAATTTTTGTTAGTAATATGTTCTTCAACTATTGAAGTAATAAATTCATCGTTGATTTCCCGATCATAAGTTAACAGTATTTTTCTACTGGATACTGTATCATTCTCAATCCTATATTTCAAATGCTTATCTGCATTTGAGTCCGTGATGTAGAATAAATAAAGGTTCCATATCTCAAATTCGTCTGGCAATTGACTTTGATAATAAACGGCAATACTATTGGACAAATTTTCCCAGTCTTTGGTCAATGCCGCTTCAGAAGGGAATTTTACAAAAAAGGTATGGATGTTTGATATATACTTCTCTATGTGAATAGTTAACTTTATAGAGGGGTAAAGTTCCTCTAAAATTTTTTTAATTCTGATTTCTAGTGATATATTGCTCATATTCTCCCTGTAGTTTAATAATTAATTCTTGTTCATCGAATATGTTGCTGTATTCAGCAATCTTATCGGTAATACATTTCTTTTTAAAAGAATCAAGATGAACAAAACGATAATGATCGAAAGGAAAGTTAATACCATTGTCTGTTTGCATCAATTTTTTGTTAGTTACCCTCAGTAGATTTGGTATTCTCTTGGCCTCAATTTCATAAAGTCCATCTAAAGGGCTACTATTTGTACCAATCACAACTACACCCCCGGATGGTAGCCCATGATAATCGGCTTGGATCATCTTTTGAACTTCGACAGTCCAATCGTCCTTAGTGTCAGAATACAATAGCCTAAATGAGTTAAAAAGCTGTTTTAAATCAGCCTCTTCTACATCAGTATATTCCATAATGTTAACTATAGTTAAAAATTCGAGCCAAGCGATCCAAATATTTCTACCGTTAAGGACGTTGGGATTTGCTTGATCAAGAAGTAATCTCTTATTGAAGTAACGACGGATGTGATGAGGTGCTGTTCCACTATTAATAATCTTTTCAGTTTCTGCTTTTAGAAAATTACGGGTATAAGCTATATTTTCTTCATTGAATAAATTTACTCTTAAAAGGAAAGTAGCATCCTGAATAAAAGAGAAACAGCCTAAATGAGCAGGATCGAGTGAAGTGAGTTGTTCGGGGTATAAGGCCACAAGTGAATCAAAAGATGACATAGGTGAAAATTCAATTTTTCCCAATTGCTCGTCCATTGCACCTATCATTTGACTTTGGATACCTGCCAACAAGAAAAATCCATCATCAAATTTCCCTAATCCTCCTCCAGAATGTCCACGAACTTCATCAAGACCCGGTCTATCGGGGATCCTCGCCTCTCTTAATGAGTTATTTCTTGGGCCTTGAATGGTAATCCCTTCATCTGTTCTATAGGCATTGTGATAGTTTGGATCGTTTTCTATATCACGACGCATTTGGGGATAACCAGCTAAAATGTAAGATTCCCGATCAACTGTAACGTCATCTGTTCGAATAACCTGACTCAATCCTTGCAGTCTATCTATCTTTAAAATGGCAACATCACGTTCTGGATGTTCAAAATAATTGATGCCTGGTTGCATGGTGTATTCCAAATCTTCTGAAATAAGCCCGCCTACACTTTCAGTAAATCGCTTTAAAAGGTGAATGGCGTTTCCTGCATTTTGTATTACATGTTTTGCGGTAAGGATATATGTTGCATTTATATCCATTGGTTGGAAAAAAAAACCTGAACCTTCATTTAATATAACCACATATGGTCTAATCTCATCAAGTGTCATACACTAATATTTAAATGAATTTTCAATTGGCAAGGCTTTGAACTTTGAGAAATCAGCATGATCCTGTTTGGTGAAAATTCTGTCGATAAGTTCACCGTAATTAAAATGAATTGTACATTCAGGATGGCAATCAATCAGACGCCCCAAAAGTTGCTTGTGTGGATGATTATCCTGTTTACTATTTGTACTGATAATAAAGTTTTCCGATTTGATGGATTTGAAAACAGCGGCACTGGTATTAGACTGGGCACCGTGATGAGAGATTTTAACTAATTTAACTGGCAAAGGATTATCAGAATCAAAGCCAAATGTTTTTAAAGAAGTTTTAATCACTGAAGGAAAGGAATCTCCAAGAAAAAGAAAATCATTACCATTATTAGACAAAATGAACGCCAATGAACTGCCATTTGGCACCGCATCATCTTCTTTAAAACTTTCATCAGTTATTTTTAGGTTATTTACCTGATGATCTTTTAATGATATTTGGTGATCATTGACTTTGCTAGTTAGCGAATCTGGCCGTTCAGTCTTCCATTTTTCAAGCAAATCTGTAAGTCTTTCTTTGTCCGGAGAAAGGAATTTAAAGTTGAGTCCGTAAAAATCCCTCACTTTGCCAGCGACAAACAGTTCTCCATTCCATAATTTATGCTCGTTTAGGTACTCCTCGAATTGAACACCTTGCCCTACACTTGTTTTTCGAGAACCACTAATGTTCATAATAATTGGGGGTAACGATGGGAGTGTAGTTTTTAGCCAAGTCTTAATTACATTACCCGAATTGAACCATACCTCACCAATCATCTTCCAAGCATCATCAGGCTCAAACTCAATCCAGGAGATGAACCCTCCTATGTGATCCTCATCAATGTGTGTCAATATCACAAGATCAAAGATCTTTTTTTCTGATTTTAACTTTTCAACCAAAAGTTTTAGAGGACCATCTGCTTTTTTTTTATGTTGGTTGGTATATTGAAAAGTCTGTTTCTTCCCACTATCAATCAACACATTTTTCTCTTGGCCATTTTCATCCTGAAAGGTAATGTGTATAGCATCTCCATTATTTGCCTGAAGTACTGATATTTCCATAATCATATTTTTTTATGATTACATATTTCACTTGAGAGCGTTATATGTAATAGGTTTCTATTTGGCAGTATCAAATATAGTGCATAGGTCGTAAATTATTAACTTATGCTTAGATATTTTCAACGATAAATACAATTCTTCTGTGGAAACGCTACATTTTAAAGGAACTGGTCTTTATTAACATCAAATATTGACCAAGGTTTACACGATTTCTTGTCGTTTTCTGCTGTATCCGGGAAACGGTCTTTGATTTCGTCACCACTTTCAAATTTCATGTTTTTTTTATGCAGTGGCCAACATCAAAAAGCGATTTAAGCTTGTTTTAGATACTGCACTGGTCGCAATATATCAATATCGTTTTACAGGTACAACTGAATTTTAAGTATTGATACTAGAAATTTTTATTTCTGAAATTGCATATGCTTATTGGAAGCATACATGTTCGTGGAAAGTATTCGTTCAGCCAGCAGTTAAATAATTCAAAATAGAATTGGTTATTATGGAAACAAAGTAATGATCTCAAACACTTCGAATAATAACGCAGGTAATAATAACTGTCTGCTAAGTAACTAGTCTCCAAGTAATTTCGATCTTTAAACGATAAAGCAGAGAAATGAGAATTAACTAAAAAAACACGGAACGCAGTTTTTTTTAGCGATAGATTTTCAAAAACTGAGGTAACTCGGACTACCAGCGCATATTATACAATAAACTTTCATTAAAAATCAGAAAGCAAATTCACTAATTTTCAAGGCCTAGTTCCTTGAAAAAAGCATAGTGTTTCTTTTCGCTCATTTCTATCAATTGTTGATAGGACATCACTTCAATATGTAGATTTATGACATCATTTAATTTGTAAAGGGTTTTATATGGAGTTAGTTTGAAACCGTTGAAGGTTGTATTATGCTCTACCAAATCTTTGTGCAAATCACAAACTACGTAGCCAAACTTGGGTGTGGTTTTTTCCATGTTTATCAACTCACCATCATAGTCCCTGGCTTTGCTCTGCATCAGATCCTGAAAATATTTCATGATCTGACTATCAAGGTTTTTGTCCAAAGAAGTATCCATATCCCGCCCTGGTCTTTTAAACTCAAATATGACCATTGAATTCATCTGGCCTTCCTTTTCAGAAAAAGCCCATGGAAAATCAAATATCGCTATATCAGGTTCCTTTCGGCTATCGGAGACAAGTAATGGATTTTTCCTGATCTGCTTATCAGAGTTTATGTAAGAATGAAATGCCAATCTTTCATCAAGAAGCCAAAGATTATGGTATTCATATGGAATCGAATCATTAGATTGTCCCATAGGAAAGATTAGATTATGAAGGTCTTCTTCCAATTTGTATTCACCATCCTTAGAAATCTTTAACATTTTCTTCAATAACAACAAGATCGATTTCCTTTGGATCAACAGGTCGGCCAACTTATCTTTTGCAAACTGAGCCTCCTGGTCAATGAGTTTCTTGACGATCGAGGAGTACTCCTCATAATTGTCAATTTTACCCCTTTTGGTAACTTTCTTCAGGCCATAACTAAGTTCCCTCTCCAAGACGAACTTGATCTTATGGAGAAATTCTTCAAGTTTATCATCCGAAAGGTTGGTGGGTATTCCTTTCAATAGATCTTTTCTCTGCAAAAGGGATCTATAACCAACCCTAAGTTTTTTCGGATTGAGTATATAACTTTTGATCCTATCATAGTTTATAGCCTGAATTTTCTCAAGCGTAGTCGCATATTTATTTTCTAGAATACCTTTTATTTCACCATGAATGCCAGCGATGGTTATTTCATCAATGACTATATTATCTTCCGGAGCGTTGGGGATGTTAAATGAATTTCTTACCGTGTTGACCCTTCTGTCCAGAAAAGGCGAAAGGACATAGACATCCAAGCAATAGTCATCCCCATTATCATCCTTGAAGCTATTTTCAAATCCTGGAATTATACCGCCTATATTTTCCGATCTGCCGACAACCCTGTTATTTGCGCAAAGCCTTAGCCTATGGTTTTTTGCATCGCTCCGTCTGACAAGCAATAAAGAAAAAGGTTCACTATCTTTTATCGGATGAAACACTACGGGCTGTCCCACGAAATTAATGACAGTCTTGACGATATCATTTAAGACTAGCTCTTCATCATTGAGATCATCCTTTAATACGATGGTCGGAATATTCTTGTTGATAAAAAAAGGCAGACAATGCTCGATTACATCTTTGGCAATCTGAAGGGTCGAAAGCGCCGTTTTGTCCTTGAACTTTGGCTTGTAGGCATTCAGACTTATTACCGTCAACGAATTTTCAGCATTCTCTAAAAGTACTGGATTTCCATCTTTTGGCTGAACCTCGTCCAAAACGTTGAACGTAAATTCCCGATTAAATTGCTGTCCTTTATTCTTATAGATACTATTGACATGCATGTTGTCGAAACAGGCGAGAACCGTAAAACGCCCCACCCCCTTACAGCCCCTATCCCTGTTTTTTTCAGAATAAGCGGTATTAAAAGATTTGAAATTATCGTCGTCAAAGCCAACTCCATTATCAATAATTGAAATATTATTGATAGAAACAGGAGGGATTTTTCCTGTGCTGTCCTTTAATAGTTCAGGTGAAAATAATTCAGGCTTTTTATCCCTTTCAACCTTGATCTCGATTAGTCCTCCTCCATTGGGAAATTTTTCTGTAACGCTCAGTATCGAATTCACCACAACTTCAAATAGTGGCAATAAAAATTCGTGAGGTCTTAGATTAATCTCGTCAACCTTGCTTTTAACAGACATTTCCATAAAGAATCCTTTTTATCAAAGCTAACAATTTTAGTAAAACTTAACTAACGCTTTTAACGAAAATTAAAATTAGTGTTAGAAGCAATCATTTACTGTAATTTTGCATACCTATGTTCGATTAGCTCGGAATTGGATAACCTTTATTCAGCACAAAAATTTATAAAACAATATAATAATACTGCGATTGGATAATGCTAACACCAAAGCAAATATTGTCAGACTAAATATTTTGCTGGGTCGATATCTTCATCTTGATTTATAATTCTAAGTCCTTTCTCAATATACTCCACAAGATCTTATTCTCTGAATAATAAATTATTTCCCCTTTTAATAGATTTGACCTCGCCCTTATGAACAATCTGGCGTAGTACATTCGGTGACTTTTTAATAAATTCCGCAGCCTCTATAGTATTCATATATCTTTCCTTGCTGGGATGGGGTGCCTGCCCTTATTAGGCTATCGCCGTTCCGACTGCATCAATGATGAGAAGCTTCAATTGTGTTTTGGTCAATAAAAGAATTTCTTGCATGTTTTTATGTTGTTTTTGTTTAAATTGTTTCGTCTTCCAATAACCTGTTTTGCAATTGCATCAGTCGCTCTTTTTTCTCTCCAGACACATATACCTGTGTTGATTTTATATCCTCGTGGCCGATGACATCCTTGATTGTAAAGAGAGATGCTCCTAGTTCGTGCATCATAGTCGCAAAGGTGTGCCTGGCGTAATAAGTACTAATCTCTTGTGTAATATTAAGGGTTGCAGCGATTTGTTTGAGTGATAAGTTTACTTGTGAAATTTGCGATCTGATTTTTTTGGTGGCCGTCTCAAGGTCTGCTCGACGCGGTACAATATCAAAAATGTAAGGGTTACCTTCTTTCCTGTCCCCATGTCTATCAATAATATTCTGTATGCGCTGATTAATGAAGACCCTGATTTGTTTATCTGGCAGCTTTGAGGATGTTTTTTGTCTAACAAAGTAGAATGCATCGCTTTTAATGTCCATCCATTTGAGCATAAAAATGTCGAAGAAGTTCATGCCATTGGCCAGATAGGAAAAAATAAACATATCCCTTGCAAATATTTGCTTGGGGTCAGAGGTTTCGAAATTGGCAATGGCAATAATCTCTTGCTTCTCTAATGGTCTTTTGGAAATCCTTGATTTGGGTATAATATATTTGCCTTTGCCAAAAGGGCTTCTTGCTGCACGCATCAACCCAGCTTCAATCTGTCCGTTGATGATGGCTTTGACCCTTATCAAATACATGCCGATTGTGGTGACTGAGTATTTTCTTTCCTTTTTTGCCTTGTTCTTTTCGATGATATAATTCGTGTTCAAAGCCCATCGTTGAAAGGATTTTAGAAAATCTGGAGTTAAATCTCTTATCAATAGTTTTGATGACTTCTTTTCAATCTTTACGAAACGTTCTAACAGGTTTGCTGCTTGAGCATATAGGTTCGAGTTGGAGAGAAATTTTTCCTCCTTTAATCTTTTTGCCTTCGACCTCAGAAGATAGATGAGGTCATTTCTGTCTCCGGTGTCTTTGAACCGAATGGTAAAGACTTCGAAGTCGAAATACTCAAGGTCCCAGATAACTTCTTCAGCTTTTTTAAGCAATTTCTCAATTCTGATCTTGACTTTGCGAAGCTCATCGGTAACTCTGTTACCGGTTTGTATTTTGATGAAATCACCTTCGCTAACAGCAAAGACTGTATCAAAATACTTGGTTTTTCTTTCGTGGGTAACCCTAATTTTGATTGGGTAAAGCCCTTTCTTTTTTTCACGTCGTTTGTCGTGGTAAACATTACAAGTTGCCATAAAATTATTAGTTTTAAGGGCTGGAAATGCTTACGAAAAGTGCTGGAAAATGTGCGCAAACCTTGCGCAAACATTTCCTGCTTTATTAAAAAAACGGTGTGGCGACACTAAACCCTATGTGCCGAGAAATGTGTTTCTCGCGGGCGTGTCATATAGAAAAACTACTTAAAAACTGCCTTCAGCGTCTACTGATGACATAATTATTTGTTTTTAAATGTGATGCAAAGTTACGGCATCACTTTGTGAAAGCCAAATAATTAACAAACTGAGTGGGTTGGAGGATTGTAAAATAGTGATGCAATTTTTACACTTAACTTCGAAATTTTACGTCTTTTCTGTTTTTTTGGAAAGCAAGTCCAGTGGTTCTTCGTTCAGGTCCTGTCCTGCCATACATTATAGCTCCGATGAAGAATCGGAGGCTGCCATTCCTGTCAGGTTTAGATTAATGAGGGTCTGAGGTATTTACTCCCAAAGAAGTCAGTTTGATATGCAAGGTGCCAATTAAAAAACCTGACTTCTTTAAAATCTCCGAGAAACCAAAATAAAACTTTGATATCCAGCTAATTATTCCTTAAATTGATTTAATCAAATTAACGATTATGAAAAGCGTGAAACACCTATTGGACACGAAACAGGCCATCATTATCGCTGTATCAGAAAACATGTCTGTTTTGGATGCCTTAAAAGTAATGACAAAAAAAAATATCAGTGCCGTATTAGTGATGGAAGATGAACAGCTTCGTGGCATTTTTACGGAACGCGATAATGCCAGAAAAATCATTCTGCAAGGGAAATCATCAAAAGATACGCTCATTAAAGAAGTCATGACTGCTAACCCTATAACCATCAGGTTGAGCGACAGTATAGATTATTGTATGGAGCTAATGACGGATAAACACATCCGCCATTTACCCGTTGTAGAAAACGGCGAGGTAAAAGGAATGGTTTCGATCGGTGATGTGGTAAAATTCATCATTGCCGATCAAAAACAGACCATTTCGCAATTGGAAAGTTATATTAGCGGGTAGTGCTGATTTGGGTATGCTCTTGTATTAGGTTTTTACGCCAGTCTTCATTCGAAACAATTCCGTGAATAAATTTATTTCCGTCATTTCGAGCGGAGCATAGCGGAGTCGAGAAATCTTTTAAGGCAGTTCTCCAAAGATTTAACCACTACGGTCGAAAGGACAAATTCTTATACGGATTATCTGTATAAGAATAGTTGTGATCCTAACATCGTTGTAATCATCCGCGAAGCGAAAAAGAGCAAGAAATCAAAACTGCTAGTTATTTCCACCGCCACTCACCCGCAATGCTTAAAGGTTCTTTTAAATTCTGTGATTCCAGAAAAGCCCTCAGTTCCTCTTCGCCCTGAACCCCAACCGGGATTTTCGGTGTATTGGCTAACGCATAAGTCAACATAGCACTATAACGAACGGTATTTTTAAGTTCCTGTTCATCAACCAGTTTGAAGCTATCACCATCAGAATGGTAAAAGGGTCCGGAATTATTAGGTAGTTTACCACCGAAGCCACCGCCGGTAGGGATACCTTCCAGCATAAATGGCTGATGATCGCTATGCAAACCTGCACCTGCATTAAACAGGTTTTTAAATCCAGTATCAATTTTTACGATATCAGCTCCCCAGGCCGTAAACAAATCTTTCATTTCAGCTCGTGAGGTAGAAAAACCTTTCGGATCGTTGGTCATATCGTAGTTGAGCATAAACTTTACCTGGTTTAAGGTTTTGTCTTTTTTAGCCTGATCGATGTACGCTTTAGAACCCAACAAACCCTGCTCCTCACCCATAAACAGTACAAATTCTACTGTACGTTTGGTTTTTAAATTTAGCTTTTTAAAAGTCCGGGCCATATCTATTATAGCGAATGAGCCAATTCCATTGTCGATGGCGCCAGTTGCCAAATCCCAGCTGTCTAAATGTCCACCCACTACAATTTTATCTTTGGGCAACGCTGTTCCTTTAAAAGTAGCGATTACGTTTCTGGCTTTGATCAAACCCGAGAAGTTACTCATAGTGATGTGCGTCATTTGTGGCTGCGCTTTAATTTTATCTTTCAAAGCCATTCCGTCTTCCAAACCGATACATACTGCAGGTATTGGAATTAATTTACCCGTTACTGATGCCGTTCCTGTTAAAAGCACACCATCCTTTACCGTATTGATGATAATGACACCAATAGCACCATATTTTGTAGCAATAGCGGTTTTTTCTGAACGATGTAAAGACTTTGTACCCGCAGCAGAGCCAGGCAGCACACCCAGATAAATTAAAGCAATTTTACCTTTAAACTTTTCAGGACTGGACTGATAATCTGCTTCTAATCCGTTAGCGGCGTCTACAATTTCACCAGTAACATCTGCACTCACAGGCGAATGTGCCAGCGTAACAGCCTTCATCTTGGTCAGGCTGTTTTGATCATTACCAATTTCTACACTAATGGTTTTCCGTGCCCAGCTTTCGACTTCAAAAGGCTGAAATTTCACCTCACAGCCATAAGACTTTAATAAGTCAAAGGCATATTGCTCGGCCTTTGCCCCATTTGCAGAACCCGTTAAACGGTGACCGATAGTCTCGGTTTCATATTTGAGGGTTTGATAAGCTTTTGAGTTTTGCTGTACATCAGTGTTGATTTTGGCAAAAACATCACCAAATTTATCTTGTGCATTGGTAAAAAAAGTGGTACAGAGAAGGGCGGCCGAGAAAAGGTATTTCATTAGGTTTAGTTATATCTGCTGAAAGTACAAATTTTCAATAGAGATTGCCAGCTGTAACGTTTATTTTGCTTTTCTCGCATACTCGTCATTTCGAGCGGAGTGCAAACGCAGTCGAGAATCTGTCTCGATAGATCTCTCCATTTCGCTGCGCTACAGTCGAGATGACGTATTTATTGATTGGAAAAATTAATTTTTAATATGATTCACTTTCTTCGGAAAAACCAAAGAAGCCACAATGCTAATGACTAAGATGCTTAAAATCACAATCAGCGAATGCTCGGTAGTAAAACCCCATTTTTCGAGATAGGTATGTGCTAACATTTTTACGCCGATAAAAGCCAGTAAAAAAGCTAAACCGGTTTTTAAATAATGGAATTTATGAATAATGTTTACCAGTAAAAAGAACATAGACCTTAAGCCCATGATGGCAAAAATATTAGAGAAAAATACAATATAAGGGTCTTTGGTTACCGCAAAAATAGCCGGAATAGAATCAACCGCAAATAAAAGATCGGTAAATTCCACAATTAACAACACCAGGAACAATGGCGTAACCATTCTTTTATGGTTTATTTTAACAAAGAAATTTTTACCCTCATATTTTGGATGAATAGAAAATATTTTTGATGCCCATTTTACCACAGGGTGGTTTTCGGGATCAATTTTATCATCTTCATCCTTGCTGAAAAACATCTTTACACCAGTAAATACCAGAAATGCACCAAAGACATACAAAATCCATGCAAATTTGGTAATTAGTGCCGCCCCAACAAAAATGAAGATAAAACGCATAATAATGGCGCCCAATATCCCCCAGAACAATACGCGGTGATAATATTTTTCCTCAACAGCAAATGCGGAGAAAATGAGTACGATTACGAAGATATTATCTACCGAAAGTGCATACTCAATAACGTAACCGGTTAAGAATTCGAGCCCGAGGTTTTGCTTATAAATTGCTAAACTACCCTCAAAATCATTAGGAATTAGTTTAATATGGTGCTGGTGCAGGGTTACAATTTCTTGCAGGTGGGCAAAATCCTTTATTCCATGCAACTGATGCCCCTCAACTAACAGAATAAAATAAAATCCTATCGCCAGGGCCACCATAATCACACTCATGATCCCAGCTTGTTTTAAGCTCACCACATGTTCTTTCCTGCTAAAAAGACCAAGGTCTAAAGCCAGAATAAGTACAATAAAAAGCAAAAAGCCTAAGCTGAAAAGTAATTCGTTACCCATTATTTTTTACGTTCAGTGGTGTACAGTACAAGTTGTTCCAAACCTGTTCGGGCTTCGCCTGCATCAAAACTGTGCAGTAGCTCAAAGGCTTCATTTTGGTAATCCAGCATTTTCTGGTTTGCATAATAAACACCTTCATGCGCATTTACAAAATCGATAATCTGCTGTATTTTAACCGGATCGTCCTGATGATTTTTTACCAGGTTGATCATTTTTTTACGCGCTGTTTTCTCCGCTTTATTTAAGGCATAAATTAAAGGCAGGGTTACTTTCTTTTCTTTAATATCAATACCCAAAGGCTTGCCTACGTCATCTGTCCCAAAATCGAAAGTGTCGTCTTTAATCTGAAAGGCAATGCCAACTTTCTCGCCAAACAGGCGCATTTTTTCTATCGTTACATCATCAGCACCTGCCGAAGCTGCACCTGCAGCACAACATGAAGCTATTAAAGAAGCTGTTTTCTGGCGGATTACATCAAAATATAAATCTTCCGAAATGTCCATTCGCCGTACCTTCTCCACTTGCAACAACTCGCCCTCACTCATCTGTTTTACCGCTTCTGATACAATCTGTAACAAACGGTGCTCGTTATTGTTTACCGAAAGTAATAACCCCTTGGCCAGCAGGTAATCGCCAACCAAAACGGCAATTTTATTTTTCCATAAAGCGTTGATAGAGAAAAAGCCACGTCGCTCGTAAGCATTGTCTACCACATCATCATGCACTAAAGTAGCCGTATGTAAAAGCTCTACTAAGGCAGCCCCTCGATGGGTTGATTCTGTAATGCCACCACACAGTTTAGCTGCAAAAAATACGAACATCGGCCGCATCTGTTTGCCTTTTTGCTTTACAATATAATGGGTAATCCTATCCAGCAACGGTGCGTCGCTATGCATCGATTCCTTAAAGGTTTTTTCAAACGCTTTAATATCAGCAGCTATAGGTGTTTTTATCTGTTCGATTCCCGGCATTAAGTCGAAAAATTTTGATTGCAAACTTAAGTTAATTTCCCATAAAAAGGTAATCTGCAATCTTATTATTAAGGATTTGGAAAACCACGGACAATGATTTTTAACATCTTCACTCCTACTATTGCGTATAGTCCTCGCCCTCATGCTTCGGGCTCTGGGCTATTTGGCGCTATCAGGTTTACCATTATGGGACAATGCAGGTAAAAAGGCCCCTCAAAGCAATAATTAATTCACCTGAAAATTAGCTTTATTTAAATTCAAATTTTACATTTAAACCAATATTTAATGGCATGAAAAAACGCTACAAAGTAATTATAGGTCTTTCGGCATTTATTATCGCAGGTTATTTGTTGGGACCAAAACCCAAAAAACCAGTATTTAGTGAGGAGCTCACCAAAGTGCCAGATCTGGAAGACCTTGACAGCTATTTAGCCAGCATCGAATCCATGCATAAGATAAAACCTGGCAACGAAGCTGAAATTGTTTGGGCCGACACACCCCATCAACAAACCGAATATGCCGTGGTGTATTTACATGGTTTCTCGGCCTCAAAAACAGAAGGCAACCCGGTACATTTAAATTTAGCTAAAGCGTTGCATGCCAATTTATACCTTGCCCGCCTGGCCGACCATGGTATCGATACCCTGGCACCTATGCAATATTTTACGGCCGACCGCCTTTGGGAAACCAGCAAACAGGCTTATGCCATTGGCAAAAAATTGGGTAAAAAGGTAATTTTAGTCGGCACTTCTACAGGCGGAACGGTGGCTTTAAAATTAGCAGCAACCTATCCTGAAATTAATAGTTTGATTTTAATGTCGCCAAACGTAGCCATTAACGACAAAAACGCATGGCTTTTGAATAATCCATGGGGATTACAGATTGCCCGTAAAGTAGTGGGTGGCGATGAACGTAAAGTAGATGATCGCACCGACGAATATAAGAAATACTGGTACACTAATTACAGGCTCGAATCGTTGGTGGAACTGGAAGAGTTTATTGAGCGCACTATGGTTGAAAAAACTTTCCAAAAGATAAAGCAACCTGTTTTAATGCTTTATTATTATAAAAACGAACTGGAGCAGGATCCTGTGGTAAGAGTAGATGCCATGCTGAAAATGTTCGATGAACTGGGTACACCGAGTAGCTTAAAAAGAAAAGTTGCTATACCTAACGCTGGGAATCACGTAATGGGTTCGTATATTACTTCAAAAGATTTGCAAGGTGTGGAACAAGCTATTGAAAGTTTTGTGGGAAGTACATTGAAAGTTGCTGTTCAATAAAAAAACGTCATCTCGACTGAAACGCAGCCTCGAACGTTCCGGAGAGAGTTATCTAAATAGATTTCTCGACTGCGTTGCACTCCGCTCGAAATGACGATTATCGTAATTTATAAACTGTAACTAGGACCTATAATTAAGAATTAACTACAGACTTACGAGGTTCTCCCTTATAAGGCCATTTCAAAACCTCGTAAGACAATGTCCCTCAACCCAAAATATTCTTCACAATCATTTCAGCATGTACCCTCGAGTTTTCAATAAAAAGTTTGTGTGTATCTAAACCACCGCAAACTACACCAGCCAGGTATAAACCTTTTACATTGGTTTCCATAGTTTCTTCATTGTAGGCTGGGCAAAGGCTTTCTGGTAATTCGATACCGAATTTCTTCAACATAGAAAAATCTGGCTGGTAACCAGTCATCGCAATTACAAAATCGTTTGGGATAGTTTTTATGCCTTCAGGGGTCTTAATATCCACCTCACCTTCCCTTATTTCAATCAGTTCCGAATGGAAAAGGACAGTAACCTCGCCCTCTTTAATCCTGTTCTGTATATCCGGGCGCACCCAGTATTTAACATGTGGACCTAGTTCGCCACTCCTCACCACCATGGTTACATTTGCACCTTTGCGGTAAGTTTCTAAAGCGGCGTCAACACCCGAGTTATTGGCACCAACCACCACCACATTCTGAAAGGCGTACAAATGCGGATCTTTGTAATAATGTGTTACTTTAGGCAAATCTTCACCCGGAACATTCATCAATAAAGGCACGTCATAAAACCCTGTGGCAACAATTACATTCTTTGCCGTATAACCTGTTTTAGAAGTCTTGATTTCAAAAACATCAGATTCGTTTTTAACCACCTGTTGCACACGTTCAAAAAGATTGATCTTTAAATCGAATTTGTCAGCCACACGACGATAATATTCTACAGCTTCGTTACGGTTTGGTTTCGGGCTAATGGTTACAAAAGGCACGCCCCCTATCTCTAATTTCTGTGAAGTAGAGAAGAAGGTCATAAACACAGGATAATTGAATAAACTGTTCACCAAAGCACCTTTTTCTATAATAACATAGCTTAAGTTTGCTTTTCGGGCTTCAATTGCACAAGCCATGCCTATCGGCCCAGCTCCTATAATTAATACATCGTAATGATTTTGATTCTCTGACATCCAAATTTTTTAATTCGCTTTTAAGAGTGGTCGTCATCTCGACTGGAGCATCGCGGAATGGAGATATCCGTTAAATAGATTTCTCGGCTGCACTGCGTTCCGCTCGAAATGACGATCTCTTTAATTTTATACTTTCATTGCTTTACTTGGACAGGCAAAATCGGTTCTTTTTAAACCAGTATTTTTTATCGCACCATAGCCACCCGCTACATCAATTACATTTTCTACCCCGCGCGATTTTAAAATAGAAGCCGCAATCATAGAGCGGTAACCACCTGCACAGTGAATGTAATAAGTAGCTTTTGGATTAATCTCACCAGTCCATTCATTAATAAAATCCAAGGGACGGCTTAACGTAAATTCCAGGTGTTCTGCTTCGTACTCCCCTGGTTTACGCACATCAAGCGCCGTAATTTCACCATTTGAGGCTGCCTGTTCAAAAGCATCTGCAGAAATCGTTTCAATGGTATCAATTTCTTTTCCTGCATCTGTCCATCTTTCAAAGCTTCCATCCAAATAACCAATGGTATTGTCGTAACCGACACGGGTTAAACGGGTAATCGTTTCTTCTTCTTTCCCCTGGTCTGTAATCAATAAAATAGGTTGCTGTAAATCGCTAATCAAAGCACCAACCCAAGGGGCAAACTGTCCGTTTAAACCAATATTGATCGAATTTGGGATAAAACCTTTTGCAAAAACCTGCGGATCGCGGGTATCCAGCATAACGGCACCCGTTTGGTTGGCCAAATCCTCGAACTGTTGAGGTGTTAATGCATTTAATCCTTTTTCGTAAACGTCATCAATACTCTCTACTCCGCCTTTATTAATGGCAGCATTTTTAGCAAAATATTGTGGTGGAGGCATAATGCCATCTGTTACTTCAGCAATAAACTGTTCTTTTGTTTCCGCCTTTAAAGCATAATTAACCTGTTTCTGATGTCCTAAAGTATCAAAAGTTTCCTTGCTCATGCTTTTGCCACAGGCCGAACCAGCACCGTGAGCAGGATAAACAATTACATCATCGGCTAAAGGTTTTATCTTTTCGTTTAACGAATCGTAAAGCATTCCGGCCAAATCATCCATCGTTAAATTACCTTTCTGTGCCAAATCCGGACGCCCAACATCACCAATAAATAAAGTGTCACCGCTAAAAATGCAATGGTCCTTACCATTTTCGTCTGTCAACAAATAAGTAGTCGATTCTAAAGTGTGGCCTGGGGTATGTAGCGCGGTTATGGTTATTTTACCAATTTTAAATTGCTCACCATCTTTGGCGATATGCGATTTAAATTCGGTTTTTGCAGTTGGTCCGTAAATAATTTCTGCACCCGATTTTTCGGCTAAATCAACGTGACCAGAAACAAAATCGGCATGAAAATGCGTTTCGAAAATATATTTAATGGTAGCACCGGCTTTTTCTGCCTTTTTTAAATACGTCGCAACTTCTCTTAAAGGATCTATGATGGCAGCTTCGCCATCACTCTCGATGTAATAAGCGGCTTCTGCCAGGCAACCTGTATATATCTGTTCTATTTTCATGTTTCTTCGTGACGTCACCCTGAATTTATTTCAGGGCCTTACCAGAAAGATGCTGAAACAAATCCGATAGCTATCGGATCAGCATGACGATCTGTTCCAGCAAAAATAAGGCTAAATACTGATAACCGAAATGATGCTGCTCATAATTGCAGAAGTTTTACTTATCCTAGGGCAGCGCTCTTAGGCTTTGAAGTCCGTAAGGTTTTGAAAAGGTGGGTTTTGCGTTAGGGATTGTAAGGGTTCAGTGACGATCCTTCATCGGCACCGGAGCGAAGCGCAGCCCTGAAAAGCCCGACCCAATCCCGATTTTTCATCGGGATTGGGGAACGCCTAAATCAGTTTGCAATTGGCTATTTACAGTTTTCGGTTTTAAACTTTTTCCCGACTACGCAAGTTTGCTACATTAATCCTTAGTCAATTCGCCCCTCAACGACTCATCCATCAGTTTACGGCTTTCTTCTACCGATAGGCCCAAGCCCATTACAAACATCAGTTTGGTTACCGTAGCTTCGAAAGTTAAATCGTAACCACTTACAATACCCATTTTTAACAATTCCCTACTGGTTTCATAACGACCTAACTGTACTGAGCCTTTTTTGCACTGCGATATATCGATGATAATTTTTCCGCTTAAAATAGCCTGTCGCAAACTATCTAAAAACCATTGCGCAGTAGAAGTGTTACCTGAACCAAAAGTTTCTAAGATAATGGCGTCTACTTTAGAATCGGTAATGGCCTGAACTACTTGCGGCGTAATTCCAGGATACAATTTAAGTACCCCAATGTTAGCATTAAAATTGGTATGCAGTTTTAGCTTGCCACCTGTAGCTTTTAAAATATAGTTTCGATAAAACTGTAAATGTACTCCGGCTTCTGCCAATATTGGATAATTTGGTGACCGGAAAGCCTCAAATTTTTCACTATTATATTTGATCGAGCGGTTGCCCCTAAATAATTGTGCATCAAAATAAATGCAAACTTCAGGAAATAATGCTTTACCATCTTCTTTAGTCGCTGCAATCTCTAAAGCAGTAATCAGATTTTCTTTGGCATCAGTCCTGATTTCGCCGATTGGAAGTTGCGATCCGGTTAAAATAACAGGTTTATCGAGATTTTCGAGCATAAAACTTAATGCCGAAGCGGTGAAAGCCATGGTATCTGATCCATGCAGGATCACAAAGCCATCATACTGATCATATTTATTGTAAACGAGTTCTGCCAGTGTTTTCCATATTTCGGGATCCATGTTTGAAGAATCCAATACCGGATTGAAGGAATGCACATCTAAATTGTAATCTAAACGACTTAATTCAGGGACGTTTTCTTTTATCTGCTCGAAATCGAATGGAATTAACATTCCATTTGTAGGATCGTTAACCATACCGATGGTACCACCGGTATAAATTATAAGTATTTTGGTCATTTGGTTTTGTGAAGGTTGCTCAGCGCAAAGAAACTAAAAATTTACAAATGATTAGGTGATATTTTCAAATTGGCAACGAATGATGGTATTATGTAAGTAAAATTATCAATTTGACAATTAACAACGCAAATATTTAAATAATTAACAATCGTCTATTCCAGGGTAAAGATATTATGTTAAGAACAGATTCTCTCCCGAACATTCGGGACTGCGCTTCAGTCGAAGTGACGACCAACCTAAATCCTATACTCCAAAAATCTTCTTCGAATTTTCAGTAGTTACGTCAGCAATTTCTTCGATGGAAATGCCATAAATATCAGCGAGTTTTTGTGCAATGTAAACCAGGTAACTGCTTTCATTGGGTTTACCGCGGAACGGAACCGGAGCCAGATAAGGAGAATCGGTCTCCAGAACCAGATTAGCTAATGGAATATCAGCAAGCACAGCATCTAAACCTGCTTTTTTATAAGTGACCACACCACCAATGCCTAAATAAAAATTAAGATCAATAGCTTGTTGCGCCTGTGCCAAATTTCCGGTGAAACAATGGAATATACCACGCAATTTTTCATCTCTTTCACTTTCCAATACTTCGAACACTTCATCAAAAGCTTCTCTGCAATGGATCACAATTGGCAATCCTAAGGCTTTTGCCCAGCCAATCTGTTTACGGAAAGCATCTTGCTGAATGGCCAAAGTGGTTTTATCCCAGTACAAATCAATCCCGATTTCGCCAATAGCATAAATTTTCCGTCCGGCAATACTATTATATATTACATCCAACAGCGCCAGGTAATCTTCTTTTACATCACAAGGATGTAAACCCGCCATTGCAAAACAATTTGCTGGATATTTCGCCACCAGATCATCAATCATTGCAATTGATTTTACGTCAACATTGGGCAAAAACAAACGGTTCACATTGCTTTCAAAACAACGTTCCATTAACTGAGCCTGTTTTTCGGCATCCTGCTCGTAATATAAATGGGTATGGGTATCGGTAAAAAGCATTTTTTATAATGTAAAATGGATAATGGATTAGGAGTTAATTAAGTGTATTTTCAAAGTTAATTTTAGGTTGAATATGTCATGCTGAACCTGTCTAAACACTTTACCACAGATTTTAAGCAGTTCCTTCGACAGACTACCATTAACAGATTCCATTAAACTAACTATCATTCCGGTACAGTTACGAATCTTAAAGCGCTTGCATTAAGATTCCCAATCAAGCTGGGAATGACGATGCCCGGCAGACTATTTTTTTCCGGCCTTACTTTTCTTTGGTGCTTTGACTGTAGACTCCAGACTTCGGACCGCGGACTCCGGACTATACTCCATTTCCTTTTTCAAAAATTTACCTGTCAAGCTAATTGGATTCTGGATTAAACCTTCGGGTGTACCTTCGAATAAAATTCTCCCGCCGCCAGCACCACCTTCTTCTCCTAAATCAATTACCCAATCGGCAACTTTAACCACATCTAAATTATGTTCGATCACCAAAATGGTATTTCCTTTATCAACCAGCTCTTGCAATACACCTAAAAGCACGTTAATATCTTCAAAATGAAGCCCGGTTGTAGGCTCATCTAAAATATAGAAAGTTTTTCCGGTATCTTTTTTAGAAAGCTCTGTGGCCAGTTTTACACGCTGCGCCTCCCCTCCTGATAAAGTAACTGATGATTGCCCCAAAGTAATATAACCTAAACCAACATCTTTTAAGGTTTTAATCTTTCTATAAATGATCGGAATATTTTCGAAAAAAGTACAGGCATCTTCGATACTCATATCCAACACATCACTGATCGATTTTCCGCGGAAACGCACCTCTAAAGTTTCCCTGTTGTATCTTCTTCCCCCACACTCTTCACACGGTACCTGCACATCTGGTAAAAAGTTCATTTCGATAACTTTTAAACCAGCTCCCTGACAAGTTTCGCAACGGCCACCTTTAACATTAAAAGAAAAACGGCCAGGTTTGTAACCACGGATTTTTGCTTCAGGCAACTGCACAAACAGATTTCTGATATCGGAGAAAACGCCTGTATAGGTAGAAGGATTTGAACGTGGTGTTCTGCCAATTGGTGCCTGATCAATCTCGATTACCTTATCAATTTCTTTTAAGCCGTTAATTTTTTCGTAAGGTAAAGGCGTTTTTTTAGCCCTGAAGAAATGATGGTTTAGAATCGGGTATAATGTTTCGGTAATTAAACTCGATTTACCACTGCCTGAAACGCCGGTTACGGCAATAAATTTACCCAAAGGAAAATCTACGGAAACCTCTTTTAAGTTATGTCCCGTAGCCTTTATTAACGATAATTTATGCCCATTACCTTTTCTACGCACTTTTGGCGTTTCAATGCTCCTTTTACCGTTCAGATAATCGGCAGTTAAGGTATTCGATTTCAATATCTGTGCTGCTGTTCCTTCTGCAACTACGGTTCCGCCATGAATACCTGCTCCCGGACCTACATCAATTACCCAATCGGCTTCCAGGATCATGTCTTTATCATGTTCTACCACCAAAACGGTATTTCCTAAATCACGGAGATTTTTCAAGGCATTAATTAATCGTTCATTATCGCGCTGGTGCAAACCGATACTTGGCTCATCAAGAATGTACATGACGTTCATCAGCTGCGAACCGATCTGCGTAGCCAAACGGATACGTTGTGCCTCACCACCCGAAAGTGTACGGGCAGTACGATCTAAAGTTAAATAGGTTAAACCTACATCAGTTAAAAAACCGATTCTGGCTTTAATCTCTTTTAAAATTTCTTTGGCAATAATATTCTGACGGTCAGATAAACGTTCATCAACCTTTTCGAACCATTGATGAAGGTTGTTGATGTCCATTGATGACAACTCGAAAATGTTTTTGCCATCAACTTTAAAATGCAAACTTTCTTTTTTCAAACGTGCTCCATGGCACTCCGGACAGGTTTTCAGTTTCCTGAACTCGTCCATATCGTCTGATGCAGATTCACTTCTTTTTTCGTTCTGCTCTTCGAGCATCTTAATTATACCATCAAAAGTGATGTTATAATTCTGAACGTTCCATTTATTGTATTCTACCTCAACCTTGATCAGGTCAGGTGAACCGTTTAAAATGATACTGATGACTTCATCACTTAATTTTTCAATCGGTGTAGAGAGTGAGAAGCTGTATTTTTTGGCCAAAGCTTTTAACACCTGAAACATCCAAATGTCTCTGTATTCGCCCAATGGCGCTAAACCACCATTTAAAATACTCAGTTTCGGATTTGGGATAACCGAATCTTTATCGACTACAAAAATATAACCTAAACCATCGCAACGTTCGCAGGCACCATAAGGTGAATTGAACGAAAAACTATTGGGCTGAGGTTCATCATAAGAAATACCCGTGGTTGGGCACATCAAAAACTTACTAAAATGCGCTACATTATTATCTTTATCGCTGATTTTAATTACTCCCTTACCCATTTTCATCGCAATTTGCAAGGAATCGAGCAGGCGTTTTTTATCTTTTACGTCAATAATCAGGCGATCGATCACCACTTCAATATCATGGATTTTATAACGGTCTACCTGCATTTTAGCGGTGATGTCTTTAATCTCCCCATCTACCCTCACTTTTACATAACCCTGTTTACGGATCTGCTCAAAAAGTTCGCGGTAATGCCCTTTTCTACCTTTAACAACCGGCGCCAGAATATTTACGGCCAAACCATCAAATTTATTAAAGATATTCTGAAGAATCTGATCTTCGCTCATGCGCTCCATTTTCTCGCCGGTATTGTAAGAGTAGGCATCAGCCACGCGCGCATAAAGCAAACGCATGAAATCGTAAATCTCGGTAATGGTCCCCACCGTGGAGCGTGGATTTTTACTGGTGGTTTTCTGCTCAATCGCGATAACCGGGCTTAAACCCGAAACTTTATCTACATCAGGGCGCTCCATACCGCCCATAAACTGACGGCTGTAAGCACTGAATGTTTCCATATAGCGGCGCTGACCTTCGGCGTAAATGGTATCAAAAGCCAAGGAAGATTTACCGCTGCCACTTAAACCAGTGATGACCACCAACTGGTTGCGCGGAAAACTAACGTCTATATTCTTTAAATTATGTACCCTCGCACCATATACTTCTACATCTTTTTGCTCACCGAGGTCGATAGATTTATTGCTCATATTTTACTTAAAGTTGGGACTAAAACCAGGCCTTAAAAAAGACCAGATTTCAATCCGCAAAAATGCTAAAAATTTTATCAAAAAGAAAGTCAAAACCAACCTTGATTAAGGATTAATTGTCATAATGTCGGCTTCTATTTCTAAGAAAACCAGAGGATAAGCCAAAGCGCACATAACCATAATGATCCTGAAAATAGATATTGTAATTATCTTCGCCATAATAGCCTACCGCAGCCATTAAAAATACATTGTTCATAAACGGAAAACTGTAATTAAAGTTGATTTCGGCATTTAACCGCTTCTGTAGGTTAGCAAAATTCTTCGATGGAATTTTGTTTACCGCATAAGATAATTCTGTGTTTAAACGCCAGGTTTCTTTTTCAGTTTTTACTTTTTGTTTATGCTTCGCATTTTTTTCGATCTCCTCATACCGGCGCCAGGAGAAATCATATAACACGCGTGTAAATCCAAAACCTTCATCCAATGCAGGTTCATACCTAAAGAATTTATACCATTGCAAACCGAGCCGATGATTGAAAGAGTAATAATTTCCATCTACACCAACTGTGGTCAAGTCTCCAAAACGGTAAGAAAGCGTTAAATAATTCGCATTAAAATTTCCTGTTCGGGTGTTAATTGTTCCATCGGGATTAAATGCGCTCTGATCCTGACCATTTGAATGATGTGTAAAGGCCAGTTCAGCATATCTATAATGTCCGGGATCAGGATTTAACCTCGCATAAAGTACTCCGCCCAAACGGTAACTCGGCGTCCGTACCGCAGCAGAAAATTCGTTCCGCACACGGACTGTAAAATCAGGGATAATGGCAAAGGCAACAGGCGATTTATAACTACCTAAAAGCATATAAGTGGTAGTAAGCCGTCCGTTAATGACATATTTGGAAGGTGCGCCCAGTTCGCCTCCCGGTGCGGTATAAGCTAAATCAGCATTTTCTTTGTACAGATGAATGTATTCTTTATTCGCAAACTCTCTTTTTACCGCTATTGAATCTTGTGCAAAGGATTGTAACGAGATGAAGCAGGTAATAAGCGTAAAAAAAGTTTTTGTCATACTTCATAAACGTTGATAATGAACTAACGGTTTTGTGTTTTTAGAGAAAATAACGATCTGCTAATTAATGATTCAAAAACTTAAAAATCACAAAGGTTAAAGATCAACCGTTAGTTTCCACCCCCCTGGAGCATTACGTTATATTTCAATAATTAGGCACAGCCAAAAGATCTCTGGGCTCCGTTACTCTTCGTTCGAGATAAACGATACAATAATGAACCTGTGAACTAAAGAATAAATGACTAATAAACGAATGACCGATGAACTAGCCTACCACGCTATTGTCGTTCCATTTTCAGTTGGGTGGCCTGTACAAACCAGCACCCGCCCTCTTTCCAATTCATCATCGGTAAGCACTTCGTTATAATCCATCCTTACCCCGCCTTTGGTACAATTGGCTACGCAGGTGCTGCATACTCCTCCACGACAACTATAAGGAAGTTTAATTTTATTTTCGAGTGCTACATCTAAAATCCGCTTTGGCCAGGGCACTTCAAGGTTATATGATTCTCCTTTGAAGTTTAAAATAACTGAATACGTATTTTTATCCACTACTTTTTCAGAGCTGTCATCTTCATCAACTTCATCCTCCGGTAATACGAAAGTTTCTCTTTTGATCTGTTTGATATCGAATCCCATGCCTAATAAGGTAATCCGGCACAAATCCATATAAATTATTGGTCCGCAGCTATAAAACAGCGCATTATCCGGATGAAAATGTAAATGCTCTTTAATCAGTTTTTCGATATAAAACTTATTCAACCTGGCCGTCATTAGGTTTTTGCTGTTACTAAAAATCCAAACAATTTTCAACCTGTCAGGATACTTCTGCTGCCAATCGATCAGTTCATCATAAAACAAAGTTTCCTCTTTCGATCTATTACTGTAGATCAGTGTAATCAACGATTTTTGCTCACGCACCAATGCTGTTTTCAAAATAGAGAATAATGGCGTAATGCCAACACCTGCAGCAAAAAGAAATAGATCGCGTTCCAGATGTTCATCCGGCATGTAACTAAACAAGCCCTGCGGTTCTTGCGCGAAAAGAATATCATTTACTGATGTTTTGTGATGCAGAAACCTGGAGATTTCTCCATTTTCCACCCTTTTTACCGTAATCGCCAAAGGCTCATCCACATCAGGAGAACTATTAAAAGAATATGACCTCCTTACCTCTCTATGTTTCCCCTGGAAAACCAACGACAAAAACTGTCCCGCTAAATATGCCGGATATTCATCTACCTCTTCCAATTGAAAAGTAATATTATCGCCGGGTTGCTTGATGATTTTATTGATCCGCAGTTTGAACATATGCAAAGAAAGCGTTTTGAAAGTAAAGTGAAAAGCGGTTGGTGTAAATTCAATGATCATTTGTTGGTTAATTGATTAGCCGATTAAACCGGTCAATCGAACACCATCGAATCCGCTGTACACAAAAGATCGTCATCCTGAACTCATCTCGGGATTTATCTATTAGGCATTCTTCCATCTGAGATATCGATTTCTCCCGATTAAAGAGATCCTGAAATAAATTCAGGATGACGTAACGAAAGATCTTCTGCATTATCCGTATATCCGCAGCTCAAAGGTTTATCGGTTCAATTGTCATTTTGTTTATGGGTGAGCACAATGCCCGAAATTTATATACGCTAAACTGAAAATTGATAACTGAAAACTATTGATTGGTTAGCACGTTGCAAACGAATCGGTGTAATCTCATAATCTGTGCAATCACCCTCAAAAAAAAAACGTCCCGATACTGAAACCGGGACGCCTTACCAAATGCTTGTCTTTATCTTAATTATATTATCCGCCGTTATAGGCCAATAATACTCTCGGTTTTTTGTAACCGTAACGTTTCGGGTGTTCCATAATCTGTTTCATGGAAATTACTTTATAAACATAGCCACCGGTTTCGCGGTTAAGCCTCATTTTGTAGTAATTATCCTGATTTTGATTATTGATCTGCTTTCGCAAGCGCCCGTCGCCAACATTGTAAGCCGCAGCCACTAATGTCCAGCTTTCTAAACCCTTATACATCTCCCTGATGTATTTGCAGGCTGCAATAGTAGATTTGCGCAAATTATAGCGCTCATCAACATCCCCGTTCACTTTTAATCCATAATTACGGGCAGTACCCGGCATAAACTGCCAGATTCCGGCTGCACCTTTAGGCGAAGTCCCTTCAGTCATTCCAGATTCGACCAAAGCCAAATACTTAAAATCGTTCGGGATACCGTAAGCGGCAAGTATTGGCTCGATAACCGGAAACCATTTTGCTGCTTTCTGGTGCAAAAGATTAGTGTGTGTGTTCTTGTAACTGTGTGCGGCCAGAACTTTTTTCATTTTTCTTTCCACCCTTTTATCGCCCAAAGGCAGGGTTTCATCCGCGAAATTTAACTGGGCCATTAAAGAAAGAGGTTTCACAACATCTTCAACTTTTATGCTATCAGTTTTTGTTATTGTAGAGCTTAATTTTTCTTCCTTAAAAAGACTTTTTTTTGATAAGGGCATTTGGTAAGTGAACACTTTTGCCAAGATAAATAGTGTTGCCACTACCGAAAATGGTACGATGTGTTTCTTTAACATTCTCCTCCTTTTTTTGGTGAAACTTATATAAAAACGCTGGCAAAGGTAAAAAATAATAAGCACACAATCAAATAGTTACGAAAATAAGCACAAAAATCAGGCTTTAAAGCGCTTTAAACTCGGATTTTTCATTTTGATTTTCAAGCAATTTTCCCTATTTTAGAGGCTATTTTTTATCTACTTTTTCCGCTCAGATAATTGTTATGTTCATCATTTTTTCATAAATTTGCAGCCCGCATTTTTAATGCGTTAAAAGCGTATCATGATAAATAAAAACAACAGGAACAGTCGGGATGACAAGTCCAAATCAGGCAGTCGGAAAACAGAAGGCAGAAGCAGTTCGGCCGGATCTGACAGAAGAAAGTCAGACGACAAAGACAGCAAATTCAAAAAATCATCCGATTCGAAGGATGGCTTCAGACCTAGAAGCACAGACAGTAAAGACTTCAAATCAAAATCTTTCGGAGACAAAAAAGATTTCAAACCAAGATCAGGCGGACGTGACTTTAAATCAAAAGATGCAGAACCGCAGAGTTTCAAATTTGGCGATCGTGAATTTAAATCCAAAGATTCAAGCTCAGAAGATCGTGGCGCTAAATCAAGAGATTACAAGCCCAGAACTGGCGACCGTGACTTCAAATCGAGAGACGGCGGGTCGAGAGACTACAAACCAAGAACAGGAGACAGAGATTTTAAAACAAGAGATGGTGGTGCAAGAGATTATAAGCCAAGAACAGGAGAGCGCGATTTCAAATCTAAGGATGGAGATTCGAGAGATTTTAAACCGAGAATTGGCGACGGCGACTTTAAATCCAGAGAAGGCGGATCAAGAGATTACAAACCAAGAACGGGCGACCGTGATTTCAAATCGAAAGATGGTGGATCGAGAGATTTTAAACCGAGAGAAGGTGGTTACAAAGATTACAAATCAAGAGGCAAGTCTGATGATTTCAAGCCAAGTGCCGGAAGCTCAAGAGATGTAAAGCCCAGAGAGCCAAGGGAAGGTGATAGCCGTCCGTTCAGAAAACGTGAGGAGGCACAGCCAAGAGACACGGAATTTAATCGTCCAGAGCGCACGGTTATTGCCCAGGGCCGTAAAACAAACGAAGACAAAGGCCTAATTCGCCTAAACAGATATATTTCAAATGCAGGCATCTGCTCCCGTCGTAAAGCCGACGAACTGATCATTGCCGGCATTATTACCGTGAACGGCGAAGCCATTACTGAACTGGGACACAAAGTAGACCCCGCAAAGGATTTGGTTCGCTATAATGGAGAATTATTAAAACGCGAGAAAAAAGTTTACGTTTTATTGAACAAACCAAAAGATTATATCACGACTACCGACGATCCTCAGGAACGCCGTACGGTAATGCAATTGGTTGACAAAGCAAGTCGTGAACGTATTTATCCGGTTGGTCGCTTAGACCGCAATACCACTGGTTTGTTGTTAATGACAAATGATGGTGATTTAGCCGATAAATTGTCGCATCCTAAAAACGGTATCACTAAAATCTACAACGTAGAATTGGACAAAGCTTTATCACAAGGCGATTTAAATAAAATTGCGTTTGGTTTAGAACTTGAAGATGGCTTGATTAAACCTGATAATATTTCTTACGTTGCAGGTGGAACCAAAAAAGAAATCGGTATTCAGATCCATAGTGGCAAAAACAGGATTGTTCGCCGTATTTTTGAACACTTAGGTTATAATGTAGAAAAATTAGACCGCGTTGTTTATGGCAATTTAACCAAGAAAGACTTACCTCGCGGAAGATGGCGTTATCTTGAAGAACATGAATTGATACAGATTAAACATTTAATTAAATAAGATATAAAGGCAGCCAATTGGCTGCCTTTTTTGTTGTTGTTATTTTTTTACCACAAAGCACACAGAAAAAAGCACAACTTTAATAGAGTGCCCATCATCCTCGTTGTTAACGAGAATGATGGAGAAAGACAATTGTATCGTCCAGCAATGAACATGCATTAAAAATGCAACTCTCACTCGTCCTCGTTAAAAAGGAGGACGATAACGAAGAAACATCTTCCGTGTTTTCTGCGCCTCCGTGACCAACTTTATTTATATTTGTTAAAATCAACACCATCGTTTCATGAAAAAATTTAGTTCATTGCTTACACTCACCATACTATCTACCTTAACATTTGCCCAGAAAAGCAATTACAACCTAATTGTCGGCACCTACACCGCACCCGGAAAAAGCGAAGGGATTTATATTTATAATTTTAATGCTAAAACAGCTGCCACATCCATAAAAAGCATTACAAAAAACACAGCCAACCCTAGCTATGTAGCCATTTCTCCAGATCATCAATTTATTTATGCTGTTAACGAAACCGGGGCAACCAGTACGGTTAGCGCATTTAAATATGATGCAACGACAGGAAACTTAACTTTTCTGAACAAGGTTGATAGTCATGGTGCTGATCCATGTTATCTTACCGTTGATGCCAAAAATGTAATTGTAGCTAATTATAGCGGTGGCAGTTTAGCGGTATTTTCACGGAAAGCAGATGGGTCTTTAACAGAAGCTTTGCAGATCATTAAACATACCGGGAAAAGCATTGATCCGAAAGGCAGACAGGAAAGTGCACATGTACACATGGTTAAATTTACACCAGATCATAAATATTTAATTGTTAACGATCTGGGCGAAGACCAAACTTATATTTACCATTATAACCCAACTGCAAAAGAAAAAATATTGACCATAAAATCAGTGCTAAAAACCAATGCAGGCACTGGTCCAAGGCACATTACTTTTAGTCCGAATGGTAAATTTGCTTATTTAGCGCACGAATTTAACGGTAACATTACTACTTTTACTTATGCAAACGGAACGCTAACCAAAATTCAGGAAATTGGTACGACCCCAACAGATTTTAAAGCAAAAATTGATGGTGCAGATATCCACGTTTCTGCTGACGGTAAATTCCTTTACGAAACCAACCGCGGAGATGCCAACAGTATTTCTACCTTTTCTATACTGCCGTCCGGAAAATTAAAATTTATTGAAACCATAAGTACATTGGGTAAAGGACCACGGAATTTCACCATCGATCCGACTGGAAAGTTCCTATTGATCGGTCATCAGTACACCAATAACATTGTTATTTTTAACCGAAATAAAACCACCGGCAAATTAACTGATAGCGGTAAAAGAATTGACGTTGGCGCCCCGGTATGCCTGGTTTTTGATTAACGCCAATTTTATCCATGGAAAACTTCGATTGGACAAGGTTTACGATCAGGATTGCCATTAAGGCTGAACTTGCGGATATATACAACGCCTGGACAAAGGCCAGCGAAATTGAAAAATGGTTCTTAAATGACGCCTCATTCACGGATGAAAATGAGATCTTATTAGATAAAAATCAGCATGCACTTAAAGGCGATCGTTACCAATGGACATGGCACTTATATCATGATATCGAAACTGGAAAAGTAACTGAAGCAAATGGCCTGGATTACTTTCAATTTACCTTTGCCGGAGATTGTTTAGTTGACATTAAACTCTACAAAGAATTTGAGTATACCATGGTAGAACTCACCCAAAAGAACATTCCTGAAGACGACAATTCCAAGAAAAATATCCGTCTAGGCTGTCATAACGGATGGAGTTTTTACCTGATCAATTTAAAATCAGTTTACGAAGGCGGCCTGGACTTAAGGAATAAGGATAACCGCTTTAAACCCATGTTGAATAATTGATATGATGAATTTAGCTCCTAAAGCAAAAGAAATCCGGGAATCAGGTTTTGCCGTGGTTGATAATGTATTTACAAATGAGCAAGTTGAAAATATCTTGGCGGCTATTAACCGCGTGGATTCTACAAAAGAAACCTTTAAGAAATCTGAAGATCTTTTCGCGATACGCCAGTTTTTAAAAGAAATTCCAGAAACAACTGATCTTATTTTTAATTATAAACTTAAAAACATTATAAATGAGGTTTTTGGTGAAGACTATTTCCTTGTCAAATCGATATATTTCGACAAACCAGAAACCTCAAACTGGTTTGTGTCCTACCATCAGGATTTAACTGTCTCTGTTGATCAAAAGATCGAAGTAGCAGGCTTTGGTCCTTATACAAAGAAACATAATCAGTTTGCCGTCCAGGCCCCACTTCATATTCTTGACAACAATTTTACCATCCGTATCCACCTTGATGACACCAATGAGTTAAATGGTGCACTAAAAGTAATCCCCAATTCTCATAGTAAAGGGATTTACCGCCCTGAAAAAATTGATTGGAGCATCGAAAAAGAAGTAAGCTGCAATGTAATGCGGGGCGGCATCATGATGATGAAACCATTGCTCCTTCATAGCTCAAATAGAACAAGCAACCATCAAAAAAGAAGGGTAATTCATTTAGAATTTAGCAATCAGATACTACCTAAAGAACTAAATTGGTCAGAACATCTTGATTTATTTACAACGGTAGATAGCATAAAGGATACTTAAAAAAGCTCAGTATGACGAAATTTACAAGCAATCGTCCCCCTGAACTTATTTCAGGGTCTTTAAGGCAAATCACTCATCAGCTATCGTAAGCAACAAAAAAGGCCCCAATTTACATCGGAGCCTTCTAATAATTATATTATGTACTATGCGGGTTCTGCAACCCTGGCCACATTACGATATGGAAATTCATTAAAAATATGTCTGCGGGCAAAACGGCCTGGAGAATCAGCGTTAACCAATTTCACATAGATTGCTTTTGGCACATCGAAATATTCGTAAACGCTTCCATCAAAAAACTGGATATTTAAAACCTGTTGTTTGTATTCGAAATCCTGAATATTCGACAATGTAGTGGTTTGCGTATACGTTTCGATATTTTGTTCGCGTGTTTCAGGCGCAATACTTACCAGAAAATGATAAGCTTCGATAATTTCTTTACTTCTTGCTTCTGCATCCAACTTCTCTTCTTCCTGCTGAAATTTATCAGGGTGACAATCTTTCATCAATGTACGGTACACAGATTTAAGCTCTTTTAATTCAGCATTTTTATCTACGCTCAAAAGCTTTCTGTAATCAACAATTTTCTTCATTTGGGTAACCTCTTTTTATTTTTGTCGAAATGATTTGGGAATTTTAACTACCAAACCGTTTCGAGCTGCAAAGATACGATTTATAATCATTTGATTTTGAGAAAGTTTACATTTGTTGATTATTGCTAATACGAATGATCAACTAAAGAATTTTCTATACTATAATCATTGTTTTTTGACCAAAGATGTTCACAGATAAATATGGATTTATCTGTGAACATCCTTTTAACTGTGGCTAAAATATAAGGAAAGGCTTATTTAATTAATATTTAGCTTGCAAAGAGTTTTCAATCACTTCTTTATAATAGTTAACATAAACCGGCAGAATCTTTTTTAAATCGAAATCCTGTGCCCTTTTAAATGCATTTTCTTTAAAACGGTTCAGTGTTTCGTCGTCTTTTAAAATTTCAATGGCATGCGCAGCCATTGCATCTACATCACCAACATTACTCATGTAGCCGCAAAAGCCATCCACATTAAGTTCTGGCAAACCACCGGCATTCGTGGTAATTGCCGGCACTTTACAAGCCATTGCTTCTAATGCTGCCAAACCAAAACTTTCAGATTCTGAAGGCATTAAGAAAAGATCTGAAACCGATAAAATTTCTTCAACCGCATCTTGTTTACCCAAAAACCTCACATTTTCACCAATATTCAATGATCTGCACAACTGCTCATCATAAGCGCGTTCCGGTCCATCCCCTACCATTAAAAGTTTTGAAGGAATAACGGCCTGTACTTTTTCGAAAATCCTGATCACATCAGCCGTACGTTTCACTTTTCTGAAATTGCTGGTGTGGATTAAAATACGCTCATTATTTGGCGCAATCGCTTTTTTAAAGTGACCTTTTGCCTGTAAACTAAAGCGCGAAAAATCTATAAAATTCGGTATAACCTTAATTTCCTTTGTTATCTCGAAATGGTTATAGGTATCTTCTTTCAAATCTTCCGACACGGTAGTTACACCATCGCTTTGATTAATAGAAAAAGTAACCACAGGTTTATATGTTGGATCTTTACCTACTAAAGTAATATCAGTACCGTGCAAAGTAGTAACCACCGGGATGTGAAGGCCATAGCTTGCTAAAATTTGCTTCGCCATAAAAGCAGCAGAGGCATGTGGAATGGCATAATGAACGTGTAATACATCCAATTGCTCAAACCGAACAACATCTACCAATTTGCTGGCCAGCGCCGATTCGTATGGAGCGTAGTCGAAAAGCGGATAATCCCTCACCGATACCTCATGATAAAACAGATTGGAAGAAAAGAAATCAAGCCTGGCGGGCTGACTGTAAGTAATAAAGTGGACCTGGTGCCCCTCGCTAGCCAGCGCTTTACCTAGTTCTGTTGCAACCACTCCACTACCGCCAAAAGTGGGGTAGCAAACAATTCCTATCTTCATCGTAAATGTATTGTTGTTAGCGCAAATGTAGCCGATTTTAATCTATAATGCGTGTCGGTTTATTGCAATAAAAGCAATAACACGCTATGGTCACTTTTATCTCGCAAGAATAACGATTTAGGTAGTTGTTAGGTTATTGACCAATTCAAACTTGAAACATTTTTTATTCCGGGAGCACAAGGTCATTTCCGCTCTTTAATTTGGTTCCTGCTTTATGCTATGGGCCTTCGTACCTCAGGGTCGCTCCTCCATCCGATAGTTAACCGGATCATGGCTAAACACTAAAAAAGTAATAGGGGATGAAAATAGACAATAAAAATGGAATTATTTAAGATTGCGCATTTCTTCTTTTATCACCAGGAAAAGTTCATTCGGCCTTTGGGTACCAATAAAATATTCCAGGCCATCCCGATCGGTTAGTACAACTGCATCCTTACCTGATGAATAAAAACGAATGGTACCTTTTGTATGCAGGTTATAAACCGGATTGTTAAAAAAATAACGGCTGTAGGTAGCCTTACGCACATCAACAATACTTTTAAGATCAATCTTAACGCGTTTGGTCGTCCAAAGGCCATCTAATATAACACTACCATTATCTACCACGATTTTGTACTGGATGAGGAAAAGCAAAAGCATCGAAACACCGATGATCCCAAAACCTACCACCAGGAATAAATCTTGTGTATTGTCACGATCGCGCTCGTAAACATAGGCACCAAAACAGAAAGCAGCCATAATGAGCCTAATGAAAATGCGCACATAATCACGTCCGATGTATTGTTTTTCGATATAGGCGTACTTGCTTTCCACTTATTTAATTTTGAGTCCGAATATAGCAACTTTTTTTGTTGCTGTAGTTAATTTATATCGGTTATCCTGCCGCATACCAGCAATCCAGATAATTTCACCATTTCCGTTAACCAAAATCGGCGTGGTGCTTTTCAAATGTAGGGGAACTTTCGCATCGATAAAATAATCACTTACCTTTTTAAGGTTACGCATGCCCAACGGAATAAATTTATCTCCATTTTGCCAGTTCCGCAGTACTAACGGAAAAATTAATTTATCAGCATTAACAAAGGCTTTATTCAAATTCTTTTCGAATTTCACCTCCCCGGTAAACATTAAAGAAACTTCTACATTGCCAAAAACAATGTTTTCTGTTGCTGGATGGATGAACTGATTAGCTGTAACCGTTGTGTTCTTTTCAACAATCACCAGATCATTTCTATTGATAATCGCCTGGTGGGTAGAACTGAAAAAATGCGTGCCACTTAAAGCCTTTAAACTGTCTATAATTTCATGCACGACATTTTCGCCGAAATTAAAAGGTTTAAGCAATTCGTAAAGCAATAGTTTTTGTGGGTTTAACCTGGAAATCTCCGCTAAGGAAATATAAACACCATCACTTCTTTGAATAAGAATTTCGTGAGCAAGTTTTTGCACCTCAATATCTAAAAAAGCTTCTAATTCAGCGAAGCGCGCTATATTTTCAGCAAATGTTTTTTCGAGATTAGGGTTGATTTCCTGCAGATGCGGCACCACCTGTAACCTGATTTTATTCCTGGTATATTTTGTACTTACATTCGAGCTATCTTCTACAAAATCTATGTTATTAACCCTTACTATTTCATCAATCTCCTGGCGGTTTAAAAAAAGTAAAGGCCTGATCAGAAAATCACGTTTAGGTAAAATACCATGCAATCCACTTATGCCTGTACCACGGGTAAGGTTAATAAGTACCGTTTCTACTGCATCATTCTGCTGTTGCGCCAGGGCTATGTAATCATATGCCTCTCTATACCTGATTTCTTCAAACCAGTGATAACGAAGCTCGCGCGCGGCCATCTGGGTGGAAATTTTATTTTCGGCTGCATATTTTTTGGTATCAAAATGCGTTACATAAAAAGGTAATTCAAAATTTTTGGCCAATAATGCAACAAAACTTTCATCGCGTTGTGCTTCATCGGCACGCAAATTAAAATTACAATGTGCCACACCAACATTAACACCTATCGCTTTAAACAGATGCAGCATTAATACCGAATCTTTTCCCCCACTTACCGCCAAAAGAATGCGATTACCCTGAACAAATAATTTTTGCTGTTCAATAAAATCCTGAAATTGGCTTAGGGGTAACATCCACCAAAAATATTTAATTTTAACTGGTATTCCGAACGTTCGGAACAAAAAACTAACTTTGTAGTGTGCAAAAACTATTTGTCTTTTTATTCCTTTTAATCAGTCCGGCATTTTTATTCGGCCAGCAACCTGCTTCGAAGATTAAAATTGTTTCGTTTTCTAAAATAACCGGGGATGTTAAAAATAAGATCAGCTATTTACGGAATCCGGTTTTCCAACAGGACAATGCTACCTTAACTTGCGATAGCGCTATTTTTTATAGCGAAAGAAACTATTTCGAGGCTTACAAAAGCGTTCATATCCATCAGGAAACTACAGATATCTATTCCGATCAGCTACAATATGATGGGAATAAAAAACAAGCACATTTAACCGGAAATGTAAGAATGGTTGACCCTACTTCGGTTTTAACCACTAATATCCTCGATTACAATACACTCACTAAAATCGGAACTTATACCAGCGGTGGTAAAATTGTAAACAAAGACGTAACGCTCACCAGTAAAAATGGTTATTATTTTAGCCAGAGAAATGTAGCGTATTTTAAGTATGATGTAGTAGTGGTTACGCCTCAATCGACCATTAAATCAGATACCATGAGTTACAATACCCAGGATAAATGGACCTATTTTTACGGCCCAACCAATATCAAGGGTAAAGATGATGACCTGTATACCGAAAATGGCCAATACAATACTTTAACAGAAGACGCTTTTTTTGGGAAGAAAAACCTCTATACACAGGGTACGCGATCTTTAAAAGGCGATAGTTTATATTATTATGGTAAACAAGGCGTTGGTAAAGCGGTTAAAAACATTGTTTTTTCTGATACGAAAGATAAAATGAAAATGTTTGGCGATTTAGGTTACTACTACAAACTGGATCAACGGACCTTGGTTACGCGAAACGCCTATCTGGGAATAGGTACTGAAGACTCGGTAATGGTGAAGAATAAAAAAAGGCCTGATAGCTTATGGATGGGCGCAGATACGCTGGAAACACAGATGGTACTGCAAAAAACCTTGAAATTAGTCCCCAAAATTTCTATCAAAGCCGATAATCAGGTTGGGGAAGATGATGAAGATGGCGGGAAGAAAGAAAAAGGTGAACCAAAATATAAACCAGAACCTGAATCAAGCCAAAAAGAAGATAAAAGTAAGCGTAACTCCAGAAATAACAAGGCTGATAAAAAGAAAAAACAAGGTGATGCTGAAACACAAGACAAACTAAACCTGGATGATAAAACTATCGATAGTTTAAAATCAAAAGTAGATTCACTTGGCAAAGGACTGCCCAAAGTTAATTTGGACAGTTTGCAAAAAAACAATATTTTAAAGGTAAAAGCCGATTCCATCATAAAAAATCTGCCTAAGCTTAAAACTGATAGCTTGAAAAAACTAGCTGACAAAACCAATTCGATTACAAAAAACGTATCGAAAACCAAAATCGATAGTTTGAAGAAAAAGATTACCGACAAAGCTTCCCCATTGGTAAAGGATATTTCGAAAGCCAATGTTGACAGCCTGCAAAAGAATATTACAAAACCTGGCAGTAAAGATAATTTGACAAAAGTTCTCGGGAATTTAAAAGCCGGTGCATTAAAAACGGATACGGCTAAATTTAATCCGGCTGATACCGTTCAAACGCGTATTATAAAGGCTTACCATGGGGTAAAGATTTTTAAAACGAATATACAGGCCAAAACCGACAGTCTGTTTTATACCAGTGCCGATTCTACCCTACGTTGCTACAGCAACCCAATCATCTGGTCGGAAGGCTCACAGCAGGTTGGCGACACTATATTTGTTCAGTTCAAGAATAAGAAACTAAATAATTTACAGGCTTTTAGGAATGCATTTTTAGTAAATACGCCAAAAGATTCTTTAAGGTTTAACCAAATAAAAGGAAGGTTGATGACAGGTTTCTTTACCAACGGGAAATTCAAAACCTTGTATGTGGATGGCAACGCCGAAAGCATTTATTATACGCAGGATGACAGCACAAAGGTGTATAAGGAAATGAACCAAACCCTAAGCAGCAGGATCAAGTTCATCTTTAAGGATAAGGAAAATGCCATTGAGGAGATTGTATATATTAAAGGAATAGAGGGGGCTTTGAATCCTGAAAATACAATTGCAAAAGATCATGTATTGAAAGGGTTTTCGTGGAAACCTACCGAACGTCCGAAATCAAAGAAAGATGCAATAGGCTCATCTGGTAAAGCAAAACCGAAAGCAAAAGCGAAAACAGTTGTGCCCAAAACTGGGACTGGTGCAAAAGCAGCAGCAAGCAAACCATCAACGACGACACCCGCTGTTAAACCCAAAATTACCTTAGGGAAAGATAGTTTAAAAGATGATAAGAAATTGCCTCAAACAAAACCAGCAGACACGTCCAACTTTGGTATTAAACCCATCTTGCCGAAAAAAGACTCGGCTCAGGTGAAAAAAGCAGTTGGTAAGATGTAGTTTTTGCTATTCGCTAAATAATGGTTAAATTTATTTATGGATTTACAATCAGAAAAACTAAATGTACTTCAACAGATCATTAATTCCAATGATGAAAGTCTAATAAGGGATATTAAATCGCTAATTACTGCAAGAGACCTTGACTGGTTTGATGAATTAAACAGTAACCAGCAAAGCGACATTATAGAAGGTATAAATCAACTTGATCGTGGAGAAAGTTTTAGTCACGAAGAGGCTAAAAAAAGATTTAGTGTATAATGGATATTATTTGGTCTAAAAAGGCTGGTGAAACTTTCCAAAAAAACATTGATTATCTAAAAGAAAACTGGACAAAACAGAGGTGAAAAAATTCGTAACCAGAGTTTTTAGTTATCTTGAAACGCTGTCTGAAGAACCACTAATATCAAGAAAAACTTATAAAACAAAAAATACTCATATCGGCATCATCATACCATATATATCAGTTGTGTATCGAATCAAACCAAAGAGCAACACTTTAGAGATCGTGACTTTTATAGATAATCGACAAAGTGATAAAAAGAAAAAAAGATTTTTATAATTAAATCTCTTTTAAAAAAGCCACCATCTTGTTTAATGCAATAGCCCTGTGGCTAATTTTATTCTTCTCTGCGAGATCCATTTCAGCAAACGTTAGCTCATAACCATCTGGTTGGAAGACAGGATCATAACCAAAACCCTTAGAACCTGATAACGCTGTTCTGATGGTCCCTTCTATTACCCCTTCAAAAATATGGTTTTGACCATTCTGCATTAAGGAGATTACTGTTTTAAACCTTGCTTTTCTATTGGGATTTCCCTCAAGCTTGCCCAAAACCATTTGAATATTTTCCAAGCTATCCCTGCTGCCAGAATATCGGGCTGAGTAAACGCCAGGTTCATTATTTAAAGCTTCAACCTCTAAACCGCTATCATCAGCAAAACAATCCAAATTAAAATGTTTAACCACATAACTGCTCTTTAAAGTTGCATTGCCTTCAAAAGTATTAGCAGTTTCAGGAATATCAACAAAACAGCCAATGTCTTCCAGATTTAACACTTCATATTTTCCTGCAAGTGCAGCACGTATTTCTTCGGTTTTATGTTGGTTATTGGTCGCAAATACAAGTTTCTTCATTAAAAAAAGTTGAAAGGTTAAAAAATTGGAATATGAAAAGATTAAGGCTTCTATATAAATTCTGTGCGATCAAATCTTGATACCTGATACTAACTACTTTATACTACGCAAAGCTATTTAATTTTCTGAAGATGCCCCCACAGTGTTTTTTTAGCATTTAAATCGCTATCCAGATGATGGAGATTTGGAGCAAAGATAATTCTGGTGGTTTCATGAAAGATGATTTCATTCTGCCAGGTAAGGTTCAATCTCAGGTCGGCAAATTCCACCCCAAAAGATAACATAATGGCAGGTTTGAAAAACCGGTGCAATTCCAAGAAATCTGTCCCTTTATAATTTGAATAATTCAGAAGGGCAAAATCGGGCGTACCCAAATCTACAGCTTTAACAATTTTCCGCAACAGTTCTCTACCCTGTTCGGTACTTACATCATGCTCACTATCATTGACCAAAATGAGTACTGATTTTTTATTTCCACCCAAAAATTTAAATGTTTTTTCAGGTGCAGATTCGGCCGCAATATGCGGAATTTCAGGGCCTTGCGGATAGATTTTAGTGGAATTTGTAGGATTAATCTCAGGAATTTGCGCTGTTTCTGGCTTTAAAACAGGTTCTTCAGCTACTTTAACAGAAACATTTTCGGCATTAAAAACTGGCTCAGCATTACGTAAAGGCAGAATTTCTACGTTTTCATCCTTTACCAGGAAAACCTCTTCAGTAAAAAATAAACGTAAAGCATTCGCATTGTTGGTAACCTGGTTTTCCATTCGTATTTTTGTTGGATAATAATTTCTGTTAAAATTAGTTAAATATCTTATAATAGCCCTGCTAATTGTTACTTTTATCCCTTAAAATTTATAGAGTGCTCTGCGTGAAGAAAGCTTACTCCCTATTCGTTTTCAGCTTTATTTATAGCATTTCGTTTGCACAAAACGTTGCTGTGGTAAACGGAAAATCAATAAGTGCTAAAGAATTTATGTGGGCTTACAAAAAAAGCCATAACGGAAATGTCAGTGTGCCGTATGATACTTTACAAGCCTATTTAAACTTGTACATAAATTTTAAGCTTAAGGTGTTAGATGCCCGCGAAATGGGATTGGATAAAGACGCAGATTACCAGGAAGAAATTAAAACTTATGAAAATGCATTGGCCACACATAAAAAAGTTGGGGTGAGTAGCAAAGACCAGGATTTCTTATTGAATGAATACCGGGAAGGTGTTTTAATGTTCAATGTTTCGGAACAAAAAATCTGGAATAAGGCACAAGAAGATGAGCAGGCGATAAATGAATTTTACACTAAAAACCAACAAAATTACAATAAACCGCTAAACGAAGTGCTGGGAGCGGTAATTGCTGATTATCAACAGCGTTTAGAAGAAAAATGGCTAAAAAGCCTGAAACAAAAATATCAGATTAAAATTAATGAAAGCGAGCTGAAGAAGCTTGCTAAGTTATAACCAACCTGATTTTTTTGACGATTAGTATTAAATTTGAAAAATATAACAAATAGAATGAAAAAAGTTTTTTTAGTAGCAACCGCTTTAATTTGCCTGTTTTTAAACAGTTTTGCTCAAAAACATACTGTAGATAAAGTTGCTGCTGTTGTAGGGAATAATATTATCCTGCTATCTGACTTAAACCAGCAATACACGCAATATCTTTATCAGGGAAACCAGCCGAACAATGATATTAAGTGTAAAATATTACAACAAACCTTGACCCAAAAATTACTTAAACAACAGGCCGAAATCGATTCGGTAATGGTTGAAGATGGCGCTGTTGATGATGAAGTAAACAAACGTATGCGTTATAGTATGCAGCGTGCCGGCGGGCAGGAGCGTTTGGAGCAGTTCTTAAACAAATCGGTATTACAATATAAAGATGAAATCAGACCATCGATAAAAGACGAATTGATTGCAAATAAAATGCAGCAAAAAATTACCGAAAACATTAATGTTACGCCAATGGAAGTAGAGAAATACTTCAAATCATTAGGCGATAGCATCCCGGAATTCAATACAGAAGTTGAAGTTGGTGAAATCATTCTAAACCCCAAGTTAACCAAGGCAGAAAAACAGAAATTCCGCGATAAGATTGAAGCACTTCGTTTAAGGGTTAAAAGTGGCGAAGATATGGGTGTTTTAGCCAAAACCTATTCTGAAGATCCGGGTTCTGCATCAGATGGTGGTGATTATGGTTTTATTGATAGAAACACCATGGTTAAAGAATTTACAGCCTGGGCATTTAAATTAAAAGCCGGAGAAATTTCGCCAGTGTTCGAGACTGATTATGGCTTCCACTTTTTGCAGGTTTTAGAGCGTAGAGGCGAGCAGGTACACGTTAGACACATTTTAATTATGCCTAAAACTACACCAGAAAGCCTAACACGTTTAAAGTTACACGCAGATAGTATTTATAATAACCTTATGGGTAAAAAATTAAGTTTCGCTGCTGCTGCAAATCTTTATTCAGATAATAAAGAAACTAAATACAATGGCGGTATGATGCTTAATGCCCAGGATGTTCAGGCAAGAAGTACCTTTATTCCGGTTGATAAACTAGATCCTTCGGTATTTTTGGTAATCGACAGCATGAAAATCGGTGGTATTTCCAAACCCGATTTATTTACTGCAGCCGATGGAAAACAAGGCTACCGCATTTTATATCTAAAATCTAAAATTCCACCACACAAAGCAAATTTAGCGCAAGATTTCCCAAAAATCAGAGATGCCGCACAAAGTGATAAAATTAATCGTACTTTAAGCGAATGGTTTCAAAAACGTCGCGAAAGTACATACATTAAAATCGATGACGAATTTAATAACTGTGATGAATTAAAAATCTGGACAAAAACCACTACAGCCGCAAAATAACACCAATGCAGTATAAGAACGAAGTAGAAGCTGTTGATGCACTTAATCAATCTTTCAACAACATTAAAGCTGAAATAAGCAAGGTAGTAGTTGGACAGGATGACATCATAAAATCTGTTTTAATCGCCATTTTTAGCAACGGACATTGTCTGTTGGTTGGCGTACCCGGATTGGCTAAAACTTTACTTGTACAAACTGTGGCTTCCGTTCTCGATCTTAATTTCAACCGGATCCAGTTTACACCAGATCTGATGCCGAGCGACATTATCGGTGCGGAGATTTTAGGAGAAGACAGGCACTTTAAATTTATAAAAGGGCCTGTTTTTTCCAATATTATCCTGGCTGATGAAATTAACCGTACACCGCCAAAAACGCAGGCGGCGCTGTTAGAGGCCATGCAGGAGAAATCGGTAACCGCAGCCGGGCAAACACATACCTTGCCTAAGCCATTTTTCGTTCTGGCTACGCAAAACCCAATTGAGCAGGAAGGAACATATCCCCTACCAGAAGCTCAGTTAGACCGTTTCATGTTCAACATTCAGTTAAACTATCCTGCCTTTGCAGATGAGTTGAACATCGTAAAAAACACCACCAGTAATAAAACCACCCAGCTGCAGAAAATTATCCATGCAGATGATATCCAATATTTCCAGAAACTGATCCGTGATATTCCCGTAACGGATAATGTACTGGAATATGCTGTAAAACTAGCAACGAAAACCCGTCCGAATACAGAATTTGCTACCGATGCAGTAAACAAATACATCAGCTGGGGCGCTGGTCCGCGTGCTTCGCAATTTTTGGTACTGGGTGCAAAATGCCATGCGGCAGTAACCGGAAAATACTCACCTGATATTGAAGATGTAAAAGCAGTTGCCGAACCTATTTTACGTCACCGCATTGTGCGTAATTACCGCGCAGAAGCCGAAGGCTTATCAATCGAGAAAATCATTAAAGATTTATTGTAAAATTTTAGTCGTAGCGTTAACCCGTCCTGATTTTAATATTGGGATCAGAGCATACTTGCAGGAAAGATGTTAAGCTAAATTTCTCAAAACAGATTTGCATAGAAAAGCCAGGCATCTCGACTGAAGCATAGCGAAATGACTGCCCGTACAGGCGGGGAGAAATCTATTTACTGTATATGTTGCTTCGCAGAATCTCCCTGTGCTCCGCTGCTTTGCTCTCCGCTCCAAATGACGGGAATTAAGGAGTTATTTACTAAAACCAAACTTACCGCAAACGATTAAATTTGTTTTATGATGGGAGCCCATAAACTTACCGGTGCTATAGCCGCACTAATGGATGAATATAAGAAAGCAGTTGATGAGCTGATTGAAGTAATTGAACCAATCAGCCAACAGCAACTACTGAAAACTATTGAGCCAGAAAGTTCAAATACAGATTGTATTTCCATCCAAACTATTTTAACACATGTAACGGCCTCCATGTTCAGTTATGCCGTTTATATCGAAAACTCCGTCGGATTAGAAACTATCAGGCCGGAAAGATTGCAATTTGATCAGGTGGCACCCTATATTTCAAGGCTCCGGGAAGCGTTTAAATATAATCAGGACTTTTTCGCCAGAAATCCCGACCTCATCATGGAAGAGTTCGATCAATCGAAAAAGATCATTACAAGGTGGGGGCAGCAATACGATGTAGAACAGATGCTAGAACATGCCATTGTTCATATTTTAAGGCATAGGCGACAGATTAAAAATGCTTTAACTACATTTAGTTCTTAAAACTAAAAAATTGAGCGCTCAAACCAATTTCTATAACCGGTTTTCATTTTTATATCCACTTGTCGATATTTTTCTTAAACCTCAAAAGAAAAAATTTTTTGATGAGATTAATCAATTGCCTTATGGAAACCTACTCGAAATCGGTGTTGGTAATGGTTCCCATTTCCCATTCTATAAAAACCATAAAATTACTGGAATAGAAATTTCTGCATCAATGCTTAATGTTGCCAAAAAGAATTCAAACAGCGAAATCGAATTATTTCAAATGAATGGTGAAGAACTTGAGTTTGCAGAAAATAGTTTTGATTATGTGGTATTATCGCATGTTATTGCTGTTGCAGATCAGCCTGAAAAGCTACTAATGCAATGCCGCAGGCTTTTAAAACCAGGTGGAAAACTCTTAATTCTAAACCACTTTACGCCAAATAATTGGCTAAAATACTTGGATCGGCTATTTAATTTTTTTTCCGGATGGTTCCATTTGAAATCTTTATTTTACATGGAGCATATTAAAGCAATTAACCAGTTTAAACTTGAAAAAGAAATCGTTTTAAAACCATTCTCCTATTTTAAAATTTTAATTTTCACCAAACCTTGAAAAAGCATTACTGGTATATTTCTTCGCCTTAATAATCAGCCTGTTCATATATGTATTTTATAGGACTGATAAAACCTTAGTAAACCAGATTATCATTCAGCTGATTTCTTTCAGAACCTACCAAAGCATAAAACAGACCATTGCAGCAGACTTGCCATTAAACGAGTACCTGATCTATTCACTTCCTGAGGGTTTATGGGTTTTCTGTATTACCTTAACCTCAAAGGAATTTTATTTTGACCTTTTTAAAAAACGCATCAATTGCGTTTTCATTCCACTTTTATTCGTTGTAGCATTCGAGCTGTTTCAATTATTCCACATTACCAATGGAAGTTTTGACTTTTTCGATATTGGCATCTCCTTATTTTTTTGGCTTATAGCAGCTAAGATTATCGATACGCAGCAACGTTTAGAAAATCTCTCCCATTCGTTAAATTATAATAGCCTATTCTGCTTGCTAAGCTATTGTATAGTTTATCTCGCACACGTAATCCATTAGAAATTTTATTTTAAAATTTGCAATTCATTGAAAATAAATATCTTTGCACCAAATTTACAGAAATGCTACGTCAAATATATATCCAAAAAATGCACTTTAGCCCGTCTTGTGGCATAAAGGGCTTGGGTATTGACTTAAATTTCCTTCCCAACCCTTAGCTCGATTTTACTGTTCGACACAATAAAATCCAATTTAAAAATCATTTATTACCCATTTGCTAAGCAAAATACCGCTTAACAAAACTAATTATATCCGTTATGGACATTTATACTACTGTAGAGGAAAAATATCTACAGGCCATTGAAGAACTGCACTGGGGTGAATTACCCAAGGCACTTCAGTATTTTAACGAAATTATTGTTTTCGATCCTGATTATGCAAGAGCATATTTTCAATTGGGCGATATTTATCAAAACCACTTTAAAGATTACAAAACCGCAGGTTATTACTACAAACGCTGCATTGAGCTGGATGGCGATTTTCCAGAAGTGTATAAACCCTATCTTGAACTTGTTATTACGCTTAAAATGCATAAACTGGTGAAACAGGTTGCAGAGAAAGCTTTACTTGTTCCTGGTGTTTGCGAAGCACATATATACGAATGTTTGGGCCTACATGCTGAGCAACAGCAAAATTTTGCAGAAGCGGCAAACCATTTCAAAAAAGCAGAACTGTTTAATGCCGTTCAGGAAGAGCAAAGTACTTTAAAGGAGCATCAAAACCGTATTAAAAGCAAAATGAACAGCACAAAAGCAATGATTTACGATTTACAGGGATAAGAGACTAAACTACCTTAAAATACTATTCGGCAAATTGCGCTTATTATTTTAATTTTGTTACTATCTTTACCGCACAATTACAAAGCATAAAATTTTTAAATCAAAAATATTCGATATGTCAGCTCACGATTCACACGCACCAGCTCAGCAAACAAAAGGCATTTGGGCTTTACCATTGGCTGCATGGATTCTGGTTTTATTACTGTGTGTCTATTTCACCAGACCAATCTTTAACCACGAAGAAGCATCTGCTCATCATGAAAAAACTGAAGCAGCGCACGAAAAACCAGAAGCACACCATTAGGGCTTCTTTTCAAAAAGCATAAAAAAAGCGTTCCGGTTTTAAATCTGAACGCTTTTTTTACGCTTCTTTATTTTTTAAGTTGCCCCATGATGTTTGGGAAATCGGTAATAATGCCATCTACTCCCAAACTCATAAAATATTTAACTTCCTTTACCGTATTTACGGTCCAAGGGATAATTTTGATTCCCATTTCATGGCAGCGGTCTACCAGCCCTTTACCAACCAAAACCGAGTAAGGGCTGTAAATAGTTGGTTTAAAACCTAATTTTTCAATATAATCTTCAAAGGGTTCCTTTTCATCAATCAATAAGGAAGTTTGTATTTTAGGATATTTCTCGTGCAGATATTGCAGTGTACGCATATCAAACGATTCGATAATTACTCTTTTAGCAAGTTTTTTTGAATTGATTACATCCATAATCAGCTCTACAAATTCTGCAGGCTCCGGGTGAAATTCATTATCCCCATTTTTGATTGTTTTCGTTTCGATACTGTAAACCGGTTTGGCGAGTTTGTGTTCTTTCACGTAAGCCTCAACGGCATCTATGGTTTCAGAAAGTAACGGTTTGTAAGCTTTAAACTTCATCTGCCCGGGAAAACGGTTATGAACTTTGCTCCCTACATCAAACTTTTTAATTGCCTCATAATCCATTTTATAGATGTTATAATTCTTCTGATCTTTTAAAGTAATGGGTTTACCATTGGGCAACAAAGAAATTTCGTTATTGAAATAGGGTTCTTGCGAAAGTACCACTTGTTTATCTTTAGAAATCACCGCATCCATTTCTAAGGTGGTAACGCCTAAATCTATCGCTTTTAACATGCCTTCAACAGTATTTTCAGGCATAATGCCACGTGCGCCTGCTTTGCCCTGTACATCGAATTTTTTCTTTTGTGCCGAAACGTTAAAACAAAATAAAAGAAGAACAGAGAAGATAAGTAAATTTTTATACATGATTTTTAAACGTAAAATAGACAATTTTATTGGAGATGTTTTCTTTAGTAGCGCAGATGCAGTGCTGTTTTTAAGGTTTGTTCCTGCTTTCTGCTATATCTTTCCGCTGCGCTACAAGGATGCCGCTTCATCCGATAGTTCCTAAAATCCGCATGTCTGTCGTAATCTAAATATTTACTAACTTCTAAAGATGAATATTACCTGATTTTATTCCCCGATAATTATATTTTTAGC
>NZ_FNCH01000021.1 GCF_900100705.1 Pedobacter terrae
TCACCCTGCCTTTTATTTAAACGCTTACTAAGCTTTCTTCTTGTAAGATATTTGAAAGAAGAAAAATCAGTTTGATAAACCAAAGGAGATGACGACTAATCTAAGTTTATCATGCAAGTGCTTAAATAAAAAGCGGAGTTGATCGATGAGATCACTCCGCTTTTTATTATAATGGAATTAATGATGCTATTTAACCACTGTAAATGGAATATACAATCCGAAAGTGATGTTTCTTCCTGGGTTATAAACCCCTAAATTCAGGTTTTCTGAATCTAAACGACCAGGTTTTAACCTACTCAATGCATCATAATATTTATGATCTAATAAGTTATTTGCTGAAACAGAAAGTTTAACTGGTTGTTTGCCCAAATTAAAAGTTGCTCCTATTCCGGCATTTAATAAGGTATATCCGCTTGTTGGTGTTTCAAAAACATCATCCACACGGGTCTGTTTAAATGCGGAGTTAATGCCTACAGAAAGGTATGCATCATTTGTGCCTTTAAGTTTAGGCTCGAAACGCAGCTCATTTCTCAATGTTCCTGCCGGTATGAAAGCTAGGGGCTTATCCAGGCTATTGTTTCGTGCATGAACATACCCAAAAGTATTTTCAAAATGGATAAATGGAACCGGGTGGATGGTTAAACTTGCTTCAGCTCCATATAGATTAGCATTAACCTGACCGTAGCGGTAAACTGGATAATTATTGCCTTCTGCATCTATTCTTTCTCCATTGGTTGAAGCATAAATAAAGTTGTGAATGTAATTATTATAGATGCTCGCACTGGCACTTACAATTTTTCCTTCGTATTCTAAAGCGGCATCCACCTGATAACTGCGTTCGGGCATCAAATTGGAGTTGCCTATTTCATAGCGGAAAGTTCCTTCATGTACACCGTTTGATGCCAATTCAGCTGGATTTGGTGCCCGGAAAGCTGAACCTGCATTGGCTTTAAAGTTAAACTCTTCATTGAATTGATGTGTAAAGCCTAGTGCACCACTCACATTTGAAAATTTATTCTGAAAAGGTGCAAATTGCTCTTCATTATCTACGAATAATTGTTTCCCATTATTCTTTCTATAATCGTAACGGGCACCAATACTAAAGGTACTATTCTCCCAGTTTTTCTTGGCATAAGCAAAAACACCAATACCATAAGTATTATAATTTGGTATCAAAAATTCATCATTTGCTTTGTTTTCACTGTGACCTGCATCAGCGCTTACACCAAATACAGGTTGCCAACCGTTGGTTTCGTGGATGTAATATTTTAAATCGGCATTATAAGTTTTGAGGTCGAAGAATAGTGATGGATCTGGACCGTCTTCCAATTCACGACGTTGGTTTTGTTGATAACCGAAATCGGCTTTTAAATTGCCATTACCAATGATGAAATTGTTGTTCAACGCAATTTTAAAGTGTCGGATATCCTGACGTGGATATTCTAAAGTGCGGTTTTTGTTATCGTCGTTAGCGAAAGAGCTTCCATCTTCTCTCACGAAATTTCCATTATCATCTAAATGAGGGTCGTAAAAACCAATGTTATTATGAAAATTTGAAACATTTAAGTGAGTATAGCCCCAGCTTTTATTTAAACCCACCATACCGCTTAAATCGGTTTCGTTAAAGCCTGAATTTGGGAAGTAACCTGTAGGTGTTTTAAAAGAATAGGCATTTTTATAAGTTCCGCGAGCTCTCCAAACAAATCCGTTTTCGTTGCCGTTTAACATCAATGAGTTAGCGGTAAGTCCATTGTTGGTAGAGTAATTGCTAATAAATTCACCTTTTACCTGTCCCTCTGGTGCTGAACTAGGCTCTAATAGGTTAATTACACCCCCAAGTGCGTCCGAACCGTACATTAATGATGCTGCACCTCGTAAAACTTCGATACGGTCTGATTTAAACTGATCGATTTCGATACCATGTTCGTCGCCCCATTGCTGGCCCTGTTGTTTAATTCCGTCATCTAAAGTTACAATCCTGTTGTAGCCTAAACCCCTGATAACAGGTTTAGAAATAGAAGGTCCGGTTGTGATCTGCGATACACCAGGGATTTTAGTCAATGCATCAATTAAATTGGTAGAAGGCTGCAAAAGCTGATCTTTGCCCACTATGGCCGAAGAAGCACTATTTCGCTTGCTCGTACTGCTGATTAAACTTCCTGTGATTACGATCTCCTTTGTTTCTATTGCAGTAGGCTGTAAAGAAAATTCTAATCCGGCTGCGCTGGCAAAATTGACCACTTGTGTAGCGGTTTTGTAGCCTACGTAATGTACTTCAACCAGGTAACTTCCTCTCGAAGGAAGGTTATTTAATGTAAATTCTCCATCATTATTGGTGATGGCCGAAACTTTTAAGTCGGGAATAAAAATGGTAGCGCCAGGTAATGTTTGTTTTGTACTGGCATCAATAACCTTACCTTTTATGTCCTTTAGTAGGGCAGCAAAAGCAGTATTGCTTAATAATGTATATAGAATTACCAAGCCAATAAGCTGTAATTTTTTCATGTGTTGTGTGTAAGTAAAATGAACGAAATACTAAAACAATAGCTTAAACAAAGCTGGTTTTAATTTATCGGATAAATAATTTGATTAGCACAGATGCGCTATGAGAAGAAGAAATTAAGCCAAAGGAGGACCTCGTAAACAAGTGCGCTTTATTTCGGTAAAGGCATTTTTTAATGTAGGTTCGGTAAGGTTAAAAATTTTAGCTGATAAAAAAATCCTGTAAACGTGATGCGTTTGCACATAGTTTTTTTCAAAACTCGCATTACAGATTAAACAGGTATCGCCACGGGCCTGTACATGGCTAACATGCTTACAGTTGACCTCCTTCTCTACAACCGGAATAGAATTGTGGTGGTGAAGTACACTCCATGGAGTTAAAGCAATAGCAAATACGACCAGCATAAATGCCGATAGATATTTCTGAATGTTTTGTCTATGCTTTTTCAACAGGCCAAAAGTAGTAATTCCTGAGCAATTATATATATTTACAAAGTAACATTGTATTATAACCCCTTTATTTAATCGATAGTTTAACGTAAGCGGTACATAAATCTTATAATAAATTATTCAATATCAATTGCAAACCTATTTTTATGATTTGCGGTATAGAAAAAAATAATTAATGAAGTTCATCAGGAAAAATATATTCAATGCTTTATTTGTCGTTTTCCTATTGGTAATTGTTTTTGTACCCGATGCAAAAGCATTTCTTATTAAAGGATTAATCGAGATTGGTTTTTATAAGCCTAATGTTGAAACACCAAAAGAAAAAGTTGCAGGGCTAAACGGAATCCGGTTTAAAGATGTCAGCGGAAATCTGGTTGATCTTGGCGATTTGAAAGGCAAAGTTATTTTTCTCAACTTTTGGGCAACCTGGTGTCCGCCATGTAGGGCAGAAATGCCTTCGATCAACAAATTATACAATCAATTTAAAAATGATAAAAATATAGTTTTCATTTTTGCGGATGCTGACGGTGACCTTGCAAAATCAACCAGATTTATGGCCGACCGTAAATATACCCTGCCGGTTTATAAAGTGGAAAGTAATATTCCTGAGCAGCTATTTGCAGGTGCTCTACCTACAACAGTCATTTTCGATAAGCAGGGCCGATTGTCTTTCAAACATGAAGGTGTGGCCAACTATGCAGATCAAAAGATTATTGATTTCCTGAATCAATTAAAAAGCATAAACGAATAAGCTGGTTGAAGCAATCTTTACAGAGAAATTTTCTGCATAAGACTGAGGTTGATACGACAAATTGGGGGCGTAAAGAATGATGAATAATAGAATGCCTTTGTGTTTTTGAAGAAGGTTAACCAATCATTTTATTATTTTTGCTGCCATGATTTCATTTTTCGAGGCTTCCCTTAAGCAACTTTCCATCCACCACACCGGTAATAAACTGGTTGAGGAGTATTACAAATTATCTGATGCCCCTTTAAAAATCGAAGATGAACTATTAGGAAACCTGCTAATGCAGTATTTCTTAAAGCCTTTCGAAAAAGTTAACGAAGTCTATCGTTTTTATCACCCAAACGATAATTTAGAACTGAATGAAGTATTCCACTTTGCGCACGAGATTTTTGAGAATAATGTGCTTTTTCATGAAGACTCACAGCAACTGGCCAAATATTTATACGATGTAGCCAACCACCCAAAAATTAAATCGGGTGAATTGTATGTTGCTTATTTCGAAAAAGTGCAGATCGAAGGGGAACAACTGGATGTTTTGGGGATTTTCAAATCTGAAACCAAAGATACTTACTTAAAGGTTTACCCTGAACTGGATGGTTTTAACATGAGCTACGAGCAGGAGGCCATCAGCATTAATAAGTTAGATAAAGGTTGTTTGATTTTTAATGTAGAAAGAGAAGATGGTTATAAAGTGGTGGTATTGGATCAATCTAAAAGCAGCAACGATTCTGCCGTTTATTGGAAGGATGAATTCTTAAAACTGAAAATCAGGAATGATAGTTATAACCAGACCAATAATGTTTTAGGGGTTTATAAAAACTTCGTCACGCAGAAGCTTGATGATGATTACGAAATCAGCAAAGCAGACAAAATAGACCTCTTAAACCGTTCAATGAAGTATTTCAAAGAAAAAGAAACCTTTGATATGGAAGAATTTGGAAATGAAGTAATCGGGAATGCTGAAGGGATAGAATCATTTAAAAACTATAAGAAGAACTACGAAGAAGAGTACGAAAGTCCGATAGCTGACCATTTTGAGATCGCCGAATCTGCGGTTAAAAAACAGGCCAGAGCTTATAAAAGTGTATTAAAACTGGATAAGAACTTCCACATTTATATCCACGGCAATAAAGACATGATCGAGAAAGGTTATGACGATGATAAATCGATGAATTTTTATAAGGTGTATTTTAGGGAAGAAGAGTAGGGAGTTTTGAGTTGGGTGTTTGGAGCTTGGAGTTGTTGGGCATGGTGTAAAAAAAATACCACTAAATTCACCACTGTTAACTCCATTACCGAAACAAACACAACCTGTCCGTAGAATTCCGAGGGGTTCCGATTCCTCGGTCTTTGTCTCCACAGACCGAAACAGATCTTCGTTTAAACAGATTTCATTGTAAGTAATTATTTGTCTGCGATGACACAGAATAAGGATAAGATAATCTCCAAACTCACCACTCTCAACGCCAAACTAAATCCGCTGCTGTGCCTTCAATGCCAAATACTGATTAATAACATTTAAGGTAAGCTTTTGTGGTGGGGTAAGGATAGCTAAAATGCCATGTTTGTTCAATTCTTTAACCATCAGCTTTTTCTCATAGATAAATTTCTCAGCAATGGTTTTATGATAAATGCCCTCTACGTCTTTAGCCGGTTCTGTACTTAATCCTTTTAATTCGGTATTTTCGAAAAACACGACCAATAATAAGTGGTATTTGGCAATTCTTTTTAAGTATGGCAACTGTCTTTGTAGTGCCGATAAACTCTCAAAATTGGTAAAGAAAACCAAAAGACCGCGTTGTTTTATAACAGAACGGACTGTAGTATAAAGGGCCTCGAGATTACTTTCCAGATAGCGTGTTTTCTCTTTGTAGAGCACGTTCATAATGTTGCCCAGCTGCGAAGCTTTACGGTCGGCCGGTACTATCGATCCGATCGTTTCGGATAAGGTAATCAATCCGGCTTTATCTTCTTTCAGCATGGCTACTTTCGAAAGCGCAACGGTAGCATTTATGGCGTAGTCAAGTAAGCTCAATCCTTCAAAAGGCATGCGCATTACCCTTGATTTATCGATGATACAATAAATATGCTGTGATTTCTCATCTATATAGGTGTTTACCATTAAGCTGCCTTTTCTTGCCGTGGCTTTCCAGTTAATCGTACGGATATCGTCGCCTCCTACATAATTTTTAATCTGGTCAAATTCACTGCTTTGCCCTATCTTTCTGATCTTTTTAATCCCAAACTCCGTTAAATAGCGCGAAGCAGCCATTAATTCGTATTGGCCGAGATTGATAAACGATGGATAGACAGGTAGAATTCTGGCGCCATCAAAATTGTACATGCGACTAATTAAGCCCAAAGGCGAGCTAATGTAAGTTCTAATGAACCCGAAATCATATTCACCACGCTTTGTTGGGCGCAGGTTGTAGTAGATTGATTTTCTTTCCCCAGGTTTTACATGGAGCTTAAAGTCTTTATCACGGATCTGGAACTGAAAAGGTATTTCGTCAATCACCCTTGCATTTACTCCAAAACCGTAATCATTTTTAATTTCGATCTGTATGGGATTTTCATCACCATTGCTTAAACGTTTAGAAGTTAATCTTCTGGCTTCAATTCCACTGCTATTTCGGTATAGGATAAAAATATCGATAAAAAATAACAGGATAACCGCGCCTGTTGCAATTTCGGGGATATCACCCAGCCATGGAAAAAAGAACTTCAACAAAAAAAGTAAAATGCAGCATCCTAAGGCCGCAAACAAACGGTCGGTCAGGAATAGGTTGCTGTAATATTGCTGAAAGAATTTTTTCAATGTTGTTTAGTCGGTTAATTGTTTAAATCGGTTAACTGTAAACTGGCAACTGCAAACTGGCCTACCTCGGTACTTCTATTTTTTTAATAATCTGATGGATAATATCACTTGTGGTTAATCCTTCCATTTCTTTTTCAGGCGATAACAAAACCCTATGCGCCAATACGGGGCTTGCAACGGCAATGATATCATCCGGTGTAATAAAATCGCGGCCCTGGATGGCAGCAAAAGCTTTTGCACTGTGTACAATGGCTAGTGATGCCCTTGGCGACGCACCTAGGTATAGGGAAGGGTTGTTGCGGGTTTCGCTTACAATTTTGGCAATAAATTCCAATAATTTCGGTTCCACAAATAAATTACGGATAACAGCCCTGGCTTCTAGTATCTGTTGAATGGATAATACGGGTTTTACATCGCTCAACAATGTTTTATTAACCAGACCATGTTGTGCCATTAAAATTGCAGTTTCTTCCTCTAATGAAGGATATTTAACCTCTATTTTAAATAAAAACCGGTCTAATTGTGCTTCAGGTAAGCGGTATGTGCCTTCCTGCTCAATCGGGTTTTGAGTGGCCAACACCATAAAAGGCTCACCCATAATGTAGGTTTGCCCATCAATAGTTACCTGGCGTTCTTCCATCACCTCGAAAAGTGCAGATTGGGTTTTGGCCGGTGCACGGTTAATCTCATCAACCAAAATAATATTTCCGAAAATCGGACCTTTTCTAAATTCAAAATCTCCCGTTTTGGTATTAAATATTGGGGTTCCCAAAACATCAGAGGGCATTAAATCGGGGGTAAACTGCACCCTCGAAAATTGCGCTTCTATCGATTTGGCCAACAGTTTCGCACTAAGCGTTTTAGCTACTCCTGGTACGCCCTCAATTAAGATGTGTCCATCGGCAAGCAAACCAACAATTAAGAAATCAATAACCTGTTTTTGGCCGATAATGATATTTCCAAGTACATTTCTGATCTGATTTACCGCCTCATTTAAAGCGCTTAAATCGGTACGTGGGTTAAACTGTTCTTGTTCCATTGCTTTGCGTGTTTTTATAAAACTGTTCTATACTTGCGTTTAAATAAATCAATTGGGTATCACTTAAGGTGTTCATGATTGGCGTTTGCATAAAATGATTGGTAAGCGTTTTGGCCAGCGCTTCGTTAATGCCTGTTTTTTCCATCAGTAACTGGGCAAAATTGCCATCAATATCATGGGTTTTTAGGTAATATCTTGTTCTTAAATATTCCAAAAAATAGTTGATCTTTTTTAAGGCGATATCGAGGTTGTTGCGCTCGTGGTAATAAACACTGCCCACTACATGGACAAATGCCAATGAAGAATTGGTAAACGGATCGGCAATAGGGATAATTCTTTGCCTGCGCTTCATATCGTACAACACAAAAATGATTAAGCTGAATATGGCCAGATAATAAGCATATTTCAGTTCAGGGTGTTTGAAAAATACCCTAAGCATATCGGTAGTAGTGGTTTTTTGTGCGGAAAAATATTCATCAAAAATGACCTGCTGAGTTCCGTGTAAATAACTTAAGGTTTTAGCGGCATATTCTGCACCATATTTATCCAGCAGATTAAAATTAGTGTAGAAACCTGGCTCGGCAATTAAGTATAGATTTCCTTTGCCATAGCTATAACGCACAAAGTTAGGTTTCCCGTCTCCGTTTACGCCGAGTACAGTAGCCTTACTGGTATCAAGTTTGTTGTAATATTGACTGCCAATCCCTCTTTCAAAACCATAGTTCGCGTCGGTTTTCAGATTTGGGTTAGTGAAATTCAGCGTTCGCCCTTCGGCAGACATGGAACTAAGCGCTTGCAGTTTAAGACTTTTTTCTATTTTTCCCAGATCGTAACTGGCAATAAAAACATCATTGCCGGTCTGCATGAATTTAACCAGCTCATCAAAGTCTGTTTTGCTGATTTCTGCCTGTTGGGCAACGATTAAATATGCTGCTTTGTTAAACTTTTTGTCCTTTAAAGTATTGTAAATAGCCGTTTTAGATTGTCTTATCTTTGCCCCTGGTAAAATATCCTTTATCCGATGGTACAAAATATAGGTTCCATAAGGAATTTTATCCTTTACTGCGTAGGTGGGTGCCCAGTTTGTTGGGGTGGGTTTGTTATACTGGGCAACCAAATAAAGGAGGATCAGGATGGCGCCAATAATCAAATATATTTTATAACCTTTCATTTAATCTGGCTGTTAAACTGGTTAAACGATTGGTTAATAGGCTCAAATTTTCCTTCATCAATGGGGAAATCGCCGTACCAAATGTAATCGAACTGCAGGGTAAGCTTACCAAAATCATCTCTGAGTTCCGGTTTATCGATTTCCATTAAATAATTGTAATTGGTTTTATCAGGCTGCCAATGGATGATTTCGGCATCACTCAGTTTTTTTAATGCCCTTAAATATAGAAGCCGAACTGCCAGGCGGAATTTTCTTTCGGCAACCAATCTTTGCAGTTCCTGTTCATAGTCGATTTCATGGATGTTTTCGGTAATCACATCATATGGAAGGATTGTTGCTTTCGATTTTTTCCTGAATATGTTCTCCGCTCCAATGGTTTTGATTACGATAAACAAAATAAGTGCTACTCCTAGTCCGATAAAAATATACCTCGAAATTAAATTAGAGGTTGCCCCCTGAATTAATGAGCCGATTAAACGCCAGAACCACATCCAGAATTTATCCCACCACGACAGTTGTTGCTCTCCAATTTCATCATATTGAAATTCCTTTTGCTCTTTATAACTGCTAATAGAATCTTTGTCGAATTTTAATGGGGCAATTTGAGCACTGTCTATCCTGATTTCCTTAATAATAGGCTTGGGCTTAACATGCTGTGCCTTGCTGATTACCGGAATAAAAAACAGAAGTGAAGCAAGAAGATATCGGAATAGTGCGCGCTGCATGTTAATATTCTTCAGGTCTGGTATCAATAGGTTTTTCGGTATCGCCAAAATTAGAAATCCTTTCCATTAAGCCAGTGCTTTCTTTTTGTTCAACTAAACTAAAATAAGCTAATGAAATGGTAACGATGGGGATAATGGTAAACACCTGGCACAACGATTGCAAAACGGTTGTAATCATGGTAAGTGTTAATGACATGTGTGGGCTTTTATGGGTAAACATACCAATCATATTAAATAGGCTGGTAGGTAGAATGATCATGCTCATACAGGCATAAACAATAATCCATACCACGATCAGCGTGCCAAAGGTAATCCAGAAATTATCTTTTATAATATTGAAACTTCTACTAAAGGAATAACCAAAAGAGCCATTTTCAATCACCATTACAGGATAGATCATGGTTACATAGGGGAATAACCAAAAACCGGGCACAAGGCAAAACATAAAAGCGATAACCAACATGATGATCAGTAGAATAGAACTACCAAAAATCCTGAAGAAGTAATGTTTAAAGTATCCCCATACCTCATCAGTTGTTGGTGTTTGGTTGCCTTTTTTTACGTAAATAGCGATATAAGAAAGTATGGCAACACTCATGCTCGTATAAGAGGCCAAAGAGAATAAAATAGACAGAAAATATTCTAATCCATATAACGCAGAAAAGCCTAAGCCATTACTGTTTTTACCATTACCGATGGTATTGATAATATTAACCATTTTATATTGTTGCATTAACATGGTTAACATACTGGCCAGTACAAATAAGCCACAAAATGTAAAATATATTTTAATTAGCGGCTTAAGATTTTGGCGCACAAAAGTAAATGTATCATTGATTACCTGTCCGAAATCTCGTCTTTTCTTAAATTCAATTTTCCCTAGCATGTGCGTGTTGCTTGTTATGATAGATTTTAATGGGGTAAATAAATACATACCAGATGATAAAAGCAGCAGAAGATAATAAAATCAGCGCGCTCAGCCATAAGGGCATTTCCGTATGTCGGGTAACAAAGCTTTCAAAAACTGCGGCCACAATAAAAATTGGGATCAAACCTATTACTATTTTTAATCCATCTTTTGCGCCTTTTAATACAGAGGCCATTCTGGTATAAGTTTTAGGGAATAAAAGGCTATTGCCCAAAACTAAACCTGCTGCACCCGCTAAAACAATCGCCGATATTTCCAATGTTCCGTGAATCCAGATCACCAGAACGGATTGAAAGCCCAGGCCTTTGCTGAAAAAGAAATATTGGAAGGAACCGAGCATAATCCCGTTCCTGAATAACGAAACAATAGAACCAAATGAAAATAAGATACCTGAAACAAAAGTATATAAAGCAACGAAGATGTTGTTGGAGCCAATCTGCAAAAACATCATAAATCCATTGCTTTGCTTATAAACCCCAAAAGGATCGCCTTTTGCAATATTTTCGTTCGTCATATTTACATAGGCATCGCCCATAATCAAACGAACAAAGGTGTCGTCGTATTTGGCAGATAAGGTGCCAATGGCACAGGAAACCAAAAAAAATGCCAGCGCATAAAATACCTGTTTCCGGTGTTGCAAGAATATTAAAGGAAGCTCGGTCTGCCAGAAATGAATAAAGCGGTTCGATTTTTCCTTTTTGTTTTTGTAAACTGTTTGGTGTAATTTGGAAGCTAAGCCGTTAAGATATGCTGTTGTTTTCGAATTTGGATAAAACGTTTTTGAGTAGGCCAAATCGTTGGTGATCTCGATAAACTGATTGGCCACTTCATCAGGATTTGCCTGTTGCATGGAATCGTAATGCTGCCACTTTTCCGAATTCTGTTTAACAAATAGTGCTTCTCTCATTTAAGGCGTTACCAAATCGTGGGTTAAAATAGTTAAATTTTCATGGAAATAAAACCCAGATTATTCCCAGATGTTTTAATTCGTCAAAATAAATATACATAGATGAAGCAGCTAAATTGAAAATATAATAAAACTTTAGTTTCAAATAAATAAAGATTTAACTACAGCTATTATCTTTAAAAAAATTATGTTTGAATAATATGGATAGCATCAGAATTAGCACCGCTCAGAATATTGATATTGATTATGAAATCGCCGGCCTGGGAGAACGTATAGCCGCAAGGTGTATTGACTTGGCCGGATTTATCATGCTCGCTGTAATTACAATGGTGGTTATGGGAGCTGCTCAAATGGCAATGTCTGGAAGTGCTGCGATGGTTATTTTATTTATTTTCCTGGCCATTTTTATTTTCTACGATCTGGTTTGCGAAATTACGATGGATGGGCAAACTTTTGGGAAAAAAGTGTTAAAGATCAAGGTCATCAGTATAGATGGTACCCAGCCAACCTTTGGGCAATATATTTTTAGATGGTTATTCAGAATGATTGACTTTGGCTTTCCCTTTGGCTGGGGTGTTGTTGCGCTGGTTTCGGTAGCGATAACCAAAAACCATCAGCGTTTGGGAGATTTATTGGCTAAAACAACCTTAATTAAAACCAAACCCCGCACAGAATTGGCGAATGTAGCATTTGGTTTTAATCTGCCTGAAGAATATGAGCCGCTGTTTAAGGAAGTACTGCATTTAAATGATCGGGATATAGAACTTATTCATGAAGTGTTAACCAGTTATTATCAAACAGGTAATGCCGATTTAATTTATGCCATGGCGGCTAAAACCAAAGCACATATTTTGGTGAACATTCCGGGAGGAATGAACGAATTACAGTTTTTAGAAACGGTGTTAAAGGATTATAACCACCTAACGGCCAATATGGGTGTTTAGCTAAAGAACATTTTTTGTAAATAGCAGATCATTACAAAATTACCGACAAGGATAACCAATATTTTAAGGATAAAAGATCGTTGTTTGAACTGAAATTTATACAATAAGCCAGCTGAAATAAATAAAAACAGCAGCGGAATGGTAGGCGGGTAAAGCGACCAGCTTTTTGATAATTCGCCTTGAATAAGCGCGATAAAAGATCTTTGAAAGCCACAACCCGGACAATCAATTCCCGTTAAAGCTTTAAATGGACAGGGGATTAAATGATTTTGCAGCCAATCAACCAGGTTGATTAAGCTGCAAAATATAAATATAATAAACATTCTAAATTATACTACTGGTGGAGTATCATTAGGACTGTTTTGATTGTCAGTTGGTTTGTTAAAAGGATTGTTTGGGCTGTTAAATGGGTTGTTTGGATTATTAAAAGGATTATTTCCAAAACCACCATTTTGTGCTTCTGCTGCTGACGGGCCTAAGTATTTAGCATCTCCAAAACCTAAAATTGGCCAGAAGATGTACGGGAAAATAACCATACCAACGGTAAAACCTTCAGATTTGCCAAAGCTTTTGCTTACTAAATTGTAAAGCCAGATTGCGAATACAATGTTAACACAAGGAATGATCAACCATAAAATCCAGATCATTGGTTTACCAACAATTTCTAATAAAATAATTAAATTGTAGATAGGGATAATAGCTGCCCAGCCTGGTTTGCCCGCTTTTTCGAACACTTTCCACATGCCTACAATCATTATTACGATTATTGCAAGATATACGATTGCAATACCCCCTCCAATGCCCGCGGCTACTCCGCTTGATTCATACTCATTCATAATTCTTTCTGTTTTTAAAAGGTGATTAATTTAAATTGTTGAACTAAAGTAAATTTTTTAATTTAAAAACTAAAGAAAGAGTATTTAATTATTTCAACACAGGGCTTACTTGTTTTGATAAAGCGCTGGCCCATTCGGCATACATTTTAGCGCTTGGGTGTAATCCGTCGTCTGCTACCAGCGCTAGGTTGGTTGATGCATTTCTCGATGCAGGTGTGATATTGGTATAGCTCACGCCTGCTGCCAGCGTTATTTCCTGGTTTGCCTTGTTAAAACTATCGATTTCGAGTGCTATGGTTTGAGAATTTTTTCCAGAGTTTTTGCCAAAAGGAGTAGCGGCCCAATCAGGTATGGAAACTACAAAGACCCTGGATTTATTACCTCCTGCATAAGCAATTGCCGTTTGTAACAATTCTGAGAATTCCTTTTTATAGGTGCTTAAAGGGTAACCCCTGTATTGATTGTTCACGCCAATTAAAAGCGTAACAAAACTGAAAGTGCCGTTTAAATTTTCCCTTTTAATAGCCGCCTGGAGCTCGTCGGTTGTCCAGCCTGTAACCGCAATAATTTTGGGATTGGCTACAGTGATATTTTGCGCTTTTAATAAACCTTGAAGCTGATAAGGGAAAGATTCGGCTTGCTTAACCGATTCGCCAATGGTATAAGAATCGCCGAGGGCTAAATAAGTGAAATTTCCCGTTGTGTTTAAGGGGATTGTAGCTTGATTGGTTCCCGGCTCGCTAATCATAGGTGCTTGTTTAGTACAGCCCGAAGTTAAGAAAGAAAATAAAATGGTGCTTAATAAAATCTTCATAGTCTGATCTACGAAGTAGCCTCAGGCCTGGTTTTATCATTTACTAAACCAGTTTCATTTGAAATAATTCGGCAATGTGGTTTTTTAGTTTTTCTTTAACTTCTTCCATATCTGGCTGATAGCCCAATTCGTGCGCTAAAGAGGTTACTGCTTTATCATCAATGCCGCAGGGAACAATATTTTTGAAATAATCTAAATCTACATTTACATTAAAGGCAAAGCCGTGCATGGTAACCCAGCGACTGCAGCGTACGCCCATGGCGCATATTTTACGTGCCTTTTCATTATCGGCATCTAGCCAAACTCCGGTAAACCCCGGATAACGTCCTGCTGCTATTCCATAATCCTTTAAGGTAAGGATAACGGCTTCTTCCAGGGTGCGTAGATATAAATGGATATCTGTAAAAAAGTTATCAAGATCAAGGATAGGGTAGCCTACTAGCTGCCCTGGACCATGATAAGTAATATCGCCACCCCGGTTTATTTTATAGTAGGTGGCTTGTTTATCTTTTAATCCCTGCTCATCTAATAATAAGTTTTCGGGATGCCCGCTTTTGCCTAGTGTATAAACATGTGGATGCTCGCAAAATATAAGATGGTTTGGCGTAGGCTTATTCGTGTTATTAACCCGGTTTTCGGTTTTAATGGCTACCGTTTTATTGAGCAGATCTTCCTGTTGATCCCAGGCTTCCTGATAGTCTGTTAAGCCCCAATCTGCAAAAATGGTTGGTTTTAAGTCCTTGGCAATTGCTTTATCCGCTGTCTCGTTCATCTCTATGTATATTAAGAATTGCCCGCTACATAACCCAACATGTAACCGTCTTTTGTTTTAAAGTAATTAATGGTAAGCTCCCGTGTACCCGAAGGCAGTTCTACCAATGCATTTAATGAACCTTCGTTTTTTAGCTTAAAAGGTTTAATATGGATATGCTGCTTAAATTCCAGTCCCTTTTTTCCATGCCACTTATAAACAGCTTCTTTAGCACACCAGGCTACATATAAGCCATCGGTATTATCGCCAATCTGTTTTTGGGCCAGTTCTAAGTCGCTTAAAAACTTGTGTTTAATACTTTTTATTTTGTGCTTTATAAGTTCAATATCAACACCCACCGGATGATCTTTACTAATCATTACAGCAGCATAATCATAAGAATGGCTTAACGAAATATGATAATCGAAATTAACCAGATAAGGTTTCCCATGTTCATCAAACTTGCAGTCGATATATTCGGTTGTATTAAGCATGGTTCTCAAAAGCAACCTTGTGCTTAACCAGTGCAATAGCCTTTTGCCACTGTTTAATGACGAAATAATATCATGTTCGTGCTGCTTAAGCTGCAGTCCGGCCAACAACTCTTCTTCCGTTTCCTCAATTTTCCAAATGGCTAAAACAGAATGCTGATCAATATTTTTGTGGTAAATTATTGGCATTGATTAAATTGGAGATTACATGCAAAATTATCTTAAATAAATGATAATTTAGGCCAAAAATACGTACAAAAAATGATATTATCTGATAGCAGGATATTGGAAGAAATTGAGAAGGGAACAATCATCATTGAGCCTTTTAAACGCGAATGTTTAGGGACCAACTCGTATGATGTTCATTTAGGTAAATATCTGGCTACTTATAAAAGCCGCGTACTTGATGCGAAAGCGCATAACGAAATCGAACATTTCGAAATTCCAAAAGATGGTTTCGTGCTTCACCCTGGCACACTTTACCTTGGTGTTACTGTAGAATATACCGAAACGCACGGGCATGTACCTTTTTTAGAAGGGAAAAGCAGCACGGGGCGCCTGGGTATCGATATCCATGCCACTGCTGGTAAAGGCGATGTTGGTTTTTGTAATACCTGGACATTAGAAATATCGGTAGCTCAACCTGTAAAAATTTACGCCGGAATGCCTATTGGCCAATTGATTTATTTTGCTGTTGAGGGTAAAATAGAAACCATGTACAATACAAAAGGTAACGCAAAGTACAATAATAAAACCACCAGGCCCGTAGAAAGCATGATGTGGAAGAATAAGTTTTAACAATTTGTAGCCGACAGATTACACGTTTTCTCTTTTTTCTGGAAATGGAAGTCGGTGCGCTGTAGCGGTCTGTAGCCCCGCCATTCGCTGTGGTCCCGATAGAAGAATCGGGAGCCGCCGCTGCTGTCGGGTTTATGATTCGAAGTCTGTTTGTAATGGTGCTTAACTTCCCGTTTTCCGCTTATACGCTTATACGCTTCGTTGCCTCGTGCCTCGTTGCTGCAGGTTAAACGCTGCTACCGGGGCTATTTGGCTAAAGCTGTATCTCATTTTGAGGGTTTCTAGTGCACCGAACGTTGTTCCTAAGGGATTACGCGGAATAGCCCCGAGTGCACTGAGGACTATATTCGAAAGCAGGACTGATGCATCCAAGAACCACCGTATGCTCATTTCCAAATCACTTAGCGCCATATATTTTTCAGGGAAATGAAGTGCAGATTATAATTTGCCTCGTGACCCTGCCATTTAATAAATAACGAGATTTATTCAGGTTAACTAAAAATTTAGAAGTCAACTAAATTTCATGCTAACTTCATAAAAGTATGCCTTAGGTTTTGTACCTTGAAGCATATTTATTTGTACCCAAACCACATGAAACTCAAAATTACTCTCACCATTAGTTTTCTATCTCTGCTTATAGTTTTTGGCGCATTCAAAATGGATGATGATCCATTTAGTCAGCTTTTACAGAAGCTAGATAACTACACTACTAAATACCCTCAGGAAAAAGTCCACCTTCATTTAGATAAGCCCTATTATGCCATTGGAGATGATATCTGGTTCAAGGGCTATGTGGTAAATACCAAAACTTCGGCTCCCTCTGGCATCAGCAAAATTCTGTATGTAGAGCTGATCAATGAAAAAGATTCGCTAAAAAAACAGGTTAAATTGCCCATTATGGGTGGAATTACCTGGGGCGATTTTAAGCTAACCGATTCACTTCCTGAAGGTAATTATAGAATCAGGGCCTATACCAACTACATGCGTAATTTCGGTACTGAATTCTTTTACGATAAGACCATTAAGATCGGAAATAGCTGGGCTAACAAAGTTTTTACAAAAACCGCTTACCATTTTGCAAAAGAGAACAATGCAGATAAAGTTACGGCAACCATTCACTTTGAAGATAAAAATGGTGTCGCTTATAGCCAAAACGAAGTAAATTATGATGTGCAGTTAGATTATCGCTCGGTTAGCAAAGGGAAAGTTAAAACCAGTTTAACAGGCGATGCTGTGATTAATTTCACCAATAACCAGCCTTTTCAAAATAAATCCGGAAAAATTATTGCAACCATAACGCTCGATAATAAACAAAAGGTGATCAAATCTATACCGATTACCTCAACCTCCAATGATGTAGATGTGCAGTTTATGCCCGAAGGAGGTACCCTTGTTGAAGAGCTTCCACAAAAGTTGGCTATCAAAGCAGTAGGTTCCAACGGCCGTGGTGAGGATGTGCAAGGTAGCATTATAGATGAAGCTGGAAATGAAGTGACCACTTTTTCTACCAATTACCTGGGTATGGGGAATTTCGTGTTTAATAGTCAGGCAGGTAGATTATATTCGGCAAAAGTTAAGTTCAAAGACGGATCCGAAAAGACGATTAAACTTCCGGTAGCAGTTAAAAGCGGTTATGCACTTTCTGTAAATGCTTTAGATACAGGCAAAGTAGTGGTTAAAATTATGGCCAGTGCCGACCTTGCGAATGGAGCCGAACTAAAAGTTGTTGCCCAGCAAGGCGGCAATGTATATTATGGCTCCAAAGCCAAAATGGATAAACAAGTACTGATGGCCAATATTCCAAAAAAGAACCTGCCAGCAGGAATTGTTCAGTTTACTTTATTTTCGAGCAGCAATCAGCCTTTAGCTGAACGTTTAGCTTTTATAAACAACAAGTCAGAATTAATTGACGTGTCGCTTAATTCTTCTGGTGTATCAGCCTCAAAAAGAGGAAAAGCAGCTTTTAATTTCAATGCAAATAATGATAATAAACCGGTTTTAGGTAGTTTTTCGGTAGCGGTTACCAATGCCACAAAAGTTGCTCCCGATGAAAATAATGAATCGAATATTCTTACCTCACTATTGCTTACTTCTGATCTGACAGGGTATGTAGAACAGCCCAACCATTATTTCTTAAAAGATGATCTTCAAACGCAAAAAGACCTCGATAATTTAATGCTAACCCAGGGTTGGAGAAGATTTCTTTGGAAAAATATTATCAATAATGTTGGTCCGAATATTACCTATAAGCCCGAGCAGTCTATTAGCATTAGTGGAACAGTGATGAAAGGAAATAAGCCTGTGCCTGGTGGCAAGGTAATGCTAATGGCCACAAAAGGCACGATGTATATTTTGGATACGGTAACCAATGCCGAAGGGAAATTTGTGTTCGATAATTTAAGTTTTGGCGACAGTACAAAGTTTGTCGTTCAGGCAAGAACTAAAACGGAACGGAAATTTGTAGACATTAATCTTGATGTTGTACCCGGACAGATTGTAACGAAGAATAAAAACGGAGCCGATGTTGATATCAATGTGAACAATTCTTTAATGAAGTACATTAAAGAAAGTGATAACTATTTCAATGAGATGACCCGTTTGGGTTTGTTGGAGCGAACCATTAAACTTGAGGAGGTGACCATTACGGAAAAGAAAAATCCCGCTAAAAATTCATCTAACCTCAATGGAGCTGGTAGAGCTGATTTTATCATGACAGCCGACCAGTTGTCCACTTGTGTTACCCTTTCTCAATGTTTGCAGGGGCGTTTACCAGGCGTAATATTTAGGGGAAATGTGCCATATCTGATGCGCAGTCAAGATACGCCGATGGGTATTATCGTTGACGGGATGCAAATGGAAGCCGATTTTCTGGATAACGTTACACCTATGGATGTAGAATCCATCGAGTTGCTAAAGAGTATTAGCAATACCGCCATTTACGGTTCGCGAGGGGGTGGAGGTTTAATCATTATTACCACTAAACGTGGCGATGGTGGCAGAAGTGTAGATAGATATGCGCCAGGAATTGTAACATTCAATCCTAAAGGATTTACGGTTTCAAGAGAATTTTATTCACCGAAATATGATACAGCAAGCTCTGGCAACAGGCCCGATTTAAGAACAACCATCTATTGGAATCCACAGGTGGTTACAGATAAAGACGGAAAAGCACAATTCGAATTTTATAATGCAGATGAGCCTGGTACCTACCGCATGGTAATAGAAGGAATAGACGCTGCGGGGCATTTGGCCAGAAAAGTTTATACTTATGAGGTTAAATAGAGAAAAATAGATAAATTTGAATTAGTATGCATGCATAGTTTATGCTGCGGTATATTTGTCTTGATACTAGATTTCTTAAATCTTGATACTATTTAAATATGAATACAATAAAAGTAAGTGTTAAAGATCGCCTGGCAACCATCACATTAGATAGAGGTAAGTCGAATGCCTTAAACCGGGAGTTGATTACCGAGCTAAACGATATGCTTAAAAATATTACTGCCGATGATAACATTGGTGGTGTAATATTAACCGGAACAGCACCTTTCTTTTCTGCTGGATTGGATCTGGTAGAACTTTATAACTATAACGAGGAAGAAGCTAAATCTTTCTGGCAGTTGTTTTTAGATTTTACAGCCAATATGGTTTCGTTTAAAAAACCAATGGTTGCAGCAATTAGCGGACATAGCCCGGCAGGTGGCTGCGTAATGGCATTAGCCTGTGATTACCGGGTAATGGCAGAAGGGCAGTACATTATTGGCTTAAATGAGGTTCCGGTAGGTATTATCGTACCGAATAGTATTTTTCAGTTATATGCTTTTTGGATCGGTAAAGCCGAAGCCACCCGCAGTTTGCTCTCAGGCAAATTGTATAATCCTGAAGAGGCACTAAAAGTTGGCTTGGTAGATGAATTGGTTAAAAATGAGAGTTTATTAACAGCAGCCGAACGCAATATTAAAAAATATATGGAACTCGAAAGCAATACCTGGTCGGAAAGTAAAGTAAATATTCGCGAAGAGCTAATTGCTGCGGTGTCTGCCGACCAATCTGCTACTTTAGAAAAAATGTTGGCACAATGGTGGTCGCCTGCAACGCGCCATATTTTAAAAACCATTTTAGCTAACCTGCAGAGAAAATAAGTTTAGAGTTCGGAGCTGAGCTTTTGGAGTCGATACTCGGTTCAAATAACTTAGCAAATGCTACAGCCCAGTTAACCCGTTTAAACATTTAACCAATTAATCAATCGCCACTATGTTCAGTTATAACTCACCAATGCTCAGAGAAGATGCTTTAAAAGGAAAAACAATTGTAATTACAGGTGGAGGAACAGGACTTGGGAAAGCGATGGGTGTTTATTTTTTGAAGTTAGGCGCTAATTTAGTCATTACCAGTCGCAAGCAGGATGTATTACAAAAAACTGCCGATGAAATGGAAGAAAAAACAGGCGGCAAAGTGTTAGCGGTAGCCTGCGATGTACGGGAAATTGAACAGGTAGAAAACGTACTGGCGAAAACGTTAGCGCGCTTTGGCACTGTTGATGTATTATTGAACAATGCCGCAGGTAATTTTATCTCACCTACAGAACGATTATCAGCCAATGCCTTTTCGTCCATTATCGATATCGTTCTAAAAGGAACGGTTAACTGTACACTTACCTTTGGTAAACATTGGATTAAGGAAAAACAAGCTGCCACAGTTTTAAATATAGTTACCACTTATGCTTTTACAGGCTCGGCCTATGTTGTGCCCTCGGCCTGTGCAAAAGGTGGTGTGTTAGCATTAACAAGATCTTTGGCTGTAGAGTGGGGTAAATATGGTATTCGTACCAATGCAATTGCTCCTGGGCCATTTCCAACTAAAGGCGCATGGGAGCGTCTGTTACCTGGCGATTTAGCCAAAAAATTCGACTTTAAAAACCGTGTGCCGCTAAAAAGAGTGGGCGATCACCAGGAGCTGGCCAACTTAGCTGCATTTCTGGTGAGCGATTTTTCAGGTTATATTAATGGTGAAGTCATTACTATTGATGGTGGTGAGTGGTTGCAGGGTGCAGGCCAGATGAATGGTTTGGAAGCAATCCCGAATGAAATGTGGGATATGTTGGAGCAAATGACGCGAGGCGCGAAGTAAGTTAAAATATGAAATGGATAATGCGGACGGGGAATAGAGCGACTGATCAGTACATCATCCATAGTACCTTTTCCATCTTACATTTTTATTTATCTTTGCCGATATGAATATCTTACTTTTAGGTTCAGGCGGCAGAGAAAGCGCATTCGCTTGGAAAATGAGCCAGTCTTCGCACTGCGATAAACTAATTATTGCTCCAGGTAACGGTGGTACAGGGGCTTATGGTACAAATATCAACATCAATGTAAACGATTTTGATGCCATCAAAAAAGTAGTGCTTACTGAAAACATCGGACTTGTTGTTGTAGGCCCAGAAGAGCCCTTGGTAAATGGTATTCATGATTTTTTCCTTGCCGATCAGGCCATTGCTCATATTCCCGTTATCGGACCTAAAAAAGAAGGTGCTATTTTAGAAGGAAGTAAAGATTTTTCTAAACAGTTTATGGAGCGCCATGGTATTCCTACTGCCGCTTCAAAATCTTTCACAACAGAAACTTTGGAAGACGGCCTGGCTTATCTTCAAAACCATGCTTTACCCGTTGTTTTAAAGGCTGATGGTTTGGCAGCAGGTAAAGGGGTATTAATCTGTACTGAAACCATCGAAGCCCAGGAAGAATTAAAACAGATGCTTGGCGGTAAATTTGGTGCAGCCGGGGCAACGGTAGTAATTGAAGAGTTTTTAAGCGGTATAGAACTTTCGGTGTTTATTTTAACTGATGGTGAAAATTATATTACACTTCCTTCTGCTAAAGATTATAAACGGATTGGACAGGGCGATACTGGTCTGAATACCGGGGGTATGGGGTCGGTTTCTCCGGTTCCGTTTGCCACACCAGAATTTTTGGCTAAAGTAGAAGAGCGCATTATTAAACCAACGGTTGATGGGTTAAAGAAAGATCAGATCGATTATACTGGATTCATCTTTTTCGGACTGATTAAAGTAGGGGAAGAGCCGTTTGTAATCGAATACAATGCACGTATGGGCGATCCTGAAACAGAAAGTGTGATACCTAGAGTGGAAAACGACTTGGTAGAACTGTTTTTAGCTACTGCTAATAAACAATTAAACCAGGTTAATCTGGTTATTTCTGAACAAACAGCTGCTACTGTGATGATTGTTGCCGGTGGTTACCCGGGCGATTACCTGAAAGGTAAAGCCATTACCGGAATCGAAAACCTACGTCATTCTAATGCATTTCATGCTGGTACGTTGTTAGAAAATGATGTGGTGAAAACAAATGGAGGAAGGGTAATTGCCATTACCAGTTTACAAAAAGATTTGTTCACTGCTTTACAATCGGCAACTGCTGATGCTGGCAGAATTTATTTCGATGGTAAATATTTCAGAGAAGATATCGGGTTCGATTTGATTTAAGTTGAAAGATATATGGATAAATTTTAATCAAATTGACGTTAATATTTTGCTATTAAAGAGAAAGTCCCGGTTTTTAGCCGGGACTTTCTCTTTTAATGCGGATTTTTTATTTTGATTTACTCCCTAATAATTCTTGAAGTTTATCTTGTAAAGTTTGTTCTCTTAGGTCTTTAGCGACAATTTTGCCTGTTGGATCAATCAAGAAATTAGCTGGAATGGAGTGGATACCATACATTTGCGCAACCTCGTTATCCCAGAATTTTAGATCAGAAACATGTGTCCAGGTTAGTTTGTCATCAGCAATTGCTTTTAACCAGGCATCTTTTTTACCCGGACGGTCTAAAGAAACGCCTAAAACAGTAAAACCCTTATCTTTAAATTTGTTGTAAGCGGCTACCACATTTGGGTTTTCCTGGCGGCATGGGCCACACCACGAAGCCCAAAAATCTACCAGTACGTACTTTCCTTTAAAATCAGATAATTTAACGGGTTTGCCTTCCGGATCATTCTGTGTAAAATCCATAGCCATTACACCTACAGCGGTTTTTCTTCCTGCTTCAAATATCTGAGCAATTTTTTTGCCGGTGTAACTCACTTTAAGCTCAGGTGATAATGTTTCAAAAACTTTTTCTGCTGCGCTAGCCTGATCTGGATCTGAAGCCACCTGGCTTATAGAATTTAAGCTTATAAATGATTTTGGGTTGTTGCTGGCAAATTGCAGCAATAATGGAGACATTCCTGCAGCTTCTTTTTCATAACGGGCACCTAAAGCTTCCATAACAGCCTTATCTTGTTTTTGCTCCGGTGTATAACCTGCATATTCCGCATTAATTGCGGCAAGTTTATCTGCCACCGGTTTTGTTAATGCTTTTAATTTCTTTGCATCATCATTAACAGGAGAACCTGTAATTGTTGCGTTCTTTAAAGAATCTGCTGCAGCCAGTTTTATATTTCCCGGCTCTACATAAAGTGATAAGCCATCTAATTTTTCACCTTGTGCCGGACGGGTTACATAAGGATTTTTGTTTAAAAAAAGACCGCCTTGAGCAGGGCTTGCTAGCGTTCCCTTAAACGCAAAAGCACCCTTTGTTACCATGGCTGAATCGGTAATGCTTTTACCTTCTGTTTGATAAATCAGGTAAACTTTATCTCCGGTTTTTAGGCCCTTTATGTCGCCACTAACTGTAAATGGCTTCTGTGCTAATGCTGCAAGTGGCAATAAAGCCATTGCTGATAATAATATTTTTTTCATGAATTAGTTTAATCTTATTCAAATATAGAAATCTGTATCGCTAAAACGTAAATAGCTGTGTAAAATTATGATAGACTGTTTAATGGCTAAGTGTCTACTTTATCGATTGCCAGCTTAATACTTTATACTGGCTGCGTTTTTGGTTTTCTGACCCTCCATAAATTAATGTTTTTTCCACTTTTTTAGGGCTTGCAGTAACCTCGAATTTATTTATATTTTTAAAAAGATCAGGAGTAACGGTTTGCGTAGCCTTAATTTCAAATACACTAAAGCCCTCATCTGTTGGTTGAAGCAGATCTACTTCATTAGCATGGCTATCTTGCCAAAAGTAATATTCTTTATTTAAGTAGTTATGATAATTTTGTTTTTGGAATTCTGCAATTACCATGTTCTCAAAGATGTTTCCTTTTAGCCTATTTCTTAACAACGCTTCGCTGGTTTTAATTTTAAGTAAATGGCACAATAGCCCCGAATCGTAAAAATAAAGTTTTGGTGTTTTTATCAAACGTTTATTGAAGTTTTCGTGATATGGCTGTAGTAGGTATATAATGTAACTGCTTTCTAAAAGAGAAAGCCAGTTTTTTGCAGTTGGCTGTGAAATATTGCAGGCATTAGCTAGTGCACTTATATTAAGCAACTGACCGGCCTGGTTGGCACATAAACCGATAAAAGTTCTGAATGCGCGTAGATCTTTAATATTTAAAAGTTCGGTTACATCTTTTTCTACATAGGTTTGTATATAATTGGTGAAATATACATTGGGTTCTATGTCACGATCGTAAATGGCAGGATAGCAACCTTTAATACAGGCCCCTGCAAATGAATATTGAAGTAAGTCGTTTGCTTTAAGTTCAGATAGATCAAAAGGTAAAAGTTTAAATAATGCTACCCTACCTGCTAGACTTTGTGTGATGCCATGCATTAAATGGAAATTTTGTGAGCCCGATAAAATAAACTGCCCCATAATTTTAGATTCATCGACTATGCCTTGTAAGTAAGAAAAAAGTAATGGAACTCTTTGCACTTCGTCAAAAATCACCTTATCGTTATATTCACTTAAAAAGCCATTAGGGTCTTCTGTTGCAAACGCCCTAACGTCCGGGTTCTCAAGTGAAACATACCTATAATTACTAAATATATTCTTTAATAATGTCGTCTTTCCTGATTGTCTTGGACCGGTAAGTGCAATAATAGGAAATTTACTTTTTTGTTGATCAATATGTTTTCTTACATGTCTTTTAACTGATTGTTGCATAGCAAGTTATTTTGCTCAAAATTACGAAAAAAGAGAGTACATACAACAGATACTTTGAAATTACACGACTTTAATTTTGAAATTACACGGATTCCACTTTGAAATTACACGGATTCCACTTTGAAATTACACAGCTTTCACTTTGAAATTACACGGTTTTAACTTTGAAATTGTACAATGCCTAATTCAGCTTTTGATAGGTTCTCCACCATAAATCGGGCATTTCTCCATTTACTGCAATCTGGTAATCATCATATCGGCAGGGTACTAAATGATAACGCTCGTTTTTGGATTGGCCCGATGGATAAGGAACCTGCATCCACCAACGGTCTGATTTTTTACTTTTAACAAATGTCATTTCTCCCGAACCGTCTTTTAAACTGGTTCTATAGATGATATACTGCGATTTCGGTGTAAGCGGGAAATCCTTTTTACGGGCGTAATATCCATCTACAAAATACCATACCATTTGGGCAAGTAAGAAAGCCGTTTGTCCGTTATTGTCATAAGCCGGGTTAAATTCGTAAAAGCCTATTGAAGTTAACTTATCATTCATGCCCGCGTATCGGGCAATACGACAGGCTTCTTCGCCATCAAAACCGTTTGGAGTAGTATTGGCATTTGCTGCGGCATCAGCAGAGCGGATAGCGCCAATATCAAAGCTGATCATGTTGGCATTGCGGATTATCGGCTCTGTTAAAGTGATATCCTGGGCAAATTCACCCAAACGGTGCACATCAAAATATAATTTATCCATTACGCTCAAACTTTCTTGATTTACGAAATAAGTTTGATAACCAACATTGCTGAAATTGAACAGGTAGTTGGGTTGATGTAAGAAAATCTTATTCAGATAACAATCCGATCGGGTGGCAATTCCTTCATGGTCATCGTCGCCAATATCAAATTGATTATCAATGATCACCAGATCTACTTTTTGCTCCAAATCTTCATAACCCAGGTATTGGCCGTAGGTTAGATCTTGTCCGCCTCCAATAATAACTGGGATAATGTCTTTTTTAATGAGTTCCGAAACCACCATTTTGATGGCGATGTAAGTATCTGCAATGGTTGCACCATGTTTAATGTTGCCTAAATCTACAATCCTGCTGTTAAAAGAACCTTCATTCAGTTTGTAAAATTTCTCTCTGAAATAATCAGGGGCCAGGGCACAACCTTCGTTGTTAACCGCGCCTCTTCCATCAAGTACCCCAAAAATCGCCAGATCGTAGGTGTGTTCCTCAAAATCGGGAAACGATTCGGTATAAATCTGCGCTTTTAGCCCTAACTGACTTGTAAAAAAACCTTGTTTGGGCGTAAAACTATCTGGGTTTATTGGGGAAAAGAAATCCGTTAATGACATATATTTAAAACTCTCGGCTCAAATATCTATTTTTGAATGCGTATTTCCACATATAGCCCGAAAAAAATAAAATGATACTGGTAACCGGAGGAACTGGATTTTTAGGATCTGAATTAATTAAGCAGTTAACCGATAAGGGTTTAGCTGTTCGGGCGCTCAGGCGGGAAAAATCTAAAATTCCTGCTTTGATTGAAAATATTCCATTGATTGAATGGTTTGAAGCAGACATTAATGAACCTGCTGTTTTAGAAGATGCTTTTATCGGGATCACTAAAGTTTACCATTGTGCTGCATTTGTATCCTTTAACCCGAAAGATAAAAAACAGCTTTTTCATGTAAATATTGAAGGTACATCGAACATTGTTAACCTTTGTGCCGAAAATAATTGCAGGCTGTTGCACGTTAGTTCGGTTGCTGCCCTGGGCAATGCAAAAAAGGGTCATAAAATTACCGAAAAAGATTTTTGGGAATATGATGCAAAAGCACATGCTTACGGTTTATCTAAATACGAAGGAGAGATGGAGGTTTGGCGGGGTATTACTGAAGGATTAAATGCCATTATTGTTAATCCATCGGTAATTATTGGTAAAAATGCGGGTTTTGAAGGCAGTGGGGCAATTTTTAAATTAGTAAAAGGCGGTTTTCCATTTTATACTGATGGCGCTTCAGGTTTTGTGGATGTTGAAGATGTAGCCAAAGCGATGATCCTCTTAATGGATGCCGATGTTTCAGGAGAGCGGTATATCATTTCTGCTGATGATTATCACTATAAAGATTTGTTCAGCGAAATTGCTCAGGGTTTTGGTGTTAAAGCGCCAACAAAAGAAGCCAAACCATGGATGCTTGGAATAGCCTGGAGGGCGCTTAAATTTGCTTCTATATTTACCGGTAAACAGCCTTCCATCACTAAGGATGCTGCAAAGAGCAGTTTAACCTTAAGTTATTACAATAATGATAAAGTAAAAACAGCAACAGGCATTACCTTTAAGCCAGTTGCAGAAAGCATAAAAGAAATTACCCAACATTTAAAATAATGCCCAAACAGAAAGCCTATTACATCATTGATTTTGATAGTACCTTTACACAGGTAGAAGCCCTTGATGAACTTGCCCGGATTTCGCTAAAGAACCACCCAGATAAAGAAGCGATTTTCCAAAAAATTGAAGATTATACCAATTTTGCCATGGAAGGAAAACTTTCCTTCTCCGAAAGTTTAGCACAGCGTGTTAAACTGCTCGAAGCGAATGAAGATCATTTAAAACAGCTCATTAAACATCTAAAAAAGAAGGTATCTACATCTTTTTCACGTAATGCCGAATTTTTTAAGAAACATGCAGATGAAGTACTGATTGTTTCAGGCGGTTTTAAAGAATTTATTACCCCGGTTGTAAGCCAGTACCATATTAAAAAGGAAAATATTTACGCCAATACTTTTGTAACCACCGGCGATGGCAAAATTATAGATTATGATCATGCTAATCCTTTGAGTGAAGAGGGTGGTAAAGTAAAATTACTGCAGCATTTAAAATTAGAAGGCGAGTTATTTGGTATAGGTGATGGTTATTCCGATTTCCAACTGCGTGAAAGCGGAATCATTAATAAGTTTTTTGCATTTACGGAGAATATTGCCCGTGAAAGCATTGTTTCCAAAGCAGACCATGTAACACCAAGTTTCGACGAGTTTCTGTATGTAAATGATCTGCCACGAGCCATTTCCTATCCTAAAAATAGAATTCTTTGCCTGGTAATTGGGGATGTTGACCCTTTAGCGATTTCTATCCTTAAAAATGATGGCTTATCCATCAGGCATAAAGATTCATTTGAAGATAAATACATAAAAGACGTAGGGATTATTGTATTAGCCGATGGTGAAAAAATAAGCAAAGAACAGCTGAAAAATGCGGCTAAGCTAAAAACTATTGGCTATTTAGGGAATGCCAAAAATAAAATAGATCTTAATTTATGTACCACACAGGGCATTGTTGTTTTTGATGACCCCAAAAATAACCCGCGTAATATTAGTTTTATCCCGAAAAGGGTGGCTGATTTTATGAATACTGGTGCAACCTATTTAAGTGCCAATTTCCCAAATCTGCAATTGCCAAAAATTGATAAATCGCACCGTTTAATTCATATTCATAAAAACGTTCCGGGTATTATGGCAAAAATCAATACAGTTTTTGCTAAACACGATATCAATATTGTAAGTCAGTTTCTAATGACCAACCCAGAAATTGGCTATGCCATTACGGATATCAATGCACAGTACGATAAACAGTTGTTTAAATCGCTTAAAAAGATCGAGCAAACGATAAAGTTTAGGGTTTTGTACTAGACGTAAAATGTAAAAGGGATGATGGGATACCTAAATATCGTCATTTCGAGCGGAATGGAACGAAGTCGAGAAATCTGATTTGTAGATTTCTCTCATGAACATTCAGACTGCCCTTAGTCTCAAAGAATTTCATATAGCATGCTGCCATTCTGAGGGATAATTAAATTGTTTAAAAATCAAGATGATTGACAGATAAAATAAATTAGGTAATATCCCTCGAGAAATCGTCATTCCCAACTTGATTGGGAATCTTAAAACGTTGCATTAAGATTCCCGCATGCGCGAGAATGACGACCGAACTAGTGGATTCTGTCCATGGTAGTGCAACTAAGAATTTCTGCGTTTCTTCTATGAGCCTTCATAAAGCATCTTACTTTAGTACTATATGAGTAACAGATTCTTCACTGCGTTCAGAATGGCAAAGATGCCACCCTAGCCCCACACTCTTCGCTATGTCAAAAACTGATGCCTCTTCAACAACAAATGCTTAGGTGCACCGATAGCCTGCGATTTATAAATCCCCGTATGACCAGAAAATAAGTACGCCGTAACGCAAGCCAGGGCAATATAAATTCCCGATGACGCACCAAATAACTCTATTCCCATAAAAATACAGGCCAAAGGGGTATTCGCTGCCCCAGCAAAAACTGCCACGAAACCCATGCCCGCCAACAGGCTAAGCGGTAAGGGAATAAAAAAACTCAAAAAACTACCTAGTGTGGCCCCTATAAAAAAAAGCGGCGTAACCTCACCGCCCTTAAACCCTGCACTCAGGGTCAAGGCAGTTAAAACTAATTTAATTGCAAATGTATAATAGGCTTCTTGTTTGATAAAGGCTTCCGAAATAACCGGAATCCCCAAACCTATGTATCGCGTATTTCCCATCAGATAAATAATCGAGACCAAAATTACTCCGCCAATAAGCGGTCGTAGTGGTGGGTATTTAATTTTGGCAAAAAGGCCGGATAACGCGTGATTTAAGGTAGAAAAACTTCTGGCGGTAAGGCCAAACAATATCCCCGCACCTACAGATAACAATAGGTTTATCGAATCTATTTCTGGTACGGCAGCTATCGAATAATGGGTGTGCCCAACGCCCCAGGCCTTGCAGGCATAATCGGCAATTATTGCCGTAATAAATGATGGAAGAATTGAACTGTAAGTTAAACTTCCAATCACAAAAACCTCCAATCCAAATACGGCGCCTGCCAAAGGTGTGCCAAATACAGAGGCAAAACCGGCACTAATCCCGCAGATGAGGATCACTTTGCGGTCTCTGGCTTTAAGTTTGAACAGTTTTGTAAACTGGTCAGCAAATGCTCCCCCTATTTGTACAGCTGTGCCCTCTCTGCCAGCCGATCCGCCAAATAAATGGGTAATAATCGTACCCGCAAAAATGAGTGGAGCCATAATCAGCGGAATTACATTTTTGGGCGATTGTAATTCCTCGATCAAAAGGTTGTTTCCTTTAACTACCTTTGCACCCCAATAATGGTAGGCTAAACCAATAATGATACCTGCAATGGGCAAAAAGGCAATCATCCAAAGGTGTTGTTCACGATAATTTGTTGCCCAGTTTAGGGTATCTAAAAACAGGGCAGAGGCAGAGCCAATAATTCCACCCAATATTGCAGAAATGAACAGCCACTTACCAGTACTCATTAAGAGTAATCCGAAGTCGAGTTTAATAAAGTGTTTGATAGACAGAAGAAATCCTTCTGTTAATTTTTTAACAGGCATTTGAATTCAATTTTAGATAAAAATCGTAGGAGTCATCAGCCTGTTTGGGCGGTTTCGGCGGTACCCCATCGCCATGTTTCAAATGTATAAAATTTAGTTATTTGTTGCAAAATCTTTATCACCTTTGTGCAACTAACTTTAAACCATGGATTTTACACCCGAAATAAAAGACAAACTACACCAGTTGCAGGAAAAGTATACGGCAATGGGGCAGGATATGGCATCATACCTTGACGGGCTTTTGTATGCTGATTTCCTGACCTATTGGGATTACATCCATTTAGATACTTTGCTAAGCCTGCAGAGCCCTAAAACACCAATCCCTGATGAAGAGATTTTCATCATGTACCACCAGATTACCGAACTTTATTTTAAGCTTGCATTGCACGAATGCAGGCAGATTGCGGAGCATGAAAATTTAACTGTCGAATTCTTTACTGCCAGGGTTAAACGGATCAATGCTTATTTCAACGCCTTAACCTCTTCTTTTGAGGTGATGGTTGATGGTATGGAGAAAGAACAATTCCTGAAATTCCGTATGTCGTTACTGCCTGCGAGTGGATTTCAATCGGGCCAGTACCGGATGATCGAGATCTGTGCTACAGATTTTATCCGATTGGTAGACAAATCCAAACGTGAGGAGCTAAGGAATGCAACCATAGATGAACAATTCGAAAACATTTATTGGAAATTCGGTGCAACCGAGCTGGCTTCAGGTAAGCAAACTTTAACATTAAAGCAATTTATCAATAAATATGCAGCGCAGTTTTTACAATTGGCTAAAAACCGCACTTCAACTAATTTTACAGCGCTTTACCATAAATTGCAAGCCAATGGAGCTGATGTTTCTGCCCTTGCTGATGAATTACGTAAACTTGATCTGTATGTTAACGTAGAATGGCCTTTATCGCATTATAAATCGGCTGTACGTTATCTGGAGAAAGATCCGGTTGATATTGCGGCAACAGGTGGAACCAACTGGCAAAAGTACCTGCCTCCGCGTTTTCAGAAACGAATCTTTTATCCATTTTTATGGACAGATGAGCAGATGGAAGAATGGGGTAAAGGGTGGGTGCTTAGTGTACTTAAAACACTCAAAAACAAAGATTAATATTGCAAAAAGCTATTAAAAAAGCCTGTTTTTTCGTAATTTGCGCAAAATAATTAATGATTGAATTGGAGATTGACAGCATGAATGAATGGCATGATGCAATATCATTCACTCACTCAAAAATCACTCATTCAAAATTCAATATTATGACCGAGACATTAGATATAAAAATCACCAAAACAGATCAAACACGATTAACGGTTACTGATTTTTCCCAATTACCTTTCGGAAAGGTTTTTACCGATCACATGTTTACTGCTGATTACGAAGATGGCGAATGGAAAAATTTACAGATTCTCCCTTATGGCCCTATTCCAATAAGTCCTGCAATTTCTGCACTTCATTACGGACAGGCAATTTTTGAAGGATTAAAAGCTTATCGTCAACCTGGCGGAAAGATCAGTGTATTCCGTGCAGATAAAAACTTTGAACGTTTTAACAAATCAGCAGCCAGGATGTCGATGCCGGGTGTTCCTGAAGAAATTTTTATGCAGGGTTTGGCTGCGCTGATCAATGTTGATGAAAAGTGGGTGCCGGATCAGGAAGATTATGCTTTATATATCCGTCCGGTAATGTTTGCAATGGATCCTTATTTGGGGGTTAAAGCATCAGATACCTATAAATTTGTGTTGTTAACTACACCAACAGGTCCATATTACAGCAGTGCATTAAAAGTTAAAATCGAAACTGAATTTACACGTGCAGATGAAGGCGGTGTGGGCTTTGCCAAAACAGCTGGAAATTATGCGCGTTCGTTATACCCTTTCGAGCAAGCTAAAAAAGAAGGTTACGATCAATTGATCTGGACCGATTCGGTAACCCATGAATTTATTGAAGAAGCTGGAACAGCTAACTTGCTTTTTGTAATTAGTGGTAAACTGGTAACACCATCAGTACGCAGTACTGTTTTAGACGGTGTAACACGTGATACAATCATAAAACTGGCTAAAGAGGCTGGAGTAGAAGTTGAAGAACGCAGAGTTTCTGTTCAAGAAGTAATTGAAGGGATAGAAAACGGAAGTTTAACAGAAGCTTTTGCTGCCGGAACTGCAGCTACGGTAACACACGTGGGCGAAATGGGGTATAATGGTCAGATCTATAAACTGACTGATCCATCAACAAGACATATTTCTAATGGTATAGCTAAAAAACTAAACGATATCCGTTACGGTTTAGCGCCTGATGAATTTGGCTGGAACTGGGTTTTATAGCCCGAAAGAAATAAAAGATAAACCCCGATACTGAATCTGCATCGGGGTTTATTTTTTGTTTCATTTTCCAGTTCCGTCATGCTGAATTTATTTCAGCATCTTTAATACCCTGACATAAATTATCTTCGGTGCGCTCGCTAGGGCTCGGTTCAGGATGACGAATATTACGATGTTTATTCTGGGATTTACTTATCCAAAATCACTACACCTTTAGCTTCAAAAGCCAGTTCCTTTTTAGGGTCAGTAATTTTAGCAACTTCGTCAGGAGATTTTTTAGCGTCTTCAGCATAATGGCGTAAAGTTTCTACAGAAATGGTCTGTTTCTTCGCTAAGCCATCCAAAACCACTTTTTTGCCTACAATATCCATTGGCATAAAGAAAGCGTAATCTTTAAAAGTTACCCGCATAGGATCACCATTTGGCATTTCTAATGTCATCCAGCAGCCTTTTTTCTTACACACATCTACAACTTTGCCTTCAATTTTCATGTCAACTGTTTTTTTGTCGCCCATGGCAGCTTCCATCTTAGCAGCGGGTTTTACATCACCTGGTTGAACTTCTTCTCCAAATTTTTGGCCACTATATGCCGCTTGAGCAAATGAAAGTGCTGTAAATAGGCAAAAACTTAAGCTTAGAATAATCTTTTTCATGATTTTATAACTGATTTGGTTATGGTCTGATCAAATTTATCTAAATTTTTTCTAAATATGGAAAATAAAAAAAAGCCCCGCTAACATCCGTTAGCGAGGAAAATCATCCCTAATATTATGTAAATCAAATGCTATGATTTACTTATCTTATTTTTTTAGGCAAACGTAAAACCAAAACTTTAGTTTTTATTTAAATTGCTGCTAACATTCTTATATTCAATTTGTTATTTTGTTTTTATTTGTAGCCCTTGGTCGTTAATATTATTATAGAATGTGGAAAATTATCTCCTTTTTGAGGAATATTGTTGCGTTATTTCCACACCTTGATATTTACCCAAAAACAAGACTGAATACTTCTTCTATTTTACTTACAGCTTTAATCTCAAGGCTGTATTTTTCTAACGAAATACCTTTCAAATTGTATTTAGAGATGTAAATGGTTTCGAAACCCAGTTTGTCTGCTTCCGCAATACGTTGTTCGATTCTGTTTACCGCTCTAATTTCTCCTGATAGACCTACCTCTGCAGCAAAACAATTTTTCGACGAAATGGAAATATCCTGATGAGACGATATAATGGCAATCAATACCGCCAGGTCAATGGCAGGATCTTCTACCCTGATTCCTCCGGCAATATTCAGGAAAACATCTTGTGTGCTTAACCTAAAACCACAGCGTTTTTCTAAAACTGCTAAAAGCATATTCATCCTTTTGGTGTCAAAACCGGTTGCAGAGCGTTGTGGGGTTCCATATGCTGCCGAACTTACCAAAGCCTGTGTTTCAATCAACATCGGCCTGGCACCTTCTAATGTGGCTGCTACGGCTATTCCACTCAGCTCTTCATCGCGCTGCGATAATAAAATCTCAGAAGGATTGGAAACTTCCCTTAAACCACTGCCCTGCATTTCGTAAATGCCCAGTTCTGCAGCCGCGCCAAATCGGTTTTTAATCGACCTCAGGATACGATAAACATGATGCCTGTCGCCTTCAAACTGCAAAACAGTATCCACCATGTGTTCCAGTATTTTAGGTCCTGCTATAGCGCCATCTTTAGTAATGTGGCCAATCAGGAATACTGGTACGCCCGTTTCTTTTGCAAAACGTAATAGTTCTGCAGTACATTCTCTTACCTGCGATACGCTGCCAGGGGTAGAATCGATATGGGCCGAATGGAGCGTTTGAATAGAATCGACTACTAAAATTTCAGGTTCTAAAATCTCGATCTGTTTAAAGATGTTTTGCGTTGACGTCTCTGTTAAGATGTAACAGTTGGACGATGGACTTTCCTGAATCCTTTCCGCCCGCATTTTTATCTGTTGTTCGCTCTCTTCGCCAGAAATATAAAGTAGTTTTTTGCCTTTTAAATTTAGGGCCAATTGTAGCATCAGGGTCGATTTGCCAATGCCTGGTTCACCACCAATTAATACCAACGATCCTTCTACCAGGCCGCCACCCAATACCCGATCCAATTCTTTATCACCGGTTAATATCCTACGCTCAATTGATGATTGTATTTCATTAACCTTGCTAGGCTTGCTAAGTTTGCGACTGGCTGTATCACTTTTCCAGGTAGGAACCGATGCCGGACTTTTTTCTACAATTTCTTCTACAAAGGTATTCCATTGATTGCAGGAAGGGCATTTACCCAGCCATTTTGCCGATTCGTAGCCACAGCTCTGACAGAAATATGCGGTTTTAGATTTTGCCAATTGATTAAAATTTTAGATTACGAATTTAATCTTTCTCATTGAGGTTTGGATACCGCTGGCCGAGATTTATAATCTCGGACGTATAGTTTATGGATTTGCAATCCAAAATTAGAATCTTTTGTTCTAAAATCGGGATTACAAATCCCGACTAGCGAAAATATTTAAACAAAAAAGCCCGGATTAGGATCCAGGCTTTCAGTTAATTTTTTAAGCTACAATTTAATCTCTTCGTCTTTCGCAGAGATAAAGTGAAACTCAGTTAAATGATACGATGATTGCGCTTTCACTTTAATCCACTGGCCATACTTAAAGAACCAGCGGCGTTGAAGGTTGAAAATACCTTTAGTAATATAAGCTTCAATATAAGGATGTACACAGAGTGTTACGCCTTTTTCATTCTGCTCTCTTAAAATATAATTAAGGTTGTTCTCAATATCATCCATTAAAACGATACTCGCTTTAATTTCTCCGGTCCCATCGCAGGCCGGGCATTTCTCTACCGTAACAATATTCATTTCCGGACGAACACGTTGTCTGGTAATTTGTACCAAACCAAATTTGCTTGGAGGCAAAATGGTATGTTTAGCTCTATCCAATAACATCAGCTCACGCAAATAATCGAATAGTATTTTACGGTTTGTTGGTTTGTGCATATCGATAAAATCGATGACCACAATACCGCCCATATCGCGCAAGCGCAGTTGACGGGCAATTTCTTTAGCCGCCTCTTTGTTTACCTGTAAAGCATTCTCTTCCTGATTTTCTTTACTGGCAGTACGGTTTCCACTGTTCACGTCTATTACGTGGAGTGCTTCAGTGTGCTCAACAACAAGGTAAGCACCACCTGGTAAGTTTACAGTTTTTCCGAAAGCATTTTTAATCTGCTTTTCTATACCGAAATGATCGAAGATCGGTTCTTTCTGTTTGTAAAGTTTAACGATTTTTTCCATTTCAGGAGAAATATCGTGAACATAAGAACGGATATCATCGTACAGATCAGGCGTACTAACGTAAACGTTTGTAAAATCAGGGTTCAGAATATCACGGATTAACGTTGATGATCTGTCCATTTCACCCCAAACTCTTTTTGAGGGTTCGGTAGATGGCATTTTTTTAATGAAGTTCTCCCATTTAGCAATCAAATCCAAAAGATCTTTTTGCATTTCGGCAACTCCTCTGCCTTCAGAAACGGTTCTGATAATCACCCCAAAATTTTGAGGTTTAATACTTTCGATAATCTTTTTTAAACGATTACGCTCGGTATTACTTTTAATTTTTTTTGATACGGATATGGTATTGGAGAATGGCACCAGTACCACATACCTGCCGGCAATCGAAATGTCGGAACTTAAACGCGGACCTTTTGTAGAAATTGGTTCTTTGGCAATTTGTACAGGTAGGAGCATGTTTTTACTGAGCACGTCAGAAATTTTGCCTGCCTTATTAATATCGGCTTCCAGCTTTAAATTATCTAATAACGTGCCTGTAACCGAGCCATTACGCTTGATCTTCGTTAGCTTAATTAAAGATTGCACCTGAGGGCCCAAATCAAAGTAATGCAAAAATGCATCTTTCTCATAACCAACATCCACGAAAGCAGCATTCAGACCGGGCATAATTTTTTTAATGCGGCCTAAATAAATATCGCCTACGGCGTAATTAATATTGATTTGTTCTTTGTGAAGCTCAACAAGTTGTTTGTCTTCAATCAACGCTATGGTAACTCCGGCAGGAGTCGAATTGATAATTAATTCTTTTACCAACAGCTACAGATTTAAGGCTTTCGCCTATTAACAAATGGATAGTAAATAAAACACTGACGTAGCCAAAAACCTATATAATTAAAAAAATCATATAAATTGTTTAAACCTCATAGTGTTTACTATGAGGTTTAACTGGCTTAATCAAAATAAGAAACTATTTTTTCTTATGTCTGTTTTTTCTTAAACGTTTTTTACGTTTGTGGGTAGCCATTTTATGTCTCTTTCTTTTTTTACCGCTTGGCATAGTTTTAAGTTTTAAATGTTTTTATTAATCTGTTAATTAATTTTTATTCTTTAGTTCAGCCACCTTCTTATCAATGAATGAAGATAAGGTTGGGTTAGCCGCTAATTTTTTGCTTGATAGGTAAGCATTTACTGCTTCTTTATTTCTGCCTAAATTTTCTAAAGCTGTTCCTAAGTAAAAATAGGCTTCAGGTGTAGGTGATGCGGCAATTACGGTGTTAAAACGAGGAATTGCTTTGTCAAACTGACCTGATTTTATCGAGAATAATCCTAAATTCATATTAGCCTTCACATTTTTAGGTTCTTTAGCCACAACTTCCAGCAACATTGCAATACCTTGCATTGGTGCGCCCAAGCCATTTACTATTGTTACACCTAAGCCTGTTTTAGCTTCAATGTTTGTAGAGTCTTTCTCTAATGCATTTTTGTAAGACATATTGGCTTTCTGCAATAAAGCAGGCTGTGCCAGGCTGTCTTGTGTGCTTTCAAAAGCTTTTATAAATTGATTTCCGGCAGCTAACCACGATTTTGTTGATGGTTCGCCTTCGGCTACAACTTCTAAATATAAGGCAGATGGAGTAATTTGTTCAACATCGTCCCATTTCTGAGCCAGTTGTTTGGCAAGTTGAATCTTTTCTGCGCCATTTGCGCCTTTGTAGCTGTTTTCCAAAGCTGTAATGTCTGTAGCCAAATTCTTATTGATCACATTTTTTGCAGCAGTGGATGAAGTTTCGAGGTTTAATACCGATGTTGATGATGGAGAAGCTGCTCCGGCCATTGGGCCACTCGAAGGCATTTTTCCATTTTCTTCAGTTGGTTTAACTAAACCCTTAATGTCTCTTGTAAATAAGAACGCAACAAGCAATACAATCGCTCCAATAACAATGGTTTGTTTTGATCTGATGTTGCTATTCATATATTAAGACTTAGGCTTCTACTTTAATTTTTTTTGAGTTACTTTTTACTTTATCAACAAATACTTTTGCTGGTTTAAAGCTAGGAACAAAGTGTTCTGGGATGATTATAGCAGTGTTTTTTGAGATATTTCTCGCAGTTTTTTGCGCTCTCTTTTTAACAACAAAGCTCCCGAAGCCTCTAACGTATACATTTTCACCGCCGATCATGCTGGTTTTGATAACCTTGAAAAATGCCTCCACTGTTTCCTGTACATCAACCTTCTCAATTCCGGTTTTTGTTGATATTTCTGAAATAATATCTGCCTTAGTCATATTTTATTATTTATTATATATTATGTTTTAATATTACTACTGTTTTGGGGTTGCAAAAGTATTGCTTTTTAATGAGATAGGGAAATAAAAGATGATTTTTTTATCGGCAGACTTATCAGGCAATTGCAAGTTTTTTTTTAATTGGATAAATAGACCGTAATTTGCAGTAATGACATTTCAAAATGAACTCATCAATTGGTACCTGACCAACAAAAGAGATTTACCCTGGAGACACACCAATGATGCTTATACCATCTGGTTATCAGAGGTTATTTTACAACAAACAAGAGTAGAGCAGGGTCTTCCGTACTTCAATCGGTTTTTAGAAAACTTCCCTACAGTTACAGATTTTGCAAGTGCTACCGAGGTCAAAGTTTTGAAGCTTTGGCAGGGCCTGGGTTATTATTCAAGAGGAAGGAATATGCATGCAACTGCCCAGATTGTGGTGAAAGATTATGATGGAATCTTCCCAAACCTGCATGATGAACTCATAAAACTGAAAGGAATTGGTGAGTATACCGCTGCTGCAATCTCTTCATTTTCATCAGGTGAAGCACGGGCCGTAGTAGATGGAAATGTATTTAGGGTACTCTCCAGGTTTTATGGTTTAGCGACCCCAATAAATAGCCCTGCCGGTAAAAAAGAGTTTTATGCATTAGCCAACGATTTGCTATATAAAGAAGACCCTGCCCTATACAATCAGGCCATTATGGAGTTTGGGGCCTTGCAGTGTAAGCCAAAATCGCCGAATTGCGCTATTTGTCCGCTCAATCAACATTGTTATGCCTTTAACAACAGTCTGGTGAATGTGCTACCTGTTAAAATCCGTAAAGCCGAACAGAAACATCGATACATTAATTATTTTATTTGTTTTGAAGAGGAGAAAGTATTAATGAGGGAGCGGCAGGCAGGAGATATATGGCAGCATTTATATGATTTCCCGAGTGTAGAAACAACTGCGAAATATGAGTGGAACGATTCATCATTCATCGACCAGGTAAAATCTGTATTTGGGAATGAGGTTGATTTTAGCTTTATAAGTGCTAAAAAGCATGTTTTAACTCACCAAATAATCCATATACAATTTTTTGCATTAAAAAATTATATATTTAACTTTAATAAACAAAAGGAACTTAATTGGGTTTCTTTAAGTAAATTAGATGAGTTACCGCAACCAAAAGTAATCCATGATTTTGTTCAGGAATATTTTTACCAGGATAAAATGGAATAACTAACCATCTTATTCAGTGCATTGCAAAAAGAAAACAACTAACCAAAAAATATTTATGTCTGGGATTAACAAAGTTATTTTAGTAGGCCACTTAGGCAAAGACCCTGAAGTGCGGCATTTAGATGGTGGCGTAACAGTTGCCAGCTTTCCATTAGCCACTTCGGAAACATACAACAAAGACGGGAAGAGAGTAGAGCAAACAGAGTGGCACAATATTGTATTATGGCGCGGATTGGCCGAGGTAGCTTCCAAATACCTACAGAAAGGAAAACTGGTTTACATAGAGGGCAAACTAAGAACAAGATCCTTTGAAGATAAAGAAAAGGTTAAAAAGTACGTAACTGAAATTGTGGCCGAGAACTTTACCATGTTGGGCAGAAAAAGCGATTTTGAACAAAGTCCAACAACACCGGCTCATCAAAACACTGAAACTAAAATTGATGATGAATTTACAATCGGTCCATCAGATGAAAATGGCGATCTTCCGTTTTAATTAAGCGTTTAAAGTAATTTTGAAAAAGCTGCCTGATGAGAGGTGGCTTTTTTTTATGCGTTTATTTTGATCTATAACAAAAAACTCCTGCCGGTTTATGGGCAGGAGTTTCTTATTGACCTCACTAAAATCATTAATTAATCTTAGTGTAGTAAATATTTAGTTTTATCTTATTTGCAGTTGTGCTGCCAGCACCTATAACCGATCGTTCGGCAGATGTGGCACTTGGAACATTCTGAAAATCAGTATAAGATGTAGGCGCCAGGAAAGTGCCGTAATCTTCCATGTTTTTATCAATTAAACTTTGCACATAACTGGTTACAATAAAGATATAGCGTTTTTTTAACGAATCGAAATAGCCGCCAAAAAGTGCCGCACCGCCAGAAGCATTGCCAGAAAATGTTGTATAATCAGGTATATATGCAGGTTGCTGCGCAATATCCCAGCGATATAAAGAAAGTCGCTGTGCAGCATTAAAAGGATATGCTGGCGCACTCTCACCAATCTCTACAACTAACTCTGCTTTATTGATTACTGCCTTTCCGTAAGTACTGGTAAAGTTTGTTAATTCAGGAAACTTTAATTTTGTTTTTACACCAGCTAAACCTTGTAAATAAGTTACACTATATTGTTGGGTTGGATCAGCTGGAGTAGGAACATCAATTTGCTTTTGTACTTCTGTACCAGTGTAATCGTGTTTAATATTGGCCGCTACTCCAGAAATTGCAGAACCACCGTTACCGTTTGAAACCAGTTTTCCGATAGGGAAATTTACAGTTGCAGTGTCTACGCCATTGGAAGTATTCGTTTTTTTCCAAACCAGTTGCAGGTAAGAATCAGTTCCCGAAAAGTTAAAAAATGCAATCCCACCAGCACCTGTAGAAGAAGTTTTACTGATCTGTGCATACAAACCTTTAAAAGATTCTATAAACTTAGTATCGGTTGAAGTTCCTGCCGTACCCTGATTAAGTATAGCGTTTTGTATAAATGCCTTGTTTAAAGGTATTCTAATCTGCGCAGGAACTGTTTTTAAAGTATCGGCTTTGCCGGTAACGATATCATATACCTTTGTTTTGGTATTCGGCGCCAGTTTGCCTGTAAAATTTCCTAATAAGGTATTGTTGATGGCTTGAACATCAGAACTTTGATAACTGGTTACCTTATTAGCCAATTGAAATACATCTATACTATATTTAGAATTAGTAGTATCGCCATAAAATTTGGTCACCGTGCTCGATTCATCGAATTTTAATACTAAAACGGCTGAATCAAGCTGGGGGGCGGTTCCAAAATCATAACTGTTGCTTACCGGGTAAACTGTCATCGCTATACCCGCCTCTGTTTTACCAAAAACAGGATCAGTCATATAACCTAAAGGATAACGGTTTAATCCTGAAGTATTCGCTGCCGTTTCCTTTACTAATTGCGTGGTAACAGGAGATACCACCAAAGTTCCGGTAATAGCAGTATTTGGATCCACATCTAAACCAACACCATCTGGGTTTTTACACGATGCAAAAAGAAAAAGACTTATCAACAGGGTTAATAAGTCTTGTTTTGTAAATTTCATATTTAAAATAATAATACCTGATTAAGCTACTGAAACCAATTCATCATTTGAAATTTCTTCATAAAAACTATAGAAGTTTTCAAAATTCTCGGTTAAGTTAAAAGCTAATGTTGGCTTATTGGAATCTTTAACAAATTTTAACACATCTTTGCTCAGGTTCTCGTCTCCTAAAACCACTGCGTCTGAGTGCGTTATGGCGCCAATGTGCATACTGTCGCAATCAGATGGCAAAAATGCTTTGGTGTCATCTTCAGTCATGTTAGCCATTACAGCTTTACCAGCAAAACTGGCATTCAGTTTCTCTGTAAAGCCATCCTCATAAACAGAATACACTACTTTAGAATTTTTAAATGTAGGATCGTTTTTGTAGGTAGTTTTAATATAAGCCGGAACCAGAGCACTCATCCAGCCGTGGCAGTGAACGATATCTGGTGCCCAACCTAATTTTTTAACCGTTTCTAATGCACCTTTGCAGAAGAAAATGGTGCGTTCATCGTTGTCATCAAAGAATTTTCCGCTGGCATCTCTAAATACCTGTTTACGCTGGAAATATTCTTCGTTGTCTAAGAAATAAACCTGCATGCGTGCAGCTGGGATGGAGGCTACTTTAATGATTAAGGGATTATCATTGTCATCAATAATGATGTTCATTCCCGATAAGCGTATTACTTCGTGTAAACGATTTCTTCTTTCGTTGATATTACCGAATTTTGGCATCAAGATGCGGATTTCGAATCCTTTTTCTTGCATAGCCTGTGGCAATTGGCGTGTAATTTCAGAAATTTTAGTAAGCTCGAGGAAAGGCGACATCTCGTGTGTAACAATCAGCAGCTTCGTTTTTGCCATCTCCATATTTTAGGAAAATATTAAGTTAAATAAAAGATAATGAGCTGCAAAGGTAAGCATAATAATACTATTTATCAATATAGCAAGCATTTGTTTGGTTTCATTTAGATTAATTTACACCTTTACGGCTTTAATTTAGATTGTCCAAATTGGAAATATTTAAAACCAAAGCAGCGCTTAAGGCTTTTTTAAAGCCATTAAAAGCATCAGCTAAAAAAATAGCATTAGTGCCCACTATGGGTGCTCTGCATAATGGCCATATCTCATTGATAAAACTGGCCCAGCAAAATGCTGATATCATTATCTGCAGTATTTTTGTAAACCCTACTCAGTTTACCGATCCTAAAGATTTAGAAAAATACCCACGCCCTATTGAGCATGATCTGGCCATGCTGGCCGATGCCGGTTGTAACGCTGTGTTTATGCCTAATGTGGAGGAAATGTATCCAACGGGAGCTGATGAGGCATGGCACATCGATTTAGGTCATGCCGAATTTCTGTTGGAAGGCGCCTTTAGAAAAGGCCATTACCAGGGGGTAACGCAGATTGTTAAAAAACTATTTGATGCTGTTGAACCTGATGTGGCTATGTTCGGACAGAAAGATTTTCAGCAGGTACTGATGATCAAAAATATGCTGGCTTATTTTAAATTGCCCATAACCATTATCACCTGTCCCATTATCCGCGAGGAAGATGGTTTAGCCATGAGCAGTCGGAATATCCATTTATCACAAAGTGAACGCGCACATTCGCTCGTGCTGAGTAAATCGCTGCAGTTCGTTATGGATCATTTTGATGATTATTCACTTGCGGAATTGGTGGATCGCGCAAAAGCATTTTATGAGAATATAGATGGTGTAGAACTTGATTATTTTACCATTGCCAACGGCGATACACTCGAGCCGGCTAAATCAAAAGACGAAAATAACTTAGTTGCCCTGATTGCTGCAAAAGTAGGATCAACGAGATTGATTGACAATATGATTATAAAGTGAGGGAGAACGGAGGAGGTAAGATGGAAGAGTTGTATGGTTAATGAACAGCTCACGAAGCTTACCAGCTATAAACCATCATCCATTTCCCATATTACATTATCTATTATTTAAAACTCCAAACTGATTGCTAACTTTGCCAAATGGTTATCACAATATTAAAATCGAAAATACACCGTGTTAGGGTAACACAAGCCGAATTGAATTATGTAGGCAGTATTACGATAGATGAGGATTTGATGGATGCAGCTAACATTATTGCAAATGAAAAGGTGCAGATTGTAAATAATAATAATGGTGCACGTTTCGAAACCTATGTAATTAAAGGCGAACGCGGAACCGGAACCATTTGCTTAAATGGCGCCACAGCCCGTTTGGCTCAGTTAGGTGATGTGCTGATCATCATGTCATACGGCTCACTGCCAATAGAAGATGCCAAAAAATATAATCCAATACTGGTTTTTCCTGACGATAATAATCATTTGCTAAAATAACGCTTGTGACATTTGACCTCAAAACAGCGCTAAAATTTATCATCCTGTTTTTAATAGGGATAGGCGTCTTGTTTTTAGCTTTTCGGGGTCAGGATTTAGAAAAGATTTGGCAGGAAATTAAAACAGCTAATTACTGTTGGGTCATTATTTCTGTCATTGCTGTTTTAATTGCCCATGTGTTACGCGCTTTGCGCTGGCAGATGTTATATCGGTCTATCCATTACAATGTGAGCTTTTGGCATGCGTATCACGCCGTAATGATCGGGTATCTCGCCAATCTTGCTTTGCCCCGTTTTGGGGAAATTGGTCGCTGTTCAGTTGTTCACAAAGCCGCAAAGGTGCCCATGTTTGCTTCTATTGGAACCGTAATTACGGAGCGGCTGTTTGATGTAGTAATGCTTTTTTTGACCAGTTTGGCAATGCTGATCTTTCAATATAATATTGTAGCCGATTTTCTTTATCAAGCCGTATATCTCAATCTCGCTAAAAAATTAAGTGCGGTTAACTATTGGTGGTTAGTTGGTTTTAGTGTCGTTATATTTCTGTTCATTGCCATTGCAGTCTATTTTCTCCGTCAAAAATTCAGCAAAAAATTCCTGCGCATTTTTGTAAACCTCCGCCAGGGATTTGGTTCGTACAGTAAGCTGAAACAAAAAGGATTGTTTTTAGCCTATACTCTGGGTATTTGGTTTTTCTATTTACTTTCCATGTATTTTGCTTTTTCTTCGATACAGGCTACTTCCGAATTACATTTTAATGCTGCATTTACAGCAATTGTATTTTCTGGTTTTGCCATGGCTGCCCCTGTCCAGGGCGGTATTGGCGTTTTCCACTGGATGGTTGCCCAATCATTGTTGCTTTATTCCATTTCCTTTAAAGATGGCTTGGCTTATTCAACCATTATTCACTCCTCACAGGTTTTATTAATTTTAGTTTTAGGGAGTTTAAGTTTGTTCTTGATCCTGACTAAGAAAGAAACTAAATAATTCTTTTTTTGTTGGCGTTTTAACATGCTGTCCGCTGTATCTTTTGGTTCTCCTTCGGCTCCGCCTCAGTTTACAGATTTCATAGAATGATCGTCATTCCCGCGCAGGCGGGAATCTTAAGGCTTACTGCATTACGATTATTCATAGGTGTTTTTTTATTTAGTAACATTCATGAGCACTTCGTGGTTTGTTAATAAACCAGAGCGACAGCTTTATCCCGGTTTATGCACTATTCTTTTGTTTTTTTTGTGTGCATGCTCGTTTCACAAGTTTCGCCGGATAAAGCAAAGGGCGCGGCTATCGGAGCCCGAGAGTTACTGATCTTGCTTTCCAAAAAAATAAACGAAACAGCTGGTTAAAGCAATAGGCTGCACTAAATATACCATTACAACAGCCAACGGATTTAAAAATAAATTACTATGCAGCCATAGTAATATCAATCAGAAATGCTACATTTGATTTACTAACCTTTTATACATAAATGTTATGCATTTTGAATTAAGTGAAGAACAATTAATGATTCAGCAAGCTGCCCGCGATTTTGCGCAGCAAGAATTAAAGCCTGGCGTAATTGAAAGAGACGAACACCAGAAATTTCCGGCCGAGCAGGTAAAAAAACTCGGAGAACTTGGTTTCCTGGGGATGATGGTGAGCGAAAAATATAATGGAAGCGGACTTGATGCCATTTCTTACGTTCTGGTAATGGAAGAGCTTTCTAAAATAGATGCGTCTGCATCTGTAGTGGTTTCGGTAAATAACTCATTGGTTTGTTACGGATTAGAAGCCTATGGCAGTGAAGCCCAAAAGGAAAAATATTTAAAGCCACTGGCTGCCGGAGAAAAAATAGGTGCATTTTGTTTGTCAGAACCCGAAGCAGGGTCTGATGCTACCTCGCAACGTACCACAGCTGAAGATAAAGGAGATTACTATCTGCTTAACGGTACCAAAAACTGGATTACCAACGGAGGTACTGCATCAACTTACCTGGTTATTGCACAAACCCATCCTGAGTTAAAACACAAAGGCATAAACGCTTTTATTGTAGAAAAAGGAATGGAAGGTTTTACCGTTGGGCCAAAAGAAAATAAACTGGGCATCCGTGGCTCCGATACCCATTCGTTAATGTTTAACGATGTGAAAGTGCCAAAAGAAAATAGGATTGGCGAAGATGGTTTCGGGTTCAAATTTGCAATGAAGACGTTAGAGGGGGGCAGGATTGGTATTGCAGCCCAGGCTTTGGGTATTGCACAAGGTGCTTTCGAGCTGGCAACGCAGTATGCTAAAGAACGTAAATCGTTCGGGAAACCGATTGTTGAGCATCAGGCTATTGCTTTTAAACTGGCAGATATGGCGACGCAGATTGAAGCAGCAAGACTGTTGGTTTACAAGGCTGCCTGGCTAAAAGATCAGGGATTACCTTATACCCAGGCGGGCTCCATGGCTAAGCTGTTTGCTTCGAAAGTAGCTATGGATGTAACAGTAGAAGCGGTACAGGTTCACGGTGGTTATGGTTTCGTTAAAGAATATCACGTAGAAAGATTAATGCGCGACGCTAAAATTACCCAGATTTATGAAGGTACGTCTGAGATCCAGAAAATGGTGATATCGAGAGAAGTTATTCGTTAGTTTTGAGCTTGGGAGTTTGGAGTCACTCGTCCAAACTCCCCACTCAAAACTTCCAACTTATTCTTTCTCTCCGGCAACCGCACTAAATATCGCTTTAATCAAAGCAACAACTATCGCTAGAAATGCTGCAGCGATAAAGCCTGAAGTGTTAAAAGAAGTCATCATATTATCAACCAGTAAAATCATTAACACGGTGATGATAAATGATACTAATCCTAAGGTTAGAAAATTGATTGGGAAAGTTAGTAGCCTTAGGATGAATCCGATTGTTGCATTTGCAAGCGCAATAAGCACAGAAGCAATAATTGCATTTCCGAAGCCGTCAATACTGACGCCCGGCACCAGTTTTGCGCCTATAAAAAATGCTAGTCCTGTTAACAGGATTTCGATAATAAATCTCATAATTGTTATTTTTGTAAATGTTTAAACGCTATTTTACATGTTCGGTTATCGTTTGGGTTTCCATATCCGCATTTTCATGTTCGAATAGAAACAATAAACCTGTCATTAAGTTTTCAAGAGATAGTACTTCAATCATCATTAAAAATATTGATGAAGCAAGTCTCTTGCAGGTTAAAAATGCTTATCACAACAAAGCAGATACAATTAACATGATGTCTGTTTTGATAAAGCCAGGTGATAAGGATAGTATTCAGGATGAGCAGGAGGTGCCTGGAAAGATTGAAATAAAAGGCGATTCACTTGTATTTAGTCCCGATCAGCCTTTTCTAAGGGGTAAAGAATATCTGGTAGAAAGTTACATTGGCGTAAAATTTGCAACCGTTGGAGATCTGATTCTGGGTAAGGGTAATCAGAATTTAAAAGCACAGCAACAAACACTTAAACGGTAATAATCAGCATAATAATTAGTGCCGGTGTTTGATTTTTTATAAAAAATTACTACATTTGCATCGTAATCGAAGAAAAGAGAAGGGGACAATGTCCCCTTTTTCTATGAAATCAGGTTAAAATATGCAGGTAGAAAAGAGAGTTGCAGCCCTCGTAGAGGAAAAAATTGCAGATCGGCCAGAACTGTTTTTGGTTGAAGTGAAAATGTTGCCAAACAATAAATTGATTATTCATGTTGATGGCGACGAAGGTATTAGCATACAGGATTGTGTAGCCATAAGCAGGCATGTTGGTTTTCATCTCGAAGAGGAAAATACAATAGAACAGGCTTATAATTTAGAAGTTTCTTCGCCGGGTGTTGGCGAGCCTTTAAAATTAATCCGTCAGTACAATAAAAATGTTGGTCGTACGGTAAGCATTAAGTTGAAAGAAGGATTAAAAAAGGAAGGAAAACTGCTGGCGGTTACAGAGGATAATCTGCTGATTGAAGAATCGGTTAAAGAAAAAGGGAAAAAAGCGGTAGCAAAACAAACAGATGTTCCGTTTAATGATATATTAGAAACAAGTGTGTTAATTTCATTTAAGTAAGAATGAGTACTACAACAATTAATTTGATCGACTCTTTTCAAGAGTTTAAAGATTTCAAAAATATAGATCGCCCAACAGTGATCAGTGTGCTGGAAGAAGTTTTTCGTAGCATGTTGCGTAAAAAATACGGAACAGACGAAAACTGTGATGTGATTGTGAATCCTGATAATGGGGATTTGGAGATCTGGAGAACGAGAAAAGTGATGGAAGATGGATTTTCTGAGGATGATGATTTAGAGATCGAACTTGCTGATGTACACAAACTTGACCCAACTTTAGAAGTTGGTGATGACTATATTGAACAGATCACGCTGGAAAGCTTCGGTCGCAGAGCGATTTTAGCCGCACGCCAAACACTTGTTTCTAAAGTATTGGAATTAGAAAAGGATGAAATTTTCAAAAAATATAAAGATCGCGTTGGTGAAATTGTAACCGGCGAGGTTTATCAGGTTTGGAAGAAAGAAACTTTGGTTTTAGATGATGAAGGTAACGAACTTTTAATGCCTAAAACCGAGCAGATTCCTGCTGATTATTTCAAAAAAGGCGATTCTGTAAGAGCAGTAATCTCTAAAGTAGAAATGATCAATGCTAACCCGAAGATTATTATTTCGAGAACGGCACCAGAATTTTTACAACGCCTGTTCGAACAGGAAGTTCCGGAAATTTTCGACGGTTTAATTACCATTAAGAAAATTGTTCGTGAACCAGGAGAACGTGCTAAAGTTGCAGTTGAATCTTACGATGACCGTATAGATCCGGTTGGAGCATGTGTGGGTATGAAAGGATCACGTATTCACGGAATCGTTAGGGAGTTGAAAAACGAAAATATTGATGTGATTAACTTCACTAATAATATCTCATTATATATTACCCGTGCTTTGAGCCCGGCTAAAATCACTTCTATTAAATTGGATGATGAAACTAAACACGCATCGGTTTACTTAAAACCAGATCAGGTTTCATTGGCCATTGGACGTGGCGGACATAACATTAAACTAGCTGGTAAATTAACCGGTTACGAAATTGATGTATACCGTGAAGCAGGTGAAGAAAGCGACGAGGATGTGGATTTGGAAGAATTCTCAGATGAGATTGATAGCTGGATTATCGATGAATTAAAGGCTATCGGGTGCGATACTGCTAAGAGTGTTTTGGCACTTACAGTGGAAGATTTGGTAAAACGCACCGACTTAGAAGAAGAGACCATTAAAGAAGTGGTTCAGATTTTACAGTCAGAATTTGAATAAGTGGTGTAATTGCCAAATAAACACTACTTTTGTATTATTATAAAAATAACAGGAGCTAAATGTCAGACGACAAACCAATCATTTTAATTAAAGCTATTAAAGAACTTAATATAGGCATGGGTACGGCCGTTGAGTTTTTAAACAAAAAGGGATTCTCTGCCGAGAAAAGCCCTATGTTTAAACTTACGGGAGAGATGTATAATGCCTTATTAAAAGAGTATCAGGGAGATAAGATCGTAAGAGAAGAAGCCAAACAAATAGTGATTGGTAAAATACGTCGCGACGAGCCTGAAACTGAAAAGCCAGTAGAAGCGCCGAAGAAAAATGCCGATTTTGAGAAGAATGAAGAGATTTTAATTAAAAATACTCAATCATTTACCCCTCCGGTAGAAAAACCAAAGGCTGTAGAAACACCTAAGGAAGAAGCGCCAACACCAGCACCTGCGGCAGCAGTAGAACCAGTAAAAGAAAATAAGGCTGAAGAAACCGGATTACCTGGGGTTAAAGTTGTGGGCAAGATCGATTTAAATGATCTTAATCCGAAAACGCGCCCAGCTAAAAAAGAAGAAACTCCTGCTGCGCCAGCGCCTGTTGTAGAACCAACAGTAGTTAAAACACCAGAGCCTGTAAAAGCAGTGGAACAGCCTAAAACGGAAGAAAAACCAGTTGAGGTTAAAAAGGAAGAAACTCCTGTTGCACCAGTGCCAGTAGCAGAAACACCAGTGGTGAAAGCACCAGAGCCTGTAAAACCAGTTGAACAGCCTAAGGCCGAAGAGAAACCAGCTGAAACAAAGCCGGTAAGCAACGAACCTGAGGTCATTAAAGCACGTACCGTTAAATTAACAGGTCCGAATATTATTGGTAAAATTGTTTTACCAACAACACCGGACAGAAGAAATGGTCCAGTAGCGTCATCTAGCGATAGCGAAGCTGCTAAACGTAAGCGTAAACGCAAGAAAACTCCAGGAGCTCCTGGTCAACCAGGCCAGCAAGGTGGTCAGGGTCAGCACAATCCTGCAGGTCAGGGCGGTGCACCAGGTCAGCCTCGTCAACCTTACCAGGGTAACAGGCCAGCTAGCGGCACGCCATATCAAGGTAACAGGCCTGCCGGACAAGGTGGAACTCCTTATCAAGGAAATAGAAATAACAACAATAACAGACCGGGTTTCCAAAACAGAAATGCTACACCAAGCGGACCTAAAGAAGAACCTACTGAGAAAGAAATTCAAGATCAGATTAAGGCAACACTTGCCCGTTTAAGTGGTGCAGGTAAATCGGGTAAATTTGCACAACGTGCTAAATTACGTCGTCAGAAACGTGATGATGTTGCTTATAATGCAGAAGAAGCCGCAAATGAGCTTGAATCGCAATCGAAAATATTAAAAGTAACAGAATTTGTTACCGCAAATGAGTTAGCAAACATGATGGACGTACCGGTTACCAAAATTATTGGTACCTGTATGAGCCTGGGTATGTTTGTTTCCATCAATCAACGTTTAGATGCTGAAACCTTAACCATCGTTGCCGATGAGTTTGGCTACGAAATTCAATTCGTTAAACCTGATGAAGATGAGGAAAACGTAATTGAAGAGGAAGATAACGAGGCAGATTTAATCGAAAGAGCTCCGGTTGTTACGATTATGGGTCACGTCGATCACGGTAAAACTTCATTGCTGGATTATATTCGTAAGGCAAATGTGGTAGCTGGTGAGGCAGGTGGTATTACCCAGCACATTGGTGCTTACATGGTAACCACGCCAACTGGTAAAAAAGTAACTTTCTTAGATACTCCAGGTCACGAAGCCTTTACGGCGATGCGTGCACGTGGTGCCAAAGCAGCAGATATTGCCATTATTGTTATTGCGGCCGATGATGCAGTGATGCCTCAAACAAAAGAGGCCATTAATCACGCACAGGCAGCAGGCGTACCATTGGTATTTGCTTTCACTAAAGTAGATAAACCAGGGGCCAATGCAGATAAAGTACGTGAGCAATTGTCTGTAATGAATATCCTGGTTGAAGATTGGGGTGGTAAATACCAATCACAGGAAATCTCAAGCAAAAGCGGCTTAAATGTTGATTTGCTTTTAGATAAAGTATTATTAGAAGCTGAGTTATTAGAACTGAAAGCCAATCCGAATAAACGTGCTACAGGTACAGTAATCGAATCGGCATTAGATAAAGGACGTGGTATTGTAACTACAGTATTGGTTCAGGGTGGTACCTTAAAAGTTGGTGATCCGATCTTGGCGGGTAGTTACAGCGGACGTGTTAAGGCATTAACCAATGAGCGTGGTGCCAAAGTAGAATCTGCTGGTCCATCACAGCCGGTACAGGTTTTGGGTATGCAGGGTGCGCCTACAGCAGGTGATCGATTTAATGCTCTGGAAAGTGAACCCGAAGCACGTGATATTGCAAACAAACGGATGCAGTTACAACGCGAGCAGGGCTTACGTACACAGAAACACATTACTTTGGATGAGATTGGTCGTCGTTTGGCCATCGGTAACTTTAAAGAGCTTAATATCATTGTTAAAGGTGATGTGGATGGTTCAATTGAGGCATTGTCAGATTCATTACTGAAACTATCTACAGAGCAGATCCAGATCAATATCATCAGTAAAGGTGTTGGTCAGATTTCTGAATCTGATGTGTTGCTGGCTTCGGCTTCAGATGCGATTATTATCGGTTTCCAGGTTCGTCCATCAACAGGTGCACGTAAACTGGCAGAAGCTGAGCAGATTGATATCCGCTTATATTCTATCATCTACGATGCGATCAACGAGATCAAATCAGCAATGGAAGGTATGTTGGATCCGGAATTTGAAGAAAAAATTGTGGCTAACGTGGAGATCCGCGAAACATTCAAAATCACTAAAGTGGGTACCATTGCAGGTTGTATGGTATTGGATGGTAAAATTACCCGTAACAGCAAAATCCGTATCGTTAGAGATGGTGTTGTAGTATATACAGGTGAGTTGGCATCTTTAAAACGCTATAAGGATGATGTGAAAGAAGTATCGAAAGGTTACGAGTGTGGTTTAAATATCCAGAACTTTAACAACATCGAAGTAGGCGATATTGTAGAAGCTTATGAACAGGTTGAAGTAGCAAGAAAACTTTAATTAGTTTAAGAAATATGATTTAAAGTGACCTCAAAAGGGTCACTTTTTTTATATCTATGAATTTTAATCTCAGAATTATCGAATAATTTTGAGTTTATATCTTAAATTAGATTATAGCTTGGTAATGAGAAGTTAATAAATACCGCCTCAAAAATATTGGCGTGCTTTATGTTTTTGGGAAACTACTTTAGCTTTTTTGAAGCCTGATTGCATGATAATATCCTGAATGGAAATTTCGTAAAGGTCGGCTATTTTACCAAGTTGTGAAAGCGAAAAATCCACCTCATTGTTTTCCCATTTTCGATAAGCAACCCTGCTTATCCCAATTACATCAGCGGCGTATTGCTGTGTATAGCTATACTTATCTCTGTACCTTCTTAAGGTAACCCCTATATCTAACATATCAAGAAACGTTAACGGCTATGTATTTTTACTATTTACTTATTGTAAATTTAATAATGTAAATAATGATAATAAGGAATTGTCAAAAGTAGTAAATAAAATCAGTTTATTTGCGTAGGTTTTAAATTGTTCAAAAACAAATAATAACTAAAAGTATCGGTGTATTTTAATTAAACTTTAGCTTTAAAAATTGAAAATCTATAATAAAGGCTGTACGTATGATAAATCCATAAAAGGTATTCTCTTTTTATTTCTGATAGTGGCTTATACCGGCTGTAAAAAAGACAAGCCGATCGGCATGAATGAGGAAGAAGTTGTTTCACCAACTACAGGTACACGAATTGAATTTACGCTTGATTCTATTTTTTTGTATGCGAAACAGATTTATTTGTGGAACGATGTTTTGCCCGGTTACAGCACTTTTAAACCAAGAGAAAAATACAGCAATGCCCAATCCGAAATAAGTGCATTTAGAAATGAACTTTTCGATATCTCCCAATTTAAACTTAATCAGGTAACGGGTAAGCCATTTGAGCTTTCAACTTACAATAACTTACCAAAGTACTCCTACCTCCAGATAGGAAGGACTACCGACGGAGGGAATCGGGCCGGGCAAATCAACGGAGAAGCTGTGTTGGCTAAACGCCTTATTCATTTAGACGACAAGGTGATTGCTTACGTAGCCTTAGGTTCATTCCCATCTTTAAGCAATACTAAATCTAACTTAAATCAGGTTTTTGATGAAATAGCCATAGATAAACCTAAATATCTGATTTTAGATTTACGTTCTAATGGCGGCGGTTATGTTGAAACAGCAGAGTATGTTGCTAATCTAATCGCTCCCAGGACATTAAATGGCAAAATAATGTATTCAGAGCAATTTAATCCAACGCTCCAAAATGGTAGGGCAACAATTCTGCGTCACCAGCCCTACCTGGATGAGAATGGAAAAACTATTATGTATAATGGACGCCTGGCAACACTGGCCGATGTTGATTATACAGAAAGTGGGAATACATATAAATTCAATAAAAAGGGAAATCTTGAATCAATACAAGATGTGTATATAATCGTATCTACACGGACGGCATCGGCTAGCGAATTATTGATCAGCTGTTTAAAACCTTATTTCAACGTGAAGTTAATAGGCGAAAAGACTTATGGAAAACCGGTTGGTTTCTTCGCTGTTAATATTGATCAGTATAGTGTTTACCTGAGCAGTTTCCTTATTAAAAATGCGCAAGGATGGTCTGATTACTTTAATGGTATGGAACCTGATTTGAATATTATTATGCCTGACAATCCGATATTAGGTGATCCAGAAGAACCATGTTTAAAGGCTACAATCGCCTTAATTGATAGAAAGATTCAAGTTCAACCTAAAAAAAGCGGCAGTGTTTTAAAGCAGAGATCAAATACAGCCCCTGTATTAGTTAACAGTATGGATTCTATTGGGATTATCGAAAATAGGTTGAAGTTGAAACATTAGTTTCAAATGAGCTTGTTTTGATTATTAACTGTAAGTATTATTATATTATTAGAATTAATAATACACAAAAGTATTTAAAAATTTATATTGATAACCCTGCCTTACCATAATTAATTTTTCTTGTCGGTAGTTTTGTAAAAAAATAACAAATACTTACATGAAAAACAATTACAAATTAAAGGCTATTTGCTTGCTGTGTGTGATTACAGCGGCATTTGGCAGTTGCAAGAAAAATGGACTTGCAGAAGAGAAAGGACTTATAGGGAATCATAAAAATTTAGCAATTGCTGGCGACGGTAAGTGGGATTTGTTGGGGCATGGTTATGATGTGACCGGCGAGTTATTCGAAAGAGAGAGCGCTTCTGATGTATCTATAATTGATATAGATAGATTTAACATAGATTATCCAGGTAGAATTGTTACACCTACAGATTCAAAAGGGGATTACGAAGTGTATTATGGTGCTAATGCCTATGATTACATAAAAGATGTTAATAACAAGAGAACTTTTGGTGGTACCGGAACAGGCGGAGACTCGAAAGGAGACTCACTTTATGGTACGGCAAATTTTTCTAAAACAAACGAAAATCAAAATATCTATACATACAATGGTAAATATTCCTATGCAACTTATGAGTCATGGTATAGGATAAAAACTATTGATTTTACAGGGGACGCTACTGTGGATTTATTAAGAAATTATTTAACACCATTATTTCTCGCTAATTTGGCTAATTACAGTCCAGAACAATTGGTTGATAGATACGGAACACATGTGCTCCTAGGTATTGACATAGGAGGTCGTTTGAGATATGACTATAAAGGAGCTATCGTTAAGGAAACTACATTTGACCGAAAAGTTCGCGCAATAAAAGCAGGATTCTCTATTGGCATAGCGAAAATATTCAGTGTTGATCTAAGTGCAGATGTAAACAAAGAAGAAAAAACAACAATTTCAAATGAGACGACAGAGAAATTGTTTAGAGGTACATTCTACGGTGGTAATAATTCTGGAACCAGTTTTTCAGGTGATGCATTAGGAAATACTTCTACAAACATCAATCTTATTAGTTGGCAGCAAAGTATTAATGTTAATAATGCATCATTAATTGATATTAACAAATCTGTACCTCTTGATGAATTTATTAGCGACCCGGTGAAGAAAGAGCAGGTTAAAATCGCAATTAAAAAACATATCGCTGATAAGCAAATAAAGCTAGCTCCTCAGGAGATTTATGAGTTTTATACTCCTAGCTTAGACAAGCACGCGTATAACATAAATTCTAATATGCACCTTCAATATATAAGTGATGCTTGGCACCCAAATGGTCAGCCATTTAAAGCCTATTCAACTCCTTATAATAATGCTGTTCCTATTTATCAACATTATAATGGACAATTAAATGACCGTATACTTTGGGCTGATCCGAACCCAGGATGGGGAGGATACAACCAAGATGGGATATTATTTTATGCATATACAACAAATGTAACGGGAACTGTACCTGTATATTCATTTATAAAGTCTCGCTTTCAAAAACTACCATTTAATCGTTCCGTTCTTGTTGGTCGCGATCATTATTATAGTTCAAATAATAAGCCTTTTAATGCTGATTGGACGAATGATGGTATTGCATTTTATGCTTTTCCAAACTAAAGCTAGATTAGCTTAAAATGTCATTATTAAAAAGACAAATTGGTGCATTAGAAAAGCATAACACAGATTTTTTATTGACCAGTCAAATTATTACAAGGGTCTCAATAATTAGTTGAGGTCCTTTTTTTACCCATCACTTTTATTCTTTCTTAAACCAAAGCAAAAATCGTGAATTGTTTATTCATAAGGTCCAGACCCGGATGTTTTAACAAGCTTTTCGTTTTAGGGAAATAACGTAAATTCTTTTAGTTATAAATCAGGATATTTTATGCACTGTATTATCAATTTATCTGTTTAATTCTATTACAATTTATTATCATAATTGATAACCCTGCCTTGTCATAATTAATTTTTCTTGTCGGTAGTTTTGTAAAAAAATAACAAATAAATACTAATGAAAAACAATTACAAATTAAAAATTATTTACCTGCTGTGCGTGGTTACCGCTGCATTTAGCAGTTGCAAGAAGAATGAACTTGCAGAAGAAAAGGGGTTAGCTAATAATCACCACAATTTTGCCTTTACTGGACATCCGATCTATCATGTTTTGGGATATGGTTACGATGTAACAGGAAGATTAGCGAATGCACAATCAGCCAAATTATCTGTATTGAATATTGATAAATATATTAGTGAAAATCCGGCACTTTTTAGTCTAAATGACGACGTCAACGACTATTTTGAATATTCATATGGTGAAAATGTGGAGAGTTATTCTAAAAAATTAACTCAAAAATATCACCTAGGTTTAGATTTAAATTTTCTTAAAGTGGCAAAATTATTTAAAACGGAGTTAAATGCCTCTTTTGCTAAGAAAGACAGTGCTTATGCCAAATACGTTTACGCTAGTGTGCGAAAAATGATTAAACAAAGAAGCATGAAGATATATTTTACCAAAGAAAATCTTATAAATAATTATTTAACCGATCAGTTTAAATCTGATCTAGTATCATTATCTGCTACAGCTTTGGTTGAACGTTATGGAACACATGTATTAACTGATATTGAACTTGGAGCTCGCTTAGATATGAATTACGAAGCTCAAACGAACAATAGTAAAAGAGAAGAAGCAGCAACAGCTGGTGCAAGTCTTAGTGTAGGTAAAATTTTTAACGTCTCTGCAGATATTACGACAAATAGTGTGGATGCTAATTCTAATTTTAACCAAAGACTATATTATAATTCAGTTGGAGGTGATGGAAGTAAAAGTCTAATCGGGGAGATAGCATTAGATAATAGTACTCTCAAAATAAATATTGCTAATTGGCAAAGTTCGTGCACTAGAGATAACGCAGCTTTGATTAATATTGGGCAGGATGGTTTACTATCATTAGAAGATTTAGTAAGTGATCCGGTTAAGAAACAAGAGGTAAAAGCTGCCGTTGAAAAATATATTATTGATAGACAGATGATTCTTGTACCTGAAAAATATACTCCTTCTCCAGTTGGGGTTTATTATAGTCAGGGTTTAAATGTCTGGAGGTATGAATTTAATATTGATAATATTCCATATCTACGTGACGGAAGCTGGCAATATAAGCAAACTTATTTTTCTGCATTTAAAGTGCAAGCGACTGGTACAGTTCCTGTTTACGAGTATTGGGCTCCGACAACGAATGATTGTCTTTGGGATCGGAATGCCAATTTGTCTAGTGACCCATATTGGCACTTCGGTGGAATTAAATTTTATGCTTATGCGACACAACAACCAGGTACCGTTCCAATTTATCGATATTATCATCACAGGTCAAGAAGGTCACATTTTTTAGGGCCAGATCCAGGTAGGCCATATCCACAGAATGAATGGACAAATGAAGGAGTGGCTTTTTATGCCTTTCCCGCACAATAAAACATTGCTTTTTAGTTGTTTGAAGAAACTTTATCATAAGTCTATTTTTCAAAACACTTGCGAAATTAAATTTTAAGGAAGTTTTACGTTAAACTAAAAGGGATAGATGTTCAATTTGAACATCTATCCCTTTTTCATTTAATCTTTTTTTAATAGGAAAACAAATTATGTATCATGATGATTTTTCCGATTTTAGTTACGATACTCTTTTTATTATATCTGAATGATAATAAATTTCGAATAATTGATAGTTTATAATTTTGTATTGGGTTGAATGTAAGAATTATTGGCCTACTGTCCATTTCCATTTTTTAGATCTTCCTATGTAATAAACTATTGTATAGGTTGAAGCATAAATTAAAATAAAGATTGCAAATTGTAGGAAGAACAGGTTCCAAACGCTTTCATTGGCGTACACAATTTTCAAGGGCCGCAAAATCATCGGAAGAAATATAATGATAAGGATATGGTGAAGTAAGTGGATTCCAAAGGTCATTGATCTTGGTTTCAGTTTTTCGATAGCCTCGAAGTTGCAGTATTTGTAAAGAACTAGGAACGATACTAGAGAAAAAATAATATTTGAAAATCTTAAAGTATTTCCAGAATCATTAGATCCTAAATGGATCAGATTAATAGTTTCGGCACATGATATGATAAAGGTTATCAGCGTAGCGCCAAATAGTAACCAAAAGGGCTGTTTAGTTATCCATTCGTTGTATTGATCAAAATATTTATGTAAAATAACACCCAGCCATAAATAAAATACAAACCCCAGTAGAGCCGTTGTATGCCCTGTTGGGATCCAATCATAGTACAGATTCACGGAATAGAAAAGGGATAGCAACCCTAGAATTGCACCGAACATTAAATTATACATGTATTTTCTAAAAACCAGTAAAATGGTAATACATAGCATAAAATTGATAATAAACCAAAAGCTTGTCTGAACAATAATAAAATGGATTCTATCAAATATATACTCCAGTGGGTGTGTAAAACCCAAGGCATCAGAATGTTTTAAATAACGTACACCCTGATCAATATAAAAGAGTACCATAAAAATGGTTACCCAAAATATCCAGGGCTTAAAGGTTGTGTTCAATCTTCTGCCTAAATATTGCTTTGTAGTATACTGATTAAATTTATCTCCGATTAGAAATCCTGCAAGTATAAAAAATACAATGGTTCCGAATTTTATGAACTGCAAAGAAACTGTTTGAATAATTTGCTCGTGAAGTGTATTTAATTTTAAGCCTAAGAAAGGAGAACTATGTTCCATTACAATTCCTATCATAGCTATAAACCTCATCGTATCGATAAAATCGTAATTTTTAACAGTGTTTTTTGTAGTCATTTGGTGCAATTTTACGAAATTTGAAATATTTATTTGTATATCTTTCTTGTTTCATAAGTGTAAAAAATGTTAATTTATGATTAGTGTAATAATTTGTTCTATTGATAAAATGTTGCTTAAAGCTGTTAGTCAAAATATTACAGCAACCATTGGGGTAGAACATGAAATTATTGCAATTGATAATCTGAACTCGAATAAAGGGATTTGCGAAGTATATAATGAAGGCGTAGAACTGGCTAAATACCCGTTATTGTGCTTTTTACACGAGGATATTAAGCTAAAAACTCATGATTGGGGTAAAACTGTTGTAAATATTTTTCGTGAAAATAAAGTAGGACTATTAGGCGTTGCTGGTAGCACTTATAGATCTATTGTACCCTCTGGTTGGTTTCCTCCACATGAATTTGGCACTGCAAGCTGGAGGCTAAATATCATTCAAGGCTCCCGTTATAAAATCAAAGCAGAAAAATACGAATATTTTAACCCACGAAAAGAAAATATAAGTAAAGTAACTTGTATCGATGGCGTTTGGTTTTGTACAACAAAGAAAATTGCCCAGGAAATTAAATTTGATAATCATTTATTGTCTGGTTTTCATGGGTATGATATTGATTACTCACTGGCCGTTGGACAGCATTATGAGGTATTAGTTAGTTATGATATCCTTCTCTCACATGCCTCTGATGGAAATTTTAATGATGAATGGTTAAAACAACTTATTAAAGTTCAGCATAAATACTGCGAAATTCTTCCAATTGATTATCAAGGTTATGAAAAAGAGGAAGCGGCTAAAAGCGAATCATTATCCCTTAAACGTTTTTTACGAGAAATCATACAGAATAGAAATTTCACGGTGCAAGAACGCAAAAATATTTTGAAGACTTATTATCTACAAAATCAAATAGGAGCTTTTAAGTATTTAAAATTTTTATATAAGCTAGTTAGGACAAGATAGAATCTATAATAGGTCGAATATGATCTGGGTGATAACTTTTTATAAGTTTTTTAGCGTTATTAGATATCCGCTCCCAAAGGGCCCTATTTTCGTAAAGCTTTAAAATCTGGTTTGCAAATTCATTCGCAGTTGCAGCAAGCAAGTAGTCCTGTTCGGAAATTAATCCAATACCCTCAGCGCCTATTGATGAGGTAACTACCGGCAAAGCGTAGCTCAGGCTTTGACCAATTTTTCCTTTCATGCCAGCTCCAAACCTTAATGGAGCGGCAAATACACGGCTATTGTTAAAGTAATCAGATACATCTTCCAAATATCCGGTTACATGAATTTTTTCAGAAGCTAATTCCATTACTTCATTGTTAGGGTTGCTTCCGAGCAATGTTAACTTGATGGTAGGATTTTTAGCCCAAACTAAGGGCATGATTTCTCTTGAAAGATACTTAACAGCATCAATGTTAGGTTTATGCGCATAACCACCGATAAAAATTATACCTGACCTTTCTTCAAATGGAATAGCATTGTTATTTTCTTGGCTGATATGGATATTTGGGATTACTGTTGTTTTTGCTATTCCATAATTTTCCAATAGCTCTTTTTCATCATTTGTAATGGCGATTGTGATGTCTGCAGCTTTGGCAAATGCCAGTTCTTGTTCTTTGGTTTTATTTGCACTTTGTTTTAGTTCAGTATTATTAAGTAATTCTGCTTCACGTTCTTCCCGCAAAAAATGTAAATCAATGGTATCATAAATCCACTTAATTTTGGGATTATGATTAAATAAGAATTCAAATTCTTTGTTGTTCTGTGGTTTACAAATCCAGGCAACATCTATGGTATCTAACTTATTTAGTAAAAGCTTAATCATGCTTTTCCGATTTGGGAAACGGTATAGGATTTCTACCCCCATATTTGTTAACTGTTCAAAGTACATATTTTTTTTAAGTCCGTCATTTGGTACGAAAACTATATGATGCTTTAAGGATATGAGTATTTTAATGATGTGCACAAGTCTAACCGATCCTGAATCTTTATCAGGTTCTGGTATGGTGTCATCAATGATAAGAATTGTTTTATTTTTTTTATGCTTTGTTAAAGATGATAATATACTGTTTTGATATGGATAATTAGGGAGTTGATTATGCCATTTTTGAGCAAACTTTTCTTTGTTTACTACCTGAAACCTTTTTATTGGATGTTTCTCGATATCCCTGCCTGAACTTATTCCTTCAAAATGGATCAGCTGCGATAATGGCTGATAGATTACTTTTTTATCAAGGATATGTTTAACAGATAAACACAGATCAGTATCTTCATAATATGCCGGAATGTAGCGTAGATCAAAATAATCTAATTTTTGTAGATCTACATTTCTAATCAATATGCTTGCACCCGAGCAGTAATCTACTTCTCTAATGAAATTATAACTTGGATGTGTTGGATCTTGATTATTGCCATAATTTGCCGCATTTGCATCCGAAAAAACAAGCCCTCCAGCCTCTTGAAGGAATCCATTCGCATAGATAAGCTTACTTCCCACGACTCCAATCTGCTCATCATTAAATGGTATCAATAAATTTTCAAGCCAATTGATATTTACCTGTGTATCATTGTTCAGGAAACATACATATTCGCCTTTTGCCTGCCTTGCCCCATTGTTTGATGATATGAGAAAACCGCTGTTCGCTTTGTTACGAATATATTTTATTCCAGATGAATTCGATTTAAAAAACTTTTCTGTCCCATCAGATGAGCAATCATCAACAATAATTACCTCATAAGATAAAGAAGAAGGAGCATTGTTTGATAGTGAAAGCAAACAATTATAGGTGTATGATAAATTGTTAAAAACGGGTATTACAATACTTATGCGGGGGATATCATTCGCAATAAACTTAATCTGTTTTTTTAGAATTTTTTCTTCGGGAAGAAGTGGTAATATCGTTTCTGGAATGAAATACCTATAACCAAAAAGAGTACCGCATATATCAAATAGTTTATTATGTGCGATATTTAAACCTTTAGAAGGGTAAATGGGAGAATATTTTTTAAATACAAGCGTATAAAATGCCTTATAAGCTTTTTTATGAAACGTGATAGCTGATGCTAAAACCAGCAAAAGCCTTAATAAATATTTTGGATAAAACTTTGGATTTAGATAGAAATATGCTGATTTGCCAGAAATAACCCCATGATTATATTTTGAAATAATTTTACGGTTGTTATTTTGGTTTAATTTATCAATCCACTTATAAATTTTCATTCGATAAATATTAGTAGGTTTTTCTTACTAGTTTTAAAGCATAATTTAGTCTGCTTAAGCCATGTCTAGGCTTTAAATCAGGGAATAGCAAATGATAATTTGTGAAGAACATTTTGACCAAAAATATCTTATCAAAAAAACCTAAACTGCTGTATGTTTTAAATAACTTGTAAATTAATCTTTCATCATTTTTATCAAGATTCTTATAGTTTTTTGTCATGGCTAAATTATCTATTATTTCCTTGTACCGCTCATCCCTACCTTGCAATTTATACATAACAGAGTTGTTATGAATGCGATGTAAGGTCAGTTTTTCGGCCAAGTATGTTATTTTCTGGTGATAAATAGCTATAAAACCCATCCACCAATCGTAAAACCCCTCCTTTGGAATGGGGAATAAAAACGGCTTAAATTTTTTAGAAAACAAACTTGTATGTCCAGTTACAAAATTTGAAAATAATAAGCTTTTGAAAGTTTTGCCCTTCAATGAAAAGGTTTCATTTAATAGCTGTCCGCTTGTAATTTCTCCCTGCTCGTTAATAAATGATGAGTTTGAAAAAATCAGCCAATTATTTCCTATGCTTTGGTATAGCAGCTCTAATTTATTTTTCAGCCATATGTCATCCTGATCGCTTATGGCTATAAAATCTCCTAAACAATAAGCTATTGCTTTTTGAAAGTTAGCATTAAAACCAATATTCTTTTCATTAAAATATAGCTTGATCTGTTCATGTTTAACGGCATACTGCTTCAGTATATCTTTTGTGCCGTCAGAAGAACCATCATCAACAATCACTAATTCTATGTTTTTATAAGTTTGGTTAAGAATACTATCCAGTTGTTGCGGTAAAAAATTAGCACCATTATAGGTACAAAGTGCTATAGAAATAAGTGGCTCCATGATCGATTACTTTAATAGGAGTTTGATAACCTGTTTCAAATTTAAATTGCTAAACGTAAACAAATCTGACTTTAGAAACTTATTCAGGGAAGATTTATTATTGGATTTTTGTAGATAGTTATACCAATCTTTTTGAAGTTGTTTCTTTAATGCTTTTTGCTCAAATATGTGCTTTTCATAATTCGCTTTTAAGATGTTGATCAGGTGGTGCTCAACTTCATGGGTAGAAAAACTGGCATCCTCAGGGCGTAGAATTGAATGGTGGATTAACAAGCTTTGCTGATCTACTTTATCGAATAAAAAAGATAGTAAATAGGCAATTGTTTTGAGCTCGCTTTGCACCATTTCTTCCCTTTTTTTCGATGTTATGCTTCCTTCATGAATGCGATAGTGCAACAAGCGCTCGTTCAAGTTAGCAACAGGATAAGCCATTGTAATTTGAGAAAATAAAAAATAGTCTTCAGCATATTTAAAATCTTCGCTGTAGGCAAATTTTTTTATTGTTTCTGCATCCGCCATAATTGTTGGATGTAAAAAAGCATTGCGAAATAAGTTGAACACTTTGATTTTAGCACTATGCTTTGGCCGGTTTAGTTTATTTATTTCTTTTCCAGTTATATCAATAGTAAGAGCCCTGCTGCCACATAATTTATATGTTGGGTTTGCAGTTAGAAACTTTACTTGTTTACTTAATCGATCCGGCAAGGCAATATCATCAGCATCCATTCTCGCTATGTACCTGCCTTTACTCAACTTTAATCCCTCGTTCAAAGTTTCAACTATACCCTTATTCGCTATATTGTTAATATATTTTATCCGGCTGTCAGAAAAAGAGCTGATAATAGTATGTGATTGATCTGTACTTCCATCATTGATAATCAGAAATTCAAAGTTTTGATAAGATTGATGAAGTATGCTTTGAATAGCATCCCTAACAAAAAGCTCGCTGTTATAAACAGGCATTAATACCGTGATAAGATTTTTTTGCTCGTCAATCATGTTCTGGGTTTCGGTGAGGTAAAAATAAGATAATTTAAGCGTTAATAAGCTTATAAAAGATAGCATAGATTTTTGCATCTTTAAAGCCTGAAAAAAAGATAAAATGACTACAGGTTTTTCGAAAACAGAAAGCGCGCCGGTGCCTAAGAAAATATTGTTCATAACACCGTTTTTTGGAAGAACTGGCTCAGAAATGCAATTACTCTACATCCTTGAAAATTTGAATGTAGAAAAATTCGAACCTTACTTATTTACCCGTAACGATGGATCCCTACTTAAAGATCTTCCAAAATATATTAAGTACTTTGTTGGTTATAAGAAAAGCAGAAATTATTTGCTAAGGTTGTTTAGGCTATTGTTATATGCTGTTAATATAAATCCAGTAGAGTTTCAATTGCGAAAAATACAGAAGAGGATTAAAGTAGATTATTGGTACATAAATACAATTGTAAACAGAGACGCTTATGCAATTGCGGTAAAGCTGGGTGTAAAGATTATATCCCATGTTCATGAAATGCCACTATATTATGATATGGTTAAAGAAAAAACCATAGAGAACTTATTAAAATCAGATGTATGTATTGGATGTTCTAAGATAGTATGTCAAAACTTAGAAGACATGGGGCATAAAAATGTGAAATTACTGAACAGCTTTGTCGATGACCGATTTATTTCTCTTAGCCATGCTAAAGTAAACGAGCAATTTAATTTTTCTCCTATTGATTTTATCTGGATAATGGCGGGTAGTGTTAATGCTATTAAGGGGGTTGATTTTGTAATACCTTTATTAAAGCAATTAAAACTCAATCATAAAATTATCTGGATTGGCGGTATTGAAGATTCGGGTACAACGGCTTATGCGCGGATAGCAGGAAAGGCTGCATTTAAAGATCGGCTCTTTTTTGTCGGTCGGAAATCTACCGACTATTACGATTACTTTAATTTGGGTAAGGCTTTTTTATTATTATCACGTCAGGATTCTTTCCCTTTGGTAATGCAAGAAGCTGCACACCTGGGTAAACCAATAGCTGGTTTTAATTCTGGAGGCATTGAAGAATACGTAAATGATAAAATTGGCATAGTGGTAAACCAGCTTTCGTTTACTGATTTGGCAAAGGCAATGGAGAAAATAGAAGAGAACTACGAGGCATACGATAAGGAGTATATTAAACAATATGCACGACGATTTAATGCGATAAATCAAACCTTAAAGCTGCAATCTATTCTGGAAGAGATTTAATCGTTAAAAGCCTGCATATCAATTAAGCGTTTGTAGAGACCATTATGGCTTAATAACTCACTATGACTTCCAGTTTCAACTACTTCTCCTTTATCAATCACCACAATTTTATCAGCATGTTGTATGGTGCTTAGGCGGTGGGCAATTACAATAGATGTACGGTTTTTCATCAGGTTATTCAATGCTTCCTGTACTAATTTTTCAGATTCAGTATCCAATGCAGAAGTGGCCTCATCCAATAACATGATTGGTGGGTTAGCCAATACAGCCCTTGCAATACACACGCGCTGTTTCTGTCCTCCTGAGAGCTTATTCCCCCGATCGCCAACAAAAGATTGGTAGCCGTTCTCTGTGTTCTCTATAAAATCGTGCGCATTGGCAATTTTTGCTGCAGCAACAACTTCATCCATTGTGGCATCTGGTTTGGCAAATGCAATATTGTTAAAAATGGTATCGTTAAACAGAAAAGATTCCTGGTTAACAGTTCCCATTTGTGCCCTGATGCTTTCAACAGTAAGCTCCCTGTAATCGTGACCATCAATTTTAATCGTTCCTGATTTTGGATCATGAAAACGCGGAAGCAGATCCATCAATGTGCTTTTTCCACCACCTGAAGGACCAACTAAGGCTACAGTTTTCCCTTTTTCAATGTCGAATGTTATTGAATTAAGAATTTGCTTTTCTCCATAACTGAATGATACATCGCTAAGGCTGATGGCGCCCTTAAAGCCACTGAGCTCAGTAGCATCTGGTTCGTTAACTAATAATGGTTTGGTATCAATTAAATCTAATACCCGCTCACCTGCAGCAATGCCAGAATGGATTCCGCTGAATGAATCTGTTAGGGCTTTGGCAGGGCGCATTACCTGTGAAAAGATTGCGATGTAAGCAATAAAATCAGAAGCTGATAGCGCGTTACTTTCCTTGTTAATAATTAAAGAGCCGCCATACCAAACAATTGTTGCTACCATTAGTACGCCCAAAAATTCTGATACTGGAGAGCCAAGTTGCTGACGCCTAACCATTTTTCTGTTTAGATTGGAGTAATAAATATTTTCTTGATCAAACTTGTGCTTTATACGCTCTGTAGAATTAAATGCTTTAATTATTTTGACACCGCTAAGTGCTTCATCTAAAAAACCTATCATTTTTGCAAAGGATTCATGAGCTTCTTTAGCCTGTTGTTTTAAGCGTTTAACTATTTTACTAATAATAAAGGCAGATACAGGAATGACTAGTAAGGAAAAGAATGTTAGTTTCGCAGAAATATTAAAAAGCAATATAATATAGACAATTAAAGTTACCGGCTCTTTAAAAACTACTTGTAAGGTATTTGTAACTGTAAATTGAACTACTTGGACATCTGAAGCAACTTTAGAAATGATATCTCCTTTGCGTTCATTGTTGAAAAAACCAACATGCATATTCATTACATTATTGAATACGGTTTTACGTAGATTTAATAAGGTATGAACCCTTAAATCTTCCATATAACGCTGAGAAAAATATTTAAAAAGATTTGACAGTAGAACTGATATTACAATAACTATACATACATAACCTAATGTTTTTGCCTCGCCATGAAGTGAGATTGATTCATTTACAAAACTCCTGAATTGGCCAAGAATATCAAATGAAGACATGGCTTTGTCGGTTAGTGTATCGGATTTTGGCGCATTCTTGTCGCTTAATAGTGTTTCAAATAAAGGAGATAACAATGCAAGATTTAATGTTCCAAATAGGATGGATAATAATGTTGCAATAACATATGGTATTGCAAATTTTTCTATCGGTTTTGCAAAAGATAATAAACGAAAATATGTCTTCATTTTACGTGAAATGGAATATATAAAATGGGGAATGTATTAAGATCAACCCAAAAAAATCTAAATTAAAACTTGACAAATGTACGGTTTTCAATTCAACCTTACGGATTTTAGAAGAAGCACACATAAATTACAATCGTTTAATTTTCTTAGTGCTAACAGATTGATTGATAATTGCCATCACATCCGAAATGTTTATACTTGAGTTATATTTTTGCTTAAGGGCATTAAGCTGTCCTCTACTAGTACGAATACGGTCTTCATGTGCTAAATAATCTTTATAGCTTTTCAGTACCCAGGTTTTACCTGTAAGTAATTTTGGAAGAAGTTCTGTGAAAATCTGTTGAAGAGGGTAAAGAAACTTTCTTAATCCATGCAAATGGATGCCCTGAAGGATATAGCGGTTCCGATAATAAATCTTTTTAATAAAATTAGATTTAATCTGGGTTTTAGTGCTGCCACTTACATGATGAAAACAAGATGAACGGTGTTCGTAATAACATTTCCATCCCAATTGCCATGCCCGTAAACTTAAATCAAAATCTTCTGATGAGAAAGGAGAATAAATCTCATCAAAACCACCTAATTCTTTTAACTTTTTGGTATCAACCAAAGCGTTTGCACCAGAAAGATACGCTGTGTATACATTTTCATCTTGCGTATTTTCGCTATAGTAAAATTTGTTTGCTTTAATGCGGCAGCCACCATAGTATAAAAAACGGGCGGCATCTTCGATCCGGCTTTCATCAAAGCTCATGATGCGGGCCATTACCCCAAATGTATCTAGCCTATTAAAATATTTCCACTGGTGTTCAAAATAATCTGGTGTAAGTTTTACATCAGAGTTTAAGAGCAAAGTTAATTCATATTTGGCCTCGCGGATACCATGATTGCAGGTATAAGAAAATCCCCTATTCTTATCATTAATCAATAATTTCACCTGTTGATAATTTTCTTTGATAAACGAAATACTATCATCCTTTGAGCCATCATCAATCACGATGATCTCAAATTCGGTATTTGCATTTTCTGTGGCTGTAAAAACAGAAGGCAAGTATTTTTCTAGCAGATGCTTGCCATTATAATTAGGTATTATGATAGAAACACTTTTCTGCATCTACTTTACAATTTTATAATTCCGGTACTCAAACAACCTCCATCCGCTTAGGTCTTCAATTTTTTGTAAAACGCTTCTGCGGAAATTCATTTTAGGCGTTTCTTTAGTCAGATCTTTATCAAATTTCCAGTTTGCGGCCGCAATTCTCTCTTGCATTACTTTTGGATGGGCGCCTTTAAAATGGACCAGTCGATCGGCATTGTGCATATCATAAGTATCTTGAACCGGATAATTTTCTTCAATCCACTCGTCTGTCTGATAAAATTGATTAAAATTACGCACTTTGCCCTGTAATCCTTTCGGTGGCTTTACCCAGCCATAATGATAAATATAAGCATCAATCAGCTTAACTTTAAGTTTTCTGTCGTTAATTCTGAAACCCTGTGCATCCCGGTAAGAGTGAACCCCAGGCAGGTTTTTGATAATCCTAACCTCTCTTCTATACCAGCGCCTCGATTCGGCCAGGTAATCATAAGAAGCATAAAAATGTTTATACTTTAAAAGTAAGGCCTCAACATCGCTATTATTAAGTTCAGCTTCCATTTCCTTTTTGATCAGTGGAAGATAATCTTCGTGTATGACTTCATCGCCCTGGATATAAATCATCCAATCGGTATCATTACTTATTTCCGCTAAAGCCTTATTGGTTTCATCGGCAAAAACACGCCCACCTTCGCGGATGCTTTCATTCCAAATGGTATCAATAGTTCTGATTTTAGGATCGATGCTTTTAACCAGTTCGGAAGTTTCATCCGTAGAGTTTCCCAATGCAACAATAAAATCATCGCACAATGGCAGCACGGAAAGTATCGCTTCCTTTGCAGGATAATCGTTAACAATAGCATTTCTTAAAAATGTAAAACCGGTAACTTTCATTATGGTAGCGTCTTATAGCTAATAATTTTTGTTAATTTGTACAAAGATAGTTTTATTGATGAATACGCATCTATCCATTTTAAGCGAAGTAAAAGCGGGCAATTATAGGGTTTTGGCAAGAACATTAACGCTTGTTGAAAATGGTATTGAACCGGCCGATTCGATTTTAAGAAGTTTAGATAGTAAAACTGATGTTCCGGTTGTGGGTATCACAGGGCCGCCGGGAGCTGGTAAGAGTACGCTGGTAAATGCGATAACCAATCATTTTGCTGCTGAAGGTAAACGCATTGCCATATTAGCGATTGATCCAACCTCTCCATTTAATTTTGGCTCTTTGTTGGGCGATCGTATCCGGATGGCTGGTCAGTTTAACAATCCAAATGTTTTTATCCGTTCATTGGCTACACGTGGTGCTTTGGGTGGTATTTCGGCAAAGACCATTGAAATGGTTGATGTTTTAAGGGCGGCTAATTTTGATTTAATTATTGTTGAAACTGTTGGGGTAGGGCAATCGGAAGTAGAAATTGCGGGATTGGCAGATAAAACCATTGTTGTATTGGTGCCAGAATCTGGAGATGAAGTTCAGCATATTAAATCTGGCTTGATGGAAATTGCCGGTTGTTTTGTAATTAATAAAGCTGATAGGGAAGGAGCAGATACTTTTGCCAATAACCTCAAAAAAATCGTTCATCAAGGCGTAAAAACTATTCCCATCTTAAAAACTGTTGCCGATAAAAATATAGGTATAGACGAATTGTGTAAATGGATCATCAAACCCGAACTTTTTGACCATAACCGAAAAGCTTTTTTATTTACAGAAAAGGCATGGAAACTGATACAGCATCAGAAAATGCAGCATATCGATAAAAAAAGGCTGCGAGAAAAAATTCAGGCAGCCTTAAAAAAAGATAATTTTAATATTTATCGTTTTGCGGATAAGTTTGGCAATGGTTAATCGGTTAACTGTTTAAACTGATTAATTGTAAGTACAGTATGCCAATTGTTAACTGCCAACCGCCAACTGCCAACCGCTAACTATCAACTGTTCATAAATTCCTCAATTTCGTCTGCTTCTAAAGGTATATCGGCCATTAAATCGATGTTGCCATTAGCTGTGATGAGAATATTGTTTTCTAAACGGATGCCCAAGCCTTCTTCTGGTATATAGATGCCTGGCTCAACTGTAAGAATGTTCCCGTTGGCAAATGGGGTGTATCTTCCTGCAAAGTCATGGACATCAATGCCCAGATGATGCGAATTGCCATGCATAAAATATTTTTTATAAGCTGGCCATGCTGCGGTTTGGTTCTTTACATCTGCCATTGAAATGAGCCCAAGATTGATCAGTTGCGCGGTCATGATTTCGCCAACCTGTTCGTGGTAGGTATTCCAGATCGTTCCTTCGCCAATTAATTTAATCGACTCTCTCATTACCTGCAGTACAGCATTATAGACATCCTTTTGCCTTTGTGTAAACCTACCGTTAGCAGGGATGGCCCTACTCATATCTGCATTATAATTAGCGTACTCTGCTCCAAAATCAAAAAGTATGACGTCGCCATCTTTACAAACCTGGTTATTATCGTTGTAGTGTAAGATGTTAGCATTAGGGCCGGAAGCAATAATAGGAGTATAGGCATGGCCTGTTCCGCCCTGGCGGATAAATTCGTGTATTATCTCCGCTTCAATTTCATATTCTTTAACACCAGGTTTTGTAAACTTCAATACCCTGATAAAAGCATCTCGCGTTATCGCTGATGCCTTTTTGATCAGTTCGATCTCAACATCTGATTTAACTGCACGCAAATTTCGCATGATCGGTGCAGAACGTTGATAATGATGTAATGGATATTTTGATTTCATTTTCTCAATGAAACGGATATCACGATAAGGAACTTCATGGGCGTACCTGTCGTTCTCATTGGTGTTTAAATAAATATGTTCAGCATAATTAACAATGCTATGTAAAATGTTGTCAAAATCTTCGAGCCAGTATACAGCCTCAATACCTGATGCAGCTTTCGCTTGTTCTTTGGTGTACTTATATCCTTCCCAAACTTTGATATAGTCGTTTGTCTGTCTTAAAAACAGGACTTCTCTGTACAAAGGATTAGGACAATCAGGATATAACAGTAAAATCGTTTGTTCCTGGTCAATTCCAGATAAATAAAATAAATCGGGATTTTGTTTAAAAATGAAGTTTTGATCACCACTTCTAGGGAACTCATCACTAGCATTAAATATAGCTATTGAATTGTTTTTTAGGTTGTTAGTGAATTTTTTTCTATTTAAAATGAATAATGACTGATCAATAGTAGGATATTTCATGAAACGGTATTTTATGTGGGCAAGGGCCAAAAGTAATAAAATGCTTTATGAGTAGCGAAGTTTGGAACGGAGTTTGTATAAAAGTTTGAAAATTTAAAATTTTGATTAATTTTGCCTTTACTGAAAAATTAATCAATTAAATTGTTTAACCCTTAAAAAAGAAAAAAAATGAATTATTCTACTTTAAAGAAAAGTGTTGCGCTTTCTTTAGTGGCATTAACAGGAGTTGCTTCTCTTGCTGTCGCTCAGGATGCTCCTGCAACCTCTTCTGCTGTCAAAGTGTTTGGCGGTAGAGGACAGTACAGAACTTGGTCTATCGGTGTACACGGTGGTGTTTTAATGCCAGTTGCTGCTATCGGTGGTACTAATGACTTCAACAAATGGGATGCTAACTTAGGTTATGGTTTAAACATCCGCAAACAGTTAGGTCACTCTTTCGGTTTAGAATTAAACGGAACACGTGGTAAACTTTCAGGTAACAACGAAGGTATTACTAACCCTGCTGTTAGAGATTTCGAAACTCAATTACAATATGCTGTAGATTTACGTGGTGTTGTAAACGTAGGTTCTATCGATTTCTTACGTCGTGAGAATGCTGTAGGTTTCTTCGTAACAGCTGGTGCTGGTATGTTGGCTTATGCGCCAAAAATTACTACTGGTGCTGGTCAAGTTATCGACTGGAAAGGTAATGCTGTTGGTCCTGCTGATGACAGACATGAGGCTAAAGATTACGTAAAAGGTTTCTATATCCCAGTTGGTGCTGGTGTTAAATTCAAAGTTTCTGAGCGTGTTAACTTTAACTTAGGTTACACTATGAACTTTGTTGACGCTGATAACTTAGACGGAGTTTATGCAAAAGGTCAAACTAAAGATAAATTCTCTTACGGTTACGCTGGTTTAGAATTCTCTTTAGGTTCTTCTGCTAAACCAAGTTTAGAGTGGACTAACCCATTAGCTACTATGTACGATGAGTTAAAAGATCCAACTTTACGTCAAGAAGTTGAAGCATTGAAAAACCGTGTTTCTGCTGTTGAGAAATCTGTTGAAGATTTGAAAAAAGATACTGATGGTGACGGTGTTGCTGATCAATTCGATAAATGCCCAGGAACTCCTGCTGGTACTGCTGTTGATGGTTCAGGATGTCCACTTCCTAAAATGACTGCTGATTCAACTAACACTAACGTATCAGGCTTCGAGAAAATCGGTTTCGATTTCAACTCTTCAGTTTTAAAAACTGAGTCTTACCCTACTTTAGATAAATTATCTTCAGTGTTACGTGAAAACGGTGGTAAAGTAACTGTAAACGGTTACGCTTCAAGCGAAGGTACTGCTGCATATAACATGAAATTATCTAAAGACAGAGCTAACTCTGTTAAAACTTACTTAGTAAACTCTGGCGTTAACGCTAGTCAAGTTGCTACTAAAGGTAATGGCGAAGCTAACCCAATTGCTTCTAACGATACTGAAGAAGGTCGTATCCAGAACCGTCGTGTTGAAACTGCTAGAAACTAGTATTTCAATATAAAGTTTAAGAAAGTCCCGATGCAAATCGGGACTTTTTTTATGCCTTTTAGTTTTCTCTGTTAAGCTTTTTAGCTAAGTTTGTATTTATGTACTTCTTTAGAAAAAAAGATCCGAACAGGCCAAATAATATCAATCTTAGAATTATGCATTTCATCAATGCATTGGCCATCTTAATCTTTCTTGCCGGTATAATCTATAAGCTTATTCAGTGGCTTGCTAAATAACCCCAAATTTTTATGAAACAAATTATTAAAACAACAAATGCGCCAGCTCCAATTGGACCATATAGCCAGGCTGTGCAAGCTGGAAACTTTTTATTCGTATCGGGCCAGATAGCTATTAATCCCGAAAGCGGAGAATTAAATATTGGCAATATTGAAGAAGAAACGCATCAGGTTATGCGTAACCTTAAAGCAGTTTTGCTAGAGGCCGGTTTAACGTTTGATCATGTAATAAAGTCTACTATTTTCTTGAGTGATATGGGCACCTTTGCTCAGGTAAATGAGGTTTACGGGCAATACTTCACAGCTGATTTTCCTGCCCGCGAAACGGTTCAGGTTTCTGTATTACCTAAAAACGTTAATGTAGAAATCTCTGTAATTGCCATTGTAGGCTAGTTTTGACAGAAATAAAAGTAAATACTTTACATCAGGCATTGTTCCTTACATTATCCGGGAACAATGTCTATACCTTTACGTAACAAAAAACGCTTTCTTCCACACGAAATTTATATTATAGGATATTCGTTTCCATTATTTTAGTCGGGAATGCCTTCATCTGCCCTGGTTCCTTTTAATCTATATCAATCCAATTGTTGCTTTTGGTGCTATCGATTGTTATTTTTAATGCAGCAATACGAAAAAGTGTTATTTACAAAAAACGGTAGAATATTTTGTTTAATTCGGTATTAGATACACCAGTTGAGTTTTTGAAAGGCGTTGGGCCAAGCCGTGCCGATGTTTTAAAAAAAGATCTCGGCTTGTTCACCTATCAGGATATGCTTGCACATTACCCTTTCAGGTATATTGACCGTACAAAATATTTCAAAATCAACCAGATCAATCCCGACTCGCAGTATATTCAGATTATCGGCCGGGTAATTAGTAAAAAGGTAATCGGCGATAAAAGAGCAAAGCGTATTGTCGCTGTTTTTAAGGATGAAACCGGAATTATGGAACTGGTTTGGTTTCAGAGTCTGAAATGGGTTGATGAAAATATTACTGTTGGTACAGCATATGTAGCCTTTGGGAAACCAAGTATCTTTAACGGTACATTCAGCATTTCACATCCGGAAATGGAGCTGTATCAGCGCAAGCAGGTAGGCAGAGGAAATTTAACCTTACAGCCGGTTTATAACTCTACAGAAAAGCTTAAAAAATTTAATCTCGATTCAAAGGGGCTACAGCGTTTAATTGCAGGGCTGCTCGATCAGATTATCCCTCAGGTGCCAGAAAATTTACCGCAATACATTATAGATAAATACCAGCTGCCGGATAAAAGATTGGCCTTACTCAATATTCATTTTCCAAAAAATCAACAGGATTTAAATGCGGCAGAAAGAAGGCTAAAGTTTGAGGAGCTATTCTTCATCCAGTTACAGCTTTTACATAATAAACATTTACGCCAGTTAAAATTTAAAGGTGTAACCTTCGACAAAGTTGGTGAAAAGGTAAACCGTTTTTATAAGGATTTTTTACCTTTCGAGTTAACCAATGCTCAAAAACGTGTAGTTAAAGAAATCAGGATTGATACACAACGGGGTATACAGATGAACCGGCTTGTTCAGGGCGATGTAGGAAGTGGTAAAACGGCGGTTGCATTGATGAGTATGCTTTTGGCAAATGATAATGGCTATCAGGCTTGTATGATGGCACCGACAGAAATTTTGGCCCGTCAGCATTATGCCTCTATTACAGAACTCGTAACCGATGAACTGGCGCGTGTTGCCATTCTTACCGGGAGTACTAAAAAGAAAGAGCGTACCCTTTTACATGCGCGATTGGAGAGTGGAGAGATCGATATTCTAATTGGAACGCATGCATTGATTGAAGATAAGGTTCAGTTTAAAAACCTGGGGCTGGTTGTGATTGATGAACAACATCGTTTTGGTGTGGAACAACGTGCTAAGCTATGGAGGAAAAATATCATCCCTCCACACATTCTAGTCATGACGGCTACGCCAATTCCGCGTACGCTGGCAATGACCTTATATGGTGATCTTGATGTTTCTATTATTGATGAATTACCCGCCGGCAGAAAACCTATAGAAACAAAACACCTTTTTGAAAGCCAACGGCTTAGGATGTTTGGTTTTATGAAGCAGGAAATAGCCAAAGGCAGACAGGTTTATATTGTTTATCCTTTAATTAAAGAAAGTGAAAAATTAGATCTGTTAAATCTGGAAGCTGGGATTGAGCAGTTGAGTTACCAATTTCCACGCCCTGACTACCAGATGAGTATTGTGCACGGGCAAATGCCAAATGCAGATAAACAGTTCGAGATGCAGCAGTTTATTGATGGTAAAACTCAGATTATGGTAGCTACAACCGTAATTGAGGTAGGTGTTAATGTGCCTAATGCCTCAGTAATGGTAATTGAAAATGCCGAACGTTTTGGTCTGTCTCAGCTTCACCAATTACGCGGTAGGGTAGGTCGTGGGGCGGAACAATCTTTCTGTATCTTAATGAGCGGTAACAAACTTAGTAAAGAGGGCAAAATCCGTTTAGAAACGATGGTGCGGACTAATAATGGGTTTGAAATATCAGAAATTGATCTGCAGCTTCGAGGACCTGGCGATATTACCGGAACGCAGCAGAGTGGTGTGCTGGACTTAAAGCTTGCTGACCTGGCTAAAGATCAGGTTATTTTATCTGAAGCACGCAATACCGTTATCGAACTTTTTTCTGACGATCCACAGTTAGGAAAACCTGAGCATGCAGGTTTAAGAGCACACCTACAAAAATTGGAAAGAGGGATATCTTTTGATAAGATAAGTTAACCAGTAGCCGAAGGAATTTTTGCCTTTTTACAATAATATCTAACCTTGTATTGTTTGTTCTACATAGCTTGTTTTTGTCATGGCTTTTTTACGATTTAGCCCCTGACAATTATTATTTTACCCCCTTTTTTAGATTTCTAATATTCCTATCTTGCGTATGCCAATTATAAACTGTTTATTCTACAACTCTGCATCAGCAGGTATACTATAGTAGCATATCAATTATTAATTGTTTTATGCATCAGATAAGGGGGAGCATAAGTTTACCTGATTTATTGATCAATTTGACAGTAGGTATCGTTTCTTTCAAGAAATTGATTTAGAAAGTTGGTATCAATTAAATCATCTTAATACTGAAGTTTATGAATAGCTCATGAATATTAAATTGTATTACAATCAATATCTAACCAAAATAAATTAAAAACTATGAAAAAAATTCTATTGAGGACTTTTGCCAAAAGTAGCATGTTTCTTGTTTGCGGTGGTTGCCTCGTTTTTTCTCCACTTGCAAGCATGTCTGCCAGGGCATCATCGTATGAAAAGGAACCTTTTGATTTTTATAATTTTCCCTTCCAGGATATTATTGTGAAAGGGAAGGTTACAGATGCCAAAGGCCCAATTCCAGGTGTAAGTGTGAAGTTGAAAGGAGGTACTGCAACAACTGTAACCGATGGATCTGGAAATTTTAGCATCAAAGTACCTGAAGATGCCACGTTGATATTCACCTATATCGGTTACGCAGATCAGGAAGTTCAGGTAAAAAACCAAACCAATATTAATGTAAAGTTATTAGAGAATAACCAAAATCTTTCGGAAGTGGTTGTAGTAGGTTATGGTACACAAAAGAAAGCCGTTGTATCAGGTGCAGTTGCTTCTGTTAAAGGTACCGAACTTGCCAAATCTTCTTCGGTAAACTTAACCAATTCATTAGCAGGTAGATTGCCGGGTGTAACAGCGTTGCAGGGCAGTGGAGAGCCTGGCTACGACGGATCGACCATCAGGATTCGTGGTACAAACTCCCTTGGAAACAACAACGCACTGATTGTAATTGACGGGATACCTAACCGCGCGGGCGGTATTGAAAGGTTAAATCCGAACGATATTGAAAGTGTATCGGTATTGAAGGATGCGTCTGCTGCGATCTATGGTTCGCAAGCGGCCAACGGGGTAATCTTAATTACCACCAAACTAGGTAAATCTGGTAAGCCTCAGTTTTCTTATGATTTCAGTTACGGTTTACAACAGCCTACAAGGATACCGAAAATGACTAATTCGGTACAATATGCCGAAATTTTGAATGAGCTGAATATTTTTGGTTCCGACATTAACCCCAATGAATGGGCAGCCGCATGGAATAGTTTCAGATCTACTGGTAGCTATACTTCTACAGGAGGAAAAACAATTAATGCTGCTTATAAGGCAGATGAGATCAGAAAGTTCGGCGACGGATCAGATCCGCTAAGATATCCTAATACCGATTGGTTTAAAACTACTTTTCAAAACTGGTCGCCTCAGCAAAGACATAATGTTCAGATCAATGGAGGAAGTGAAAATGTAAAATACCTCGTTTCTTTGGGCTATCTTGATCAGGATGGCTATTATAAAAATTCTGCAACGGGATACAAGCAATATGATATGCGTTTTAATCTTGAAGCGAAGTTGAATAAATATATTACCACAACCTTGGGGGTAACGGCCAGAGAAGAAAACCGTAATTTTCCTACGGTGGGAGCTGGCGATATTTTCAGGTTTTTAATGCGGGGAAGACCAACTGAAATTGCAATATGGCCAAATGGTAAACCTGGAAGAGATATTGAATATGGTTATAATCCGGTGGTATCTACTACAGATTTGACTGGTTATAATAAAGATATCAGAGATTACTTTCAGACTACAGGTAAAGTAGAAATTAAAATCCCTGGTTTGGAAGGATTAAAAGTAACAGGAACTGCGGCAATAGATAAATATTCGGGCAGGCAGAAAAACTGGCAATTGCCCTGGACACTTTACGATTGGGACAAGAAAACTTTTGAAGCTGACGGTGTAACACCGGTATTAACTGGTACAGTAAGGTCGCAATACACCGATCCAAGACTAAGGGAAACAGCGGGTGGGCAATTGGCCATCAATTTAACTGGTATGATCAATTACGATAAAAAAATCGGTGATCACAATATTGGTTTAATGGCTGGTGTAACCCGTGAAAAAGTTGATAACGATGGTTTTACTGCTTTTAGAAGATATTTTATTTCAAACTCTGTTCAGGAATTATTAGCTGGTGATGAACGTGAACAATCGTTAGGGAATAATCCTGGCGACCCGAACAATTTATTTAACAGGGCGCGTTTAAGTTATTTTGGAAGGGCTGCATATAATTACAAAGAAAAATACCTTGCGGAATTTTTGTGGCGGGTAGATGGATCTTATATTTTCCCAACCAACAGACGTTTTGGTTTCTTCCCAGGGGTATCAGTGGGCTGGCGTTTATCTGAAGAGTCTTTTTTCAAAGAAAATGTTAAGTTCATAAACAATTTAAAACTAAGGGCATCATACGGACAGATGGGTGCTGAAGCCTATTTCGGAGATGCGCTTCAGGAATATCAATACTTAAGCTTGATGAACTTTGGAACTTATACTTTTAATGATTTGGTTACCAAAACGCTAACAGAGGGTAAAGTGCCTAACTTTAACTTTGGATGGGAAGTAGCCAATAATACAAACGTAGGTTTGGATGCATCATTTCTAAATAACAAACTTTCGCTTGAATTGGATTATTTCTATAACAAACGCACTAATATTTTAATTAGCAGAGGTAGTTCTGTACCAGAAAGTTCGGGCATTACAGATCGTTTACCTCCAGTTAATTTAGGGAAAGTAAACAATAAAGGTTTCGAGTTTAAATTGAGTTACAACGATAGGGTTGGCGATTTAGATTTTGGTGTAAGCGTAAATGGTGGTTATGCCAAAAACAATATTGTTTTTTGGGATGAAACCCCAGGCGCTCCAGAATGGCAACTTTCTACTGGTAGGGTTACCAATTCATGGTTGGTGTATGATTACGACGGTGTTTTTAAAGATCAGGCAGAAATTAATGCCAATACAATTAATTATAGTGCACTCACCAGCAATTTACGTCCTGGCGATATGAAGTTTAAAGATATTAATGGCGATGGTAAAATCAATGCTGATGATAAAATACGTTTGGATAAAAACGGTACGCCAACATTTACTGGCGGCTTTAACTTAAACCTACAATATAAAGGTTTCGACTTGTCAGTTTTGATTCAGGGCGCAACTGGAGGTATGCAGATTGTAGGGATCACCGAATCTGGGGATATTGGTAATTTCTTAGAGTGGTCGTACAAAAATCGTTGGAGCATTGAGAATCCAAGTTCGGTTGATCCACGATTATCGAACCGTGGAGCTACTTATTATACCGATAGCAACAATGCATTGAACAATACCTATTGGTTGCGCAGCAATAATTACATCAGGCTTAAAAATGTGGAGTTAGGTTATACTTTACCGACTGGATGGGTTGAAAAAGTCGGTTTAAACAGTGTAAGGGTTTATACAAATGGATTGAATCTGGCTACCCTTGATAAAATCAAAATCTGGGATCCCGAATCAACCAATTCAAGCGGGCAATATTATCCACAGGCCAGGGTAATCAATTTTGGTATTAAGGCCGCTTTTTAAAATGTAATTAAGTTTAACCGTTACAATCAAGAATATGAAAGCAATAAATAAAAATATCAAGTTCTATATATTAATTCTTACTACCTTTTTTGCAGCCTCCTGTAAGAAAGATTTTTTAGATGTAGATTCCCCTAGCCAGGTGCCGGCAGAGTCAGTATGGAAAGATCCTGCAACTGCGCAGGCCTTCGTTAACGATATCTATAATGGATTGGGTAATGGTGGTTTCTCCGAACAAATGCTGGCTTCGGTTTCTGATGAAGCATTATTTACACATCCTACCCGTGGTATCGATCTGATTAATAATGCAACTATTAATCCATCTACATTGGGATGGGTAGATGATACCTGGGGATACAAACAAATGTACACACGTATCAGGGCCTGTAATATTACCATCGAAAAAATAACCAGTGGCGATAATGGTTTGAGTAGCCAATCGTTAAAAGATCAGCTATTGGGAGAAGCTTATTTTTTAAGAGCTTACTACTATCAGCAGTTATTGCGTTATTATGGCGCAGTACCGCTTATCACAAAGATTTATGTGTTGGATGATGACTATAAAGTAAAAAGAAATACGTACGAAGAGTGTGTAAATTTCATTGTTAAAGATTGCGATGAAGCCAATAGATTGTTAACAGGTAAAACACTTGATAAAGGACGTACCACAGCGCTAGCTGCTTTAGCGCTAAAATCAAGGGTATTAATTTATGCTGCAAGCGACCTGCATGATAGGGCAAAACTTACTTCGAAAATTACAGGCATTGCCGCCCAAAAATTAGATTTTTTAAGTTATGCAAGTGGCGCCCAGGCAGACCGTTATCGTTTAGCACAAACTGCTGCTAAGGCAGTTATGGATTTAGGTACAGGATATAAATTAAATCTTTCTGCTCCCGCTACAGATGGCCAGTTAAATTATAAAAGCATTGCCATGGGTGGCGCAAGTAAAGCCCCTGGTATAGATGCTACCGCTTCATCGGAACTCATTTTTGCCCGATATTTTATTATCCAGAATAATATTAAACACGCGCAGCAAAATGGCCCTAATGGTTATCATAACTGGGCCGGTAATACCCCAATAGGTTTGCTGGTTGATGATTATGAGATGAAAGATGGCAGTAAATTTAGCTGGACAAATACCACACAAAAAGCTAATCCTTATCAGGATAGGGACCCTCGTTTTTATGCTACTATTTTATATGATGGAGCAGGTTGGAAACCACGTGATAAAGCTTCGGGAGATGTAGACCCGGCAAGCCAGATTCAAACTGGTATTTATGATTTGTTAGATGATAAAGGCAATAGATTTGATTTTAGAGGATTGGATACAAGAGCTAGTTCTATCGAAAACTGGAACGGAAGCTGGACAGGCTATTATTACCATAAGTTTATTGATCCGGATCCAACCATTGTAGATGCTTCTATGTCGCAGAATGTGCCATGGCCTTTCTTTAGATATACAGAAGCGGTATTTAATTATATTGAAGCAAGCATTGAGTTAGGAGAACTTAGTAATGCTACAACCTGGTTAAACAAAATCCGTTTCAGGGCAGGTATGCCTGCCGTAACCGCTACAGACCAGGCTGGACTTAGGGAAGTTTACCGTCACGAACGCCGTATCGAAATGGCTTACGAAGAACAACGTTATCATGATGCGCGTAGGTGGTTAATTGCTGCGGAAACACTAGGCCGTAAAACTACTTATATTAAAGTAACAGGTAAATTTAAGTCTGGAAAAACCATGACTGCTCCTTATCATTATGACCCAACCGTATATGATTATACTTATAATCCGGTTGAGGAAAATGCACAAGAAAACAGAACCTGGGACAATAAGCTTTATTTTAGGCCATTTAGCCGCGATGAAGTAAACAAAAATAATTTACTCGAACAAAATCCTGGTTACTAAGCTAGCCATACTTGATAACCCGATGAATAATTATTCATCGGGTTTTTTATGCTTTAAGGTGTAGGTTATTCCCCTGTTATTTTACTTATAAATAGAAAAATAAGCAATGTCGAGCATTTTTCTATTCCTTTATTTGATTTTCAAAGCTTAGTTTTGCAAATAATTTTTCTACATGGCAGATTCAGGCCCCAACCCCGTTATTGTAAAACCAGACCCATTTGCAGCTTTACGTTACAAAGAATTTCGATCATTCTTAGGCATGCGGTTCTTTTTTACGCTTGCTTATCAAATGCAGGCCGTTGTTATCGGTTATCATATCTATGATTTAACACACGATCCGTTAAAACTCGGTTTGGTTGGATTATGCGAGGCTATTCCAGCTATTGGTATTGCTTTATATGGTGGTTACATTGCCGATAAAAGTGAAAAACGTGGGTTGTTAATCAAGATATTTTCAGGTGTTTGGCTTGCATCAGTTTTAATGCTGATTATTACCAGTAAGTATCTTAACTTGCAAGAAAATCTGATTGTGCTGATTATGTATGGTTTGGTTTTCTGCATTGGCTTAGCCAGAGGGTTTTTTGGTCCGGCAACATTTTCTTTAATGGCCAAAATTGTACCTAAAGAGCTGTATCCGAACTCCAGTACATGGAACAGCAGCAGCTGGCAACTGGCTACTATTATTGGCCCGTTAGTTGGTGGTTTAGTGAATTGGTTATGGGGAATTACAGCAGCATATAGTGTAATTGTAGTTCTTGTTACCATCTCATTAATTTGCATATCTACCTTTAAAAAGCATCCAGCTACCTATGTGCCTACGCAGAATATCTTCCATAGTTTAAAAGAAGGAATACAGTTTGTTTTTAAAACCAAGATGATGGTTTGGGCCATGAGCTTAGATCTGTTTTCTGTGTTTTTTGGTGGGGCGGTAGCCCTGTTGCCTATATTTGCCAAAGATGTTTTTCATTTAGGGTCTTTTGGATTGGGCATGATGCGCGGTGCAGCATCTTCAGGGGCTGTAATTACTATGTTGGCCATGACACGCTTTTCACCAATGGGCAAACCTTGGCGTAACCTGCTAATTGCAGTAACAGGTTTCGGCCTCAGCATAATTTGCTATGGTTTATCTAAAAACTTCTATCTAACATTATTCTTCCTTTTTCTGGAGGGGTCGTTTGATAGTGTAAGTGTAATCATCAGGCAAACCATCATGCAATTGCTTACTCCAGATGAGATGCGTGGAAGGGTTTCGGCAGTAAACAGTATGTTTATTGGTTCATCTAACGAAATCGGCGAGTTTGAATCGGGTTTAACGGCTAAATTGATGAAGCTTGTTCCTGCAGTTGTTTTTGGAGGAAGCATGACGATTGCCATTGCTGGTATTACCTGGTTGAAAACAAGATCTTTAACCAAATTAAGCTTACAGGATATTAACGAGCAGACCGCTAAGGCTGTTTAATATAAAGAATCATCAACTTAATAGTTTGGATCTAGGCAGAATGATGCTTATTTATAGATAGGAAAGCAATAGTGTGCAAGGTTTTTCGTTAGCCCTGCCTTTCCTCCAATCTTTTTGTTAACGGTGGTATGGCTTGTTATTCCGTGCAACAAAAAGTATTTCCGTACAGTCAGGTTTAGTGCAATTAGGTTTTTGCTACTATTAACGGTTGGACAGGCTAGATGCAGAGTAAACGGTTGGATTAAAATTTAAAACTTCTTATTCTTACCCCATATAAGGTAGATAATCGAACCCAGAAAGGGCGCCAGCAGGATAATAATAAACCACAAAACCTTTACGCTGAAGCCCATTGAGCTATTTCTGGAGATATGATAAAGGGCTATCAAAATTAAGGCCAGCCATAAAATAGCGGGTATAATCACAAACAGCGCTATCTGGTTGCTATTGATTTCTGCTAATAACATTTAAAAAGATTTAATACTCTTAAGCTTCAACAATCCGCTCGCCAATTTGTTGGCGCCACATGGCCTGGTATAATCCGTTTTGTGCAATTAGCTCTTCGTGATTGCCGTGCTCAATAATATGCCCTTTTTCTAACACGTAAATTTTATCAGCATGTTTGATGGTTGATAAACGGTGCGCAATTAAAATGGTAATGTGATCGGTTAAATTGGAAACTGAACGAATGGTTTTGGTGATCTCCTCTTCTGTAATTGAATCCAGCGAAGAAGTTGCCTCATCAAAAACCAGAATATCAGGCTGGCGTAATAATGCCCTGGCGATCGATAAACGTTGTTTCTCACCACCTGAAACCTTTACCCCACCTTCGCCAATTAACGAATCCAAACCTTTATCAGCCCTGGCCAATAAAGTTTGACAAGCAGCCTGGTTTAATACCTTATAACATTCCTCATCAGTAGCTGTAGGGTTTACAAATAACAGGTTTTCTCTTATCGTCCCCGAAAATAACTGTGTGTCTTGCGTTACGAAACCAATTTTCTCACGTAAGGCATCCAAATCGATATCATTACTAGGAATGCCATTATATAAAATCTCACCCTCTTTTGCCGGGTATAAACCCACCAATAGTTTTACCAGTGTGCTTTTTCCAGAGCCTGAAGGACCAACAAATGCAATAGTTTGGCCGTGATGCGTTTTAAAAGAAATATTTTCTAAAGCATTTCTATTGGCCGTTAGGTGTTTGAAACCAACGTTACTAAAGGTTAGATCTTTAATTTTTGCGATCGAAGTTGGGTTATCAGGTTTTTTATCAATTGGTGTACTTAAAATCTTTTTAAAGTTGCCTAGTGAAACTTCAGCCTCACGCCAGGTTAAAATTACGTTGCCAAGCTCCTGTAGCGGACCAAAAAGGAAGAAGGAGTAAAAAAGGAATGAAAAATATTGTCCGGCCGAAATGGTATTGTCGAAAATAAGCAAGAGCAGCACCAGCACCATGGTACTACGCACCAAATTTACGGTAGTGCCCTGAACAAAACTCATACTGCGTACATATTTCACTTTTTTAAGCTCCAAACCAAGTATTTTATAGGTGGTTTTGTTCAACCTTTCAATTTCCTGATCGGCCAGGCCTAAACTTTTAACCAGTTCGATATTTCTTAAAGATTCTGTGGTAGAGCCTGCCAGAGCTGTAGTTTCACCAACTATAGAGCGTTGTATAGTTTTAATTTTGCGGCTCAAAAACCAGCTTACAAAACTGATGATCGGAATAGCGGAGAAATAAACCAGCGTAACTTTGTAGCTCACCGAAACCGAATACACGATAACGAAAATCATTCCGATTAAACTGACAAAAAGAATACTGATAAAGGAAGTAATAAACTTCTCAGAATCTAAGCGTACTTTTTGTAAAATACCCAAAGTTTCACCACTGCGCTGATCTTCGAAAACCTGATAAGGTAATTTTAGCGAGTGCTGCAAACCATCAGCATACATTTTTGCGCCGACTTTTTGTACGATCACGCTGGTGAAGTAATCCTGAAAGTTTTTGGCAATCCGCGATACCATGGCGGCACCAATAGCAAGACCAATTAAACCCAGCGAACCCCAAAGGTATTGCGTGTAAGTGAGCGTATCTTTTTTATTGATAAAGCGGTCTAAAATCCGACCGGTAATATATGGATCTAAAAGTGAAAAGCCAATATTGAAACCTGCAAGCAATAGCGCCAGAACCACAACCCACTTGTGTTGTTTCAGGTAGTCTAATAATAATCCCATTAAAGTTTTGTTGTTTTAAATACAAACATAAAAAAAGGGAACGGATAAAAATCCATTCCCTTTTTTTATGACTTTAAGCTAAGATACTTAGCTAACATTTGTTTAAAATCCGTAACGTAAACCAATTTGTGCCTGCCAAGGATTACCTGATGGTGTCACTAAACCGCTATTATTGATCCGGTAATTGAATTGACGCTTAGTCGTATCGTAATTGGCTACTGCAGGAGTTATTTCAGTGCCTGCAGCGTCTTTTACTGCTGGAATTCCCAAACCATAAATAGCCTGTGTGCCTAAGGTTTCTGAAGTACCCCAGGTTTTCTTAAATAAGTTGGCCACGTTAAACAAGTCGCCAGAAATTTCAACACTTTGCTTTTTACCTGGTCCGAATTTAATCTGGTAAGCCAATCTTAAATCAATCGTACCGTAAAAACCGTTAATACCACCATTACGTTCTGCAAATGTGCCTTCGTATTTTAGGATATAATCTTTTAAACTTTTGCTTGCAAGTGGATTATCCAATAATGCTTGTAATCCGTTGCGAACATTTGCTGGTGTACTTGGGTTATTTCTGTCGAAAATGAAAGCCAGATCGTTTGTAGATACGAAATCGCCGTTGGTATTGCTGCCCGAAAGCAAGCTATATCTTGTACCGCCAATGGCCGAATAACGCACACCTGCTTTAATGCCATGGAATGATGGTAATGTACCATAAATGATCACCTTATTCCGGAACTGACCATTAGAATAGGTCATTTTGCTTAAATTTCTTGGGTCATCAACTACCGGCAAAGATAAAGTTGCAGAGTTGGCTACGTTACCATTGTACGAAGTATTGTCTTTGGCATCATTCCAGGTATAACTTGCAGTAATTTCCCCGTCTTTAAAATATTTCCACGTACCATCAACAACGATGGCAAATTGGTTTACTTTGCCCTTACTGTTTAATTCTAGCACTCTGCCAAAGGTGTTAGTTGTTAAACGGCCTGTTTTCCAGTCTGCTACTCCATTTGATGGAATTGATGGAACAAAAACGCCTCTATTGCCCTCGTTCGCTAAAGTAAAGTATGGATTGGCCGCCATGTTTCTGTCTACATACATGTAGTTATTGCGGGCCAATGTGGCATAACCGGTAATGCCAATACGTATTTTCTCGTTGATTAATTTGTTGTACGATAAGTTGGCTTTATACACTACCGGTAATTTTGCATCATCAGCATAAGTGTTTATAGTTGCCAGTTGTGAACCCGGTAATGCAGGTGCGGTAACTGTACCATTTCTGTAGCCTGCAAAATCTGGTGTTGGAATCCCAGAAGTTATATCAACCGTTCCAAAATGTTTTCCATCAAAAGTAAGGTTGTTAATGGTTACGTAGTTGTTCACATCTGATCCGAAAATTCCTGCTCCTAAACGAACATAATCGGTATGTTTTTCGTTTACATCCCAGTCCAACTGGATACGTGGCTGAATTAAAAACTGTTTTAATTCATTATCAGTTCTCACACCAATAGCATCATATAACTGTTGGTTAAGTGGCGATGTTGGGTATTTGCTATAATCTAAACGCAAACCTCCCGTAAAATCTAAACCTTTACCTAATTTGGTTTGCATCTGGCCATAAATGGCCGAGTTTAATAATTTACCGGTTACAGTAGGATCAGCTACCAATGGCACTTCCCTGTAGTAACGGTTAGGGATTAAATTATTAAAATTTTGCACTGAACTTTGTACGTTTCCAGCTTCTTTTGTACCTGAGTTAGTAAATTCAAACCTTCCGTTTACTTCGCTGCCATACAATGATTTTGCATGGGTGTACATAATATCGATACCAAAGGTGTATTTAATTTTATCAGTATTATAATAAATATTATCAACCAACTGAAAAACATTATTGGTAAAACCTTCTTGTCCGAAACGGTGACCGCCAATCTGGATAGCAGTAGTTACATTGCTGCCATTTGATAAAGTTGAAGGAACATTATTTACAATTGCTCTTGGTATGGCGTAAGACAATTCATCGTTTTGTGTACTGGCCTGGAAAGTATATAAATGCTGTACTTTTAACTCGTTTGTAACCTTGCTACTCACTGTAGAACGAAGTGTTGCTAACAAACTGTTGTCAACATTTTTATCGTTCCCGTAACTTTCGTAAAAATTGATCGCAGTATTATCTGCAAGCCCAAGCGGGTTTCTATCATTGGTATAATTATCCCGAACGGTTAATAAGTTCTTGTCATCAATTTGCCAGTCTAAACGCAAGAAACCAGCATCGGTTCCTCTTTTCTTATCGAATGAGCCATATTGAGGTGTATTGGCCACGCCATATTTATTTCTGGCAACAGTTAAAAAGTCTTTTAATGTTGTATTAGTAACGTTGAAACGGGCCTCATCTGCTAATGAATTGATATCGGCAATAATTAAAGGACGCGAATCTCTCTGGTGATCCCAGGCTGCAAAATAATGTAATTTATCCTTAATAATTGGGCCACCTAAACTAAATCCATATTGATAAGTAGAGAAATCATTTACCCTTTTGTTGCCCCTGATGTCGTATTGGCTCGCTAAAAAATCAGCTCTGTTATAAGCGAATGCACTACCTGTAACCTGATTAGTACCTGATTTGGTTACGGCACTAATTGTACCGCCACCAGCACGGCCTAAACTTACATCATATTGATTAGTAACTACTTTAAATTCCCGAACACTTTCGATTGAGATGGAATATGGCGCACCGCTACGGCTGTTTGTGCTTCCTGCTGAAGTAGGGTTTTTTGCGGTCATACCATCAATAGTAAAGTTGGTAGAAGAGCCCAGCTGACCCGCAATACCACTTGCTCCCGATAGTGGTGATAAATCTGTTAAGCTCGAAAAATTACGGCCGTTTACTGGTAATAAGTTCATCGTTTTAGATGAAATCTCCGTAGATGCACCAAACTGCTGCACTTTATTTCTTAACGAAGATCCGTTGATCTCTACCCCACCGAGGTTTTGAGCAGTTTCCTGCATATTAATGGCAACCTTTACCGCATCGCCCTGGTTTAGCATGTAGCCTGTTCTGTTTTGTTCGGCGTAACCGATGTAGATGGCTTTAACCGTGTAAGGCCCACCCAAAGGAAGCTCTTTAAAGGTATACTCACCCTGGGCGTTAGTTGATGTTCTGGTGCTAAAACCAGTAGAATTGTTCCGGATCTGTACCGAAACACCAGGGATGGGTTTCTTTTGTTCATCCGTCACAATTCCGGAAATTGATGCCTGTGTGGTTTGTGCAATTGCCGAATTAGCGGCATAGCATAAAAACAGGATCACTGCAATTAGTAAATTTTTAATCATGATCAGTTTTTTGATTTGTTATCTGACCGCAAAGGTGTTATTGTAGTGTTAAGCTGATGATGATTTTATATTATAAAATAGTTTAGAAATGTGGTCGATGTTAAGAAAACAGTATCAACGGCATTTGAACAGTTTGTTTGTGCGTTTTTTTAGATTTTATAAATGTCTTTTAATGTATTGTGCTTGTGTGAAAATTTATAGGTTTACAGTTTTTGAGATAAGTTTAATTTCAAAAAATGAATGAACATATTGTATCGAACAAACTTATTCCAGTATAGGACACAGCAATAGCAGCATAACTGTTGCGACGGACTTTCGACGGGGTTAAGTCGGACTTAGGTCGGACTTGTGACAATTGTACTCGACTAAAAACCGTCATAATGTTGAATATACTTTAACCGAAATTTATACCAGTTGATACCATAGTATAGTTCGGTTAAGCCACAGATTCTATAATAAAAAAACCTCTATCGAAATTAATCGATGGAGGTTTGGTAAATTAAAATGGATTAAAGCTACTTCTTCTCAGCAGCATATTTATCGCTAAACTTTTTATCCAATTGTTTGTGCAGGTTATCAAGATTGAGATCCCTGCCTTGAATAAAAGCCTGTTCTACTTTATTGGTTCGCATATCTAAAGCATCACCGGTAGAAATAAAGAAGGTAGCATCTTTACCTGTTTCAATGCTACCCGTGGTTTTATCAACCCCCATCGCTTTTGCTGCATTTAAGGTGATGGTAGATAGCGCCTTTTCTTTATCCAGGCCCCAGGCTGTAACTGTTCCGGCCATAAAAGGCAGGTTGCGTTGTTGCCAGTAACCATCAATACTCAATACCACGTTTAAACCTGCATTGGCCAATACGGCAGCATTTTTATAAGGCATGTTTACATCATCATCATTGTTGTTGGGTAAAGCATGAGGTTGTTTCACCACAAGCGTAATGTTGTTGTCTTTCAGGAAATCGATGATCAAATACGCTTCATCTGCACCGGTGATTACTGGTGTGATGCCGAATTTCCTGGCGAAATTAACGGCTGCAACAATATCCTTCTGACTATCAGCCGCGATAAATAATTTCTCGTTTCCTGAGAATACTTTTTTCATCGCCTCGAAACGGGTGTTAATTACTTCTGGTTTGCCCATTTCGGAATAGGCTTTTGCTTCAGCAAAAAACGACGTTAACTGCGCAATGGCCGCCTGTGTTCTTTCGGCTAAAGCTTCTGGCGACTGTTGTGGGCGGCCGAAACCACCAAAACCACCTCTAAAACGTGGTGTAACTGGCCAGGTCATGTGCATGGCATCGTCAGTTTTAAGCGCTGCGTCTTCCCAGTTCCAGGCATCAAGCTGAACCACTGATGAGCTACCTGAAACCATTCCGCCTTGCGGTGTTGGCTGTGCCATTAAAATTCCATTGCTGCGTAAAGTTGCCGGAACTTTCGAATCGGTATTGTAGGCAACGATGGAACGTATGTGTGAATTAAAATCCCCGATTTCCTGGAAATCTAATGTGGCTTTTACAGCTTCAATTTCGGTTAATCCTAAATTGGTTGTTGCGGCAATAAAGCCCGGGTAAATGTGTTTGCCTATAGCTGCAATGCGCATAACATCGTCTTGAGGTATCTGCCCATTGGCGCTAACTGAAATAATTTTCCCATTACCAAAAAGAATGGTCCCGTTTTCAATCACCGTTCCATTGCCAACATGTATAGTTGCACCTGTAATGGCGATGGTTTTGCTTTGTTTTTTAGCTGGCGAAATGTTTGCCTGCGCAAAACACATCAGGCTTGTCGCCGATAAAGCCAGACTGAATAAGTATTGTTTAGTGTGCATGTTCTTTCTCGGTTAATTCTGCTGAATAGTTTTCTAAAGTTTCGCAATTGTACAGGCGGGGTGCATCGCCTAATGGGCGCTGTGTACGGCTACCTTTACTTTTACGCTCCAACATTTTCTGGATCAAACGGGCTTTTTCAGTCTGCATGGCTTTAATTACCTGTGCATCTTTCTCGATATCCCAATACGCAATGCCATCTACAAAAGTTTTCTCGGCCCTGGCATAAATAGAAAGTGGATTGGCGGTCCAGATCACCACATCGGCATCTTTGCCTGCTTTTAAACTGCCCACTTGATCATCAATGTGCAGCATTTTTGCCGAGTTTAGGGTTACAAACTTAAAGGCATCTTCTTCAGGAACGTTACCGTATAAAACTGATTTACCTGCTTCCTGGTTTAAGTGACGGGCCATTTCTGCATCATCCGAATTAAAAGCTGTGGTAACGCCAACATTATGCATTATTTTTCCGTTGTAAGGAATAGCTTCAGCCACTTCATTTTTATAAGCCCACCAATCGGAGAAGGTTGAGCCGGCAATGCCATGCGCTTTCATTTTATCGGCCACTTTGTACCCCTCTAAAATGTGTGTAAAAGTATTAATCTTAAAGCCTAAGCTATCCGCTACATGGATGAGCATGTTAATTTCGCTCTGTACGTAAGAGTGGCAGGTGATAAAACGTTTGTTGTTTAGAATTTCTACAATCGCATCCAATTCTAAATCTCTACGTACGCCGTTACCTTTCACGGAGCGCGCTTTGGCATATTCTTTTGCACGGGTAAATTCATCGACAAAGGTTTGTTCAACACCCATCCGCGTAACCGGGAAACGGGCGCCTGTGCCAAAATTACTTTGCTTCACATTCTCCCCCAATGCAAATTTGATAAAACCATCTGCACCTGCAAATTTCAGTTCTTCCGGAGATTTACCCCAACGTAGTTTGATTAATTGCGACTGACCACCGATTGGATTAGCAGAGCCATGTAAAATGTGAGAAGTGGTTACCCCACCAGCCAGCTGACGGTAAATGTTTACATCTTCAGAGTTGATGATGTCGGCAACACGTACTTCAGCCGAGACCGATTGCGCACCTTCATTGATTCCTCCAGCGCCTGCAATGTGCGAGTGTTCGTCTATAATGCCTGCTGTAACATGTTTTCCGGTGGCATCGATTACTTTTGCACCGCTGGCTGAAAGGTTTTTCCCAACAGCTTTAATTTTCCCGTTTTCTAAGAGTACATCAGCATTTTGAAGGATACCATCTTTTTCATTCGTCCAAACGGTACCATTTTTAATCAGTACGGTTTCTTGTTTTGAGAGCTCAGCACTACCAAAAGCGGAAAAGGGATAAATAACCGGTCCAACCGCCAATATTGGTTTAGGTTCTTCTTTTTTGGGAGTTTCTGTAACCGCCTCTTTATAAGTAGCTGTAAATTTACCTGTGGTACCATCGGCCAGTGCCGATTCGCCTTTTATCGTAACCGGGTTTGCTGAGGTAATGTAACCGCTCAAACGGACATCACCCTTAGGATTTTTCTTTAAATTGAAATTGATGCTTATCCAATCACCGTTTCTGGTAAAGGTCGCTGTGGTTTTAGCGCTATCTACGCCAACCCTTTCAATTGCTGCTATAGATCCACCTCCTGTGCCGGTTATTTTTAAAGTTAAAGCACCCACGCCATCAACATTTAAATTGTAAGAACCACGTAGGTCGCTTACATCTATCTTGTTTACAATGAAACGTTTGCCTTGTACCCAGTTTTCAAAAATGATGTTTTCTTTTTTGAAAAGGCTATCTGATGAGATCAAAAAGTTGGCTATTTTTCCTTTTTCAAGCGATCCTACTTTGTCAGTGATGCCCAAAAGTGAAGCAGGGATTTCTGTAACCGATTGTAGGGCCTGTTTTTCAGTCAGACCATTTTCTATCGCTGTGCGGATGTTCGCCCAGAAATCGCGACTGTTTTCTAAACCAAATGATGTTAAAGCAAATTTAATTCCCGCTTTTTCTAATGTTGCCGGATTGGTTGGTGCCAGTTCCCAGCCTTTCATTTGTGATAGGGTTACATTTCTGGCCTCTGCCGGATCGTCCACATCGTAAGCTTTAGGGAAAGTTAGCGGAATGATTAAACTTGCCCCGGTAGCTTTAACTTCATTAATGCGTTGGTATTCATCACCAGTAGATTTAATGATGTATTTCTTGCCAAACTCTTTCGCGATTTTATCTGCACGCAGGATGTTCTGCCATCCATCAACTTCAAAAATCTGCGGGATATTTTGTTGCTTACCAAATTCATCCAACGAAATGTTATATTCATCTTTTTGTTTGCCATACCATTCTGCATCGTAATAGGTTTGGCGCAATAAAGCAATAGAACCCATTAAGGAAGTAGGGTAATCGTTTGATGAACTTCCTTTATTGAATGAATAGTTTGCTGCGGTTTGGTCTTTTAAAAACACACTGTTGTCGGCACCCTCGTTTAAGGTTACCGCGGCAGAAATACCGCGTGCAATGCCATCACGATTGATTACATTTACACTTCCAAAACCAACCTTACGTAATTCGTCTGCCTTTTTACTGTCGGTAGAAAAAATGCTTTTTACATCAGTTTCAGGTCTGATGGCTTCATTCCATCCATAAGCACCTTTTTTGGTCGAGATAAAAATAGATTGACGCTGACCACCAAAATTGCGTTGTTGCACAGGCGCTTCGGTGAGGCCGTAGCTGCTAAAAGCATCAATCAGTGATGGATAAATGAATTTTCCTTTTAAATCGATCACCACATAACCTTTTGGCACGGCTAAGCCGGTTCCAACAGCCTGAATGGTTTGTCCTTTAATTAAAAGGGTTGCATTTGTTAAAGTTTGGTTGGCATTTACTACTATCGTTGCGTTGGTGAAGGCAAACATTCCAGGTCGGGTATCAAAAGAGCCGTTAACAGGGAAAGAGGTTTGCTGTGCAAACAGAAATGTAGCAGAAAATACCAGCCCAAAGGCAAGTAAAATTTTCTTCATAATAAGCTTTAGGTTTAATTTGTTTAAAACTAATATAAATAAGCGTTCATTTTACAGAATATCCTCTTTTTTACAATTAATGCCTACTTTTGATTAATCATATTTTAGAAAAATGTATAATATCTTAAAATCTGCGCACTCGGGATGGCGCTACATCGTATTGATTTTATTGGTTATCGCGGTAGTCAACGCGCTATCGGGCTGGTTTGGAAAAAAAACATACACAGAGGGTAACCGCAAATTGAATGTGTTCACGCTGATTAGTGCGCATATCCAATTTTTGATTGGTTTGGTCTTATTCTTTCTAAGTCCGCTAACCAAATTGCCGATGAGCGATGCCATTGGCCGCTATTTTAAAGCTGAGCATACTTCGATGATGCTTATTGCAATTATTTTAATCACAGTTGGTAACGCAAAGTCGAAAAAAGTAACAGATGCTATAGCGAAGCACCGCACTATTGCTATTTTCTTCGGATTGGCACTGGTTCTAATTATTGTAGCTATTCTATTAATGGTTAAGGCAGTTCCAGGAAAAACTTTTTTTGGGATTTCTTAACTGAAAATATCCTGTAATTGATATGAAATCCCGTTTTAAAAGAGCGGTATTTTTTTATTGCTAAGCTGTCATGCTGAATGCAATGAAGCATCTGAAAGCGAAGACTACAGGTTATTGAATACCGCCTTATATAAAAGTTCCCTCGCTGCGCTACCATTGACAGAATCCACTAGTTCGGTCGTCTTCTAGCGCATGTGGTAACCACGAAGATTCTGTGTTTATCTCCAAATAATTTTTAACTTTATTTCTTAAAGGCAGCTCTAAGCTAGCTTCATTAGGGCAGTTCATTTTTTAATGGCTGCTCTAAACATTTGTTACCTCTCTATCGCGATCTTATTATAGTCAATATCAAAGCGTTTATCCGTTTTGTATATGGTGTATATAAGTCCGAGAATTTTTTTTTGTACGGCCACCACTGCCTTCATTTTGATCCCGTGTTTGGATACAAGACGAACAAATATTGCTTTATGGTTTGCATTGTGCCTTATGGCTGTTATTGCCGGCATATGCATCGCTTTCCTTAAATGCCTGTTACCTCTTTTGGATATCTTTGGTTTCCCTTTTACAGAGGTTCCGGATTCCTTTACCCTTACATCAAGTCCACTATAACTTATCAATTGCTTTTTGTTTTTTATCAGTTCGAATCCATTTGTTTCAGCAAGGGCAATTATGGCTGTTAATTTACCTACCCCAGGTATAGACGTGATAAGGTCTATCTTTCTAGCCAGTTCTGCATCCTCTTTTACGGTTTTGGAGAGGTCGGTTTCGATCTCCAGTTCCTGTTTATTGATGAGCTGGATACGCTTGGATATCCTTTTTATACTGCTCTGGTTTGGGAATTTCTCCGCCATCTCGGCATGCAATTGATTTTTCAGGGCTGTTCTGTCTGTAATCAGCTGGTCTCTTTCACGGGTAAGCTGTTTCAGGTGTCTGAATATTTTTTTGGGTTGTAACCAGTCTTCCAGTTTCCGTTCCAGTCCAAACTGACATATCGCCTGCGAAGCGGTCTTGTCTGTAATTGTCCTTACATCCAATGTCCTAAAATAATTGCTGATCTTGTTTGGAAGTACAATACTGATCTGTTTTCCCTGATCTGAAAGATAATAAGCCAGATGTTCATGATAAACCCCGGTTGCCTCCATTACATATCGTACCTTAATATCTTTTACCGTCTTTTTCTCAGCCCATGAGGTAAGGCTGCCAAAACCGGCTACAGTATTTGCAAATATTTTATAGGCATATATATCAACGCCTGTGTCGTGGTTCATCCTGCCAAGGGAGACCACTAATTCATTTTGTGCTACATCAATGCCTACAACCTGTTTTACAATTTCTGCCATAAATTTTTAATTAAATTAGCAAAAGTGAACTGTCTCCCTTCATCTTCTCTCCTGATCGGATATCCTGGCTGTACATCAACATATGTACGCCTTACATTCTGTTCAGACTCTAAAAGACAAGAAAGAGTGAGGTGCTATCTTCGTGAGAACATGCTATATAGAAGCTGTTTAGGCTCAGATCCACTCTCACTCTTTTTCACTTAAGTATTGCTAATTTATCTCTTTTTTGATTTGAGAACAAACATAGGAGTGCTCAGCGAAGCTAATCTTAACGCACGTTTTAAGATTCCCATCCGAGCCATCGGATCAAGTTGGGAATGACGATTCTTGATGGATATTACCTAATTAAATTTTATCTGTCAATCATATTGATTTTTATAAGATAAATTATCCCTCAGGATTGTAGATGTTATATAATTCGGTAACAGAATCATAATTATTAAATTGATTCTGTTATGCCAATAAACACCAATGATTTTACTGTTGAGCGGAAGT
>NZ_FNCH01000016.1 GCF_900100705.1 Pedobacter terrae
GACCTTGGAAATTGATTTTAAAACATAATCTAACCCAATTAGCCTAAAAACAAAGTATTTTCTTCCTTTGTAAATTTTAACCGGACAACAGTGAATTTATTTCAGCATCTTTCTTGCAAATAGACCCTGAAATAAATCCGATAACTATCGGATCAGGGTGACGAACGTGGGGCAAGATTTCTAAATGCCAACTTCAAATTCATACCCCAAAAATTCAGGCACATTTAAACTTTCTACAATTTTCCAGTTTTTCTTTTCTGCAATAAATTCGGGAATGGCTAAACCCGATGCTTTGGCCGCGTCAACATAGAAATCCATTTTTGCAGGATGGTTTGGTGAGCAGGCATTGTATGTTTCACCGAATGCTTGGTTTTCCAGGAGCTTTACCGCAACGCCTACAGCATCCTTTTGGTGAATCAGGTTTACCGGAGCCAAACCATTTGGAATATCGGTTTTTCCGGCAAAAAATCTGCCAGGGTTACGGTCAGGACCAATTAAGCCTGCAAAGCGGATCACGGTGTAGTCTTTTGGAAATAGTTCCTTAAATAGTATTTCTGCAGCTAGAACGACCTTTCCCGAATCTGTATCTGGAATGGTTTCGCTGTTTTCATTTACTATTTTGTTTCCATCGGCATAAACACTCGTCGAACTGATCAATACCACATGTTTGGATTTATCTTTCGCTGCGGTCAAGATTGAATTTATCTTATTTGGATAATCAAGTAGTTCAGTCGAATTGCGCTTTGGCGGGATACAGATAAACAGGGCATCAGCCTCAAAAAAAGTAGCATCTGCCACAATCGATTCCGCTGTAAAATTCACTAAAAACGGCTGGATGTTCTCAGCCTGTAGGATTTCTAATTTCTCCTTACTTGTGGTGGAACCTTTAACGATATAATTTAATTCGATCAGTTTTTTGGCAAAAGCCAAGCCGAACCAACCGCAGCCTAAAATCGATACAGTTTGAACACTGCTATCCTTTTTAATATCTTCAATCATTGCGCTAAAGATAGACAGTTAACTTTATAATTGCATCTACTCACGTTAATTCTGTTTTTTATACATCGTTTTCGAGAGTTTCAAAATCCCATCATCATAAGCGGTCGGTTTAAAGTTAAATGCCTTTTCAAATTTGGTAGAATCGAAATGATAATCGTGATCATACTGGTAGTACATTTCGACAGTGCCGGCAACTACTTTTTTGAATAAACCTACCAGACGTAACATCAGTTTGTTAATGGTTAGGTATTGAGCTTTGGTTTCATAAATCTTGGCGGCCATTTCAATAAAAGCTTTCCCTTTTAAAGGGGCTGCAGTTGGCAGGTGCCAGATCTGGTTGCCAGAGTCGGGTGTTTGTCCCAGGAGGAGTAAAGCTTTCGCTGCATCTTCAATATAGGTAAAACTGTGTAGGGTATTTGGGTTTCCGATCCATTGCGCTTTTCCTTTTTTGGCAAACTTATCAAGCACCATCATATCAAAAAAACTGTTCATCGAATCCGCACCGTAAAAATCTGCAGCACGGGCAATGGTTACATTTATTTTACCTGCTTTGGCTTCATTCATTAATTGCTCCGCTACTTTTGCCCTTACTTTTCCTTTTAAACTACATGGATGGTAAGGCGTATCCTCTTTCATTGGGCCATTTACCAGGCCATACATATAAACATTATCGAAAAAGATTAACCTTGCCCCGGTACGTTTAGTTAAGTTAATTACATTTTGAATAATAACCGGCCACTGTTCCTGCCATATTTTGGCGTCATAAACCAAACCCGCGCACAGGTAGATCACTTTCGAACCTTCGGCTGCTGCAAAAAGTTCAGCTTCATTTAATAAATCGGCCTTAACCCAGCTTACATTAGGGTTACTTGTGGCTATTGGTTTTCGGCTAACCAACCTAATGGTTTCATTAGCCTTAGTTAACTCTGTGGTTAGTGCGTTGGCTATTGGTCCGCCGGCGCCAAGTATAGTGTGCATATCTTTGTTTTTTGATTGATTCAAAGTTATGCCGCATGCTACAGTGAAAACGTTAACAAAAGATAAGGATTTTAGATTATTCGGCGTTGACAAAATTGATTGTCTGTCTGCTATAAAGTTGTTGACTCTTTTATTGCAAAAGTGTTCGTTTACGGATCCGGGAGAGTGAAACAGGCGTAATGCCTAAAAAGTTGGCAATGAAGTGTTGCGGAATGCGCTGAAAAATATCTTTTGCCGTTTTTTCGAGCGCAGTATAACGCTCTTCGGGGCTTTGGGTAACAAAGGCAGTAACGCGGTCTTCGTAACAGCAGATGTAATATTCAGCAATTAAACGACCAAAACGCTCTATTTTTAAAGCCAGTAGCGGATGATTTAGCATTTGCTGAAGATTTTGATGAGAGATCATCACCAACTCTGTTTCTTCAAGTGCCTGAATGTAATTGGTGTTAGGCGTACGTTTCAGGAAACTTTTATAAGCGCTCATCAACTCATTCTCAAAGCTAAAGTATCCGGTTATTTCCTGGCCGTCTTTAATATGGTAGTAACGAACGGCGCCACGTGTAATAAAACACATGTAGTGGCACACTTTTCCTTCAACTGCAAAATGTTCTTTTTTGCTTAGGCTGGAAAAACTAAGGTATGGAGTAAAGATTTTCCATTCTGCATCGTTAAAGGTTACAAATTGGGCAATACCTTTCCTAAATGCTTCAAGTTGAGCTTGTTTATCCATATCGATAATTAATCTGTTTCAAAGATACAGATTAATCAATAATGGTTATCCTTTGTCCAGATTATAACAGGCCCTGCAACGCGGCTCGTAACTTTCCTTTTCGCCTAATAAAACCGTAGCTTCATCGGCAACTGTACGATAACTGTACAAGGCAGGGTTACCACAACAAACACAAACAGCATTTACTTTGGTCACATGTTCGGCAATGGCCATTAAAGCAGGCATTGGGCCGAAAGGTTTACCCGTAAAATCCATATCTAAGCCGGCAACAATAACGCGTATGCCTTTAAGGGCCAGTTTGTTACAGACGTCAGGTAATTCATTATCGAAAAACTGGGCTTCATCTATACCCACTACCTGGGTAGTGGTGCCTAATAATAAAATAGCCGAAGCGCTATCTACAGGGGTAGAATTTATAGAATTTAAATCGTGAGAAACCACAGCAGTTTCATGGTAGCGCGTATCTGTACGGGGTTTAAAAATTTCGACATTCAGTTTAGCAATCTGCGCTCTCTTTAGCCTTCTGATGAGTTCTTCCGTTTTACCAGAAAACATAGAGCCACATACTACTTCTATACTTCCTGAAAATTCGCCCCTTCTCCTAAAATTTTGTTCGCTAAATAACATGCCTGCTTTTTTATTTCCCTTAGTCCGCTCTATAAATTTAAACCGAACAAATATGAGAATTATGTGTTATTTTTGAACACATAGTTACCAACATAAATCGGCTAAAAATTCGTTTTAATTTTATGATGAACCAACAAGATATTTTCAGAAAGATCGGCAGTATTTTAACAGAATTGAATGAGCAATACCAGTTTTTGGCTCAAAACCCTCAACAATTAAACGAATTGGAACTGGAACTTTTTCTGGCCAATGCCCATTTCCTTTCTGATCATGTCAACATAGTCAAAAAATTAAATGCCACAATAGAACATAAGCCGGCTGAACCCGCAAACCATACCTTATTGGCCGAACAGAATACCATTATATTGCCAGAGGCTGAAAAAAGTTATGGAGAAGATGAGGAGTCTTTCGATCCGCAGGAACTGGAAGAGGTGGTAACGGCCCAGGAAGAGGAAGAACGAGTGGATATAAAACCAGAACAAGAAGTGCTTGATGATGAAATGATCGAAGAAGAAAAAGCAGCTTCACTTCTAAATAAGGATTTCTTTAAGCCCGACCAGGATGACCATACTTTCGAATTCGTACTGAATACGCATCATGAAAGCGATCAGTTTGATTATGAAGCGAATCCGATAGCCAACGGATCTGTTCAAGAAATTTTTGATCGCCCTTTAAGCAAAGAAGAGGCAGAAATTTTAGCACGTAAAAAGATCATTCACGAGAAGGAAGATGCTTTAGCTGTGCAGAAAGAACCTTTAGCTGTTGAAGAAGATGAAATTGGTCCGGAGCCTTTTTTAATTCCACACGAAGAAGAAACGCCCGAAGTAATTGCAAAAGAGGAGCCTGTTTTAGCTAAGGCAGAAGAGCCTGTTGTAGCCTTAGGGGTAGAGGAACCTAAACCTGCAGCTGCTACCCAACCAATTGAGGCACTGAAAGATGTTAAATTGGACGATCCGATTATTTCGCCACCTGTAGAAGAAGAGCGTCCCATATTCAGGCCTGAAGCTGTTCCTGTAAAACCTACTCCGCAACCTGAAGTGGTTAAGCCTGCACCAAGTTTAAACGACTTATTAGCCAAAACAAACAGTCAAAATAATGAACCTGTTAAAGCACCAATTGCTGATTTAAAACAGGCCATTAATTTAAATGAGAAGTTGCTTTTCATTAAAGATCTTTTCAATGGCTATAATCTGGCCTATTCAGAAGTAATTGATATCATCAACAAAATGAGCAGTTTTGAAGCCGCAGATAGCTTCCTTCAAAATAATTATGCAGCCAAAAATAACTGGGCCAATAAACAGGCTACTGTCGATCAGTTTTATGAGCTGTTAAACAGAAGGTTTAGTAAATAAGGGAAGAGCGGTTAGCGGCTGGCGTTAAGCGGTTTGGTTAATGATATAACCTCGCGCTGTCCTCAAACCAAAATACTTTTAGTTTTTTGATTAGGAAACGAACGTTCAGTGTTTCATGGGTGCTGTAGTCCCGCCATCATTTCAATCTTTTTGTGAAAGTTGTTGTATAATATGAATGTTACCGCTCCAAAAAGGATTTCCATTTTTGTCGGGTTTATTAACTGCGGATAGTAGCACAGTATTGCCCACCTAAACCCCTGTCCGTTGCATGCGGACAATAAAGCGAATACGAAGTTAAGCGTTTAGCGGATTAGGTGAATGGTATTACCTGGAGCTATCGTCATACTGAACTTGTTTCAGTATCTGTCATGCTTCGTTTTTTTGTAACAGGATACATAAAGTTTGCATTTGTTTGCCTTATGAGCACCATTCTTTCAGTATAATCTACCGGAAGAAGATCGTCCTCGTTTTTAACGAGGATGTATAAAGTTGGCATTTGTAATGCCTTATAAGCTTTCATTATGGATCTTTTTTTAGATTCCGATTAAATTTGGATGAGGTATTCAAGCATGTACTATTACTCCAAAAACGATTTTCATTTCGTCGGGCTCATTTAATGCGGATATTAGCACTATATTGCCCACCTAAACCCCTGCACGTTGCAGGCTGGAGATAAAACTGAACACGAAGTAAAGCTCTTTAAGCGGGAGCATACCATAATTTGATTGTAGGTTTTGCTTTCCAAAAAAATTAATCGATATCTCCTAATTTACAATGTTTAAACTTCGAAATATCTACTTCAGACTAAAGACTGAGGACTCCAGACTCTTTAAATAAATCCCATCCGGTTAGAATCCAGTTTTAAAAATATAAACAACAGGATGGTAAAACTCCATAACGAGGAACCCCCATAGCTGATAAAGGGTAAGGGAATTCCGATTACGGGAATGATCCCAATGGTCATTCCGATATTAATGAATACGTGAAAAAAGAGGATGCACGCCACACTGTAGCCGTATACCCTTGAGAAAGTAGATCGCTGCCTTTCTGCCAGATTGATCAACCTGAGCAATAGAAACATATATAAGCCAATTACGATTGAACAGCCCATAAAACCCCATTCCTCGCCAATGGTAGAGAAGATAAAGTCAGTACTTTGCGCAGGTACATATCCGTATTTAGTTTGCGTACCCTGTAAAAAACCACGCCCTGTTGCCTGTCCTGAACCAATGGCAATCTGCGATTGGATGACATTATAACCAGCACCTTTATTATCAGCTTTAAGGCCTAACATCAGCTCGATGCGACTGCGCTGGTGTGGTGCCAAAACCTTTTCATAAGCGATCTTAACCACAAATAAATAAGCAATAGCAATAATGGTGACCAGGACGGTAGAAATAATGATCTTCTGTTTCCGTCTATTGTTGTAGATGAAGAGTCCGCCAATAGTGGTTAGGATGAGAACCAGGATGTAAGTTGGTACCAGGAAATCGGCAACAAACAATACAATCATTCCAAGAAAAATTAACAGAAAATAACCAGATAGGCCCTCCCGGTATAAAGGGAACATAAATGCGAGGAAAACCAATGCAGAACCTGTATCCGGTTGCAGCATAATCAATAAAAGCGGTGCCAATACAATTAAACCTGCAATGGCGATGGATTTAAAATCCCTGAATTTGGGGTTAAATGTGCTTACATATCTCGCGAGCAGCAAAGCAGTACCGAATTTGGCAAACTCTGAAGGCTGTAGCCTAAAGGAACCTATAGGGATCCAAGCCTGGTTTCCACCAACATTTCGCCCCACAAAGAGTACTACAACGAGCAAAAATAGAGTAGCACCATAAATAAATGGTGCAAATACGTTAAACAACCTACCATCGAATAATAAAATCGATAGACCCAATATTAAACCGGTAATTACATAAATTAACTGTTTGCCATAACTGCTTGCAAAATCGAAACCTGTTGCTTTATCCGGATTGTAGATAGAAGCATAAACATTGATAAAACCAACAGCGCATAAAGCAATGTAGATTAAAACAGTAATCCAATCTACATTAAAAAAGAAACGGTTTCCCTGTTGTTGAATCATTACTTATTGGTTACAGGTTTATGGTTTGTACCGGGTTGATTTACTTTTAGCTTGGTAGCAACTGTTTGTTTTAGTACAGCGGATTTTATCTTTAAGCTATCTTTTACTTTTTTAAGCGAATCGGCTTTTTTTATTTTTAAGCTGTCTAATTTGGTTGGTTTAATCTTTTTGGTTTTATCAATTAAAGCAGGTAAAAGATTGGTTTCGGCGAATGCTTTTACTGTATAGCCATTCGAACGTGGTTTGATGCTATCAGTTAAATATTTTTCGACAATAAAACTTGATATCGGTGCAGCATATGATCCTCCAAAGCCACCATTTTCTACAATCACGGCAATAGCAATTTTAGGATTATCCATGGGTGCAAAACCGATAAAAACCGAGTGGTTTTTGCCATGTGGATTTTGTACGGTTCCGGTTTTTCCACACATTACGATATCGCGTATCTGCGATTCTTTTGCCGTTCCCCAAGGGCTGTTCACCGCATCCCGCATTCCATCAATCACAATAGGGAAATATTTTTCGTCTACACCTACATAGTTTTTAACCACATATTCCTTTTTCACTACATTTTTATCACCAATACCTTTAATTAAGTGGGGCTTTAAATAATAACCGCGGTTGGCAATTGCCGCCATCACATTGGCCATTTGTAATGGGGTAGAGGTAATCTCACCCTGGCCAATGGCCTGCGAAATTACAGTCGTATATCCCCAGCGTTTGCCATAAATTTTATCGTAATGATCAGCCTGATAAAATATACCCTTTTTTTCGAAAGGCATATCAATACCTAATTTTTGTCCAAAACCCCATTTTGAAATCTGCTCATGCCATTTAGTGTAGGTTTGACGCTGGTTTTTCATGCCGTTTTTAGTGATGATGTTCTGAAAAACATGGCAGAAATAGGTGTTGCAGGAACGGGCAATGCCGCGTTGCATGTTAATGGTACCATCAACGTGTTCGCATTTTACCTTATGATTTCCAGCCATGTAATAACCCGGACAGAAAAATGTAGTATTCGGATCAATGGCACCATCTTGCAGGGCAACAAGCGCATCAACAGGTTTAAATGATGAGCCTGGCGAATACTGACCAGCAATTGGTCTTACAATCTGTGGACGGTAGGGGTTGGCAATTAAACTCATGTAGTTTTTTCCCCAATCTTTACCCACCAATTGGTTAGGATCGTAACCCGGGCTACTTACAAATGCAAGAATTTCTCCCGTAGAAGGCTCAATGGCCACAATTGCACCTACTTTATTTTTCATTAATTCTTCGCCCAGGCGTTGAATCCTGATGTCTAAAGAAGAAATTAAACGGTCTCCCGATACGGCATTGATATCATATTTTCCATTGGCATAACTACCCTGGGCAATGTTTCTGGCATCGTACAACGTATTGATTACGCCTTTTTCTCCTCTTAAAAAGTCTTCATAAGAACGCTCCAGACCACTTTTTCCAATAAAGTCGCCTGGTTTATAATAACCTTCCGATTTTTCAATATCATCAGGACTTACTTCCTTAACATAACCAAAAAGCTGACCTGCAATACTATCCGGATAATGCCTGATCGTCCTGTCCTGCGTTCTGAAACCCGGAAAGCGGTACATGATTTCCTGTAAACGTGCATAACTCTGTACCGAAATCTGCCTTTCAAAAAAAGTAGACTGGTAAGACGATTGTGCCCTTGCTTTTTTTAGTTTTTTACGTACATCTTCAACGGTAATTTCTAAAGCATTCGCTAATCCAATGGTATCGAATGGTTTAACTTCATTTGGGGTAACCATTAAATCGTAAACCGGTTCGTTCTGCACAATTACCTTCATATTCCGATCCAGGATGGCACCGCGGGCAGGGTATTTATAAATTTTACGGAGTACATTACTTTCCGCAGAGCTAAAGGCTTTATCGCTAATAATCTGGATATAGAATAACTTTCCCAATAAAATCAGGGCGACTACTATAAATAATCCTTGAACGATATATTTTCGGTTAAATAACTGGTCCATTTAGCGTGGTGTTCTTCTATAGAATATAAACTCTACCAAAAAAATAATAAGCAGTGTAAAGATACAACTTAAGCCGCATCTCATTAAAGTATAACCAACTTCGGTTAACCTGAATGTTTCTAAAAAGAACAGCACCAGGTGGTGCGCCGCAACACAAAGAAAAGTATAAAGTGAAAACCATTGGAAACCCATATAACTTAACGAGGGTTCGGGATCATCAATGGCGTCGCGGTTTAAACTTATAGATATAAAAGAAATTCTTACAAAAGCCAGCACAACACAAGCTGTGGCATGTACGCCCATGGTATCGTAAAAAGCATCTAGTGTTAGTCCGGTTGCAAAGGCCAGTAAGTACAATAAAATATTTGGGATGCCAAAGGGAAGCAGAAGTAAAAACAACACGTAAATAAAAGGTGTGGAAAGGTCGTAAAAACCCATATTCTTGAGCAGAAATATCTGCACAAAAAGTAGTAAAAACCACCTGATCACATTTACAATTATGATTCTACTATTCATTCGGTTTAGCCATGCTTTCTAAAGCTTTTTGCTCATCAGCTTTTTTATCTTTAACTACATATACATATTGCAATGTGCTAAAGTCAGTAAACAAATTTAATTCTGCTGATAAAAAATTATCATTCGTGGCCACATTTGCCTTGCTGATTTTTCCAACCAGAACCCCGGCCGGAAAGGATCCATAACCTGAAGTGACAACCGTATCGCCAACGTACATTTTAATGTGGTTAGGTACCTCTTTTACAAATGCTTTTTTAATATCAAAATTTCCATCGCCCCAAACCAACGAGCCAAGTGCGTGGTTTTTTTTCAAGGTTACACTGATCTTTGTGTCTTTATGTAATAACGACTGGATGGTAGCCAGATGTGCAGAAACATCGCGGATAAAACCAACTACTCCGCGTTGTGGGGCAATAACAGCCATACCACTTTTAATACCGTCAACAGTACCTTTATTAATGGTCATGATGTTATTGCGCAAAGTAACCGAATTTTTAACCACTTTGGCTGCCAGATAAGTATATTGTTGATTGGTAACCGTATCTACTACTTTAACATCTTTCGCTGTATCTACAGTAGTTAACCCCAGTAATTGGCTTTTAAGTTTAGCATTTTCTGCTGCCAGACTATCATTAACCATGCCCAGGTTTAAATACCGCTTAAAAACGTTTAACCTTTCATATGCAGTGCCTACAACCTCATTGCTGGAGTTCAAGGTTACACTTCGCTGATAGGAATTGTTTTTAACCGTTAAGTAAATGCCAACCACGAAAAAAATGATAAACAAGAAAAATGCGTTATATCTGCTGATGAAGATCCAAAGGTTACGCATTGCTCATGAGATATGAGATATAAGATGTGAGATATGAGTTTGGATAATTAGTCTCAAATCTCATATCTCACATCTCAAATCCAGGTTATTGCATTAAAAATTTATATCCGCCAATGTTTTTAAGGGCGATGCCAGTTCCACGAACTACTGCGCGAAGTGGATCTTCTGCAACGTGAACAGGTAATTTCGTTTTGGCTGCAACACGCTTATCCAAACCTCTTAACAATGCGCCGCCACCGGTTAAGTAAATACCAGTTTGATAAATATCTGCAGAAAGTTCCGGAGGGGTAATCTCTAAAGCTTTTAAAATCGCTTCTTCAATTTTAGAGATCGACTTATCCAAACAATGTGCAATTTCGGTATAGGAAACCGTGATCTGTTTAGGTACGCCGGTCATTAAATCGCGACCTTGAACTGCAAAATCAGCAGGAGCATCTTGTAATTCAGGTAAAGCAGCACCAACTTCAATTTTAATTTTTTCAGCAGTACGGTCACCAATCATAATATTGTGTTGACGGCGGATATAATTTACGATATCAGAGTCGAAGTTATCTCCCGCAACACGGATAGACTGGTCGCAAACAATACCTGATAAAGCAATAACTGCAATTTCGGTAGTACCACCACCTATATCGATAATCATGTTACCCATTGGTTCTTCCACATCAATCCCGATACCTACAGCGGCAGCCATTGGTTCGTGGATCAGGTAAACTTCTTTTGCCCCGGCAATTTCGGCAGAATCTCGCACGGCACGTTTTTCTACTTCAGTAATACCAGATGGAATACAGATGACCATACGTAAAGAAGGGAACATCCAGCCTTTACCACCGTTAAGCATCCGGATCATCCCTTTAATCATCGCTTCAGCAGCGTTGAAATCGGCAATTACACCATCTTTTAATGGGCGAACGGTTTTAATATTATCGTGGGTTTTACCCTCCATCTGCATGGCTTGGCGGCCAATGGCAATAACTTTATTTGTAGTACGATCAAAAGCAACAATAGATGGCTCATCTACCACTACTTTGTCGTTATGTATAATCAGGGTATTCGCGGTGCCTAAATCAATGGCAACTTCTTGCGTAAACCAGTTAAATAATCCCATGTATAAGGTATGTTTTCTTTATTTGATCAAATCTATACTATTCCTAATGTAAAAATAGCTTTTTTATTGTTTTAAGTTTTATTTTCTTCAGTTATTAGATTGTTTTTAAGGCAATTAAAATATTTGGAAAATAAAAAGGCGAAAGACCAAAGGTAAAAGTCCAAAGCAGAAAGACTAAAGTGATTTGCAATGTGCTTTAAGCTTTGGTCTTTCAGCTTATCTTCGCTTTAAGCTTTCAGCTTAAACTAGTGTTTAAAGTGTCTTACCCCGGTGGTTACCATGGCAATACCTTTTTCGTTTGCTTTTGCAACAGAATCGGCATCTTTAATTGATCCACCTGGTTGTAGTACAGCCGTAATTCCGGCATCGGCAGCAATCTCCACACAGTCTGGGAAAGGGAAGAAAGCATCAGAAGCCATTGCAGCACCTTTAACGCTGAAACCGAAAGAAGCCGCTTTTTCAATGGCTTGCCTCAAGGCATCAACACGTGAGGTTTGACCAACACCGCTTGCAATTAACACATCATCTTTAACCAAAACAATGGTGTTTGATTTAGTATGTTTTACAATTTTGTTGGCAAAGAACAAATCTTTTAGTTCTTGTTCGGTAGGTGCTTTATCTGTAACCGTTGTCATTTGCTCAGGACCTTCGATAATTAAATCTTTATCCTGCTCAATTACACCGTTTAATAATGTTTTAAATTGTTTTTTGCTCAATTCAACCTCATTGCGCTGTAAAATAACGCGGTTTTTCTTTTTGCTGAACAGCTCTACTGCTTCTGCCTGATAAGAAGGTGCAATCAACACTTCAAAAAACAGGTTGTTAATTTCTTCTGCCGTTTCAAGGTTAACTTCTACATTGGTAATTAGTACACCACCAAAAGCCGAAACCGGATCGCAAGCTAATGCATCAATCCATGCTTGTTTAACCGTTGGGCGTGAAGCAATACCACAGGCATTGGTGTGTTTTAAAATCGCAAAAGTTGGGTCTTCGAATTCGTCGATTAAGGCCACAGCTGCATCTACATCAACTAAATTGTTGTAAGAAAGCTCTTTGCCGTTAAGTTTGGTGAACATGGCATCTAAATCGCCATAAAATACACCACCTTGGTGAGGATTTTCTCCATAACGTAAGGTTTTAGCCTCCGTTACACTTTGTTTAAAAACATCAAGTGGCTCTTCAGTATTGAAATAATTGAAAATGGCGGTATCGTAATGAGAAGAAGTATGGAAAGCTTTTTTAGCATAGGCCTTACGTTGTGCTAAAGTAGTTTCGCCATTTTGTTCGGCCAATTGGGCTTCTAAAGTAGGGTAGTCGTTTTTTGATGCGATAATGACCACATCATTGAAATTTTTCGCAGCAGCACGGATCAAGGAAATACCACCGATGTCTATTTTTTCGATAATTTCTTCTGGTGTTCCGCCAGCTTTGACGGTTTCTTCAAATGGATATAAGTCAACAATAACCAGGTCAATTTCAGGAATTTCGTATTCAGCAATCTGCTCCTGGTCGCCAGCCAATGCCCTACGGTTTAAAATTCCGCCAAATACTTTTGGATGTAAAGTTTTAACACGTCCGCCTAAAATAGATGGATAACCGGTTAAATCTTCAACCGCCGTAACTGGAAGGTTTAAATCTTTGATGAATTGTTCTGTTCCACCGGTAGAAAATAACTGTACCCCTTGTGCGGCCAACAATTTTACCAATGGCTCCAAACCATCTTTATAATATACTGAGATTAAAGCGTTTTTGATTTTAATGGATTGACTCATTCTACTGAAAATTTTGAGCCGCAAAGGTAGTAAAAGCGTATGGTTTTTTTATTATGTTACGTCTGTAAAAAAACAATAAGGTTTGGAACAGCTATTTCGCTTTTGTTTGAAGTTATTAAAGCCGTTGCTTTATACCGTAGTTTAGATTCGAATTGGCCATTTGGTGCCTTTCCTTTTAATCTGATCACAATTTTGTAGCTAGCTTTGGTATCCTAATAACTTTCTGATTTGGTATAAAAACCGTTCTATCAATCTTAAATCCTGCGTTACAATTTCTGCGTTACCCTTTAATTCTTTATCAAAAGTGAGGGTTTTGTGATACGAAGTGGTTAATCCTTTTGGTAAATTAACATCTACATAGTAGTTTCCCTTTTCATCTGGGGTGAAAGAAATATTTTGCACACGGCCCTCTAAAATCCCATATTCCTGAAAACGATAATTGTCCAGTTTGATCAGCACCTTTTCGCCCCGTGCTATTTTTCCTGAGTTGGTTGCTGGAACGAGTAACCTGCCGATAAGCGCCTTTTTGTTATCCGGAAGGATGGTTAATATGGCATCACCCCGTTTTAAAAATTGATTTTCGCCCCAAAATTGCTGGAAACTGGCTATACCGTCTGTTGATGACAGGATTAAATAATTTTGCTGCCATTGCCTTAACGATTTTTTTAATTGTTCAAACAACTGCAAGGTTTGCAAAGCAAAATTACTCTTATCTTTCTCATGATTAATATTTATCCCGCTTCTTGTTTTATTCAGGTTTGCAATGGCCTCCTGGGTTTGCGACAGGGAAATTTCTATGTTTTGTATGCTTTGTTCGGCTTGTATAAATTTAATTTTTTCATTTTCAAATTCGGCTGTAGAGATTACTTTTTGATTAACCAGCTGCACCGTTCGCTGATAATTTTTCTTTATCAGCTCAAATTTGGCCAACTCCAGTTTTTTTTGGTTCTTTAGCGCAAGTTCCCTGCTTCTATTGGCTGTGATGTTTTGTTCAGTGGCTTTATTTTCTGGTGCGTAGGGCTTAAGTGATGCAAATAATTTCTCGTCCTGAAATGCCTTTGCGAAATTATTGTAATCGCTCTGCAGCTCACCCAACTTAAATGTTGATACCTTATTTACTGGAAAAGAAGCGATCTCGGCCGGAGTTGTTGAATCAATGATGTTGATGAGTTGCAAAACATCCTCGTAATTCGCTGTCGATTGTAATATCATCAAAACCTGGTTTTTATGAACCCGCTGGTGATCTTTTATCAGGATTTTTTCCAGTTTAGAATCTATTCTTGCTTCTAGCTTTTCTGGTGGGTTTTGTGAGGTTACTACAATGGTAGCCGGTACAAATTCCGGATATTTGATAAAGTAACTCATTAACAAAATCATCATCAGAATACCCAAAATAACGGCATTGCCCCAGCGGAACATCCAATGTGGGGGATTTGATAATACATCCTGAACAGCTTCAGAACGAAGCTGTATCTCATCTAAATTGTCTCTTTTAGTTTCCAAGTTCGAGCTGATTTTTAATTAACCTATAGTATTCGCCTTTTTTTGCTACCAATTGGTTATGGTTACCTTCCTCAACCACAGTTCCTTTATCCAGTACGATAATCTTATCGGCATGTTTCACAGTTGATAACCGATGCGCAATAACAACTGCCGTTTTCCCTTTAAAAAACTGCGCTAAATTTTCGATAATGACTTTTTCATTGTTGGCATCTAAGGCACTTGTAGCTTCATCAAAGAAGATATAATCCGGGGTTTTGTAAACTGCACGGGCAATAAACAATCTTTGTTTTTGTCCGCCGCTCATACCAATGCCTTCGTTGCCTATTTTAGTATTGTAGCTCAAGGGTAGGTCTTCAATAAAATCTTTAACGTTGGCGATTTCCACTGCTTTTCTCAGCTTTTGTTTATCTACAATATCTTCGCCAATAGCAATATTGTTCGCAATGGTATCATTAAATACATAGCTTTCCTGCATCACTACGCCGCAATGTTTTCGCCAATGGCTGGGTGATATGCTTTTAAGATCAGTACCGCCAATCTGAACATCACCTTTGTCGGGTTCGTAAAATTTGGTAAGCAATTTTAATAAGGTGGTTTTTCCACTGCCGCTGGCACCAACAATTGCAGTGGTTTTTTGATAGGGTATAACGAGGTTCAAATCTTGAAAAACGAAATTGTCTGAGCCAACATATCTAAATGATACATTGTTTAGCACAATATCTTTTTGTGGAATTTCTGTTATATAATGTTCATTAATACTTTCTTCATCCTTTTTATCATGAATTTCACCAAGTCTTTCCAAAGATATTTTGGCATCCTGAGTCTGTTTGATAAAATCTATCAATTGTAACAATGGACTATTTAACTGACCGATAATATACTGCACGGAAAGCATCATCCCTAATGTAAGATTCCCATCAAGCACCAGTTTTGCGGAAAGAAAACTTACTAAAATATCCTTAATCTGGTTGATAAAACCACCACCAACAGATTGCCACTGCTCTAAGGATAGTGCCTTTATTCTGATTTTAAATAACTTTACCTGTAAAAATTCCCATCCCCATCTCTTTTGTTTCTCCGCATTGTGCATTTTTATTTCCTGCATGCCATTAATAAGCTCAATTACCGTGCTTTGCTCTTGCGAAACCTGAGAGAACATTTTATAGTCTAGTTCTTTTCTTTTTTTGAGGAAGAAGGTAATCCACCCCATGTAAAGTATGGCGCCAATTAAATAAACCGCAAACAGGCGGTAATCATACATGAGCAATACAATGCTAAAAATGATCAGGTTAACCATAGAGAACAGGGTATTTAACGAAGAGCTTGTCAGCAATTGTTCTATTCTGTGGTGATCATTAATGCGCTGCATAATGTCTCCGGTCATTCTGGTATCAAAGAAACTAATTGGAAGTTTCATTAATTTGATAAAAAAATCAGAAACGATAGAGATGTTTATTCTGGTAGAAAGATGCAGCAAGATCCAGCTCCGAATAATATCAATGCCCATTTTACCAATAAAAAGCATTACCTGTGCCAGTAAAACCAGGTAAATAAAATTAATATCCTGATTTTGTATTCCTACATCTACCACACTTTGAGTAAGAAACGGGAAAATTAGCGATAGCAAACTCCCGGCGAGTAAGCCAAGGGCAAGCTGAATGACGAGCGATTTGTATTTTAGTAAATAGCGGGATAGAAAAGCGAAACTCGTTTTTTTTTCTTCCTCATCAAAGTCTTCGTGGTAGAAGGACGGACTGGTTTCAAAAATTAGCGCAATACCTTCTTCCGTTTCTTCATTCGCGTTTTCTCCGATCCAATGTTTAACGAACTCTTCTTTTGTATAAGTGATTAAGCCATAACTAGGATCTGAGATGTAGACTTTTTCAGCTTTATCAATTTTATAAACTACCACATAGTGGTTTTTATTCCAGTGTATCAGGCAAGGTAAAGGCGCATCTGCAACCAGGGTTTTAAAATCTATTTTAACCCCTAATGTTCTGAAACCTAAACTTTCTGCCGCATTGCTAAGCCCCTGCAAGCCACTACCTTCTCGGGTTGTTTCTGTAAGTGATCTTAAATGCTGAAGCGGAATACTTTTATTATAGTGTTTAGCTATAATACGCAAGCAGGTAGGACCACAGTCTTTTGCATCTGGTTGTTTATAAAAGGGAAATTTTTTCATTTTATTCTGTCCAGATTTTATTAAAGGTTTCGGATAATTTATACTTATCTATTATGCAGCCGGATTCAGCAACAGTTATGCCCGATTCTTTTAACGTAAGATAACTTTCTTCGTTGTTCCATTTGGAGATGTAAGGATTATAAGCGCATTCAACCCGATGAAACCAATATGCTGCTTCCTTTTGAGGTACACGCACATCAGTACACATGTATCTAAATTCGCAGTGTTGGCAAACCAGGGTTTCTTGCTTCCTGATATTGCCAAGCTCCAGAAATAGTTTACTATTGATGGTTTGATGAAATTCGTCATAACCCATTAAATTAATGTTGCCAAAGCTTTTGATGTTATTAAGTCCGTTTTTAATATTGCCATGCTGGTCAATATATATTTTGCCGTTGTAGTATGTATGTTTGTTATAAGCCTCCAGGAAAAATTCCTGGTTAACAAATAACTTATCTATGGTTAACAGCTGCTGGTAATCATCAAAATTTTGGGTGAAAAAATTATAATATATGTTATCTTTCAGTTTGGTCTGGATTCTGTCAAGACCAAAAAAATTAACTGAAAATAGGGCTGTCTGGCTGGCGAATTCCCGCTTATATTGGTCAAAGCTTTCCGCATCAAACATTTCGATATAAAGGTAGATACTATCAATCTCCAAGTGGGCGAATGCCTTCATTATTTTGATAAGGTTATCATCTAGCCGGGGCGAAATGATGCTTAAGTTTTGAAGTTGGGTGTGACCTATCAAATCTATGAAATTAATAGCGCTATTTACATGCACTACAGCATGCGTGAGCTCGTTAACCTGATGTAACGCTTTTGAGAGTTTCGGAAATCGTTTCTCTTCCTGAGCAGATGCGACCTCAAAAATGATCTCCAGATCTAAAAGAAAATTTATAAGTTCGCTGCGCTCAGATGGATCAGAAATCCCGTCAAAATTGAGAAAGCCATCGGCATTTAAAATATGATAATGCGTTTTTGAAATAAAATGATAGTCTTTGCGCCCCAAATCGTAAACGATAGCCCTGTTAAATCCCATTACCGGAATACACAATTGGTTTCGAAGATATAATTTGCTCATAGAGGCGATTTAAAGAATAAGTCAAGCTGTAGGCTATTGGTGTGGTAAATTTTAGAAACCCTTGTTTTAACCAAATATGTAGGTCTGGGTTTTTTTACCAGTGATTTGATATGCAAGGGTGCTTGACCGGTATTTATCAGGTCTTTTATTTTTTTCATTGGTTTTTATCAATAGAAGTTAACTTAAGTTGATGTGTTTGATCTGTATCAAATTCCGGCTAAATGAGATGAAAAATTAAAGTGCCAACGCAATCTCTTTCTCCAGGTTGTAATTACAAGGACTTGATACCATACCAAACTGGCCAACAGGATTTAAGTCTAAAAAATAATATTTGGCGTCTTCGCTGGCATAAATCACATCAAAAGAAGCACAATTTAGTCCATAGGCATCAAGCATTTTTTTTAGCTTTTGTTCATACGTTTTTTCGAAAGAGTAAGGTGTAACCCTATTTGGTTTATCCCTGTCATAATTCCTGAAATCTATAGTCGTATTGCTATTGTTCTGAGAGAAGATGGCCATGGCATAAAATTTACCATTTAGGTAAAAAGCCCTAATCTCATAAGCTTTTGTAATGGCGCGCTGAAAAAAAGTGGGCACAAATTGCTCTGGGAGTGCATCAATATCTGCAGGGGTAACCATGGATGTATAGGCCATATGCGAGAAATCTTCTTCATCCTGTAACGAAAATGGCGTACTTATGGGCTTGGAAATAATATGCGTTTCTTGCTTAAAAAAATTGGCAACTTCGCTTTTGCAACCTGTAACCAGATATTTCGGTGCTAAAACATCATATTGCTGACAAAGGTCCATTAAATATAGTTTGTTGATATCGCTGTTTTTGAATTTGTTTACCGAAGGGATTTTATCCAGCCTGTGATAAAAATATGTAACGAGCGCGGTATGTTCAGTGCGCAGGTAGTCCTTAATTAAATCGTTCTTAAATTTAGCAAAGAGATCCAATCCACCCCTGCGGTACCACATTTTGGTAATCTGGCTGCCTAAAACTGTTATCCCGTTCACCACGATTGCAAAATCTACAGCGTTAAGCCATAGCAGTTCCACTAAGGTATCTTCATTGATACGGATAAAGGGCTTATTAAGCTTGATAAGCCAGCTAATTACAGCACTGGTAGAATAATCGTTGTTAATGGAAAATATTAATATCACGTTATCTTATTATAATTTTAAAGTCGGCTTCTTATGTCACTTATCTACTTTTTATTTTAGCTGGGCAATATGCTGTTTTTCAGAGTTGAAGCTAGGTTTAACAAACCACCGAGCCTACAATGGCCCGATGGTTGATTGCGCTAATTAATTAAGTTTGCCATGCAGAATAGCTAGGAGTGCCAACTGTTTGGCCCTGATCGTCGTAGAAAGTTGTTGTTTTATCTGCACAATGATCGCCGTAGGTATATTTAGTACACATAGCTGAAGTTACCATAACGCGGCCACCGTTAACCCGGCAATTGTTTAGCGCTATTTTTTTTTCTAATAATTTTTCGCAGTTTTTCATGTTTGTGAATTAATTAAATAGTTTTGGACAATTCATGAAAGTGCATTCGTCAACCCGTTGATTTCGGTCATTACGTACTTCTGAATGTACAAACGTACAGCCATTTTCTGTATGTGTGGAGCTTGTGTTTTTATAGGTCTCACTAGTACGGCCGCCGCTGATTTGACTATTCTTTAGTACGATTTGTTTCTCGAACAATTTGTTGCTGTTTTTCATATTTTTCTGATTAAATTTTATACTTCGTTCAACAACTTTAAAAAATGAAACCTCAAATGTAATTGTGAAAGCTTTGGCATATTTTATTATCCTCACTTAACTCATCAACATTTAAGCGTGAAAATTTCTAAAGGTTAAGATAACACGGTATTATTTGCCTGTAAAAATAGGGTCGTAACCAATTGGTGTACCAGATCCAGGTTGGTCAAAGCCAATGTCTGTGCAAGTATCAGGGTTTTCTCTTGTTCCTGTTTCTGCTACAGAAGTTTGATTGCTGAATCCAAGTTTGCCACCATTGATTTGGCAATCTTTTAACTCAATTTTTTTTTCGAATAAGCTTTTTTTTGTTTTCATAATGAAAATTTGACTAGTTAAACTCGCCACCTTACCCTGGCGTTTGGGCTTTTACTAATTGGCTTTATAACTATTATTTGTACGTCTACAAAAGAATATATTATAGCAGCCTATTTTTTGTAATTCGGAAAAGCAAGCACGCGTTATTGCCTAACCATATTTAAACTTCCCTAAAAAAGAATACCGTTACAAGGGAGAATTGATATATGGGAAGATTGAGTCTACATTCGTTAATGTTTTGTATAAAAGCGCTAAACCTTAAAATAGGTAGGTTTCAATTTTAAGTGGATTTTGAATAACTACATATTTGATTCCGTTATTAAAATCTCACTTATAAATTATTTGGGTATTAGCGATATGTTTTTACCTGCTTAAAAAAGCAAGATCATATGCTCAGCTATTCTGCTAAAAAGATGCTATGGGATTAATTTTAGAAAGGCTTGATTTGCTTTAAATGCAAGTGGTGGTTAATCGGATTTAAGGTAGCAAACAAAAAAAGCAACCGTTGCCGGTTGCCTTTATTTATAAGTTAGAAGTTTCGGTTAAGGTTAATAAAAAACTGCCTTAGCCTCAATTACTATTTAGTGATTTTTTTGACAAGGCTTTCTACCACACGTGGATAATGCTGGTGTTCAAGCTGCTGGCCCTTAAACTTTACCATTTCCAGGTTATCGTTTTTGTCTATCCTGTAGCGGGCCTGGTAAATGTATTCACCTTCATCATAATTTTCGTCTACATAATGAATGGTTATTCCCCCTTCTGCTTCGCCTGCAGCCATCACGGCCTGGTGTACATGGTCGCCATACATGCCCTTTCCGCCAAATTTCGGAAGGATTGCCGGGTGGATATTTACCATTCTGCCTGGGTAAGCGTGAATCAGGTTTTTAGGAATCAGCCAAAGGAAGCCGGCCAGTACAATAAAATCGATTTCAAGATTTTTAAGCAAATCCACTACCTCATCTGTCTGATAGAACTCATTTCGATCGAAAATATGAGTGGGAATTTCGAAATTATCGGCTCTCTGTAATACATATGCATCGGCATTGTTGGTCAATACCAAAGATATTTCTATCTCATTACTCCGCTTAAAATGCTCCATCAGCTTTTGGGCATTAGAGCCAGAACCTGATGCAAAGATGGCTATTCTTTTTTTCACTCGAAATCGTTTTGCCCAAAAATAGTATTTTTAAGCCTGTTTTCTCTATGGAAAGGAATTTTTATTCAATTATGTTAAAGTATTATTAATGAATAATTTTAACTTATTTTTACTGTTCGAAAATAGGGTTAAGTTTTAATGAAAAAAAAGTTAAAAGTGTTTTGTAATTTAAAAACATTAATCCTATATTTGCAACCCGAATTATAGGAAACGAATAAGAAAAATAAAAGGCTAAATAGAAATGGCAAATCATAAATCTTCATTAAAAAGAATTAGAGCAAACGCAACAAAACGTTTACGTAACAGATATCAGGCAAAAACTACCCGTACCTTTATTAAAAGATTACGTGCTGCAGAAGATAAAAAATCTGCGTCAGATTTATTGCCTAAAGTAATCTCTATGTTAGATCGTTTAGCTAAAAAGAACATCATCCACAAAAATAAAGCGGCAAACAATAAATCAAAATTAACGAAATTCGTTAACGGTTTAAAATAAGCCATTTTTTTACGATATTAGGAAGGCATCCCAACGATAAGTTAGGATGCCTTTTTTTATCTTAAAAAATGGAAAATTACGAACAGAAGTTAGGCATAAAGTTATGGGCTGAAGAAGATCGCCCGCGTGAAAAACTTTTATTACACGGCAGAAGACATTTAACGGATGCCGAGCTGATTGCCATTTTAATTGGCTCGGGCAACAAAAATGAAACTGCTGTAGATTTAAGCAAAAGGATTTTATCTTTTTACGATAATAATTTAACAAAACTTGGAAAGGCTTCTATTCTGGAACTTTCGAGGTTTAAAGGGATCGGAGAGGCCAAAGCATTAACCATTATTGCTGCTTTAGAGCTCGGCTTACGGCGAAAGGAAACTACAGAAGAGGTGATTACGCATGTAAATACTTCTAAAGATGTGCATAAATATTTACATCAAACCTTTGCTAATCTCAATCACGAAGAATTCTGGATATTACTGCTAAACAGGTCTAACCGGGTAATAGGGAAATTTTTGATCAGTAAAGGCGGGCAGGCAGGTACGGTAGCCGATCCGAAAATTATTTTTAAAACGGCTTTAGAAAACAATGCGGCAAATATTGTATTGGCGCATAATCACCCTTCCGGAACTTTAAAGCCTAGCGAGAGTGACGATAAATTGACCCGGGATATGGTGGCTTCAGGTAATTTGCTCAGTCTTTATGTTGTTGATCATGTGATTTTTGCCAACAACCGCTATTATAGTTACAGAGATGAAGATTTAATTTAAAAGATATTCGGATGTTAAAGTACAATTAGCATTAAATTAGTATAATAGCGGCTTAAGTTGGTGTTGCTGTCCAACACGTATTAATTAATAGTGAAATTATATTTATGAGTACTTTAAAAATCATCCCTATTTTTCTTTTGTTAACCATTGCAGCTTTCGCTCAGAAAAAGGCTGTTCCCATTAATCTCATCACCTATAACATCCGCTTGAATGTAGCATCAGATGGAGTTAATGCCTGGCCAAACCGAAAAGACAATGTAAAAGCTTTGGTTAAATTTCACGATGCCGATATTCTTTGCGTGCAGGAAGCCTTGCCTGAACAATTTGACGCCTTGCTCGAAAATTCTAATTTTGATGTAGTAGGCGTTGGACGTGATGATGGTAAAAGAAAAGGAGAATTTTCAGCTGTTTATTACGATAAAGACCGCTTTACAAAAAAAGATGGCGGTACGTTCTGGTTATCAGAAACGCCTGATGTACCTTCAAAAGGATGGGATGCGGCACTTAACCGCGTATGTAGCTGGGTAAAGCTTTACGATAAATTAAATAAAAAAGAATTTATTGTTTTTAATACTCATTACGATCATGTTGGGGTAAAAGCGCGAATTGAATCAGCTAAATTGTTAAAACAAAAGATACAACAGATTGCGCCTGATTTACCGGTTGTTTTTACCGGTGATTTAAATGTTACGCCAGAAACAGAGGCCATTGCGACCATCAAATCTTTTTTGATTGATGCGAAAGATATTTCTATAGAACCTCCATACGGGCCAACTGGTACTTTTAATGGTTTTCACTTCGACAGCGACCTGAAAGATCGGATTGATTATATTTTTGTAAACAAAGGTTTTAAAGTGCAAAAGTTTGCCATATTAACTGATAGTAAAGATAAAAGGTATTATTCTGATCATTTACCTGTTTTTTGCCGGTTATTCTTTTAGTCAATGCTGTTAAAATCCGAATCGCCATTTCCTTTTCAATTCGAACTTTTTGGTGACCAATACCATTATCATTATATTTTCGAAACCCTGGCATTTTTAACCGGTGTAAGGTTATACTACTATTATAAGAGGGGAATTGAAGATCCGATATCCGACGAAAACAGGCTGTGGATTATGTTGGGTGCGATGTTGGGCGCGCTGATTGGCTCTCGAGTGGTAGCAGTACTGGAAACTCCGGAAGTAATCAATCACCTGACGTTTTCAATTTTATATCAAAGTAAAACCATTGTTGGCGGTTTGCTTGGTGGCTTGTTCGGGGTAGAATTGATTAAAAAGATAATAGGCGTAAATATTGCCTCCGGAGATGTTTATGTCGTGCCGATTTTGGTTGCGTTAATTATAGGCCGCGTCGGCTGCTTCTCCATGGGAATCGATGAACCTACTTATGGCATCCCAACCCGATTTTTTATGGGAATGGATCTAGGTGACGGTATACTCAGGCACCCTATTATGCTCTATGAAATGATTTACCTGGTACTTTTAATCTTTCTTTTTAACAGCCTGAAACATCAGGAAATGATTAATGGCGACCGCTTTAAATTATTTATGGTGCTTTATTTCTTATTTAGGTTTTTGATAGAGTTTATAAAGCCTTATCATTCATTATTTTTAAATTTAAGCAGCATTCATTGGTCTGCATTGTTTATTTTTATTTATTATTATAAATTCATTATCAGAATTTCTACACAGATTTTACCTGGAAAGTAAACATTATGGCCAATACCAGAGATTATATATACTACGATTACACCAAAAGTCTTTGTCCCGAATGTTTGCAGCTTTGCGATGCGAAGATTGTTTTTCAGGATGCGAAGGTATTTATGCTGAAAAATTGCAGAACGCATGGCGATAGCAAAGTCATGATTGCAGACGATGTAGAATACTATAAACAGATCCGTAATTACAATAAACAATCTGAAATGCCACTTAAGTTTAATACCAAAGTGCATTACGGTTGTCCTTACGATTGTGGCTTGTGTACCGATCACGAACAACATTCATGTTTAACGGTAATAGAGGTTACCGATCGTTGCAACCTGGCCTGTCCAACCTGTTATGCTATGTCATCGCCTAATTATGGCAGACATAGAACGTTGACCGAAATAGAGCGCATGATGGATGTTGTAGTGGCCAACGAAGGTGAGCCTGATGTGGTTCAGCTCTCTGGCGGGGAACCGACGGTACATCCTGAATTTTTTAAAATTCTAGACCTTGCCAAAACCAAACCCATTAAACATTTAATGGTAAACACCAATGGCATCAGGATTGCAAAGGATATTAATTTTGTAGAGAAACTGGCGAGTTATATGCCAGATTTTGAAATTTATCTCCAGTTTGATAGTTTCAGTCCCGAAGTATTAACAAAGTTAAGGGGTGAAGACCTTACCGAAGTAAGAAAAAAAGCTATCGATCATTTAAATCAGTTTAACGTATCTACTACTTTGGTGGTCACCTTGCAAAACGGGTTGAATGATCATGAAATTGGCGATATTTTAGATTATGCGCTTAAGCAGAAATGTGTTCGTGGCGTTACTTTTCAGCCTACCCAGGTTGCTGGAAGAAATGATGATTATAACGATCAGCAGGGAAGAATTACCTTAACCGAGGTGCGCAGAAAGATTTATGAACAATACCCAACTTTTACACCACAAGATTTAATTCCTGTGCCATGTAATCCCGATGCATTGTGTATGGCCTATGCTTTAAAAATTGGTGATGAGGTCATCCCGATGACACACTTGATCAATCCCGAAGATTTGCTCAATAACTCAAAAAATACCATTGTTTTCGAACACGATGAAAAATTGAAAGAGCACATGCTCAACTTGTTTAGCACAGGTGTTTCGGTAGATTGTGCAGAAGATACTTTTGGCGAATTGATGTGCTGCCTGCCAAGAGTAAAATCTGATAGTTTGAGTTACGATAATTTATTTCGGATCATTATCATGAATTTTATGGATCCGCTGGATTTTGATGTGCGGGCCGTTAAAAAATCATGTGTACACATTGTAAGCGATAAATATAAAATGGTTCCTTTCGAAACCATGAATATTTTTTACCGCGACAATAAAATAGATCTGATCAGGGAAAAATTAAATATGAACTAATATGGTATTCGGCTTAGTTGTGATTTATGTTCTTACTGCAATTGTACTTTTTGTGGTCGGAATTATTCAGATTATTATTAAATCATCCAGGAACGAACCGGTGAAGCCAGGACTAAAATTGCTTATTATATCGGTAATTATGGCGGTAATCGGTTTTGGTGCTTGTGCCGTATTGCTTTTCAATAGTTAATTTAAAAATAAAAAGTATGGGGATTTTTATCGTATATTGGATAATTGTTGTCTTATTGTTTTTCATTGGCATCATTCAGATAATCGTAAAGGCGACTAAAGATCAGCCTGTTAAACCCGGGCTTAAGTTGGTTATTGCTTCAGTTATTATGCTGGTAATTGGGGCAGGAGCATGTGCGGTAATTCTTTCCAATTTAAATATTGGCCATTAGTTAATTATTGGTTTGTTTGAACCATTTTTTAGGTTTTATTACGTCTCATATCTCACACCTTATATCCGACTTCTCATATTTACAGTCTCAAATCTCAATAATTAACTTCCTCCTTTGCCCTTTAAATAATATCTTTGCATTTTATAATTCTTGAACCAGGATTTTAGCGCTCGTGAGTCTCAAATCTAAGGTCTCGAATCTCAAATTTCAATAAATGAAAATATCATATAACTGGTTAAAACAATTCGTACAAATTGATAAAACACCTCAGGAGCTTTCTTTAATTCTTACCAACGTTGGTTTAGAGGTAGAAAGTGTAGAAAAAGTGCAGCCTGTTGTGGGCGGATTAGAGGGCTTGGTTATCGGCGAAGTATTAACCTGTGTTCAACATCCCAATGCCGATCGTTTGCGCATTACTACGGTAAATGTTGGCGGTAAAGAAAACCTTCAGATTGTTTGCGGTGCGCCAAATGTAGGTTCTGGTCAAAAAGTTGTAGTGGCTACTGTCGGTACTACGGTATATCCTTTAGAGGGAGAACCTTTTAAGATAAAAGAATCAAAAATCAGGGGCGAACTTTCACAGGGGATGATCTGTGCCGAAGATGAAATTGGTTTAGGCAAATCGCATGATGGGATTATGATTCTTGCTGAAGATACCGAAGTTGGGATCCGTGCAAAAGATCACTTCAAAATGGAAGATGATTTTGTTTTCGAAATTGGGTTAACCCCGAACCGTGCCGATGCAGCTTCGCATTTAGGTGTAGCTAGAGATTTAGCTGCTTATTTCAGGAGTGAATACGAAATGCCTGATATTTCTGCATTCAAAACGGATAATGAAAATTTGGTTATCCCGGTTGAAGTTGAAGATTTGGAAGCTTGCCCGCGTTATAGCAGCGTTACCATCTCGGGCGTTACCGTAAAAGAATCGCCTGAATGGTTAAAAGATAAATTGAAGGTAATCGGTTTACGTCCGATCAATAACGTTGTTGATATTACCAATTATGTGCTTCATGGTTTAGGTCAACCTTTACATGCGTTCGACGCCAATAAAATTACCGGTGGAAAAGTAATCGTGAAAAAAGTTGCCGAGGGAACACCGTTTATAACCCTTGATGATGTGGAGCGTAAGTTAAGAGCGGATGATTTAATGATCTGCAATGCTGAAGCACCAATGTGTATAGCGGGGGTTTTCGGTGGGAAATCTTCGGGTGTTGATACCAATACGCAAAATGTTTTCCTGGAAAGTGCTTATTTCAATTCTGTTTCTGTTCGTAAAACTTCGAAAAGACATGGTTTAAAAACCGATGCCTCTTTCCGTTACGAGCGTGGTACCGATCCGGAGATTACGGTAACGGCATTAAAATATGCGGCCTTGTTGATCAAAGAACTGGCTGGTGGCGAAATTTCTTCTCCAGTTGCTGATATTTATCCAAACCACATCAAGCCGTTTGAGTTTGAAGTAAGTTATACCAATATCAATAAATTAATCGGCGCAAATATTCCTTCTGCAGAAATTAAACACATTATTACCGCTTTAGGCATCTCGGCAACCAATACTTCTGATGATACTTTAGCTTTAAGGGTACCGTCATTTAAAGTGGATGTAACCCGCGAATGCGATATTACAGAAGAGGTATTGCGCATTTACGGTTATAACAATATCGAAATCCCTTCGAAGGTAAATGCCTCGCTTTCTTACAGCATTAAGCCTGAAAAAGAAAATACACATAACGTAATTGCAGATATGCTTGCCGCTAACGGTTATGCCGAAATTATGTGCAATTCGTTAACCAAATCGGCTTATTCGAAAAATTTAGACGAAGCCGTATTTATTTTAAATCCGTTAAGCAGTGATTTAAATGTAATGCGCCAGAATTTATTGATGCCGGCTTTAGAAAGTGTAGCTTACAACCAGAACCGTAAAAATGCGGATGTGAAGTTTTACGAATTTGGTAAAACCTATCATTTAATTAACGAGAAGTATGTGGAGCGCCCAAGGTTATTGTTGTTAATTTCTGGTGCTAAACAAAGTGAGCAATGGAACCACAATGCCAAACCGGCAACTTTTTATAATTTAAAATCAGCAGTTGATGCCATTATATCCCGCTTAGGTATTACAAGTTATCAATCTGAAGCGTTGAACGACGAAAACTTTGCTTATGGCATTAAATATTTTCGTGGAGACAAAACTTTGGTAAGTTTCGGTGCTGTTTCAAAAGCCGACCGTAAAGTGGCTGATGTAAATGCTGAAGTATTTTATGCCGATTTTGATTGGGCTGTTTTGCTGGATATTGTGAGGAAAAATAAAATCGTACACAAAGATGTTGCTAAATATCCGCAGGTACGTCGCGATCTTTCCTTATTGATTGATCAGCATGTAACTTTCGATACGTTGAAAGGAATTGCTTTTAAAACTGATAAAAAACTGATCAAAGAAGTTGGTGTGTTCGATGTATACGTTGGTGATAAATTGCCTGAGGGGAAAAAATCTTATGCATTGAATTTTATTTTGCAGGACGAGGAACAAACCTTGACCGATAAGCAGATTGAGCATACCATGCAGAAATTAATCGCGAATTTAACGGCACAAGCTGGCGCAGAAATTAGGAAATAAAATATAAATTCGTATTTTTAGAAATAAATTCATGGCTTCTGTTGCAGATCAATTAGATAAAGTATTACAAAAAACGGCCCAGGTACTGGCCTTATGTAATACGCTACAGGAAGAAAATGATTTATTAAAGCTTGAAAATCAATCGTTAAAGGTAGCACTCGATACGGCGAAAGGTAAGAATGTAGAACTTGATGAAAAATTAAGGGTTACAAAATTGGCCAAGAGTATAGAGGGGGCAAGTGAAAAATCGCTTGACATTAAACAAAAAATTAACGATTTTGTGCGGGAGATTGATAAGAGTATTGCATTATTAAAAAAATAGTGATGCAGGGAAATCAGAAACTAAGCTAACAAATGGGAGAAATCTCGATTAAAATAACCATTTCCGACCGTATTTATCCACTAAAGGTAAATATGGAAGAGGAAGAAATTGTGAGACGGGCAGCGAAAATGATCAACGAGCGCATAAAGGATTATCAGGATAATTATGCGGTTAGAGATAAGCAAGATCTTCTTTCTATGGCTGTATTGCACTATGCAACGGCTGTATTAAGAACAGAAAATAAAGTACAAAACCAGGATACTGCTGTTGCCGATAAAGTTGAAGAATTGGATGTTTTACTCAGTAATTTCTTTTCAAAATAAGGTTCGTTCTTTCGGCATTCGTAACGTTGGATTATTTCAGCGTTTAGGCAATGCCCATATTTAGCATAAAAACATAGCCGTAGCTAGTTTTTGAGTTTCAAATTTTATAAAACTTAACACTTCAATATCTATAGGGTTAAGAGGGCGTATTTCATCTGCTTTGGCACCTGAAAATGGCTTAAACCCTAATTATGCTTAGTTGAGGTTTAAAATGTATGAGACTTTAAAAATTAGTTGCGGTTTTTTTTTACATAAAAAACAAAATGGAAATAGTTGAAATATTAGGATATGTATTTGCCGTAATAGCGGGTATAGCTATTGGAGTAGTAATAGGAAGATTTCTCCTGCGTAACTTGCTTAAGCAGCAGGAAATTGCTGCACAGAACAAAGTGAAAAAGATTTTAAAAGATGCAGAAAACAATGCAGAGATTTTAAAAAAGAATAAACTTTTAGAAGCAAAAGAGAAATTTTTACAGTTAAAAGCCGAGCACGAACAAGAAGTTAGTTCCAGAAACAATACCATTAACCAGCGCGAAAATACCATGAAGCAGAAAGAGCAATCGGTAAATCAGCGTATGGAAAATTTTAATAAAAAAGAACAGGAACTCGATAAGCAAAAAAGTAACCTCGAAAAACAAACTGAGCTTGCTATTAAAAAGCAAGAAGAGGTAGAAGTGCTTAAAAATCAGCATTTAAAACAATTGGAAACCATTGCTGGCCTTTCTGCTGAAGAAGCTAAAGAACAATTGGTAGAAAATTTGAAACAGGAAGCCCGTACACAGGCTATGATGCAGGTGAAGGATATTGTAGATGAAGCCAAATTAACGGCTAGCAAAGAAGCTAAAAAAGTAGTGATCCAAACCATTCAGCGTACTGCTACAGAGGCTGCAATCGAAAACTCTGTATCTATTTTTCATATCGAAAGCGACGAAATTAAAGGTCGCGTTATTGGTAGAGAAGGTAGAAATATCCGCGCTTTAGAGGCTGCAACCGGTATTGAGATTATTGTAGATGATACACCGGAAGCCATTATTTTGTCAGGTTTCGACCCGGTAAGAAGAGAAATTGCCCGTTTGGCTTTACACCGTTTGGTAACAGACGGTCGGATCCACCCGGCACGTATTGAAGAAATTGTAGCCAAAACCAAAAAACAGATCGAAGATGAGATCGTAGAAATTGGAGAGCGTACGGTAATCGATTTAGGTATTCATGGCCTGCACCCTGAGTTAATTCGTATGGTTGGCCGTATGCGTTATCGTTCCTCATATGGTCAAAACCTATTACATCACTCTCGTGAGGTAGCTAATTTCTGTGCTACTATGGCTGCAGAATTAGGCTTAAATGCTAAATTGGCTAAACGTGCAGGTTTATTACACGATATTGGTAAAGTGCCTGATGATAATCCAGAATTGCCACACGCTATTTTAGGTATGCAGCTGGCTGAAAAATACAAAGAACATCCAGAAATTTGCAATGCCATTGGTGCCCACCACGATGAAATTGAGATGACCTCAATGATTTCTCCAATTGTACAGGCTTGTGATGCCATTTCTGGCGCCCGCCCGGGTGCACGTCGTGAGGTGGTGGAAAGTTATATTAAACGTTTGAAAGATTTAGAAGAACTGGCTTTATCTTACCCAGGCGTAGAAAAAACTTTTGCCATTCAGGCCGGTAGAGAATTACGCGTAATCGTAGAAAGTGAGCGTATTACCGATGCACAGGCAGAACTTTTAGCTGCTGATATTTCTACCCGCATCCAAACGGAAATGACCTATCCGGGGCAGATTAAGGTTACCGTAATCAGGGAAACCCGTTCTGTTGCATTTGCGAAATAATACTTTTAAGACCTGATAGGTTTCAAAAACCTATCAGGTCTATTATATAAAGCGATGGATATTCCATCGCTTTTTTTATTTTTACATAATGAGCAAGCAAACCATTAAAATTGAACCAAAGAGACCCGTTGATGTACTTTTTGACAAGTACGCAGAAAGTCACCAAAACCCAACCAATAAACTGGTACACTGGATCTGTGTTCCGTTAATTGTATTTAGCTTATTGGGTTTAGTGTGGCAAATTCCTTTTCCGCATCTCGGTTTTCTAGGTAATTATAATGGTTTTTTTAACTGGGCTTCGTTTCTGTTGGCCTTTAGCTTGTATTATTATTTCACTTTATCGCCGGTTTTATTCTTCATGATGATCTGGGTGGTGGGACTAATGAGTTACATCATTGTTAAAATTGAACAGGTAGTAGGTTTAGGCAGCGGAACCGCTTACGCCATTTATGCCGCAATATTTGTAGCCGCCTGGGTGGGGCAGTTTATCGGACACAAAATAGAAGGGAAAAAACCTTCTTTTTTAGATGATGTTAAATTCTTGTTAATTGGCCCGATCTGGTTATTGCACTTCATTTGCAAGAAAGTGGGTATTCGTTACTGATCAAAAATGCTTGTTAATATTTAGTTAACTTTAAAGTAAAGCAATCTTAATTAACATCTAACTTACAGTTAACACTGTGGTAATAATTTTGCCCTTATCAAATAAAGGCAAATTGGAATTACTAAACTCTTTTAAAAGAGCGGCACTTACTGTGTTCGCTTTAACGATCAGCATACTTTCGTATGCACAGACCGGAAAAATTTCTGGAACGGTTACCGATAAAAAAACGGGAGAAACCTTAATTGGGGTAACGGTTAAGATTAAAGGTACAACTAAGGGTATGGCTACTGATGTGGATGGCAAATACACTATATCAGGCTTAACATCACAAAAATATACTTTAGTATATCAATATGTTGGTTATACAACCAAAGAAATCAGTGATATCGACGTCTCGGATAGCAAAATTACTACACTAAATGTGATACTTGAGGAAGCCAACTCTCAGAATTTATCTGAGGTTGTTATTCAAGGCTCTTTCAAAAAAGAAAGTATTAATGCTTTGTATGCTCAACAAAAAAACAGCATTAGTATTTCAAGTGGTATTTCTGCGGAAATTATTCAAAAATCTCCTGATAGAAACACTTCTGAAGTATTAAAAAGGGTAAGTGGCGCCAGTATTCAAAATAATAAATTTGTAGTTATCAGAGGGCTTGCAGACAGGTATAATACTTCTATGCTTAACAACTCTTTATTGCCCTCAACTGAGCCAGATAAAAAAGCTTTCTCTTTTGATATTATACCTGCAAATTTAATTGATAACTTAATAGTATATAAAACGGCATCTCCTGATTTACCAGGTGATTTTGCTGGTGGTATTATACAAGTAATTACTAAGGATGTTCCAGATCAGAGCTATTTAAATTTTTCCACTAGCTGGGGTTATAATACACAATCTACTTTTAAGGATTTTACTTCTAATGAGAGAAGTGGTAGTGAATATCTTGGACTTATTGATCAGGGAAGAAAATTTCCTTCGTCTTTTCCGAAATCTTTTCAAACGTATAATCCACTTCCTGCACAGGATAAGGTAAATTTCTCTAAACTTTTACCAAATGCTTATGCTGAAAACAGCTATAAAGCACTTCCTTCTCAAAATCACCAGATTACTTGGGGTAACCGGAAAGATTTCGAGAATGGCGGATCTCTAGGAAGTGTTCTTTCATTGTCATATAGAAATTCACAAAATATTAATCCAGTTCAAAGAAATGATTATCAGAATAATTTCAAGGATATTTACTATGATTATAATGATACACAGAATGTTTTCAATACAAGTATTGGGGTATTGGCAAACATTACTTACAAAAAAGGTAAGAATAAATTTGGTTTTAAAAACCTGCTAAATAATGTTTTAGAAGATATATATACACAGAGAAGTGGATTCAATACCAATATTGACGCTAATCTGCGTTTTAACAACTCTGATCAAACCCGCAAAACAATATATAATACACAGCTGGAAGGCGAACATCAGTTTGGCAAAGCTGACCAAAAAATTAACTGGAACTTAAGTTATTCTAATATTAACAGAGATCAGCCTGATTTAAGGTCTATTTATTATCGCCAGGTTGGGGGAAGTACTTCAAATGTTTACTCGCTTGTTGATCGTAACAGCCGTCGATTTTTTGCAGAAATGAAAGAGGATAATTTTTCAGCATTAGCTAATTATTCTTTGCCGTTCTCATCGTTTAGCAAAAAAAGCATCTTTAAAACCGGGTTTTTGTGTATGTACAAAACCAGAGATTTTAAGGCCAGAATCTTTAATTATCTATACAATACTTCAGGATCTGCAAGTTATGATGAGCAAATACTGAGCCAGCCAAAGGATATCATTTTTAATCCTTCGAACATGGCAACTTCAGGTGGTTTCTATTTAAATGACTTTACAAGTAATACCGATTCTTATCAGGCACAAACACTCTTAAACGCTGGTTACTTAATGCTTGATAATCATTTTGGTGAAAATTCGAGGTTAACTTGGGGAGCCAGGGTCGAACATTATCACCAGAATATCGATTATATTGATTTAAGTGGAACTGCAAGAAGTTTTGATCAGACCTTTTTTGATGTATTGCCTTCGGTGAATTATACTTATTCAATCAATGAAAAAAGTAATTTCAGGGTTTCAGGATCAAGAACTGTTTCGCGTCCAGAATTAAGGGAACTTGCTCCTTTTACATTTTACGATTTCGTAAGCCAGACGTCTACTTTAGGTAACCCAATGTTGAAAAGGGGAACGATCAATAATGCTGATTTACGCTATGAACTATATCCTAAAGCAGGAGAAGCAATCACTTTCTCTCTATTCTATAAAGATTTTAATAATGCAATAGAGCAAACTTTAGATGAAGGTGGAACTCCTGAACGTCGTCAGGTTAATTATTTAAATATAGGTAAAGCTTATTCATTCGGCGCAGAGGTAGATATTAGAAAGAGATTTGATTTTATCAGTGAGACAGGATTTTTCAATGACCTTACTTTCTTTGCCAACCTGAGCTATATTAAATCAGAAGTTAAACTAAATACCATTGGGTTGAATGCCAGGCCATTACAAGGTCAGTCGCCATACTTAATTAACGCAGGTTTACAATATGCTAATGAACCGACTGGTCTTACTTTTACGGGACTTTACAACAGAGTAGGACAGCGAATTGCATTCGTTGGAAATACCTTAATCCCTAATATCTGGGAAAATTCAAGAGATGTAGTAGATTTCCAGGTTAGTAAAAAGCTATTGAAGAATAAAGCAGAGTTGAAACTTAATGCCGGAGATATCTTTAATCAAAAAAGCATCTTTTACTTAAATATGGATGATAAAACCAATTTTGACAGTAAGGTAGATAAACAATATGTAACATCAAAATTCGGAACCAATTTCACCATTAGTTTTAGCTACAACTTATCATTTGCTAAATAACAATCAAATTATAATATAAAAACAGCAGTCTAGTAACACGGGTAACCTAATTTTAAAAAACAATTAATATGAAAATGAAAATCTCATTGGTAGCGCTTGCAATGGCTACAGTTTGTTTTACAGCTTGTAAAAAGAACAACGAAGAAACAGGAGCTACAGGGAATGTAGAAATCACAAACGGCGGAACTATTTCTGGAACCTATAAAGCTGGTCAGAATGTAGTTGTTCGTAAAGGAACAGTAACACTTTCGGGCTATACCTACTTTGAAGAAGGTGCAACATTGACAATCGAACCAGGAACCATTATTAAATCGAGTGTTGCTAATAAAGGAGCTTTAATTATTGAAAGAGGAGCTAAAATTATGGCAGAAGGAACAGCTAATGCTCCAATTGTATTTACATCAGGAAAAGCTGCTGCTGAAAGAGCTCCCGGAGATTGGGGTGGAATTATTGTACTAGGTAGAGCAACCGTTAATGCAAACAATCCAACTATAGAAGGTGGTGTTGGTAAACAGTATGGTGGAACGGTTGATAATGATAACTCAGGAATCATCAAGTATGTACGTATCGAATTTGCTGGTATTGCTGCTGAACCAAACTCTGAAATTAATGGTTTAACATTAGGCGGTGTTGGTTCAGGTACAACGCTTGATCATATTATGGTTGCTTATGGTAACGATGATGCCTTTGAGTTTTTTGGTGGGACAGTAAATGCGAAGTACTTAATTGCATATGCTACTGCTGATGATGATTTCGATTTTGATAATGGATATAAAGGTAAAATTCAATTTGCAATGTCTTTAAGAGATCCGAATTTTGTTGATGGTGGTGATGCTGGTAACGGTATTGAATGCGATAATAACGCAACAGGTTCAGATGCCACCCCAAGAACAAAACCTAACCTTTCAAATTTCACAATTTTAGGCCCAAATGGAGCTGCTAATACTGCTGCTAACCATAACTTTGCCAACAGATGGAGAAGAAATACTGCATTTGTGTTAAATAACTCAATTATGTTAGGTCACCCTAAAGGTGGTTTATCATTAGAGTCGAATGGTACTTATAACGCGTTCATCGATGGTACTTCTCAATTTAATAACAATATTATTTTTGCTCTTACAGCCCCTTTCAAATTAGGTAGTGATGTTACTGTAACTGGCGCTTCTGCTGCCGCTATTGAGGCAAAAGCTTTAGCTTCTGGAACAGTGAGTATAGCTTCTTCAGCTGCTGCTGGCTTAACAGATGCATTCAATTTAGCTGCTCCTAACTTGTTGCCAGCTACTGGTTCTATCGCATTAACTGGTGCTGTTTTTGCAGGTGATCAAAATGATTCATTCTTTGAAAAAGTGACATATAAAGGTGCTTTCGGAACTACCAACTGGACTACTGGTTGGGCTAGCTGGACACCTAAGACAAATGTGTACTAGTAGTATTTAAATAATTAGTTGTATTTAGAAAGCCAGATAGAGATATCTGGCTTTTTTATTAGAAACTTTAAGTATTTTAAAAATTATATTTTAATAATATTAAGTCTATAACTTGATTGATAGTTAATTTGCAATTAATATTGGTAGAGTATTTTTAATTATGAAAATACTAAATGAAAATGCTCTTAAAATCGTAATAGTTATGATTATTGGGCTTATTACAGTAACAAGCTGTAGAAAAGAAAACTTATCAATAAAAAAGGAACCTATTGTTAATACAGATGAACAACTTTATAATTTAATAATTAGTAGTGGTGTTAAATCAGAAAACATAAAGGATGTTGGGGAGTACTATCTAGTAGAGGGAGATATGTTGTTTAAGAAAAACAAATCTGATTTGCAAAGGGTTAGTCAATATTTGAAAGGGGGTGCTGATTTTTCTAGAAATTTAAAACAAACAATCCAGATGAATTCGCCGGGAGGTACACCTAATAAAATATCTCAATGGCGTACTAATAGTATAATTTCATCTCAAAATGTTGAAAATATAAAAGTTTACTACGATTCATATCCTAATCCGAATGGTGTTCCGTGGAGTTCTGCTTGGAAAGCAGCTACTGAAAACTGGCAGAATATCCCTAATTGTAAAATAAATTTTTATAATGATTTTAATAATAAATGGACCAATCAATATACAAATAATGCAATAACAATTATTGAGGGGGTTCCGTTAGACCCTAGTTCTTATGCTTATGCAGAGTTCCCAAATTCAGATAATGCAGGCTATAGTATACACATAAATACTAGTATTAATTTGTCCGAAGGTCAGAAAATATTTATATTGAGTCATGAATTAGGACATTGTTTAGGTTTTAGACATACAAATTGGCAATCAGACTGGAGAGAATATAATGCTCCACAAGGTGCTATCCAAATAGCAGGAACACCCACAACTGATCCAGCTTCTATCATGAATAATGGCGCAAGTTTTCAAACTGTTCCAAATTGGAGTTCATTTTCTTCTTATGATATTATTGCGGCTCAAACGCTTTATCCTTATGGTATATATGATAATTGGATAAATGACGTTAGTCCATTTGCTGGTTATGGTGATTCTGATTTACACCCGGAAATCACATGGAATAGTAATTTAGTCTCGTCGTCAACTGTTTCAATTGAAATTTATCAATATGGGATAAGTAAAGGCATTATAGCTTCAAATATTCCGAATAATGGTTCTTTTACTGGTAGTGATAATTATAGGTATAAATTACAACAGTCTAATCATGATTATTTCTATGTTCAGTTAAAAATAATTTCTGATAGTAATCCTTCGATAAGTGATATGACGAAAGCATTTAATTTTTTCTGGGATTAATTAATTTTAATTATTCTTAACAAATTAAAAATGGCAGGATTTAGGAATTGATGAAACTATTTTTGATCTAGGTGCTACTCCTAAATTCACATTAAATACGGGGTCAATTTTATTGGCGGGCGCTAGTTTTACAGGCTTAACCGGTTTTGATGTAGTGGCCTATCGTGGTGCATTTGGTACTTCAGACTGGACATCAGGCTGGGCTAACTTTACGCCTCAAACGAACGTATACTAAAATATCAAATAAAGATTAGAAGAAAGCCTTCTCATAACGTTATGAGAAGGCTTCCTTTTTTAAATATTTTCTTTTTCAACCTCAACTTTAGCTTTTTTTACAGCAATAGGCTTAATCGTTTTTGCTTTTGGGGCAGCAACTAGTACTTCTTCCTCCTTAATATATGGCGTAATAGAATCATCTTGAGTAGCGAAAACAACTTTTTTAACCAGTTGCTTTGCGAATTTCTCGATTACTTTTTCCGTTTTTTTTGATTTGCCGTATTGATTAACCAATTCGTTAAATGCAAGAGCTAATTTCGATTCTAATTCTTTACGTAGCTTTTTATTTGCCGAATGACTTTTCGACTTGGATTTATTCTTTTTCATCTAACTTATGGGTTTCCACAAAGATAAAAAAACAGAAAGTTAAGTTAATATTATGATTATGTTAACGGAAAGTCACTTCGTTAACATTAAAATTTCCTGTGGTTTAAGAGATCGGATAAATTTTACCAATAAAATCGTTACTAATCTATAGTGACAAGCGTTATGTTTATGATTGCTGTGCTTTAACTGCTAGGCAGATCATAGGATGAAAAGAAGTTTGATGACGGGGCATCAGCACAGAACTGCTCTGCAAATATAATTCTTAACACTTAAAAATTAACGCCTGGTGCCACATCACCACCTAAATCCATGGTGTTTTGAAATGCTTCCAGGTAGCCCAACAAATGGCGTTCGGCATTGGCATAAGAAGTAAATGTGGAAGCCGGTACATTGGCTTCCTGTTCACTGGAATTTTTAAAGTACGAGTTCACTTGAAAACTGAAATTTTTATCATCATTAATCGGCGACAAGATCCTGGCCTTTACCGGATGACCATGAATTTCGACAAAGAATTCTTTAATAACGGTATATATGATAGCGGCCATTTGTTTATTATGCTTAGTGCATAAAAGTACGTCAAATAAGGTATTAATATACTTGTTATCGATAAGATAATATTGTTTTAATTCTTGGTTAACTTTAATTTAACATGAAGAGGTTTTTTATTTATTACCAGGTTCATAAGCATATACCACCTGATATTTAAGGTTTTTAAGGTTGGTGGCTATCTGGCCTATTTTTAAGTTTTGTGCCTGTGGTGTGGGTTCGCAGTAAGAATATTTCTTGCCTTTATAAGTAACTGCTTCACCAATTGGCTTGTCGAACTGTACGGCAATGGTTAAATGTTTAGGGTATAACAAAGCAATCATCGGCAGGTTATATATTTCCTTTACCAGGTAAAAAAATAATGCAGCCCGGTCATCACAATCGCTATATGTACTCAGTAATGTTTGTTCTGGAGAGAAACGTTTTTCTTGACCAAAGTTTTCACCATCATCTTCGTATAGGAACCCATAACGGGTAAATCTCATCAGGTAGTCAACACCTGTTTTCTGATCCATATGTTTAAGATTTTCTTTCAGTGTGGGAATAAGAGAACCATAGGTTTCTCTGCTTAGCGGAATATTAAAATAGCTCTCAAAATCTACTATCGGGTAGTTTTTGAAAATGGTTTGTACATCCTGATTTACTTTTAGTTTGAAATGATGTATTTTCTGACGGTAGCTAAACTCAATGTCTCTTTCCTGATAACTTTCGGGCTTAAAATCGGGCATCCTGGTTACCTTATAAGAGAAAGGATTTTTAGCCTCCGGAATTGAAATTTTAACAGGCTTGTAAGCATCGGCTTGTTTAAATAGTTTGCCATAATCATGGTAATTTAAGCACATGAACTTTTGCCCTTCAATCATAAAAAATGGAATATCGCTAATGTCCTCTTCATTTCTCACATAAAAGATGACCTGATCATTGCCTACTGCTAATCTTGCATCGTAGCCGCATTTACTCAATAAAAACCATTTGTATAAAGTATAGCCAAAATAGTTATCTGCTTTTGGACTAATCTGTTCGGCTGTTTTACGGATCAGTTGGTAATAAATCCAATCGTTTAAATTGTATTTTTTCTGGTATTTTTCTAAAGATGAAATAACCGATGCGTATCGGGCAGAAGAGATTTGATGGTAAAAGTTTGAAACAGCTGAAGTTGTTGCCGTTTGAGGTATGGGAAAAACCACTGAAGAATCGACACTAAAATTAAAGGTCCCATCATAAAACTCGAAAGCATATTGCTGTCCCTTTAAGTTGATGGTATTCATCATCAGGCCAGTGAACACAATAGTCCTCAAAATGTAGATGTAAACTCTTCTTTTCAAACCACATGATATTTGGTTATATTAAATTTACTTATTATTAATATAAAAGCAACAATTTCTTTATGTGAATAATATTGCTGCTACTTAACATGTTGTTAACACGAATTCTGTATACGGCTCTACTGGAGTTTTTTTGCATTAGAAATTACGGGTGTCAGCAATTCTGCCCTATATATTAATAAATTCTATAAATAACATTTCATTAATACCAATTTAACATGGTCAGCCTACTTTTGTGGCATAAATATTTGGTTAGTATTTATAAAGTTTAGGTTAGTTGATAATAAAAAACCCAGATGGATGTCTGGGTTTTTTTATTGCTATAAATTATAGGTTCTTGCCTAGTTTTTCCAAAATTTCTGGTGGAATACTATGTGTATCAACCACTAAGAAACCGTCTAAACAATCAGAAAACTTAGGATCGATATTGAACGAGATGATTTTTGCATTCAGGTTCATGTACTGCCTTAACAATACCGGAATCTTAATATGCGTGTTTTCAATGTCTCCTATAATGCTATCCAGATCTTTAAAAGATTCGCTGCTGTCAACCAGGGTATCGGTAGAGATAGGCAGTAAATCGGCTTTAAATTTGTTTCTTGGCTTTACATATTTGGCCATCTCGTAATCGAAGTGGTTTTTGGTAATGTAATCAACAATTAAAGCCTTGCTAAATTTCGAAAAATTATTGCTGATACTTACCGGGCCGAACATATAACGGTACTGTGGGTTATCGATCAGATATTTTAAAATGCCTTTCCACAATAAGAACAGGGGCAGTGGCTTGCCCTGGTATTCTTTTCTGATCCAGGATCTGCCCAATTCGATGCCCTGTCTTAACATCGGGTAGAACTGATCTTTCATTTTAAAGAGTTCAGAAAGGTAAAAACCACGGCGACCCATGCTTTCTAAAATCTCATCACCCTTACCAATACGGTAGGCACCTACAATATTTTCTAAATCTTTATCCCATATAAATAAGTGGTTATAGTAGATATCATAATTGTCGAGGTCAATTTTTTTATTGGTACCCTCACCAACCTCGCGGAAAGTAATTTCCCGCAGACGGCCAATTTCTCTTAAAATATTCGGGATTTTTAAAGTTGGGACAATATATACCTCATAATTTTTCTCTGTCCAAACCCTGAAATCTTCCAATAGCGCAACCTCATCTTTAATTAAGAGCCTCGAAGTTTCTTCAATTACCTCGGCAGGTTTCTTTTTAATCTTAAATAAGTTTAATGGGTTAAAGAGTTTTTTCTCTATATCTAAACCAATACCAAGTGCATAGGTACGGGCCCTTAAAAAGTCCATCAGCTTATTGCTGCTGTTCATATGCGAAATTTCAGATACAGCTATTGGCTTACCAATACGGACTTTAATGGTGCGACCATGTTTATTCAAAAATTCTGAAGGTAGTTTTGCTGTACGCAGGGTAGGGTGTATAAAACTCAAAATATTAAAGAAAACCCCATTATTGCCATGGAAATATATCGGTACAACGGGTACTTTAGCTTTAGCAATCAGTTTTCCAACCACAGGATGCCACATCCTGTCGGTTACCTGCTGCGCATCTAATTTAAAGGTAGAAACCTCTCCTGCAGGGAAAATACCAATTGGTGTTCCGTTTCTAAGCAGATCAAAAGTTGTTTTTAACCCACTGATACTGGAAGAATGCTGCACATTTTCGAAAGGATTCACCGCCACAAAAAACTCATCCAGGTTTGGTATTTTTTTCAAAATAAAGTTAACCATTACCTTGGCATCCGGTCTCACCGTACACAATAGTTTAACCAGGGCCAAACCTTCTACACCACCATAAGGGTGATTTGCAATGGCAATAAAAGGGCCTGTTTTCGGAATGCTATTTAAATCATCATTATCAAATTCTATAGAAACGCCAATGGTTTCTAATATTTTGTCAACAAATTCTAAGCCTTTAAAATGTTGATTTTGAGCAAATACGTCATTAATGTCGTTCAGTTTCATGATCTCCATCATCAAACCTGCTAAACCTGGTACACCTAGCTTATCTATCTTTGTTGCTTTCGCAAACTCAGATGTAGTTATGATCTTCATATAAATTCTTAGATTGTTGATAGACAAAACCTATTCGGTTTTGCAATCCCAAAAATAAGATTTATATTTATAATACACATGTCATATCGCATCAATGAGAATTTGGTTCAACAAAAATTTTGGTGTTAGCAAAAGTGAATTCAACGGGTTACTTTTTCTGGTGGCTATTATTCTTGTCATTAAGGCCGTTCCAGTTATATATGGCTATTATCAGCCGGTTCAGAAAGATGATCCGAATCTCTTAGCGCAAATTCAGCAGATCAGTATAAAAGATCAGGCATATGATCATGCGGTTCGAGATCGGATTGAAGGTTCCAGCTACAAAAAAATAGGCAAGCTGTTTAAATTTAATCCCAATACATTAGATAAGAAAGGTTGGGAAACATTAGGCCTATCGGCAAAACAGGCGCAATCAATTGTGAATTATACCGCAAAGGGCGGCAGATTCTATAAAGCTGAAGATCTTCAGAAAATGTATACCATTTCGCCAGAAATGTATAAAAAGATGCTGACATATGTTAACATACCCGATCAGCCCCTTAAAATCTCAAAAAATGATGCGCTTTCTGAAAAAAAGGAATATGTTAAGAAAGCTTTGGTAATTGTTGATATCAATACGGCAGACTCTACGCAGTTAGATGAGATTAAAGGTATCGGCGGGACTTTTGCGCTTAGGATTATTAAATACCGCGAACGTTTAGGTGGTTTTTACAAAAAAGAACAACTTCTTGAAGTTTATGGTTTAGACTCTAATAAGTATGCGGAGATTAAAGACCAGATTAAAATTGGTAATGCCCCTTTAAAAACAATCAATATCAATACCGCAACTTTTAACGATTTAAGGCGCAATCCATATCTTACTTTTAAACAGATTAATGCCATTATTCAATACCGAAGGCAGCATGGCAGTTATACTGGGGTATCTGATCTAAAAAAGATTATTCTTCTAAACCAGCAGGTGATCGATAAAATAACACCTTATATTTCTTTTTAAAAAGTATTCATTTTTAGTTTTGGAAAGCAAAGCCTGTATTACATAGCAAAGTTTCTCCCTGCTCTTCGCTTTACTCCGTTGCACTCCGTGTTCGCTGCGATCAGGTTTAAGCACACACGATAGTGCTTAGACTCCTGGAGAACAATCTTAATTCATATGCTATTTCTGCATTGTGCAACCCCAAATCTGCTTACCGGCCGTGCCACCTAAACCTAATGGAAGCGGGCACGCAGTAAAGCGTACAGTGGGACTACATTATCCTAAACCCTTCCAAACCTGCTTTCCTAAAAAACGAACCACATTTAAAAATTGCTTTTTTTTGGAAAGCAAAGCCTGTAGTACATAGCAAAGTTTCTCCCTGCTCTTCGCTTTACTCCGTTGCACTCCGTGTTCGCTGCGATCAGGTTTAAGCACACACGATAGTGCTTAGACTCCTGGAGAACAATCTTAATTCATATGCTATTTCTGCATTGTGCAACCCCAAATCTGCTTACCGGCCGTGCCACCTAAACCTAATGGAAGCGGGCACGATTAATCGGAGAGTGTGATTGCATAATCCTAAATGCTTCCAGATCGGCTTTCTTAAAAAAGTACTTAAATAGTCCTTAGCTTTTGGAAAGCAAAACCTGTGTAAATAGTAAAGTTTCTCCCTGCTCTTCGCTTTACTCCGTTGCACTCCGTGTTCGCTGCGATCAGGTTTAAGTACGCAGGATAGTGCTGTAAACTCCTAGATGATAATCTTAAATGCATATTATTTTCTGCACCCCGCAACCTCAAATCTGATTACTGGCTGCGCCACTTAAACGCAATGGAAGCGGGCACGATTAAAGCGGACAGTGGGACCGCATCATCCTAAACGCTTCAAACTTGCTTTCCTAAAAACAAACCATATTAAAGATTTTGAGCTGTTAATGTTTTATCCTTATTCAATTGAAACCTATTTTCCAAAATATTCAGTTGAAGTTGTAAAATAAATAACAAAAACTTTCGCTGTTTATTTCGAGGTTTAAAATTAACCGATAAACTAATTGAACCGAATACCATTTCATTCTGTAACGGCACAAATCTTTAATGGTAACTAACTATCAAATAATTGTTTATAATTGCCCCTAACTAACTATAAATATAATATTTAATGAGCGTAAGCTTCGATTTTTCAGAAACAGAAACTCAGCAAAGTGTAAAGGCTATGGTCCGCGATTTTGCAGAGAAAAACATCCGTCCACATTTAATGGATTGGGATGAAGCACAGCATTTTCCTGTAGAGTTGTTTAAACAACTCGGGGAATTGGGCTTGATGGGCGTTTTGGTTCCAGAAGAATATGGCGGCTCAGGTTTAGGCTATCAGGAATATGTTGATGTCATTGTAGAAGTAGCCCGGGTTTGTGGTTCAATCGGTTTATCATTAGCCGCACACAACTCTTTATGTACCGGCCATATTCTGGCATTTGCCAACGAAGAACAAAAGCAAAAATGGCTACCTAAACTGGCTACGGCTGAGTGGATCGGTGCCTGGGGATTAACTGAGGCCAATACCGGCTCGGATGCCCTCAGAATGATGACCACGGCGGTTGAAGATGGCGATGATTACATCATAAACGGTGCAAAAAACTGGATTACCCACGGCAAAAGCGGCGATATTGCAGTAGTGATGGTAAGAACTGGCGAACAGGGGAGCGCTAAAGGAATTTCAGCCATTGTGGTAGAACGTGGTACGCCGGGTTTTACCGCTGGAAAAAAAGAAAATAAACTGGGAATGCGGGCATCGGAAACCACAGAGATGATTTTTGATAATTGCCGGGTACCAAAGGCCAATCTGTTGGGCAACGTTGGCGAAGGTTTTAAACAGGCCATGAAGGTTTTGGATGGCGGAAGGATTTCCATAGCTGCATTGGCTTTAGGAATTGCAAAGGGGGCTTTTGATGCTGCAGTGGCTTATTCAAAACAACGGCAGCAATTTGGCCAACCCATCTCCAGTTTCCAGGCTATTAGTTTCAAACTTGCAGATATGGCAACAGAGATTGAAGCTGCGGAACTATTGATCCGCCAGGCCGCTGATTTAAAGAACAGGCATTTACCTATGACAAAAGAATCGGCTATGGCGAAATATTTTGCTTCAGAGGTTTCGGTAAAGGTAGCTACAGATGCCGTTCAGATATTTGGTGGCTATGGTTATACCAAAGATTTTCCCGTAGAGAAATTTTATCGTGATAGTAAATTATGTACAATAGGCGAGGGCACATCAGAAATACAAAAGATTGTAATTGCCCGCGAAATATTATCGAGGTAGCGGGTAAAAAGTTTATGGTTAAGGCAAATGTTCGCCCCCTAAACCTTACACCCTAAGCCTTAAACCTTATTAAAAACCAAATATATTATGAGTAATCCGGATGGTTTAACTACCTCCGGATTTTTTTTTGCTGAAAATTTTAAAACCTCCCATTCAGATGTAATGTTTAACTAAAGAATAAAGAAATTAAGAATTTTCAGTTGGCAATTGGCAGTTACCGATGAACAAATGGCTACTAAACTAATGAACTATAAAATGGCAAAGTATTCAGAAAAAGCTGGTGAGAAAGTAGAAAAAACCATGCACGAAATGAAAGAAGGTAAGCTTAAAAGCGGATCAGGTAAAAAAGTGACTTCCAAAAAGCAGGCAATTGCCATCGGATTATCGGAAGCCAAAAAAGCAGGAGCAAAGGTGCCTAAAAAAGGTTAGGAGGTGGAAGGTTTATGGCGTGAGGTTAAAACTAAACGTCAGAATAATAATTTAACCTAAACCCTAAACCCTAAACCCTAAACCCTAAACCCTAAACCCTAAACCCTAAACCCTAAACCCTAAACCCTATTGAGGTAAATCTTTCGAAGTTAAAATGCTATCTACTACGTAAACACTAAATCCGCGCCATGGCAAGGCGTGTTTATATTCTTTGTAATGTAATTCGAAAAATTTGCCGCTATTGGCCATCATTTTTTCAGCAATTTCCTGATTGGCAATAGAAAATTCGAATTCGTTGTTCTGTAGCGTACCCGTTTGTCGCGATTTTATGCCGCTCTGAATTAATTTGCCTTCATAGGTTTTAAATACATAGCCTTTCTTTACTACATAATTTAATTCACCTGCTTTAACGCCTTCGCCAAAAACAAAGAAATACCGATAGTAGCAAATGATTACCAGTATAATGACGACTACAATTGCGATAATGGAGCCTACTTTTTTGCCTGTTGTCATAAGTATATTGTATATATAAATGTAGGTAAACAACAGTTTAGTTCAATCAATGATTTAAATAATATTTCTTTTTTTAAAATCTTTCTCATTTTCAATATTTTGCTTACATTTGCAGCCCCGATAACACGGGAAATTTAAAAACCACGAGAGGAGGTATTTCAGCGTTATGATCATTATCAACATTAAAGACGGCGAATCATTAGATAAAGCCCTTAAACGTTTCAAGAAAAAGTTTGAAAAAACTGGTGTATTGAGAGAACTACGTAGTCGCCAAGCATACGAGAAAAAATCCGTTGCTCGTCGTACTGAAATTAAACATGCTGTTTACATTCAGAATATGAATCAAGATACAACTGCATAGTTGTTTAAGATATAAATACGTTAAAATCCTTCTGATGTAAATCAGGAGGATTTTTTGTTTTAAGGGAAATCAAAAACTTATAATAAACAATTCGTTAATGATTTCTTTATATCAAAACTATTTGTAACTTCATATCAATGCCCATAAAATGTTATTGAATGTTGCAAAAAAGTTTTATCACCTATTTAACTCACGAGAAGCGCTATTCTCAGCACACCATTATCGCTTATCAAAAGGATTTAGATCAATTTGAAGTATTTATTCAGGCATTGGAAATGGATTTTGCCGAAGTTAAACATCAACAACTTCGCGATTACCTGATTGAATTGATGGATGACGGACATTCAGAAAATACCATTAATAGAAAAATCTCTGCTTTACGGAGCTTTTACAAATTTTTACACCGGTTAGGAGAAATTGATCAAAACCCTGCGGTTTTAATTAAAGCGCCAAAAATACCCAAAAGGCTGCCGGTATTTGTAGATGCGCAGAAAATGGATCATTTACTGGATTCGCAGCACTATTTTGATGAAAGTTTCCCTTCTGTTCGCGATCATTTGGTTATCGAACTGCTTTTTGGGACAGGTATACGTTTAACTGAACTATTGCAATTAAAAGATACCGATATTGATCTTTATTCGGGAACGATTAGGGTATTGGGAAAAAGGAACAAAGAAAGAATCGTACCGATAAATAAACAGCTTATCAATCAGATCAATACCTATATCGATTTAAAAAAGTTGCAAAACTTTAATAACAATTTGCCAATATTAATCGTTACCAATACAGGTGCAGCGGCATATCCGAAATTAATATACCGTATTGTAACCTCATACCTAAACCATGTATCAACCAATGAAAAGAAAAGCCCCCACGTGTTGCGGCATAGCTATGCCACCAGCCTGTTAAATGCAGGTGCAGATCTAAATGCAATCAAAGAACTTCTGGGGCATGCCAGTTTAGCAACCACCCAGGTTTATACGCATAATTCGATCGAAAGATTAAAAACAATTTATAAACAAGCCCATCCAAAGGCGTAAAAAAAGGAGGAAAAATGAAAATCGGAGTTCAATCAATCCACTTCAATGCAGATAGTAAGTTGTTAGATTTTATACAAAAAAAAGCAAATAAGCTTGATCAGTTTTTTGACCAGATCATTAGCGGAGAAGTGTATTTAAAGTTAGAGAACGTAGATGATGAGGCGAATAAAATCAGTGAGATAAAACTCATCGTACCAGGAGGTACCCTCTTCGCTAAAGAACAATGTAAATCATTTGAAGAAGCCACAGATCTGGCCATCGAATCGTTAAGGAAACAGATTACGAAACATAAAGATAAAACAAGAGCAAAATTAAGTGAGCATAAGGCAATTTTAAGTGAGATCGAAGCCACTGACTATTAATAATCACTCAATCATAAATGTAAAGGAGCGGTGCATTTTAATGCACCGCTCTTTTTGTTTAGTTTTTTATGATTTTCGTCATGCTGAACTTCCGTCAGGCCGGTCGGACGGGTGCTTCAGCGTCTTTCCTGCTAGATAGATTCTGAAATAAATCTGATACCTAAGTCGTTTATTCGCTAAACATACATGGTTATTTTTGAATGTTTATATTAACGAGATCGTCATGCTGATCCGATACCTATCCAATTTATTTCTTCATCTTTCTTGTTAAACCACCTTGCTATAAAGCCCCTGAAACAAGTTCAGGGTGACGACCATTCATGCAATGCGCCTAATAACCCAGTTAAAGCATTATTAATCGAATTCAGGTTGATAGCTATCAGATTAGAGTAATGATAATTTAAAGAAACCGGGAGCTATTCGTACAAATTTCTATAAACCAATTTTATTTTTCTTTAGCAATTCCATGAAAAAATTGCCCGTCGTACATGAAATTTAACTTTTAATGAATTTAATCTATTTTTTATTTTCTGTTAATTATTGGGATTATAGATCGTAATCCCATTTAGAAGGAAAATGGATGCAAAAAAATGAAAAAAATATTCCATTTTAAGAGATTGATTATTAAGCTCCTTGAGTGATATGAGGCACATTAACCAAAATAACTTCATTATTTTTTTTCAAATTTATTTTGAAGTGAAATATAAGTGTGTATATTTGCATTCCCTTTCGGAAACGGCGTTAGGCCGGGAAGAAAAGGTTAGTTCTGTGAAAAGATAAAAGTTTTAAAAAAACACGTTAATAGTATGAAAAATGAAGATTTTTCGTATCATTGCAGAAAATTTAAAGCCTCCTTAGCTCAGCTGGTAGAGCAACTGACTTGTAATCAGTAGGTCATTGGTTCGATTCCGATAGGAGGCTCTTTTTATTTTAAAGTGTTAGCATTTTAAAGTAAAAGATGGGGAGATTCCAGAGCGGCCAAATGGGACAGACTGTAACTCTGTTATCGCAAGATTTCGAAGGTTCGAATCCTTCTCTCCCCACACTTTAAATGAATGACCAAATGTTTTAATGATAGAACAATTCTCTCATTCTTTCATTCAATCAATCACTGGTTTTTAAAAGCGGAAGTAGCTCAGTTGGTAGAGCGATAGCCTTCCAAGCTATAGGTCGCGAGTTCGAACCTCGTCTTCCGCTCCAATAGAATTAGAAAGTGGGCAGTTGTTGGTAACAGTTTTAATGTAATTAAAACGAAAAGCTGGAACTGGAAACTAAAAAGCCGACTTAGCTCAGCGGTAGAGCACTTCCTTGGTAAGGAAGAGGTCGTGGGTTCAATTCCCATAGTTGGCTCAGGTATAATAAAGCTTTGTTAAATCTGTTTAATAAGCAGAGTAGGCAAGGTTTTTTGTGTTGAAATAACAATAAATAAAAAAAATAATAAAAAGTTAACCTACTAATTAGTTATAAATAAAATGGCAAAAGAAAAATTTGACCGCAGTAAACCGCACTTAAACATCGGTACAATCGGTCACGTCGATCACGGTAAAACAACTTTAACAGCAGCTATTACAAAAGTTTTGGCTGATGCTGGTTTAACTGAGGCACGTTCATTCGATTCAATTGACTCTGCTCCAGAGGAAAAAGAAAGAGGTATTACAATCAATACAGCTCACGTTGAGTATTCAACAGCTAACCGTCACTATGCACACGTTGACTGTCCAGGTCACGCGGATTACGTGAAAAACATGGTTACTGGTGCTGCTCAGATGGACGGTGCAATTATCGTTGTTGCTGCTACTGATGGTCCAATGCCACAAACTCGCGAGCACATCCTATTAGCTCGTCAGGTTGGTGTACCTTCATTAGTTGTATTCATGAATAAAGTGGATATGGTTGATGATCCTGAATTATTAGAATTAGTAGAAATGGAAGTTCGTGAATTATTATCATTCTACGAATTCCCAGGTGATGATATTCCTGTAATCCAAGGTTCTGCACTAGGTGGATTAAACGGTGATGCTAAATGGGTTGGTAAAATCATGGAATTAATGGATGCTGTAGATAGCTACATTCCAATTCCTCCACGTTTAACTGATCTTCCTTTCTTAATGCCTGTTGAAGACGTATTCTCAATTACTGGTCGTGGTACTGTTGCTACTGGTCGTATTGAGCGTGGTGTAATCAACTCTGGAGATCCAGTTGAGATCTTAGGTATGGGTGCTGAGAACTTAAAATCTACAGTAACTGGTGTTGAGATGTTCCGTAAAATCTTAGATTACGGTGAAGCTGGTGATAACGTAGGTTTATTGTTACGTGGTATTGAGAAAACTGATATCCGTCGTGGTATGGTAATCTGTAAACCAGGTTCAGTAACTCCTCACACTGATTTCAAAGCTGAGATCTATGTATTATCAAAAGCAGAAGGTGGTCGTCACACTCCATTCTTCAACAAATATCGTCCTCAATTCTATTTCCGTACCACAGACGTAACTGGTGAGATCTCACTAGCTGAAGGAACAGAAATGGTAATGCCAGGTGATAACGTTACAATCACTGTTAAATTAATTAACGCGATTGCAATGGAAAAAGGTCTACGTTTCGCTATCCGTGAAGGTGGTAGAACAGTAGGTGCTGGTCAGGTAACTGAAATCTTAGCTTAATTTTTAAGCTACACAATATAAAAAAGAGCTGGTTTAGGCTAGCTCTTTTTTAAATACACGGGAATAGTTCAACGGTAGAATAGAGGTCTCCAAAACCTTTGATCAGGGTTCGAATCCTTGTTCCCGTGCTAAACATAGTGATAGCGTGCAAGGATGAGTGAATGATTGAATTGAAAGCCAGTTTTTCAAACAATATCATTCACTCATTCTCATTCATTCATTCAATAATTTGATATGGCTAAAGTAGTTGAGTTTATAAAAGAATCGTACGATGAGATGACCAATAAGGTTACCTGGCCTACTTGGGGCGAACTGCAAAGTTCTGCAATCCTTGTATTGATAGCTTCTTTAATTATTGCATTGGTTATTTTTGCAATGGATAAAGGATCAACATTTGTGTTAGATACTTTTTATAAATCACTTTCTAATTAATATTTACTAATGAGCGATCTAAAGTGGTACGTTGTAAGGGCTGTTAGCGGTAAGGAAAAGAAAGTAAAACAGTACATTGATGCAGAGATCAGCCGTTTAGGTTTCTCTCATTTGGTTCCACAGGTATTAATTCCTATGGAAAAATATTACCAAATGAAAGATGGTAAAAAAATTGCCAAAGAACGTAACTTCTATCCAGGTTATGTTTTAATCGAAGCTACATTAGATGGAGAATTAGAGCATATCATTAAAGGAATCAACAGTGTAATCGGTTTCTTAGGTGATAAAGCCGGTAACCCAATCCCAATGCGCCAGGCTGAAGTTAACCGTATTTTAGGTGTGGTTGATGAAATGAGCGAGCAAGGTGAAACGATGAATGTTCCTTACTATGTTGGCGAAGGCATCAAAGTAATGGACGGACCTTTCAATGGTTTCTCTGGTATTATCGAAGAGGTAAACGAAGAGAAGAAAAAACTGAAAGTGATGGTTAAAATCTTCGGTCGTAAAACCCCATTGGAACTTAACTACATGCAGGTAGAAAAAGAGTAACTGCACTATTAAAATATTAAAAAGCTCCGAATATTCGGGGCTTTTTTTATGACCGTGAATTTGTTGTGATTATGATGTAGTAAGTAATAAATCTTAACATCTGTTCGTTAAATAAATAGCAGTTTAATTTCGGGGCTTCATCCTACATAAGAAGCAACATAAAATTAATTTTATCAATACTATTGTTTTACTGTAAGTTAATCCATATCTTTGCAGTCCTTTAAGCTTTATAGGAGCGGTAAGGAAATAAATGTTACATGCTTCCAATATTTAACATTGAGTTTTAAATAAACAAAAAACACAAAATGGCAAAAGAAGTCAGTGCAATGATCAAATTACAGATCAAAGGCGGAGCGGCAAATCCATCGCCACCAGTAGGACCTGCATTAGGTGCTAAAGGGGTGAACATTATGGAGTTTTGCAAACAGTACAACGCTCGTACCCAAGATAAAGCAGGTAAAGTATTGCCAGTTGTAATTACTGTTTATGCTGATAAGTCATTCGATTTCATCATCAAAACCCCTCCGGTAGCTATCCAGTTAAAAGATGCTACTAAATTACAGAGTGGTTCTGCTGAGCCTAACCGTAAGAAAGTTGGGTCGGTGACCTGGGACCAGATTAAAGTTATTGCTGAGGACAAAATGCCTGATTTAAATGCATTTACAATCGAATCAGCAATGAGTATGGTTGCTGGAACAGCACGCAGTATGGGAATCACCGTTTCTGGTGACGCACCCTGGAACAATTAATTAAAAAACAGTTTACAACAGTGGCGAAATTAACTAAAAATCAAAAAAAGGCACATGCTAAAATAGAAGCTGGTAAAGCTTATACTTTGAAGGATGCTGCTGCTTTGGTAAAAGAAATCACTACTACTAAATTCGATGCTTCAGTTGATATTGATGTATCTTTAGGTGTAGATCCGCGTAAAGCCAATCAAATGGTGCGTGGTATTGCTACTTTACCGCACGGAACAGGTAAAACTGTACGTGTTTTAGCTTTGGTAACTCCTGATAAGGAAGAAGAAGCAAAAGCAGCTGGCGCAGACTTCGTAGGTTTAGACGAGTATGTAGCTAAAATTGAAGGTGGTTGGACCGATGTAGACATTATTATCACTACACCAGCTTGTATGGCTAAGGTAGGTAAATTGGGCCGTGTTTTAGGTCCAAGGAACTTAATGCCTAACCCAAAATCTGGAACAGTAACTAACGAAGTTGGTAAAGCTGTAACAGAGGTTAAAGCAGGTAAAATTGATTTTAAAGTAGACAAAACGGGTATCATACACGCCTCGATAGGAAAAGTATCATTCCCAGCAGACAAAATTTATGAGAATGCACTTGAGATTATTCAAGTAATTTCTAAATTAAAACCATCTGCTGCAAAAGGAACTTATTTTAAGAGCATTCACGTGTCTTCTACAATGAGTCCTGGGATTGCAATTGAAACAAAATCAGTAGCGGGGATCTAATCATGAACAGAGAAGAAAAAAACGAAGTAGTTTTAGAACTACAAGGACAAATGCAGGAATTTGGCAATTTTTATATTGCTGATACTTCCAGCCTTTCTGTTGAGCAGATCAATAACATCCGTCGCAAATGTTTCGAAGGTGATATCGTAATGAAGGTTGCTAAAAACTCTTTAATCCGCAAAGCGATTGAAGGTTTAGACGGCGATGCTTCTGAGATATACGAAGCGCTTAAAGGTTCATCATCATTATTATTCTCAAAAACAGCTAATGCTCCGGCTAAGTTGATTAAAGCTTTGAGAAAAACATCTGATAAACCGGTGCTTAAAGCAGCGTTCATAGATTCATCAGTATATGTTGGCGATGACCAGTTGAATAACTTAGTAAGCTTGAAATCAAGAGAAGAGCTTATCGGAGATATCGTTGGATTATTACAGTCACCAGCTAAAAATGTTCTATCTGCACTTCAATCAGGCGGTAGCAAAATTGCAGGAATTGTTAAAACTCTTCAGGAAAGAGAAGGTTAACGAACACCTTAAGTTCGCAAATTAAACACAATTATTACACACGTAAATTTTTAAAATCTTAATAAAATGGCAGATTTAAAAGCGTTTGCTGAGCAATTAGTAAACTTAACAGTAAAAGAAGTTAATGAATTAGCTCAAATCTTAAAAGATGAGTATGGTATTGAGCCTGCAGCTGCTGCTGTAGTTGCTGGTCCTGCTGCTGGTGGTGATGCACCTGCTGCTGCTGCAGAAAAAACATCTTTTGATGTAATCTTAAAAGAAGCTGGTGGTCAGAAATTAGCAGTTGTAAAACTTGTTAAAGATTTAACTGGTTTAGGTTTGAAAGAAGCTAAAGACTTAGTAGACGGAGCACCAAAAGAATTAAAAGCTGGTGTTGCTAAAGACGAAGCAGAAGCTCTTAAAAAACAATTAGAAGAAGCTGGAGCAGTAGTTGAGATTAAGTAATCACTTAACTTAGCTAAGCTAAAAATGTATTAGACACCGACTGAAAATGTCGGTGTCTTTACCTGTTTATAAACACCTCATTTTGTTTGGTTAATGAGCCTGTTTGAAATTCGAACCAAACAAATAGTTTATTCTTAAACTAAAATCTTTTAGTCCATTGGCAAAGACAGTCGAACAAAGAGTAAATTTTGCAACAAGTAAGCACATTATAGACTATCCGGATTTTCTGGATGTGCAATTGCAATCATTCAGAGAATTTTTCCAGATAGATACTACATCAGACGATCGCTCTAGCGAAGGTTTGTTTAAAGTGTTTGCTGAAAACTTTCCAATAACAGATTCAAGAAATATCTTCGTATTGGAGTTTCTTGATTATTTTGTTGATCCGCCACGTTATGATATACATGAGTGTATTGAGCGTGGATTAACCTACAATGTTCCATTAAAAGCAAAGCTGAAGCTTTCTTGTAATGATGTAGAACATGAAGATTTTGAAACCATTATCCAGGATGTGTACTTAGGTACAATCCCGTATATGACACCAAAAGGTACATTTGTTATCAACGGTGCAGAACGTGTTATCGTTTCGCAGTTACACCGTTCTCCAGGCGTGTTCTTCGGCCAAAGCCGTCACACTAACGGAACCAAATTGTATTCTGCACGTGTTATTCCTTTCAAAGGTTCATGGATCGAGTTTGCTACAGACGTTAATAACGTGATGTATGCTTATATCGATCGTAAGAAAAAATTCCCAGTTACCACTTTATTACGTGCTATCGGTTACGATTCTGATAAAGATATCTTGGAACTTTTTGATCTTGCTGACGAAGTAAAAGTTAGTAAATCTGGTTTGAAGAAATATATCGGTCGTAAACTGGCGGCAAGGGTATTGAAAAAATGGGTTGAAGATTTTGTTGATGAAGATACTGGTGAGGTAGTTTCTATCGACCGTAATGAAGTGATTCTTGAAAGAGAAACCGTTTTAGAAGACGAACACATTGATATGGTTATCGAAGCTGGCGTAAAAAGCATCATCTTATCAAAAGAAGATGGCGCAAGTCAGGCTGATTATACCATTATATATAATACATTACAAAAAGATACCTCAAACTCAGAAAAAGAAGCTGTAGAAAACATCTATCGTGCTTTGCGTAACGCAGAACCACCTGATGAGGAAACAGCCCGTGGTATCATTGACCGTTTATTCTTTTCAGATAAACGTTACGATTTAGGAGATGTTGGTCGTTACCGCATTAACCGTAAATTAAAAATGAATACCCCTGATGAGGTTAAAGTATTGACAAAAGCAGATATTATTGCAATTGTGAAATACCTGATCAAATTGATCAACTCAAAAGAAGAGGTGGATGATATCGATCACTTGTCTAACCGTCGTGTACGTACGGTAGGTGAGCAATTGTACGCACAATTTGGCGTTGGTTTAGCCCGTATGGCCAGAACCATCCGTGAGCGTATGAACATTCGCGATAATGAGGTGTTTACCCCAACTGATTTGATTAACGCCCGTACGTTATCGTCAGTAATCAACTCTTTTTTTGGTACCAATCAGTTATCTCAGTTCATGGATCAAACGAATCCATTGGCAGAGATCACACACAAACGCCGTTTATCGGCCCTAGGTCCAGGTGGTTTATCACGTGAGCGTGCCGGTTTCGAGGTACGTGACGTTCACTATACCCACTATGGTCGTTTATGTACGATTGAAACACCAGAGGGACCAAACATTGGTTTGATTTCATCACTTTGCGTGCATGCAAAAATCAATAATTTAGGTTTCATTGAAACACCATACAAACGTGTTGAGGATGGTAAAGTAGTTGTAGATTCAGACGTTATTTATTTATCTGCAGAAGATGAAGATGGTAAAACCATTGCTCAGGCCAATGCAGAGTATGATGATAAAGGTAACTTTACTACACCACGTGTTAAAGCGCGTTACGAGGGTGACTTCCCGATTATTGAGCCTGAGAAATTAGACTTAATGGACGTTGCGCCTAACCAGATTACTTCAATCGCTGCTTCGTTAATTCCGTTCTTAGAACATGATGATGCGAACAGGGCTTTGATGGGATCGAACATGCAACGCCAGGCCGTACCATTGTTACGTCCTGAAGCACCAATCGTGGGTACAGGTTTAGAAGGTCGCGTTGCACGTGACTCCAGAACTTTGATCAACGCAGAAGGTGATGGTGTTGTAGAGTATGTTGATGCTAACGAAATCACCATTAAATATGAGCGTAACGAAGATGATCGTTTGGTTTCATTTGAAGGTGATAGCAAAACTTACCGTTTAATTAAATTCAAAAAAACCAACCAGAATACTTGTATCAACTTAAAACCAATCGTTAAGAAAGGTCAGAAAGTTACTAAAGGACAAGTACTTTGTGAAGGTTATGCAACTGAAAATGGTGAATTGGCATTGGGTAGAAACTTGAAAGTGGCATTCATGCCTTGGCAAGGTTTCAACTTTGAGGATGCGATTGTAATTAACGAGCGTATTGTTCGTGATGACGTTTTCACTTCATTGCATATTGAAGAGTTTGAATTAGAAGTACGTGATACTAAACGTGGAGAAGAGGAATTAACACCAGATATCCCGAACGTTTCTGAAGAGGCTACTAAAGACCTTGATGAAAACGGTATTATCCGTATCGGTGCTGATGTAAAAGAAGGTGATATTTTAATTGGTAAGATCACTCCTAAAGGAGAATCTGATCCTTCACCGGAAGAGAAATTACTACGTGCAATTTTTGGTGATAAAGCAGGTGATGTTAAAGATGCGTCTTTAAAAACTCCTCCTTCAATCCAGGGTGTGGTAATTGATACTAAATTATTCAGCCGTGCTAAGAAAACTACAAAAGCGGAGGAAAAATCAGCAATTGAGAAATTAGACAAAGGATATAACAATATCACTGAGAAATTAAAAGCAGAATTAGTTGACAAATTATTCACTATCGTAAATGGAAAAACATCTCAGGGTGTATTTAACATTTACAAAGAATTATTGGTTGCTAAAGGCGCTAAATTTACGCAGAAAATTTTAGCAGAGCTTGATTATAATCACATTAGCCCTAACAAATGGACTACTGATGATGATAAAAACGAGCTGATTAAAATGTTGCTTCACAACTACGGTATCCGTGTTAACGAAGAGCTAGGTGCTTACAAACGTGATAAATTCGCGATCAGTGTAGGTGATGAGCTTCCTTCAGGAATCGTACAGATGGCAAAAGTTTATGTGGCTAAAAAACGTAAATTAAAAGTAGGTGATAAAATGGCAGGTCGCCATGGTAACAAAGGTATTGTTGCACGTATTGTACGTGATGAAGATATGCCTTTCTTAGCTGATGGTAGTCCTGTTGATATCGTGTTGAACCCACTGGGTGTACCTTCACGTATGAACCTTGGTCAGATCTACGAAACCGTATTGGCATGGGCTGGTAAAGAATTGGGCGTTAAATTTGCAACCCCGATTTTTGATGGTGCTACGCACGATGAGGTGGAAGAATGGATCGCTAAAGCAGGAGTTCCTGCTTCAGGAAAAACCTACTTATACAATGGTTTAACAGGTGAGCGTTTCGATCAGACTACAACTGTAGGTATTATCTACATGTTGAAATTAGGTCACATGGTTGATGATAAGATGCACGCCCGTTCAATCGGACCATACTCATTAATTACACAACAACCATTGGGTGGTAAAGCCCAGTTCGGTGGTCAGCGTTTTGGTGAGATGGAGGTTTGGGCATTGGAGGCATTCGGTGCAGCTAATATTCTTCAGGAGATCTTAACCGTTAAATCGGATGATGTAATCGGAAGAGCCAAAACTTACGAAGCCATTGTTAAAGGTGAAAACCTACCAACACCAGGTGTACCAGAATCGTTCAACGTATTGGTACATGAGTTACGCGGATTAGGTTTAGATATTACGTTAGATTAACTAAGGTAGAGGGTAAAAAGGCAGAAGGTTGAGGGTTTAAATGCCCAGACCTTCCACCTTTCCACCCTCCGCCTTTAACCTTATACAAGAGATATGTCTTACAAAAAGGATAATAAATTAAAAAGCAATTTCACATCCATCACAATTAGCTTATCGTCTCCGGAAATTATTTTGGAACGTTCAAGCGGTGAGGTGTTGAAACCAGAAACCATTAACTACCGTACTTACAAACCTGAGCGTGATGGTTTGTTCTGTGAGCGTATTTTTGGTCCGGTAAAAGATTACGAATGTCATTGCGGTAAGTATAAACGTATCCGTTACAAGGGTATTGTTTGTGATCGTTGTGGTGTTGAAGTAACAGAAAAGAAAGTACGTCGTGAGCGTATGGGACACATCGCTTTAGTGGTTCCTGTTGCGCACATCTGGTATTTCCGTTCATTACCAAACAAAATCGGTTATTTATTAGGTTTACCTACTAAAAAATTAGATTTAATTATCTATTACGAGCGTTATGTAGTGATCCAATCGGGCTTAATGGCCGAGGAAGGTATCAACTACATGGACTTCTTAACTGAAGAAGAATATTTAGATATCTTAGATAAATTACCTAAAGAAAACCAATACTTGGACGATAAAGATCCTAATAAATTCATCGCCAAAATGGGTGCTGAAGCATTAGAAGATTTATTAAAACGTATTGATTTAGATACTTTATCTTATGATTTACGTCACCAGGCCGCTAACGAAACTTCTCAACAACGTAAAAATGAGGCTTTAAAACGTCTTCAAGTTGTTGAAGCTTTCCGTGGTGCCAATACCCGTATTGAGAATCGTCCTGAATGGATGATTGTTAAGATTGTTCCGGTTATTCCACCAGAATTACGTCCGTTGGTTCCATTAGAAGGTGGCCGTTTCGCTACTTCCGATTTAAATGATTTATACCGTCGTGTAATTATCCGTAACAACCGTTTAAAACGTTTGATCGAGATTAAAGCACCAGAGGTAATTTTACGTAACGAGAAACGTATGTTACAGGAAGCTGTAGATTCGTTATTTGATAACTCACGTAAAGTTAACGCGGTAAAAACTGAAGGTAACCGTGCTTTGAAATCACTTTCAGATATCCTGAAAGGTAAACAAGGTCGTTTCCGTCAGAACTTATTGGGTAAACGTGTGGATTATTCAGCCCGTTCGGTAATTGTTGTAGGGCCTAGCCTTAAATTACACGAGTGCGGTATTCCGAAAGATATGGCTGCTGAGCTTTACAAACCGTTCATTATCCGTAAGATGATTGAGCGTGGTGTGGTAAAAACAGTTAAATCTGCTAAGAAAATCGTTGATAGAAAAGATCCGTTAGTTTGGGATATTTTAGAAAATGTATTAAAAGGTCACCCGGTATTATTAAACCGTGCACCTACGCTACACAGACTAGGTATCCAGGCTTTCCAGCCAAAATTAATTGAAGGAAAAGCAATCCAGTTACACCCATTAGTTTGTACCGCATTCAACGCCGATTTTGATGGTGACCAGATGGCTGTGCACTTACCATTAGGTAACGCAGCAATTTTGGAAGCCCAGGTTTTGATGCTTGCAGCACATAATATTTTGAACCCTGCAAACGGTACACCAATTACTGTACCTTCTCAGGATATGGTTTTGGGTCTTTATTATATTACTAAAGGCCGTAGAACTGATGAAACCAGAGTGGTTAAAGGACAGGATTCTGCTTTCTATTCTCCGGAAGAAGTTATTATTGCTTATAACGAGAAAGAATTAGACTTGCATGCATTTATCAAAGTAAGGGTAAATGTTAAGCAAGCCGACGGTTCTATCGTTAATAAATTAACTGAAACCACTGTAGGTAGAGTATTGTTCAACCAAATGGTTCCTGAAGAAGTTGGTTATATCAATGAATTATTAACCAAAAAATCTTTAAGAGATATTATTGGTGAAGTAGTGAAAATGACTGGTATGGCGCGTGCTTCTCAATTCTTAGATGATATCAAAGAATTAGGTTTCAAAATGGCATTCCAGGGAGGTTTATCGTTCAACTTACAAGACGTAAACATTCCGGTAGAAAAACATACTTTATTAGAACAGGCTGCAGCGGAAGTTGAAGAGGTAAGAAACAACTATAACATGGGTTTCATTACCAACAACGAACGTTACAACCAGATCATCGATATCTGGACCCGTATCAACAACAGGTTAACTACATTTGTTATGACTCAGTTATCATCAGATAACCAAGGGTTTAACTCGGTTTACATGATGCTTGATTCAGGTGCACGTGGATCTAAAGAGCAGATTCGTCAGCTTTGCGGAATGCGTGGTTTGATGGCAAAACCTCAAAAATCAGGTTCAGGTGGTGATATCATCGAAAACCCGATCTTATCAAACTTTAAAGAAGGTTTATCGGTATTAGAGTACTTTATCTCTACTCACGGTGCGCGTAAAGGTTTGGCGGATACGGCGTTAAAAACGGCGGATGCGGGTTACTTAACCCGTCGTTTACATGATGTGGCCCAGGATATGATTGTTAATGATAACGATTGTGGTACTTTAAGGGGTATGTATACTACCGCTTTAAAAGATCAGGAAGATATCGTTGAGCCATTATACGACAGGATTTTAGGCCGTACTTCATTACATGATGTGTACAATCCACTGGATAACACATTATTGGTAGGTGCAGGCGAAGATATTAACGAAGATGTAGCTAAATTGATCGAAGAATCTCCGTTAGAGGGTATCGAGATCCGTTCAGTATTAACTTGCGAATCTAAACGTGGTGTTTGTGCATTATGTTATGGCCGTAACTTGGCATCTGGTAAACGCGTTCAAAGAGGTGAGGCAGTTGGTGTAATTGCAGCACAATCCATCGGTGAGCCGGGTACACAGTTAACACTTCGTACTTTCCACGTGGGTGGTACTGCATCAAACATTGCTGCAGAGTCGAACATCGTGGCTAAGTTTGATGGTGTTATCGAATTTGAAAATATCCGTACAGTAGATACACAAACCGAAGATGGTACCGTACAGGTTGTATTGGGCCGTTCAGGTGAGTTTAGAATTGTTGAGCCAGGAACCGGACGTGTTATCGTAACCAACAACATTCCTTACGGTGCATTCTTGTTCGTAAAAGAAGGTGATAAACTTTCAAAAGGCGATAAGATTTGTTCGTGGGATCCGTACAACGCGGTTATTCTATCAGAATTTGCCGGTAAAGCACAATTTGATGCCATTATTGAAGGTGTAACCTTCCGTGAAGAATCAGATGAGCAAACTGGTCACCGTGAAAAAGTAATTATCGATACACGTGATAAAACTAAAAACCCTTCAGTTCAAATTGTTGATAAGAAAGGTGAATTCATTAAAGGCTATAACATTCCAGTAGGTGCCCACGTTTCAGTTGATGAAGGTGAAGCCATTCAAACTGGTCAGATTATTGCTAAAATTCCTCGTGCAACTGGTAAAACCCGAGATATTACAGGTGGTTTACCTCGTGTAACAGAATTATTTGAAGCACGTAACCCATCTAACCCAGCTGTAGTAACTGAAATTGATGGTGTGGTAACTTTAGGTGGTGTTAAACGTGGTAACCGTGAGATCACAATCGAATCTAAAGATGGTGAAGTTAAAAAATACCTTGTTCCATTGTCGAAACATATCCTTGTACAGGATAACGACTTTGTGAAAGCTGGTATGCCATTATCTGATGGTTCAATTTCTCCTGCGGATATCTTATCAATTAAAGGCCCTGCAGCGGTTCAGGAATACCTAGTAAATGGTATTCAAGAGGTTTACCGTTTACAAGGTGTGAAAATTAACGATAAACACTTCGAGGTGATTGTTCACCAGATGATGCAGAAAGTTCACATCGAAGATCCGGGGGATACTATTTTCTTAGAAAACAATGCTGTTGACCGTTGGGATTTTGCTGACGAGAATGATGCAATGTACGATAAGAAAGTGGTGGAAGATGCAGGTGATTCTACAGATTTAAAACCTGGTCAGATTGTTTCATTACGTAGGTTAAGAGATGAAAATTCTCAATTGAAACGTAAAGATTTAAAACAGATTACGGTTAGAGATGCAAGACCAGCTACTGCAAGTTCTATCTTACAAGGTATTACACGTGCATCATTAGGTACTAAATCGTTCATTTCTGCGGCTTCGTTCCAGGAAACTACGAAAGTATTAAATGAGGCAGCTATCGCAGGTAAACGCGATAATATGTTAGGCTTGAAAGAAAACGTGATCGTTGGTCACTTAATCCCTTCAGGTACTGGTGTACGTGGGTACGAGCGTATCATTGTAGGCTCTCAAGAAGAATACGATAAATTATTAGCCTCTAAACAAGAAGAAGTAGAAGCTTAATTTTATTAATATTTGTTTTAAAACTCCCTCAATATTGAGGGAGTTTTTTGTTTGGAATAGATTTTATAACTTTAGTTGTATTAGGATAATTTATGATGACAGATTCTTAGCACTAATATCTGACGCGATCGTCCTGCTGAACTTGTTTTACAAGTAGAAATAATATTTTTAGTGGCCTTGTAGCTACTTTGTGGTCAGCATCTTTTCATCAAGTAGACCCTGAAATAAATCCGATAGCTATCGGATCAGGGTGACGAGGTAGGAAGAACAAAAATAATTGAACTCAGTCAGTAAATAAGAATAAACGTAATAGAGTTATGCATGAAGTTAATAACAAGAAAGAGATCTTAGCTACCAAAGAAGATATATCCAACATGCAAAAAAATCTATGTAGTAGCGTTAATTCAATTTTTAGCAATTATTGGATCAGTAATAGGGATTGTAAATTTTATGATTAAATAGGTTATTTAAATAAGTTCTAATATAATATACTAAATTCCGCCATTAAGCAGCGGAATTTTTTATTTTTGAAGCATTATGGAAGAACAACAAAACGAAAATCAATTAAATATAGAATTATCAGAAGAAATTGCTGAAGGAATTTTTTCTAACCTGGCTATCATTACTCATTCTAATACAGAATTTGTATTGGATTTTATCCGCGTAATGCCGGGTATTCCTAAAGCAAAGGTAAAGTCGAGAATTATTTTAACTCCAGAGCATGCAAAACGCTTGTTATCAGCATTAGAAGATAACATACAGAAATTTGAAGCTGTAAACGGGCGCATTAAGACTCAGGAGGAACCACCTTTTCCAATGGGTTTTGGCGGACCGACTGCACAGGCTTAAACATATAAAATTCTTACACACAAATATTTGCTTACTATGTTAGCATAGTATATATTTGTATATAACCATTTATAAATGAAAAAAATTTTATTGAGCGCATTACTTTCTGCCCCACTTTGGGTTTTGGGGCAGGGTTTCCAGGTTAATTTACAAGGTCAGAAGCAAATTGGTATGGCTGGTGCGGGTTCTGCACTGGCTTTAGATGAAGCTTCTGTATTTTATAATCCAGGTGCAGTAACTTTCTTAGAGAAAAACTCAGTTTCAGCAGGAGTAAACCCATTACTATTTAAATCAGCCTTTAAACAAACAGGTTCAAATGTTACGGAGAATGTGAAGGATAAAATTGCTCCTCCTTTCGAATTTTATGCTGTTTGGGGACCGAAATCAAATAAATGGAAACTTGGTTTAGGTGTTTATACTCCATTTGGTGGTTTAGTTGATTGGGGAAATGACTGGTCTGGCAGATATGCACTAACCTCATTAAATTTAAAAGCCATTTATTTCCAGCCTACCTTGAGCATAAAAATTACCGATCGTATTGGTATTGGTGCTGGTTTCGTGTATAACCATGGGGATGTTAATCTTCAACGGGCTTTACCTGTTAATTTTCCTGACGGCCGCTCTGGCCATGCTACTTTAGAAGGAACCGGAAAAGGTTATGGTTGGAATGCAGGTTTATACATTAAAACCTTGAGCAATATTTCATTTGCACTTGTTCACAAATCGAAAGTAATTACAAAATTAGATAATGGTACTGCTGAGTTTGATGTGCCAAATTCATTGAGGTCATCATTCCCCGCAGGAAACACCTTCAACGCAGAGTTACCTTTACCTTCAACAACAAGCTTAGGTATAGGCATTCCGTTATCTCAAAGCACTACATTAGCATTTGATGCGAGTTGGGTACAATGGCATATTTATCAGGATTTATCATTTGATTATGCTACCAATACCCCGGCACTGGCTGATACAAAATCTGCCCGTAACTATCGGGATGGTTCGTCGTTCAAACTAGGTATTAATCACCAGGCTTCAGAAAAATTAGCTTTAAGGGCTGGTGTGGGTTATGCACTTTCACCTGTACAGGACGGTTATGTAACGCCCGAAGCACCAGATGCTGATCGTTATATTTTAAGTGCTGGTTTAGGTTATACACCTACCCGCCATTTCGAAGTAAATGCATCGTTCTTTTTTGAGGATGTTAAATCGCGTAAGCAAAAGAATATAGAAACAGGCCTGGATGGTACTTTTAAAACTTTGGTTTATGCACCAGGTATTTCATTAACTTATAAATGGTAGGAGAATTTCAGATGAAAAAATATATATTAAATAGTTTCATTGCTGCTGCCATTCTTTTCACCGCAGCTTGCAAACCGGAAATTGAAACACCTGCAGGTACCTCGGCAGGGCAAGCGAATTTCAGCAAATATATTGCTATCGGTAATTCATTAACCTCAGGTTATGCTGACGGAGGATTATATTTAGAAGGCCAGAAAGCGGCATATCCAAATTTAATTGCAGCGAAGATGTCTTCAGTAGGGGGAGGAGCTTTTACTTCTCCATTTTTTACTGAAGAGCATTCAAATGGCTCTGGTTATATTTCGCTAACAGCACTGGTTAATGGTACACCAACTCTAACTCCCGTTATAGATAAATTAGCTTTTAGAGATCCTGCGAAACACCTAGATAAGTACAGCGGTGAAATCCAAAATTTAGGTATCCCAGGTATGCGTGTCGATTTATCTTTCGATCCAACACTTACATTTAGCGCTGCCAATCCTTTTTTTGAGCGTTTATTAACTGATGCGCAAGTAGGTAAAACCAATTATTTTCAATATATCCAGGGAAGAAACCATACCTTTTTCTCCATCTGGTTGGGAAATAACGATGTATTGGGTTATGCTTTAAATGGCGCCGTAACCGTTGCTGGTGATCCAACTACAGTGTTAACAGATAAAGTAACCTTTTCTTCGTTATATGCTAATTTATTAAATGCCTTAACCGCTGGTGGCCAGAAAGGTATAGTCGCCACTATCCCTGATGTAACAGCTATTCCATATTTCAATACGGTTAAGCCATCTGTGTTACTTGCTGCAGCAAAAGCAGCTAATCCGGCTGCACAAGCCGTATTTATTCAAACTGGTACTGGTGCGGTTAGAGTAGCTACTGATGAAGACTTAATCCGTTTGCCATTCCAATCGGCTGGTTTATTTGGTCAAGGTACCATTCCTTATGGTTTGCACCCACTAAATCCAATAACAAACAATTGGGTATTGGATAAAGATGAAGTAGTCAAGGTAAAAGATTATGTAAATAGTTATAACAGTAGCATTAAGTCTATTGCTACCAGTAAAGGTTTAGCCATTGCAGATACCTATGCTTATTTTAATCAGGTAAAAACTGGCTTAACGGTACAAGGTATTGGCATCAATGCTGCATTTATTTCAGGAGGTGCCTTCTCTTTAGATGGGATTCATTTAACGCCCCGTGGAAACGCAGTAATTGCCAATGTGTTTATCGATGCGATTAATGCAAAATATGGTTCTACTATCCCAACTATTGATGTTACACAGTATAGAGGAGTGAAATTTCCTGATACAAAATAAGAGTTTGAGATTTATAAAAAAGGGGGCATAGTTTCTATGATCCCCTTTTTTATTTGTCGGTTATTTTATTCTCTGCAAAGTTGATAATTTCTGTGCTTTGATCAGGCCCAAACCAGTTAATCTCTTCATCTCTCCTAAACCAGGTCAGCTGACGTTTGGCAAAACGACGGGTATTTTGTTTAATAGCGGCAACGGCATCCTCAATCGCTAATTTTCCGTCCAGGTAATCGAAAAGCTCACTATAACCCACCGTATTTAAGGCGTTGTATTTTCTAAATGGTATGAGTGATTTTACTTCGTCTACCAAGCCATCTGCCATCATTTGATCCACCCTTCTATTGATCCGATCATAAAGAACAGCGCGATCTGTATTTAAACCAATTTTGATGATATTAAAAGGTCTTTCCTTTTTGGTTGCCGAAAGCATTGATGAAAGTTTTTGACCTGTTGATAAATACACCTCCAAGCCTCTGATCATTCTTTGTGGATTCTGCTGGTCTACCTTTGCAAAATATTCAGGGTCTAATTCTGCCAGTTGATTTTGGATAGCAGCCAAACCTTCTTCTTCAAACTGTTTGTTCAATTTTTCCCTGATCGATAAATCGATATCAGGCATTTCATCTAAACCATTTATTAAAGCATTTACATATAATCCAGAACCACCTACCATGATGGCGAGATCGTGGTTTTGGAAAATTTCTTCCAGTTTTTTTAATCCTTCTACCTCAAAATCACCTGTGCTGAACAGTTCCGTTACGGTATGAGAATTGATAAAATGATGCCTAGCCGCAGCTAGCTCCGCAACATTGGGTTTTGCTGTGCCAATTGCCATTTCCCTAAAAAACTGACGCGAATCTGCAGAGATAATTTCTGTGCTAAAATGTTGGGCCAATTGAATAGCCAATGCTGTTTTGCCGATCGCAGTTGGGCCAACAATGGATAATAAGGTTTTAGGGTGGCGCATGAGGTTTGTATAAAATAAAAGCTGCCAAATTTAAATATTTGGCAGCTTTTTACATTTATTATTTTAATGCTAATTAATAGTCGTCTTTATGGCTATCATCTTCGAAGTTATCATCATCGGAAAACTCATCTCCGAATTCGTCTTCTTCATTCTCTTCATCTTCGTCCCGCTCTTTCTCATTGATGCCCATTTCGCCCATAGCTTCTAATTCGTCGGTATCTTCAGGTACAAAGTTCATTTCATTTAAGAAATCAAATTCGCTGGCAGTCGCCGCAGCACCTCTTGGGTCAACAGCTTGTGGACTATTTTGCTCCATTATTTTTGGTGCTTCACCAGTGCTTTTGGCTAAAAATGGATATTCGATATTAGGGTCAGCATCTAGTATGATTTTTACCAGCTCTACATGGAAATCATAAGGGCGATCGAAATTATAGATGTAGTAAAACTTTTGATGTGGATCTTCAATAAAACCGCTGAGTTTGGAATTCTCCATTAAAACTACACGGTCTTTTTTACGTTCGTTTGGTAAATAAGCAATTTCATCGCCTTTTAACCAATTATCGGTACTTACATAAAAAGATGAAGGTTTTTCGGCATTATAACCCGTTGATCTGTGGATAGCCTTATGCAGATCTTCAAATGTTTGGTTTGATTTAATGTCGATCTCTCTCACAACATCATCAAAATCTTCAAAAGTAATTCTAAATTTATAAATAGCCATTATTGTATTTTGGAACAGTAAAAATAAAGTTAATTTACAATTACCACAAACATGATGTGCCCTAAAAGACACCATATTCATATTGTTACGGCAATTAAATTATTTATTAACAGGATTTAATCCCATTTGTTTTGCCTGATTGAGCATAAAATTAAACGCTTCCTGATAATCGTTTGTGATCTCACCTTCCAATATGGCCTCACGAATAGCATTTTTAATTAAACCAACTTCTTTACCTGCATCAAGACCGAAAGTTTCCATAATATCGTTACCAGAAATTGGAGGTTGCCAGTTTCTGATTTTATCTCGTTCTTCAACATCCTTGAGCTTTTGCTTTACCAGTTCAAAGTTGTTTCTGTATTTGGTCTTCTTGTATTCGTTTTTAGTGGTTACATCGGCATTGCAGAGCAACATCAGGCTTTCAATTTCTTCTCCGGCATCAAAAAGTAATCGCCTTACGGCTGAATCTGTAACGGTTTCCTGTGCCAGCACAATTGGGCGTAAATGAAGCTGAACCAATTTTTGCACGTACTTCATCTTTTCGTTTAAAGGAAGTTTCAGCTGTGCAAATATTTTCGGAACCATTCGTGCTCCTCTGTCTTCGTGGCCGTGGAATGTCCAGCCATGGCCTTCTTCAAAGCGTTTGGTGGCCGGTTTGGCAATATCATGTAAAATAGCTGCCCAGCGGAGCCATAAATCATCGGTATCTGCACATATGTTATCCAATACTTCCAACGTGTGATAGAAATTGTCTTTATGGCCTTTTCCTTTAATAATTTCTACACCATAAAGCTGTGCCATTTGAGGGAAAATGATATGTAGTAATCCGGTATCGAACAGGTATTTAAAGCCAATAGAAGGTTTTTTAGACAGAATAATTTTATTCATCTCATCGGTAATCCGTTCTTTTGATACAATACTGATACGCTGTTTTTGTGTTTTTATCGCGTTTAGCGCAGCCTGATCGATATCAAAATTAAGTTGTGAAGCAAAACGGATGGCGCGCATCATGCGTAATGGATCATCAGAAAAGGTAATTTCCGGATCAAGAGGCGTACGGATCAGCTTATTTTCGAGATCTTTAACCCCGTCAAAAGGATCTAGCAATTCGCCAAAACGGTCGTCATTTAAATTGATTGCCAAAGCATTGATGGTAAAATCACGGCGGAGCTGGTCGTCTGCTAATGTACCGTCTTCCACGATGGGTTTACGCGAATCAGAACGATAAGATTCTTTTCGGGCGCCTACAAACTCAATTTCTAAATCTTGAAATTTGATATTTGCTGTTCCGAAATTTTTAAAAACGGCCACCTTTGCGTTCAGTTTTTTGCCAACAGCTTCAGCATATGCTATTCCGCTGCCCACAACAACCACATCAATATCTTTTGAAGGGCGATCTAAAAATAAATCGCGCACAAATCCGCCGATTACATACGCTTCGGTTTTGTTCTTATCGGCAATTTGTGATAAGGTTTTAAATATAGGGTTTTGTAGATATTGTTGCATGAAGTTAGTTGTTTTATCGTGCTGAGATCAAAAAGCATCTGCGAGTTGTGAAAAAACAGATCCTTCGTGCTTCAGGATGACAATAAGCACTACAAAAGTAATAAAATTATCTACGGATAAATTCAAACTGTCCGCCAGGTGAAAGTTTCATGATGGTTGACGGTTTTTTGCCGGTTCGATTTTCCTGTTCAAGATCTACCACATAATCAACAGCATTGATGATTTCAGGATCAATGTCGTCAAAGAATTTTGGCGAAGGTTGTCCGCTTAAATTTGCTGAGGTAGAAACAATAGGTTTTCTAAAACGCTGGATTAATGGCGTACAAAAATCATGTTTAACAATTCTGATGCCTACGCTGCCATCGGTATTGATTACATTTTGAGCCAGGTTTTTGGCATCTGAAAAAATGATGGTCAGCGGGTTTTCTGCATATTCGATCAGGTCGTAAGCCACTTCGGGTATTTCGGTAACATAACTTTGCAGTTTGCTGTCTACATCCAATAAAACAATTAAGCTCTTTTCTGCCGGACGATTTTTTATTTTAAGTACTTTATCAACCGCTTCCGGATTTGTGGCATCGCAGCCGATCCCCCAAATGGTATCGGTAGGATAGAGGATCACCCCGCCAGATTTTAATACTTCTAAAGCTTTGTTAATCTCATCTTTTAGCATTTTGCAAAGGTAATTGATAAAGCGGAAGTTAAATAATGTTAATGTGTATTTCTATGCTGTCAGATATTCTATCTGACACTCCTAAATATTGACAAAGTAATCTCACGATCGTAACATATTATTTATTTCAATTGATGGGTTTTAACCTAATAAACTAGTATTTTAGTAATAGGTTATTAAATAAACATCAAAATGAAACATACACTTAAATGGGGTATGCTGTTTACTATTGTAATGGCATTTACCAGTTGCATCTCTGTGCTTACCGCATCAGATTACGACAAAAGAATCGATTTTTTCAAGTTGAAATCCTTTGCTTATTACAAAAAAGGAATTGAGCATTTGGAATTAAACAACCTTGACAAGCCCAGGATGTTAGATTCTCTGGAAACTGCGTTGATCAAAAAAGGCTTTAATAAATCTCACCAGCCAGATTTTTTAGTTAATATAGTGGTTTTAAGCAATATTAAAACCAGGGCAGATTGGGGTTATAGCGGAGGTGGTTATCAATGGGATGCAAATTCATCTTCATACCAATGGAGAGATTCGCAATTTGGCCCCCTCAGTACAAGCAAACCATATCAAAGTGGTACCATCATTATTGATTTTTTGAATCCTGAAACCAAGGCAATTATGTGGCATGGGGTAGGGTCAGGTTTTAATTTTGACGATTATGCAAATAGAGAAAACAAGATAAATCTGGCTGTTAAACAGATCTTATCGGAATATCCTCCGACTTATTGATTTGACCCATTTAATCCAATTGTAAAATATTTAGTCTTAGTGATATAACGTCAAAACATAATTAAGTAGAAATCGTTTTATAGATAAAAATCTGATTGTAAAAAAATGTTAAATGATTCCTTTTTGGTTTGCAAGATCGTTATATTTATGTCGGGTTATTTATACAACAAAGCACAAAATGAGAACAGCACAAAAATTATTAATGCTTTTTACAGTGGTATTGGCATTAGCAGGATGTACAACACTCCGCACCGCATCAGATTATGATAAAGATGTTGATTTAAGCGGTTATAAAACTTACAATTTTTACGATAAAGGTATCGCAAGGATTAAGTTGAATAATTTAGACAAGCGCAGGTTAATGGCTGCGGTTGAATCTGAAATGAATACGAAAGGCTTTACAAAATCAGATCGACCTGATTTATTGGTTAACCTGGTAGTGGTTGCACGTGAAAAAACCGATGTATATGGTCCAGGTTACTACGGTGGCTGGGGATGGGGCTGGCGTGGCGGCTGGGGAAATCCTTTCTGGGGCGGTGGTGGAACCTATGTGAACCAGTATATTGACGGTACCATTATCATCGATTTCTTAGATCCTGCCAAAAAGATTTTATTTTGGCACGGACAAGGATCAGGTTTTAACCTTGATAACTTCAATAAAAGAGAACAACGTTTGCATACCGGTGTAAAAGAAATATTGGCACAATATCCATCAAATGGTGTTGCCGCCAAATAAGCAATAAGATCAATCTTACAAGAAGAGGGCTGTTGAATTTAATAATTCCAGCCCTTTTTTCTTTTAACGAGGTGTTAATTCTCTTAACTTGAGTTTGATCATTATTAGTGAAAAATCTGTTTTGTAAATGTTCCTAGATAGATTCGTCATGCTGAACGATAGCTAGCGAATTTATTTCAGCATCTTATTTTGCAGAAAAGACCCTAAAATGAATTCAGGGTGACGACTACAGGTTGAAATATCTATAAAGGAATTTAAAATGTATATAAAACGGAATTAAGCTTAATTAAAGTCTTACTGATCTAACTGAAGATTATGTATTAAAGTGCTATATAACAATCCATCAATTGCTTTGTAACTACAGAACTATTGAATTTTTGAACAAATTGCAGCCCTTTTTCCTTCATTTCTTTTTGAAGCTGAGGGCTTCCTAAAACTTGATTAATAGCTTTTGCTAGTCCGGTAGCGTCATTTGGAGATATGTATAGACTATTAGGACCACCAGCTTCCTCCAGGCAAGAGCCTGTTGCTGCAACCACCGGAACACCCGAATATAAAGCTTCAATAATAGGGATGCCAAAGCCCTCGTAAAAGGAAGGATAAACAAAAACACTTGCCATTTGGTAAATGCCAGGCAAATCGGTAAAAGGAATATTTTTTAAGAATAAGATCCTGTTTTTAAGGCCAAGCTTTTCTATTTCTTTCTCAACACTCGTAAAATAGGCAGTTTGTTTACCTATCACGACCAATTTATATTCTTCGTTTACTTCTTTTAGTGCCTGGATAGCCAATTTTAGATTTTTACGTTCTTCAATAGTGCCAACGTTCAGTATATATTTATCTGGCAGTTTATAGGTTGCCTTAATCCTGCTTAAAGTTTCTTTAGGGGATGGTGTTTTAAAACTATCATCACAGCTCTGGTAAATTACGTCAATTTTTTCTGGGTTAATTCCATATAAATCGATAATATCTTCTTTAGTTTTTTGGCTGATCGCGATAATCTTATTGGCGCGTTTGCAAGCAGATTTACTTTTCCATTCGTATAATTTCCGGTCGATAAATTTGTAATACTGCGGATAGCGAAGAAAAATCAAATCATGTATGGTCACAATTGATTTAATCCTGGTATGCTGTATGGCTAATGGAATTTCATGACTCAGGCCATGAAAAATCTGACAGCCATCGTTGGTTAAATCTTTAAGGATATTTAACGTTCTCCATAAAAAAGCGCCATTTTTAGGAAGCTTCAGTTCGATATTGTCTTTTTCAAAAAAAGTATCTATTTGTTTGGCTGATTTTACTTTTGGGGCATAAACCAAATACTCATGTTCAGGAAACTGATTTGCCAGATGCTCAATTAAAGAGCGGCTGTAATTGCCAAGTCCGGTTAAGTTATTGGCAGCACGCTTGCCATCGTATCCGATTATAAGCGAAAAGGTTAAAGCCGAAAGACTAAAGCCTGATTGCTCAAGTTCGGTACTTTCGGCTTTTCGAGTTTGGATTTTGCTTTCAGCTTTCACCGTTTTACTTTAAACTTAAACGGCTACATTATTTTCTCTCAACGCATCGTTAAGTGAAGTTTTCTTATCTGTACTTTCTTTACGCTTACCAATAATTAAAGCACAAGGTACCTGAAATTCACCAGCAGGGAATGTTTTGGTATAGCTACCTGGTATGACAACCGAACGTGCAGGAACGATACCTTTATATTCAACAGGAGTTGGGCCGGTAACATCAATAATTTTTGTCGATGCTGTTAAAACTACATTGGCACCAAGAACTGCTTCTCTTTCTACTTTAACACCCTCTACAACAATAGCCCTTGAACCTAAAAAGGCATCATCTTCGATAATAACCGGAGCAGCTTGTACAGGCTCTAAAACACCACCAATACCTACGCCACCACTTAAATGAACGCGTTTACCAATTTGTGCACAAGAGCCAACAGTGGCCCAGGTATCAACCATGGTACCTTCATCAACATAAGCGCCAATGTTTACGTACGATGGCATCATGATTACACCTTTTGCCAAAAACGAACCATAACGTGCGCTTGCCATAGGTACTACACGAACACCAGTTGTTTTGTAATCGGTTTTTAATTCCATTTTATCATGGTAAACAAAAGGACCGCTTTTAATTTCCTTCATCTCGCGGATCGGGAAATACAAAATTACTGCCTTTTTTACCCATTCATTAATGCCCCAAGAGTTTAAAACTGGTTCAGCTACGCGGATTTCGCCTTTATCCAAACCTTGAATTACGGTTTCAATGGCTTCGCAATAGTTGCTATATTGTAAAAGTGTTCTGTCTTCCCAAGCGGCTTCAATTAATTTCTTTAAATCTGAATACATGATGTTTTTAAATTTTACGCAAAATAAATCAATTTTTGTTTATTAAAGGGTTTATTGTATAAATTGTTTTGTTCCTGGGTAAACGGTTAATTGCTTAAATCGGTTAACTGTTGAAAGCCCTATCTACAATTAACCAGTTTATACAATTAGCCAACATACCGCTTAAGCAGTTTAAACAGTTAACCAAAATGCGTATTTTTGTATCTTTATGGCAGAGACAGAAAAACTTCGGATAGATAAATATTTATGGGCAATCAGGCTGTTTAAAACAAGGAGCCTGGCTACAGATGCCTGTAAAGCGGGTAGAGTAAAGCTTAAGGGACAGAATATTAAACCTTCGGCCATAGTGAAAGTTGGCGATGTTTACCAGGTATCAAAAGGTATTGAAAAGAAAGTTATCGAAGTGGTAGAGCTTTCGTATAACAGAACAGACTCGCCGACGGCTTTAACCAAATACAAAGATTTAACGCCTGTAGAAGAAACCCATGCTTTTAAATCGATGTTTCATTCTCCAAATCTAAAAAGAGATAGAGGTACGGGCCGACCTACGAAGAAAGATCGCCGCGAAACAGATGATTTATTGGGTGGAATGTTTGAGGAAGAGTAGTTAGTTTCCAGTTTTCAGTTTACGGTTTTCAGTTTCTTGTGAACTGGCAACTGCGTACTGCAAACTGGTATGCCTCATCCGGTAACTCATCATAGCTGTTTTGCCCAGTTTTTCGATCAATTTATAATTGGCAATGGCACCAACTGCTGCGCCCACAAAGGGAAGCATCTGGGCAAGTTTGGCTAAATCTATATAATCGCGGTATTGCTGCTGGAAGGTAAGCCAGTCAAATTCATCAATATCAGTCGGTAGTTGATGTGCTTTATCATCCCAAGCCTGCATTTTAATAAAAACGTTCTGGCTTTCTTCTTTACTTGAAAAGGTCAGTTGGAAGACGTGTAAAATATATAAACGTTCACGGTAATCTTTCACATCATACCCGTAAACGGCGGCTATATCAAAAAGCATTTTCATTTTTATGCCCAGTAATAACGGGAAATCTGCCAGACTCATTAAAAAACCACCGGCACCTGTAATTCCACCTTCTGCAGCCCCGGTTTTTTTATAATTTTCAATCTTTTGCTTAATTAATGCTTCACGGTGCATCATCGTTAAATCGGTAACGGGTTTCGAAGTGGTAAATGTTGAACCAAATAACACAGCCTTAACCATTTGTTTTATGGCAGCGGTTATGGCATCATGAACCTTATCCGGTATGTAGCTGTTTATTTTCTTCTGAACTTTATCGGTCACCTTATTTAAAAGAGATGGTTTCTGTAAAGTTTTAAACTTCCAGAAATCCAGTTCTCCCTGTATTTTTTGTTCGTAGGTCATGCTCATTATCCTGCAATAATTATTCCTTAAAAATTTAACATAAAATAACAATGAAATGCGATAAATAAACTATATATTTAGTTTGTCTAATTAAAACTTAATCCTTCATGATGAAAACCTTAAAATTATTCTGTTTACTGCTGTTGGCTGCTGGAGCGGCTCATGCTCAAGGGGTGAAATTTTCTGTCAATCAACCTGTGGCAGGAAGTACCGTTAAATTTACCTACGATCCAAAAGGAACCAATCTGGAAAACCTCGCTGATATAGAATGTACCGGTTATACATTTTTTACGACAACTAATCCAAAAAACAAAAAAATTGAACTGGTAAAAGATGGCGCGACTTATAAAGGTGAAATTTCTACACCAGATAGCGTTACTCTGGTTGGACTTACTTTTTCCGTTGGAGATCAGAAAGATGAAGCGCCTGCGGGTTACGTTCTGGAATTTACCAAAGGTGGAAAAGTACCTGCAGAGGCCTATCTTAACGAAGCCTTCTTATACGGATTGGCAGGGAATTATTATCTCGGGCTTACCATCGATCCTGAAAAAGCAGTCAAATTATATAATCAGGCATTTGCCTTAAAGCCAGCGTTGAAAAAGAAAAACCTGCAACAGTACCTTTCTCTTGAGTATAAAGCAGATAAAGATAAAGGAACAAAGCTCATCAACGAGAACATTTCGGCTTTATCTAAATTAAAAGAGCCTAAAGAAGAAGATTTTAGTACTGTTATCGGGCTGTATTCGCTGTTAAAGAAAAAAACAGAGGCCGATTCAATTAAAAGCATCGTGCTTAAAAAATATCCAACCGGAAATTATGCCTGGAATGATGGGATGAATGCACTTTATGGCACCAAAGATCTAGCGGAACAGGAAAAGAAAGCTACAGACATGATTGCCAAATTTAAATTTGATGCCAACAAAAAAGCGGATGCAGATAAGTTAGATGCAATATACGGTATTTTGGCAAACGCAAGTATAAAGGCGAAAAATACCGAAAAATTTGAGCTTTATGCCAATAAAGTGACCAATAAACAAACCAGGGCAAATTTGTACAATTCTTTCGCCTGGTCATCAGCAGAGAAAAAAGAAAATGTAGATATAGCTGCAAAACTTTCAAAACAATCACTAAGCCTGATAGAAGAAGCTAAAAATGGTGAGGTACCGGCTAATTTTTCTTCAAAAGATGAGTACATAAAATCGCTTGATCGGTCTTACGCCATGTATGCTGATACATATGCACTATTGCTTCATCATCAGGGTAATAACAAAGAAGCTTTAGCTTATCAGGAAAAAGCTAAAGCCTATAATGACGCTGATGGAAACGAACGGTACATCATGTATTTAAATTTAACGGGTAATAAAGATAAAGCCTATGCTGAAGCCGAAAAGATCATAAAAGAAGGGAAAGCTACTGATTCTTTGAAAACAATCTTCAAAATGCTTTATACTTCATTAAAGAAAGAAGGAACTTACGAAACCTATATCGCCAGCCTGGAAAAAGTAGCGTTAGAAAAAGAAAGAGCAGAGTGGACGAAAAAAATGATCAATATTCCTGCACCTGCATTTTCTTTAACTAATCTTAAAGGCGAAAAAGTTAGCTTAGCCAGCTTAAAGGGCAAAATAGTGATTTTAGATTACTGGGCAACCTGGTGCGGCCCTTGTGTAGCTTCTTTTCCGGGGATGCAAAAAGCCATGGCGAAATATTCTGCTAACCCCAATGTGGTATTCTTATTTGTAAACACCTGGCAAAATGAGGAAAACCGGGAAAAAGTGGTTACCGATTTTATTGCCGAGAAGAAATATAATTTTAACGTGCTTTACGATACCAAAAACGCTAAAGACCCCTCAAAATTTGATGTCGTAAGTGCTTATAAAGTTGATGGAATCCCTACCAAGTTTATAATAGATGGAGCGGGTAACATCAGGTTTAAAGCCGTGGGTTTCTCGGGTTCTGATGATGGTGTGGTAAAAGAAATAGATTCGATGATCAGTTTGTTGGCGCCTAAAGAATCGAGTAAATAAACGCCTCAATTTAACAACCAAAGGTGCTGGATTACCGGCACCTTTTCTTATCTAATACGCTATCCGCATTGGCGATGTTTCCCATAATTTAAAGGCTGTTAAAGCTTCATCGCGCATCAGCTGAATCACTGGCAGGCTTCTGTTTTCCATTGGCTTATCAAGCTCTTCATATATGAATTTATCACTGAAACCAATATCTTCAGCATCGGCTCTGGTATTTGCATAATAAATGGTGTCAATTTTTGCCCAGTAAATGGCACCTAAGCACATCGGGCAGGGTTCGCAACTGGTATAAATTACACAGCCGCTTAAATCAAAAGTATTTAATTCCGTACAAGCCAGTCTGATGGCCGAAACCTCTGCATGTGCCGTTGGATCGTTGGTTGAGGTTACCTTATTAGCCGATTTGGCAATCAGTTTACCATCTTTTACTATTACCGCACCAAATGGCCCGCCAATGCACTCGCTTACATTTTGTACCGATAGGTTAATGGCCATTTGCATATACTCCTGGTGTTGTTTTTCCATGTTTATTCTATTTGGATTAATAGCTCCCCTGATTGTCTGAAATTAGAGCACAAAAAAAATGCCCCGATTTTGTCGGGGCATTCAGATTTAAATATCTATAAGTCTATTTTTTACTATATTCAGCATTTAAGCCTTTAATTACTTCAGAAGTAACATCTAAACTTTCGTCGGCAAATAAAATAGAACTGTTACCTTTAGAGTAAGTTAATACCATTTTATAACCTTTTTCTTTCGCATAACCTTTCAGGTAATCCGCTACTTTATCATAAAGTTTTTCATTTTCAGCAGCTTGCTCATTCTGTAAAGCACCACCAGCATTTTGTTGGTAAGTTTGTAACTCTTGTTGTTTACGGGCTAAGCGCTCTTCAGTACTTTTACGTTGATCGGCCGATAAGGTTTGTGCCGATTGCTGGTATTGTGCCACCTCTCTTTGAAAAGCCTGACCTTTAGCCTGCATGTCTGCCTGAGCGCTTTTGCTTTTACCTTCAAATTTCACTTTAAGAGCTTTGAAGTATTCATATTTTGTAAGTAACGAGTCGGAGTTTACATACACAATTTTCTCAGTTGGAGAAACCGGTGCAGTAGTACCCTCTGTTTTTTTAGTTTCAGTAGTTTTAGTGTCTTTGTTCTGGCATGCAGAGAAAGCAGTTATCAAAGTTGCCGTTGCAAGTAAACCAAAGGTTTTAAAGGTTCTTCTTTCCATTCTTGTTTAATAAATTTTAGCAAACTTATATAAATTAGTTTTGATATGCAATTTAAAGAAAGGCCTATTATTATAGAAGGGTGTTTTGCGTTTGGCGCGGGGCGTAAAGCGTTTAATTTACTCATCGCTAAGCGCCTAACGCCAATCCCTCAATCTGGATGGCATTGATTTGAAAAGCAATGGTTGTGTTTCAAACGGTTGCTTGTCCCGCTGTCCGCTTTATTGCATGTCCGCTTCCATCAGGTTTAGGTGGCGCAGCATGTGCTACTATTTGGGGTTGCAGGGCAGCTATAGCAAATTTTAAAACACCAAACGTTCCTACGGAATGAAAACGCCAATTAAACAATTGGCTACCTATGAGTCGTCCCTAACGGGACGGCAGGCAAGTATTATTTTTTAAAAAATACTGTGGCATGTTATTAATTAAGTCCTTTGCGCAGGTAACATCATTTTTTAACCAGATATAAAAATGATGCAATGCAGATCTGGCTTATCCCTGATTAAAACCCTTTCATCATCACTAGCCTCATTGGCAGGGCGATTTTTGCTATTGTGAAAAAAAAGTCCTATTGAGACGCATGCCCGTCAAAACTTCGTTCCATGGGAACGTTTTGTGGATAATCCATTCAACTGCACCACCAATTTGGCCCCCTAAACCCGATTGAAATGGAAAGCTTCCGCTTCTTCAGCGGGACTTATAATGGAAAGCGGGAGGAGACATGGATTGGAATGCTGATTTTGCTTTTCAAACCCCTTTTAATCCAACGGCAGAGGCTTTTGCCTCAATCGCTTAACAGTCCGAAAATTATCCACATATTAGTTTAAGTGGCAAAATTTCCGTATTTTTGATACTTATTGTTTTTAATTAAAATATGAGCGAAGAACAGGATTTAAAGTCAAATTATTCGGCAGATAATATACAGGTTTTAGAAGGTTTAGAAGCGGTGCGTAAGCGTCCTTCAATGTATATAGGTGATACTGGTGTAAAAGGTTTGCACCACTTGGTTTATGAGGTTGTAGATAACTCTATTGATGAGGCTTTAGCCGGTCATGCAGATACCATTGATGTTCGCATTTTAGAAGGCAACTCCATCAGGGTTGAAGATAATGGTCGTGGTATTCCGACCGGAATTAATACAAAAGAAAATAAATCTGCGCTTGAAATCGTAATGACGGTTTTACACGCAGGTGGTAAATTTGATAAAGATACCTACAAAGTATCCGGAGGTTTGCACGGTGTAGGGGTAAGTTGCGTTAACGCCTTGTCTACAGATTTAAAAGCAGAAGTGCACCGCGAAGGTAAAATCTGGATGCAGGAGTATAAAATTGGTGTTCCGCAGTATGATGTTAAGGAAGTTGGAACTACTGATAAACGCGGTACGATTGTAACATTCACTCCGGATGCTACCATTTTTACCCAAACTACCGAATACAAATACGATACTTTAGCCGGCCGTTTGCGTGAGTTATCTTTTTTAAATAAAGGGATTAAATTAACGCTTACTGATGAGCGTGAGCAACTGGAAGATGGTACTTTCTTTTCAGAAACTTTCCATTCAGAAGGTGGTTTAAAAGAGTTTGTCGCTTTTTTAGATGATACACGTACCTCTATTCTGGCTGAGCCAATTTATATTGAAGGGATTAAAAATGGTGTTCCTGTTGAACTGGCTTTCCAGTACAATGACAGTTATGCAGAAAATGTTCACTCTTACGTAAATAACATTAATACCCACGAGGGCGGTACGCACATCGCTGGTTTCCGTAGGGGATTAACCCGTACTTTAAAAAACTATGCCGATAAGGAAGGTTTGTTAAAGAACGTAAAAATGGAAATTACCGGTGATGACTTTAGAGAAGGTTTAACCGCAGTTGTTTCGGTAAAAGTACAGGAACCACAATTTGAAGGACAGACCAAAACCAAACTCGGAAACAGCGAGGTAATGGGATCGGTTGATGTTGCGGTAGGAGAGGCTTTAGGTAATTATCTTGAAGAAAACCCAAAAGAAGCCAAAATGATTATCAATAAGGTAATCTTAGCGGCCACTGCCCGTGCTGCGGCACGTAAAGCACGTGAGATGGTACAACGTAAAAGTGTAATGGGTGGATCAGGTTTACCTGGTAAACTAGCCGATTGCTCTGATAGTGATCCTGAAAGATGTGAGATTTTCCTGGTTGAAGGTGATTCTGCGGGTGGTACCGCTAAACAAGGTCGTGATCGTAACATTCAAGCTATTTTGCCTTTAAAAGGTAAGATTTTGAACGTGGAGAAAGCAATGGAGCATAAGATCTACGAAAACGACGAGATTAAAAATATGTTTACCGCCATTGGGGTAAGTATTGGTACACCAGAAGATAACAAAGCTTTAAATTTAACCAAACTCCGTTACCACAAAATTGTGATCATGACGGATGCTGATATTGATGGGTCGCACATTACCACGTTGATTTTAACCTTCTTTTACCGTTATATGAGGGCCTTAATTGAAGCTGGTTATGTTTATATTGCATCTCCACCACTTTATCAGGTTAAGAAAGGTAAAGAGTTCGAATATTGCTGGAATGACATACAGCGCGATGCAGCTGTACAACGTTTAAAAGGTGCTGGTAAAGAAGATAGTGTACACATCCAACGTTACAAAGGTTTGGGTGAGATGAACGCCGAGCAACTTTGGGATACCACATTAAATCCCGCTACACGTACCCTAATGCAGGCTACAATCGAAAGTGCAGCAGAATGTGATCATACTTTCTCTATGTTAATGGGTGATGAAGTTGCTCCACGTAGAGAATTTATCGAGCGTAATGCGAAATATGCTAAAATTGATGCTTAACTCCTAAATCTCTTTTAGGTAACTTTAATATACCAACCCTCTTCAAGTTAAACTTGGGGAGGGTTTTGTTCTTTGTGGCGTTAGTTTCTCTAACTGAGGCTGGAGGTGATGGTGGTATAAAATTTATAGCTTAAACTACATCGGATTTTTCACATTAATAACCTGAATTCGATAATTATTTGTTAAAAACAGTGCTTTAAAGTCGATTGATTTCGCTCTATTCGTCATGCCGATCCGATAAGCTATCGGATTTATTTTATTAGCAGTTTTCATTAGTTAAAAGGTCTAATAGCTACTTCGTGGTCAGCAACTTTTTAGCATGAAAGACCCGGAAATAAATTCCAGGTGACGGCTCTGAATTGAAGATATTTTACAGGGACCATTTAAAACTGGATTTTTAATCGAGTTCAGGTTAATAGTACGTTAGATGGTAACATCTGACTATATAAAAACAAAGCCATTCAAATGAATGGCTCTATATTATACACTATGGCAAATGGTCACACTTTATCCAAAGAGCAAGCCATTGCGCTTAACTAACCATCTCAGTAAAGAGACTTATTTTTAGGCTTTGTAGGACTTACAAAATGTAATACGATCCCACTTGCGCCAATTCTGTTTGAGGCTTGTCCTCGTAGATTTTATTATCGTCTAACATCTGGCAAAGATCGCGTTCAATAGTTCTGCAGATGGTTGTAGTTGGGGTATCTGTAGGCTTATTCTCAAAAGGATCCTGAAGATGAACGGCCATTTTCTCTACCAATAAAAAGAATGCTGCTATGGCAACCACCAATGGAATTTCCATGTAACCAAAGTATTCGATTAACCCAAAAGGTAACAATACAATGAATAAATGGATAGACATGTTAATATACTTGCTATAGGTTACCGGGAAAACGGTGTTTTTAATCCTTTCCGATCCGCCCATATGGTTACATAAGCCCGTTATTGTTTTGTCTATTTCTATCTGCTGGTATTTATTGATCCAGCCTTCCAGTAATGCCTTTTTTAAATCCATAGCATGCAACTCTAAGATGGTTGCCGTTACATTTTTACGTTTTTTGATGAACTCGAATTCTTCTGCTGAAAGGTATTCTTCCAGGCCTTTTCGTGGATTAAAACCTCGCAATGCCTGGCTCAAGGCATAACACCAGGCAATTTGACGTCTAATAAATTTGGCCTTAAATTCTTCAATTTCATCTAATCCATAAGGGTTTTCTACGAAAGATAAAATCTGGCGCGACAGTGTTCTCGAATCGTTAACAATAGCACCCCAAAGAATCCTCGCTTCCCACCATCTATCATAGGCCTGGTTAGAACGAAATGCCAGTAAAAGGGAAATGATTGTTCCTAATAGGGCGGGTACTGCAACAGGAATAGAAATACGGGTAACATGAAAGTTCTCGTACAATATCACAATACCTATGGAGTAACCAATAACAAACAGAAGTTCTTTTTTGATCTTTCCGAATATATAAGTGAGCGGAATATTATTTCGTAATAGCATAATATAAAATTTGATAATTAAGAATTTGCTTCTTGCAACTGCGTTTCGTGTATTTTTGTGTCGATTAAATTTTCATTGGTATGAACGGTCAAAGTATTTAGTAGAATTACTTCACAGCCTGCACGTTCTGTCAATACTTTAGGGTCAATGCTATATTTGTTGATGGGTGTAAAGTTGTATCCCTTTAAGTAGGCAATACATGTTACATCAAAAGCTTCGATAAAATTTTTAAAAGCCGCTACTGTACTCCCATAAAAATATTCGATCCCAATGGTATTGATCTGAGTAGGATACTTTGCCTTAGCCTGATTGATTTGCTGGTAGAATTCGTCGCTAACATTTTCATAATCGCGGCTGCGGCGACTCAACATTAACATATCAGTTATGGAATCAGATAATTTAAAAGCATGTACAAAAATGATATTTAATATTTCATTTTTCTGATGTTGAACAAGCGCATCAATAATTTTAATACTTTCTAATTTAAAGTCTGTGGGGATTAATACTGTTTTCATCTTTATATCTTGTTTAAATGAATGAAATATTATTTATACAAGTTTAGCCTGATGTTATTATAGCGAAATAAGAGCGAGATTAGAACGAGATTAGAATGCACTCCTTTTTAGAATAGTTGCGTAGTTCATCAGGCATTAGTTCATTTGTACGGAAGCCAAGGGTATGATTTAAACTGCTTGATGAATTGTTATGTTGTTGAGATTTGTGCTATTGTTAAGGCTAATTTACAATTAACCAGTTTAAAAGATTTAAACAATTAACCTGATACCGGTAACAAAACTTTAATTTCTGTCCCAACGCCTTCTTGCGATTTAATAGCAATACTACCCCTGTGCAAACGGATAATGTTTAGGGAAAGTGGCAAACCAACCCCATATCCTTTAAAATCATTGGTGTTCGATGCCCTGTAGAAAGGCTCAAATATATGTTGGATATCGGTTTGTGGAATGCCGATACCGCGATCGGTTACCGAGATGGAAAGCATATTGGCATTACTTTCTATACTAATGCTTACCAAATTCTCGTTGGAATATTTGCAGGCATTGTTTACAATGTTACTAATAGCCAGTTTTATCAGATTTTTATTTACGCGCAGCGAAAGCAGTTCATCATCATCTGGAAGTTTACTGAAATCGATCTCTATTTTACTGTTGGGATGTACCTGGTTTACTGAATCTTTAATTTCCCATAACAATTCATCCATCCGGACTTCCTCCCATGGTTGGTTTTTTCCATTGAAACCCGATTGTGCCAAACCCAATAAACTGGTTAAGATATGTTCTAATCTATCTGCTTCATCTTTAATTTTTGATAATGCTTTTTCCTGTTTGGTCGTATCCGCTATGTCTTTCATGGCCAGTTCAACCTCACCGCTAATAATGGTTAAAGGTGTTCTCAATTCATGAGAGGCGTTGCTGATAAAATTATTCTGCGTCTCGAAAGCCGTTTCTAAACGGTTGAGCATGTTATTAAAGGTTTGGGCCAATTGCGACATTTCATCATTTCCTTTTTTAACATCTAACCTTAAATGTAAATTTTCAGCTTTTATTCTTTTTACACTTTTAATGATATTTCGAAGGGGCATTAACATGTAATTGGAAAATTTCCACCCCACCACAAATGACAGTATTACAGATAGAAAAAAGCCAATAACCAAAATTCTTTGCAGGTCTTTTAGTTCGCGGAAGCCAACAGGATCATTTGCAGAAACGATGACGATATATCCTGCATTCGAATTTTTAAAGAATTTGCCGGCATAAAAGTGATTCTCCGTACGATAGCGGGCTACGTAACCTGCACGTATCCGGTTAAAAAAACTTTCGGGTAATTCGCGGTCTAATTTATTGGTTGGTTTGCCTGCTTCAATGATGTACTCTTTTTCAGATGGCAAGCGCTCCAGGTATCTGTTGCGCATTTTCGCATAAACCTTATTGTTATCGTCTTCGTAAAGTTTAATCTGAGCCGCAATATTAACCCTGGCTTCTAAACGTTTATAAAAATCTTCGAAGGCGAATTTGTTAGAGAAATACCAGACAAAACCACTTAATAGGGAGATAATAACTGCCGATAAAATGGCAAAGAGTAAAGTGATTTTCTTGGCTATCTCCATTTATTTTTCCTTTAAGATGTAACCTAAACCTACCGCGGTATGGATAAGCTTTTGATCAGCATTTTTATCTATTTTTTTGCGAAGATAGTTGACGTAAACATCAACCACATTGGTGCCCAGGTTAAAATCAATGTCCCAAACGTTTTCTAAAATGTCTATCCGTGATAAAATTTTAGATTTGTTTTTGGCCATGTACTCCAATAGCCGATACTCGGTTGCCGTCAGTACAATTTCCTGCTGGTTTCGTTTTACGGTTTTTGCACTTAAATTTAGCTGCAGGTCGCCTATAGAAATAATCTGATCTTGAGAAACTGCGCCATGGTATCGCCTTAAAAGCATTCTGATCCTTGCAAAAAGTTCAGCAAATTTAAATGGCTTTATTAAATAATCATCTGCGCCGTTATCCAACCCGTTTACCACATTTTCGGTAGTGCCCAAAGCCGTAAGCATAATAATAGGTGTATTTGGCTTTTGTTCCTTAATAATTTTGCAGAGTTCCAATCCGTTTATTCCAGGTAGCATGATATCAAGAATAATCAGGTCGAACTGATTTTCTAAGGCCATCTGTTTTCCGATTAAACCATCAGGAGAAATACTTACGGTAAATCCCTCGTCTGCTAAACCTCTCGAAATTACAGATACAACGCTTGGTTCATCTTCTACAAGTAATAAATTCATTTGCCGGCAAGTAATCTAAAAAGTAGGAAATTACAAAATATTAATTGATGGTTAGGCGACTTTTAATACTTTTTTAACCCAAAGCCGAGATAATTGTTTGACCGGGTTCTTCAAAAGAATAGAAAAGGCTCTTTTCAGGAGCCTACAAACATTAATTGCTTTTTTTAACCACAAAAGATCACGGAGTTAAGGCACTGATGATGCAAAGTTTACAGGGCGAACGTTATCCCGATCGGATAGCTATCAGATAAAGTTAAGCCTTTACTTGGTATTCAATCAGCAGAACAACTATTTTTTCAAAAATACTTCGTCTTTTCCATGCTTCTGCGGCTAAAAAAAGAGTATTTGACTCAGAAGTCTTCGACCAAGCTAATACTGACAGACTCCAGTAGAATGGTCGTCAATGCAATTAAATCTCCTTCTCTGATTTCTCTTTCAGTGATTTCAATCCATCTTCAAAATCTTTTCCAATCATTTTATCCATAAATAAGCCAAACCACTTATTAATTATTCCTTTGCTTTCTCCGCTCATGGTCCAGGTTACTTTATTTCCGTTTCCGTCTTTTTCTATATCGAAACGGGTATCTGCTATGCTTTCCATAGGTTTGATGAACTTTAGTTCCATATCAACCATCTTATTTACCTCTACTTTATTGATCAGCATTTGTCCGGTACCACTTTTTTCTCCACTCCATTGGTACAAGTGGCCAGGCTGAGCAACAGTGCCGGTAATGGTTATTTTGGCTTTTGGATCCATTTTCGACCAGGCATTCCACTTGTAGAATTCATGATAATCGGCGATGTTCTTATAAATGATACTGTCTGGGGCAAGAATGGCTATAGTCCGGTTCACAGAATAGCTTTTTGGCAGAAAAAAACTACCCCCAATAATAATTACTGCCAGTACGGCAATAATGCTGAAAAAGATTTTGAAAAATTTCATACATAAATTTAGTTTGGTTAACTAAATTTATAAAGAAAGCAATTGAATTCAAAGCAATTAAAACTAAACAATTTTAATCTTCGATGAGGGAGAATTGATTTTAAAATGCATTAAATCGGCAATAGATTGAGCTTTTTGTTTAATGAGTGTTGCATTGGGGCCTGTAAACAAATCGTCGACGTTTTGGAAAAAGAGATTTTTCCATATCTCAAATTGCTCGTACTGTAATGGCGTTTGTTCGTTAAGCGCAAAATGGGTAAGCATGGGGTTCCCCTTATAAATGGCTTTTCCGAAAAGAATACTTTCCCAAAAATCGTACATTTTAGGTAGGTGGTGTGCCCAATCTACCTGGGCAACATCGGTAAAAATGGGGCCAATCTGGGGGTTGAGCGTAACATTTTTGTAAAACGCATCCACTAAAACGATAATATCTGCCCTATTATGAATATCCTTTTTCATGGTACAGTGATTTTAAATTTAAGAAACCTAATGCAATCAATAACAGGAATTTGATCGTATCGACAATGATATACAAAATATGATGATAACTTTTCATCGGAGCATGGCCAGCCAAAACCAGTTTTGCCCTTTCATCGAGTAATGGCAATAACCAAAAAGTATCTGCCATTAATAGAATGGTTATCGAGAAAAGTAAAATACTGCTTATGTTTTTTAATGGTGCCGGTAAGGAGCAGGCTAAAATGATCAGGAGCAATACAATCTCTATTTTATTCAATGCCTGAAAAACCAATTGCCCTATACCTAAACCCAGTGGGATGGTAATTCCTGGTGCCTGAAATTTTAATGGGGCTTCCAAAAAACTAATTCCGCCCATTAATCCTGCCCAAAAAATAATACAAAAAATTGCAATTAACTTTTTCATCTGGTCAAATATCACTTAAAATGATTTAGTAAAAATGATCGACGTCATAAACGAAAATTATATCTATCTATAAAGCCTAAGCATCATTTTCTGGTAATTGATAACTGCTTTGTATTGCATTAGGATATCTCCACCAATAATACCCATAATAGATGGGTGGCCAAACTGTTGGTAAGTTTCGCTAACCGATTGCAAATCAAAAGCTACTGTTTCGTAATTATTGATTTTCAAGGCGCCGATTTTTAGTTGGGGGATAGTGGCCTGGATAGTGGTTGTAGTGGTAAAAAGGGTAGCGGCATTAATTTCATCAGTTACCTGAAGCGTTTCTGATACATGTTTTTCGATCAATGATTTATCGAAAACACTCCGCGATGCACCGGTATCTAATACGGCAAAATATCTTTCCTTAAAAACAACAACTTCCACTAAAAGGTGGAAGCCATCGTCTTGTAAGTTTATTAGTTTTAAGGGAATGGAAATGGCTTTCATCATAAATATTTAGAAGCCTAAATTAGGCTAATTAACCTTAAAACCATGTCAGGAGTTCGTTATTTGTTTTTGATTATGGTTTTTACGTATTCCATTTCTGTATCATAGCCGCTTAAATATTCTTCAATTTTGGGTTGTATTTCATGATCAGGCATTACACCGCGACCAAAAGGAATACCATTTTGTTTTTCTTCAACAACAAATTTGATGAGTGGGATCCGGCCGGTTAATTTAGAATTTGGCAGGGTATAATTAATAAAAAAGCCGCTGGTATTGCCATAATAGCCTCCACCTGTTTCTTCGCCGACAAAACGGGCGTTGGTATAGTTTTTGGCTAAAGCGGCAAATTCAGAACCTCCTGAAAATGATAAACCACTGATGAGGATATGCAAATCGCCTTTAAAATGGTTGTTTTGAGGGGTGTCACTTTTATATTTTCCGGGGAGATCCAGGTAACGCCCATCGTTACTGCGATAAAATTCTTCTTTTAACTCTTTTTCAAAATCATCGCGCGATTCTTTATCCCGATAGGCTGTATAATCCAAAAACGAATAGGTAAAGGATGGAATTTCAGCATATTTATATTTTGGATATTCTTTGTCTACCAGGTACGACATCAGGTGATCTTCCATGGCTTGCGCACCACCCTCATTTTTCCTGATATCAATAATCAGATGTTTTATTTTACGATCGGTAATGTTCTGAAAACTCTTCGCTAAAAATTCTTTAAAACCTTTTCTGCCATCGGTGTAATTGCTGGTAGAAAAGGTATTAACGGTTAGTGTTGCCGTGCTGTTCAATGTATCTATCTTCAACGTAGCTGGTTCTTTATAGTTGTAATTTGGGAGAGATTTTGTTTCTTTTGATGCGAATTTTCCGTATTGCTTAAAACTTAAAGCTTGTATCCCGTTATAGTTAATCTTTTCAGTGGTTTTTGGGTTAATTAGTTCAATATCAAAGACATTGGGCTGTTGTTCAAAGAAACGCAGGTAATATTTAGAAAATGCAGTTTCTATCCAACGGTATTTGCTTGTGGTATTGTAACCATCGGCTGGTTCAATTGTTAAAAGCTTCTTCATAATGCTTTCAATGCTATTTCCATTAATTTTAGAAATCAACATTCCTTTGCTTGGGTAATTGTCGAGATCGTTTAGGATATAAACTTTTTTATCCAAAATCTTGACTAAAAAAGGGAAGTACCTGCCATGTTGCCTGATGTAATTACTCGTTTCTTCGGATGGCTGGATTGCGCAATGGCCTTCTTTGGTATAGGTAACCACAGGCGCAACAATCTGATAAAAATCCAAAGCGTTCATTTGATCTTTTATCTTGCTTTTTTGCACATTACATAGGCTATCGAATTGCGAGTAGGTATTGTACCACAAACCAATGTGTGTTTCCATGAAAGCATTTTTCAGAATATTGAAATCCTGTTCGAGGGCTTTGTAGCTCAGTTGTTTTAATTTTTTTGGCGGATTTTGCACTACGACTGAATAATTGCCCTCTTTTGAATTGGTGCTTTCCGATAACGGTTTAACCGTAAGGATAAAATAGCCGGTACTATCTGGTGAGAAGACAATTTTTTCGCTGCCGAACCGGCCATTTGGCGAATCTACATCCTGTAAGGTTTTGCCATTATGATTTTTTAATGCTACCGTAACATCTATTCCTTTTTGCTCAACAGTGATCGAATAGTAAAAATCTTTTTTTAACTGGAAGCTAAACGAAGTTTCTTCGCCCTGTTTGATGTTTAAATCGGCAGTAGTTTTATCTATTTTTATTGGAATAAGGTTTTGACTTACCTGCGCACGTACTGCGAGGCTGAAAAATAAACTAAAAAGGATGGTAAGGCTGTCTTTTTTCATTTTTTGTGAGATATGATAGCAAAATTAAAGCTTAAATACCTTGATCCGTTGTACGATATTGCAACTGGATTTAAGCCCTTTTATACTCGGATGGTGTTACGCCGGTAAATCTCTTGAAATGCCTTGATAGGTGCGCCACATCATAAAAGCCGGTTTCGATAGCCACCTCCATTAAATCTGTTTCTTTAGCGAGGAGCTTTTTGCATTTTTCTATCCGATGTAAAAGGATGTAGTTGTTTGGCGTTAAGCCGGTTTCGTGTTTAAACAAACGCAGGAATTTATATTTATCCAATCCGAAACGTTTTGCGGTGTCTGCTAATGAAAATTTTTCCATTAGGTTTTCGCTGATAAAATCTTGAAACAAGACTGTTTTCTGATCACTGAAATACATACTGGAGGCATAACGGGCAACCAATTTTTCCAGAACATGTAGTAACTCTTTTTCCAGATCGAGTGCTGGATTGTTAAAGTGTTCAGACAAATAATGAAAGCGGTTTACCAGGTCATGATCATAAATTATTTTATCTTCAAAAAAAACATCATGGCCTTTGTTTAAGGTTTTGAGCACATCAGGCGCAACGTAAAACGTAAAAAATGAGTTGCCCAGCTTGTTGTCGCAGGGGGTTGCATGTACTTCGTTCGGATTGGTAATTGAAATTGTACCGATCGGTGCCTGTAAAAATTTATCGTTTAGTTTAGTATAAAAAGTCTGATTTAAGATCAGCGTAATATTAAAGTTGTTGTGTGTGTGGAAGGGAAAATCAAGGGTATGTTTTTTAGCGTTTAACAACTCTAAACCATCCAAAATCGGAATTTTATGATAGGTACTGATGTTGTGTGGATCAGCCGGTATGTTGTTTACATCTCTGATTTTCAATGACTAATCTTCTTTTAATGTTTTGAAAATAATCTTCATCGCGATTGGAGCAATGCAGGATGCCCCTTGTGCGGACAGGACTGCCGGTACAGGCGAGGAGAAATCTATCTTGACTAAAAGACCCTGAAACAAGTTCAGGGTGACGATATCATTAAAGATAGATGGTTAAACCAACTTCATTTCTGCCAATACACTGTTCATATTTCTTACCGCATCAGCGCTTTTGTTAAATGCCGCCTGTTCATCTTCGGTTAGTTTAAAATCGATGATTTTTTCCCAGCCATTACGGCCGATAATTACCGGTACACCTAAACAGATATCTTCCTGTCCGTATTCGCCTTCCAGCGAAACACAGCAGGTAAACAGTTTTTTTTCATCGCGTAAAATGGCTTCAACCAATGCCGCACCTGCAGCACCTGGTGCATACCATGCCGATGTTCCGATTAAACCTGTCAAAGTAGCGCCTCCAACCATGGTATCTGAAGCGACCTGATCGAGTGTAGCTTTATCTAATAAATTGCTTACTGGTAAACTTTGGTAAGTGGCTAAACGGGTCAATGGAATCATGGTAGTATCGCCATGGCCACCAATTACAAATCCTTGCAAATCATTCGGACTACAATTTAGCGCTTGTGATAAGTAGAATTTAAAGCGTGAACTGTCTAACGTTCCACCCATACCAATAATGCGGTTTTTGGGTAGACCCAACGATTTTAAGGCCAGATAGGTCATCGTATCCATTGGATTACTGATCACAATAAAGATGGCCTCTGGAGAGAATTTTAAAATATTTTCGGCAACACCTTTAACAATCCCTGCATTAATGCCAATTAGTTCTTCGCGGGTCATTCCGGGTTTACGTGGTAGCCCCGAAGTAATTACCACTACATCAGAATCCGCAGTTTTACTATAGTCATTCGTTACCCCTGTAATCTTGGTATCGAAGCCCAAAAGGGTTGCAGTTTGCATCATGTCGATTGCCTTACCTTCGGCAAAACCTTCTTTAATATCCAATAATACAAGTTCGTTTGCCAATTCTTTGCGGGCAATATGATCTGCACAAGTGGCACCAACTGCGCCTGCGCCAACAACCGTTACTTTCATATAATTATGTTTTTTGGTTCGCTTTCGTTAAATACCTATCGAAGGTAGAGATAAATATAAGGTTTAAAAATGCATTTCAAAACTTTATAATTTAATCGGAGTTTACTTATTAGGCACTAAACAGCAAATTTTGTGCTAACAAATTATGGAAAACAAACCCATTTCAAATATCAATTATAAAGCCTTTGAGGGAAAATGGTATTCTTTATATTCTATTCCAACCCTAATGGATAAACATTGGAAACAGACTACCGAAACTTACACCTTGGCAGACAATGATCATTTCGATGTATATACCACTTATTATAAGGATGGAAAACCTGAAGAAAAATCGATCAAATCAAAACTGTTTTTTGACGAAGAAAAAGCTGATGGCGATATGAAAGCCCAGTTTTTATGGCCTTTTAAAATCGGTTATTGGATTATAGAGCTGGCTGATGATTACAGTTATGTAGTGGTGGGGCATCCTGATGAAAAATACCTTTTTATTATGGCCCGTGAACCAAAAATGGAAGCCGATTTATTAGTGCATATTATAGAAAGGTGCAGGCAAAAGGGATACGAGGTAAGTGAGTTGGTGAGCCAGGAGCATTTTTGATAAGTCGGCAATTGGCGGTTTTCAGTTTATCGTTGTATAATGATGAAGTGTTTGTCATTCTGAGCGCAGCGAAGAATCTTTTCATTGTTTTTTAAGTGCTAAAGATTTATCAATTTGTTATGGAAAGCAATTGTGGAAGCGTTTGGGTTTATGCAGTCCCGCCATTCGCTATAGGCCCGATGAAGAATCGGGCGCTGCCGCTGCTGTCGGGTTTAGGGGGCACCGACTATGCTACTATACATAATAAATAAACCCGATTGCAGTGAACATTCCGATCCTTCATCGGAATAAAACGAAAAGCGGGACTGGAAACCGCTATGAAAAACCGAACCCAACATTTCCAAAAAAAAGAAGAAATCTGATTGGATAGATCTCTCCCCGCCTGTACGGGCAGGCATTCCGTTGCACTTCAGTCGAGATGACGATTTTCTAGCTTTGTTTATCGCATTTTGTTGATAATTTACTGACAACTTCAACCCTCGAATTCCTTATTTTTGAAGAACCGTTATTGTTTTACAACGGTTAATTCTTTGCTGCACAATATGTACTTAATTTTTGATACTGAAACCACGGGTCTGCCCCGCAATTACAATGCTCCGATTACCGATACGGATAACTGGCCGCGTTGTATACAAATTGCCTGGCAGCTGCACGATGAGATGGGGAGATTGGTTGAACATCAGGATTATCTGGTTAAACCAGAGGGCTTTAACATACCTTACGATGCCGAACGTATCCATGGGATCTCTACGGATCTGGCAGTGGAACAAGGTATCGGTTTCGACGAAATGTTGGCCAAGTTTAACGAAGTTTTAAATAAAGCCAAATTTATTGTTGGGCAAAATGTTGGTTTCGATGTGAATATTATGGGCTGTGAGTTCCACCGTTTCGGTGTAGCCAACCGCCTGGCCGAAATGCCTGTTTTAGATACCTGTACCGAAGTTACCGCACAGCTTTTGCAATTGCCCGGAGGTAGGGGCGGTAAATTTAAGCTACCAACCTTAACCGAATTACATTCCTATTTATTTGGTGAACCCTTTAATGAAGCCCACAATGCTACCGCCGATGTGGAGGCAACTACGCGTTGTTTTCTGGAGCTGATTAAGAGAGAGGTTTTTAAAAAAGAAGAACTGCTGGTTGATGTAGAATATTTCCCTCGATTTAGGGAAGTAAACCATGGCCTAATTGAAGGCATTGGGTTAAAACACATCAATTTAAAGGCTGCATCTGATGAAATCCGCAAACGCCATCAAAAAACCGAAGGTGGTGGTATTTCTAAACAGGAACTTGCCGATAACAAACAAGAACTTGCCGCCGCAACCTTTGTACACTTACACAACCACACGCAGTTTTCGGTATTACAGAGTACCATTAGCATTCCTGATCTGGTAAAAGCCGCTGCTGCACAGAAAATGCCCGCGGTAGCCATGACCGATCATGCCAACATGATGGGTGCTTTCCACTTTGTTAACAATGTACTTAATCATAATAAAGCTGCAGAAGCCAAAAATGCTGCAGCAATAGAAGCCGGCGAACGCCCTAACGAGGTGGTGATGACACCCATAGTGGGGGTAGAGTTTTTCGTATGTGCAAACCATTTAGACCGTACTGCAAAAGACAATGGCTACCAGATGGTATTGCTGGCTAAAAACAAAAAGGGCTATCATAACCTCGCCAAAATGTCGTCGATAGCTTATACCAAAGGTTTCTATTATGTGCCCCGTATAGACAGGCAGGTTATAGAACAATATAAAGAAGATATTATTGTTTTATCGGGTAACCTGGGTGGTGAGATTTCCAATAAGATCTTAAACATGGGCGAAAGCCAGGCAGAAGAAGCATTGATCTGGTGGAAGGAAATGTTTGGTGATGATTTCTACCTGGAGGTGATGCGCCATAAACAGGAAGATGAAGACCGTGTAAACGAAACATTAATTGCTTTTGCCCGTAAACATGCCGTAAAACTGGTAGCAACCAACAATACTTATTATGTAAATAAGAAAGATGCCAACGCGCACGATATTTTACTCTGCGTAAAAGATGGTGAAAAGCAGGCCACACCAATAGGCCGTGGCCGTGGTTACCGTTATGGATTGCCAAACCAGGAATACTATTTTAAATCGGCTGATGAAATGAAGGCACTTTTTGCTGATCTGCCGGAAGCGATTTTAAATATTCAGGAAATTCTTGATAAAATTGAAATTTATAAACTTGCACGCGAGGTACTTTTACCAAAATTCGATATTCCTGAAGAATTTTTGGTTGCCGAAGATGAAGCCGATGGTGGAAAACGCGGGGAGAATAAGTTTTTAAGGCATTTAACGTACGAAGGTGCGAAACGCCGCTATGGAACTCTAACCGATGATATTACGGAACGTTTGGATTTCGAGCTGGCAACGATAGAAAAAACGGGTTATCCGGGTTATTTCCTGATTGTACAGGATTTTATTGCCGAGGCACGTAACCTTGATGTATCGGTGGGGCCGGGCAGGGGTTCAGCTGCAGGTTCAGCGGTGGCTTATTGCCTGGGGATTACCAATATCGACCCGATTAAATACGATCTCCTTTTTGAGCGTTTCCTGAATCCCGATCGTGTATCCATGCCCGATATCGATATCGATTTTGATGACGAGGGGCGTGGCCGTGTAATGGATTATGTAATTAATAAGTATGGCGCCAACCAGGTAGCGCAGATTATTACTTATGGTACCATGGCCGCTAAATCATCTATCCGCGATACAGCGCGCGTATTGGACTTGCCATTATTTGAGGCCGATAAAATTGCCAAGCTGATCCCGAACATGAAGCTGGCTAAAATCTTTACCCTCGACGAGAAAAGTTTAAAGGATGCTTTACGCCCTGATGAGTATGAAAAGGTAGTAGAACTGAAAAACCTGGGCAGCCTGAAAGATCTGAGTGCCGAAACAATTCAGCAGGCACAGGTTTTAGAAGGCTCGTTGCGGAATACCGGAATCCACGCCTGTGGTGTGATTATTACACCGAGCGATATTACCAATTTCGTTCCCGTATCGGTAGCCAAAGATTCTGATTTATATGTTACCCAGTTTGATAACTCGGTTGTAGAAAGCGCCGGTTTATTGAAAATGGACTTCCTGGGGTTAAAAACCTTAACCCTGATTAAGGATACCGTGAAACTGGTTAAGAAAAGGCACGGCATCGACCTCAATCCCGATAATTTCCCGATTGATGATGTGATGACCTATGAGCTTTTCCAGCGTGGTGAAACCATTGGTATTTTCCAGTACGAGAGTCCGGGTATGCAGAAATACATGAAAGAGCTTAAACCTACGGTTTTCGACGATTTAATTGCCATGAATGCCTTATACCGCCCGGGACCAATGGAGTACATTCCGAGTTTCGTTCGCCGTAAAAATGGAGAGGAAGATATTAAGTACGATCTGGATGCCTGCGAGGAATATTTAAAGGAAACTTACGGAATTACGGTTTATCAGGAGCAGGTAATGCTTTTATCGCAAAAATTGGCTGGATTTACCAAAGGTGAGGCCGACGTTTTGCGGAAGGCTATGGGTAAGAAACAAAAAGACGTTTTGGATAAAATGAAACCAAAGTTTGTGAAACAAGCTTCGGAAAAAGGCCATGACGCTACTGTTTTAGAGAAAATCTGGAAGGATTGGGAGGCGTTTGCATCCTATGCCTTCAACAAATCGCACTCTACCTGTTACGCATGGATTGCTTATCAAACGGCTTATTTGAAAGCACATTATCCGGCTGAATATATGGCTGCGGTACTATCCAATAACATGAGCGATATTAAGCAGGTGGCATTTTTTATGGAAGAGTGTCGCCAGATGAGTGTTACCGTATTAGGCCCCGATGTAAACGAATCTGATCTTAAATTCTCGGTAAATGCCAAAGGCGAAGTCCGTTTTGGGATGTCGGCAGTTAAAGGAGTAGGTGAGAAGGCCGTAGAAAGTATTATCGAAGAACGTTCAGCCAACGGACCTTATGCCAGTGTTTACGATTTTGCCAAGCGTTCTAATACGCGTATTGTGAATAAAAAAGCGTACGAGAGTTTCGTGTACAGTGGTGCTTTCGATGCATTTGGTGGACATAGGGCACAGTATTTTTATATTGGTCCAAATGACAAAATGAATGGCATTGAAAAAATTATTAAATATGCCAACGATTTCCAGAATAATGAAAGTACGTCGCAGGCTTCGCTCTTCGGTGGCTCAAAAGCCGATCTTATTTTAGAGCCAAGTTTGCCTGTTTCACCAGAGTGGGCCTTGATGGACCGGTTGAAATATGAAAAAGATGCAATCGGGATTTTTCTTTCCGGTCACCCTTTGGATAACTATAAACTCGAACTTGATAAATTTTGTACCAATAGTGTCCGGCAGCTCAGTATCATCAATAAGGTACGTATGGGCGATAGCAACGAAGAGGTTTTGGCCGAATTCGAAAAACTGAAAAACCGCGAGCTTTGCGTAGGCGGCCTGGTGGTAACGGCATCGCAACGGATTACCAAAACAGGTAAACCTTTCGGAACGTTTGTTTTTGAAGATTATGATGATGCCTGCGAAATGGCTTTGTTTGGTGAAGATTTTTTAAAGTTTAAATCATTTTTAACCGAAGGATATTTCTTGCAGATCAGGGGTAGGGTAGGCGAGCGTTTCGGAAAAGCCGGCGATTGGGAATTTAAAATCACGGCAATTAACCTCATGTCCGAACTGCGTGATAAATTAGCGAAGAGTTTAACGATTCAGGTGCCTATTGAGCGCGTTAACGATCAGTTAATGAGAGAAATTGAGGCCATATTAGCAGACAATAAGGCAAACTCTGAACAGCAAAACTGTCAACTTAACTTTGCTGTTTTTGATAGCGAAAAGCAGATTATGCTCGATTTGCCTTCTAAAAATTTAAAAATAAACCCAAACAATAAGTTCTTAGAACAATTAATGGGAATGAATGTTGTAAATTATAAGCTTAATTAAACATAGGACACGGCGTTCAAAGGATAGAAAGTTTTATTTTACGGCTTTGTATGTTATGCGCCAAACGCTCTGCACGCTGCTGCTACCTCAAAATAATGTCAAATTGGCATTACAGAATTGGTGGCATTACAATTGAATACATATATTTGAACATAAAAAAAATAATTATGGCATTAGAAATCACAGATGCAAACTTCGAGGAGCTTGTATTAAAATCAGATAAACCCGTATTAGTAGATTTTTGGGCAGAATGGTGTGGCCCTTGTCGCATGGTGGGTCCAGTTGTAGAAGAGATCGCTAAAGAATATGATGGTAAAGCGGTAGTTGGAAAAGTAAACGTTGATAACAACCCTCAAATTTCAATGCAGTTTGGTATCCGTAATATTCCTGCTTTATTATACTTTAAAGGTGGCGAAGTGGTTGACAAACAAGTTGGCGCTGTTCCAAAATCGGTATTAGCAGAGAAATTAAACAAGCAATTGGCTTAATTTAAGTTAAAGCAGATAGATCAATGCCGAGAGGCTTGTAACATATTTAAAACCCAAGTTCATATGAAGGATTTGGGTTTTTTATTGCGAGCATAATTTTGTTTCTTTAATTAAAAAACTAACCATCATGTCTATTCAATTATTTAATAATAAAACTTTAGCCATTTTATTGGCTGGCCTCGCCACAAACTGTGCAAATATTGCTAGTGTATCGGCTCAAAACCCGGTTGAAACCAATGCGCCATCTGCCGATTATAAGCCAGCTTTTACCGGGCAGACCAGGATTGCAGGTGTAAAAACCAAAACCCCATTAGATATTACGGTCATTAATGAGAAATTGGAAAATCCATGGGCAATTTCGGTACTTCCTGATGGCCGGTTTTTAATTACCCAAAAACAAGGTACCATGGTAATTTTAAAAGCCAACGGGGAACTAAGCAAAAAGATTACTGGTTTACCAAAGGTAGATCCGTCTGGTCAGGGTGGTTTATTGGATGTAACCATAGATCCGAACTTTGCAAAAAACAGAATGATTTATTGGGCTTACGCTGAGCCACAAGATAAAGGCGTTTTATTGGCCATTGCCAAAGGTAAATTGGCTGCAAACGAAACTTCGATCGAAAACCAGACCATTATTTACCGCGCTACACCAGCATACTCCGGCAAACTTCAGTACGGATCGAGAATTGTTTTCGATAAAAACGGGAATTTATTTGTAAGTACAGGTGAACGTTCTGGTAACGATATCAGAATACAGGCACAATACTTAAATTCGTCATTGGGAAAAATTTTACACCTTACCCCAGAGGGAAAAGCGGTTGCAAATGGTCCGTTCGCAGGTAAAGCCGATGCCCGACCTGAAATTTATGCTTATGGATTACGTAATCCTGACGGCTTAGCCATTAATCCACAAACCGGTGATTTATGGGAGGCGGAATTTGGGCCTAAGGGTGGTGATGAAGTGAACATCATTAAACCAGGGAAAAATTATGGCTGGCCGATTATTACCTACGGAACAGAATACAGTGGAAAAAAAGTTGGTGATGGCATTCAACAAAAAGAAGGAATGGAACAACCGGTTTATTATTGGAACCCAAGTATCTCGCCCGGTTGTATCGCTTTTTATGACAGTAACAGCATAGCCGAGTGGAAAGGCAATTTATTTGTAGGCGGTTTAGGCGGTTCGCATATTATCCGATTGGTAATAAAAAATGATAAAATTGTTGGCGAGGAAAGATTACTGGAAGGTAAAGGCGAACGTTTCCGTGATATGGCAGAAGGAAAAGACGGAGCACTTTATTCGGTAACCGATAACGGACATTTATACAAGATAGCAAAGAAGTAATTAATTTTAATCGGTTATTTAGACCTCGCAGCTTCACAAAGCTGCGAGGTCTTTTTATTATATTTCGAAACATCATAGGTAGGATTTAATGGTCATTAAAGTCGTCGCCACCCTGATCCGATAGCTAGCTATCAGATTTATTTCAGGGTCTTTCTTGTTAAAAAGATACTTAGATAAATTCAGCGTGAATAATAAACTATACATTGGAGATTCTATGTTTTAAATATTTTTTTTGTTTTTAGGAAATGTAGGCTCGGTTTTTCATGGCGGCTTTTAGTCCCGCTGTCCGTTTGCAGTGCCCGCGCGAGGCTGGCAGCTACCACTCCCATCGGGTTTATTTACCACGGATAGTAGCAGCATCTTTGCAACCTAAACCCGACCGTAGCGAGATGCCGATGGGCAGGAGGGGGGCGGGACTACGGGAGCCTATAAGTACTGCAATTGCTTTCCAAACTACCTAAAAAATATTAATGCACCTCAGCATGATGCTCATTAATAAAATATATTTTCGCCATCAAAACCTGATCAGTTTTACAAGTATTGTCTAAATCTTTTATTAGTTTTACGATATGCAGGCTGTAAACTACGAGAACGAAACAAGTTATGGTAATTTAGAATTGCTTGCCCGGCAAGTGGTAGAGGGCTTTATTACCGGCCTACATAAAAGTCCGTTTCATGGCTTTTCAGTTGAGTTTGCGGAGCACCGGCAGTACAATAATGGAGATAACGTTAAAAATATTGACTGGAAATTATACGCCAAAACCGATAAACTTTACAGCAAACGTTTTGAAGAAGAAACCAATTTGCGTTGTCAGTTTGTAATAGATGTTTCTTCATCCATGTACTTTCCCGAGCCTAAAAATAACAAATTAGTATTCTCTATACAGGCTGCGGTATCTTTAATGTACCTGTTAAAGAAACAACGTGATGCTTTTGGACTGAGTTTATTTACCGATGAGATCTTGTTCAATTCTCCTGCAAAATCGACAACGGTACATCAGAAATATTTATTTACCCAACTGGAAGAGCTGTTGCAGAAACCTAAGGTAAATGCACAGACCAATTTAAGCGAGGCGCTGCACCAGGTGGCAGAACTGATCCATAAGCGTTCTTTGGTTATTATCTTTAGCGACCTGTTTAACACCCAGGCCAATATCGGTAAAACCGATCAGTTTTTTGACGCATTGCAGCACCTGAAATTCAATAAGCATGAGGTAGTGGTTTTTAATGTGGTTGATAAAACAAAAGAGGTGGATTTTAATTTTGAAAACCGTCCGTACCAGTTTATTGATATGGAAACCGGAGAAGCCATTAAAGTACACACCAATCAGGTAAAGGAGAATTATATAACAGCAGTTTCTACTTACCGGCAAGAGATTGCGCTAAAATGTGCTCAATATAAAATCGACTTAATTGATGCCGATATGAACGGGGGTTTTCATTCAATCCTCCAGTCGTATTTAATTAAAAGGCAAAAATTGGGTTAATTTTTTTACAAACAAGACGATTTAAACACTGTTTTATAAATGATTTAAATTTTAAGCTTCCCATTATGTTACAAAAAGGCGATACTGCACCAGATTTCGAATTAAATGCTACACCCGATCAGAAAATAAAGCTTAAGGATTTTAAAGGCAAAAATGTTATCCTGGCTTTTTATCCTGCAGACTGGAGCCCTGTATGCAGCGACCAGATGGCACTCTATAACGAAATGCTAAAATATTTTAACAAATATGACGCACAGATTTTTGGTGTTTCTGTTGATAGCGTTTGGTGCCACCTCGCCTTTGAAGAAAATAGAAAACTACATTTTCCACTACTGGCTGATTTTGAACCAAAGGGCGCTATATCTAAAGCTTATGGTGTATATGATGATGAAGTTGGCGAAAGTAAAAGGGCACTGTTTGTTATTGATAAAGAAGGTAAAATTGCATGGAGTTATTTATCACCTGTAGCCGTTAACCCTGGTGCGGATGGTATTTTGGATGCACTGGAAGAATTAAGCAAGAAATAAAGATATGAGTACATTAAAACCTGAAATAAATAGTGTGGATCATATTCAAGGAGATGATGCAGCAAGTATTGCCATTGTTGAATTTGGCGATTATCAGTGCCCATATTGCGGAGATGCCTACCCGATTATGAAAGAAATTGAGGAAACGTTTGGCCATCAGATCAGATTTGTTTTCCGCCATTTTCCTTTGGCAAATGCACATGAATTTGCTTTTCCTGCCGCTATTGCTGCAGAAGCTGCGGGTTTACAAGGTAAGTTTTGGGAAATGCACGATGCACTTTACGAAAATCAATACCGGCTAAATGGTGAGCTGTTTGACGAATTGGCCGAAACGATTGGTTTAGATTTAGAACAGTTTCAACAAGACAGTGCTGCAGAAGAGATCAAACGAAAAATAGAAGATGATTTTGATAGCGGCGTTAGGAGTGGGGTAAACGGAACCCCTTCATTTTATGTAAACGGAACCAAATTCGATGGCGGTGCATCAGATCTTTACCAAATGCTTAAAGAAAGCGCTGAATAAGATAAAAGATGTAAGGTAGCATCAATTGTTCATATAAAAACTTAATATTTTATAAAGCAGGCCTTTTTAATCGAGCGTAAAATTAACATTTATAGTATATCTGATTCGAATGTTTTTAATCACATGAGCCTCACAATCATCTGTGGCTAAACGCTGGGACATGGTAAGTGATTGATTAGGTTTAAGGTTAATTTTTTGCTTTATTTCGTAAGACTTATTACAACCTTTAGGCACATTACCATCCAAGAGAAATGAAATATCGGTTATTGTTCTTTTGGTTGTGTTTTTGAAAGTGATTTTGGCAAATGTTCCCAAATCGCCATCGCGTGTATATTTAATATCTTTTACGTAAACTGTGTTTCGCCTGTTGGTGGTATCATTTAACATCGGTTTTGATGATTGTGGCCTTTGAACAAAATTGGTTTTAGTTTGCATTTCCGCTTTGCTTATTTCCTTAAGCGGCATTTTTAAAGCTCCGCAACAGCCGATTATAAATATTCCTAATACTTTGGTGAGCATAATTTAACTATGTTAATATTAACTGTAAGTTATGGCTTTTTTAGAGATAAAGCGATTGCAGGTGTATTGCTTTGCAAAATTTAAATAAAAAAACCTCATGTATTTTGCAATACATGAGGTATCAGATAAGGGTAACCGGAAAACTAAAAAACTAATTATGAGTTTTTAGAATTTAACAAAATTGAAATCGCTTCGTGTTTTGTTATATCAAAGGTGCACTTCATTTATGAAGTTTTAGTGAAGAAACTTCATCCAACTATTACAGCTATACTGATGTTACATTTGATATAAAGTCTTTTCAAGGTCAGATTGGTCCTTTTTGCTTTTTGCCTAAAACAATACATCAGCTTCTGCTATTTATTAGCTATATCAAATCCATTATTAAAAAATATTTTCATGGGTAAAAATGTTGCAGAACAGCTGGTTGAAATGCTGGTTGAGGTCGGCGTAAAAAGAGTTTATGCCGTTACTGGAGACAGTTTAAATTATTTTAACGACGCAGTAAGAAGAAATGGTAAGATAAAGTGGATCCACGTACGTAATGAAGAAGTTGGTGCTTTTGCAGCGGCAGCCGAAGCAGAACTTGACGGGATTGCTTGTTGTGCGGGTAGTTGTGGTCCGGGCCATGTGCACCTGATTAACGGCCTCTACGATGCACACCGTAGCCATGTTCCGGTAATTGCCATTGCATCAACCATTCCGACAGGCGAATTTGGGATGGACTTTTTTCAGGAAACAAATACCATAAAGTTATTTGACGATTGTAGTTACTATAACCAGATAGCCACCACTGCCGAGCAGGTGCCGAGGATGTTTCAAACGGCTGTTCAGCATGCCATTCATAAAAAAGGTGTTGCCGTTTTTGGTTTGCCTGGCGATGTTGCGCAACTGAATGCGGTGGAAAGTGTAACGTCTATGCAGTTATTCACCAATAAGCCTGTGATCCGCCCTTCTGAACAGGAGTTGAAAGGTCTATCAGACCTGCTTAATGGTGAAAAGAAAATTATGATTTACTGCGGCATCGGTGCTTCCGAAGCGCATGATGAAGTGGTAGAATTAGCAGCTAAATTAAAAGCACCTGTAGGGTTTTCTTTCAGAGGGAAAATGGGCATACAATACAATAATCCTTATGAAGTGGGGATGACAGGACTTTTGGGCCAGCCATCGGGTTACCATGCGATGCACGAGGCTGATGTAGTACTTTTACTGGGGACCGATTTTCCTTATGTAAATTTCATGCCTGTTAAGAACAAAATTGTACAGATTGATGAAAAACCCGAGCGTTTGGGCAGAAGAGCTAAACTTACCATGGGTTTATGCGGGAGCATCAGCGATTCGATAAAAGCATTATTGCCGCTGCTTACTGAAAAGAAAGACGAAGATTTCTTAAAATCTCAATTAGAATTTTATCAGAAAGTTAAGGAAAGTCAGCAGGTTTATGTTAAAGATCAGGGTGAAGAAAATAAAATCCAACCGGAATTTGTAGCCGAAACCATTAACCGTTTAGCGGCTGATGATGCGATTTTTACGGTAGACACGGGAATGTGCTGCGTTTGGGGGGCACGTTTTATAGATGGAACCGGCAAACGCAAAATGCTGGGCTCTTTTAACCATGGTTCTATGGCGAATGCGATGCCGATGGCTATTGGTGCAGCATTGGCACATCCGGAACAACAAGTAATTGCGCTCTGTGGTGATGGTGGCCTATCGATGCTCTTAGGCGATTTGGCTACTATCAAACAATATAACCTGCCTGTAAAACTGATTGTATTTAACAACAGGGCTTTAGGTATGGTGAAACTGGAAATGGAAGTTGATGGGTTGCCTGACAATGAAACAGATATGATCAATCCTGATTTTGCATTGGTAGCACAGGCCATGGGATTCAAAGGAATGACGGTAACCGAACCTGAAGAAGTGGAAACAGCGATTAGTTATGCATTGAATGAAAATGGTCCTGTCTTGTTGAATATCATGACCAATCCAAATGCTTTAGCAATGCCGCCAAAAATAGAATGGGAACAAATAAAAGGAATGACAGAATCGATGGCAAAATTAATGCTTGGTGGGAAAATGGGTGAAGTTTTGGATACGATAAAATCGAATTATAAGCATTTGGGAGAGGTGTTGTAACGTAAAATCTATCCCTTGACCAGTACATAGAATTCCATAAAAAACGTCATCTCGACTGAAGCGAAGCGGAATGGAGAGATCTATCTAAGCAGATCTCTCGACTACGTTGCACTCCGCTCGAGATGACGGAATTACTATAAATTACCTCTCAATTCCTGTTCGCGCTCTAACGATTCAAACAATGCTTTAAAGTTACCTGCGCCAAAGCTTTGTGCACCTTTACGTTGAATAATCTCGAAGAAAAGGGTGGGGCGGTCTTCAACTGGCTTGGTAAAAATCTGTAAAAGATAACCTTCCTCATCACAATCAACTAAAATACCCAGGCTCTCCAATAAGGCTATTTCTTCATCAATTTTGCCTACACGTTGTGGCATCATATCGTAATACGCTTCTGGTGGCGCACTTAAAAATTCTACACCGCGTGATTTTAATTCTTTAACCGTTTTAACAATGTCTTTTGTGGCTACAGCAATATGCTGAACGCCTTCACCCTCATAATATTCCAGGTACTCTTCAATCTGCGATTTCTTTTTGCCTTCTGCAGGCTCATTGATCGGGAATTTTGAAAAACCGTTACCATTACTCATCACTTTACTCATTAAAGCCGAATATTCGGTGTTGATTTGCTTATCATCAAAAGATAGAATATTTACAAAACCCATTACGTCTTCATACCATTGTACGGCTTCGTTCATGCGATTCCAGCCCACATTACCCACACAATGATCAATATATAAAAGGCCGGCATCAGCAGGTTGATAATCGCTTTCCCAGACACGGTACCCTGGCATAAAAGTGCCATTGTAATTTTTACGCTCAATGAACATGTGTACGGTTTCGCCATAAGTGTAAATACCGCTCATTTTAACTTCGCCATGTTCATCTGTTACGGTTTTAGGCTCCATGTATGGCTTAGCACCACGTTTTGTAGTTTCTTCATAGGCACTATAAGCATCATCTACCCAAAGGGCTAATACTTTTACCCCGTCGCCATGTTTTTTAACATGTTCTGATATTGGATGATCAGATTTTAGTGCCGTAGTTAAGATCAGCCTGATCTTACCCTGTTGCAATACATAAGATGCACGATCGCGCACGCCAGTTTCTGGTCCGGCGTAGGCTAAACTTTGAAAACCAAAAGCCGTTTTATAATAATGAGCAGCCTGCTTGGCGTTGCCCACGTAAAATTCGATATAATCTGTTCCGTTAATAGGCAGAAAATCTGGAGCTTTTGATATTTTTTCTGCGAATGTCTGTGTTTCCATTTGTTTGTTATTTAAGTCCGAAGTCGGAGGTCCAAAGTCGGATAGGATATATTTGTTGTTAAAATATTTATTAAGGCTGATTATTATTTATCGCTTATTTTTTCTGCACTTTATCCTCGGAATTCGGTCTTCCCGGCTTCTGACTATTTCTATGCCCTTTATCTTCGGACCTCGGTCTCCAGACTTCCGACTATTTTTCTGCACTTTATCTTCTGACCCCGGTCTCCGGACTTCCGACTCAAGACTTCCGACTCAAGACTCAAGACTCCCAACTATCCCCCCTGCCAGCTTTTATGGTAATTTTCGTCCTCAATATCTAATGCATCCTGAGTAAGCATTAAAGGCTTAAAAGGATCGATCATTACCGCCAACTCGTCCGTTTTTTCTTTCCCAATCGATTTTTCTACAGTACCTGGATGTGGTCCGTGTGGAATACCCCCGGGATGCAGGGTAATCTGTCCTTTAACCACGCTTTTGCGGCTCATAAAATCACCATCTACATAATAAAGTACCTCGTCGCTATCTACATTGCTGTGGTTGTATGGCGCAGGAATCGAATCAGGGTGGTAATCGTATTTGCGGGGAACAAACGAGCAAACCACAAAATTGTGGCCCTCGAAAGTTTGGTGAACCGGAGGTGGTTGATGTAATCGGCCTGTTATCGGCTCAAAATCGTGTATAGAGAAAGCATATGGATAATGATAACCGTCCCAGCCTACATAATCAAATGGGTGTGTACCATAGGTGTAGGGATAAATTAAACCCTGCTTTTTAATGAGCACTTTAAAATCACCATACTCATCATGTGTTTGCAGGTTTTCTGGTAGCCTTAAGTCGCGCTCACAATAAGGTGCATGCTCCATCAACTGTCCATATTGATTTAAATATCTTTTTGGCGCCCTTAAAGGACTAAAACTTTCTACAATGAACAATCTGTTTTGTTCCGTATCAAATTCGATCTGATAAATGGTTCCCCTTGGGATAATCAGATAATCGCCATAAGCGAACTTAATTTCTCCGAACCCTGTTTTCAGCTTTCCAGAGCCTTCATGTACGAAGATCATCTCATCGGCCTGACTATTTTTGTAGAAATAGTCGGTCATCGATTTTCTTGGCGCAGCCAGAACAATATGTAGGTCGCTATTTACCAGAATGGCTTTTCTACTTTTTAGAAAATCATCTTCCAGTTTAATGTTGAAACCGATTAAACTGGTGTGTTTCAGATGTTTTTCGCGTGCTATTTTAGGTTCAACGCTGTAAGGCTCACCTAAATGTTTTACGATGGTTGGCGGGTGGCAGTGATAAACCAATGAATATAAACTAGAAAAACCTTCGGTTGATACCAATTCTTCGGCATAAAGATTTCCATCAGGTTTACGAAAAACCGTGTGGCGTTTAGCTGGAATCTGCCCCAATTTATGATAAACAGGCATAATTAAATGGTGTTATGGTTAGAAAGAAAAAATCCTAATGAATTAACAATTAAAACGACGATGCGTTTAAATTTAAAAAGAAGGGTGAACGAAAATTATAGAGAATATTGAGCCATGATCAGTTTGGATAGCATCTTATAGCGACGGGCTGCAATAGCGTCGTTTACCAGATTAATATGTAATGCTTTTAAGATCATGGTTTTAATGGTACCAAGGTAAGTATTTTATTTAAAAGTTAAAATTTTAATTATCTTTAATTACATCTTCAAAAGTTTGGTGCATTAAAATAATAACGCTCAAGTTTTATTTTGAATGGGCTAATTTCTTAGCTTTACCGCGTATTTAACCAAATCATATATGAAACTAGTATCTTATAAGACCGAAGACAGGGAGCACCTTGGCATATTTATCGACGGACATATTTATAACTTAAATAGTTGCGATAAATTGCTTCCGGATAATATGAGTATGTTTTTGCAGGGTGGCGAAGTGTTAATGGAAAGAGCAAAAAGGATAGACGATCAAATAAAAGAGGGTAGTTTAGCCGCTAAAGAAGAGATTTTTTACGAAATTTTGGCTCCTGTTCCACATCCTACCAGTTGTCGTGATGGTTACGCTTTCAGGCAGCATGTTGCTGCGGCACGTAGAAACAGAAAGGTAGATATGATCCCTCAATTTGATGAGTATCCAATCTTTTATTTCACTAATCATAATGCTATTCAGGGAACCGGAGAAATTGAATGTATGCCAGATCATTTTGATAAGCTGGATTTCGAACTGGAGCTTTCCATTGTTATTGGTAAAAAAGGTAGAAACATTAAAGCTGCCGAAGCTGATGAATACATTGCAGGTTATATGGTAATGAACGATATGAGTGCCCGTACTTTGCAGATGGAAGAGATGCTGTTGAATTTAGGTCCTGCAAAAGGAAAAGATTTTTCTACCGTAATTGGTCCATGGCTGGTCACACCTGATGAATTGTTGCAGTACAAAGTTGCACCTAAAGAAGGACATATCGGGAATGCTTACGATCTTAAAATGACCTGCAGAGTAAACGGTATCGAAGTTTCGAAAGGAAATGCTGCTGATATGGACTGGACTTTTGCCGAAATTATAGAACGTTGTGCTTACGGAGTAGATATTCTTCCGGGTGATGTAATCGGTTCAGGCACAGTGGGTACAGGTTGTTTCTTAGAATTAAACGGTACAGGCTTACTTAACGATCCAAATTATAAAGTACAATGGCTGCAGCCTGGTGATGTAGTGGAGATGGAAATAACGGGCTTAGGTGCATTAACCAATACCATTATGAAAGCTGATACGGATTTTTCGATCCTGGCTTTGAAGAAGTAAAGAACTCCTGATTTTTTAATTAAATCTTCTGGAAATTCGTCATTTCGAACGGAGTGCAACGAAGTCGAGAAATCTATTTAGAGAGATCTCTCTCCCGAACGTTCGGGACTGCGCTTCAGTCGAGATGACGATTTTTTAAAGTTTAGTCTCTGTTTAATCCATCCAAAAAGTAAACTTAACTACTTGTGCTAACGCTAAACACTTCCGATTTAACCTCGGTAGAACTGCAAAACTACCTGCAATATGCTATCGCTCCGCGACCGATCTGCTTTGCCTCCACTATTGATTCTGAAGGAAATATAAATTTAAGCCCTTTCAGTTTCTTTAATATGTTCAGCACCAATCCACCGATCTGTATTTTTTCGCCATCGAGGAGAGTGCGCGATAATACCACTAAACATAGCCTGGAAAATGTACTGCAGGTTAAAGAATGTGTGATTAATATTGTAAACTACGATATGGTGCAGCAGATGAGTTTGGCCAGTACTGAATATGCCAAAGGCGTAAATGAGTTCGAGAAGGCGGGATTTACGATGTTAAAATCGGATTTGGTTCGGCCACCAAGAGTTGCAGAAGCGCCAGTGCAGTTTGAGTGTGTGGTGAATGAGGTGATTGCTTTAGGTGATAACCACGGTGCCGGAAATCTGGTACTGGCTGAAATAAAAGTGATTCATATTAATGAAGCGGTTTTAGATGAAAATGGTAAGATCGATCAGCATAAAATGGATCTTGTTGCACGTTTGGGTGGCGATTGGTATTGCCGGGTTACCAGCGATAATTTGTTTAAAGTAGCAAAACCATTAGCTAAATTGGGTATTGGTGTAGACCGTTTACCACAATCAGTCCGCTTTTCGAAAGTGTTAACAGGAAATGATTTGGGTATGCTCGGCAATGTTGAGCAAATACCTACTGATGAAGAAATTGATTTGATCAGCACAAATCCGGAAGTAAAAGAAATACTTGATGCTACTATTGGCGACAGCACCAACCGCGAAAGGGAATTGCATGAACTGGCGAAGAAATTTCTGCATACAGGGGATGTGAATCTTGCTTTAAAGGTTGTTTTGGTTTAAAAGTTTAAATATGACTTAGTATTTTGCTATATTGGTACTAAATTATAGTCGTATGGAGAGTTTTTCACTAAAGGAAAAGTATATTTCTATTATCTATAAGAAAATACGTCGACAGATTCCAAGTACAAATGAAATTGCATCATGGTCACCAGAAAGACGTCCAGATGGGGAAGTAAGACTTATTTTTTCGGTTATAAGTAGATATATACATACTGATAGGATAGGCGCAGAAATTGTTACTTACCTGGTAAATCCAAAAACTAATGAACCTGGAATATTGCTAAAAATGGTGAAGTCAGGTATAAATTATACAATAGATGAATTTAAACCTTTTATTTTAAAAAGTTTTGGTTCTATAGGGTTTTCGGTCGGTGCAGAGATTGGTGTTAAAATGGAATGGGCTAAATACCTTAACAAACTGAATAACCGGCCTGATAAATTGTTAAGAACTGTAAGTTATATCCGTAAAGGAACTGCAATTTCTAAAATAGCAAAATTTTCAGGCAAAGTAATGAAGAAATCAGGTATAGCATTGGATTTATTAGGTACTGCCTTTATTTATTATGATATTTTAAGCGCAGGATCACCTTCCATAATTGACGAAGATAAAATAATTCAGTCTACAATAGATGAAATTTCCAAATTATGTCAAAAGAGCCGTCCATACAACCTATAATTTATAAATCTAATTACCCTATTAGCATTTATTTGCTTATTTTTCTACCTATTATAGGTATTTTACTTACAATTTTTTACAAGGCTAATTTTTTTGCATTGATAATCTATTTGCCGATTTTCCTCATTATATTTTATACATTTTTCTCACGGTATGCTGCTAGGGTTGAAATAAATAATTCTTTCGAAATGAAAGTATATTATTTTTTTCCTTGGAATAGGAATTTTAGTATAAATCTGTTTATTGTTAAAAGTTTTGACTATGCAAGAGGTTTTTATGATCCATTTGATGATAGAAGATTAGGCTATTTTGGCTTTTTAAGAAGGTGTTATGATCTGATTATGTTGTTCGAAAGTGATCAAAATAGGCTAAAGGAGTATAAAGTCAATTTTAGGATAGGGGTCTTTAAAAAAGTAATTAATATTTTAAATAAAGAGGCAAAGATTAATCTTATAAAATTAAAGAGTACAGAAAACATTATTTGGTGATTTTTCGGCTATGCACACAATTGTTCAAGTAGATCAATACATTATCAATTCGGTAGAATTTGCTATTCCCATTTTAGATCATTTAAGGAATCTGGTACATAAAGCAGATGCCCGGATTGAAGAAAAAATTAAATGGGGGATGCCGTTCTTTGATTATAAAGGTACGGTTTGTCACATGGCTTCATTCAAACATCATTGCGCCTTTGGTTTCTGGAAAGGAGCTTTAATAAATGATGAGTACGGTATTTTTAAAGAACGGTCTGAATCCATGGGTTTATTGGGCAAGATAAAATCTTTTGACGACCTGCCTTCAGATGAAATCCTGATCGCTTACATTCAGCAGGCTATTCAGTTAAATGAGGATAATATAAAGCGGCCTTCAAAACCAAAATCTACAGAGAAAAAAGAAATTATTGTACCGCAATATTTTATGGAGGCTTTACAGGAAGATCCCGCAGCGTTAGCGGTATTCCAGAATTTTAGTCCTTCCAATAAAAAAGATTATATTTTGTGGCTTGAAGAAGCCAAAACAGAGGCTACCAGATTAAAAAGATTGGAAACTACCTTGTTATGGCTTGCAGAAAGCAAAACAAGAATGTGGAAGTATAAAAAGTAATTAAAGAATACTTACAATTTTCATAAAACGGTCTTTGTAATGGCCGTTAAGATCGGTAATGGTTACCTGGTGGGCTTTACCAGACGAGGCATGAATAAATTTGATCCCGTTTTCATCAATGGAATAAACAATCCCTACGTGACCGATCCTTCTTATTCTGGAATTAGTACCTGTAAAAATCAACACATCGCCCACTTTTGCATTTTCTAAACTGGTTTCTTTGCCCGCAGAACTAAATTCTCTCGAAGAACGTGGAACTTTGAAACCGAAATTACTGAATACATAGCTCACAAAGCCAGAACAATCGAAACCAACTTTTGGGTTGCTTGTAGCGTAACGATAGGGGATACCTAACATACTTTTGGCAAAATCGATAAGGGTTGTAGAATTGGTTGCAGAACTGTTTTCTGTAATCGTGGCATTTTTGGGAAGGTTGGCCACTAATTTTTTTACCAGTTCCTGGTATTGTGCGGGTAAGATTGTTTGGGCTTTTCCTGCCGTGGCAGACAAAATGAAAAACAAAATCGGGACTATTATTTTCTTCATATGTTGGCGTCAAAGATATGAAAAATATATAAAGTGTATTAAAATGTTGAAAACCAGTTAAAACAAAAAAGTCCGGGTAATTACCCAGACTTAAATTAGCATAGTTTAGCTTCGATTAAATACTTGGAAACATGGTTTGAGCCTTGTCGCCAATTAATGGAAGCGGTTTTAGTTCGCTATTATTTGCACTTATAGCACCTATAATAATTAAAATAAGGTAAGCAATGTAAACCACATAACTTAAGTAACCAAATACTGCAGTTGGTATAATCATCACTAATATGGTTACTGCCACATTTAGCACGATTATAGCCAGATGAAGCAATAAAGATTGCCTTAAATGATAACTGGAAAGCGCTGTTTTATTGTCTTTGTACATGGCAAAGTACGATATCAGCCAGCCAATTAGAAAGATGTAACTCACAACGGCAGCATTTTTTCCACTGTCGGCTGTTTTAAAAGGAGAATTTGTTTCCATAGATTTTTTTTAGTTTTCGATGTGCAAATTACTAAAAAATATCAGATTACGGTGTAGTAACCGCTACAGGTAAAATTTTTCCATTAAAAAATTTATGTCCGGTTTTAGCAAAATCGGCTACATATTTCCCCATTTCGAAAGCCATAACCGGACTTTGGTATCCCGGAAAAGCTGCTTCCAGCATTTCTGTCTGTGCCGATCCTAAAGCAAGGCAATTAATTTTAACTCCCGTTTCCGCCAATTCAAAAGCCAAACATTCTGTTAGTGTGTGCAAGGCTGCTTTACTTGCTGAGTAAGCAGAAAGTCCGGGGAATTTAACACTTCCCTGAAAGCCACCCATGCTACCAATATTAACGATGTGACTTCCGCTTTGCATTAAAGGCAAAACATGCTGTATCATTCTGAAATGTGAAATCACATTGCTTTGTAACATCTCTCCCAGATCAATTTCTGTAGTTTCTAAAAACGGCTTGTTAATTAAAGCACCCGCATTGTTGATCAGGATGTCTACCGTGCCTAAACGTTCTTTTAAAAAAGGGATCAGCGCAGCATAATCATCGTTTACAATGTCAAATTCGACCGGTAAAAGTGTACAGTCGGGATTAATGCCTTTAGCAATTTCCAAGAGTTTACGCAGCTTATCTGCCGAACGGGCAATGGCAACAATTTTGTTTTCTTTTTGTAAGCTAAACTCTAAAGCCGTTTCGAAACCGATTCCGCTACTGGCACCTGTAATTATAATGTTCATTAAAAATGTTAAAAGTTTTTGTAAGGTTAAAAAGCTTAAGATCTGGGAATTGATTTCAAATCAAGATTAATTCAATATCGGGGATTGATTTGAAACCTTTATCAGATGTAACTAACGGTATTTGAAGAAACTTTGAAGTAGCAGCAATATGATAATAAATGCCAACCTAATAATTCTATTTCAGAAATAACAGATACAATTGCAGTACCATCAAGAAATGATTCAGTTTTTTCTAGTCCCTGATGTACATCGATAAGAAAATTTGTATCAGCAACAAAACTAAATGAACTCATCCCTTAACCTTTTTGGTAATCTACACTATCTAGATTTCTTTGTAGTTTGCCAAAGTGTTTACGTAAGGTCTTTTTTACAACACTTGTAGATACTTTCTGAATTGCCGCAAGAACTTTTTCTTTAGTAACCGGTTGCTTAATTTCAATTATCATTTTATTTTAATTTAGTTCCCATTGATCTCTTAAATCACTTTGCCATTAGATGGATCTTTAATATCCTTAAACATTAAGTTGCCTTCTGTATTATCAATTGCTTTTTTTAATTTCTGATAAGATCCCCTGGGCTCCTCAACCATATTGGGCTGATGGGTTTTGATATCAACGTCTTCTACAAAAGATAATGCCTTAAGCATCTTTTCAAGAAGCGCAGCATTTTGTTCGTTATCTACTTGTACTGTGATAGTTGTCATAACGTAAAGTTAACGAATTTAAAGTGATAAATCAATCCTCCACAAGCAGCTGACTTACCGGGTTTTTAATTACATGTAAGCCATCATTAATCAATTTAGTATGATCTAATTCTTTACCGGCCTTAATTTCGAGATAAACCTGAATTTCCTTTTCCAGCTGATGATAAACTTCATTATGATAAATAATCTCCAGAATTTCTAAGGCACAGAGCCAATCTTGCCTATGGTTTGTTTTTAGTTGTAAGAAGATTTCGCCAAGCTGATCCAGGTTCTCGCCACTTTCCCTAATCGCCCTAACTTTTTGATATAAACCGTGCAGTTTTAAAGTTTTATCATCATAACTAATTTGATGCGTTTTTTCGTTACTGATTAAAGTAATTTCCTCATAAGCATCTTTGTCTGCAGCACCATTAAAAACAGATACAATTTTTTCTCCAACAGCCATGTCGTAAGTACCCCATTCAGGTTTAAACAGTATATTTCCGTTACTTTCGCTAACTGTACAATCGTTAAAGGCAATTAAAAGGAGTTTACCGTGTGCTATCATTATATCCTTAACTGTACCGGTTACATTAATACCGCTTTCAAACGTTAGTACGGTTTTCCTGCCTTGGATAATGTTTAAAGATTGTAACTCTGATAGACTGTAGTCCTCAAATGGTTTATCTGCTCCATTTAAGCGTCCCACAGGTGACGAAAAGCCATCTGCATGGTAATTTCTGTCATGTCCAGCCAGTTGTGTATTGTTAAAGGCCAGGGCAGAAGGTCCTGTAGTTTTAATGAAAGTTACCTCATCATTTGGAGCAATGCCCATATCAGTGAAAATACCGCTAACCTGCAAGCCAGAGCTATAAACAGCGGTGGCAACATTTTTACAGGCAATGGCTTTCATGATACTTTCAGCCCCACCTTTTCTAAAGGCCATAGTATTGGCAAAGGTTTCTAAAACATCAATTAGGTTTTGAAATGTTTCGGTTACAAAAAGCTGCGGTTGTGGCTTGGTAATATCGTAGGCATAATTAATGGTATCAATGTTGTACCAAAGTTTCTCTACATCTTTTTGCATGCAGGTTGCACTTTCGCCAATAGAAGAGAGTAAGCCGGCACCATAAATTTTGGGGTTTTCTAAAGTGCCGATCAGGCCATATTCTACTGTCCACCAATGTAAACGACCAAGTAATGCCATTTCAGAAGGTTCGCCCATATTCTCACTGATGTAGCGCAGTTCCTTTTCTGCCTGGGCAATCTGCAATTCGTCAGTATCTACAGCTTCTTTCAGAATCGATAATTTTCTGATGGCCTCGTAAAGCTCAAAATCTTTTGCCGAAAACATAGCTTTTGCACCAATTGAGCCAAAATAACTCAAGTAATTATTATAATCGGTATCTGCTATAATTGGTGCATGGCCGGCACTTTCGTGTATAATATCTGGCGCAGGGGTGTATTCGATGTGGTTAATCTGGCGGATATCGGCAGCAATTACCAATACGCGATAGGCCTGATATTCCATAAAAGCTGCAGGCGGAATAAAGCCATCAACCGTTACGGCGCCCCAACCAATCTTACCCAGGTTATCATTCATGGTTTGCAGGTCGGGAATGTATTCTATGCTCAAACCAGCCCGTTGTAAGCCTTTTATATAAGGGTAATAAGCTACATTTTTAAGATAACTGTAATTCTGGCGCATCACGTACCGCCATACGGCCTGGTCTATAGGTGTATATTTTTCGTAATTTTGTGCAACAATAAATTGCTTTAAATGATTGGGCAATTTAGCTACCTGCGCATTATTAAAATCATTAAAATGGCTCATGGTTATTGATGAAATAAGTTGGTCGGCAGCTAAGTTAGGATGTTGTTTTTATCTTAACAAGAAAGCAGTTGCATAAATTAACATGTTATCGTAATAAATGAATGAAGTAGGGAATAAGTGCATTTAGGATTGGAAAGGTGCTGTAGCATTTCAGCGGTTAGGTTCTGTCGGGCTGTTCGCTATATCCCCGATGAAGAATCGGGGGATGCCGCTTCCATCCCGTTTAGGTACCAAGTTTTGTACTGACGACCTCAGGATCAGTAATCACGCATCATTGTTCGATGTTAATCAATACTAGGTGGTAAAAATTGGGTTATAATCGCGGCTGATTAATCCTTTTTTTCTTTTTTATCCCCGATTTTCTTCACGCTAAAGGTGAAATAGTGTTGATACAGGTAACTGAAAAGCGCCATTGAAACGGAGACCAGTATTCTCGATAAAACGGACAACGTTGGATAATCTCTTAAAAGTTCTAATAAAAACTTCAAAAAAACATAAGTAGCCAGTATATTGATAAACTGGAGGTTTAAAAACCTGAAAAGCTGTACCCTGCCTTTTAATTCGCTATGCGTGAATATAACGTATTTGTTGAGCAAAAAACTGGTTGGAATGGCAATAATATAATCTACTAATAATGATGCAGTTTCTCTTTGAAGCACAATTGTGCCAAAACTTACTTCCTCCGTTTTAAAAATAACAAAATAAGCGAAATAATAGCTCAGAATGCCAAGTAACAAGGTGCCGCCGCCAGTGGCCATATACCTGAAATTATGGAGGGAAATAAAATTTTTAAAAGGGGGATGAAAAAAATCTATTATGGCTAAAATTGCTTTGCGCATTACTTAAACTATTCGTTTTGGTTATTTAGGTACGACAAATTGCATAAGCGACCGTCATCCTGAATTTATTTCAGGATCTTTCCTGTGATAAAGATGCTGAAAAGAGTTCAATAAGGATGTGGCAAAACTGAAATTTGCAACCTTGGTAATTGGTCGCAATTTACAATTAAATTTTTATTGCTATGGCAAAAGATCATTTATGTATTTACTCCTCATGCGCATTAGCAGACGGCAAGGCTACAAAATCGATCACTGCACACCAGCTATAAGATGGATGGGGTTGAATGCTAACGCCAACTGTATTTAATTTGTATTTCTGATCAATCAGGGTAAACCGGTGACCAAGGGAAGGTACACCACAATCTAACAATAGATGGCATACAATATCTAGGCTGTTCGAAAAACCAAAGTCGATATTTTCGCTCATCGCTTTATTCGGAAAATACTTAGATAAACGTTTCGAAAATTGATCTCCGTTGCTGCTTTCGTGTGTATCAAGGTTGTTTCGGTTAAGGTCTTGTGCGTGACTACGGCTTAAGGCAGATAATTTATCATTAGGATAAAATACCGGTAGATTTTTTATACCCTTTAAATGCTTTAATAAAGAGATATAATAACTGTTGTTACGGGCAATCCGCAGTTCATTGTAATTTCTATATTGCTTTACTTTAGCATTATAGTTATTAATGTAATCTTCTAAAAAGGTGTGATAAAATTTTTCCCCGTCAATGCGAATCAGGTTCATGTACATTACCACGTTTTTCTCTTCGTTAGTTAAATAAGTAGCATTTGCTGCGGTATTCGCCTTGCGGAACTCGGCATCTGTCCACTTTTGAGCATTTACGCTGGTAACAAAAAATAAGGACAAAAGAATAGGTAAAAGTATTTTACGCATCAGATGGTTTTTATGGATAACGCCATTTGATGCAGATTATTTTTTGGTTGGGAATTTAGATATTGTTTAGTGCGAAGCGTTTATTGGTTTAGCGTTGACTAACTACCGTCAAAAAAATAACCGACTGGGTACAAGGACATAAAGAAATTAATCTTTGTGTCCTTGTGTCTTGGTGGTTAAACATAGCGAAGAGCTTATAAAAACATACCGCCAGATGCTTCAATACGCTGTGCATTAATCCATCTCGCATCTTCAGTACATAAAAATGCTACTACACCACCAATATCATCTGGCAAGCCTACACGGCCTAGGGCGGTATTGGCAGCAATCCCGGCATTGATCTGATCATTATCCCGTACCATTCCACCACCAAAATCAGTTTCAATTGCACCGGGAGCAACAATGTTCGATCTTATTCCTCTTGAACCTAATTCTTTTGCCTGGTATCTGGTTAGGGTTTCCATTGCGCCCTTCATAGAAGCATAAGCAGCATAACCCGGGGTTGCAAAACGAGCCAGTCCGGATGAAACATTAATGATTCCGCTTCCATCCTTTAATAAGGACAAGGCTTTTTGAGTTAAAAAGAAAGCGCCTTTGTAATGGATGTTTACCAAAGTATCAAATTGTTCTTCAGTCGTATCGGCAAATGAGGCGTGTATGCCAATCCCTGCATTATTGATCAGGAAGTCGAATTTTTCTGCATTGAAAACAGATTTCAATACACTTTTAACCTCGCTGAAAAAAGCGTCAAAAGTTTTGGCATCGCCAACATTTAACTGAATTGCTGCTGCCGGTACACCCAATGCTTTAATTTCGTTTACGGTAGCATCTGCTTCCTCTTTTTTCGATTGATAGGTAACAATGACCCCAATTCCTTTTGCGGCAATTTTTAAGGCTGCGTTTTTTCCCAGTCCCCGGCTACCACCGGTTACCAGAGCAATTTTATTTTGTGTTTCCATTTTCTTTTTATTTGTTAAACAAAATTAGCTGGAAATCGGCTGTAAAAATGGTGACAGCTTAGGTAAAAATGGTGACTGTTTAAGTTTTATGTGGTGAAAACTTCCTTATTTGAAGCTAGAGACTCGAAATAAGCCTCCCGATACTGTTTTGGCGTTTGGCCGGAAAAGTGTTTAAAAAACTTAGTGAAGTTGGATGGATCGTAGGTGAGTATCCTGGCAATTTCGGCAACAGGCATGCTCACATTATGTAACATCGATTTGGAAATTTCCATTAAACGCCCTTCGAAAAAATAACAGGGTGAGTGCCCGGTAGCGGCTTTTATGGTATTGCTTAAATGTGTAGGATGTACATGAATAAGTTCGGCAAAATCTCTTACCTCAAACATTTCTGTGGCACGGCCAGATACAATGTCGTCCAGGTGTTTGTCTAATTCTTTTAAATAATCTGCCGCAATTTCATGTCGACGGGCAAAAAACTTCTGTGGAATTTTCATATCAATGTTTTTGATTGCTAAACAAATATACCATTCCTTTAAATGATTTTATCTGCTATGAAGTGAAATATGACGAACTTAATCTGCAGCTAATAAAAAGGTATGGAGCTTTTTTACGTGTTTTTGCCGCTGGTACCAGTCGTTATAAACCAGTTCAACCTGTTTAACTTCAAAAGTGCCAAAGTCGAAATTTCTGTATTTTTCTACCAGATCAATTAAAGCTTCTTTATTTTTTAGTTCTGATCTGAAACGGATCACGGTAGAATGGGCAGTTTGAATGGCATAACGTTTATCAATACTTTGCTGCAGGTCTGAATTTTTAAAGGCTGTTCGCAGGTCATCCCTGATCTTATTTAATGTGTTGGTTAAAAACCCTTGAATCAGTATGCAAGAAGGAGAAGCCGTCAACCCGCTAAACTGAATCTTAAATTTTTTATACCTGGATAAAACTTCATCAATAATGTCGATATAATCCTGAACATTGATATTTTTCAAGTTAAAGCCATCATAACAGGAAATGATAGCCATTAAGGTAATGTGAATATCCGGATTCTGATAAAAATATTGATCAGGTTCAATAGCTTTTGCTTTGTTTACAAACTGTTGAATTTTGCCTTTGGTTGCTGCATCCGGTCGGATCACCAATGTAATTCCAAAACGCTGATCATTGTCAGAATCTATTAAATGATCAATTTCATAGTTTCCATCAGCTATTTTGGCAATCGAATCTTTGTACAGTTGGTTATAATGTTCGGCTAAATTCATTATTATGATACAAAAAAGTCGCAGGGGTAAAACCTGCGACTAAATAAAATGGTCGTCATCTCCTTTGGTTTATCAAACTGATTTTTCTTCTTTCAAATATCTTACAAGAAGAAAGCTTAGTAAGCGTTTAAATAAAAGGCAGGGTGA
>NZ_FNCH01000011.1 GCF_900100705.1 Pedobacter terrae
TGCATATCATGAGTTACATCAGTCTATATCAGTTTCTCAACAACCCTGAAAAGCTAAATATCGGACGGAGAGATAACAGCGGTCTAAAAAGAGGGGCCTTGGAAATTGATTTTAAAACATAATCTAACCCAATTAGCCTAAAAACAAAGTATTTTCTTCCTTTGTAAATTTTAACCGGACAACAGTGAACTTGTTTCAGGATCTTCAGTTGGACAATTTATTTATCCTATCAGTTAGTGTCTCACCGACCGAAATAGAATTAGGAAATGATTGGCTTGTGGTTCTTGGCGGTTTTCAGCCCTGCTTTCGCTTATAGTCCCGCTACGCTGCGGGCTATTCCGCTCAATCCATTGCCATGGTTCGTGTCCTCACGCACCATAAAATTGTATTAAGCTTTTATCCCATCGGTTGTTGTCTCGCCGACCGAAATAGAATTAGGAAATGAATGGCTTGTGGTTCTTGGCGGTTTTCAGCCCCGCTTTCGCTTATAGTCCTCGCTACGCTGCGGGCTATTCCGCTCAATCAGGTTTATGCACAGGGGTTCTGCACCCTGCCAGCTCAAAAATTAATGCAACTGCGTCCACCTAGCCCCTGTTGAAGATCGAAAGCTTGATTTTTTCCATCGCCATGGTTCGTGTCCTCACGCACCATAAGATCGTATTAAGCTTTTATCCTATCGGTTGGTGTCTCGCCTACCGAAATAGAATTAGGAAATGAATGGCATGTGGTTCTTGGCGGTTTTCAGCCCTGCTTTCACTTATAGTCCTCGCTGCGCTGCGGGCTATTCCGCTCAATCAGGTTTATGCACAGGGGTTCTGCACCCTGCCAGCCCAAAATTGATGCAACTGCGTCCACCTAGCCCCGGTTGAAGATCGAAAGCTTGATTTTTTCCATCGCCATGGTTCGTGTCCTCACGCACCATAAAATTGTATTAAGCTTTTATCCTATCGGTTGTTGTCTCGCCGACCGAAATAGAATTTGGAAATGAATGGCTTGTGGTTCTTGGCGGTTTTCAGCCCCGCTTTCGCTTATAGTCCTCGTTGCGCTGCGGGCTATTCCGCTCAATCGGGTTTATGCACAGGGGTTCTGCACCCTGAAACCGCAAAAAATGGAATGCTGTTTGGCCCACATAGCCCCCTGCCCGTTGCAGGCGGACGGTTGAAGTGTTACCCTGCAACGAGGTACGAGGAAGCGAAGCGTAAAAGCGGAAAACGGGAAGAAACTTATTGTTTTGCACAGGTATTGCGCTCCAAATGAAAAATCACTACACTACAATCGAAAGCGTGATTTTTTCCATCGCCATGGTTTGTGCCTTTACGCACCATAAGATCGTAATTAAGCCTTAGGGAATAAACTTCAAATCACTCCTTACCGGAAAATGATCAGATAATTTGGCCTGGGTAATTTTGTAATTCAATACCTCGAGTTCTTTGGACGTGGCAATATAATCAATCTGAAAATTAGGAAATTTGCCATTATAGGTTTTACCAAAGCCGTTGCCCTTTTTAATAAAACTATTGTTTAATCCAGCTGTAATTTGGGTAACCACGTAAGATGCTGGTGTATCGTTAAAATCGCCTGCAATAAGATAAGGTGTTTTACACGTGGCCATTTCCTTTTTCATAATATCTACCTGACCGCTACGTTTAAAAAAGGCACTTTTCAGCATTCTTAAAATCCGTTTTGATGGTTGTAGTTGGGTATTCATTTCCTTAACCTTATCCAGGTATTCATAATCCTGTTTTTCGAAAGAAATAGATTGAAAATGCACATTATAAACCCTCAGCGTTTTCCCTTTAATATTTAAATCAGCGTAAATACTCATGTTGCCGGGATAACCCTCAACAAAAGGGATTTTACCAGAATTTTCAATGGGAAATTTGGAAAATATAGCTAAGCCCGTGGCTTCGTAATCGTTTTTATTGGTGGGTACAAAGTAGTAATATTTGGTGTTGAGCAGTGCCTTTAAGCTATCAACCGTATCAAATGCACCTTTGTAGCGGGTAAAAAATTCCTGAAAACAGATAATATCCGGATTTTGGTCTTTCACTACCTGGAGCATCTTTTCTTTTACCGATTCGGTATTGTCTTCGCCATATAATTTAAAACTGTGTACATTGTAGGTCATCATTCTGATGCTATGATCAGCCTTCTCGGTACCGCCTTCATCGCCACCTATGGCAAAGGTTGCTTTTAAAGTTTTAGCACCAAATGCGATAACCAAAATGGTAGCGACGGCGAAAATCCATTTTTTGCTTAAGAACCACCAAACCAGGAAAATAATATTAGCGAACAGGACAAAGGGATAGGCCAGTCCGAAAAAGGCAATAATGGCGTGTTTTCTTGGATCCATATTTCCGGCCAGCACGCCTAAAAGCAAAGCAATTGCCAATAGAACGGCAACAGGCAAGAGGAGTTTATCTATGAAATTGTATTTCTTCTTTTTCGTGGCCATTAATCTTTACTTGCCTTAAATAGTTTTTCTTTTTCTACGGCTGTTAATTTATCGTAGCCAGAAGTTGATATTTTATCTAAAATGGTATCTATCTCCTGTTGCGAGACACCACCTTTGAATTCAGGTTTTTTAACAGGTTTTTCATTCCGAACTACCTTTAGTTTCGGCTTGCGTTCAAAAACTTTGCTCCAATCTCTTCCGTTTTGCAAACTTTTAATGAAGGTGAAGCCTAAAAGTGCACCACCAATATGTGCTAAACTTCCGCCGGCATTTATGGAACCGATAGCAATGAAGTCCAGAATGAAATATACAATGGCAATCCATTTAATTTTAACCTCGCCAAAGAAAAGCAGCATGATGCTGTAATTAGGTACCAGCGTTGCAGCAGCGAAAATAATGGCCATTACGGAGGCTGATGAGCCAATGATGGTTACGCCAGTTAATCCATCAGCATAAACTGGGAATATATTTAATGCAGCAAGGGCAAATAAGCCACCAAACAAGCCGCCCGCGAGGTATACAAAATGAAACTGCCTGCTTTTTAAGAAATTCATAAATATGTTGCCGAACCAAAATAAGCCCAGCATGTTGAACAGAACGTGGAGTATCCCGTCATGAAAAAACATATAAGTGAACAGGGTATAAAAACGTTCGGGAAATTTCGAAATGGCAGCAGGTAAGCCTACATATTCTCTGATCCATAAATTAGCATCGATTGGAATGCGGCCAAAAAATATAATCAGGCCAATAATAGCTGTAACCAAAAACAAGATTACATTAACCCCTATGTAAAAGAACAGTGGGTTGCCCGATTGAAAAACCTTATATTTTAAATCTTTGAAAGTATTATTCATAGAGGGTATAAAATGTATCGTTTTTATCTTTCCATATTTTAACCAGTATAAAGCCGATTAAGGCTCCACCCAGGTGCGCGTAATGAGCGATAGAATCGCCTTCAAACTGGGCAACACCCAAAGATAACTCTACTAAAATATAAATGGGTATAATATATTTAGCTTTTACCGGAACCGGAATAAACATAATAAGTAATTCGGCATTTGGATAAAGCATACCAAAGGCAACCAGTAAGCCAAAAATAGCACCCGAAGCACCAACCATGCCGCCAAAATAGATACTTCTAAGGGTAACTGCCTGCGCCATGGAAAGTTGCGAAGTATTAAACTCCCCTTGAAATAATGCGTTAAGGTTTATCTTTCCATTATTGGTGGCGCTACCTATAATTTGGTGTACCTCATAAGCCTGCACGGCCCACTGTAATGCCAGTGCACCCAAGCCAGTAATAAAATAAAAAATGATAAACTTTTTGCCGCCCCATCTTGATTCGAGAATGCTTCCAAAAGAATACAAAGCAAACATGTTAAAAAAGATGTGAGCTATGCCACCATGCATAAACATATAGCTAATGGGCTGCCATATCTGAAATTTAGGAGAATCGAAATAATATACCGCTAACCGATCATCCAGGTGAAGCGTTGTGAGCAGGTAACTGGCTACGAAAAATAAAACGTTAATAATCAGTAGGTTTTTTACTACCGGTGGAATATATATGTTATTCATTTAATTTTTTTCTTGTTTTTAAGCGGCAAAGTTTAATCTTCAATTGTTTTTCCTAAACCCTAAACCCTAAACCCTAAACCCTAAACCCTAAACCCTAAACCCTAAACCTATTTCTCAAACTTCTTATCCAGCTCTGCCAGGGTAATGGTTTGGATAATCGGTTTGCCACTCACGCTAAAATTAGGTGTTTTACAGGCAAAAAGCTCATCAATCAAGGTGTTCATTTCCTCCTGACCAAGGCTTGTTCCTGCTTTTATTGCACTATTTTTAGCCAGGCTTCTCGCTAAGCTATCGCGTTTACTCAGTTTTAATTCTTGTTGTGAGTTTTTAAAGCCTTCAATCAACTGTTCAAATAACTGCGTTTCATTAATATTGCTGCTGCCCAGATCAACTGGTACACCTTCTACTACCAACGTGTTTTTTCCAAATTCGCGTACATCAAAGCCCAGACTTTTTATATCGTCCAATAAACTTTTGGCCAGTTCAAAATCATTCGCATTAAGTATAATGGTTTGCGGAAATAAACTTTGCTGCGATGCGCCCTTGCGGTCATCCAGATGTACGAGAAAACGCTCATAAAGGATCCGCTCATGTGCCATTTGCTGATCAATAACCATCAAACCCGACTTGATCTGCGAAACAATGTAACGGTTATGCAACTGCATATATTGCTTCTGTTTGGTTTCCAGAACAGTCTCATCAGCATAAATAGACGTTTGCTCTACAACAGGTTGTTCGGTGATATCGTAAAGAGAACCCCAATTTTTGGCACTCGGTTTTGCATCGTAATTTCTTGGCGATGTTGCGTAACCAGAGGTAGAGCTGCTATCGCTGGCAAACGGATTAAAATCGGGATTGAAATTAATGCTGGGTGGTACAATATCTTCAACTGCTTTATGCGTAATCATATTGCTGAAACCAGTTTCCTGATCAAAATCTAAAGTTGGTGAAATATTATACCGACCAATGGAACGTTTTACTGCCGATCTCATGATTGCGTAAATCGACTTTTCATCGAGATATTTAATCTCTGTTTTAGTAGGGTGGACGTTTACATCGATTTTCGACGGATCGATCTCAATGAATAACACATATAATGGGTAGCTGTCATCAGGCAATAACTCTTCAAAAGCAGAGCTCACCGCGTGGTTTAAATAAGGATCTTTAATGAAACGGTTATTCACAAAAAAGAACTGTTCGCCCCTGGTTTTTTTTGCAAAAGCAGGTTTTCCGATATATCCTTTCAGGTTGATGATCGTGGTTTCTTCTTCAACAGGAACCAAACGTTCGTTATAGTTATTGCCAAAAAGATGCACGATACGCTGTTTTAAATTGCCTTTTGGAAGGTTGAAAATTTCAACCCCATCATGATGGAGGCTAAAAAAAACACCTGGATGTGCCAACGCTACACGCTGGAATTCGTCCAGGATATGACGCATTTCTACCGGATTACTTTTAAGAAAGTTCCTTCTGGCGGGCGTGTTAAAAAAAAGGTTTTTAATTGAAATCTGCGTGCCGGGAGAGGTAGCTACCGGTTCCTGATTGGTTACCTGTGCGCCTTCAATAGAAATACACGTACCTATTTCATCTTCGTGCCTGCGGGTTTTCATTTCTACCTGTGCAATGGCCGCAATAGAAGCCATGGCTTCACCGCGGAAACCCATGGTGCGGATGGCGAATAAATCTTCAGCTTTTTTTACTTTAGATGTAGCATGGCGTTCAAAACACATCCTCGCATCGGTAACGCTCATTCCACAGCCATTATCAATAATCTGAATCAGTGCCTTGCCAGCATCTTTTATTACCAGTTGAATTTTGTCTGCACCAGCATCTATCGAATTTTCGAGCAATTCTTTTACAGCAGAAGCAGGTCGTTGAACAACCTCTCCGGCAGCAATCTGATTGGCAACAGCATCGGGCAATAAGTGAATAATATCAGTCATGTAATATGGCAAAGTGAATTTGCTAAATTATGCAAAATAAGCTTAAAGAACCCGATTTGTTTAAAACTCAACATGTAAATGACTGTAGGTAATAGAATTAATTGCTATCTGTCATTCTAAACGTAGTAAAGAATCTTGTAAGGAACAATTTGTTTTTCCTGTCTCGGTTTTTTTGAAAAGCAGGGTCCTGCATCAGTCGGTTCCGGTAGCCCTGCTGTACACTATATCCCGATAGAAAAAATCGGGATGCCGTTCCCATCAGGTTTATTTTACATGGGCCTGCCATTCTTAACCTGGTGAAGAAATTTCTGCTTACTTACTGGTATTTAATCAACTCAAGCTATATTTTCCGTGCTTCTGTATTTCCGTGGCAAAAAATAATTGTTGCTAGTCTTGGAGGCAACGCTAAGTGAAAGGAAAGTGGCTAGGAGACACAGACTGCAACGTATGATAAAAATCCGTGTTTATCTGTGTGCATCTGTGGCAAAAAAAAACTACTTGTCGCTAGTCTTAGCGGCAATACAGTACAAATCCTTCCTGTAAAACCGAATTTACAAATCCAAATGCTTTCAAATTTCTATCTTTATCGATATGAAACCCATCCTATACAGCCTTTTGCTTACTTTACTCTTTACTTCCTGCTCCAAAAAAGAAGCAGTTGATGTAATTGTTTACAACGCGAAAGTTTATACGGTTAACAGTAAGTTTGATACCGTTGAAGCTTTTGCGGTAAAAAATGGAAAAATCCTCGCGCTGGGTAAAAGTGACGAGGTAAAGGGTAAATATACTGCCAAAGAAGAAGTTAATGCCAATGGAAAAGCTGTATATCCAGGTTTTATAGATGCACATGCACATTTTTACGGTTATGGGCAAAGTTTGCAAACAGCCGATCTGCGGGAAACAAAGTCGTGGGATGAAGTGCTTGCCCGTTTAACGGAGTTTGCCAAAACGCATCCTGACGGCTGGTTAATTGGCAATGGGTGGGATCAAAACGATTGGCAGGATAAAGCTTTCCCAACAAACGAAAAGTTAACGGCACTTTTTCCGGGCCGACCGGTGTTTTTAAACCGGATTGACGGGCATGCCGCTATCGCTAACCAGAAGGCATTAGATGATGCGGGTATTAAAAGCGAACAAAAATTGGCGGGTGGCGATATGCTTACTCAAAATGGAAAACTCACCGGTGTGTTAATCGATAATGCTGTGGCCTTAGTAGAACGTAAAATCCCATCACCAGATGCTAAGTTGGCCGAAAAAATATTTTTAGATGCACAAAAAAACTGTTTTGCTGCTGGTTTAACCACCATTGATGATTGCGGTCTGAGTTACCTTGCGGTAGAATTCATCGAAAAACTGCAGAAACAGAACAAGCTGAAAATGAGGTTATATGTTATGCTTTCGGATGAGCCTGATAATTATACATATTTATTTAACCGCGGACCGATTAAAACAGATCGGTTAAATGTCCGGGCATTTAAGGTTTATGCCGATGGTGCTTTAGGTTCGCGCGGTGCTTGCTTGCTGCATCCGTACAGCGATATGCCCAATAAAACCGGTTTTCTGTTAAGCAATAGGAAGCATTTTGAAGAAGTGGCCACAAAAATTGCTGCCAATCATTTCCAGATGTGTACCCATGCCATTGGAGATTCTGCGAATCGGGTAATCCTTAATATCTACAATAAAATATTAAAGGGTAAAAACGACCAACGCTGGCGTATTGAACATGCTCAGGTTGTTAATGCAAAAGATTTTGACCTGTTCGGCAAAACCAGTATTATTCCTTCCGTTCAGCCTACACATGCTACTTCTGATATGTATTGGGCTGAACAACGTTTGGGTGCCGATAGATTGAAAGGTGCTTATGCTTACAAACAATTGTTAAAGCAAAATGGTTGGATTCCCTTAGGTACTGATTTCCCTGTAGAAAACATTAATCCATTATTAACGTTTTATGCAGCAACGGTGAGGGCAGATGCAAAAGGTTTTCCAAAAGGGGGTTTTCAGTTAGAAAATGCGTTTACACCCAAGGAAGCTTTGCGCGGAATGACGATATGGGCAGCAAAAGCCAATTTTGAAGAACACGAAAAAGGTAGTTTGGAGAAAGGTAAGTTAGCCGATTTTGTTATGCTCGATCACGATATTTTGAAATCAACACCACAAAACATATTAAAAACCAAAGTTTTAAAAACCTACCTGAACGGAGAAAAAGTATATGAAGCGAAATAGATTGTGTATTGTAGCTGTAGCATTTTGCTGCAATGTTTTATGTTTAATGGCTTGTGCACAGGATCATACAGCGAATGAGAAAAAATTGGCTATTGCAAATGCAATTGCTAACACAACAGTATTGTTAAACAATCAGGAGGGGATTATTCCCCTAAAATCATTGGAAAAGAAAAACATCGCTTCGGTTAGTCTTGGTTTTGCCTACAGCACCGTGTTTGATAGTTTGGCTAATAAATACGATAAAATAACATCATTTGCTGCCAGTTCTTATAAAGACAACCTGAATTTGAATGATTTGGAAGACGATCTTAAATATTTCAATACCATTTTAATCGCTATTGATGATCAAAATGTTACTAAGGCCAGCTATATCAATTTCATTAATAGTATCAGTAAAAATAAACAGGTGATCATTTCATTTTTTGGTAACGGACCTGGTTTAAAATCATTCGATCTGTTAAAATCACCAATTATATGGACTAACCAAAACAACGCTGATGCTGCGGCCATCGTACCACAATATATTTTTGGAGGTATGGCTGCTTCAAATAAGTTAACCACGGCATATTCTGCCCATTATACCGCAGGTGCTGGTTTTACTACAACAGTTACACGCTTAAAATATACCGTGCCTGAAGATGCAGGTGTAAATGCTAATAACTTAAAAGAAATTGATGCCATTGCTGCCGAAGCAATAGCACAGAGAGCTACCCCAGGGCTGGTGGTTTTAGTTGCAAAAGATGGAAAAGTGATCTTTAATAAGGCTTATGGTACCCATACTTATGATACCAATATGCCAGATAAAGTAACCGACATTTTTGATATCGCTTCAGTAACCAAAATAACGGCAACTACACCAGCGGTAATGCGTTTGTTTGAAGAGGGAAAACTGAAACTGGATACCAATATCGGCGCTTACATCCCAAAGGCACGTACTACACCTATGAACAATATTCAGGTGCGAGAAGTAATGTTGCACCAGGCAGGTTTTATCCCTTACATTCCTTTTCATGATTATGTAAAAGCCGGAGATTATAGCAGAGATTCATCTGCAGCCTTCCCAACCAAAGTGGCTGATAATTATTATATCAAAAAAGGCTTTTTTAAAGATTTTATGTGGCCTAAGATGCTTAATTCGCCAATAAGAACACGTGGTAAATATGTGTATAGCGATATCAGCATGTATGTAATGAAAGATATTGTAGAGCATATTAGTGAAGAGCCTTTAAATCAATATGCCTACGAAAACTTTTACAAACCATTAGGCATGCAAACAGCAGGTTTTTTGCCGCGCAACCGTTTTAAACCGGAGCAGATTATACCAACAGAAATGGACACCTATTTCAGGAAGACATTGTTGGTTGGTTATGTTCACGATCAGGGGGCAGCTTTGGCTGGTGGTGTTTCAGGTCACGCGGGTTTGTTTGCCAGCGCTAACGATCTGGCCATTATTTACCAGATGTTGTTGAATCGTGGTGCCTATGGTGGAATGGAGTATTTCAAAAACTCAACAGTAGATATGTTTACCTCGAAACAGTCAAATGTAAGTCGCAGGGGTTTGGGTTTCGATCGCTGGGATCCGGATAGTACCAAACATTACCCTTCTAATTTGGCTTCGCCGCAAACTTACGGACATACCGGTTATACCGGAACCTGCGTTTGGGTTGACCCATCAAGGGGTTTGGTTTACGTGTTTCTTTCAAACCGTGTTAATCCTAGCGTTACCGATAAACTATCCAATCTGAAAATCAGGGGAAGGATTCAGGATGTGGTAAATAAGGCTATAGACGAGTCGAAGAAATAAAACCTTGGTTTACATCATTCAGAGTTGTCAACTTTAATAGCCACCTAGCTAGAAAGTTGACAATTCTTTTAGCTAAAAATTGATCACCAGTCTGTATATTGACGTTCTAAGTTCTTCGTTATCACGATCTTCACACAATAAAAAAGTTGTATTATGTTCAGTTTGACTAAATAAAGTAATACCTTCAAATTTATGTTTGCCAGAGATTTTATTGCTGAAAGTTAGCTTCAAAGTCTGCAGGTTAATACTGCCAATAAAACTTCCCATAATTTCGCCATCGGCATAAGTCGATTGGCTATCTTCTGCGGTAGCAATGAAAAATATTTCATTTTTTACTAATGCAGCATCGGTAAAAGACGATTCCACGTGATTAATATTTGGAAGCTTAAAATAGTTAAACTGAGTTTGTGGAATTTTAGCTAAATCTGCTCCCTGGGTTTTGAATATGCCGTTCTGTGCTTCTATTCCGTTGCCACGGTTAAAAAGCATCCACTCAGTTCCCGTAAAAATTGCTCCTTCGAGGTTAAAGTTTTGATCATCTATTTTGGCAATAGCTTTAAGTTTGGCGTAGGTACTGGTCAGGTCTTTTTGAACAAACTTTTGTGTTTTCAGATCGAATTCGATCATCAGGTTTCTTTTGGGTGTTGAGCCTGAACCTAAAATGTAAAGCTTATTGTTATTATGACAAAGGATTTCAAAATCGGGTTTTAAGGATTTAGGTATATTTTCTAACTGATTAAGTGATCTATCAAATAAGATCTGAATTTTCCGCAGCTTCCTGGTTTTGATGTTATATTCGTTCAAATAGCCACTATTATCGCCAATGATATACAATAAATCTTCCTGAAGGAACAAGCCTGAGGCAGAACCAATCCCATCAATCTCGGCGAAAACTTCTAAAGTTATTGAATGCATGTTTTGAAAATAACAAAAAAGCACCGGTTTTGGCCGATGCTTAATTTTTTTTATTTACGGTTGGAAGGAGACTCTAAACTTACAACTCCAAACTCCCAACTATTTCTTCAAACCAATTTCCCTTAATCTTTCATCCAGATATTCGCCAGCTGTCATATCGCTGTAGGCTTTAGGGTGTTCTGCATCAATGGTTGATGGTAAACTGGTTAAATCCATATCGCTGCGTGGATGCAAGAAAAATGGAACCGAGAAGCGCGATGTTTTCATCAACTCACGTGGCGGGTTTACCACCCTGTGCGTCGTCGATTTTAATTTGTTATTGGTTAAACGCTGCAGCATATCGCCAACATTTACCACAATATCAGTATGGTGCGCTTTAATTGGCAACCATTCATTGCTGCGGGTTAACACTTCAAGACCATCGGCACTAGCACCAATTAATAAGGTAATCAGGTTGATGTCTTCATGCGCACCTGCACGTACCGCATCATCAGGAATAGTCTCAGGGTTTTCGATCGGGAAATAGTGGATACCCCTTAAAATAGAATTTCCGTTATGAACGTGTTTATCAAAATAATTGATCGGTAATGCTAAATAGGTAGCAATGGCACGCAATAAATGCGTTCCGTTTTCTTCCAGTTTTTTATAAATATCACCAGTTACTTTGTTAAATTCAGGTAATTCTGCTAAAATTTCGTTGTCAGGATATTCATTTTTAACCGGGTCGCCATCAGTAACTTCCTGGCCAATTTGCCAGAATTCTTTCAAATCCGGAGTTTTAGCCCCTTTTGCTGTTTCTTTACCTGCACTGGTATAACCACGTTGACCAGCTAACTCGGGTTTTTCATATTTCCTTTTGATTTCAACAGGTAGTGAAAAAGCAGCTTTAATATTTTCATAAAGCTTATCAATTAATTCTTGGCTTAAACCATGGTTGGTAATGGTAACAAAACCCGAATCGTTAAAAGCCCTGCCCAGTTCATCAGAGAACTTTTTGCGCTCTTCTTCAGAACCGTTGATGTAGGAACCCAAATCTAAACAAGGAATATACGGTGTAGACATAATTTTATATTTAATGTTATACGAATTTAAAAAGAATTGTTAATAAGTTCGTTTGACTGATGGATTAGCGATTTAAAAATTTGTTAACCAGTTCTTTAAGTTATTAACATGAACAGCGAAACCGACAAATTGTTGCGATTGTCATATAAAACCCATTATTGGTTTGATGCAAACTACTGCCTGTTTTTTTGCGTATAATTAGATATAAATAATTCAATATATCTGTAAGGTTTGGGAATTATTTCCGACTAATAAATAAAAACACACAAATGAGAAGAATAATTTTGATCCTACTTGCCGTATTGGCTTTAAACCAGGCCAACGCACAAGGGAAAAAGACAGAGAAGGCAACTTTCGGTATGGGCTGTTTTTGGTGTACTGAGGCCATATTTCAAAGATTAAAGGGTGTAATTTCAGTTAAATCTGGTTACGAAGGCGGTAAATTAAGCAATCCAACTTATGAAGAAGTATGTACGGGGGCTACCGGCCATGCTGAGGTTTTAGAGATTACCTATAACCCGATGGTGATTTCTTACGATGACTTATTGGAAGTTTTTTGGAAAAGCCATGATCCGACTACACTAAATCGTCAGGGCGCTGATAGTGGCACGCAATACCGCTCGGTGGTTTTTTATCACACGGCTGAGCAAAAAGCCTTGGCAGAAAAATATAAAGCAGAATTGAATAAAACCAATGCCTACGGCAAGAAAGTGGTCACCGCTATTGAAGCTGCCAAACCTTTTTACGTGGCTGAGAATTACCATCAGAACTATTTCAATAAAAATGGAAGCGAACCTTATTGCAGGTTAGTCATCCAGCCCAAAATAGACAAGCTGGAAAAAATATTTAAAGCGAAGCTTAAAAAGTGATAATCGTAGTTAAATTAGCCCTGTAATAAACATTGCAGGGCTTTTCCTTTGGTAAATTGATCAATATTTTAGGATGTATTCAGGGCTGTTTTGTTATAAAAACATTAAAGTTGCAATGACAGATTGAAGTGGAACGTCATTTCGACCGCTGAGGAGAAATCTTTTAACTATGTTAAAAGATCTCTCCCCGCCCGCACAGGCGGGCATTTCGCTGTGCTTCAGTCGAGATGACGACCGAATTTATCACAGTATTAACGGACTGGCAGGTGTACGTCCTTTTCATCTGTGATTAAAAATTAATTCCATAATCCTTTGGTTTTTTCGAGCAATTCGCTGCCTTTCTTGCCAATTTCTTTCTTACCTTTTTCTATCGTTGATGGCTGAGTATATTGGCTTACCGAATTGGAAAGTGCTTTAAACTTCCCTATGCCGGCAAATACTTCTTCGGTATAAGGAACACCCTGCTGTTTCATCAGTTTCTCCCAGTCTATTTTCGAAAGCACCGCAACCATGTATTTTGTTGCGATTTTACCAATAAATGCTTTATCATACACATTGGTTAAAGCCTGATCAGATTTGCGGTCTCTTACATAAACCATCGTTTGTTGTATGGCTTCGCGCTCAGTGTTAGAAAATAAAGGGCTTTTGCTCAATTTTTCCAATGCCGGAAGTGATTTCTCGGGTCTCTCTTTTTTTAGATTCAAATAAGCCGTTATTCCCCAAACCAGTTCGTTTTGGATACCTAGTTTATTCATATCGTTTAAAAAAGCTTCAAAATCTTCCAGCGATCTTTCTTCGTCAATTTTTCGCTCCATCCTCATTCGGTCAAAGCCTCTGAAAAGATAATTCATGCTATGGAAAGCAACGTGGGTTTGCGTATCATTTAAACGGCTCCAGCCAAAGAACGACTTTGTATAAGGTAGCGGAATATTCTCATTTTTATCCAGCCACTTAATGTTCCTTGAAAGGCCATCTTCAGATAAATAAAATAGATTGTTACTGAAAAACAGGAAACCGCGTACGAATTCTAAAAGTGTTTTAACTTCGCAATCATCCAGCAATTCAGGTTGCGTTTTAGCGCATTCATATAGGGCAAAAGGCTGTCCCAAATCCCTGGTGGCCAGTACAGCCATACTCAAAATAGCATGTTCTATATTTTGATAATATGCTTTATCTATATTCTTAAAAAAGGGTTGCGGTGTTTTTACGCCCGTCTTCATTGTGATAAGACCAACGGTAAGCAAAGGGAAAACATCCTCATCCGTTTCTTTTACAAATTGTTTAACCGATCGATATTCTTTATATATCCTTAAGGCATCTATTACTGAAATAGTTTCGTTGCCTTTTCCGTTCACCGCATTTAAGGTTTTAACAACACTTTGTGCTTGCTTGCTAAATTTTTGGTATTCAGGTTGGGTGGTATCTTGAACTGCAGTAGCGCGTACAGCTATTTTAGCGAACTTATAGAAAGTGATTTTGTCGTAATTAATGTTTTCTGATAATCGCTTTTTGTCCAGCTCGAGGAGGACTTGATCTGTTTTTTCGCTAGAGCAGGAAGCTAAAAATAGTATGGTACAAAATAAAACTAAATTCTTCATGTGATGTTTTAAACAGATTAGAGATATAAAACTAACATTTTTAGAAAGAAAAAAGCATGTATTCTGATTTCTGTCTTGTTTTGTCTTCTGAAAGATAGAACTTATTGTAGAAATTTGAATTTTTTTGATCATTCGAAGATGAAATCACAAAATTTATAAAGAAATAGGTGAAGGAATTAGTAAGTTAACAATAAGCTCTTCATCGTGAATTAAGGTAATTTTTTGTCTGTATTTACTCAAACTATTTTTTGGATTAAAATTTGATTATAACTTGTTTGAAAACAGAAAATATTTCTAATTTTTAGGCAATTTTTTAAGATTTAATGACTTAAAATTCGTGCTATGTTTAAAATCATTCTAAATTTGTAACTCCTTTAAACTAAGATGACAAAAAAGAAAAAGACAGTTGGTAAAACTGACGTGGATGTAATTTTAATAGGGGCTGGCATCATGAGTGCGACCCTTGGCGTTTTATTAAAACAATTAGAGCCGAATTTAAGCATAGAAATTTACGAACGTTTAGATATTGCGGCAGCCGAAAGTTCTGATGCATGGAATAATGCTGGAACAGGACATTCTGCTTTTTGCGAATTAAACTATACGCCAGAAAAGAAAGATGGCACTATCGAAATAAAAAAGGCGGTTCAAATTGCAGAACATTTCGAGGTTTCTAAACAATTTTGGTCATATCTGGTGAACAAGGGATTAGTTTCTGATCCTGGTAATTTTATCCGCAACATTCCTCACATGAGTTTTGTTTGGGGTAAAAAGAATGTAGAATACCTTAAAAAACGCTACGATGCATTAACTCAATGCGATCTGTTTAGCGACATGCAATATACCGAGGATGCAGAACAGGTAAAAAACTGGGCCCCATTGATTATGGATGGCCGCAAGAAAAACGAAAAAGTTGCAGCAACCAAGATGGATCTGGGAACCGATGTTAACTTCGGAACCTTAACCCGCGACATGTTTAACAACTTAAAGGAGCAAAGCAATGTGAGCATGTATTTTAACCACGAGATTCGCGATCTTAAAAAGAATAAAGATGGCAACTGGAGTGTAAAGGTTAAAGATCTGGAAAGTGGAGACAAACGCAAACGTGTAGCCAAATTTGTATTTATCGGTGCAGGTGGTGGTTCATTGCCATTGTTAGAAAAATCTGATATTCCTGAAGGAAAAGGTTTTGGCGGTTTCCCGGTTAGCGGACAATGGTTAAAATGTACCAACGAGGAAATTATTAAAAAACACCACGCTAAAGTTTACGGTAAAGCTGCTGTTGGCGCGCCACCTATGTCGGTACCACACCTGGATACCCGCATGATTAATGGTAAGCAGGCATTATTGTTTGGGCCTTATGCAGGTTTTTCTACTAAATTTCTTAAAAATGGATCGTTTCTGGATTTACCAAAATCGATAAAATTTAATAACATCCGCCCGATGATTTCGGCAGGCTTACATAACCTCGATTTAACAAAATATTTAATTGAGCAGGTTAGGCAGTCGCCAGAAGATAGATTGGAGGCACTGAAAGAATATTTACCAACTGCCGAATTAAAAGATTGGGAGTTGGAATATGCCGGCCAGCGCGTTCAGGTGATTAAAAAGGATGAGAAACAAGGCGGTATTTTAGAGTTTGGTACTGAGGTGGTAAGTGCTGCTGATGGTTCTATTGCAGCCTTGTTGGGTGCATCTCCCGGAGCTTCAACAGCAGTTTCTATCATGCTTGATCTGTTAAACCGTTGTTTTAATGATGATTTAGCGACTGATGAATGGCAGGCAAAAATTAAGGAAATGATTCCTACTTATGGAAAATCACTTGCGCAGGATCCTGAATTGTGCAAAGAAACCAGGACAAGAACATCAAAGGTGTTGAAAATAGAAAATACGGTAGTAGCTTAGGCTATAGCAAATATGAATTTTATAAGGTCACGATGTAAATCGGGACCTTTTTTTATGGCATCCTTGGCCTGTGTCACCAAAGGCCGGAATCTGATCAATAATCAATTGTGGTTTCACGAAACCTTCCTACGGAACGACACAGATAATAAAAACATTATTTGTGCTCCCCATGATACGTCCCTCTGGGGACGGTGCTGGTAACGTTATGTATATTGTTATACGTCCCATCGGGACGTCTCATGGGTAATATAAACGAATAGGCGTTTTTCGTTCCATAGGAACGTTTGATGTTTGCTTTACACAGGCCTTAAGGTAATAAACCTGATGGGAACGGCAGCTTTTGGCTGTCACCCTGAGCGGAGTCGAAGGGTAGCCAAAAAGGTACAGTGTACAGCAGGACTACCGCAACCGATAACATACCGGACATTGCTTTTCTAAAAAAAAACACGAAAAAAGGGTATCCAATTGTTTGGATACCCCTTCGTCTGAATTTTTTTATCGTTAAGCTGCAATCACTTCTGCAACCTCTTCGGCAGAAATATCACTATGTGATGCTTCTAATATACAATCTCCATTTTTAATCAACAAAATCTGAGGTGATTGGTGTGCTACCTGAAATACTTCTGCAATCTGATTAGAAATATCACGATAGCTGATTAAATCCAAAAAGTAAAGTTTTGTTTCTGCCGGAATAACATCCCAATCAAATTCGAAATTCCTTTTAGCCATTAAACTAATTGAACAACGCGTGCTGTGTTTAAAAATAAGACTAAAACCGCTTGCATTCTTGATGTCGTCAAGCTGTTCTACTGAAGTTAAGTTAACCCAAGTCATGATATTTATGATATTATTTACAGAGTAACAATTGCAGTTAAATAAAGTTCTGCAAATGACCTGAAAATGAAAAATGAGGTAGCTTAGTTTCTTCTGTGTCTTCCTTCAGGATAAGATCCGTAAGCCGGGCAAAGTTTAGAAGAACAAGATTCTAAAATGGTAATGGTGCAAAACACCGCCAATAATAAAATGGCTACTTTTTTCATTTGTTTAAATTTGTTTGAATGGTAATGAAGCGATCATGAAATAGCCATGATATTTCACTGGTCCGGTGAATTTAAACCGCTAAGTTACAAATAATTATTAAACTGCAAGTTTAAATTTGAGCAGAAAAATCAGCCATTTTAATTGCTGTAATTGCAGCTTCATCACCTTTATTACCATGTTTTCCACCTGCACGGTCTTGGGCCTGCTCGAGGTTATTGGTAGTTAAAACCCCGAAGATAACCGGTTTGCTGTATTTGATGCCAACATTGGTTATTCCCTGCGCTACCGCATCACAAATAAAATCGAAATGTTTCGTGTCGCCCTGAATTACGCAACCTAAGCAGATTACGGCATCTATATCACTTCTTTTGCTCAATAAAATTTCTGCACCACCTGTTAATTCGAAACTTCCCGGCACGGGTAAGGAAATTATATTTTCTTCGGCAACGCCATTGGCTAACAGGGTTTTTAATGCACCATTGTATAATGCACCGGTAATTTCGGCATTCCACTCGGCTACAATAATCCCGAATTTATAGTTTGCACCGCTAGGAACTGTAGTGTGAGAGAAATCAGATAGATTTTTTAATTGTGTTGACATGGCGCAAAGATAATGTTATGCTTTGAATGTTAAAAACGTTAATGTTTGTGGCTTGCAACATTTAATCTGGTTATCGTTAGATTAGCATCATAATCAGATAAAATTTTAACAGGTTATGGAATTTTTGAGTTTTGCCCATCTATATTAAAATACAATTCATCTTATGAATATATCATTACGTATCTCCGCTTTACTTCTTTTTACCTTTTTGTTTTCCTTCGATGTTGCTGCGCAGCATAAATATACGCTGGCAGATTTCTATAAGGCGGATTCAATTGCCAACCAGGCCAAACCAAAAGATGCGCTTGCTTTGATTAAAAAAATAAATAAGCAGGCCCGTCAAACCCATAATTTACCTTTGTTCGTTAAATCGGTTATTTACCGCATGATGTTTCAAAGTTACCTGGAAGAAAATGCCTTTGATCAGATTTTGGTCGATTTACGCGAAGATATTAATACTGCCAAACAGCCTGAGAAAAGCATTTTACAGTCACTTTTAGCTGAGACTTATTGGAATTACCTGCAACAGAACCGCTGGCAGATTAACCAAGGTACGCAGGTACAAGGCGATATTGGAGATAATATTAAAACCTGGAGCATCAAAAAACTAAATGATGAAACCGTAAAATATTACTTGTTATCATTAAAAGAGCATCAAATTTTACAACAGATAAAAGTAGACACTTTAGATGCAGTTTTGGCTGGAGATAAAACATACAGAAGTTTTAGGCCTACATTATACGATCTGCTGGCTCACCGCGCCATCGATGTTTTTAGTAATACACAGATAGGCCTTACCCAATATGATGATCAATTAACTGATATGAGCAATGTTAATTGGTTTGGAGACAGGAAGACATTTTTAAATATTCCAGTACCTATCGACAGTACTTCATTTAAAACGCAGGCGCTGCAGCTGTTTCAAAATCTGATCAGATTCCATCAGAACGGCGGCAATTCTTCGGCACTGGCAGATGTAGATTTAAAACGGTTAAAGTTTATACAACAGCATTTTACCGGCGACAGTCAGGAATTATATTATAACGCTTTGAGCCAGTTGGCTGAAGAAAGTACACAAAGCGAAGTTTTTGCTGATATTTTGTACGAACAGGCCGTTATACATAAAAATGCACAATTGCCTGTTGATTCCAATAAACAAAACCTGATCAAGGCAGTTGCTTTGGCCGAAAAAGCAATAAAAAATTTTCCGAAAAGCATTGGAGCAAAGAATGCCAGGCATTTAATTGAAGAGATAAAAAGTAGTAGTTTTTTGGTCAAAGTAAAAGAATTTGGACTGCCCGATCAACCTAGCCAATTATATCTATCTTACAAAAATACCGATACCGTACAGTTGAGTCTGTACCATGCGCCCGACTTTAAAAATGAATATGAACAATTTAATAACAGGGCCGATTTTTTAGCTTTTTTAAGAAAGAATAAGGCAACTAAACAGTGGGTCATTGCTGTTCCCAAAACCAACGATTATCAAACCCACAGTTTGATAGATAAAATGGAGGGATTGCCTTTTGGAAGTTATACTTTGATTGCACAGACCATTAACCGGGAACAGACCGATACCATTTATAGCAATATTAATTTTAAGGTTACGGCAATGGCGGTAATCAATAGGCGCAATATTGCAAAACACGAATATTTTGTGAGCCAGTTGAATAACGGTGCACCTTTAAAAAATGTTAAAATTCAACAACGCAGATATGATTACAGTACCCGAAAGTTTGTTAATGGTGTTTTGATTATAACCAATGATAAAGGTTATGCCAGTACACCTGAAACGGACAGTAATATGTCTCAGGCAGTAGTTACATTCGGAAAAGACGAATTAAAATTAAACATCAACAATTATAATAGCTACCAGGATGACAAAGATGAGGAAGAGGAACGGGTAATTCTTTTTGCCGACAGGCCCATCTACCGCCCTGGGCAAACCATTTATTATAAAGGTTTATGTCTGAATATCCTGAACGGAAAAAATAAAATTGCCGTAAATAAGGCCGTTGATATTTCCTTTAATGATGCCAATGGAAAAGAGATTACCAAAACGAAGTTGGTGAGTAATGATTACGGTACATTTCAAGGCTCTTTTGCCATTCCAATGGGTATATTAAACGGTCAGATGGAAATTGAAACAGAATATGGGCGTATTGCTATACAGGTTGAAGAATATAAACGGCCTACTTTCGAAGTGGTTTTTGATAAACCCAATAAACATTATAAACTGAATGATAGCATTAAAGTATCCGCTAAGGCCAGTTCTTTTTCGGGCTATTCTGTAAGTAACGCTAAGGTAAATTATAAAGTTTTTAGGAACCTGATATATGATTACAGGCTTAGCTATGGGCAACGGAACGCAATTTATGGTTCTGGGATGAATGCTCCAAGAAAACAGGTAGCTATTGGTAAAACGAATACTAAAGCAGATGGTAAATTTGAGATTACTTTTTTTGCAAGCGCTACCGATATCAATGCGAATTATAGCTACGAAATTGTGGCCGATGTCACGGATTTGAATGGAGAAACCCGCTCGAAAACGATCAACCTAACTGTAGGGAAGAAAGACATTATGCTTAACATCAGTACCGAACAAGTGGTGTATTTGAGCAACAAAGCAGATAGCATCTCATTTTCGGTTACCAATTTAAATCATGAACCCATTAAAGCCGATGTCAAAGCAGAATGGAGTTTATTGCAAGCGCCATCCAGGTTGATGAACAAAAGCCCGTTTTATGCTGAAAACTATGCCATGAGTAAGGAAGATTTTATCAAAAACTTTCCTCATGACGATTATGATAATGAACTTGAAGTAGCCAAATGGCCGGTAAAATCTGTTGAATTTAAACAGAACCTGAGTGCCAAAAATGGCCTTGGAAATTTAACTTTCAGCAAGAAAGACCTGAAGCCAGGTTATTATAAAATCAGCTTAACGGCTGTAAATGGACAAAGTGATACGGTTAAACTGGATAAATACCTGGTGATTTATCATGAAGCGCCAGCAGTAATACAATCAAACATCGAATGGATTACACCAGAAGTTACGGTGATCAAACCAAACGAAAGCGCTGTATTCCGTTTGGCAGGTTTGGCAGAGAACAGCAAGGCTTATTACGAAGTTTACTATCGCGATAGCATAGCCGAAAAAGTGTGGATCAATTTATCGCCGAAACAGACCATTGTTAAAATTCAACCAAAAGCCAATTACGAGGATGGTTTTGCCGTGCAGTTTACCATGGTACATCAGGGTACTGTCTACAACTCCATGCAGCAGGTTAAAATTGTTGATCCGCAGAAAGAACTGAACATCCGCTTTTTAACCTTTCGTAATAAATTACAGCCAGGTGAAAAGGAAAGCTGGAAATTGCAGATCAGCAATAGCAACGGAGAAAAACAAATGGCCGAAATGGTGGCCACACTCTACGATGCAAGTTTAGACGATCTTAAGCAAATGGACTGGAACACGAATCTGCAAAACAGTTTTAATTATGGTCTTTATAACTGGAATTTTAATGTAAATAATGTGGCTAACCCAGGTTACCTCTGGTTTTTAAGACGGGGTAGCGATTATGGCGTGATTACCCGGGGCTACGAAAACCTTAATCTGTTTGGTTATAACTATTATGGTGGATACAACTCGGGTTACCGGAACTACATTAGCAATTTACAAAGAGCTAAACGAAAAGGCTTATCTCCGGAAGCGGTAAAAAAACTCGCGGAGTTAGAACATGGTAAATTAATTTATGGGGTGGTGTTTGATCATCAGGGCGAAATACTCCCGGGCGTACAGGTTAGTATAGGTAAAAAGGTAACCACCACCAATGTTTTTGGTATTTATACCATCGATGGCAAAGCTGGGGAAACACTTCATTTTTCTTATATCGGCTATAAAAACTATGCTATAAAAATAGGCAGTAAAAAGCGTGTTGATGCAACGCTGAAAGAAGACGGTACGGTTTTAAGAGAGGTAGTAGTTACTGGATACGGAGCACAAAAAAAGCAAAATATGACTGGTTCGGTTGTTCAGATTAGAGGGATGTCAACTTTGCAGGGGAGGGCTGCCGGATTAAGTGTCGCGGCCCCAGCCGTTGAAAAGCTAAAAGAAGAAGCCGTTGCGGTAGATGATACTGGGACATATGATTTCGTAAGCATTAACAGTTACGATCCTAAAACAGGTTTAGAGATTATAAACGGTAAGCCTGTTATCAAAAAAACAAATATCACAGCGCGAACCAACTTTAATGAACTTGCATTTTTCTATCCGCAGTTGTTAACTGATGCAAAGGGCGAAATCAAGATCGAATTTACCATCCCCCAAAGTTTAACCCGCTATAAAATGATGGGTTTTGCACATACCAAAGATTTAAAAACGGCATCTATTACTAATGAATTGGTTACCCAGAAACAATTGGCCATAGCCATAAATGCCCCACGCTTTTTCAGAGAAGGAGATACGATTTTATTAAGTGCCAAGCTGAATAACCTTGCTGGTAAAAAACTGGTTGGCAATGCCAGTTTAGGACTTACCGATGCCTTAACGGGAAAACCGGTCCAAATTTTTGAGGCAAATGAAAAGTCGGAAAAAACTTTTGAAGTGGATGATGCAGGCAATACTGTTTTAAAATGGGCATTAATTATCCCATCAGGAATTAGTGCCATTACCTATAAAGTTTTGGCCCAAAGTGGCAAATTTAGCGATGGCGAAGAAAATACCATTCCGGTTTTGGCAAATGCCATGTTGGTTACCGAAAGTATGCCGATAAATGTGCGTGGCAACATCACCAAAACTTTTGATTTTGAGAAACTCGAGAAATCAGGCGCTTCAAAAACTTTACGCAACCAAAGTTTAACTTTCGAGTTTACCTCCAATCCGGTTTGGTATGCGGTGCAGGCCTTACCTTACTTGATGGAATATCCGTACGAGTGTGCGGAGCAAACTTTTAGCCGCTTTTATGCCAATAGTTTTGCGACAGGGATCATTAACTCCTCGCCAAAAATTAAAAAGGTTTTTGAACAATGGAAAAATACCAATAATGGCGAAGCATTGTTATCGAATCTGGAGAAAAACCAGGAATTGAAATCGATTTTGTTAGAAGAAACGCCCTGGGTGCGCAATGCAAATAATGAAAGCGAACGTAAAAAACGTTTGGCTACACTTTTCGATTTAAACAGAATGACTTATGAGTTGAAAAACAATTTCGAAAAGTTAGAAAAAATGCAGTTTAATAACGGTGCTTTCCCATGGTTTAATGGAATGCAGGAAGATCGTTATATTACTCAACACATTGTTTTGGGCATGGGCCAGTTAAAAAAGCTAAAACTGATCGACGAAAAAGCTTATCCAAATTTTAATGCCATGCTTAATAAAGCCATTATTTATCTTGATGCAGCATTGGTACAAGATTATAAAAATGAAGTGAAAGGAAAACATTTTGCTTATTTGCCGCTACATTACTTATTCGCCAGAAGTTATACCGATCAAAAAAATACCAGTGCCGATTTTGTGAAGGCCAAAGATTTTTACCTCAAAAAATTAGTTGCCGAATGGAAAACCTTTGATACTTACCAACTGGCGCAAGCAGCTTTGGTTTTAAGTAGAAACGGCAATAATGTGGAGGCAAAAAAGATCATCAACCTGTTAAGTCAAACCGCACAACAAAATGATGAAATAGGCATGTACTGGGCTACCAATAAAGCTGGTTGGTGGTGGTACCAAAGTCCGATTGAAACACAGGCTTCGGTGATAGAGGCTTTTGATGAGGTAGCCAATGATACCAAAGCGGTAGAAGAAATGAAAATCTGGTTGCTTAAAAATAAACAAACCAACGATTGGAAAACGACCAAAGCTACTGTTGCGGCCTGTTATGCTTTATTAATGAAAGGTACCGATTTGTTAACCGAAAATAATGAACCAGAAATTACCATTGGTGGTCAGAAATTAGTGGAGCTGCAGCAACCCAATGCTACAAAAGAGGCCGGAACCGGTTATCAGAAAGTAAGCATTTCGGGCGCTAATGTTAAACCTGAGATGGGACAGGTAGAGGTTAAAAATAATAACCAAACCATAGCCTGGGGTGCCTTATACTGGCAATATTTTGAGCAATTGGATAAAATCACATCGGCCAATACCGGGGTCAAAATTAAAAAACAATTATTTATTCAGAAAGCCAGCGATAAAGGTGATGTGCTTACGGCGCTTACCACCAGCAACGTTTTGGCACCAGGTGATTTGCTGAAAGTGCGCATAGAAATTTACTGTGATCGGGATATGGAATACATCCATTTGAAAGATATGCGTTCATCGGGTTTCGAGCCCGTAAATGTGATCTCCCAATATAAATATCAGGATGGTTTGGGTTATTATGAAAGCACTAAAGATGCTTCAACCAATTTCTTTATCAGTTACATGCCAAAAGGAACTTATGTGTTCGAATATCCGTTAAGGGTTACGCATGCCGGCAATTTTTCGAATGGGATTACCAGTTTGCAAAGCATGTATGCGCCAGAGTTTACGACGCATTCGGCCGGGATCAGGGTAAGTGTAAAGTAAATGGTTTACAAACCTACAATTACTTAGATGGCTTAGGGTGTCAGTTTTTTTGGAAAGCAGGGTTCGGCGCACTTGGGTTGTAACAGTCCTGCTATCCGCTTCAAAGCCTTGGTTCGTGCCTTACCTTCGGGTTTTACGCTACTATCAGGTTTACTTAACCATGGTTCTGCATTTCATATCACTGTTCAATACCTGCAGATTTCAAAAACCTGCTAGGTTTAAATAGCATTACGTAAGTTGAATGCCGCCATAAGTAGCACCAATGGGAATAATTTTTTCTCCAATCCAAATTTGGCTGCGGTCAAATTTGGATATTTTGTTTTTAGCTACAATGAATGCACGGTGGCAACGGATAAAATCTGTCTTTGGTAACAATTCAGCCAGGTCGTTGATGGTGATGCGTGAGCTTAGTAATTTGCTTTGAAGCCGGATTTGGGTATAATTACCCGAAGCTTCGATATATAGAATTTCATCAAGTGCTACTTTTACCTGTTCGTAACCATCTTTTACAAAGATATGGCCCGTTTTTATGTCTGGTTTTCCGTTTCGCAGGTTAAACAGTTCGTGTGCTTTATTACATGCTTTTAAAAAGCGAGAAAGCGAAAAGGGTTTTAACAGGTAATCAATTGCATCAAGTTCAAAACTTTGTACCGCATGTTCGGTATAGGCGGTAGTAAAAACAACCATTGGTGGCTTGCTCAGGCTTTTTAAAAAATCGATTCCGCTGATATCGGGCATTTTAATGTCCAGAAAAATCAGGTCAACTTTGTTGTGTTGTAGATAAGTGATGGCTGCAAAAGCATCGGTAAAGGTTTCCTGCAAAATAATAAACGGAACTTTTGAGGCATGCGATTTTATAATCTCTAATGCAATCGGTTCATCATCTATAGCAATGGCAATCATTTTTTATTTTGTCTATTTTGTTCTTTACACGTAATCGTCATCTCGACTGAAGTGAAACGAAATGGAGAGATCTGCTGATATAGATTTCTCGGCTTCGTTGCACTGCGCTCGAAATGACGCCATCTCAAGATCAATAATAAGAATTTTTATAAATACATTATCTTTTACTGATATTTCTGCTTTTAGTTTATATAGACTAATCCAGCTGCAAAGTTAAATGAACAAAAAACTCATTGGCACTTTCGCGGATAATTAATTCATGTTTTCCATAATAGAGTAACGATAAACGTTGTTTAACATTTTCAAGTCCAATACCGCTTTTCAATTTCTCGGGATCGTGATCTGCCTTGATATAAATGCTGTTGCTTACATCAAAATATAAAGTACTTTCTTTAGTTTGAAGTGTAATTTTAATGTACGAAGGTTGTTGTAAACTAATCCCATGTTTAAATGCATTTTCGATAAACGGGATCAACAACATTGGCGTAATCTGCAAATTGTTTAATTGTTCTTCAATATGGGTGTCAATTCTGATATCGGCAGAACGTGAAGTGCGGAGTTTTTGTAAATCGATATAATTGTTGAGGTATTCTACCTCCCGGGTCAGCGAAATTTTGTCCTGTGTATTTTCGTGGAGCATAAAACGCATCATGTCGCCCAGTTTTTGAATCCCCTCGCCGGTTCTTTCTGCATTTTCCTGTAAAGCAGTTCCATATAGTGTATTTAATGCATTAAATAAAAAGTGTGGGTTGATCTGCGACTTTAAAAAATTCAGGTTGGCATCCGATTTACCTAACTCTGTTTTCAGCATCTGGATTTCGCTGAGTTTTTCAAATTTATGCTTGTAAATATACCAGGCAGATGGTGTGGTGATACAGATTAAACAAATAATATTTAAGACCAAGGTAACTGGTATAACTTCGCCATTGCGCATAAAAGGGATCAGGATAATCAGCAATAGAATGGAAATGATTATGGTTAAACCTACATTTCCCCAAAAATACCGGCCAAAACCCTTAAAGTTTTTACGAAGATTTGGAATGATATAATAAATGGCACAGAAGGCGAAGAAAATATTTACAGGTGGTACCAGTAACCAAACGATCAATATTTCATAATCTATTTTTAACGAGATTACTGCAGCAAATACCAGGAGCGAAATTAGCCAGATTTTAGTGGTCACAAATATCTCTGAAATAATATTTTTGTTATAGCGCTTTAGAAAATTGATTCTATTAAAAAGTGCCATGCCACCCTCATTAAAATAGGCGTAAGTATTAAAAAGCAAGTAAAGAAAAAAGATATAAGTAAAGGCTTCACCAAAAAACATATCGTAAGCTTTATCTATATCATCAAATTCTACTATCCTGTACGCTTGCGTATAAGTATTGGCCACCATCCAGGTGATAATAGAAAATGCAGTAACAGCAACGGTCATGATTAGATTCATTGTAACGTTACGGCCTTTTGCCAGTTGAGGCATGGAAACAAAATTGAAAAGCAAAAAACTGAAATAGATAATACTGATCTTAAATATTTCAGGAAGAAAGAAGTTCGCCATAATGCTATATTCGACCGAACTTTCAGAAAAACGGTAAGACCCGCCCGAACCATAAGTGGTTTGTGTGCAAATGCTGATTAAAGCAAGGATGAATAATGTTGTAGAAATCCAAAACTCAAGTTGGTTGATATTTCTAGATTTGATAGCAGTTGAATGACCTGAAAGGATTTCCATTTTGTTCTAAGTTATAGCACAATTTTACAAAGAGAATTTATACCAATAATCAAAATGTGATGGATGGGTCTAAAAATGTGATGAATGATCAGAATTGTAGAATTGTCAACTTTCATCGCCCGATCACTAGAAAGTTGACAACTCTTTTGTTTTTAAGTAAATGTATTTATTTGCGGTTAGGTGTCTGTTGGGCAGGCAGATGTTTACCATCTGACTATTCGCGAAATCAATCATGCAGCTTTGTATCGGATAGCAATATCCAACACCACGGATAAACAATTTTATTATCTTTGAAACGGATAGCTGGATTCATTTTTTCCATCATCCATATAACATTTTTCCATTTATCATTTACTCATTCAAAATTCATTCATTCAATATGACCGTTTACGGAATTCCGAATTGCAATACAGTTAAAAAGGCGCTCGATTGGTTAAAAGCCCATCAAATTGATTTTGAATTTCACGATTTTAAGAAAAAAGGCATTACCAGCGAAAAGTTAAACGAATGGTGTAATACTTTTGGCTGGGAAACGGTGTTGAACCGTAAAGGTTTAACCTGGAAAAAATTAACGAAAGAAGAACAAGCCAAAATCGATAATCAGGATTTGGCGATCGCTTATTTAAAAGAAAATACCAGCGCCATAAAACGTCCGGTTATTGCGCAAAACAACAAAGCCATATTGATTGGATTTGACGATGACAATTATTTAAAAACACTAACCTGATTCATTTGTTCTAATGTTAAAGTTTGTTAAATGCAGATTTTAAATGTCGAACTAAGTTACTTTTGAGTATGTACAAACTGATCATTTTTCTATTGCTGGCCTCGCCTACAGCTGTTTTTGCACAAACGGTAACTACCGGCACAGTTTTCGATTTTTCGAAAAAAACGCTTTCTCTTCCTGGTGTTAGTATCAGAAATCTGAACAGTAAAAAATCAACCAGTACAAATAAAGACGGAAAGTATACCATAAGTGCCAATGTTGGCGATCTTTTAGAATTTTCTGCAGTAGGCTATCATACCGATACGCTCTACCTGACCAACCTTTTGAACAGAACAATTTATCTGCCCGCTAAAACAAATAGCTTAAAAGATGTAGATATTACGGCAGTAAGGATGAATAGTCAGATTACAGATGCTAAAGATCCATTGGCCGAGAAATATACGCTGTTAGGTACCGGCGGAAACCTAAACCGTAAGCGTATGACTGATAAAGTTGGAGGCTTAAGCCTAAATCTTGGTTATGGAAAATATAAAAGACAACAGCGTAAAGAAGCCGATTTAGAAGAAAAAGAAATGTATCAGGATGAAATAGATGAAAATTTCACACCAAAGGCTATTACCGATCTCACTAAACTGGAAGGAGATGAGCTCAAGAACTTTATGATCATTTATAGACCTTCCATCGAAGCTGTAAAGGCCGAAAGACCATTCCGCTATGCTTTTTACATCTCACGTGCCTTTGCTGCATGGAACAAATTAACTCTTCAAGAAAGAAAATTGCAGGATTTGCCGAAATTAAAGAGCAATTAAAAAAAATAACTCATCACCCTGAATTCATTTCAGGGGCTGCCTAATGAAAGCTTACCACCTAATAAAATTGATAAGTATGAATAAATATTGATTTGATTAGGGTTAAAAAGCGTTTTAAAATAAACACAACATTATTGGTAACATTATAACCACATATAAATCTCTATGTGGTTATTTTTTATATTTACCGCAGTATTATACCTTATTATGATCATGAAATTGACTAAACTGATTAATTTTGGTTTGGTTTGTTGTGTTTTTGCTTTTTCAGCATCTGCTCAACAGACTACAACCCCTGCACCAGCAACTAACTATAATCCTGCTGAAGCATTTGGACCACTATTTTATACACAAAATGGGAATGAGTTCCGTTCTGCAAACGGTGCACCCGGCCCGAAATACTGGCAAAACCGTGTGGATTATAACATTACTGCTAACCTCGATGAAACCAAAAACATGGTTAGCGGAACAGTTACCATTACTTATAAAAACAACAGTCCCGATAAATTACCCTATGTATGGTTGCAATTAGATCAAAATACTTTTAAAGAAACTTCACGTGGTTATGCCATTACCCCTTCGCGTAGCCGTTATGGCGCACAGGGCGAAAAATTTGATGGTGGATACCAAATCCAGAATATTAGTGTAGCTCAAAAAGCAGGTGCCGTAAAGTTCACTTCCATCGTTGAAGATACCCGTATGCAGATCCGTTTAGATCAGCCTTTGGCTCCGAACGGCGATCTGGTTACCATTAAAATGGATTATTCTTATATAGTACCTAAAGAAGGATCAGACAGAACCGGGCATTTAACTACGAAAAACGGCGAAATTTTTGCCATTGCGCAATGGTTTCCACGCATGTGTGTATATGATGATGTAATTGGCTGGAATACTTTGCCTTATTGGGGCGGCGGTGAGTTTTATTGCGAATACGGTGATATTAACTTTGCCATTACTGCACCGGCAAGCCATATCGTAATGGGTTCTGGTGAGTTGTTAAACCCTGCCGAAGTTTTTACACCAGAGCAATTAAAAAGATGGAACGCTGCTAAATTGAGCGATGCTACTGTACACATCCGTAGCGAAGCAGAAGTAACCGATCCAAAATCACGCCCGGCTAAAGATAAATTAACCTGGAAGTTTAAAATTATCAATGCACGCGATGCGGCCTGGGCTTCATCAAAAGCATTTGTATTAGATGCTGCCAGGTATAAATTGCCAAGTGGAAAAACAGGTTTAGCAGTTTCTGCACAACCGGTAGAAAGTAATGGTATTGATTCTTATGGTCGCGGCGTAGAGTATGTAAAATCTACCATCGAGCATTATTCATCAAAATGGTTCGAGTATCCATATCCAATGGCTGTTAACGTAGCAACAAATATCGGCGGTATGGAATATCCGGGTATTGTTTTCTGTGGTTGGACCGCCAAAAAGGCTAGTGCGTGGGGCGTAATTGATCACGAATTTGGCCATACATGGTTCCCAATGATTGTGGGGTCTAACGAACGCAAATATGGTTGGATGGACGAAGGTTTTAATACTTTCATCAATGGTATTTCGAAGAAAAACTTTAATAAGGGTGAGTACGCCGGTCCTCCGGCTGATTTACACAGAATTGGTAAAAGTGTAATTGGTAACCCGATTTATGAAAATATTATGCAGATGCCTGATGGTATGGCTGAAAGAAACATCGGAGTTAACCTATACAGTAAACCAGGATGGGGCCTTGATATCCTGAGAAACCAGATTTTAGGCGAAGACCGTTTTGATTATGCTTTCCGTCAGTACATTAAAAACTGGGCATTTAAACACCCAACACCTTTTGATTTCTTCCGTTCGATGGAAAATGGAGCAGGAGAGGATTTAGCCTGGTTCTGGAGAAGCTGGTGGTTAAATAGCTGGAAAATGGATCAGGGCATTGCCGGAGTTGAGGCAATTAAACAAGATGGTAAACTGGTAAGCTATAATATCAGGGTGGTGAACCTGGAGAAAATGCCAATGCCGATTATTCTTCAGATCAAAACCAAAAGTGGAAAAACCGAAACCATGAAAGTTCCCGTTGATGTTTGGATGAAAAATACGAGCTGGTTGGTTCGTTTCCCAACAACAGAAGAAATTGAATCGGTTACTTTGGATCCGGATAAAGTATTGCCAGATTCGAATCCTGATAACGATACATGGACCGCTTCAGGCAATTAAGCTATGTGATTAAGTGAAGCACTACGCTCAGGGTTGACATCTTTTTAAGATTTATCCTTTAATTAACGGCATTAGGAACCAAGCTGACCTTAAATAATTCCAGACCTCTTGATTTTAAAAGATCAGGAGGTTTTTTATTGCAAAGTACCGACGTATTAATTTCAAATATCAATTAGTTTAGCAATAAAATATATAACATGAGCACTTCTCTAATAGCAATAAGCAATCCTGAAGGAATTTACGATCCACGTCCACATGGCTATTCACATGTGGCCTCAGTTCCGGCCCGGAGCCAGCTGGTATTTGTTGCAGGCCAGGGAGGGAGTAAAACGGATGGTGTTTTAAGTCCCGATTTCAGGACACAGGTAGCTATCGTATTTGAAAATATTGCCATTGCTTTGGCGAGCAAAGGTTTGAAAATGGAAAATATTGCCAAGTTAACCACTCTTGTGGTCGATTACGACGAGGCGAAACATGAGATCCTGATCGAAGAGTCTAATAAAATCTGGCCCGATCAAAAATTTCCTGTAAATACGCTTATTCCGGTACAAAGACTGGCCTTAAATGGGATGCTCATTGAAATTGATGCTACGGCTGTTGGTTAATTTATAAACCAGGTTAAAATGATGTCTCATCTGATATTGGCCGGATTTAAAACATAGCTTGATATTTTGGCGCTATGCCGGAGCGGTCCATTCATCCTAAACCTGACAGCAGCGAACACGATTGTAACGGAGTAAAGCGGATGGCAGGGCTGCATTTGCCATGAATCATTGAACGTTGGTTTTCAAAAAAAAGCAAAATATGATTAATTTAGCATTGCTAAAGCATCATTGGGTGCCCTGGATGTTTTAAATCTCTAAAATAATATTAATAACAATCGAAATTAAAGATGGAAAGAGGGGAACGCAACAATGTTTACGAAGTTTACAATAAGATAGGTCGCTGGTTTGCCGAAAATCGTTACGCCGATTCGGTAGAAAAAGCTTACTTAAATGATATCCTCGAACACCTTCCACCTGATGCAAAGGTTTTAGACCTTGGCTGCGGTGATGGGAAACCCATATTGGAATATTTTATTCGCCATGGCATCAATGTTTTAGGCATTGATGCCAGTGCGCTCATGATCGAATTGGCTAAGGCCAACTTCCCGGCCACAAGGTTTCTGATTAAGGATATGCGAGAACTGGATCTGGATGAAAAATTTGATGTAATTATTGCCTGGCATAGCTTTTTCCATCTTCCGGCTGATGACCAGCCTAACATGTTTGATATTTTTAAGCGTCATTTAAAGGCTAACGGTATTTTATTGTTTACATCTGGAACGGAGCGGGGGGAAGCATGGGGGATGAACGGAGGTGAAAACCTTTTTCATGCCTCATTGGCTACAGCTGAATATCAGGACTTGCTTCAGGTAAACCAATTTGAGGTGATCAGTCACAAAGTAAACGATCCTGATTGCGGCGGTGCAAATGTTTGGATGGCACAGTATAAACCCTAATAATTTTGCCTTAACTTTGTAAAATGGCCGAACAGCAACAGAACAATCCTTTACATGGTATCACTTTAGAAAAAATAGTAACCGACCTCCACGCGCATTATGGTTGGGAAAAACTGGGATCATTAATCAGGATCGATTGTTTCAATAATAACCAGTCAATCAAATCGAGCTTGAAATTTTTAAGAAAAATGCCCTGGGCAAGAAAAAAGGTAGAAGATTTATATCTTGATACGTTTAATAAATGACGGAATGAGTAAATTTAGAATGATTGAATTTTTGCTGATAAAACGGGCTAGTGAATATATACCAACGGGTAAAAGGTTAAATTATACCTTTGGTTTCGACTTACCATAATTCATTAAATCTTCATTTTGATTTTCGAGATTTAATCAACAAATAACAAGGATTATTCATTATTAATCAATTCGAAAATGAAAGCAATTAAAGTTTTGAGCATCGCTTTATTAGCCATGTTTACCTTTGCAACGGTTAATGCGCAAACTGCAGCACCTGCAAAACCAACTACAGAAAAATCTATGGCTAAAAAAAGTCATAAAAAACATCATCATAAAAAACACACAAAAAAAGTAGCTAAAGCTTAAAAAAGGAAAGTCTTTCAGGTAAACTGGAAGACTTTTTTTGTTTTCAGAGCAGGACGATCAATCGAAATCAGGTAATAGTTTTACTTTTTTGCGAGTTATGGGGCAATTATTGGCTGTCGGTTCCTTCAAAGGTTATCCGTTTGTCGCGCGTGCTTACCAATTCAGAAAGTTCATACACATTTCTATATCCATAGCCATATAGGTTAATATAAGTAGGGATATTTAAGGCCAATGAAATTGGTGCTATTTTTTTCTTTACCAATGCAGGTACAACCTCTTTGCTGGCGAAATTTACCTGGTCATCGATAAAATTATTATTGCAGTAAATTAATATTCCGGTATCTGCGTGGGGAATGATCTTTAACAGGTTTTGCTGAGTGAAATCAGAAAAATTTAAGTGAATGGCCTCCTTTATATGTTGTCTTTTAAAAAGGCTGTCTTAGCGTGTATCTAAAATAACGGTACCTTTTTCGCTTGCCATTTTTAAAAATGCAGCTAAATCAACTAGCTTACTTTACGGTGTGCTTTAACCTTTGGTATGGGTTTTCGTAAGCGTCAAAATCTACATTGGCCTTTCTTTTAGTAGAAGTAGTTTGTGCATGACATAGATATGCAAGGCTACAAAGTATAATGGTGGTGATTCTTATTTTCATTTTTTGGACTAAACGGTTAATAATTCTACTTCTTTTATTTAAAGATAAAGTATTTAATATAATGGGTATAAAAAAACAGCCAGGTATTTTACCCTTTATCACAATCTAACTTGAGTGGTGGCGGCTAAGTAGCGCTGTGAAATTACGAGTTGTGAGATCACAAAATAAATTTGTTTTGTTACCATTTTGGTAATATATTTGTGTATGCGGATTATTGCTAAAAAGACACTTGTTGAATATTACAGAAAGCATAGTACCGCCAAGGGTAGTTTAGAGGCTTGGTATGGTGAGGTTGTTGAGCAAGATTGGAATATGCCTGCAGATGTAATTAAATTTTATGCAACTGCAGATGTTATAACAGGTAAGCGATTTGTATTTAATATTAAGGGTAACGATTATAGATTGATTGCCGATATAGAATTTAAATTAAAAATTGTTTTTATAGTTTGGATTGGCACGCATGCTAATTATGATAAAATTAATGTGGAGGAGGTAAAATATGTTAAAAATAATTAAAACAGAGGAGGAGTATGAGTTGGCTTTAGAAAAGGCTTACCTGTTAATGCAAAAAAATCTTGATTTAAATACCAGGCAAGCTGATGAGTTGGATTTGTTAACATTATTAATAGAACATTATGAAGAAAGCCATTATCCAATCGCACCGCCATCTCCAATTGAAGCCATCAAATTTAGGTTAGAACAACTGGGTAAAGCACCAAGTGAACTATCTAAAATTCTAGGTGCCCGCAGTCGCCAATCTGAAATATTGAGTGGTAAACGCAAGCTCAGCTTAAGTATGATTCGAAAATTGCATGAGGTTTTGAATATTCCGGCCAGTAGTTTGATTGGTGCTTATTAAACTGTCAGTGCTATTTATTAAATATCGCGAAACCCCGCAGGCAAACTGATCTTCTTTAAACTTTGCAGGAAACACGTTAATATTAGAAACCTAATTGCAACCTAAACCCAATATACGTGGAAATCGAGGTATTCACGAGCTTGTAACATTAGCTGGGCCGGACCCAGCCTAAGGATGGCTGAAACTGCTCTCCAAATTAGAGTATAACAATGATGAAACAATGCCTGGGTGGCTTGAATGTTAAGGTGAAAAAGATTGCTTCACGCCATCATCATCGCCTCTTCTTCAGTTCGCAATGACGATAAGGGAAAGGAAGAACTGCAACTCCTTAATCTTCAACTTCAAACTGGCAACTGCCAACTGAAAACTTTTTGCGCTAACCCCTTGATTTTTAAAAAGAATTGTTCTACTTTTGCAGTCCGTTTTATGGGCTATCTGTAAGGATGCCGGGGGAGCGGTAAATTTTTTAAATAAAAAACATAAAAAAGCACAATGCCAACCATTCAACAATTAGTTAGAAAAGGTAGAGTAGCACTGGAGTTCAAGAGTAAGTCTCCAGCGTTGGACAGCTGTCCACAGCGAAGAGGTGTATGTACACGTGTGTACACCACTACCCCTAAAAAACCAAACTCAGCAATGCGTAAAGTAGCCCGTGTTCGTTTAACGAACGGTAAAGAGGTGAATGCTTACATCCCTGGAGAAGGTCACAACTTACAGGAGCACTCTATTGTATTGATCCGTGGTGGTCGTGTTAAAGATTTACCAGGTGTACGTTACCACATCATCCGTGGTGCATTAGATACATCAGGCGTTGCTGGTCGTAACCAACGTCGTTCTAAATATGGTACTAAACGTCCTAAACCAGGTCAGGCAGCTGCTGCACCTGCAAAAGGAAAGAAAAAATAATCGGGAGGAAATAAGAAATGAGAAAGTCAAAACCAAAAAAGAGAATTATTCTTCCTGATCCAAAATTTAATGATGTTCAGGTAACCCGTTTTGTAAACAACATGATGTACGATGGAAAAAAATCTATCGCTTATTCAATTTTTTACGATGCTGTTGAAATTGCTGAGAAAAAAGCAGGTGAAAACGGTTTAGAAGTATTTAAACGCGCGTTAACTAACATTATGCCAGCTGTAGAGGTTAAATCTCGTCGTGTTGGTGGTGCTAACTTCCAGGTTCCAACTGAGGTTAGACCAGAGCGTAAAACTGCTTTAGGTATGAAATGGTTAATTTTATACGCTCGTCGTCGTGGTGAAAAAACGATGAAAGAGAAATTAGCTGGTGAAATCGTAGCTGCTGCTAAAGGTGAAGGAGCTGCTGTTAAGAAGAAAGAAGATACGCACAAAATGGCTGAAGCTAACAAAGCGTTCTCTCACTTCAGATTCTAGTTTAGAATTAACAGATTAGTAAGATTACACAGATTTAATTAGAAGATTATACTGATTAGATAAATTACACCGATTTGTTTTTACATAATCGGTGTAATCATTTAAAATCAGATAAATCAAAAACATAACATGGCAAGAGATTTAAAATTTACAAGAAATATTGGAATCGCGGCTCACATTGATGCGGGTAAAACCACAACAACTGAGCGTATCCTTTATTATGCTGGTGTAAGTCACAAAATTGGTGAGGTGCACGAAGGTGCTGCAACAATGGACTGGATGGCACAAGAGCAAGAGCGTGGTATTACCATTACTTCTGCTGCAACTACAGTTAACTGGAAATACAGAAACCAGAACTATCACATGAATATTATCGACACACCGGGACACGTGGATTTTACCGTAGAGGTAAACCGCTCGTTACGTGTATTAGATGGTTTAGTGTTCTTGTTTTCGGCTGTTGATGGTGTTGAGCCTCAATCAGAAACTAACTGGCGTTTAGCTAACAACTACAATGTTGCCCGTATCGGTTTTGTTAACAAAATGGACCGTTCTGGTGCTGACTTCTTAAAAGTAGTTAAACAGGTTAAAGACATGTTGGGTAGTAATGCAGTTCCATTGCAATTACCTATCGGTGCTGAAGACGGATTTAAAGGTGTGGTTGATTTGATCAACAACCGTGGTATTGTTTGGAATGAGCATGATAAAGGTATGACCTTTACTGAAGTGCCAATCCCTGATGATATGATTGATGAGGTTGCGGAGTGGAGAGAAAAATTATTAGAATCAGTTGCTGATTATGATGAGTCTCTAATGGAGAAATTCTTCGACGCTCCTGATACCATCACTGAACGTGAAGTTTTAGACGCTTTACGTGCAGCTGTTTTAGATGCTAAAATCGTTCCTATGGTATGTGGTTCATCTTTCAAAAACAAAGGTGTGCAAACCATGTTGGATTACGTAATGGAATTATTGCCTTCACCTCTTGATTCAGAAGGTGTAACAGGTACTAACCCGGATACAGGTGCAGAAGTTTTATTAAAACCAAGCATCAGTGAGCCATTTGCAGCTTTAGCATTTAAAATTGCAACTGACCCATTTGTAGGCCGTTTATGTTTTATCCGTGTTTACTCAGGTAATTTAGAAGCGGGTTCTTACGTTTACAACACCCGTTCAGAAAGTAAAGAGCGTATCTCACGTATCTTCCAAATGCACGCTAACAAGCAAAACCCTGTGCCTAATGTGGCTGCTGGTGATATTGCTGCGGTAGTAGGATTTAAAGATATCAAAACTGGTGATACACTTTGTGAAGAGAAAAACCCAATCGTTCTTGAATCTATGAACTTCCCTGAGCCAGTTATCGGTTTAGCTATTGAGCCTAAAACTCAGGCTGATGTAGATAAATTAGGTATGGGCTTATCTAAATTAGCTGAAGAAGATCCTACATTCAGAGTTCAGACAGATCAGGAAACTGGTCAGACTGTAATTTCTGGTATGGGTGAGCTTCACTTAGATATCTTAATCGACCGTTTAAAACGCGAATTTAAGGTAGAAGTTAATCAAGGTGCGCCACAGGTAGCATACAAAGAGGCAATCTTCGGTACTACCGAACACCGCGAAGTTTACAAAAAACAATCAGGTGGTCGTGGTAAATTCGCCGATATCAAAGTGGTAATCTCTCCAATTGATGCTGACTTTGAAAAAGGTGGTTTACAATTCGTAAATGAAATTGTAGGTGGTTCAATTCCTCGTGAATTTATCCCTTCAGTTGAAAAGGGATTTGCTTCTGCAATGACAAATGGTGTACTAGCTGGTTATCCGCTTCCTGATATGAAAGTACGTTTGATTGATGGTTCATTCCACGCAGTCGATTCAGATGCTTTATCATTCGAGCTTGCAGCCCGTATGGCATATCGTGAAGCTTTACCTAAATGTAGACCATCGTTGATGGAGCCAATCATGAAAATCGAAATCTTAACCCCTGAAGAAAACATGGGTGATGTTATCGGTGATATGAACCGTCGTCGTGGCCAGTTACAAGGTATGGATACCCGTAATGGATCTCAGGTAATTAAAGCATTAGTTCCACTTTCAGAAATGTTCGGTTATGTAACGCAGTTACGTACCATCACTTCAGGCCGTGCAACTTCTACAATGGAATTTGACCACTACGAGCCAGCGCCTAAAAACGTTCAGGATGAAGTAGTAGCTAAATCTAAAGGAAGAATTAAATCTGAAGACTAATAAGGTATAAGGCTAAAGGCATAAGGTTTAAGGTTTTCAAACCCTAAACCTTACGCCTTCCACCCTCAACCTTGAAAGATAAATCCGGTTTCTGTTGTTAATAGCTCTAACAGGAAACCATAATTAAAAATAAGATGAGCCAAAGAATCAGAATTAAATTAAAATCTTACGATTACAACTTAGTAGATAAATCTGCTGAGAAAATCGTAAAAACTGTTAAACCTACGGGTGCAGTGGTAAGTGGTCCTATTCCACTTCCTACAGAGAAAAAAATCTTTACTGTTTTACGTTCTCCACACGTAAACAAAAAAGCTAGAGAGCAATTCCAATTATGCGCCTACAAACGTTTATTGGATATTTATAGCTCTAACTCTAAAACAGTTGATGCTTTAATGAAACTTGAATTACCTAGCGGTGTTGAAGTTGAAATCAAAGTTTAATTGATTTTAAACGAACAGGAAGGTCCCGATGCAAATCGGGACCTTTTTTTGTATAGACCCAATTCTAAAACAAAACTTCGGCTGACTGGTTGTACTGGTATGACAAGTAAAGATAAAGAACAAGAAGGATTACCTGTTGAAGGACAGGATTTTGCTGATCCTACGGAAGAACTGGAAGATAAACCTTCCTCACATGGCGAGGTAGCCAATCAAAAAGGCAGTGATTTTTCTGAACTGGAAGAAAGCAGGATGGAAAATCCACCAAAACACCGGGATGAAAATGGTTCATCTAAAGATGATCTGGATAGTGGTACAGAGATAGATCAAAGTAAAGGCGTGAGCTAGTTCATGATTATCTAAAATAGATAAATGAGCAAAGAGTTCTATAATAGTAGGTAATTGCTTCAAGATTAAACCTTTCTATCATATCTATTGTTCTTATAGGAATATTTACAAAAATAAATCGCTATGGAAAGTAACGAAAATAAAAATATTGATCCTAACGAGGGGATTAACAACAATGAGGAGGGGATAGAGTGGGATAATGGAGAGGCTACCTATGGACATAAACGAGCTGATTTCAAACGTAAAGATGAGCCAGCCGCATCGCAGGTAGTGAGCTCGGAAAATGATCCTGCCCGGGGCGTAAATGAAAATTTAACTAATTCAAATTTAAGCCAGGGAGAAGACATTGGAAACAGAAACAAAAATGATGAGAAAGGTTTGCGCGGGAAAGATTTATGATTTTATTATAAAGAGATTATCCGCGTAGAATAATCCCTTTATAATGCTTATGAATTTTCCGGTAGATGGAAATAGTTTAGAATTCAACAACTATAATGCCTTATTTAAGTAGCAAATGCCCTTAAGTAGTTAGTTAATGATTTATATTTAATTTGTCGCGAATCCTACAGCGATACAAATTTCCAAAACTTAAAATCAATTCACAAGAAATATGGTTTTAATGCATTGACTTATGTCAATTTCTGATACCAGAATAATATTTAGTAAAAAAGCGTTGGTAAAACATAGTCATTTTCCCGTTTCTAGGGCCTAATTTATTCCTATATATCGAGTAAATCTTTAACGTCAGTTATATGAGTAAGCCTTGATAATTTCTTTTAGATTCCCGTATTTAAAGCATGGTTTTCATCAGCCTCATTAATATCGGTTTTCGTTTTAAAGTCTTCAGATGAACTTCCGGTATGGCTTTCTGCACTCTCTAAGGTTGGGTTTTCGTCAGTGCTATTATAGGCATCATCGCTAAGCGAATCTTTACCTTGTGTGCCAGAGTTATCTAACCCGTCTTTTGCTAAAGGATTCCCTTTAATCAATTCGCTAGGCTCCTTACCATAACTGGTTACCACATTGGTATCATTACCATCCTCAAAGGCTTTTTGTACGTCAGATTTTTCTGATTGTTCCTCACCTGATCCTACATAACCTTCCATATGCTCTTTTTTATTATAGATGCTCGTTTTCATGTTGTTATCATTTTATAAATAAACAGGGCAGGCGCTAAATGGTTTGAATCTGGATAAATCAATAACAATTAGTTTTGTTTGATAAATTTTACCTGAAGCTTTATGCTTAACCATTTTGGCGTTTTGTTTAACTTGCACCAAATTTTAAATGCCAACGGGATAAATGGAGTGGAAATATTTACTTTCTAATAAAAGATACGGACAAGAACAATATGGTGCCAGCACAGATCGGGCACGTTCAGATTTTCAGCGTGATTACGACCGGTTGATTTTTTCATCGCCATTTAGAAGACTGCAGAATAAAACCCAGGTTTTCCCTTTACCGGGGAGTGTTTTTGTACACAATCGGTTAACACATAGTTTAGAAGTGGCAAGTGTGGCGAGTTCTATGGCAAATATATTTTTAAAAGGTATAGAAGAGCACCAACCGCAACTCATTAAAAACGTTCCATTAATTAATGAAGTAGGCAATATTGTGGCTGCCGCCGCACTAGCGCATGATTTGGGTAACCCAGCATTTGGACATTCTGGAGAAGCAGCCATTTCGCGCTATTTCACCGATGGTGATGGCAAGGTTTATCAGAAAGAAATGAGTGAATCGCAGTGGCACGATTTAATTAATTTCGAAGGAAATGCCAATGCCATCCGTATCCTTACACATCCTTTAAAGGGAAAGGGGAATGATGCTTATGCGCTCACCTATTCTACATTGGCTTCTATAGCCAAATATCCATGTGCCTCCATTGCCGGTAAACAGAAAGGTTTGCTTCACCGTAAAAAATATGGTTTCTTCCAATCAGAAGAGGAAAGTTTTAAAAAGATTGCTACCGAACTTCACTTGGCACAGGAAGATAGTGAGTACCTTATTTATAAACGCCATCCTTTAGTTTACCTGGTAGAAGCGGCAGATGATATCTGTTACAGCATTATCGATCTGGAGGATGCACACCGCCTCAAGATACTTTCTTATGAAGAAGTAAAAGGTTTCCTGTTACCTTTTGCCAATTCAACAACAATAGAAGAGCGATTAAAAAACGATTACGAAGACGATGATGCCAAAATTGGTTTGCTTCGTGCTAAAGCAATTAATACCTTAACAAACCAATGTGCAGCCATATTTTTTAGCGAACAAGAAAAACTATTAAAGGGGCAACTTAATCATAGTTTAACTGATTTACTACCCGAACCTTATATTTCGGCCTGGAAAGCAGTAGAAAAAATCTCAGTAGAACGTATTTACAATTTCTCTTCAGTAATACAGAAAGAAGTGGCAGGTTATAAAATTATGGCCGGTTTATTAGAAGAGTTTGTGCCTGCACTTATTCATAATAATACACACTATTATAAAAAACTGGTTAAACTTATTCCTAAACAATATCATACCGATTTGACTGATATTTATTCTATTATACAAAGTGTATTAGACTTTGTATCCGGAATGACAGACCTATATGCTGTAGATTTATACCGGAATATTAAGGGGATATCATTCCCTTCAGAAACGTAGTTGTTTTAACTTAATAATGATCTGTTTTTCAAATCATTATTTTTTATCTGTGGTGTCAGATGTTACCATCTGACACCACTTTGAATCTTCTTAGTATGGTTCCGGAAGCAAAAAACTCCGAATTGATTTGTGGATAGCGTTTATCTTCCCCGGCCTTCATCCCATTTATTACGCTCATCCTGCAATTCGCGCGCAAGTTTCATTTCTTTATCTTTTGCCTTTACCTTATGTGCCTGAAACTCATCGGCCACTTCCTGGTAGAGTTCAGTCCTATATTTGGCCTCATGCCTTAACTTTCCGGATTGGAAAATAATAAAAGCCAAACCGATGCCCAGTACGATGATAATACTCCAAACAATGGTATTATAAGTACCTTTATTAAATGAAATTCCTAAAAACTTAATTTCGTTTACTGAGGCCGTAGCGTTGGCTAGTGAGCTTTCTTTTCCCGTAACTTCACCTTTTAAACTCGAAATATTGCCAGCCTGTGCCTTAATTTCCTGTCTGGCTTCCTGTAATTGTTTGCGTTCCTTTTTTAGTGTATCATTAACACTTTTCCATAAGGAGGATAAGCGGTTTGGATTAATCAGCTTGGCGCCATACAAACTTTTAGATTTTTTTAACATAAACTGATACTGACCGTTTAGTGATGGGTCGGTATTTTTGGTCGTGTCAGGAGCGGTTTGCGCAAACGCAACGTTTAAAAATAGCATAGCGCCTAAAAACAATAGGGTGTGTTTAATTTTCTGCATAGTTTAAATATAGGTATTAGCTTGTAAAACTACATTTTTATCTATTTGCGGTTAATAAAATTGTTTAAGATTTTGGCAAATCGATAAAATTATATTGGTTTAACATTCTAAATAACAATTTTATCTAAGTTTTATTATAAATTTATTTACGATAGGTTACATTTGTTTCATGCAAATAGGAATTATTGGTATGGGCGATATGGGCAAATTGTATGCTTTATCGTTTGTAAATGCTGGTTATAAGGTATGTGGGGCAGATATGCCCTTGCGTTTTACAGATTTAAAGAATGAGCTTGAACCTAAGGGGATTGAAATTTTAATTGATGGCCATGAGGTAGCACGTAAATCTGATTTTATCATTTACTGCGTTGAAGCCGAAAAAATTGATGAGGTGGTGGCTACTTTTGCACGCTCTACCAAGTATGGCGCAATTGTTTCGGGCCAAACATCAGTTAAACACCCCGAAATTGCTGCTTTTGAAAAACACCTTTCGCTAGATACACAGATTGTAACCTGTCATTCTTTGCACGGTCCTGCTTTCAGTCCAGAGGGGCAAACGCTTGTGGTGGTGCGACACCGCGCTACCGATGAGGTTTATGCACAGGCATTAGAAGTTTATCAGTCTTTAAAATCGAACATTATCGAAATGGATGACTACCGCGAACACGACCGTATTGTGGCCGATACGCAAGCGGTTACGCACATGGGTTTTGAGAGCATGGGTTCTGCCTGGAAAAATGCCGGTTTCTTCCCATGGGATAATCCTGCTTACGCAGGTGGAATCGATAATGTGAAGATCCTGACTACCCTGAGGATTTTTAGCTATAAATCGCACATCTATGCCGGTTTGGCCATTCTAAACCCTTATGCGCAAAAACAGGTTAAATACTATGCCCAGGCAGAATCTGAACTTTTTAAGCTGATGATCTGTGAAAATGAAAAGGAATTCAGGGAGAAAATTTATGCAGCCCGCGATTTCGTTTTCCATGAGAGCCGTTCGCTTTTGCTTTTGGATGATAATATCATGAAAGAGTTCAGCCTATCTGATGCAGACCATAAGCAGAAACCCAATTCGCACCTCAGTTTATTGAGTATGGTGTATGCCTGGTATAAAATGGGCGTAAACCCTTATGATAACCTGATCTGCCAAACACCGCCCTTTAAATTAAGGTTGGGCATTGCCGAATACCTTTTTAAAAATGAGGCCATGCTCGAAGAATCGATCAATACGGCATTATATGACAAATCAATCCGTGGCGATGATTTGGAATTCCATACTGCGGTGCATGAATGGGCATCAATTATCGGTTATGGAGATTTAAAGGGATATAAAGAACATTTTGAAGCGGCCAAATCATTTTTTGCCAACCGGCTGAATGATGGCAGGGATTTAAGTGCGGAGATGATTAAACGATTAGGTAAATAAACCATTGAGTATGAAAACCACTTTAAATAAACCTGAATTGATTTCGCTGTTGCAACAACAACTAGAAGAGATACAAATACTTTGTGTTGAATACGATAATGGATCTGGTGATGTTATTTTATCAATTGCGCAAAAAGTTGCTTTGATTTTTCATAATTCAGATCATTCAAAATCATTGGTTAGCCAGCTTAAATTGGGTCACCTTAATCTGTATTGCAGTTCCGAGATTTATAACACTAAAAGCCTGACCAATTTTATCGGTTTGTTAAAACTAGAGTACAAGGCTGGTAAAGGATGGGATTATTTTTCCAAATCAGATCGTTCGGCGTTAAAAAAAGTATCGCAAGAGAACTGGTGGAACAATAAAAAAGTAATTATTGATTCGGATGGAATTGCTTTTACCAGAGCTAAAATAATTAAATCACTCGCCAATTCCGGTCCATTATTACTGAATACTTCAGGATGGACAGTAAAGGATGCTAATGGCAACAAATCAACTATTTCTCCGATAGCGGAAACCGTTAGACAAATCGCTTTTGAGCTGTTAGAAAGTTTTCGGGAAGTTGATATAGATAAAGAAAGTAAGCTCTATTATAAAGCATAATTAAATGGCTTAACAATAGTCTGTACAATACAATTTTATGGTGTAAACGGCTAGCATTTCTGAATATTAAATTTTTTAAATACTATAATAAGTCATTATATGAAACTAAGTGAGGTTATTTTAAGTCATAATGAATATGTCGACTCTGACGAAACGATTCATGTAGTTTTTGCTAAAAAACCTGATGATAGGTTTCAATCATTTTCTGAAGCCTTAGTTTTGAAATTATCGACAGAAGAAATGGAGCTGGATTTAAATCAAATTTCTAATTCAAAGTGCATTGGATTTACATATTTTTTAGAAATGTTTATTATTCAGGATTTTTTAGGGGGATTACAGAATACTGATAACTATAATTCTAATGATGACAAAGTCAATAGGGTTATTTATTATGCAGAAAATGATGCTTAAATACTTTAGCAGCATGTACAAGTTGACAGTTTTTTTAAAATTTAAGTTTTGTATTTAATTATGGTACCAGAAATAAAAATCTCAGTCGGCAATAACCCGTTTTTCAATTTAGTTCAGGCTGTTTACCAATATTATCCGATAGGTACAAGAGATATAAATGAGGCGTACCCAGGCTATGGCAAGCTTACCGCTATTATAAAAGATAAAATAGAGCGGCTTATGAGCAATACACTTCCTGCAGCAGGCATTCAGCTTGATCATGATGTTAGGGCTGCATTCAATGAACTCACAGTGCTGAATAGTTATCATCGTCAATTTCCCAATTATGCAATGGATATTCGCTTTCCCAAAATAGAGTATCGGGAAGTAGATTTGAATTATAAATTAAGTTTGCGGGTATCTCTTTTAACAAATTACTATACCATTTTTTCGAAGAGTTAATTTCGCATAAAACCTTAAGTGCAGAACCTGATGGGCCCAGATCAATTTCGTTTGCTGTTTCTTCATCAATTGGCCATATTACTGATGCGGGAGATGTAGTGCAAAGGCTTAAAAAGATAACCGAAAACTGTTTTCCGGATCATAAATTTGTTAACCATGGGTTGCTGTTTAACCGTAAAATTAATGGCGGATATCCACACGGTACCGATGGTAATTCATTTGATAAATCATACACGCTTTATAATTTCCTTTTTGATAATGAATACCAGGCATTTGAAGATATAAATGTAGTTAGTTAACCAACCTGATTTTTCATTCATATGTTCCAAAATTGGGATGGCACAGCTTCCACGTTCTATCTCCCATCTTACATCATCCATATAACATATAGACTTTATTTTATTCCCTAAAACCTTCGTTTCACCAAAACAAGTGTTTTATATTTGCCTACATGTCGGTTTTGCTGTTTACCATTATCGTTTTGTTAGGTGCTTTTTTAGCCGGGTTATTGGGCTCGCTAACTGGTTTAGGCGGGGGAGTAATCATCATTCCGTTGCTTACACTCGCTTTAGGTGTTGACATTCACTATGCAATTGGTGCATCCATTGTTTCGGTTATTGCGACTTCTTCAGGCTCTGCAGCTGCTTATGTAAAAGAAGGCATCACTAATATCCGTATCGGGATGTTTTTAGAAATCGCCACCACTATAGGAGCCATTTGCGGTGCAATTGTGGCCGTTTACCTCAATGCAAATTATATTGCTATTCTGTTTGGCTGTATTTTAATCTTTTCGGCTATCATGACTTTAAAGAAAAAGGTAGATCATACTACTTTGGAAAATACAGATAAATGGGCCAGGTTTTTTAGACTCAACAGCTCTTACCCTGATAAAGGAATAGACCATCCATACACAGTAAAAAATGTTCCCGGTGGTTTTTTAATGATGCTTTTTGCTGGAACCTTATCAGGCTTACTCGGTATTGGGAGTGGAGCCCTAAAGGTAATTGCAATGGATAATATTATGCGATTACCCTTTAAGGTATCAACCACAACCAGTAATTTTATGATGGGCGTTACGGCAGCGGCCAGTGCAGTAGTTTATCTGCACCGTGGCCAGATTGATCCTGGTATTGCCATGCCGGTATGTATTGGTGTTTTAACAGGGGCAACCGTGGGCTCGAAAGTATTGGTAAAGGCCAAAACCGATAAACTTAAAATTGCGTTTGCCATTGTAGTTGCTTTTTTGGCATTGCAGATGATTTATAAAGGAATAAGTGGATTATAATGGATACAGCAAAAAAAGAAAATCTGAACGACAAGGATATCCAGGTCATTCTCGGCACACTTTTACGTGCAGGTGTAATCATTTCGATGTCCATCGTTTTAATCGGCGGTGCCATTTTCCTCCTCCATAACAAAGGAGCCATTACGGATTATAAAGTTTTCAAACCGGAACTTAGTAAGTTTTCTTCCATTTCAGGTATATTTAAAGGCGTAGCTAGTTTTCAGGGTGATGCTATTGTACAGTTTGGCATACTGATGCTTATTTTTACGCCGATTGCGCGGATCGTCTTCGCAATTTTTAGCTTTTTGATCGAGCGCGATTACCTATATGTACTGATAGGATTTATTATTTTGGCTATTATAACCATTAGCTTAAACGGCGGGATTGCGCATTAATTTTATCAGATATTAAAATTAAACAGCTACAATTGCTGTTTGATACTTGAAAAAAAACAGAGCCAATGGCAAAATCAGGTAAAACTGTTCAATTGTTCCAAAAACCGGAGAATTTTATTAAAGCCCGGGCTAGGGGATTACAACTAGGTAGCTGCTACATCAATTCGGATTGGGAAGAGTCGGGTATGGCCAATATATTGGTAAGCCGGAAACATACTAATGGAAATGTGACCATTGGTTTTTATCTGGTTGATTTGAAATGTTTAGGGGTTAAGGACGCCTTTTTTAAGTTCAATGTATCTGAAGATGAAATGTTCGACCTTATAGATTACATCAAAGGCGAAGAAATTGAATACAATCAGGCGCATAATATCATCTACGGAGCGGTAGCTTTCGCGAATGACTGCGGCCTCAAACCGCATAAAGACTGGACGGTTGCTCAATTTATATTAGAAGAAGATGATGATCACATCCCCTTGATTGATATTGAATTTGGACAAAACGGTGTGCCTGCCTATTATGTTGGCCCAAATGATAGTCCTGCTAAAATAAATCAAATACTAGCCATGCTGGATAAAAATGTTGGACAGGGAAATTACCTATTTTACTATGATGGGGGTGGGTTTGAAGAGGATGAGGATTTTGATATGGGTACATAATTTGACGACATCCTGGAAGGGAGAAAAACTCCGGATTTAAAGCAACGTTTTTCTATTTCTGCAGGCGCTTATATAAATATACTTCGTAAACAAAACCTGCCAACATTGAATGAAGACCGTTTATCCGAGATTTGAATACAATGGTTATGCCCTAGAACTTTAGTGTTAATGAAGCGCTTGAGGATGAAATCGCAGATTGCATTGATGATTATGGAGTTCTTTTTGATGAAAAATCTGAAGAAAATTTAGAACAGATTAAAAGCTTATAACCGAGCATCCTAATAACCCATATTTATGCGGAGTTATTTTTACAATATAAATGCGGCACTTAGCGATGAGGCAAATGCAGTATTAAAAGAGGGGATGGAACGTTTTCCTGATTTTTGATACCTCAGGTTTTTTGTTGCCCATGCGGCTATGATAGATAAGGATATTGAAAAAGGATTTAAGTTGTTAAATGAGCAATATTATATCGATCAGGGCTTTCCGGACCGGGAAACTTTTTCAGACGGTGAGTTTATGTTTTTCTATTCGGCCTTATGTGAGTATTTCTTATTAAAAAAAGACATGATAATGGCCCTAATTTGCGGTGATTTATTAGTAGCCGAGTCGGATCTTTATGGCTGTAATGGGTTGGCAATATATCATATTTGTGAAGCAATTGATAATAAGGCTGAAGATCAGGTTTAAAATGTTAATTTTAACTTCTTTTCAAAGCATTTTTTATTTTAAAAAGCTATATAAATTGCTTTTAATCAGGTTTGTAACAGTTGGTTTCAGCATCAGGATGGCTCATTAACATCCATTTTTCAGTTAAATCCCATCATATCAGCAATTTATTTGAAAAAATATTTAGCTAACTATTTGAAAATTAATAATTCTTGCCTATCTTTGCCGTCCCTTTCGGGGGATGTACAACCACCTTGAACGAAGCCCTACTGCTTCGATGGGTGTTAAAAAGAAAAGATAAAATGTCAGGAATTATTGGAAAAAAAGTAGGAATGACCAGTATCTTTGATGCCGAAGGAAGAAACATTCCTTGTACGGTAATCGAGGCTGGGCCTTGTGTAGTTACACAAGTAAAGACCGAAGAAAAAGACGGGTATTCATCAATCCAACTGGGTTACGATGAGAAAAAAGAGAAAAACACAACTCAACCGTTAAAAGGCCATTTCGCGAAAGCAAACACAACTCCGAAACGCAAGCTGGTAGAATTCGATTCGTTTACAACTTCACTTAATTTAGGTGATGTGGTAACCGTTGATGCATTCGCAGAAGGCGATTTTGTTGATGTTGTAGGTACCTCAAAAGGTAAAGGTTTTCAAGGTGTTGTAAAACGCCACGGATTTGCCGGTGTTGGTATGCAGACTCACGGTCAGCATAACCGTTTACGTGCCCCAGGTTCATTGGGAGCATCATCATTTCCATCACGTGTATTCAAAGGAATGCGCATGGCTGGAAGAACAGGTGGAGACAGGGTAAAAATTCAGAACTTACAGGTTTTGAAAGTTTATGCTGAGCAAAACTTATTAGTAGTTAGTGGTTCCATTCCAGGAGCTAAAGGTTCTTACGTAATCTTAGACAAATAATCAGATGGAAGTTAAAGTATTAAACATTTCAGGTAAAGAAACAGGTGCCAAGGTGCAACTTCCTGAATCGGTATTTGGTATCGAGCCTAACGACCACGCGATTTATTTAGATGTTAAACAGTATTTGGCTAACCAACGTCAAGGTACTCACAAATCTAAACAACGTAATGAGATTGCTGGTTCAACCCGCAAACTATACAAACAAAAAGGTACAGGTGGTGCCCGTGCTGGTAGCATTAAATCTCCGTTATTTAACGGTGGTGGTCGTGTTTTCGGTCCTCAGCCACGTGATTACAGTTTTAAATTGAATAAGAAATTAAAATCATTAGCACGTAAATCTGCTTTAGCTTACAAAGCAAAAGACAATAACGTGGTAGTTTTAGAAGATTTTAACTTCGATACGATTAAAACTAAAAACTACACAAGTTTATTGGCTGCTTTAAAAGTAGATGATCAAAAAACTTTGTTGGTTTTACCTGCACAAAATAATAATATCTATTTATCAAGCAGAAACGTTCAGAAAACTAAAGTAATCTCTGCAGCAGATTTAAATACTTATGATGTATTAAACGCTGGTGTACTTGTGTTAACTGCTGATTCTGTTAAAACTTTGGAGGAGGCGTTTGCCAAATAATATGGAAATTTTAAAAAAACCAATATTAACCGAAAAAGCTTCAGCTTTATCTGAGAAATCTAACCGTTTCACGTTCAGTGTTAACCACAAGGCTAACAAAATCCAAATCAAAGCTGCTATTGAGAAATTGTACGGTGTAACCATCGTTGCAGTGAATACAATGGTTGTTGATGGAAAAGCTAAATCTCGTTACACTAAAGCAGGTTTTGTATCAGGCCGTAGCCCGAAATACAAAAAAGCAATCGTAACGTTAAAAGACGGCGAAACAATAGATTATTACGCAACCCTTTAATTTAATAATTCATTATAACTATGGGCTTAAGAAAATTTAAACCAGTTACTCCAGGTACCCGCTTCAGAGTTGGTGCTAGTTTTACGGAGATTACAGCAACCAAGCCCGAAAAATCATTGGTTGTATCATCAAAAAAGTCTGGTGGACGTAACAATACAGGAAAAATGACTATGCGCTACATGGGCGGTGGTCACAAAAAATCATATCGTTTAATCGACTTCAAACGCGATAAATTCGATATTCCTGCAACAGTAGCTACTGTTGAATACGATCCAAACCGTACTGCCCGCATCGCATTATTACACTATGCAGATGGCGAGAAGCGTTATATCATCGCTCCTGAAGGATTGCAAGTTGGTTCGGTATTATTATCGGGCGACAAAGCAGCTCCAGAAGTAGGTAACACTTTAAAATTATCGAACATTCCATTAGGTTCTATCATCCACAACGTGGAGATCCACCCTGGAAAAGGAGCACAATTGGCTCGTAGTGCAGGTGCTTATGCACAATTAGCTGCACGCGATGGTAAATATGCTACTTTAAAAATGCCTTCAGGCGAAACCCGTTTAATCTTGACTACTTGTCTGGCTACTATCGGTGCTGTATCTAACTCAGATCACGCAAACGAAGTATTAGGTAAAGCAGGTCGTAAACGTTGGTTGGGCCGTCGTCCGAGAACTAGACCGGTAGCGATGAACCCAGTAGATCACCCAATGGGTGGTGGTGAAGGTAGATCATCAGGTGGTCACCCACGTTCAAGAAATGGTGTTTTAGCTAAGGGCTACAAAACCAGAGAACTTAAAAAATATTCTAATCGTTACATCATAGAGAGAAGGAAGAAATAATGGCTCGTTCGATAAAAAAAGGACCTTATATTGACCATAACGTAGAGAAAAAAGTAAACTCTATGAATGATTCAGGCAAAAAGTCTGTAATCAAAACTTGGTCTCGCAGATCAATGATATCACCAGATTTCGTTAATCATACATTTGCAGTACACAATGGTAACAAGTTTATCCCTGTGTATGTTACAGAAAACATGGTTGGTCACAAGTTGGGAGAATTTGCTCCAACCAGAACATTCAGAGGACACGCTGAAAAGAAAAAATAATTAGACAATGGAAGCAATAGCAAAATTAAACAATTGTCCAACCTCACCGCGTAAGATGCGTTTGGTTGTAGATCTTATCAGAGGTGAACGTGTAGAGAAAGCATTAAGCATTTTAAAGTTTACCAATAAAGAAGCAGCAATAAGAGTTGAGAAATTATTATTATCTGCTATCAAAAACTGGGAATCTAAAAATGAAGGTGCCCGCCCTGAAGAAAACCAACTTTTTGTAAAAACAGTAATGGTTGATGGTGGCCGTCAGTTAAAACGCTTACGTCCAGCTCCTCAAGGCCGTGGATATAGAATTCGTAAACGTTCTAACCACGTAACGCTGATTGTAGATAGTAAAAACACAGAAACAACTCAAAACTAATTAGGAAATGGGACAAAAAGCAAATCCAATAGGTGCCAGGTTAGGAATTATCAAAGGATGGGATTCTAACTGGTTCGGTGGCAACAACTACTCCGATAAATTAGTTGAAGATGAGAAAATAAGAAAATACCTTTCTGCCCGTATCGCAAAAGGCGGTGTTGCAAAAGTGGTTATCGAGCGTACGTTAAAACGTATCACGGTTACCATCCACACAGCTCGTCCGGGTATTGTAATCGGTAAAGCAGGTGCCGAGGTTGATAAAATCAAAGAAGAGTTAAAGAAATTGACTAAAAAGGAAATTCAAATTAACATCTTCGAAATTAAACGCCCGGAACTTGATGCACAATTAGTTGCAGAAGGTGTTGCAAAACAATTAGAAGCAAGGATCTCATTCCGTAGAGCAATGAAATCTTCTATCGCATCAACCATGCGTATGGGTGCTGAAGGTATCAAAATCATGACTTCTGGTCGTTTAGGTGGTGCTGAGATGGCACGTACTGAGCAGTACAAAGAAGGAAGAGTGCCTTTGCATACATTCCGTGCTGATATTGACTACGCTTTAGCTGAAGCCTTAACTACTTATGGTAAAATAGGTGTTAAAGTTTGGATCTGTAAAGGTGAGGTTTATGGAAAACGTGATTTGTCTCCAAACATTGGTGCAACAAACAACGGTCCAAAAGGCGCATCAGATAAACCAGCTTTCGGTGGAAGAGATAACCGTGGTGGTGGAAGAGATAATCGTGGCGGTGGTAACGACAGACGTGGTGGAAACCAAGGCGGTGGTCGTGGTCCAGGCCAAGGTGGTGCAAACAGAGGTGGTGGCGCAGGCGCTAACAGAGGTCCTCGTAAATAATTGATTTATTAACATCGTTTAACGATTAGAACAAAATAAAATGTTACAGCCAAAAAGAACGAAGTTCAGGAAGATGCAAAAAGGCAGAATGAAAGGTTTAGCTTCTCGTGGAGCTGAGTTAGCATTCGGATCTTTCGGTATCAAATCTCTAGAAGCTACTTGGATCACAAGTCGTCAGATAGAGGCTGCCCGTATTGCCGTAACTCGTTTCATGAAACGTGAAGGCCAAGTATGGATCAGGATCTTCCCGGACAAACCGGTAACTAAAAAACCTGCTGAGGTACGTATGGGTAAAGGTAAAGGTGCTCCTGAATATTGGGTAGCAGTTGTAAGACCTGGACGCGTAATTTTCGAAGCTGAAGGTGTGCCTTTAGAAGTTGCTAAAGAAGCATTGCGTTTAGCTGCTCAGAAATTACCGATCCAAACCAAATTCGTAGTACGTAGAGATTACGTAGAAGCATAGTAAAGTGTTGAGGTGAATGTTGTAAATACTTGTTTATTATAACCGCTACACTCAACGTAAAAGAAAAAGAAAAATGAAAAATTCAGAAATCACAGGGCTTTCAAAAGAAGAATTAGTAGCTAAGATTGCGGAAGAAAAAGAGAACTTATCAAAATTGAAGTTCGCTCACACTATTTCAGCTATCGAAAATCCTTCACGTATTGCAAAAGTAAGGAAAGACATAGCCCGTTTAAACACTGAGTTGACTAAAGTGAAAAACACTGAGTCAGCTACTGAAACTAAATAATTTGAGAGTCGACATGGAAAGACAATTAAGAAAAACAAGAACCGGGTTAGTGGTAAGCAACAAGATGGATAAATCTGTTGTAGTGAGCGTGGAACGTAAAGTAAAACACCCGATTTATGGTAAGTTCGTAAAGAAAACTACCAAATTTATGGCTCACGACGAGAAAAATGAGTGCGGTATCGGTGATACGGTATTAATTATGGAAACTCGTCCTTTGAGTAAAAACAAGAACTGGAGATTGGTACAAATTTTAGAAAGAGCTAAATAAGATGGTACAACAGGAATCAAGATTAAACGTTGCTGATAACAGCGGCGCAAAAGAAGTATTGGTAATTCGTGTGCTAGGTGGAACCGGCAAACGTTATGCTTCAATTGGTGATAAAGTAGTTGTTACCGTAAAAAGCGCGTTACCTTCTGGTAACATTAAAAAAGGTACAGTTTCTAAAGCAGTTGTTGTAAGAACTAAAAAAGAAATCCGTCGTAAAGATGGTTCTTATATCCGTTTTGACGATAATGCTGCTGTATTATTGAACGCACAGGATGAGCCAAGAGGTACACGTATCTTTGGCCCGGTTGCGAGAGAACTACGTGAAAAACAATTCATGAAAATTGTATCATTAGCACCGGAGGTATTATAAAATGGGAAACAAAGTAAATACACCATCAAAACTTAAAATCCGCACAGGAGATTTAGTTAAAGTCATTGCTGGCGATTCAAAAGGTCAACAAGGAAAAGTACTTTCAGTACTTACAGATAAAAACAGAGCCATTGTGGAAGGCATCAACTTAGTATCTAAACATACTAAACCAAATGCTGCTAATCCAAACGGTGGTATTATTAAAAAAGAAGCTGCTCTTCACATTTCTAACTTGATGTTGGTTGATCCAAAATCTGGTAAAACTACCCGCGTAGGTCGTAAACTTAACGCAGATGGTAAATTAGTTAGAGTTGCTAAAATTTCAGGAGAGGAGATTAAATAATGGCTACACCAAGATTAAAAAGCAAATACAAAGAAGAAGTTGTAAATGCACTAAAAGAAAAATTTCAGTACAAAACTGTAATGCAGGTTCCTAAATTGGAAAAAATCTGTATCAATCAGGGTGTTGGTCGTTTTTCTGTTACAGATAAGAAAATTATGGATACCACTATCGTTGAGTTGACTACCATTACTGGTCAGCAAGCGGTTCCGGCTAATTCAAAGAAAGATATCTCTAACTTTAAATTACGTAAAGGTATGCCGGTAGGTGTACGTGTTACTTTACGCGATAACAACATGTACGAGTTCTTAGATCGTTTGATCTCTGTAGCTTTGCCTCGTATCCGTGATTTCAAAGGTATTAACGATAAAGGTTTCGATGGAAAAGGTAACTACACGTTAGGTGTTACTGAACAAATCATCTTTCCTGAGATTAATATAGATAAAATCAATAAAATTTTAGGTATGGATATAACTTTCGTAACTTCGGCAAAATCTGACGTTGAGGCTCTTGAGTTATTGAAACAATTCGGATTACCATTTAAAAATCAAAAAACAGCAGAATAATGGCAAAAGAAGGTGTAAAAGCACGCGAAGTTAAGCGCCAAAAATTGGTAGCTAGATACGCTGAAAAACGTGCAGTATTAAAAGCTGCAGGAGATTTCGAGGGTTTAGATAAATTACCTAAAAACTCATCTCCGGTACGTTTACACAACCGTTGTAAATTAACTGGTCGCCCTCGTGGATATATGCGTACCTTTGGTATTTCAAGGGTAACGTTCCGCCAGATGGCACTAGACGGTAAAATACCAGGTGTTAAAAAAGCATCTTGGTAAATATAGCTTAGAGCTGAAAGCTTAAAGTCTAAAGCGAATAAACCCGCTTTAGGCTTTAGTCTTTTTGCTTTTCGCTTTGAAAGAATTTTAACCGATAGCAGGTCCCACAGCTGGGTAGCAGAAGGAAACCACTATCAAAAACAATAAATAATGAATACAGATCCAATAGCAGATTATTTAACAAGAGTAAGGAATGCCATTAAGGCCAACCACCGTGTTGTAGAAATTCCTGCATCAAACCTTAAAAAAGAAATTACTAAAGTTCTTTTCGATAAAGGTTACATCGCGAACTACAAGTTTGAAGATACTACAGTTCAAGGCACCATTAAAATTGCTTTGAAATACAATCCGATTACTAAAGTTCCTGCTATTCGTACATTAGTGCGAGTAAGTAAACCAGGTTTGAGAAACTATGCTGGTGTTGAAAATATGCCAAGAGTATTAAACGGTTTAGGTATCGCAATCTTATCTACTTCTAAAGGTGTAATGACCGATAAAGAAGCAGCCAAATTAAACATTGGTGGTGAGGTATTGTGTCACGTTTATTAATATTAGGAGAACAGCACAATGTCAAGAATAGGAAAAGCCCCAATTACAATCCCTGCAGGTGTTACAATTACCGTATCAAAAGATAACGTAGTAACTGTAAAAGGACCAAAAGGTGAATTAACACAAGCAGTAGATTCAGATATCACTGTAAGTCAAGAAGATGGAATTTTAACAGTTCAACGTCCATCAGATCAAAAGAAACACAAAGCATTACACGGTTTATATCGCTCATTGCTTAACAACATGGTTGTTGGTGTTACAGAAGGTTACAAATTAACTCAAGAATTAGTAGGTGTTGGTTACCGTGCTACAAACACAGGTAATACACTAGATCTGGTTTTAGGTTATTCTCACCACTATGTATTCCAATTGCCAGCGGAAATTACCGTAACTACGCAGTCAGAAAAAGGTCAGACTCCTAAAATCATTTTAGAGAGCACAGACAAACAATTGATTGGCCAGGTAGCAGCGAAAATCCGTTCGTTACGTGCACCGGAACCATATAAAGGTAAAGGTATCAAGTTTGTAGGTGAAGTGTTAAGAAGAAAAGCAGGTAAATCAGCATCTAAAAAATAGTAATCATGGCAGGTAAAAAATTATCAAGAAGAGATCGTATTAAAAAAGGGATCAGAAAAAGACTTACCGGTTCGGAAGAACGTCCAAGGTTATCTGTATATAGAAGCAATAAAGGGATTTATGCGCAGGTAATTAACGATGTAACCGGTACAACAATAGCATCAGCATCATCATTATCGAAAGATTTTACTGGTACTGGAAACAAGAGCGATCAGTCTGTTGCAGTAGGTAAATTAGTTGCCGAAAAAGCAATTGCTGCAGGTGTTAAAGAAGTTGTTTTCGATAGAAATGGCTATTTATACCACGGTCGTGTAAAATCGTTGGCAGAGGGTGCCCGCGAAGCTGGTTTAGTATTTTAATCTGAAGAAAAAGTAAGATGTCAACTATTAATATAAAAAGAGTAAAAACCACCGATATCGAATTAAAGGATCGTTTGGTTAGTATACAACGTGTTGCCAAAGTAACCAAAGGTGGCCGTACTTTCAGCTTCTCAGCAATTGTTGTGGTAGGTGATGAAAACGGTGTTGTTGGTTTCGGTTTAGGTAAAGCGAAAGAGGTAACTGAAGCAATTGCTAAAGGTGTGGATGATGCTAAAAAGAACTTGGTAAAAGTTCCAATTTTAAACGGTACTGTTCCTCACGAGCAAATCGGTAAATTCTCAGGTGGTTTTGTTTTAATCAAACCAGCTGCAGTAGGTACCGGAGTAATTGCAGGTGGTGCGATGCGTGCTGTATTAGAGAGTGCTGGCGTGCATAACGTATTGGCAAAATCTAAAGGATCATCTAACCCACACAACGTGGTAAAAGCAACTGTTGATGCATTAACTAAAATGCGTGATGCTTATACAGTAGCCCAAACCCGTGGTATAGATTTAAACAAAGTATTTAACGGATAATATCATGGCTAAGATCAAAATAACACAAGTAAAAAGCGTTATCGACAGAAGCGAGCGCCAAAAAAGAACCGTTCAGGCTTTGGGTTTATCTAAAATGAACCAGAGCGTAGAAGTAGAAGCTACTCCACAGATTATCGGTATGGTTCGTAAAGTGAACCATTTGGTAGCAATCGAAGCAATCTAGTAAAGTTTTAAAGGTAGTATGGGTATAAAAGCTGGTACTACCTTTATATATGTTTAATCGTTGTACCTGTTTAGTGAAAGCGAAGGGCAACACAAATTCAAAAAGATGAATTTAAGTAATTTAAAACCTGCAGTAGGTTCTACAAAAAACAGTAAAAGAATTGGTCGTGGTACAGGTTCTGGTCGTGGCGGTACTTCAACCCGTGGTCACAAAGGTGCGGGTTCTCGTTCAGGTCACAAAACCAAAATCGGTTTCGAAGGTGGTCAAATGCCTTTACAACGTCGTGTACCTAAAGTTGGTTTCAAACCAATCAACCGTACAGAATATGTTGGTGTAAACTTAGACGTTTTACAAGCATTAGCTGAAAAACATAGCTTAACAACTATCGATTTTGCTGCTTTACAAGCACATGGTTTAGCTTCAAAAAACGACTTGGTTAAAATTTTAGGTCGTGGTGAAGTTAAAGCAAAGCTAGATATTACAGCACATGCGTTCTCTGCAACCGCACAAAAAGCTATTGAAGCTGCAGGTGGTTCTATTGTAAAATTGTAATTATTAAATGAAGAAGCTATTTACTACTTTAAGTAATATCTGGAAAATTCAGGAATTAAAAGAGCGTATATTGTTTACGCTCTTAATTCTTTTGGTATACCGTTTCGTATCTCACGTGGTTTTACCAGGTGTGGATCCAACTGCTTTAGGCAATAACGAAAAATCAGGAATTTTAGGCTTACTAGATATGTTTGCCGGAGGTTCTTTCTCTCGTGTGTCTATTTTAGCATTGGGGGTAATGCCTTATATCTCTGCATCCATCGTGGTGCAACTATTGGGTATTGCTGTTCCTTCTTTCCAAAAAATGCAGAAAGAGGGCGAAAGTGGTAGAAAGAAAATGAACCAGATTACCCGCTACCTAACGGTAGCGATCACAATCGTTCAGTCTGTTGGTTACGTTAAAACGCAAGTTCCTGCAGAAGCTATTTTATTGCCAAATACTTTATTTTTAGTGTTGTCTACGTTTGTATTAACAGCAGGTACACTATTTGTAATGTGGTTAGGTGAAAAAATTACGGATAAAGGTATTGGTAACGGTACATCGCTAATCATCATGGTTGGTATTATTGCCCGTTTACCAGTTGCAATTTCTCAAGAGTTTAGTGCACGTGTGGGTTCGGCTAGTGAAGGTGGAGGTCCGGTTGCATTGGTTTTAGAGATCGTTGCTTTATTTGCCGTGGTAATGTTTACCATTTTAATTGTTCAAGGTGTACGCAAAGTGCCTGTACAATACGCTAAGAAAATTGTTGGCAACCGCCAGTTTGGTGGTGTTCGTCAGTACATCCCTTTAAAGGTTAATGCTGCCGGTGTGATGCCGATCATTTTTGCTCAGGCGTTAATGTTTATTCCAGGTGCTTTAATGCAGTTTGTTCCTTCATTACAAGGTTCTTGGTTAATCCAGTTTAGTAACACCACATCGTTGGCTTATAGCTTAACATTCGCATTTTTAATTATCGCATTTACTTTCTTCTATACTGCAATAACAGTTAATCCCACTCAAATGAGCGATGATATGAAGAAAAACGGTGGTTTTATTCCGGGTATTAAACCTGGTTTTGCAACATCAACTTTTATTGATGATGTAATTTCTAAAATCACGTTCCCAGGTGCTGTATTTTTAGCGATCATTGCTATCCTGCCTTCTATTGCGGTTAAGTTTGGCATTAAACAAGAGTTTGCACACTTCTTTGGTGGTACTTCTTTATTAATTTTAGTTGGTGTTGTATTGGATACCTTACAGCAGATCGAAAGTTATTTATTGATGCGCCATTATGATGGTTTGATGAAAACAGGTAGAGTTACGGGCAGAACAGGGGTTCCTGCTGCAAGTAGCAACGCAGCACTGTAGTGTAAGGATGTCTAAAATTTATTACAAATCTCTTGAGGAGATCGAGTTAATAAGAGAAAGTTCCATGCTTGTTTCTAAAACTTTAGCCGAGGTGGCCAAGGTGATAAAAGCAGGCATGACTACCATTCAATTAGATAAATTAGCCTATGAGTTTATTAGTGATCACGGAGCGATTCCTGCATTTTTAAACTACAATGGTTTCCCTTACTCATTATGTATTTCGCCGAATGAGCAAGTTGTTCATGGTTTTCCAAGCGAATATGTAATACAGGAGGGCGACCTCATTTCGGTTGATTGTGGGGTAATTAAAAACAATTATTTTGGCGATTCGGCATATACTTTCGCAATAGGAGAGATAGATGCTGAAAAACAGAAGTTGCTTACGGTTACTCAACGTTGCCTGGAATTGGGTATCGAAAAAGCTGTTGTTGGGATGCGTACCGGTGATGTCGGCTATGCAGTTCAGCAGTATGCAGAAGCTAATGGATACGGTGTAGTAAGAGAGCTTGTAGGACATGGCGTTGGGGTAAAACTTCATGAGAAACCAGAAGTTCCGAATTATGGGAAACGTGGTGCAGGACCAAAGCTGGAAGAAGGAATGGTCATTGCAATAGAACCCATGATCAATGCAGGCGTAGCCGGTGTTAAATTCCATAACGATGGATGGACGGTAACCAGTAAAGACAATAAACCATCGGCACATTTTGAACATACAGTAGCCATTAAAAAGGGCCAGGCAGACGTTTTATCAACGTTTTCTATAATAGAAGAAATTTTAGAACAAAAAAAATAAATAATTAAAATTTTTTGTTTAATTTTGCAACCCTGTTTAGAAGCAGCTAATTAAGTAACAATCAATAAAATATGGCTAAACAAGCCTCAATTGAACAAGACGGAGTAATAAGGGAAGCATTATCTAATGCCATGTTCCGGGTAGAACTCGAGAACGGTCATGAGATAATTGCCCATATTTCAGGAAAGATGCGGATGCACTACATCAAAATCCTTCCTGGAGATAAGGTTAAATTGGAAATGTCTCCTTATGATTTAACAAAAGGACGCATTACTTATAGATACAAATAAAATGAAAGTTAGATCATCAATTAAAAAACGTAGCGCTGATTGTAAGATTATTCGCCGTAAAGGAAAACTTTACGTTATCAACAAGAAAAATCCTAAATACAAGCAACGTCAAGGGTAATTAGAAAATATTGTAATTTACCGTACAACGGTGGCCCGCCGTTCGGAATTACTGCAAAACAATAACAAATATGGCAAGGATTTCAGGTATTGATTTACCAAGAAACAAAAGAGGAGAGATCGGTTTAACCTATATCTATGGTATTGGTAGAACAACTGCTCAACGTATTTTAACTACGGCAGGTATCGATTTAAACAAAAAAGTACAAGACTGGTCTGATGATGAGTTATCAGCAATCCGTACAATGATCAACGATGAGATTAAAGTAGAAGGTGCTTTACGTTCAGAGGTTCAGTTAAACATCAAACGTTTAATGGATATTGGTTGTTACCGTGGTTTACGTCATAGAAAAGGTTTACCTTCTCGTGGTCAGCGTACTAAAAACAACTCACGTACTCGTAAGGGTAAGAGAAAAACAGTTGCTAACAAGAAAAAAGCTACTAAGTAATAGATAGGTATGAGAAGTGAGATTTTAGATATGAGATCATATCTTTAACGCTGCTCAAATCTGGATTAAAGATAATAATTAGATATAAAGTACCGAGGTAGAGCAATCTCATATCTCAATTCTCATATCTAGCATCTAATAAAAAAAAATGGCTAAGAGTAAAAAAGTAACAAAAAAACGTATCGTTGTAATTGAGCCTGTTGGTCAGGCACATATCAATGCTACTTTCAACAACATCATCGTTACCTTAACAAACAACAACGGACAGACTATTTCATGGTCTTCTGCTGGTAAAATGGGCTTTAAAGGTTCTAAAAAGAACACACCTTATGCAGCTGGTCAAGCAGCTTCAGATTGCGGTAAAGTTGCGTTTGATTTAGGTTTACGTAAAGTTGAAGTATTTGTAAAAGGTCCGGGTTCAGGTCGTGAATCTGCAATCAGAACTTTACAGGTAGCAGGTATCGAAGTAACATCTATTAAAGATATTACTCCACTTCCTCACAACGGTTGTCGTCCTCCTAAAAAGAGAAGAGTTTAATTAATTTTAAAGCTAAGAATCTCCAGCTACAGGTTGGATGATACTTTAAAAACAGAAAAAAATGGCAAGATATACAGGCCCAAAATCAAAAATTGCACGTAAATTCAGAGAACCAATCTTCGGTCCTGATAAAGTGTTAGACAGAAAAAATTATCCTCCTGGGCAACATGGCTCATCAAAAAGAAGAGGAAAACAATCTGAATATGCTATCCAGTTAATGGAGAAACAAAAAGTAAAATACACTTACGGTGTATTGGAAAAACAGTTCAGTAACTTGTTTAAAAAAGCATCTTCACGTGCGGGTATCACAGGTGATAACTTACTTCAATTATTGGAAGCACGTTTAGATAATACAGTTTACCGTTTAGGTATTTCAACAACCCGTTCTGGTGCACGCCAGTTAGTTAGCCATAAACACGTAACCGTGAATGGTGAAGTTGTAAATATCCCTTCATATCAGTTAAAAGCTGGTGATGTGGTTGCTGTTCGTGAAAAATCTAAATCTTTAGAATCAATTAGTAACTCAGTTGCAGGCAGAACAATTAACAAGTTCGCATGGTTAGAGTGGAATGCCAGTGAATTAACTGGTAAGTTCTTAACTTACCCTCAACGTGATGAGATTCCTGAAAACATCAAGGAAAACTTAATCATCGAGTTGTACTCAAAGTAATAAATGATCTGGTTAATTACCTCAAAAGGGTAATTAACTTTTTTCATATTACTATATATTCAATAACGAATTTAAAAAATTATAAATGGCAATTTTAGCATTTCAGAAACCAGACAAAGTGATCATGCAGAAATCAACTGATTTCGATGGCACATTTGAATTTCGTCCTTTAGAGCCCGGTTTCGGTGTAACAATTGGTAATGCCTTGAGAAGAATTTTACTTTCTTCGTTAGAAGGTTATGCTATTACTACTATTCGTTTTTCAGGCGTTTCTCACGAATTTTCTACCATGAAAGGTGTTGTAGAAGATTTAACTGATATTATCTTAAACTTAAAACAAGTTCGTTTTAAGAAAACAGGTGATTCAGGTGATTCTGAAAAAGTTTTCATCATCGTTAATGGTCAAGACCAGTTTAAAGCTGGTGATATCACTAAATTCTCTAACAACTTTACAGTTTTAAACCCTGAGCATGTAATTTGCAATATGGATAAATCTGTTACTTTGGAGGTGGAATTAACCATCAATAAAGGACGTGGTTATGTACCTGCTGAAGAAAATAAAGTTGCTGATGCTGTTGTAGGTGTAATCGCAATCGATTCGATTTATACTCCAATGAAAAATGTAAAATACACGATCGAAAACTTTCGTGTTGAACAAAAAACGGATTATGAAAAATTGGTTTTAGATATCTCTACTGACGGTTCAATTCATCCGGAAGAAGCATTAAAAGAAGCGGCTAAGATTCTTATCCAACACTTTATGTTATTCTCTGATGAGAATTTAGTATTAGAATCTCAGGCAAAAGAAGAAACTAAAGAGGTTGACGAGGAAATTTTACACATGCGTAAAATCCTTAAAACTGAATTAGTAGATATGGATCTTTCAGTTAGGGCATTAAACTGCTTAAAAGCTGCTGATATCCGTACTTTAGCTGATTTAGTTTCTTACGATGTTGCTGATATGTTAAAATTCAGAAACTTCGGTAAGAAATCTTTAACAGAGATTCAGGAATTAGTAAAATCAAAAGGTTTATCATTTGGTATGAACCTGTCTAAATTTAAATTAGACGAAGAGTAAGCGCATGGCGCCCAGCGCTAAGTGTGAAATAAACTATTAGTTCACAGTGTATAATTCCCTCTGAGACAGAGACGGTATACACTTAATCAAAAAACAATGAGACACGGTAAAAAAGTAAACCACTTAGGTAGAACCGACAGCCACAGAAAAGCGATGTTAGCTAACATGGCTACATCACTAATTAAAGCAAAAAGAATTACTACAACTTTAGCTAAAGCTAAAGCTTTACGTACTTATGTTGAGCCATTAATCACTAAAGCGAAAAATGACACTACTCACTCACGTCGTACAGTTTTTTCTTACCTACAGGATAAAGAAGTAATCACTATTTTGTTCCGCGAAGTGGCTGAGAAAGTGGCTAACCGTCCAGGTGGTTATACTCGTATCATTAAATTAAACAACCGTCAGGGTGATAACGCTGAGATGGCTTTAATTGAATTGGTAGACTACAATACAGTTTACGGTAAAGATGTAGAAGTTAAAGAAGAGAAGAAAACAACTCGTCGTGGTAGAAGTAAAGCTGCTGCTGCACCTAAAGATGCTGAAGCTAAAGCTGAAGTTGCTGAAGAAGTTGCTCCTGCTGAAGAAGCTCCTGCTACTGAAGAACCAAAAGGAGAATAATTTTATTCAACTTAAGTATACGAAAGTCCTGTTCGAAAGAGCAGGACTTTTTTTGTTACCTTGAAGGAAATTTTTACTAACACTTATGAAAGTATTTGCCAGCCTATTACTTATTTTCTTTACTTGTTTATCTTCAGGTTATGCCCAGGATCTTAATCGCTATAACTCACTCACAGTGGCTGGTCAAACCTTGTCAATCAGAGGACATAAAATAGAGATCAATGCAGATGGTTTTTTAAAGCAGGTAGGCGGCGAAGGCTATTTGTCTGATAGTATTGCGAAACTCCATCAAATACTTTATGAGCCCATTCATTTTCACTATTATACCGATGCTAAAAAACAGTTCAAATTTATTCCAACTGTATTCAGGTTTTTAACAGTTGGAAAAGACTCTGTTACATGGCAAGCGCAAAGTACAGCAGACGGCGTGAAACAAGAGGTTTTTGGCAAAGCATATGCGAACGGGGTTATTCGCTTTAAAGTATATGTTTCTGGTGCTGAGGTTAAATTTCAAAATATCAATTTTCATATCCCTTTCAATATTGGCAGTTCGAACTATTTTGGTGGGTTGGGTCAAAAGGGAAATGCGCGCCCGGATACGGTAAAATGGAATTCAAGTAGTCGTTTAAAAACAAAACCAGCTTTTTGGGTAGGCAATGTTTGGCAGGGGCTTTATTTAAGATTGGATGATCAACCTGTAGTTAATGACCGTCATTTCATAAACGGTTGGCTCAATGAGAAAAATGAGGGTTTTCAAATTAATATCAAAGGAAGTTCTATGCTCTCGAATTTTACCACTGGAAGTATAGCGTTAGCTTCAGGACAAGAATTAACCTTCCATTATACTATTATCATTTCTGAACATGGGAGTTTGAAGTTACCCGTTAATTCAAAGCAGAAATTTAAACATTTATTGTATTTAGATCTGCACACCAAATAAAAAGGAGCGAATGCCCGCTCCTTTAAGTTAAATCTTCACGTTTTCCATTCCATACTGCTTGAGTACATCTGCAGGAACACCTGCCCATTGATTTGGTGCGTTACCCACATAACCAATATCTTTTACACCCATTTCTGTCGTGTAAAAACCCGATGCCGTTAAATTTCTCATTCTGTTGAAAAAGGTTACGCCTGCCTGCATTTCTGGTCGGGCTTTTTTAGGGTAAGCAATTTCATCTACGATCGAGATCTGCTGTTCTGCAGAGGCTTCAACAAAAGGTTTTTGAAACTTATTGAAGCTATATAGATCCAACCATTTCAGGCCGCCACGCATAGGTATTTTATGCTCTGGGATATCTTTTACGATAAACTCGATAAACTCCGGCACTTTTGCATCAGATGCACTGCCCGAAACTTCATCTTTAGGGATAATGATATCGGCTAAAACTGTAATCGTAGCCATCTCATGTTTGTTGAAAAAGGTTTCAGATTTCAGATTTTTATCACGCTCCAATTCCCATTGCTCTCTTCCTGCTTCTTTTGCGCTCTCTTCTGGTGCAGCAACTTCGGTTTTTGCTTCAGGCTGTTTACAGGCATCAAGCAACACGCTTGTACTGATGGCGGTTAAACCTAATGCTTTTAGTGAATCACGTCTGTTCATATGGTAATTCTTAAATGTTCTGTTTTTTCTTTTGAGCTAAAATATATTCTGCAGTACGCATGGATAGGGCCAGGATAGTCCAGGTGGCATTTTTATCGCCCTGTTGTACAAACGGACCAGCATCTACCACAAATAGATTTTTACAGTCATGTGCCTGGCAGTATTTATTAAGCGCCGATTTTTTAGGGTCATCGCCCATGCGTATGGTACCTACTTCGTGGATAATTTTGCCAGGGTTGAGTAAACCGTAATTGGTATCTGCACCCTGAATTTCTGAAGTGACCACCGCACCCATTTCTTTCATAATAGAAAGGAAAGTTTCCTGCATGTGTTTCGCCTGTAGAATTTCATCTTTATCCCAGTTATAGTTAAACCTTAAAACCGGAATACCATATTTATCTACCGTGTTCGGGTCAATTTCGCAATAGTTACTTTCTCTGGCAATGGCGGTACCTCTGCCGGCCATACCAACACCTGTTCCATAAAAACGGCGGTAATCATCTTTTAGTGATTTTCCATAACCTCCGGCTTCTTTCATTTTACCATCTCTGCCGGGTACCATGCCGTTCATTTGCGCCACACCGCCACCAAAACCATAAGCAGGCATGCCCATTCCGCCCCAATATTCGATATGATAACCTCGTGGGAAGTTGAGTTTGCGATTATCTAACCACCATGGCGAATAAATGTGCACACTGCCAACACCATCCTCATTATAACGTTTCCGATCCATTAATTGCGGTAGAAAACCCGAAACACTTGCCCCTGTAGAATCGTGCAGGTATTTACCCACTACACCACTGCTATTGGCCAGGCCATTTGGATGTGAAGTTGATTTTGAATTTAATAATATACGCGCTGATTCGCACGCACTCGCACCTAAAATAACCAGTTTGCCATTTACCTGATATTCCTGCAGATCTTTTCGGTTTACATAAGAAACTGCTTTAGCAGTCCCGTCCTTATCCGTAATCACTTCGCGTACCATTGCATCTGTAATAACAGTTAGGTTTCCTGTTTTTACCGCAGGGTTTACCAGGCAAGATGAAGATGAAAAATCGCCATAAACTTTACAGCTCCTGCCACATTGGCCACAGTAAAAACAAGGTGCACGATCATTGTTGTTCGGTAAAGCTTCTGTTAATACAGACCCACGACCAGTAATGACTTTAACTCCTGCTTTTTCAGCCCCTTTTTTAATGAAAAGCTCATTTAACCTGGGTTTAGGCGGCTTCATGAAAATTCCATCAGGTTCATTTTCTAAACCTTCAGCTGTTCCATAAATACCGATCATGCGGTCAACTTTATCGTAAAATGGTTTTACATCGGCATAGGTTATCGGCCAGGTATCGGTTAAACCATCTTTAGGTTTAAAATCATCCGGACCCATCCGTAAAGAAATTCTGCCCCAGTGGTTGGTACGGCCACCAAGCATGCGCGAACGGAACCATTCGAATTCACTTTTGTTTTTCTGGGTATAAGGCTCGCCTTCTAGTTCCCAACCACCATAAGAAGCATCAAAATCACCGAACGGACGGACAGTACCTGCCCCACGACGGGGTGATTCCCATGGCCATTTTAATTGATGTGAATCTAATCGCGGATCAAAATTTTGACCGGCCTCAAGCATTAAAACCTTTTGACCGGCATGCGCCAGCACGTAGGCTGCCATTCCACCACCTGCACCTGAACCAACAACAATGGCATCATATACGGTAGGCGATTTTTTTATCTGAAAGTCACTCATGTATTGTGATTAGCTATTTAAATACCCTAATCTAAAGTTTAATTTTTTGAAAAAAAAGCGTTCCGCTACTTTGGAATCAATATAGATAATGATGTTATGTCGTGTTTCTAAATCGTATTATGTTAATTATTTATTTAAATCAAGTACCCAACGATTTTTATAGTTGAAGATGACAGTCTATGTTACATTTTCCGTCTTCCATCTTTTTAAATAGTCGCTCTATTGTTACATTATGAGCTGGATGTTCAGCTCCGGATAAACTTGATTATCTTTGTATTTCAAATCCATTTCAGTGCAAGCATATATCAACTCATTTATTGCCGCTTTAAAAGCCAGTTTAAAAGACGAAACTTTTGTAAAAATTTCTTTAGGGAACTATAAAGGCACGGAGGAAGCCTTAAAACAACTGCTGATCCGTAAGGTGATAATCAAACGTGAAGATAAACTGGCTGTTACCTATCGTTACAAAACACGCGACGTGGTAAAAAACTATGCTGTTGAAGCGGCAATCGATTTAATTGAAGGTTATCTGGAGCAAGGATTTAAAATAGCTACGCTGTTTACCACAGAAAACGATCTGATCTTGGAAGAGCTGAACAATGGAAAAGTTGTGTTGCGGAAAGTTAAAGCATCGAGTGTGGCAACGCCATCTGCCAATCATGACAAGGAAAAAGCAAGGTTGATCAAACCTGATTCGAAATCATATTTAACCGAATTAAAGATTACGGATGCGGATGGTAAGGTTTTTAAAAATGCACAGGATAAATTCAGGCAGATTAACCATTACATTGAAATTCTTAGCACGCTGATAAAAGAACTGCCAGAAGGTACCATTAAAAAAGTGGCTGATATGGGTTCGGGTAAAGGTTATTTAACTTTTGCACTTTACGATTACCTGCATTCGGTTTTAAAATTAGACAGCGAAGTAATAGGAGTAGAGTACAGGCAGGACATGGTTGATTTGTGTAACCAGGTGGCCGTTAAATCTGCTTTTGATAAACTGAATTTTGTACAGGGAACTATTGAAGATTTTAAGGCAGAGGATGTAAACCTGTTAATTGCATTACATGCCTGTGATACCGCTACTGATGATGCCATTTATAAAGGTATTAAAGCTAATGCAGAGCTGATTGTGGTTGCTCCATGTTGCCATAAACAGATTCGCAGGGAAATTGAGCAAAATAAAGTGAAGAATGATGTTTCTTTTTTAACTAAATATGGAATCTTTTTAGAACGTCAGGCTGAAATGGTTACCGATGGCATACGTGCTTTGATTTTAGAATATTTTGGCTATAAAACAAAAGTTTTCGAATTTATCTCTGATGCGCATACGCCTAAAAACGTGCTTGTGGTGGGAGTGAAGAAAAGTCCGAAGTCTTTAGTCGGAAGTCCGAAGACAGAGGAGCAGACAGGGATTTTGGAGAGGATTAAAGCGAGTAAGGAATATTTTGGGATTGGCTATCATCATTTGGAACGGTTGTTGGAGTTGTAGGTTTCTAGTACGGCCGTCATGCTGAATTTATTTCAGCATCTATTATGCATTATAAAACAGATTGGGGGTTTTCGTTGGATAAGACACCGTCCATTGTATCAATCCTCCTTGTTAAGCAGACCCTGAAACAAGTTCAGGGTGACGATTGCCTCGCTAAGATGATCACTAAGAATAAATCCAGAGTAATACAGGTTTTTTTCTGTTCTTTAACAAAGTATCTACCTTTTTCATTGTAACATCTGATAAAACAGGGCAGCCAGCGCTTTGTCCGAACAAGGTTTGAGGGTAAATTTCCTGGCCAGGTACAGGACTGTAAGAATGTAAAACTACAATTCGATTAAAGGCGTTGCTGTTGGTTTTTTCTAAACCATACATTTTATAATGTACATGGATCCCCCAATTGCTATATGCGCGTCCTTTGACTTTATATTTACCTAAAGAAGTGCAATAACTGCCTTCTTTATTGCTGAAGACGGGTTTTATTGGCGTACTACCTCCACCAACGCCATGGGCACATAATCCTTCGATGGTGATTTTCTTCTGTTTAAAATCATAAACAAAAAACGTGTTTTTACCTGAATGGATACTCATATCAACCATAACGGCAATGGATGTATCCATGTTGTTTTTCTTGCAGAAGATTAAGGCTTCGCTAATTCTATCTATACTTATTTTATTCACAACAGGTTTAAACCAGAAGAGCATAAACAAGATAAGGAGAGCGTGTAGCTTTTGCATATACAATTAATAACGTATCGAATAATTCACTGTTTTGGTCGGTGTGACACCAACCAATAGGATGGACTAATTACAAATGCAATAAAATCAGCCCCACCAATGCCGGGATTGATTGCACATATAAAATTTTCTTACTCGCAGTTGCTGCGCCGTAGATACCGGCAACAATTACGCATACTAAAAAGAATATGGCCACATAAAGTTTCCATTGATGATCGCTGATACATAGCGACCAGATTAATCCTGCAGCTAAAAATCCATTATATAATCCCTGGTTTGCTGCTAATGTTTTTGTCGGTACGAATAAATCTTTTGGGATGGTTTTAAATACCTTGGGTGCTTTGGTTGTCCACGCAAACATTTCTAACCAAAGGATGTAGATGTGGATCAAGGCTACTAAGCCGATTACGATTTGTGCTGCTATTTGCATTTTTTGGTGATTAAAAGGATTTTTAGGTGATTACACAGAATTAAATGATTGCACCGATTGATTGTAATTTAAAGATATAAAACTTTGAGGGCATTTGAATGATCACTTAATATTTCTGCTTGTGTTTTTATGACCGAAGCGCGAAAAACGCTGTTCAATAAACCCGATAATAGCGAACACGAGTGAAACGAAGTAAAGCGGTTAGCGGGGCAAGTGCTCCCGACGAGATTCGAACGCTCATTTTCAAATCACTTAAAATAACTTCTCTTTAAGCTTTAGTTTTTCTGCTTTCACCTTTGGCCTCCCTTACTTCCATCTTCCATCCCACATATTCCATCGTTTTCTGTCATGCTGTCAGTATCGAATGGGATTTTTTTTTACATTTTATCAGTCTTTTGACCATAATCTCTGCCAAAAACCAATTGGCACAAGCATTGTTTAATAGCAGTAGAAATTATAATACTTTAAAAAGAGAAAATAAAAATACAATGGGAAAAATTATTGGAATAGACTTAGGAACAACAAACTCTTGCGTGAGCGTAATGGAGGGCAATGAGCCTGTAGTTATCGCAAACAGTGAGGGTAAACGTACTACACCGTCTATTGTTGCTTTTGCAGAAAACGGTGAGCGTAAAGTTGGCGAGCCTGCTAAACGTCAGGCTATAACCAACCCAACAAAAACGATATATTCAATTAAACGCTTTATGGGGAGCAGCTACGACGAAAGTGCGAAAGAGGCTGGACGCGTACCTTATAAAGTAGTAAAAGGTGATAACAACACGCCACGTGTTGAAATCGACGACAGAAAATACACTCCACAAGAGATTTCTGCAATGATTTTGCAGAAAATGAAAAAAACTGCCGAAGATTTCTTAGGACAGGAAGTAACTGAAGCGGTAATTACTGTACCTGCTTATTTTAATGATGCACAACGTCAGGCGACTAAAGAAGCTGGCGAGATTGCAGGTTTATCTGTAAAACGTATCATTAACGAGCCAACTGCAGCTGCTTTAGCTTATGGTTTGGACAAAGCACACAAAGACATGAAAATTGTGGTGTTTGACTGTGGTGGTGGTACGCATGACGTTTCTGTATTGGAATTAGGTGATGGCGTTTTCGAAGTAAAATCTACTGACGGTGATACGCACTTAGGTGGTGATGACTTTGACCACATCATTATCGATTGGTTAACTGCAGAATTCAAAGCTGAAAACAGCATGGATTTAGCTAAAGACCCAATGGCATTACAACGTCTAAAAGAAGCTGCTGAGAAAGCTAAAATTGAATTATCTAGCACAACTTCTACTGAAATTAACTTGCCATACATTACTGCTGATGCCAGCGGTCCTAAACACTTGGTGCGTACATTATCACGTGCTAAATTTGAGCAATTGGCTGATAGCTTAATCAAACGTACTATCGATCCTTGTAAATCTGCTTTGAAAAATGCTGGTTTAAGCACAAGCGATATCGACGAAATTATCTTAGTAGGTGGTTCTACACGTATTCCTGCTATTCAGGAAGCGGTTAAAGCTTTCTTCGGTAAAGAGCCAAGTAAAGGTGTTAACCCTGATGAGGTTGTAGCAATCGGTGCGGCTATTCAAGGTGGTGTATTAACTGGTGATGTGAAAGATGTATTGTTATTAGACGTTACACCTTTATCATTAGGTATTGAAACTATGGGTGGTGTAATGACTAAATTAATCGAGTCTAACACAACTATTCCAACTAAAAAATCGGAAACTTTCTCAACTGCAGCTGATAACCAGCCTTCAGTAGAAATCCACATTTTACAAGGTGAGCGTCCAATGGCTGCTCAAAACCGTACAATTGGCCGTTTCATTTTAGATGGTATTCCACCAGCACCTCGCGGTGTGCCTCAGGTAGAAGTATCATTTGATATTGATGCCAACGGTATTTTACACGTAAGTGCAAAAGATAAAGCTACCGGTAAAGAGCAAAAAATCCGTATCGAAGCATCTTCAGGTTTAACTGATGCTGAGATCAAAAAAATGAAAGAAGAAGCTGAAGCTAATGCAGCAGATGATGCTAAGCAAAAAGAAGAAGCTGATAAAATCAACGGAGCTGATGCTTTAATTTTCTCAACTGAGAAACAATTAAAAGAGTTTGGTGATAAATTATCTGCTGATAAAAAAGCGCCAATCGAAGCTGGTTTAGAGAAATTAAAAGCAGCGCACTTATCACGTAACTTCGCAGATATCGATGCGGCGCAAGCTGAATTGCAAAATGCATGGAACGCAGCGTCTGAGGAAATGTACAAAGACGGTGGTCAGCCTCAGGGTGGTGAACAGCCGCAAGCTGATGGTCAACCTCAGGGTGGTGGCGATAACGTTACTGACGTTGATTTTGAAGAAGTAAAAGAAGACGACAAGAAATAGTTTGGAGTCTTTAGTCCTGAGTCGGAAGTCTTGGGAGTAAAAATAAAAGCGTTCCTGATTAAGTTCAGGAGCGCTTTTTTGGTTTTAAAGCATTAATTGGGTGAGAATGTAAAGCCATCTAAGCTTATATGTTATAATTATGTATATGGTTGAGAATTTGGAAATGAACAGTTCTTTGCTTTTGGAGAACTTCAGCCCCGCCATTCGCTGTAGCCCTCATGAAAAATTCGGGGCTGCCGCTGTTGTCGGGTTTATGAAGAATGGTTGCTACCCTAGGTGCAATTTGAAATAGCGATAGGTTTCACGTTGGTCAAGATTTGCAATCTTGACTGAATGAATAACTGTCGTGCTAAGGTACGAAGCATCTTTTAATTGATATTCAAGCTAATATTTTAGAAATCCTAAATTAACCAAATGGCTTTAAGATCTTCAGTAGATATTCGACTCAGGATCTCTCCTGGCAGAAAGGATGCTGAACAAGTTCAGCATGACGATCGTATTTGGAGGAAAGAGGTAAAATTGATCGCAAAACATAATAGCTAATCGAATTAAAGTTAAAAAATGCTGCTATCTGCTTCTTGGGGAGGGCTAATTGCTATATTAGTTTATAAAAACGCCGCGGGCTTTGATAAACCCGCGGCGTTTGCTCTCTAAGCGATCGTTTTAATAATATCCTATAACTTCAGAACCTAAATTAACTCCATAGTTTTTCAGGGTATGTACCGTTCTTAACCAATTGATCAATACTATCCTGAACATAAGGTTTATCTTCTTTATAAGTTACGCCAAACCATTTGTTTGAAGTAGGTATTACTTTAAAGGTTGCGGTATTGTTTTTTACCAGGTTTTCGCCAATTAATGGGATAAAAAACTCGGCTTTAGGTTTGTCTTTATTTGCTTCTACAAATTCCCTGAATAATTCCTCAGTAATTTTGAAAACAGCAGGTGTGAAGCCCCAGAAATTCATGGAAACCGGAGTTTCAAAGCTTAAAGGGAATTCTTCACCATTTTCTTCATAAAAAATCTTACCATCTTTAGGGTAAACCTTGGTACGCTCTATAATTTCTTCGAGATTACCAGCTGCATCTACCTTACAAACACCGCGGGAAACTGCACCAAATTCTGATAAAGTTTTACCGATCTGGTAACCGATGATCGAGTAGTTGCTATCGGTAACTTCTGTGGTTAAGAAATCGACCATTTTTTTAAAGGCATCAAAACCATAATAGTCGTCAGCGTTAATTACACAGAATGGTTCTTTAACTACCTTTCTGCCCGATAAAATTGCGTGCGCAGTACCCCAGGGCTTTTCTCTGTAAATTTCTTCTTCTATACCAAACTGTTTTAAATCGAAATTTTGGAAAACATAATCCACTTCAATTCTTCCGGCAAGTTTAGGTTCAAAAATGGCCTTAAAGTTATCTACAAACTCTTCTTTAATGATAAATACAACCTTACCGAAACCGGCATTTATTGCATCATATATTGAATAATCGATAATGGTTTCGCCATTAGGACCAAATCCATCAATCTGTTTCATGCTTCCATAGCGACTGGCCATACCAGCAGCCAGTATTAATAGGGTGGGTTTCATTTGTTTATTGTTTTATTATGGGTTGAAACATTGATAGATAATAATACAATATCTCAGTTTCAACGTGCGAAATTAGTTATTTGAGCGCTTTGTTATGTTAATTAATAAGTTTTTAAAATCCAAAAAGTCCGCCACCGGTTTTTGAACGTGGTTTTTTACCGGTAAGCATGCCAAATATACCGCGGACAATTTCTTTACCAATTTGTCGGGTTATGGTTGCACCCATTACCTGTTCTACCAAGCTCTTTTCTCCCGGTTTGGCTTTGCTTTCTTTTTCGGCTTGTTTCTGAGCCTCAGCTTCTTGTTTCTCTTGTTCTGCTGCTACAGTTTGTTCGTTAATGCGTTTGGTTAAAATGTCATATGCACTTTCAGGATCGATAGGATCTTTATATTTAGCGTACATTGGGCTGGCATGAACAAGCTGATCGAAATCGGCGGCTGTAAGTGGTCCCATTACTGCCCTTGGCGGGGTAAGCATGGTTGCTGATACTTCAGTTGGAATGCCTTTTTCATTTAATACGGTTACCAATGCCTGTCCGGTACCCAATGAAGTTAATATTTTATCGATCTCATAGAAATCCGATTTCGGATAAGTATTCACCGCCTTTTTCAGGGCATCTACATCATTAGGGGTAAATGCCCGCAATGCATGTTGCACGCGGTTACCCAATTGGCCCAACACACTTTCTGGAACATCTGTAGGCGCCTGTGTACAAAAGAAAACACCAATGCCTTTAGAACGGATTAACCTGATGATGGTTTCTATCTGTTCTAAAAATGCTTTAGAAGAGTTTTTAAATAATAAATGGGCTTCATCAAAAAAGAATACCAGCTTTGGTTTGTCTAAATCGCCAACCTCAGGCATGGTATTAAATAACTCGGCCAATAAGCTTAATAAAAAAGTAGAGTATAATACAGGCTGATTTTGTACATCAGAAATATTCAATAAACTGATTATTCCTTTGCCGTCAACCCTTTCAAAAAGATCTTCAGTGTCAAATGATTTTTCTCCAAACATACCACCTAAGCCCTGTTGTTCTATTGCCACTATTTTCCTCAGCATGGTACCGGATGTTGCAGTAGATATACTACCATAACTGCTTTTAATTTCTGCTGCACCAGCACCTTCAGAAAGATATGATACCAGTTTTTTTAAATCATTTAAATCAATTATTGGTAGTTTATTATCGTCGGCATATTTGAAGATAACGGCTAAAACACCAGCTTGTGTATCGTTTAAATCTAAGATTTTTGATAAAAGTGTTGGCCCAAACTCCAGTACGGTTGCACGCATCTGAGCGCCCATTTTACCCGAAAGGGAGTAAATTTCAACAGGGAAACCTGTAGGCGAAAAAGGTTTGTTGAGCTGTTGTGCCCTTTCTTCTATTTTTGGATTAACAGGACCTGCTTGGTTTAAGCCTGATAAATCGCCTTTCACATCCAACATAAAAACAGGAACGCCAGCATCAGACAGCTGCTCTGCCACTAGCTGTAAAGTACGCGTTTTACCTGTTCCGGTTGCTCCGGCAATTAAACCATGTCTATTCATCATTTTTAATGATAAATTAACTTCGGCTTCGCTGCAAACCTGTCCATCTAAAATTCCAGCGCCTAAATAAATGTACGAGCCCGAAGGAGCATAAGATGCTTTTATTTTTTCGATGAATTTTGAAGAAAGATCGCTCATTTTTTAAAATTAGATTGCCAATTTAAGAAACATATCTTATAATGGTTATGTTTTTTTATTAGCATTTAATCCAAAATACCTGGCAAAGGGATGTTTAGTGTTACTGGTTAAGTTGCTTATAATAATTTAGCTCGTTCTGCAATAATGTTATTTCCTGTTGCATGTTTTGCAATTGATTAAGCAAATGTGAAACAGCATGAATGCCTTCTAAATTGATCTGCAGGTCGTTTGCTAAACGCAGATACTGTTCTAATTTAGATAATTCATCAATAGGCAAAAAGACAGATTGCTTTTTTACAGTCGTCTGGATCAGCCCAAAATCTTCGAGAGAGTGGATAAAGTTAATCTCTACATGATGATAAGCACAGATATCTTCTACCGGTATTAGATAAGTTTCCATAATGGTTAGAATTTGGAAAGTTTTTCGAATAGTTCTTTTTGTTCGGCATTTAAATGGGTAGGTATTTTAACCTGCCATTTAATATACAGATCGCCAAACTGGTTATCTTTTTTGTAAACAGGAAATCCTTTGCCTTTCAATCTTAAAGTGGTATCAGGCTGTGTGCCTGCTGGTACTTTAAGCTTGACTTTTCCATTTAAGGTTTCAACAATTTTTTCGCCACCTAAAATGGCGGTATACAGGTCTACTTCCTCCTGAATGTAAATATCGTTCCCTTTCCGTTTGAATTTGGGATCATCGCTAATATTAAATTTGATGTACAGATCGCCTGGCGGACCATTATTAACACCTGGTGCACCATAACCCGGAAGTTTGATCTTCTGTCCGTTTTCCACGCCTGCGGGAATGGTAATGCGTACTTGTTTGCCGTTAACGGTTAAGGTTTGTTTGTGCGTAGTGTAAGCATCAAGCAGGTTCAATTGTAAATCGGCACTGTAATCCTGGCCTTTAAATGGCGAATTTCTACTGCTTCTGCCGCCGCCCCCGCCAAACATAGAAGAAAAGAAATCAGAAAAGTCTTCGCCGCCAAAACCGCCTGAGTAGCTATTGCCGCCATAACCCTGGCCTTGCGATTGGTACTGCCTTTGTTGCTGTTGTTGGGCGTCTAGCTGATCGGCATGCTGCCAATCTTTGCCATATTTATCGTATTTTTTTCTTTTTTCGGGATCACTTAAAACTTCGTTAGCCTCGTTAATTTGCTGAAATTTTTTGTTGGCCTCTTCATTATTTGGATTGAGATCCGGATGGTGTTTTCGGGCTAATTTTCTATAAGCTTTTTTAATATCCTCTGTTGTTGCATCTTTTTTTAAATCGAGGATTTTATAATAGTCTATGTAGTCCATAATGGCTTAACAAATTAATAAAAGGAATGTTCAATTTTATTGTATAAATGTAAGGTTTAGTATGAAAATGTGCAAAAGCAAGCAGAAAAGCCATGGTGCGTAGCGTAAGGAAATTAGCGTTAAATCATGTAATGTGCCGTCAGCTGTTACCAGCTGACAGATGGGCACTGAAATATTGGATTTCAGAATGTGATCAGTGTCAGATGGAAATATCTGACACCACAGTAAACAAGTTAGAAGCACGATAAACAAAAATGCCCCATATCGGGGCATTTTGATTGATATAGGTAGAGAGATAATTATTTTTTGTTTTTGACATATTTTTCTAACCACTGGTCTTGCTCCCAAAGCATGTGCAGTAAGTTTTCTTTACCACGGTAACTATGGGCTTCGTAGGGTAAAAATACAAAACGGGTTGTGCCTCCCGCACCTTTAATGGCATTGAACAAACGTTCACTGTTAATGGGGAAAGTACCTGGATTATCGTCAGAATCGCCATGGATTAATAACAATGGTGTTTTAATTTTATCAGCATAGCTAAATGGGCTCATTTCGTAATATAACTGAGGGGCCTGCCAATAGGTACGTTCTTCATTCTGGAAACCAAAGGGCGTAAGCGTACGGTTGTATGCTCCGCTTCGGGCAATACCGGCGGCAAAAAGATTGGTATGTGCCAATAAGTTTGCAGTCATAAATGCACCATAACTGTGGCCGCCAACAGCCATACGTTTTTTGTCACCAACGCCCAAATCAGCAAGCTTATTAATAGCTGCTTCTGCATTTAACTGTAATTGATCTACAAAGGTATCGTTAGGCTTTTTACCATCTTTGGCCACAATTGGCATTTCTGCATTATCCAAAACTGCATATCCACGGGTTACCCAAAAAATAGGAGAGGCCCAGCTAATGGTTGTGAATTTATCTTTAGATCCACGGATCTGTGCGGCATCTGCTGCCGAATTAAATTCGCGTGGATAAGCCCAGATTAAAGCTGGTAGCGAACCGTCTTTATCTTTGTCATATCCTTTTGGTAAATACAGATCACCGGTTAAATCAACACCATCAGCACGTTTATAAGAAATTTTTTGTTTGGTAATGCCTTCTAAAGAGGGGTATGGGTTAGTGAAATTAGTAACTGGCTGGTCGGCAATCCGAAGCACCAGATTTTTAATAAAATAATTAGGTACTAATTTTTGACTTTCTTTACGGGTAAGTAAAATCAGTTTATCAGGATTAATTACATCACTTACATATTCGAATGTTCCTTCTGCGCTGCGCCAGATAATCTCATTCTTTTTAGTACTTAAATCAAATTTAGCCAGGAAGGGCAAATCTCCTTTTTCTGATGAACCCACCATATTGTTCATTAACAGTTTAGTGCCATTATCAACTGTTTTAATTACCTGTCTGCCATATTTATTTTTGGTTGTAACAGGAGTACCCGGATTGCCATATGCATCGGTTTGGTTTCGGCTGTAGAGTTCTTCTACTGCGCCTGTTGTAGGGTTATAACGGCTTACTTTACTGGTCTGCTTGCTGCGTAGGCCTTCCATAATAAGTGCAAGGTTGGCATCGCCCCATTGTACACTACGGTAACGGGTCTGTGTTTTAAATAATTCTTTCTCTGTACCGGTAAAAGGTGCACTTAACGCATAAACGGCATCGTGATAGGGAACGTTTTTTTTAATTAAACCACTATCCAAAGGCTTACTCCAAACCAGTGAAGCCGGTTCATCATCCCTCCAGTCGAAACCACGCGGTACATCCTGTACATTATCATAACCAGATGGTGTGCCTTCTGATGATGGTAGCTCGGCGATAACTTTGATCGTTTTACCCGACAAGTCGTTAATGCTTACTGTGGACGGAAAGCCATAAGCCGAAACGAGGTATGAAAAAGGTTTATGGATAGTTTCAACCATCATATAATTTTTATCGGGTGATAAACTGGTTAAGCCATAAATGGCCGGTTTACCAATTGGGGTTTCTACTCCATCCGTGTTTTTAACCAATTGCGAAGTAGCAAAAAAATCGAATAACTGCTCGTCAAACGGTGATTTAATCAGATCCTGAAAAGTGGCGCTAGGTGCAGCTTTTCCTAAATTCTGTTGGATGGTTGGCCCTTTAGGCATTAACGGTTTTTTTGGGGCAGCATTGGCAGGTCTGGTTACTGTACGGTAGATAATGGTATGATCGTTTAACCAGGTAAGACCACCACCTAAAACCACGTTTAAAAAAGCCTTATTGGTTTTAATGGCTTTTTTGGTAGCCAGATCAATGATGTAGAGATCTACTCCTTTTGGAGTGGTATTCGTAAAGGCAATCTTGTTTTCTGATGGATTCCAGCTAATGTTGCCAGCATATAATGGACTTGGCAAGCCAGTTATCTGAAAATTTTGGTTAGACTTAATGTTTTTTAAACTGAAATTGTTTATATAGGTTTGTCTGCTTGGCGAATAATTATTAGGGTTTAATCTTAAACCCGCAATTCTGTACTCGGGCATAGCCAGTTCTTCTACCGACGGGTACGAATTACGTTCGCTAAATAAGATCCATTCAGCTTTGCCATCTATGCTTACACCAGGAGTTGGTTTGGCCAGTAATAAATCGGCGATTTCTTTTGGGGGAGTTTGGTAGCCTACTGCATCTTGAGCGGCCGAATGAAACGACACGCAAGAGCTTGCTATCCATAAATAAAAGCTTAGTTTTTTAATCATTTCCGGTTTTTTGTTCGAAATAAGGAATGATCAAATATTGTAAAATTTAGCTTATTACTGCGTAACTTCTTAGTGAGGCATTTTGCCATAATCTGAATGCGATAGAGAATTTTATCGATGTAATTAGTTGGTCTTCGACTCCGCTCAGACTGAGAAACCGCTCGCAGTGATGTAACCGCAATGGCCGCAAAGATGACGTTTCGTCTGTTACTGTATTCAGAAAATCGATAACATTTAAATTGTTTTCTGTGCCATATTTTTTGATGATGAGTATAAAGTTTAAAGCAGCAATGGTTAACAACTTCCAATTTACTTTGTAATATTTTTAAGTGTTAGCCGTAAGCCTTTTATAAATTTATAATTTGTAAACAATAATTAGAAAACAGCATGAAAACAGTTAACCATAAAATTAAATATTTTTGTCGGTTCAATACTTTGATCGTTAGCTTTTTACTCATGTTTGTGAGTAGCAAGGCACAGCAAAAATTAAATGTGGCTATAGCAGGCCTAAACCATGATCATGTTTATCTGATTATGAACAGCTACCAAAAGGCTGAAGTTAACATCATTGGTATTGCAGAAAGTAACCCTGAGCTGGTTAACCGGTTTAAAGCCCGCTATAAAATACCTGATAGTATATTTTATAATAACCTTCCCGATCTATTAAAAAAAAAGAAACCCGAGGTGGTGCTGGCCTATAACGCCATCAGCGATCATTTAGCCGTTGTAGAAGCTGCTGCCCCGCTTGGCATATCGGTAATGGTAGAAAAACCTTTGGCGATATCGGTTAAGCAGGCAGCACGGATGGCAGAACTGGCTAAACAGTATAAAGTACATATACTAACCAATTACGAAACCACCTGGTATCCGAGCAATCAAGAGGTTTACAAAAATGTAAAAGAAAACAATACTATAGGCGCGATCAGAAAAATGATTGTGCATGATGGGCACCAGGGACCAAAAGAAATCGGCGTAAGCAAAGAATTTTTGAGCTGGTTAACCGACCCTGATAAAAATGGAGCAGGAGCACTGGTCGATTTTGGCTGTTATGGGGCTAATTTAATGACCTGGTTAATGGATGGCAAAGCTCCGGTTTCAGTTACAGCCATCACCCATCAAGTTAAAAAAGAGGTATATCCTAAAGTCGATGATGATGCAACCATTTTATTGGAGTACCCAAATGCTACAGGAATTATTGAAGCCTCATGGAACTGGCCCTTTAGTATAAAAGACATGGAAGTATTTGGCGAAACGGGATATATCCAGGCCATTAACGAAAAAAACATTAGGGCAAGGCAAAATACTAAAGACAATTATGAAATCTATCAGTCCAAAACTTTAGCATCTACTTATGCCAACCACTTGAGCTATCTGTCGGCTATTTTGAAAGGAGAAATCAAGCCTAAAAATGATCTTTCGTCATTGGAGAATAATTTAATTGTAGTAAGTATTTTAGAGGCCGCAAAAATTTCGGCTAAAACAGGTAAAAAAGTGATGTTAAATGGGCAGGCCCCAAAAACAAAATAGCCACCCTTTACGATGGCTATCGGTACGAAGAATGGTATATTCTTTATGGTGTGCCTGCCCTCCGCGGATCTCCCGCTCACAGGACTTTTTTATCTTTCTTTTATGCTTAACAATTTACGCAATAGTTGGTTTTATTTCGGTAAATAATTTTACACAATTTGTGGAGAATGTTAATATCTTTAAATATCATCAATCGTTGTCTATTATGTTTATGTGTTAAAAATAGTCAGAGGTCATATTTTGTACAAAACATTTTTACTCCGTCACTGTTTGAGATGTGACTGCTGATTAATTATTATATCGTTTAGTAGCAAATTATCAAACATTAAATCATGGTCGATTTGAATAAAGAGCTTTTTTGCAATATAGGCGACTGTTCAGTTGATGGATATTTTATTTTCAACTGTACAACGCAAAAATTTTCATATCTAAATAAATCGTTAAGTAACATCTGGGAGCTAGACGCTGATGAAGTTTTGGATCATCCAAAGTTACTTTTAAAACGGGTGCATCCCGAAGATTTGACGCATGTGAAATCTTGTTATAAAGAATGCCTGAAAGGAAATACGGAAAACAAATATGAATTCCGTTTACTGTTTCCAGGTAGAGAGAAGTATGTTCGGGCAATTATATTCTCTGTTACTGATGGGGCGGTTAAGTATTTGGTAGGTACCTTAGAAGATACTACAATAATGCGCCATAATAAAATTCACATCGAACAGATAAATGCCAGAAAAAATATAACCTTAGAAGTATTGGCGCACGATTTAAAAGAACCGCTGGGCATGATGAAACTAATTGCTTCATCTATGAAAGAGGGCATTGCGCAAACTGGCGACGAGCGGATGATCAATTCATTGGCTTTTATTCAGGACATGTGTGAACGTAACCTGCTTTTGGTACGTAGCATGGTTAATAAGGAATTTTTAAAATCATCGGTAGTAGAAATCCGCAAGGAGCGGGCAGATCTGGTTTGGGAACTTAGGGATGTAGTTCGTTTTTATAAGCGTTCCAAGCTGGGCAAAATAAAGCACATTAAATTTACAAGCTCCGCCGAACAGATTTATCTGCGCCTTGATAGCATGAAGTTTCTGCAAGTAATCAATAATCTAATCTCCAATTCCATAAAATTTACTGCCGATTATGGCCATATTACTTTGCATGCTGAAGAACATGAAGACACCGTTTTAATTACCGTAGCCGATGATGGAATTGGAATTCCGGAAGAATTGCAGGCAGGGCTTTTTAGCCATTTGCCCGAAACTTTAAGGCCGGGTCTTAAGGGCGAAGAATCGGGCGGGTTTGGTATGGGCATTATCAAAGCTATTGTTGATTTACATCAGGGCAAAATATGGTTCAAGAGTAAAATTGGTGTTGGAACCACCTTCTATATTGAGTTGCCTAAGTAGCCGTTTTTAATTTTAAAACGGCTTAAGTTATATTTGAATTATGATTAACATTATTCTTGCGGATGATCATCATATCATCCGGACCTCACTTAAAGCACTTATAGAAAAACACGAAGGCATCAATGTTGTTGCGGAAGTACCAGACGGTTTGGCGGTTTTGGAGCTTCTTGAAAAAGGAATAAAAGCTGATATTGTTTTATCAGATCTTGTAATGCCGAGGCTTGATGGAATAGCTTTAGCCAATACAATTAGAGAACGCGGATACGACTCAAAGGTGGTTGTTTTGTCTATTTTAGAAGATGAAAAGTATGCGTCAAATGCTTTTATATCAGGAGCTTTTGCTTACCTGTCAAAAGATATTGAAGAAGATGAACTGCTGTTTTGCATCAAGCATGTAATGAAGGGAAAACGGTATCTTTCTTCTAATTTATGCATCGCTATTTTGGAGCGTTTTAATACGCAGCTGAATATACTTTCGCGAAAAATGAATACCGAAATCAACTTTACAGAGCGCGAAATTAATGTTTTAAAACTCATTGCAGATGGGTTAACGAACCAGGAAATAGCTGATAAATTGTACTTAAGCAGGCGGACGGTGGAGAGCCAAAGAGAGGCTTTGATCAGTAAAACCGGCACAAAAAACTCCGCATCTTTAGTTCGTTTTGCCATGCGAAATGGTTATGTAGACTAGTGTTTTTGATCGTTTTGAGGTCCTTATTTAAGCGTTTTGAATAAACCGTAAAAAATCGGGTATTTCTACAAATAACATAAGGAGTTGCTGTTTGTTGAATATTTACATCAGCCTTAAACGAATTATGGAAACATTAAATTTTAATTGCGACATCTACCAATACAGACAACCGCTTTTCGACCGGGCATTAGCGTACACACGTGATGAAGACGATGCTGCTGATTTAGTTCAGGACACCTTTATGAAAGCTTTTAGGTTTTCGGGCAAATTTGAAATGGGCAGCAACGTGCGCGCATGGCTTTTCACCATTCTGAAAAACACCTTTCTTAATCATTATTATAAGGTAAAACGTAAAAACGAGGTGATCCAGCAGGAAGAAGATTTAACCTCTGTTCAGCTGGTTCCTAGCGCATCTTTAAATGGTGGTGCAACCAAGTTTATAATGGAGGATATACAGAAATCGCTGAATGCCTTACCGGAGGATTGTAGGTTCTGTTTTTGCCGTTACTTTGAAGGTTACAAATATCACGAAATTGCTGCAGAGCTTGATATTCCACTGGGTACAGTAAAAACCAAAATACATGTGGCCAGAGGCCTGCTAAAAAAGATGCTTAAAAATTATAAAGCAGGTTTAGCTGCCTAGTCATATCATTTATTCGGTAAATTCAGGTATAAATACGTTATATCAAATACTTCACTTCAACTAGATTTGTTGCAAATGAGCAACGCGCTAGTTAAGAAAATTCTTTTAGTTGATGATGATGAAAATATTCATGACATTATAAGGTTAATTTTTGAGGAAGAACATTATCATATAAAAGGTGTTTTAGATGGGGACGATTTGAGATTAGCGGAGATCATCGCTGATTTTCAACCAGATCTCATTTTATTGGATATATTTATTGGTAAACACGATGGCCGGGATATTTGCAATAGATTAAAGTATAATCCTGAAACATCATCTCTCCCTGTAATATTGCTTTCAGCCGTGAATATGGATAATCTGAACTGTTCGCCTGCTGATACCATTGAAAAGCCTTTTGATATCAAGGACCTCCAACTTAAAGTTAGGGCATTGTTGGATAAATAAAAATTTGAATCTAAAAAAGGGGATAGACTTACAGCCTATCCCCATATCTAAACTCAAACATGCGCTCAAACATGAATGAATCTTAACAACTAAACATTTCAGCTTAGTGTTGGTTTTAAAAAGACAGATTTATCTTTCATATTCAGCATATTTACCTGATCTTTTGTTTTAATTCTATTTTCAATTCTTGAATTTGTTCTTTCACCTGTCTGTTCTCCAGGTAAAAATAAATGGCAAAGGCTAAAAATATCTTGCCTAACACAAAAACAGCAATAAATACCCATTTCCAGGCTTTATTCACACGCATTTGATTAGATTCTGATTCTACTTCAATATATTTTCCACGTTTGTTTTCCTGGTGGGTTTTGTTATAACTGTATTCGGCTTCAACAGTAGTTTGGATGGTTTGGTTCTGGCGTTGTATTTCATTAATCTCATGCTCAATTTTGGTCAAAGTACCAGCAGGTGGCTCAATACCCATGCTTTGGGCCAGTAACTCCATATCATATTCGAGCTGTTCCAAAGCATCTTTAAATGCCGGATATTCTTTTTTTAGCGATAGGACCTTCTCTACCTCCTCTTCAGTGGCAATCCCCATTACATAGGTTTCCATTAAACCGCTCTCCATAATTTTATTAATTTCCACTTGCCCTCCTCATTTTATCAATTGATAATTTTAACTGATTGCGGATTTCGCTTTCATCACATCCAATGGTTGCCGCCAGGTACTGAATAGATTTTCCATGATAATATACTGCACAGAATATTCTCTTCTGCAGATCATCTAACAAATCCAGCCTACCTTTATTTACTGATTGATTAAGATTTAACTGATGATCTTTTGCTGTATACAAAGTTAATTTACTTTGTGCATATTGGCGTAATTCGAGCCAGGTATTTAACCTGCTTTTTTCTGGCAAAATAACTACATCCTTAACAAAGGAAGTAATAATAGCAACCAGGTGGTCTTCTGATTTTTGAGGATCTTGCACAATACCATTAATATAGCCCAGCAGCATGGGCGCATAATGGTCATAGAACCAACGGATATCTTTCGGTTCGGCAGAAAGATGGTTTGAGACTGCTTTGAACATGGTTATTTGAAACGGTTACGCTAAATGGCATGCAAGATAATGCCAAATTTTCAAATATCTTTAAATGTTGCATAAATGTTGCCATGGCTTTAAACCAAATCTATAATAAGCTTCTGTTTTTGGGTTTTAATGCTGAAATTTATAGGATGAAAATAGCTACTTATAATGTAAACGGTATAAATGGGCGCTTGCCTGTGCTCTTGCGTTGGCTGGAAGAAACCCAGCCAGATGTGGTGTGCCTGCAGGAACTAAAGGCCCCTCAGGAAAAATTTCCAGAACAGGCGATTAAAGATGCGGGTTATAATGCCATCTGGCACGGACAGAAAAGCTGGAACGGAGTGGCCATACTTGCCAGAAATTTAGAGATAACAGAATTGAAGCGTGGTTTAGATGGAGATCATGAAGATTTGCAAAGCAGGTACATAGAAGCCATTGTAAATGGTGTAGTTATTGGATGTTTATACCTGCCAAATGGTAATCCGGCACCTGGCCCCAAGTTTGATTATAAATTGAAATGGTTTGAGCGTTTTGCTAAACATACAGCAACTTTGTTGGCGAGGAATATACCTGTAGTTTTAGCAGGCGATTATAATGTAATTCCTACAGAAATAGATGCTTATAAACCTGAAAGATGGGTTGAAGATGCGTTATTCCGTCCTGAAACCCGATTGGCGTTTCAAAACTTAATGGCACAGGGCTGGACAGATGCGATCAGGAAATTATATCCAACAGAAACAATTTATACCTTTTGGGATTACTTTCGTAATGCTTATGGCAGAAATGCCGGATTAAGAATTGATCATTTTTTATTGAGTCCGCAGGTGAGCGATCGCTTAAAATCAGCAGGAGTAGACAGTAATGTTAGGGGATGGGAAAAAACAAGCGATCACGGACCCGTTTGGATTGAACTGAATGATCTGTAATCAAGATGAAGATTGTTTGAAATCGGTAACATCTAACGTTGTTCCGATCAATTTTAACGATTCGCCTTCTTTTTGGGACAGTATTCCATCGGCTTTGATCCATCTGATTTTCCCATCCGGACGGCGGATCCGGTACAATACATCATAACTTTTTTTTTCTTTGGTTACGGTAAGCTCTATTTCATCCTGAACATGATCGAGGTCTTCGGGCAGAATTAAGCCTAAAACCGTTTCATAACTTAAAACGCCATCTGGAGGATAACCAAAATTCTCTTTAAACGATCGGGTTGAACGAAGGATGCCTGTTGCTATACTCAACTCCCAAAAACCCAGGCCAAGGTGGTCGAATACTACATCCCAGTGATCATCGCAAATAACGGATAGATCAACATTTTTTTTGTTTGTGTTCATGAATATAAGGATAACTATGTAGGTAAATTACATAAACAATGTGAAGATATGCTAAGTATTAAAAAAATTAATCTACAGATTAGGAAGTTGATCAAAGATTATAACTACCACGAAGCTACAAACCATTAAAAACATGATAACGGTAAAGTAAATTCGAAGGCTATCATATGAGTATAATGATCGCATTATAAGTAGAAAGGGTAATTGGCGACTAGATGGGTGCTATAAATAGGTAAGGGGGAATAATGACTGTACTAACAGGTATTGCCTAAAGTAGCCTGCCAGCTGACTGCAATAACAATGGCAATTCATCTGGCAGGCTGAGTAAACGTTAGGCTTAAAATTGATAACCTCAGCGATTTTTTATAATAAAATCACTGAGGTGTTATTTGCAAAGCGTCACGCTAATTAGTGTTTTTTGACCTTTCGATCTGTTCTTTTTGATTGGTTAAATCTTTATAATAAAAGTAACCACCAAATCCTAAAATGAGGATGATGTTGCTTACTTTAAAACTATGATTTAGCCAATAATCCAAAGGCGGCACGTTACCGCTAAAACTTTGTTTGATGCTTGGCCAGGCGTTAATAATAAAGATAACAACAACCATGAGCAAAACTTTTAATAAGGTGCTGATGATGATTTTTTGGTGATTAACCTTTTTCATTATTTAAACGTCCTAAAATCCTGGCCGTTGCTAATGTTCAATAAACTTTCGTAAATCAGGCTGATTACATTGTCAACATCCTCTTTGTGCACCATTTCTACCGTAGTATGCATATAACGTAGCGGTAACGAGATTAAAGCTGATGGTACGCCACCGTTAGAATAGGCAAAAGCATCCGTATCGGTTCCGGTAGAACGTGAGGATGCCTGACGTTGGAATGGAATCTGGTTTTTCTCAGCCGTTTGAATTAATAGTTTATTTAAATTGGTTTGTACAGCCGGAGCATATGAAACAACCGGGCCTTTACCTGCCGATAAATCGCCTTGGATGTTTTTATTGATCATTGGCGTAGTGGTATCGTGTGTTACATCTGTAATAATGGCCACATTTGGTTTAATGCGTTGGGCAATCATCTCAGCTCCTCGTAAACCGATTTCTTCCTGTACCGAGTTTACAATGTATAAACCGAATGGAAGTTTTTTCTTGTTTTCTTTTAATAAACGGGCTACTTCGGCAATCATAAAACCACCTACACGGTTATCTAAAGCACGCCCAACATAATAGCGGTCGTTTAAAACCATAAATTCATCTTCGTAGGTAATTACACAGCCTACATGGATGCCTAATTGTTCTACTTCTTCTTTTGAAGTGCAGCCACAATCTAAAAAGATGTTTTTTAATTCCGGAGCCTGCTCTTTCTCACCATGGCGGGTATGGATAGCCGGCCAGCCAAATACTGCTTTAACCAGACCTTTCTCGGTATGGATATTTACACGTTTAGAGGGTGCAATCTGGTGGTCAGAACCGCCATTTCGGATTACATAAATTAAACCATCATTGGTGATGTAGTTTACATACCATGAAATTTCATCCGCGTGGGCTTCTATAACTACTTTAAAATCAGCTTTAGGGTTAATCACACCTACAGCGGTACCGTAATTATCAATAAAATGTTCGTCGATATAAGGTTTTAAATAATTTAACCAAAGTTTTTGTCCTTCCCATTCATAGCCGGTAGGGGCAGGGTTATTGATGTATTCTTCCAGAAACTGCAGCGATTTTTTGGTAACCACGGCAACATGTTTTTTCTTTTCGTCGTCTTTTTTCTTAGCCATAATATTATTCTGTAATTATTGGTCATCCTGAACTTGATTCAGGATCTGATTAATGAGATGCTGAACTAAATTCAGCATGACGGTTGGTAATTTAAAGTTCTTTTTCCATTACCACAAAATCGTAACCATCTTTAAAAAAGGTTTTATCCGTTTCGTGGAAGCCAAATTTAAAATAAAATTCCTTAGCATTTATACGGGCATTGCACCATAGTTTTGTCGCTTTTTGAATGTTACAAAAATCGAGGATATAGGCCATTAATTGTAAACCCAAACCTGCTTTCTGAGCACTGGGTAGAATGGCCAGTTTACGGAACTGATAAACATCCCCATCATGAAATAGGGAAACTACTCCGGTTAACTTATGATCTAGGTATAATCCAAAATGGATGCCGTCAAAATCATCGGGAAGTTTAACCGAATCAAAAGGTAATTCCGGATACATCGTCTCATGCCTGATTCGCCAGGTTAGCGAGGGAAATATTTGCTCAATCTGAACCATTATTTATAATAAAAAACTGAAGCCTATCCTTCCATCCACGCCATAATAGGTTTGATATTTATTAATACGCATATTTGGGCCCAATGAAAGCTCAAAATTTGTTTTCTTGCCAATGCTGCGTTGAAAACCCCATTGCGGGGTAATTCCGATCTCCCAATTTGCCACATCGTATTGATTGAGATTGCCACCTTTAATTAAAGGAGAAAAATAACTGCTTACATCCAGCCCAAAATAATTAGAAGCATTGTTGATGGTTTTTTTTCCTTTTTTAATCCTGTTTTCAAAATGATAATATTTTCTGATTCCTGCGTAAAGGTTTGGTGTCAGATCAAAGTAGGTTTTGGTTTTACCTCCAGCCATGTAATTATAATTGTATTCTATTAGAAAAGTACCAGCGAGTCCTGCACCGCCATAAACTGTGGTGAGTTTTCCTATTTTTTGTTCCCGTTCATAATGTAGTGAGAGAAGACTCAATCTTAGTTTATTAAGTGACTTTACTTCTGTTGGCTGTTCTACTTTTGTACTGTCCTGGGCTTTTACTTTCCCAAAAATGGCGAGAAAGATTAATAATACTGAAAGTGTTTTGATTGCGTTTTTAGATTCCATGAAATTTATATTGGTTATTTAAATTGTGATTTTTTCTTTCCGTAAAACTGATAAATTAGAATATTAAGGAGAATTATTCCCGTCATTCCATAGCAGAATAAGTTCCATCCGCCCTGGTCCCAAAGCCACAAACCTAGTGCCGAGCCACAGCTGGCACCAATAAAACTTACCGACATAAAAATGGTGTTCAGTCGGTTTCTGGCTTCTGGTATTAAAGTGTAAATGCGGGTTTGGTTGGTCACATGTATAGCCTGCTGACCGATGTCAATCAGTACAATACCGATTACAAACAGATACAAATGGTTATTTGTGAAATAAAACAGAGCGATACTGATAAGTTGTAATATAAAACCGATCATTAAGTTTTTGCGCGGATTGTTGCCATCGCTTAATCTTCCAACCAGTGGCGCAGCTAATGCGCCCGCAGCTCCGGCAATTCCAAATAGTCCAATCTGCAAAGTTTGAAAATTAAAGGGCGGGTTAGCCAGGAATAACACCATGGTTGTCCAGAATGCACTGATAATGGCAAAAGCCAGGAAATTAATGATCGAAGTTTCCCTTAAGGCGGGTTGGGTTTTGATGTAACCGAACATGGAATGCATAAGTTCTTTGTACGAGCCTTTAAAGTTAGGGTAACTTTGTGGAAAGCGTTTGGCCATTAAAAAAATAAGCAAGCCACAAATTGCTGCTGCCATATAATATACCGCTCGCCAACCCAGCCAAAAGCCTATGCTGCCACTCACTGCACGTGAAGCTAAAATTCCAACCAGCAAACCGCTCATAATTATCCCAATGTTGGCACCACGATTCTCATCGTTACTTAAATTGGCTGCCATTGGCAATATTAACTGAGGTACAATAGAGCAGGCACCAATTAAGATGGAGGCCAGTTCCAGTATAAAAAAGCTTTGCGAAACCGCAGCAACCAGTAAGGCCAAAATGGCAAGGCCGGTAATAACGAGGATCTGTTTTTTGCGTTCAAACATATCGCCCAGCGGTACTAAGAGGAAAAGGCCTAAAGCGTATCCGATCTGCGTAAGGTAGGTAATCTTCCCCGCCACGGGTTCGGTAAGCTTAAAATCTTTTGCAATCAAAATGACCAAAGGCTGGCAGTAATAAATATTCGCAACAATTAAGCCTGTGCAAAAAGCCATGAGGAGGATATCTGCTCGTTTTAACATGTAAGGTTAGGTAAGATGTAATAATGTAAAATGGATGATGGAGTTAAATAGATAAGATGTGTGATGTAAAAATGGATGATGGTAGAGTTACTCCATTTACCATCTTAATTCATCTATCTTTCATCCCTACAACGGTATATTTCCATGTTTCTTTCTCGGGTTATTTACTACCTTGTTTTCCAACATTTTAAAAGCTTTGATCAACTTTATACGGGTTTGGGCCGGCTCAATTACTTCATCAACGAAGCCACGTTCAGCAGCGCGATAAGGGTTGGCAAAGATATCTGAATATAATTTTTCTTTCTCCAGCCATTTTTCTTCCGGGTTTTCTGCTGCGTTAATTTCCCGTTTAAAAATAATTTCTGCCGCACCTTTAGCGCCCATTACGGCAATTTCTGCACTTGGCCAGGCGTAGTTCATATCCGCACCAATATGTTTGCTGTTCATTACATCGTAAGCACCGCCATAAGCTTTTCTGGTAATTACGGTAATGCGTGGTACAGTGGCCTCACTAAAGGCGTATAATAATTTCGCACCATTGGTTATAATGCCATTCCACTCCTGGTCTGTACCTGGTAGAAAACCCGGAACATCTTCAAATACCAGCAGCGGAATATTAAAGCAATCGCAAAAGCGGACAAAGCGTGCGGCCTTAGCTGATGAATTGCTATCTAAAACACCTGCCAGGTAGGCGGGCTGATTGGCTACGATACCAATGCTTCTGCCTGCAAGACGGGAAAAACCCACCACAATGTTTTCTGCGTAAGCAGCATGTACTTCTAAAAAACTATCGGTATCGGTTACACTTGCAATCACTTCACGTATATCATAAGGTTGTGAAGCATTTTCTGGCATAAGCGTGTTAAGTTCTGGTCGGCTTTCATCAGCTGCTTCGTAAGGTAAATGATCGGCCATCTCCTCACAATTTTGTGGCATATAGCTCAACAGTTTTTTAACATGGCTAATGGCTTCAATCTCATTTGCACAGGCAAAATGTGTAACACCCGATTTTGTAGCATGTGTATTGGCACCACCCAATTCTTCAGAAGTTACTTCTTCATGTGTTACCGTTTTAACTACATTTGGACCAGTTACAAACATGTAGGATGTATTTTCTACCATCAAAATGAAATCGGTAATGGCCGGCGAATAAACGGCTCCACCTGCACATGGCCCCATGATGGCTGATAATTGCGGGATTACACCCGAAGCCTGTACATTTTTATAAAAGATATCGGCATAACCGCCCAAAGAAACAACACCTTCCTGGATACGTGCACCACCGCTATCGTTTAAGCCGATTAATGGAGCCCCGTTTTTCATGGCCATATCCATTAACTTGCAAATTTTTTCTGCATGGGTCTCAGATAGTGAGCCGCCGAACACGGTAAAATCCTGCGAGAATACATAGGTTAATCTGCCGTTAATGGTTCCATAACCTGTTACCACGCCATCACCCAGATATTTTTCGCGCTCCATGCCAAAGTCGGTGCTTCGGTGGGCTACCATCATACCAATTTCTTCAAAGCTGCCTTCATCCATTAAAAAATGAATCCGCTCCCGCGCGGTAAGTTTACCTTTTTTATGCTGACTGTCGATACGGGCCTGTCCGCCGCCAAGATTGGCCTGGTTGATCTTATCTTTGAGTAATGCTATTTTTTTTTCCATTGCCATGCGATGAGATTTTAAAATTAAAAATTACTAGTGGTAATGCAAGGTATTATTTTATAAAAGCACTCGATGGTGAGTAAAGCAAATGGCGGGCTAGTGTATCTTATATCTATGAAAATTTACTTTTCATTTCCAGATAGAATAGGTTTGTATGATTAGGAAATGGTTGGTTCTGATCTTTTGGCAATTTCAGTCCCGCTTTTGGTACGAGTTCCGATGAAGGATCGGAAGCTCTTCCCGACAATCGGGTTTATTTAACCCGGGTCGGTGCTTGGAAAACAAACCGCTGCTAACTAAACCTGACAGAAGCGGTATCCTTTTTGGTTTAGATTGATTTTGAATTTACCGCTAATTTGCCAAAAAGATTTAGCGCCCGCCTGCAGTATGGGCAGGGATGGCAGGGGCTGAACTGACCGATAATAACAGAACCACTGTTTTACAAAGCTTATAAAAACCCCGATTTCTACCAGAACAATACCTACTTTTACCTAAATTACATTTTTTTTACAGCCCGATGCATTGAAAAACCAATTATCCGTTTATTTTTGTAAGCATAAGAATTAAAACAGCATTAGAATTTTTAAATGTTTTTAAGGAAATACAAGTATTTAATCGTTGCCACTTTTATGGTCATCTTCATGGCGAAGATGGGTATTTCTGGTGCACCGGTATTTTATACAAGTATCGACAAGGAAATTATGAATGCCGTAATCATGCAAATCGAGTTAGAGCATGAAGGCGGAAAAGATTCCGCCAAAGACACTGCAAAATTTACTGATTTCAAACTCGTCGAGCTGAATCATCCAATCCTTTCTTATGAGTTCTCTTCCAGCCATTTCTTTTTGAAGAGCAGTTTTATAGAACATTTTAAAAGATATGTAGATCCATATCATCCTACTGTTCCAACACCTCCGCCTAACTTTATCTAGTACTTATTATTTGGGGTAAAAATTACCTGCTCACTGTTATTGAGCGTTATTGCTATGCTTAAAAGGGTACAATACGCTGATGCTTTGTGTACTTGTTTTTTAATCCCCTACGATTTTATTCGTTAAAATTTACCAGATAATTATATTGTTATGCAAAAGTTTAACCCGGCCTTTTCAGGTTCGGATGTGAGAAAATATTTTCTTAAAAAGAATCTAAGGAAAGATTTACCTGCAAGTATTGTGGTGTTCTTAGTGGCCTTACCACTGTGTTTGGGTATTGCCCTGGCTTCTGGCGCGCCATTATTTGCTGGTTTAATTACCGGAATAATAGGTGGAATTGTGGTAGCCTCTTTTAGTGGCTCGCAATTAAGTGTTAGTGGCCCTGCGGCAGGTTTAACGGTTATTGTTTTAGGTGCAATAACCTCATTGGGGAGTTACCCTACATTTTTACTTGCTGTGGTATTGGCAGGTGTATTCCAGCTGGTTTTAGGCCTGGTTAAAGCCGGAACTATTGGTAATTACTTTCCTTCGAGTGTAATTGAAGGGATGCTTGCCGCTATCGGACTGATTTTAATCTTAAAGCAATTGCCGCATGCTTTGGGTGTTGATACTGATTTTACCGGCGATGAGGGTTTCTTTCAACAGGATCATGAAAATACTTTTTCAGCGATTACGGCAGCGATAAGCCATTTTAGTCTGGCTGCGGTGGTTATCAGTTTATTATCGATAGCTATTCTGATTGTATGGCCTAAGTTTCCAAAGTTGGCGGTTGTTCCTGCACCATTGTTGGTGGTTACTTTAGGCATTCTTGGAACCCTGGTTTTTGCCGGAACAAATTATCCGCTACGTGCCGATCAAATGGTAAAAATTCCGGTGGTAAATGGGTTTGGCGAATTTATGGGACTATTTACGATGCCTGATTTTTCTCAACTGGCTAATAAGAATGTGTACATAGTATCCATAACCATTGGAGTTGTAGCAAGTTTAGAAACTTTGCTCAGTATCGAAGCGGTAGATAAAATCGATCCGATTAAGCGTATAACACCAACAAACAGGGAACTGATGGCGCAGGGCATAGGAAATATTGCCAGCGGTATGGTTGGCGGTTTACCTATGACATCGGTAATTGTGCGGAGTTCTGCAAATGTAAACGCTGGCGGCAGAACCAAAATGTCGGCTATTTTTCACGGCATTTGGTTGTTATTATCGTTATTGTTTATTCCTGGACTCATTAATATGATTCCGTTATCTTGTTTAGCTGCAATTCTTTTAGTAACCGGATATAAACTAACCCGGATCAGCCTTTTTAAACATATGTACCACAAAGGCTGGGATCAGTTTGTACCATTTGTGGTTACCGTATTGGCGGTATTGTTTACCGATCTGTTAAAAGGTGTAGCTGTTGGGATGTTGGTTTCCGTTTTTTATTTATTGCGCACCAATATGCGTAATCCTTTTTTTTACCGGATTACAAACGAAGGCGACAAAAAGAATATCAGAATTAAACTGGCAGAAGAGGTTTCTTTTTTAAATAAAGCAGCGATACAGGTAGTTTTAACGAATATTCCAAAAGAAACGAATGTAGTTATTGATGGCTCAAATGCCCGGTACATCGATCCTGATGTGTTGGAAACCATTTATAATTATAAGCATAATGCTTATACTAAAGGCATTATTGTAACCCTGGAGAACATCCAAAAACATTATACAGTACCAAAATTAAATATTAAAGTAGAAGAAGAAATTAATAAATTATAATTATGTGCGCAAAAACGATAGAAACGAAAGATATTTCATACGATACCTTGTTACAAGGTAATAAAGATTGGGTTAAAGATACGATTGATAACGATCCTGAATTTTTCGATAAATTATCAGCAGGTCAAAGTCCACCGGTATTATGGATAGGCTGCTCTGATAGCCGTGTGCCGGCAAACCAGATCACAAATACTAAACCGGGTGATATTTTTGTACATAGAAATATTGCCAATGTAGTTGTGCATACGGATATGAATTTACTTTCCGTACTGGATTATTCTATTAACGTATTAAAAGTTAAACACGTTATTGTTTGTGGTCATTACGGTTGCGGCGGTGTAAAAGCTGCACTGGGTAATAAACAGGTTGGAATTATTGATAATTGGTTAAGAAATATCCGCGATGTATATCGTACCCACGAACGCGAAATGGTAACAATCGAAGATCCTGATCAGCGATTTGATCGTTTAGTGGAATTAAATGCAATTGAAGGAGCTGCAAATGTAACCAATACATCAATTGTACAGAGTGCCTGGGCCAATGGTCAGGAACTAGCTGTACATGCTTGGGTTTATAGCTTAAAAACAGGAATTATCAAAGACCTGAATGTAACTTGTACCTGCGTTGATGATGTTGCTCCTGCGTTCCAGGTAGAATAAAAGTACCGTTATATAGCCATTTTTAGTTGTTAGCAAAAGCCTGGAATTTATTCCGGGCTTTTATTTTGTTTGTGGTATTTTCCCTGCTTCAATCTTCATTGCTCGCTTATTTGGCTTTTTTATATCCAAAAACGGCTTGGTTTTAGCTATCTTATTTAAAAGGTCTGGCTTAAGAAATGTTCTTTTTAGGTTTAAGGTATGAAGTTTAATTTTTAAGAGCCAGAAAGTTATGTTAATGTTTGGTAATTGTGTGTATAAGTATTCCTAATATAAATATGCAAACCGTAAAAGTAATTACTCCAAAAATATAAACACCCAGGGCTTTCAGATAATTAATGTATTTGCTCTTTTCAAAAAACTGCCCTACAGCCCATGAAAAATAAACAATAAATAGCATACCCGAGTACTGCAAAAGGTGAGTATGGGTGATTCCTTCAATTGCTGCAAAAATCGTAAACATGAGCATACCCATTCCTTGAAGAAAGCACAATAGAATCAATAACTCGAAAAAATTATAGCCATATTTTCTAAAAAAAAGTTTCAGCCATAGCGACAAGAATACGCCCAATATAATATTGGCATAACCATAGTGGCTCTGGATCCAGTCATTAATCGGATTTATAGCTGCAGTTCCGGTTTGATCAAAGTTAAAGTAGCCTTTTTCAATATTGAAAAAATGATTAACCAGCGTGTAAATTAGAGAAGTTATTATCACAAATATAACCGGTTTTACCAGTCTGCTTCTATCGTTAGATATAAAATTGTGGATGGTTCGCCCGGGTCTGATCAATAATTCTTTAACGGTATAAAATATTCCCTTTTCTAAATGTAAAATGTGCTCTATTTCATGTTGGATATAATGCCAGTCAATTCTTTTAAGTGTAGCCGGTTCGCCACACCTGGTACAGTAATTTTCAGGTATATCCTGGTTGCAGCTGATACAGATTGCCTTCATTGTTAATTAATTTTATTGCGTAATTTAATTTCCTTATTAATTTCAATAAGGCTGTTAACAGCCGGTAAGAATGTGATAGGTATGGCAGTAAGAATGGCTATAAATGGAATAGCTGATTTCGATTTAAATAGGAACAGGTATATTATGCAGATCATCAAAAATAGCCAAACAATTGCACCTGCAAGGATTACAGCTTTTAATTTTGCTTTGTTTTTAGTTAATTCGGAGAAATTCAGCTTAGATAGTTTTTCTGTTGCCATAATGATTTGATGTTAAAGCAAACAAAATTCAGCAATGCAATCTAATTGACGTTTACACTTTAGTGTAATTTTGTTATTTTAGTGGTATCATGAAAGCTGATCAGCATAGCGGGTTACTGACCAAAAACAGAATAGATAATATAACTTCCCAAGATATAGTCCAGCTGGATAATTATCTGGAAGCTATAAGTGCTTTCGAAAAACTAACTTATCAAAGTGTGTATGTGATCGATTATACTGCAATGAAATTCGAATACGTATCCAGCAATCCACTTTTTCTATGTGGCCATACGGTAGCCGAAGTAATGGCTTTGGGTTATGGGTTCTACATTCATAACGTGCCTGAAAAAGATCTGCGCCTACTGGATTTGATTAACGAAACCGGATTTAATTTTTTTGAGAAACTGCCCCTTAACGAGAAAAAGTTGTACAGTATCACTTACGATTTTCATTTGCTGAACAAGGGTGGGAAAACGACCTTAATTAACCATAAGCTTACTCCGCTTTTCCTGAATGCAGAGGGGAAGATGTGGAAAGCTATTTGTGTGGTATCCATTTCGTCAAATAAAACGGCAGGTAATGCAGCTATTCATAAACACGGCTCCGATCAGATCTGGAGTCTTGATGAAAAAAAGCAGGTCTGGAGCAAACAATTCAAACCTCAGCTTAGCGAGCGCGAAATCGAGGTTTTACGATTATATGCACAAGGCTTAACCATTAACCAAATCGCTGACAAAATATTTGTTTCTCCAGATACCGTAAAGTACTACCGACGAAAAATATTCGAAAATTTTAATGTTGGTAATATTGTAGAAGCACTTTCTTATGCGGTAAACAATAAGGTTATTTAGTTCTCTCAGGATGATAATGCCAATAACGTAGTCAACCCTGTAAAAAAACAAAACCCCCGGGTGTTTCCGGAGGTTTCGATATAACGTTTATTACTATATTAATCTTCTGCTAAAAATGGGTAACGATAATCAGTCGGAGGATTAAAAGTTTCTTTAATGGTACGTGGAGAAACCCAACGCAATAAATTAATCATTGCCCCGGCTTTATCATTGGTACCTGATCCTCTTGCTCCACCAAATGGTTGTTGTCCAACTACAGCACCTGTACATTTGTCGTTAATGTAAAAATTACCAGCAGAGTTGCGTAAGGCATAACTGGCTTTTTCTATAGCATATCTATCTTGTGATAAAATAGCTCCTGTTAAGGCATAGGGTGAAGTGGTGTCGATTATTTCTAAAATCTGGTCAAATTTCTGATCTTCATATACGTAAACAGATAATACCGGACCAAAGAGTTCTTCACACATGGTGGTATATTTCGGATTGTCAACCACTAAAACAGTAGGTTCGATGAAATAACCTTTGCTCTTATCATAGTTGCCACCGGCAATAACTTCTACTCCTGTGTCTTGTTTAGCCTGATCGATATATTTAGCCAATTTATCAAAAGAACGCTCATCAATAACGGCATTAATAAAGTTACCGAAATCTTCTGTTCCACCTATTTTAAATGATGCTAAATCTCTGATCATTAATTTTTTAATCTCCGGCCACAGACTTTTCGGGATATACGTACGGCTGGCTGCAGAACATTTTTGACCCTGATATTCGAAAGCACCCCTCACAATTGCAGTAACCGAAGCAGCAATATCTGCACTTGGGTGAACCAGGATAAAATCTTTACCACCAGTTTCTCCAACAATGCGTGGATATGATTTGTATTTATGGATGTTTGTTCCGATGGTTTTCCAGATTTCCTGAAAAACTTTTGTCGATCCGGTAAAGTGGATACCTGCAAAATCAGCATGATTAAAAACTACATCGCCAACTTCAGGTCCGTCTGCAAAAATAAGATTAATTACGCCGTCAGGTAAGCCTGCTTCGCGGAAAACCTGCATAATTACATTAGCGGCATAAACTTGCGTATCGGCAGGTTTCCAAACCACAACATTGCCCATCATGGCTACACAAGCAGGTAAATTACCAGCAATGGCAGTAAAGTTGAAAGGAGTTAAAGCAAATATAAAACCCTCTAAAGGTCGCTGTTCCGTTCTGTTCCACATGCCATTTGGGGATACCGGTGGCTGCTGACCATAAATATCCTGCATATAACTTACATTAAAACGTAAGAAATCTACCAGTTCGCAGGCAGCATCAATTTCAGCCTGATAAGCATTTTTACTTTGCCCAAGCATGGTTGCCGCATTAATTTGGTAGCGGTATTTCGTAGCAAACAAATCAGCAGCTTTCATAAAAATAGCAGCTCTATGTTCCCAAGCTAAAGCTTCCCAATCTGCTTTGGCAGCCAAAGCAGCATCTATGGCTTCTTTTACATGGCCTTTATCGCCATAACTAAAGGTAGCCAGTACATGTTGATGATCGTGTGGAGCTACAACTTTCTTTTTATTTTTAGTATGTACTTCTTTTCCGCCAATAAACATCGGTATATCCAATTGTTTAGCACGCGCCTCGGCAATAGCCTCTTTTAAAAGCGAACGCTCTTTTGTGCCTGGTGCATAGCTATTAATGGGCTCGTTAACCGGGGTAGGTACGTTAAAAAATCCTTTAAGCATATTTTATTTTTTATGATTTGTGCAAAGATAACGCTTTTTGGGGAAGGCCATTCCATTATTCTGTAAAGAAAACGGGGTAAACGCTCCACTGTTTAATGGAACGATCATATAAGTTGATGATAGATTTATTATGGTTAAACTTTGGTTGTTTTAAGTTGTGTCTGTTATTACTAACTGTTTGTGGTGTCAGTTGTTGCTAACTGACACTTATTCTTCTCTTTTTCAATAACTTGTTAAGTTTTTCATGGAACTAATCCTAACCTTTAATCAGGATCTATTTTGTGTATAGGTTTTAAGATCCCCGCCTGCGCGAGGATGATGGATGAAGGAAGAACAGTAAATTTATTGTGGTTTCGGTTGTTACCAACTGACACTTATCTGCCATTACAAGGAAAAAAAGTAATTTTTAATACACCAAAGCCAAATACTGCCCATGATGGCTCACACTACCAGGTTTGGTGCTTTTGTAATCATCTGGGTGATCAGGTAATTCGTAAATAGCTACTTTAATTTTTTCCAATTTACCATAAACAGGAGCAGCTATCGTATGTATAAAAGCTGTTTGCAAATTGCTTTTAGTGAAATAGATGCTATCGTTGATGTTTACCGCTCCATAGCTGTTTGTATGGATGGTACAGCTTAAACTTTTGGGTGCAAAATCCCGGATGCCCGTTTTGCGGTTATGAATTTTATAGGCCGATTCTTTCATGCTCCATAACAGCCAGACCATTTCATCAGGATTATTTGCCGAGGTAATCAATAACTGCTCTCCAATAGTAAAAATTTTATCTAGGTAATTTTTACGTCGCCAGTTGCTTTGGATTTTAGCCAGATTTAGGTCAACAATATCATTGCCCAGCATTCGCTTCCAGTTTTTGGGCTATAATTTCAGTCGTAGCTTTTACCGTAAGCATTTTAGCCATCGAATCATTATCTATTTCGATGTTGAATTTTTCTTCAACATCCAGCACAATATCAACCAGGTTGGCCGAATTTATTTTTAAATCATTTATAAAATCGGTGTTTTCATCTATATGCGCCAGGGCAGTTACCTCTTCACTGTAAGGTTCGATAATTGTTTTCAGGGCTTCAATAATTTCTTCTTTATTCATGGGGATACTTTTTAAAAATAACACAGGCGTTAATGTCGCCAAAACCAAAACTGGCTTTCACTAAAATATTAATAGGTTGATGAATTAGGGTTTGCGGAATGCATTTAGTATCAATTAAATTGGTAATTTCAGGGTTTAAGTCTTCACAATTAATATTGGGGAAAATAAAGCCCTCCGAAAGCTCCAGTATCGAAGCCACACATTCTATACTTCCTGAGGCTGCAATACAATGGCCAATCATACCCTTTAAAGAGTTGATATATGGAAAACTATCATCTGGTAACGCTAAGGCTACTTTCCAGTTTTCTATTTCGAGTGCATCTTTGCTTGTTGCGGTAAGATGGCCGTTAATCACGTCGATTTCATGTGCCTCAATACCCGCATTTTTCAATGCAACCTGGATACAGCGTTGTACTGCAGTAGGGTTTGGTGCCGTCATAGTGCCTAAGCCTCGTTGACCGCCCGAATTGACATGACCGCCACACACTTCAGCATAAATTTTAGCTTTTCTAGCCAATGCGCTTTCAAGCGATTCTAATACCAAAGCACCAGCGCCGCTTCCGGGTACGAAACCACTTGCTGTGGCACTCATTGGCCGGCTACCTTTTTCAGGATCGTGGTTATGTTTAAACGTGCAAACCTTCATGGCATCAAAACCACCCCAAATATAAGGTCCGCTGTCGCTGGTACTCCCGGCCAGCATTATGGTGGCCTGGCCTGTTTTAATTCTTTCGTACGCCATCAATATACTTTCAGCGCCTGTTGCGCAGGCAGAAGAATTGGTACTTACCTGGTTGCCCAAGCCAAGTTTACCGCTGATAAAAGCGCTTACGCCACTGGCCATGGTTTGTATCACAACTGAACTGCCCAGTTTTTTAATTTCGAGCGCATCTATTTTGTTAATTGCCCATCTAAATTTATCAATACCAGAGGTACCGGTTCCGAAAATGGTGCCACTATCCCAATCGGGTTCGTTATTATTTTCGATGGTTAAACCTGCATCCTGCCAGGCATCCAAACCAGCAATAACGCCATATATAATGCCTGTACTGTTTAGGTTTCGTAATTCTAGCGGTGTAAAATATTGGCCGATTCGCTCATCGCTAAGCAGTGGCGTACCAGCTATCTGGCAAGAGAAGTTTAAGGCTTCCAGATCCGGCTGATGGCGGATGCCCGAAATGCCATTTTTTATGGCATCCGAAAACTCATTAACAGTAGTGCCATTGGGTGCACAAACGCCTAAGCCGGTAATGACCACTCTATTATCCATTTTCTTTCGGAATTAACATGCCGGAAATATTTCCTTTGCAAACTACTTCTCCAGCTGCATTTTCCATTTTCACTTTGCAACTGAGTTTATTGAACCTAAAATACACTTTCTCGCTGGTAACCGTTACCTGTTCGCCTGGGCCAACTGGTTTTAAAAAATCAATAGCATTTGAAGTCATGGCTATGGCTATATTTTGATCAGTTTTAACCGCTCTGAGCAGGTAAATACCCAAACAAACCAACCCGATCTGCGCCATGGTTTCAGTAAGAATTACTGCTGGTGTAAGCGGATAGTTTTTAAAATGCCCTTCGTAAAAAGGGAGGTCTTTAGCATAAGTATAAGTTCCCTTTACGCCATTTTCATCAAGGTGCAGCAACTCATCAACAAAAAGAAAAGGTTTGCCATAAGGCAATTGATCTAATATTTCTTGTGTAGTCATGAGTGGGTGATCGAATGCATAAGTGTTACCATTGTAAAAGTATGCGTTGTGCTGAAAAACCCGGCCCAAAGCTTAACATCAGTCCTTTTTCTCCAGGCATTGGCTTTTTATCCATCATCCGCTCCAAAACATAAAGAACCGTTGCACTGCTCATGTTTCCATAAAGCCTTAATACTTCTTTTGTATCGTTTATATTTTTGCCGAGCTGCCCAAACAATTCCTCAACAGTTTGGATAATTTTTTTTCCTCCCGGATGGAAGATCAAATGATCTATATCGTTAATTTCGAATCCGTTTTTTTTCAAAAATGGGTGGATGATAGTGGGGAAATGATTGGCAATGGTTTCCGGAACGGCCACATCCAGTACCATTTGCAGTCCGGTATTAGTGAGTTTAAACCCCATCATCTCTTCCGCATCATAAAAGTGGTACATTTCTTCGGCCAAAATTTCTGGTCCGCTATCTCCTTCATCCGAGCTTAATAACACACAGGCAGCGCCATCGCCAAATATGGCCGCACTTACAATGTTAGCCATCGAAAAATCGTTTAACTGAAAGGTTGCTGTGGGCGATTCTACCGCAATCACTGCTGCGCGTTTGCCTGGATTTGCTTTCAGAAAATTCTTGGCGTAAATCATACCCGATACACCAGCCGCGCAACCCATTTCGGTTACGGGTAAACGAATAATATCCTGACGGAGTTTGAGCAGATTGATCAGATAGGCATCTAAAGAAGGGATCATAATTCCCGTGCAGCTTACGGTAATAATGTAATCCAGATCCTGCGCCTGCCAGTTGGCTTTTTCGAGCGCAGTTTCCAGGCATTTGGCTCCCAGCTTTATGCTTTCGCGCACATAAATATGGTTTCGTTCCTCAAAGCTTAAATCACTAAAAACATCTTCGGGCGACATGATCGAGTATCTTTTATCTACTGCGGCACCTTCGAAAATCTTTTTCACCTTTCTGATAAAACGATCGTCCTGGTCTTTTAGCCAAACATCTAAAAATGGCAAAATGTCTTCGGTTGACCGCCAATACTCTGGTAAGGCTTTACTTACTGCTTTTATGGTTACGCTCATGTTATTTTAATTATCCATTGGTAGCGGAAAGCCCATTTCCATTTTATTGAACTTGATTTTACGCCTAATTGTTTGGTGTATTTTAGCAAGTCTGCTCTTTTAAATCCACGTAAAATGGAGATTAGTCCATCTTCTCTCGACATATCATTTAACCGAAAAACATAACACAGCGCTTTAAACAGGTAATAGGCTATTGCACTTCGTTGCAGGTCGTTTATTACGATGCCCATTGTTGCCGATCTTTTAAAATTGGTTAACAGATCAATAATTTCGTCATCTTTAAAATGATGGAGCGTTAACGTACAAAGCATAATATCGCAAGGTTCTGTTTTACTTAAATCATCAAAAATGTCGGTACAGGCATAAGTGATATTAGGGTAATTGGTAGATAAACTTTGCGCATGATTGATGGTGAAGTTATTGGCATCTATTCCTTTTAAAATAAAATGCAAACCTTGTTTTTTTGCATAATCGGCCAGGGTGCGTAACATATCTCCGTTTCCACAACCAATATCGGTAATACGTATAATCTGATCGGATGGTTTGCTGTCTATTAAATTTTTGACACCTTCGACTGTAACCTTATTACCACCAAGAAGTTGGTTAATACTGGCTATTTTATCAAGGGCATCGCGTAAAATTTCACCTTCCATGGCGAAATCATCCATAATTTCTGGTGCTGTGCTTCTAAATGTGGTATCTACTGGCATTATGATGAAATTGTGATGGGCTTGCCATGTGTTTGTTTAATTATGGTTTGGAGGAGGAAAGGCATTTTTATCAATGTATTGATCGCTAAACTTTCAAATCTGGTGTTCCTCAGCAAAGTGGCTAACATTCTTCCCATTTTTAACCGGTTTCTAAATTCGTTGTTCCAGTTTGCAGTATAAATTTCTTCCAGTGCCTCTCGAGAACTGATTTTGCCTTTAATCTTTTGATGCAAAAGTTCTGAAGCGATTTTGGCCGCTTGAATGGCCATGGCCATACCGTTACCGCAAAGCGGATGGATTAAGCCTGCAGTGTCGCCAACCATTAAAATTTGGTTATACACAGGTTCTTTACGCTCAAAAGAAACCTGACTGATGGTTAACGGAGCATCAAATAAACTGGTGGCATTTTCTAAAATATTCTTCAAATACCTGTTTTTATATAATACGTTCTCCTGGAATGCGATTAAGTTTTTATGTTTTTTGAACCGCTCATAATTCGCAAGATAACAGACGTTCACACGATTATCTTCAACTTTTGAAACGCCACAATAACCGCCTTCAAAATTGTGCAGGCTAACGAGATTATTTGGAAAGGTAGTCTGGTAATGTGCTTTAACGGCCAGATATGGAGATTGCTTGCCCATAAAACTCCGGTTTAGCTTCATATCAATGGACGATCTTTTTCCATATGCACCAATCACGTAAGGGGCATTAAAGGTGTGGTTTGTAGTGGCTACTGTAAATTGGCTATCGGCAAAATTTATTTCAACCACGCGATCATGAACGATGTTTACCTTTCTCCTGATCAGTTCGGAATACAAATAATAGTCAATAGTATACCTGCTCAAACCAAAACCACCCAGTGGCAATGTAGTCTGTATGCTTTTGCCAAGATTTGAAGTAAAAAGCAGTTCGCTGATAGACGTCGGTGCAAGGCTTTCAATATCCAGACCAAGCCATTCAAAATAGGGATTTACCTCGTTCGAAATATATTCACCACACACTTTATGGTGGGGATAAGTATCTTTCTCGATTAACGTAACCACTAAACCCAACTTATTGAGGTGAAGTGCGGCTGTTAATCCTGCCAATCCACCCCCAATAATTAAAATTTCTGTTTCGGCCTGCATAAAATAAGATGGAACACTAATATAACGAATTAATAAGGGCTTTGTTCCGTGTGTGTGTTTTTAACCACAGCGGGAGTGGAGAAAAAAAACTGAGGATACCGTGTCGGCTGTGCGATGTGCTCGCGTGGTGTTGGGTGTTACCCTCTGGTTCAGCGTACTATCTGATGTTACCATTTGAAAGGAATATTATCATTTTAGGTTCAAAACCTTTAATAGCAGCAGTGCCAGTTTTGATTAAACGGGATCCGATAGTTATCGAATGCAGCGGTATACTTTTGTTTTCCTTCAAAACCAAAAGATTTAGCGGAAAGTCCGACTCACATTAATAATAGTTACAGACACTGCTTTCCTCATAACCTGATGAAATTTAATCAGGCTTAGGTTTCATATAACCGTTAGCTTACCTGTCACTTCTTTCTTCCATATTCAAATCCGTATCAAACGGACTTTTTGTAAAAGGATAAATGGTCTGTTTAGCAAAACCTTTCGGATAAGAAGCTTCGTGCACACCCGTTCCGGCAGGCCATTCTTTGCCTGGCAAATAATAGGTGCCGAACATCATATCAATAAAAGGGAATATCGAAGCGAAATTATGACCATAATATTTAGGGTCTTCGCAATGGTGCCAATGGTGGTATTGTGGCGTGGTGAATATGTATTTTAACGGACCAAAGTTAATTCTGGTATTCGCATGGATCAGTACCGCATGGATGGCTATAAAAATAATGTATACATTGAAAACGGTAGACGAAAACCCTAAAATATACAGCGGGATAAATGTCATGGCTCTGGTAAAAAAGATATCAATAAAATGGGTACGGCTTCCGGCCAGCCAATCCATATTTTGTGTAGAGTGGTGGATGGAATGAAAACGCCATAAGGCCACCCTGGTATGGAAAAAACGGTGTGCCCAATATTGAAATAGATCGGTACTGAAAAAAGCTAAAAATAGTGCTACCGCAAAAGGCAGACTTTGTACCCAGGTATGCAGTTTATCTAAACCCATCCAGCCAAAAAAGAGTACTGCAGGTTTTTGAGTTATAATGCCAAAAAACTGAATAAACAAATGGCTCACTACAAAATAGGTTAAATCAGTACGCCACTCCTCGTGAAATTTAGTTTGGCTGGTGTTTTTAGGAAAAAATAATTCTAGTGGAACAAAAATGGCCACCATCAGCAGTAAATCCAAAATCATCCAATCTAAACCAAAATGCCAGCTTGATTTGGCAACATCCCTACCTTCAACAGTTACCGCACCTAATAAAACGGCCAAAGCGGTGAGTATAAAACCTGGCCAGGCCCACTTTAATTTTTTGCTCAAAACAATACTCAGTGCCGAAAAGAAAAGGGCCGCAATAACACCGCCCAACATTAAAACTTCTACACTTTCTTTGGTATAAACTTCACGAAATTCTGGTGTAGTAAGCTTCTCGGGATAGTGAAAACAAAGGATGCCGAGTAAAGCCAAAACGGCTAAAAATATAGAAATGTAGCCACTAATCTGACCCTGACCAACTACTAATCGCTTATTTGGAGACATTAAAGTATATTTTTGGTAAATGACAATAATAATAAAAAAAACGTAATAACTATTAACTGGTTTAGTCGGCGAATTGTTTGAATCGGTTAATTGATCCTAACATATTGCTTGTTAACCTGAGTTCGTGGCGCCATGATTCAGGTATTAAAGTTTAAATTGAAACTGCTAAATGACGCTAGATGCCGTGGCAACTGCAAACTGTAAATTATCAACTGTCAACTGGGTAAATCAGTTAACTGACTTCAAACCTCCAGCGTAACAGTATATTTTTATTATTTAAATAGAATAACTAAATTACACTTAAAATAATCAAATATTACTAAATAACGCCTCCAGTTTCTTTATGTTTTACCGAGCAAAAATCATTTTATTAGTTATAATTGGTAGCTTTTTCGTGTTTCCACGGGCATGGTCGCAACAGCTTATTAAAGGGAAAGTGCTTAACGAATCGAATAAAGGTATCTCATCCGTATCTATTTACAACAAGCAGAAATTAATTGCCCTGAGTGATCCTGATGGTAATTTTAGCTTTAAAATAGATTCCTTAAATAAAGGTCAGTTGCTATCTTTCAGTTCGGTGGGTTACGAAAGCCGTTCTGTTGAAGTTGATGAGCGCAGCATAACCAGCGAGTTCACGGTTAGGTTAAAAGATAAATACATTAAATTGGACGATGTGCATATTTATGCCGCCAATTTTGCTGCTACTTTAATGAAGAATGCGGCTGCCCACCTTGCCGATACTGGCGTGGTAAGCGAAAAATTGTTGTGCAGGCAGTATATGTTAAAAGATGGCAAATATTATAGTTATGCCGAGGGATTATTTAATCTTCACACTGATGAATATAAAAATGATATCAGGTTACAGCTTGAAGGGTTAAGAAGGCTTAAGGAACTTAAAAGAACAGGAAGTATAAAAATCAATTATGCAGTTGATTTAAGAGTTGAGCTCAAATCTTATTTTGTAAGTAATCTCAATGAGAATATGCTCAGCGGGGATAATGATTATGAAATTGAAGGGCAGGTGGAATATGAAGGGACCAAATGTTATAAAATCGCGTTTAATAGGACAAAGAATGTATTGTACAAACGCCAGAATGGCTGGGTTTACATCACGGTAAATCAACACCTGATTAAAGGAATGGAAAGCAATATTGCCACAGTAAACAAAAGCATGATCTGGATTAACCGGCAGAACTATATCATCGAAAATGGTTTATCGAAGTTATCTTCTACATATTTAAAGTGTAATGTAGTGGCCGGATTATTTTCTGAAGGGGAACCTTCAGCGGAAATGGAACTAATCTTTCTGGAAAATATTGATCCGGAACTAAAAAATAGCGATAACTATTCTACCCTAAAAGTAAGACAGGATTTTTATCAATACCCTAAAAAGAACAATGAAGCACTATGGACAGCACTCTATAAAAAGCATAACCTAATAATTCCGAAGGTAATTGTCGAGACCTATAAATCTGATAAGGATATCTTGGAACAGTTTTAAATTTAAGATCATTTGCCCTTAGTCAATCTAAACTGTAAATTGAAACTGTAACTGGGTTATCTGGTTAATTGATCCCAAACCTACAAGTTGGTTTACTATTAATTTATTTGTAACTGTAAACCGCAAATTGAAAACTGCAAACTTAAAACTGCAAACTGTCAACTGGTAATCGGCTCGGAACTTAAACAAGTCGATCTGCGGTTAGTTATTGGTCCTGTAACCGCAATTGAAAACTGCCAACTCCAAACTAAAACCTCCTCCTCCAAACCATTTCAGTTGCTCATGGGTTGCTTTAAATGGGTAACAGACCAGGTTATGCCTTTCTTTTTTAAATAATCAGTAATTTTGAAACCACGACACTATGCTAGTTAATTATTTACGTCTTTTGCTGCTCCCGTTTTCATTGGTTTATGCTATGGCCGTTACACTCCGGAAAAAGCTTTATGATTGGGGGATAATGCGCAGCGTATCTTTCGATTTACCCGTAATCTGTGTAGGCAATTTAGCCGTTGGCGGCTCGGGCAAAACACCAACAACAGAATATTTAGTGAGGTTGCTATCCGACTATAAAATAGCTATACTAAGCAGGGGATATGGGCGTAAAACCAAAGGGTTTATCATGGCTGATCATAATGCTACAGCCGAAACCATTGGTGATGAACCTTTACAATATTACCAGAAGTTTAAGCAGGTTACTGTAGCCGTATGCGAAGACCGTGTGGCAGGCGTAAGGCAGTTGCAAAACAACCATGATATCATTATCCTGGATGATGCTTTTCAGCACCGTGCCATTAAAGCCGGATTTAATATTTTGCTGTTTGAGTTCAGGAAATTAGGTACTTTGCAATTTTTGCTGCCTGCAGGTAATTTAAGAGATGTTTTCTCCTCACGCAAAAGAGCCGATGTGTTTTTGGTTACCAAATCGCCCGTGCCTTTATTGCATGTGGCCCAACAGGCATCGGTAAATGAATTACAGCCAAATGCAGATCAGCCTGTACTACATTCTTACTTAAAATATGGCGATCTGATCCATTTGTATCGGAACGAACGCCAAACGCTGGAGTCTGTTAAAAATTTCGAAATTTTTCTGCTTACCGGAATTGCAAATCCCGACCCTTTAATTGAAGAGCTTGAAAAATACGCCGCAAGCATTAAACACGAAAAATTTCCTGACCATTATGCTTTTAAAAATGATGATCTTAAGCAGTTTAAATCGGCTTTTATGGGCAGCAATAAAAAAGATAAAATCATCATCACAACAGAAAAGGATAGCAAACGTTTAAGAGCTACCGGATTTAAAGATTTACTGGTAGATTTACCTATATATTATTTACCCATTGAGGTTGAATTATTTGAAGAAGATAAGATTACCTTTGACGAACTCATTTTAAATTATGTTAAGAGCAATAGAAGAAACCGTTGAGTATATAAAACGTAAAACAGAGAACTTTAAGCCAGAAATAGGTATTATTTTAGGTACCGGCTTAGGTGGCCTGGTAAAAGAAATTGAAATTGAACATCAGCTGATGTATTCCAATATTCCCAATTTTCCAATTTCCACATTAGAGTTTCACAGCGGGAAACTGATTTTCGGAACATTAAACGGAAAGAAAATTATTGCCATGCAAGGTCGCTTACATTATTACGAAGGGTATAGCATGCAGCAAATCACCTTTCCGGTTAGGGTAATGAAAGGTTTGGGTATCGAAAACTTAATTGTTTCTAATGCTGCGGGCTCCTTAAATCCCGAATTTAAAAAAGGTGATCTAATGATTATAGACGATCATATCAACTTGCAGCCAGATAATCCATTGCGTGGTTTAATCGAGAGTGAATTAGGTCCGCGTTTCCCGGATATGAGTCAGCCCTATAAACGCGATATTATAACCAAAGCGTTAGAAATAGCTAAAAGTGTTGATATTAAGTGCCATAAAGGCGTATATGTTGCCGTTTCAGGGCCAAATTTAGAAACCAAAGCCGAATATAAGTACTTGCGTTTAATTGGCGCCGATGCAGTAGGTATGAGTACAGTGCCTGAAGTTATTGTGGCCAACCATGCCGGCCTGCCTGTTTTTGCCATTTCTGTATTAACAGACGAAGGTTTCCCGGAAGATTTGCAGCCTTTTGATTTAGACGAAATTTTAGCTGCAGCAGCTAAAGCCGAACCTAAGATGACTGAGATTTTAACCCGATTAATTTCTGAACTGTAAGATGCATAAAGCCATTAAAATCTGTTTTTTTTTCCTGCTGCTGTTAGGCATCACCAAAGCCTTTGCACAAGATTTAAAAACAAGTGTTGGTACCAATAAAGAACTCGATTCGGTTAGAAAGAAGCTAGATGGAAGTAAAGATTCCGTAGTTTTTACGGCCAAATATATCCGTTTTACCAAGCTGTCTTTAACAAAAGATAGCATTGTATTGTTGCCACTGGATACATCAACCGTTAACATTCAGAATTATAGTCCGCTTTTACAACCTACCCATCCCACCATTAGTAATGGTAACATGGGGCTTTCGGCCAGGCCCTTACTGTACGAGTCCAGTAAGCGAATTGGTTTCGACGTGGGCTTCCATTCACTCGATTATTATGCTTTAACGCCTGATGATATTATTTTCTATCAGGCCAGAACGCCTTTTACCAGTCTCTATTTTGTGAGTGCAGGCCAAAAGGAACAGCTTTTCAGGGCTATCCACACACAGAATATTAAAAAAAACTGGAACGTAGGGGTTAATTTTAACCGAGGCGATTCTAAAGGTTTTTATGCCAGGCAACGTGGCGATAATTTGAATGTTGCTGTATTTTCATGGTACCAATCGCCAAGCAAACGTTATAATATGTGGGCATCGGCCATTTTTAATACCATGCGTGCCTATGAGAATGGTTCTACAGTAGCTACAGGATTATTCGATCCAAATTATACTAAAATATCAAGAGATGCAGAGCCAATTAATTTATCAGACTCCCGAAATTTATACCGAAAGAATACCCTTTTCTTAAAGCAGACCTATTATGTAGGCAGAATAGATACTTCTGCTAATGTTAACAATGCGGTTTTACCTACCAATAAGGTTTCGTATACGTTTGAGTATAATAACGACAGTTATGATTTTTACAAAAATGGAACTGATGTGAACAATGTGCTGCCTCCGGGACTGGCGAGCACAACATATACCAACGACTCTACCCACGTAAAGCACATCAAAAATGAATTTATTTACAGTTTCTTTTTAAGACCAAAAAACAGTTCGGTTATTAAAAATGAATTAAAGGTTGATGCAGGGGTAAGGCACGATTACTACAAACATGAATATCTGGGTTTAAAACAAGATGGAACCAGTTACGAAAACAGTAACTTTACTTATCAGAACATTACCATTTTAGGCGCAGCAGGCTATCGGTTTTCGAACAACATCGATTTCAATTTAGATGTACAACAAATTCTGCAGGGTGAAAATGCAGGTGATTATTTGTACGAGGCAAAAAGTAAAATTCTTTTAGGTAAAAACATAGGTAGGATTGAGCTTGGCGCCTATGCACAGAACCAAACACCGGCAACCATTTTTAATTATTATCACGGCAATCATTATCGATGGGAAAACAACGATTTTAAGAATACTAAAATCGCCAATTTATCCTTTAACTATATTAATGATAAGTATGGTTTTACTGCTGGAGCCAACTATTATTTAACCAGTAATTACGTTTATTTTACTGCGGATTTAACCAATAATACAACTGCTATTTTACCAAAACAGGCTACTGCAGATATTAGCTTAATCAGGTTGGATGTATCGAAGAAAACCAGGTTTGGGAAATTTGTGATGGAAAACTATATCGCTTATCAAAAAACAGATAAAAATGCGGTATTAAGAACACCGGATCTGTACACTTATAACAGTATTTACTTTGATAATACCTTTTTCAAAGTATTAAAAGCCAATATTGGATTAGATGTGAGGTACAATTCTGAATATGCGAATTACTTATATTCACCAGCTACGGCCCAATTTTATATTGATGAGCGCAATCCAATAAAATTACAATCAAGACCGATAGTTGATGTCTTTTTTAAAGCAAATTTAAAAAGGGCCAATATTTTTGTTAAATATGATTTTGTAAATCAGGGTCTATTCCAACAAGGTTATTATACGGTAAACAGATATCCTATGCAAGATGCCTTACTAAAATTTGGCGTAAGCTGGAATTTCTACGATTAGGCAGTATATAATTAATAAGCATAAAAAAACCTTCCTGATTATACCAGGAAGGTTTTTTTATGCTGTGTTTTTTCTAGACTAGAATGAATAACCTACTGAAAATCCTAACACACGGTTAGTTAATTTACCATCTCCAGATCTAGAATCTTTAGGTACCAGGTTTGATAAACCTAAACCATAGTTCGCACCTACTAAAAATCCAGAATTTGTACGGTAAGCTAAACCAAAGTTGGCACCAAATTCTGTAGATGCATAGTTTTTATCCGTACTTGAACCAAATTTTAAATCATTTTCATTAGATACTGTTCCCGCAGTAGAGCCACCAGTTGTAACGGTTTCGAATTTGTTTTTTCCTGATATGTTAAATCCAACGTAAGGGCCTGCTGAAATTTGTACAGCACCGGCATCACCTGTAGGAATTCTGAAAACCGCATTTACAGGAACTTCAATAGCCATCAAATTTACTTTGCTTGTGGTTGTATTGGTAATGCCACCAATTGTTGTTGTTTCCTCGAATTTGCTACCTTTGTTCTGTAATGATACCCCTGGCTGAATGAAGAAATTGTTTCCTACACCGAAATCAGCAAATGCAGTAACATTAAAACCAACATTATCTTTTGCATTGTCATTGAATGATGTACTGCCATCAGTACCACTTGCGTGAAATCTTGCTAAGTTTACGCCGGCTTTTATTCCAAATCTCGCGTCATTACCAGTCATGGTGTTTTGTGCGAAAGCACCTGTTGCTAATAAAACGACTGAAGCACTTAATAATAACTTTTTCATGATATTTTCCTTTATAAAATTCTTGTTTAAATTTAGGTGTTACCCTGTTTGTTAATTGCCAGTGCTCATCCAAAAGCTGTGCCAAAGTATCAAGGGTGTTACAATTCGGGAGCTAAAATGTTGGTTATCAGTATAATTTTTATAAAAATCGGGTCTGGTAATGATCCGATTCGTAAAGGGCATGAGCAGCCATTTACTGTATACATAAAAGGAATACAGTAAAGAATAAGTTAATTTTTACGCTCAACGGAATAATACCACTCGTTAATTTTCGAAAGTTTAGGTTTTTTGAGGTTTCTTTTTGGCCGCAGGAAAAAGTACATTGTTTAAAATAAGGCGGTAGCCGGGCGAATTTGGATGCAAACTTAAATCTGTTGGAGGGTCGCCCACAGCATGCTGATAGTCTTCAGGGTCGTGTCCGCCGTAAAAAGTAAACTGACCTTTGCCAATTTCGCCGTGTAAATACCTTACCTCTGCTGCGCCTTTATTTTCGCCCAGAACAGTTACACTCGTTTTTACCAGGCTTTTTTTAAAGGCAGTGGTTTGCCCCATAAAACCTTTAATCACCTTGTCGTGATCTTGGGTAAGCATCGTTGGCACTAAGTCCCACTTGGCGGAAAAATCGAATAACGTAAAGTAATCATTCGCCTGGTTCAGCGCGCGTGTTTGCGTAACGTCAATATCCGAAAATTCATAATTCATTGGATTGGTATCAAGCCTGAAATTCTGAAAAGCGAGGGTTTTGTTAAAATCAAGTTTCGATTGTGCATTCGGGTCTGCAGGATCACCGTCAAACATCTGGGCGCAAATATCTACACCATCGGCAGCAAGGGCAATGTCGAAACTATCGGTGCCAGAACACATGGCGAACAGGAAACCTCCACCGGCACAATATTCCTTAATGTGTTTGGCTACGGCTAATTTCATTTCCGAAACCTTTTTATAACCCATTCTTTTGGCGAGTGCTTCCTGGTTTTTAACATCTTCCTGGTACCAGGTAGCGTACCTGAAATTAGCCCAAAAACGGCCGTACTGGCCGGTAAAATCTTCATGGTGCAGGTGCAGCCAATCGTATTTATTCAATTTATCCTGAAGGATATCGTCATCATAAATCACATCGTATGGAATTTCTGCATAGGTTAAAACAAGCGTAACGGCATCATCCCATGGCAGTTTGCTTTTTGGAGAATAAACGGCAATTTTCGGCGTTTTCTCCAGTTTAACCATTTCCATATTCACAGCAGGATCACTGATTTCGTTTAATAGGCTGCTTACCTTTCCATCGGCCATTACTTCATAAGATACGCCGCGGATTTTAAGTTCATCTTCAACTGTTTTATTATATTTAATTAAAAAGCTTCCACCACGATAGTTTAAGAGCCAGTCAACCTCCAATTGTTTACTTATCGTCCAATAGGCAATACCATATGCTTTAAGGTGATTTTTTTGATCTTCATCCATGTAAATTAATAAGGAAGAAGCCCTAAGCCCAAGAGAGCAAAGCAGGCAGATGAGCAGGATATAATATTTCTTTATCAAATCGGTATGCTTAAAACACTAAAATACCGCATTTAAACTGGATAGAAAAATTTAATGATGTTATAAGTTATACAATTTTGTTATTTTTGCCCTCTACTAAAAAAAATATGAAAAATTTTTAGTCGAACAAGATTTAAAAATTAGTACCGATATAGATATGAGTAAAGCAATAATAAAAACAGAAAAAGGCGATATGACCGTAGAATTCTACGAAAATGATGCGCCGAAAGCCGTTGCAAACTTTAAAAAATTAGCTAAAGAAGGCTTTTATGATGGGGTAACTTTTCACCGTGTAATTCCTAACTTTATGGTTCAGGGCGGATGTCCGAATTCAAAAGATCCGGCTAAGGCACATTTAGCAGGTACCGGTGGTCCAGGTTATAAAATTGATTGCGAACTGGACGGGGAAAATCAATATCACGATCGTGGTGTTTTATCTATGGCTCATGCTGGCCGTAACACTGGTGGTTCACAGTTTTTTATCTGCCATAGCAGAGCAAATACTGCTCATTTGGATCGCAACCATACTTGCTTTGGTAAAGTTGTTGAAAATGTAGACCTTGTTGATGATATCCGTCAGGGCGATAAGATTGTAAATATTGAAGTTTTAGAAGATTAAAAATAGATGCGAGATTTGAGACATTAGATTTGAGACTTGATTGCTCTGATTGATGTCCTATTCTCATTTAATAATTGAACAAAGAGTTTTAGTTATTTGATTTGAGTGATTTCTCATATCTCATATCTCGAATCTCATATCTCAAAAAAATATGAATTTAAGAGGAATTGTTGCCGTATCTGGCAGGCCAGGTTTATTTAAATTGGTTGGACAAAATAAAGTAGGTTACATTTTAGAAAGCTTAGATGAGCAAAAAACTAAAATTGTAGCCAACATCACCAATACAAAATTAGCTTCGTTAGAAGATATTACAGTGTATGGTGAAGATGAAGAAATTAAATTAGCTGATATTTTTGCTAAAATTGCAGCTAAAGGAAGCACGCCGGATCTTAAAGGCGATTTACGCCCGTTCTTTCTTGAGGTTGCTCCAGGCCACGATCAGGAAAAAGTTTATGCTTCGGATATGAAAAAAATCATTACCTGGTATAACTTATTAAAAGATCTGCCTTTGTTTACAGAAGAAACTCCTGAAACACCAGGAACAGCTGCAGAAGTTAAATTAGCGGAAGAAAAAGCAGCTGATAAAAAAGTAAAAGCTTCAGGCGCTAAGGCATCTGCCAGTGCAAAAGCAACTACCAAAACTTCGGCTCCGGCCAAAAAAGCAAATATGACCAGTAAAAAAGGCGTTTAAGCTTAGTAGTCAAAGTATAAAAACACCAGGCAATTTGTCTGGTGTTTTTTCGTTTAGCCGAAGTACCAGATCAGGCCGCCAATAATCAATGAAATGATAATACTCACCCATAAGTATTTGTTGCTGCCACGCTGGTTGCTCTTGTATCTGTATTCCCGTTTATATTTATCTAGTATCATGGTTCTTTTATTTAAATGATGATTTTTATTTCCCTTTTCCATATCTAATCCACATAATCCATCTTATCTTGAGTATTTTCCATCTTTAAGCGTGATGATAAGGCTCCCCCTTCAAAATACTAAAACCGCGGTAAAGCTGCTCCACAAAAAACAACCTGATCATCTGGTGAGAAAAAGTCATATCCGAAAGGGAAATTAAGCCATTTGCCCGTTTGTAAATACTTTCATCAAATCCATAAGGGCCGCCAATAATAAAGATTAAATGTTGAACACTGCCAATCATCTGTTTGTTTAAATAATTGGAAAACTCAACAGATGAATATTTTTTACCCTTCTCATCCAGCAAAATCACCATATCGCCATTGTTAATCTGTTTGTGCAACAGTTCAGCTTCTTTTGCTTTTTGTTGTGCTTCACTCAGGTTTTTAACATTTTTTACATCAGGTATGGCCAAAAAACTAAAATTAATATAATGTTTCAGGCGGTTGATGTATTTATCAATTCCCTCAATTAAATACTTATCTTCGGTTTTGCCAATGGCAATCAGGGTAATCTTCATTTAATATTTGCCTATCTTTAGGATTTCGAGATTCAAACTTAGAGAAATTGTAACAAAAAAGACAATCTATCGATCTCATACCTTCGAAAATATATACAGAATAAAATCATGCAGCAACAACAACAAGAAATAATAGCCGGTTACCAGGATAAAATAAATGAGGTTACTTCAGATATAGATCAAACAAAAAAACTGATCGATCAGCTTTCTTTCTTGCGCATAGGTTTGTTTCTGGGCGAAATTTTATTTTTCGTTTTGCTGTTGCGTTCGGCAGATGACAGCCTGAGGATATTGATTCAGATTTGTTTATTGCTGCCCGTAATCGCTTTCGCTGTTGTTGTGCGCAGACAAAGCCGGCTTGATCGCGAAATCGATTATAAAAAACAGCTTTTATGGGTTTATCAGAACGAATGGAATATTTTATATGGCAAGGCTAATGGATACGACGATGGTAAAGCTTTCGAATCCGAACAGCATCCTTACACTTCCGATCTTGATATTTTTGGTGCCGCATCGCTATTTGTCCTCACTAACCGTTGTAGTACCCAAAACGGAAACAGGCTGCTGGCCAAAAGTTTCGCAGAAAAATCAACCCGGGAGAGGATATTACACCGCCAGGAAGCGATAAAAGAACTTACGGATAAAATAGCAGAAACCTATAGTTTTAGGGCTAATCTTCATGGTTACGATCCTGAAAAAATAGAACAGATCAAAATACAGTTAAAAAGTCAATTAGGAGAACAGTTGAGTTTTGTTAAAGGATCTTTTATGCGTTTTTATGTAAAATTGGTACCCTATGTTTCTATTTCCCTAGTATTGGCCGCATTGTTGGTTAGTAGTGTTTTCTGGAAAATATTGATCCTTTTGGTACTGATCCATATCGGGTGGAATATATTACTGGGCGCAAAAATCAATAAGGTGTTTTACAGCTTTGGCGGGAGCTCGAACCTGTTAAATGGTTATGCAAGTGCTATTTTATGGACGGAAAATCAAAATTGGAAAAGCAGTTATACCCTAAGTTTACTCGATTCGAAAATTCCGGTGAGTAAGGAAATTAAAGGTTTAACAAAGATTATCGAAAATTTTGATGCCAGACTAAATATTATCGTAGGTGGCATACTAAATGCCCTTTTACTTTGGGATTTAAAATGCTGCATCAATTTAGATAACTGGTACAAATCATCATCAAAACATGTAATAGTTGCGCTTGATCATCTGGGCGATTTTGAAGAACTGATTTCGCTGGCTACAACAGCTTATAACCAGCCACATTGGGTGTTTCCGGTAATTACCGACCAATTTGAACTATCTACTACGCAGATTGGCCATCCGCTTATTCGTGAACAAGTAAGGATTAATAATGATTTTCGGGTGGAGGCAAAACCAACTGTTGATATTATAACAGGCTCCAATATGGCAGGTAAAAGTACATTTCTGCGCACTTTGGGTATTAATATGGTATTGGCTTATGCAGGTGCGCCGGTTTGTGCAGGGACTATGCAATTATCTGTTTTTTCGATCAATACTTACATGCGGATTAAAGATTCACTGAATGAAAGTACTTCTACCTTTAAGGCAGAGCTCAACCGGTTAAAGATGATCCTGGATAATGTAGTAAAAGATAAAGATACTTTTGTACTGATTGATGAAATGCTTCGGGGTACCAACAGCCGCGATAAATATTTAGGATCAAAGGTTTTTATCCAAAAGCTGATTGCCGAAAAAACACCTGCCCTTTTTGCTACCCACGATCTGCTATTGGCAGATCTGATTGCTGATTATCCCGAAACGGTCCGCAATTTCCATTTCGATATCCAGATTACCAATGGAGAAATGAGATTTGATTATCTGCTGAAACATGGTCCTTGCAAAACTTTCAATGCAGCTATATTGCTTCAGGAAATCGGCTTAAAGCTGGAGGATTGATCAGTGATTCCGAATCATTTTGATTGTTAATGATTTGTTAATATTAAACTCGCAACTTATGGCAAATAATCGATAACAATGATTAAGGCAAGCAATTTCGGTCAGGATTTTTTGTGGGGTGTAGCTACTGCTGCAGCGCAGATAGAAGGAACTGCAACTCAGTACGGTAAGGGCCCCTCTATCTGGGATACTTTTACAGCGAAAAACGGTAAAATAAAGAAGAATCATAAATTAGATCCTGCCTGCGATTTCTATCATCGTTATGCTGAAGATGTTGCACTGGTTAAACACTTAGGGTTTAAGGTATTTAGGTTTTCTATCGCCTGGTCGAGGATTTTGCCCGGCGGAAGGGGAGAAGTAAACCAGGAAGGCATCCGTTTTTACCATAATCTTATTGATGAGTGTTTAATAAATGGGATTATACCTTATGTTACGCTTTATCACTGGGATTTACCACAGGCATTGGAAGATGAGGGCGGCTGGACGAGCTTTAGCATTAATGCGGCCTTTAATGCCTTTGTTAGCATCTGTGCATTAGCGTATGGCGATAAAGTAAAAAACTGGATCGTACTAAATGAGCCTTTTGGTTATACTTCTTTAGGTTATATGCTTGGAATACATGCCCCCGGGAAAACAGGTTTGAGCAATTTTTTTCCGGCGGTTTTGCATACGGCTTTGGCACAGGCAGAGGGTGGTAAAATTTTACGTGCCGAGGTAGCCAATGCGAATATCGGAACTACTTATTCTTGCTCTGAAATAATTCCTTATACCGACAGCGATAATGATGTGTTGGCTGCAAAGCGGATAGATTGTTTAATGAACCGTCTATTTGTAGAGCCCACGTTAGGCATGGGCTTTCCTACGGCAGACTGGGACGTGTTAGAAAAGTTCCAGATTGAATATGGTACCTGGCGATTGCAGGAAAGGATGAAATTCGACTTTGATTTTATCGGCCTTCAAAACTATTTTCCGTTGACGGTGAAATACAATGCCTTTATACCGGTAATCCAGGCTTGGGAAGTGAAAGCCAAAAGCAGAAAAAAACCACATACAGCCATGGGTTGGGAAATTAATGCAGATAGCTTTTACAATATTGTAAAACAGTTTGCCGCCTATCCGGACATCAATAATATCATCATCACCGAAAACGGTGCAGCGTATCATGATAAATTGGATGATAAAAGGGTAGAAGACCCCGAACGGATCGAATACTTTAAACTTTACCTTGCAGCCCTGCTCAAACTCAAAAATGATGGAATTAAGGTTACAGGGTACATGGCCTGGACATTAATGGATAATTTTGAATGGGCAGAAGGTTTTACGGCAAGGTTTGGGCTAGTCTATAATGATTTTAAAACCCAGGAACGTACCATTAAAGATTCGGGTTACTGGTGGAAAGAATTTCTGACAATTTAATTGATAATCAGCTGTTTTCATTTTCATTATTATATAAATTCTTATGTTTGAAATATGAACGATAGAACCGTAGTTTATAGCACCTATTATAACCCCATGGAGGCCAATATCATTAAAGCCAAATTGGGAGATAGTGGATTTGCCTGTTTTCTGGCCGATGAAAATGTGTCTACAATTCAGCCACTTTACAACCAGGCCATTGGTGGTGTTAAACTCATTGTTTTTGAGCGTGATGTGGAAGCCATTAATGCTTTATTGGCCGAAGATAATAGTTTGGCATTTGAATCATCAGATGAAATTATTGATGAAGAAGAATCGGCAGATGGCAAAACGGTTTGTGAGAAATGTGGCTCTACCAATGTAGGTTATGGAATGGCAACCAATAAAAAATACAGTCTTTGGGCTACTATATTAGCTTTTTTAACACTAACTACACCAATTAAGGCCAATAAATGCCATCATTGTTACGATTGTGGCTATGAGTTTGAGTAGATTTTATCTTGTTATCTTTCTTTTATGTGAGAAAGTTTTTAATACATATTCCTAAGGCAATCGTCATGCTGAATTCATTTCAGCATCTTTACTTTAATATAGACCCTGAAATAAATCCGATAGCTATCGGATCAGGGTTGACGTCTCTAATATACTTTTACCAGGGTGATGAGTTTTAGCAAAAAATCCCGTTTTGACTTAACAAAACGGGATTGATATCCTCCATGCGGACTTCAGACCTCCTACACCGGACTTCAGACTATAATGCGGCTTTTGCAGCAGCTTCAGCTCTGATGATATTTAAGGCACCACCAGCTTTAAACCACTCTATTTGTTGCGCATTGTAGCTGTGGTTAACCGCAAACTCCTCTGTTGTGCCATCTGCATGGTGTAATACCAACGTTAACGGTTGGTCAGGAGCAAACTCGGTTAAGCCTAAAATGTCGATCGTATCACCTTCCAAAATTTTATCATAATCGTCTTTATCGGCAAAAGTTAAACCCAGCATACCTTGTTTTTTAAGGTTGGTTTCGTGGATACGGGCAAAAGATTTTACCAATACTGCACGAACGCCCAGGTGACGTGGCTCCATGGCCGCATGCTCACGAGATGAGCCTTCGCCATAGTTTTCGTCGCCCACTACAATTGAACCTAAACCGGCTGCTTTATAATCGCGTTGCGTAGCCGGTACAGGACCGTACTCGCCGGTTAATTCGTTTTTAACCGTATCGGTTTTGTCATTAAAATAGTTTACCGCACCAATTAACATATTGTTGGAAATGTTATCGAGGTGACCACGGAATTTTAACCACGGACCAGCCATCGAAATATGGTCGGTTGTACATTTACCTTTAGCTTTGATTAAGAGTTTTAAGCCTTTAAGGTCTGTGCCTTCCCAAGGTGCAAAGGGGTCTAACAACTGTAAACGATGCGAAGTTGGCGAAACCAAAACCTGTACCTGCGAACCGTCAGCTGCCGGAGCCTGGAAACCTGCATCTTCTACAGCGAAACCTTTGGTTGGCAATTCGTAGCCGGTAGGTGGGTCTAATTTAACCTGTTCGCCTTTATCGTTAGTTAAGGTGTCTGTTAATGGGTTAAAACCTAAATTACCCGAAATAGCAATGGCAGCAACCATCTCTGGCGAAGCTACAAAAGCATAAGTATTTGGATTACCATCGGCACGTTTTGCAAAGTTTCTGTTAAAGGAGTGTACAATGGTATTTTTTTCTGCTTTCTCTGCACCAGTACGGTCCCACATACCAATACACGGTCCGCAGGCGTTGGTAAAGATTGTTGCATTTAAATCTTCGAAAGTTTTTAAATAACCATCTCGGTCTGCCGTATAGCGTACCTGCTCAGAGCCTGGGTTAATCCCAAACTCCGCTCTAGTTACCAAACCTTTTGCAATGGCCTGGTTGGCAATAGAAGCTGCTCTTGATAAATCTTCGTAAGAAGAGTTGGTACAAGAACCGATTAAGCCCCATTCTACTTTTAATGGCCAGCCATTTTTCTCTGCTTCCGTTTTCATTTGCGAAACCGGCGTAGCTAAATCTGGTGTAAAAGGACCATTTAAGTAAGGTTCCAAAGTATCTAAATCGATCTCAATTACCTGATCAAAATAATTTTCAGGATCAGCATAAACTTCAGGGTCGCCGGTTAAATAAGCTGCAATTTTATTCGCCTCATCGGCCACTTCATTTCTGTTCGTCGCACGTAAGTAACGCTCCATACTTTCATCATAACCAAAAGTAGAAGTCGTTGCGCCGATTTCGGCACCCATATTACAGATGGTACCTTTACCGGTACAACTCATGGAAGTAGCACCATCGCCAAAATATTCTACAATGGCACCAGTACCGCCTTTTACGGTTAAAATACCAGCAACTTTTAAAATCACATCTTTGGCAGCCGTCCAGCCGTTTAACTTGCCAGTTAGTTTTACACCAATTAATTTAGGGAATTTTAATTCCCATGGTAATCCGGCCATTACATCACAGGCATCAGCGCCACCAACACCAATAGCCACCATACCTAAACCGCCTGCATTTACAGTGTGGGAGTCGGTACCGATCATCATTCCACCCGGAAAAGCATAATTCTCTAAAACTACCTGGTGGATAATACCAGCTCCTGGTTTCCAGAAACCAATACCATATTTGTTCGATACAGAAGATAAGAAATCAAAAACTTCGGCACTTTCTGTTTTAGCATGGGGTAAATCTATGGCAGCACCTTCTTTAGCCGTAATCAGGTGATCACAGTGAACTGTAGAAGGTACTGCAACCTGTGGACGGCCAGCCTGCATAAACTGCAATAAGGCCATCTGTGCAGTCGCATCCTGCATCGCTACGCGGTCTGGCGCAAAGTCTACATAATCAGAACCACGCTTAAACGCCTTTTTAGGATCTCCATCCCAAAGGTGTGCATACAATATTTTTTCAGATAATGTTAAAGGTCTGCCCACAACTTTACGTGCAGCCTCTACCCGGCTACCGAAGTTTGCATACACCTTTTTAATCAAGTCTATATCAAAAGCCATACTTAAATTTTTATAATTATTATCAATAAGGTACTAACTAAAGTAAACAATTTTAAACAGAATTATTTTTGAGATTTGTCATAATGTCTTATTTAAAACCATTCTATGCAATTTTATGCAAAGAAAAAGGCTACCAGATTTCTCAGATAGCCTTCTCTAATGGTTAACAAATAATATGCTTTTTTGTTTCTTATTGTTTTGTAGAAATGGGGGTAAACTTGGTTAAGTTAATGCCATCTACCGCTAATTTATATTCTTCAAAGCTGGGAATACGACCCAAGATCGCAGAAAGAACAACAACTGGGGTTGAAGCTAGTAGAGACTCCCCTTTTTTGCCATCTTTATCTTCTACCACACGGCCCTGGAATAAACGGGTAGACGTGGCCATTACGGTATCGCCTTTAGCCGCTTTCTCCTGGTTACCCATGCATAAGTTACAACCTGGGCGCTCTAAATACATGATGTTTTCGTACTCGGTACGGGCCACACTTTTAGGCAGCGCATCGCTAAACTCAAATCCAGAGTATTTCTGTAAATATTCCCAGTCGCCTTCAGCTTTCAATTCATCAATGATATTGTAAGTAGGTGCAGCCACTACCAAGGGAGCTTTAAACTCTACTTTGCCGGTTCGGTTCTCTATGTTTTTCAATAGTTGTGAAACGATTTTTAAATCGTCTTTATGTACCATGCAAGAGCCTACGAAACCAAGGTCTACTTTTTTATCCCCACCGTAAAAAGTTAAATCTCTGATGGTATCGTGCGTATAACGTTTAGAAACATCGGCATTGTTTACATCCGGATCGGCAATCATTGGCTCGTTAATAATGTCTAAGTCAATCACTACTTCCGCATAATATTTGGCATTTGTATCAGGCATTAAAGCAGGTTTAATACCGGTTTTAATTTCCTCAATACGTTTGTTTGCCTTATTGATTAATCCCTGAAGCACCTGGTTATGGTTATCCATACCTTTGTCTATCATGATCTGAATCCGGTTTTTAGCAATTTCCAGCGATTGGATCAAAGTATCGTCCTGAGAAATACAGATCGAAGCTTTTGCTTTCATCTCAGCAGTCCAGTCGGTAAAGGTAAAGGCCTGGTCAGCCAATAAGGTACCGATGTGTACCTCGATGATACGGCCCTGGAATACGTTTTCGCCATCAAACTGCTGTAACATCTGCAATTGCGTAGCATGAACTACATCACGGAAATCCATGTGTTCTTTCATTGCGCCTTTGAAAGTTACTTTTACTGATTCAGGAATAGGCATAGAAGCTTCGCCAGTTGCCAAAGCTAAAGCCACTGTACCAGAATCGGCACCAAAAGCTACACCTTTAGACATGCGGGTATGCGAGTCGCCTCCAATGATGATCGCCCACTCATCAATCGTGATATCATTCAATACTTTGTGAATAACATCCGTCATTGAATGATAGGTGCCATTAGGGTCACGGGCAGTAATCACCCCGAACTCATTCATAAATTTCATCAGTTTAGGAATGTTGGCCTGCGCTTTTTTATCCCAAACAGATGCCGTGTGGCAGCCTGACTGGTAAGCCCCATCAACAATCGGCGAAATTACTGTAGCAGCCATGGCCTCCAATTCCTGTGCGGTCATTAAACCGGTAGTATCTTGCGAACCTACAATGTTTACTTCTACGCGCACATCAGAGCCTGCATGTAAAACTTTCCCTGGTACTAAACCTACGGCATTTCTGTTGAATATTTTTTCTACTGCTGTTAAACCCTGGCCTTCAATAGATACTTCTTTAGCCGGAGCAAATACAACCGGCGCTTCGATGCCTAAAGTTTTAGCCGCAAAAGTTTGGATCTTTTTACCGAAAACTATGGCGTAAGAGCTACCCGCTTTGATAAATTCCATTTTTTGAGGCGTTAAAGCCTTTGAAATATCAATCAGCTCCTGGTCTCCGTTATATAATTTTTTAGTTCTGGTATTAATGGTCAGCACCGTTCCGGTTGCGACTGAATATACTTCCTCTAAAACAGGTTCATCGTTTTCATTACGAACCACATTGCCGTACTCATCGGTTTTCTTTACCCAGTTTTTAAGGTCGATACCAATACCACCTGTTACATCAACCGTGGTTAAGAAAATGGGCGAAATGCCATTGGTACCACCAACAATTGGTGCAATGTTTACAAATGGAACATATGGACTTGATCGTTTACCGGTCCAAAGGGCCACGTTGTTTACGCCCGACATGCGCGAAGAGCCTACGCCCATGGTGCCTTTTTCGGCCACCAGCATCACACTTTTATCAGGATGTTGTGCCTGAAGATCTTTAATGGCCTGTTGTGCCTCTGGTGTAATCATGCATTTACCATGCAATTCACGGTCAGAACGCGAGTGCGCCTGGTTGCCCGGAGATAATAAGTCTGTGGAAATATCGCCAATACCGGCAATAAAGGTTACTACTTTAATTTCTTCTGCAACAGGTGGCAATCCGGTAAAAAAATCAGCTTTGGCGTAGCTTTCTAATATTTCTCTGGCAATGGCATTGCCATTGTGGTAAGCCTCTTTCAAACGGTCGGTATCAGCATCGTATAAGAAAACCTGTGTTTTAAGTACGTCTGCTGCTTTTTTGGCTTTATCGCCATTATCAGCTAAAGCAATATCCAATAAAACTTTAATAGAAGAACCGCCCTTCATATGCGATAGCAGTTCGAAAGCAAAATCAGGTGTGATTTCTGGAACTACCACTTCACCTGCAATAATTTCTTTTAAGAACCGGGCTTTAACACCAGCGGCAGCTGTAGTACCGGGTAGGGTATTGTATATGAAAAAATTAACAGCATCTGCTCTGTTAAAATTGTTTATATTTTTAATCTGGTCGATAATCTCGCTCAATAATTCGGCGCCATCAATAGGTTTAGGGTGAAGACCTTGGGTTTTTCGTTCTTCAATCTCCTGGATATAATCGTTATAAATACTCATCTTAGCTATGTTATTCTTTTTTGTGAGGTCTTGTGTAGTAAATACACCTTCTCCAAAGAATACTGTTAATTGTGATTAATTTGTGGTTATAGACAAAAAAAATGGATTTTTTTGATAGAACAAAAATAACAAAAAGCAAGCTTTTAATGGAATTTAAGCAATTGATTGCGTAATTTGGAATTGTTCTAAACAATTAAATTTCTTTAATCAGGACGTTAATATTTGTCATTAAAATAATCAAAAAGCTAACTTTATTTGTCGTTCAGTTCCGTACAGTCTTGTCCGTTTTTGAACAGTTCTAAATTGATGATCAGGCTAAAAACCCTTTGTTAGCTTCACAGATTAAGGATGGCAGTTCCGGCACAGCAATGGCTAAAGGGAAGCGAAAGTGAAACCTTTTTCGGTAAAATAGGCTAAAACCCTGGGTAATGCATATGCTAAACGATCAAATGCTTTTAAACTATCGTGAAAAACGATGATAGAACCGTTTTCGGTATGTTTGATCACATTTTGATAGCATTTTTCGGGCGAAAGATTAACGTCAAAATCGCCACTGAGTACATCCCACATGACGATGTCGAGTTTGGAGTCATGAGTTGTGAGTTGTGGATTGTTTGGCGCATTAGACTCCGAACGCCAAGCTCCAAGCTCTAAACCGCGAATCTGGCTTTTCTTGATTCTCCCGTAAGGTGGGCGGAACAGGTTAGACTGCGTAAGTTCCTGGCATTTTAGCGTGTTTTCGAGATAGGTTTCATTATCGGTTTTCCACCCTTTTAAATGGTTGAAAGTGTGGTTGCCAATGGCATGCCCGTCGGTTTTTACACGTTCAAAAACTTCGGGATGTTTAATGATATTATCGCCAATGCAAAAAAATGTAGCTTTAGCATTAAAGACTTTCAAAGTTTTTAATACAAAATCTGTAACATTGGGTATAGGTCCATCGTCAAAGGTCAGATAAATAACTTTTTCGGTGCGGGATTTATTCCATAACAGTGATGGATAATACCATTTTAGCAGAAGCGGTGATTTGATCAGGTACATTTAACTTCAAAGTTAGTAAATGCCTGAACAGATTGAAATTATTAAAGTTGTTTATATAGATTTGAAACAAATTATGAAGATGTTTACCAATAAAAAGTTAATTACCGGATCTGCATTACTTGTGGCATTAAGTTTTAGTCAGCAAATTAGGGCTCAGGAAGTGATCAGCATTGAAAAAGCGGTCGAAAACACGTTAAAAAATAATTTAAACATCAAACAGGCTGCATTTAATGCTGCAATCAGCGATGAAAATGTGCGCCAGTCTAAAAATGCTTTGTTGCCTGCTGTAAATGGTTCCGCTAATCAATCTATGCAGTGGGGAAGAAGCCAGGTAACATCAGGTTTGTTTCTAAATACCCAAAATTATAGCTTAAGTCCAAATGTTTCTGCTAATATGCAGTTGTTTGGAGGTGGCGCGCTGATTAATCAGATCAGACAGAATAAATTGTTGCTGGCTGTAGATCAAACCAATGTAGAAAAGGTAAAAAATGATCTTATTCTGCAGGTGGTAACGGCTTACCTGCAGGTTTTAAATAACCAGGATCAGGTTAAAGCTACGCAGCAGCAATTAGAAGTAGCCAATGCTACTTTAAAAAGAGAACAGGCCCTTTTAGATGTTGGGAATAAAACTTTAGCCGATATTTCGCAGGCCAAATCGCAGGCGGCAACTGCTGAGCTTAATCTAACCAACGCGCAAAACCAGTTAACCATAGCCTATTTAACTTTAGGCCAGTTAATGGAAATCCAGCCACCAATGACATTTAAAGTACAGCCGCCATTGGTTAGCGAAATGAATAATATCCAGAACACTTATGTACCAAATGATATTTATAATCAGGCTTTAAATAGCTTCCCGGACATTAAATTGGCAAATTTAAATACGAAAGCAGCCGAAAAAGCCATTGACGTGGCCAAAGGGAGTTATTATCCTAAGGTTAGCTTTGGCGGAGGTTTAGGGTCGTTTTATCAATACCAATTTTCTTTACCTGGAAACAGTCCATTTTTTAGTCAATTATCAGATAACTTCGGTAAATCCATCAACATGGGTATTTCAATCCCAATCTTAAATGGTTTTGCCACCCGATCAACCGTTAGAAAAGCTAAAATTGTATTCCAGCAACGCAAAACAGATGAGCAGATTGCCAAAAACAACCTCATCAAGGTAATCAATCAGGCGGTTGCTGATTTAAACGCTGCACAAAGCAGATATTCTTCTACCCAAAATGCTTTTCAGGCACAGAAAGATGCTTTTTATGTTATCGAACAACGTTATGCCGTGGGTTTAGTTAACTCATTAGATTATAGTACAGCACAAACCAATAGAAATAAAGCCGAAATAGATTTTATCCTGGCGAAATACGATTTACTGTTCCGTGCCAAGGTAATTGATTATTATTTGGGCAAACAGATTGTTTTTTAAGACCAAAAACTAAACTGAAAGTGAGGCAAATTTAACATTAAACTTTTCAACCTTACAACTTATAACCTTTCAACATTAATTTAATAAACGAAATACAATACGAATTATGAAACTGAAGCATATTATTATTACCGTAGTTGCTATTGTAGCCCTTCTGGTTGTGCTAAAACTGACCGGAGTGATCGGTGGAAACAAAACCGAAAAAGTAACTACAGAAAAAGCATCAGATAAAACTGTTGTGGAAACAGTTACGGCAAGTGGAAAAATCCAGCCAGAAACCGAGGTTAAATTAAGTTCGGAGGTATCTGGAGAGGTAGTAGAGTTAAAAGTAAAAGAAGGCGATATTGTTAAGGCAGGCCAATTGCTTTGTAAAGTACGTCCGGATGTATTGCAATCGGGTTACGAAAGAACTGTGGCAACTTTTAACGCACAAAAAGCCAGTGTAGCTGGAGCACAACAGCAACTTGCCCAAAACCAGGCAAATTTTATAAATGCAGAAGCTACCTACAAACGTAATGTTGAGCTTTTTAATAAAAAAGTAATTTCAGCTTCAGAATTCGATGCAGCTAAAGCGGCATTTTTAACGGCTAAAGCAAATTTAGCCAGTGCTAAAGAAAATGTAACCGGTGCTAAATTTACTTTGGAGCAAACGGGTGCAAATGTTAAAGAAGCAGGTGCAAACCTGGCTAAAACCACTATTTACGCACCAGTTGATGGTGTAGTATCCAAACTATCAATAGAGCTTGGCGACCGTATTTTAGGAACTTCGCAAATGGCGGGTACTGAAATAATGCGTATTTCTAACCTGTCATCAATGGAGGTGAATGTTGATGTAAATGAGAACGACATTACCCGTGTTAAGGTTGGCGATAAAGCTTCTATAGAAGTAGATGCCTTTTCTGACAAAAAATTTAGAGGCGTGGTTACTGAAATTGCAAGTTCATCAACTGCAGTTGGAACAACCACATCTACTTCTGTTGATCAGGTGACCAACTTTTCGGTAAAAATCCGCATCACTGAAGAGATGGAAGGCAAGCAACAGTCTATTTTCCGTCCGGGTATGTCGGCAACGGTTGATATTGAAGCAGAGTCGTTAACCGGACTGGCTATTCCAATCCAGGCGGTATTTACCGATAATGCAAAATCAGGCGACAACAATAACCAGGGCAACCAGGAAAATACTGATAAACAGAAATCAAAACTTACCGACAAAAAGGTAAAGCAATATGTTTACACTTACGATGCTAAAAGTAAAAAAGTTAAAAAAACAGAGGTAACTACAGGCATCCAGAACGATCAGTTTATTATTGTGAAATCGGGTGTTAAAACTGGTGATGAAGTGGTAACCGGTCCGTATTCTGCTATTCAGAACAAGTTAAAAGATGGTATGGTGGTAGAAAAAACAGCTAAAGACCAATTGTTTAACAAAGACGGAAAGAAGTAGCCTTTTGAGGTATAAGGGTAAAGGTGTGAGGTGTAGGTTTTTACCTGTTCGCCTCACACTTTTATCGTTAATATCTATAAGAAATAGTAAATTGCCGTCTTTAAGGTGTATTCCTGTGGTTAGGTGTAAGGTTTAGGGTTTAAAGCATTTAGATTTTAAACTTTAAGTTTTACACCTTTTACCTTACACCTTTTACCTTAAACCTTTTCTATAATCATGGTACCTAAAATAGCAATGATAGGAGGTGGGAGCTGGGCTACTGCCATCGTTAAAATGCTTGCAGATAATTTATCTGAGAAAGAAATTTTTTGGTGGATGCGTAATGAAACAGCCATTGAACACATTAAAAAATTTAAACATAATCCGCATTACCTTAGTTCTGTAGAGCTAAAGCTTGCCGGAGATCATATCTCGTCTGATATCCATTCGATTATAGAATCAGCTGATTTTGTTATTTTAAATGTGCCGGCTGCATTTTTAAAAGAAACCCTCTCCACCATAACACCCGAAGATTTAAAAGGCAAGAAAATTGTATCGGCCATTAAGGGGATCGTGCCCGAAGATAACCTGATTATCGGTGAGTTTTTGCACGAAAAATACAACATTCCATATCATGACATTCTGGTGGTAAGTGGTCCTTGCCACGCCGAAGAAGTTGCCTTCGAAAAACTTTCTTACCTCACCATTGCTTGTACCGACGTAGAGAAGGCAGCTGTATTTGCCTCTTTTTTAAATACACGCTATATCAAAACCAATGTTTCTGACGATATTTTTGGTACCGAATACGCTGCGGTTTTAAAAAACATTTATGCGGTGGCCAGTGGCATTTGTCATGGCTTAGGTTATGGCGATAACTTTCAGGCCGTACTCATTAGCAATGCCATAAGTGAAATGAAACGCTTTGTAGATGAAGTTCATCCAATTGACCGCGACATTAAAGAATCTGCCTATCTGGGCGATTTGCTGGTTACTGCTTACTCGCAGTTTAGCCGCAACCGTACCTTTGGCAACATGGTGGGCAAGGGTTATACCGTAAAATCGGCACAATTGGAAATGAATATGGTTGCCGAAGGTTATTATGCTGCTAAATGTATGCACATCAAAAATCAGGCGTACAATGTAGACATGCCAATTTGTAAGGCTGTTCACAGCATCATCTACGAGAAACGATCGCCACAGATAGAAATGAAATTATTAGCTGAAAAATTGAGTTAAGACAGACTTCATAGAGCTATTGCCTCTGCAACTTAGAAAAAATAATCTATAAACCTCAATTCGATTAATACTGACTAATTTTAAGCCCTTAAAACTAGTGCGATCGTCATGCTGAATTTATTTCAGCATCTTTTCTGCTAAATAGACCCTGAAATAAATTTACTCGTAGCTTTTCGCTGCGCTACAGGTCAGGGTGATGCTATAAATGAAAAATGTCTGTAATATACCTTTAAAGGAATATTAATAATCGAACTGGGGTTTATAAGTTTTGTAAAGCAGGCTCATCGCTTTTCGGTTGGGGCAGTCCTTCTTTCCGCTATTATCTTTTTGTGAGGGGTTAGCAAAAGCATTTGAGTTTGTGCACCAAAAAGGATAGCCGCTGCAATAAGGTTTATTTAACAGAAGACAGTGTAAGAAACAAGTAACTTTGCCGATTATCAGACTTTTTCTACTTTCTTCTTTGCCGTAACAAGTTTTATAGCCCCAGTTGCAGCAGAGGGATATAGCGTAGCACGGGAACAGGCTTTAATCATGATCACTGCCCTTGCGCTTCAAAAACAAATCTTTATTTTTTTATTGGAAGGCAGGCTCATTGCTTTTTGCAATAATATACCTTGGTTTACCTGAAAAATAATATTTTAAACTTTACTTTATTCATGTAACAGAAATAAAACAAATGTTACCATCAACTGTTATCAGTTAAATAAAATATAACTGTCATGAAAAAGAAATTAGTAATGGGTTTATTAACAATGGCCTTAATTGGCGGTGTAACCCTTAGCGTGAGCGCACAAGAGAAAAAAACTGAGGTAGGTAAAGCATTAGATAAAACTGGAAAAGCAATTGGGAAAGGTGCTAAATCGGTAGGGAATAAAACTGCTGAAGTAGCCGTAAAAGGTGGTTCGAAAGTTGCTGATAAAACATGGAAAGGCAAAATGGCACCGGATGGTTCTGATGTTTATATTAATGCCAAAAATGAGAAATACTATGTAAACGCTAAAGGAGCCAAAATCTGGTTAAAACCTAGTCAGATTAAAAACAGGCCAGCGGCTAAAAATTAGTTAGGGCACAACTCCCTAAATATGGGATTATCATCTGTTGATCAGACCTGTTCAAATGTTTTAGGAGGCGTTTATACAGGCCTGATATGATAGGAGAATAACTAAATAAATAGCCTAAAAACAAAAAGTCCCAAAAGCTTGCTTTTGGGACTTTTTGTTAACTATTTTTATTTAAACAATTGTTCCGTATAAATCGAAATCTTCAGCCCTGTCAACCTTTACATGAACGAAGCTTCCGTTAGCCGCATAACCTGTTGCAGCGTCGATTAACACTTCGTTATCAACCTCTGGTGAATCAAATTCGGTTCTTCCAACAAAGAAATCTCCTTCTTTTTTATCAACCAATACTTTAAAGGTTTTACCCACTTTCTCCTGGTTAATATCAAATGAAATACCTTGCTGTATTTCCATAATTTCATCCACGCGTTCTTGTTTTACTTCTTCAGGCACATCATCGATTAGGGTATGGGCATGTGTTTTTTCTTCATGCGAGTAGGTAAAGCAGCCTAAACGATCAAATTTGGTTTCGGCAACCCATTCCTTCATTTCTTCAAAGTCGCGTTCTGTTTCGCCCGGATAACCGCAGATTAAAGTGGTACGCATGGCAATATTCGGAACTTTATCCCTAATCTGATTAACCAGATCAATGGTTTTCTGTTTGGTGGTACCACGGCGCATCGATTTCAGCATGTTATCGGTAATGTGTTGTAATGGCATATCCAGGTATTTACAAATGTTGTCGCGCTCATTCATCGCATCTAAAATTTCCATCGGGAAACCAGAAGGGTAGGCGTATTGCAAGCGAATCCATTCAATGCCCGGCACATCCGATAAGCGACGCATCAGTTCATCCAGCTTACGCACACCATAAAGATCTAAACCGTAATAGGTAAGATCCTGCGCAATTAAAATCAGTTCTTTGGTGCCGTTTTTGGCGAGTATTTTAGCTTCGTTAACCAATTCTTCCATGGGCTTGCTCATGTGCTTGCCACGCATTAAAGGAATGGCACAGAAAGAGCAGGGACGGTTACAGCCTTCGGCAATTTTAAAATAAGCAAAGTGTGATGGGGTAGTGAGCAAACGTTCGCCAATCAGCTCGTGTTTGTAGTTGGCACCTAGTTCGTGCAGAATATTTTGTAAATCATTGGTGCCAAAAAAAGCGTCTACGTTGGTAATTTCTGCTTCCAGTTCTGGTTTATAACGCTCAGAAAGACAGCCTGTAACCACCACTTTGCCAATTTTACCCGCTTCTTTCAGTTCGCTAAACTGCAGAATGGTATCAATTGATTCTTGTTTGGCATTATCGATAAAACCGCAGGTATTAATTACGACGATATCATCCTTGCCCATTTTATCAGATTCGTGGGTAACGTTTAGGTTGTTGCCGCGCAACTGGCCCATCAATACTTCCGAATCGTATATGTTTTTAGAGCAACCTAAAGTAATTACGTTAATTTTAGGTTGTTTGATTGTTGGTTTTTTTATTGTTTTGGTATTCATGGTATGTGTGATAGCACCGATATAAAATGATTACACCGATTTAGGTAAGTACCGATGATATATTTTTAAACGGACAGTCGTTTTACTTCGCAGCTTGTGTTGCCAAAGTTAATCAATAATCCTGTTTTAATTTTGCTGGCTTTTAAGTATGATATAAGTTGACTTTGAAATAACTTTGGTTGGTACCCTGTTACGGATTTCAATTCTACAATTACCTTATCTTCAACAAAAAGATCGCATCTGAATTTTCCAATAATAATATGCTCAAATATTACATTAAATTCCTTTTCTGCAATGTAGTTTAAACCTGCCTGCTAGAGTTTAATTTTTAGTGCATTCACATAGATTTTCTCTAAGAAGCCTGGGCCTAACTGATTATGAACTTCATAGCAGCAGCCTATAATTTTCTGTGTTAGCGTATCTTTTTCATATTCGATCATACTTAAATCTATATAAAATCTATGAAATCACATAAATCTGTGAAATCATACGCTTGCGCTTACTTAAACAAACTATTCACAAAATCCTTTTTATCAAAGAGTTGCAAATCGTTTATTTTCTCGCCTACACCAATATATTTAACCGGAATTTTAAACTGATCTGAAATACCGATTACCACACCACCTTTCGCTGTTCCATCTAATTTGGTAATGGCCAATGCATTCACATCGGTCGCTTCGGTAAACTGTTTGCACTGCTCAAAGGCATTTTGGCCGGTAGAGGCATCTAATACCAATAAAATTTCGTGCGGTGCACCCGGTACTACTTTTTGCATTACCTGTTTAATTTTACCCAGCTCGTTCATCAAGCCAATTTTGTTGTGCAAACGCCCTGCGGTATCAATAATCACTACGTCCTCATTATTAGCCACGGCCGATTGTAAGGTATCAAAAGCAACTGAAGCCGGATCAGAACCCATGGCCTGTGCCACCACCCTAACGCCTACACGTTCGCCCCAAAGTTTAATCTGGTCAACCGCTGCAGCCCTAAAAGTATCGGCAGCACCTAAAACAACCTTTAAACCCGATTCTTTAAGTTTATGGGCCAGCTTACCAATGGTGGTGGTTTTACCCACGCCATTTACACCAACCACCATAATTACATAGGGTTTATGATCGCCATATTCGAACTGACGGAAATCATTACTGTTGTTCTCTGACAGCAACAATTGGATTTCATCACGCAGGATAAAATTAAGCTCATTGGTATTCAGATATTTATCTTTGGCCACGCGCTCTTCAATGCGTTTGATGATTTTTAAGGTGGTACTTACGCCCACATCAGAAGTAACCAAAACCTCTTCCAGATTATCGAGTACTTCATCATCAACAGAAGATTTTCCTGCTACGGCTTTGGTAATTTTATTAAAGAAACCGTCTTTGGTTTTCTCTAAACCTTTATCCAGCGCTTCCTGAGCTTCAGGTGCAGTTTCTTTCTTTTTGAAAAAATCGAATAAACCCATTAGTTATTTGTATGTTTTTTTAAAATATCAGTAGGTGTTTGAAAGCTACAGCTGGATTAATTTTCCATTAAAATCTTCAGTAAATTTATCGGGGAATTTCTGAAGACCTTTCTTGAGCAATACTTTGTTCCGTTTGAATCAAAATATGACTTCAACTTCTTTGTTTTTTACATCGAATCTTTCAGGAATGACAATAGTTTCATTTTCAGAAACTATTGCTTTAAACTTGTGCGCTTCCATGACTATGCTTTTTGTAAAGATAATCAATTATTTGCTACCGTAAATTTCACTAACAAAAAAAGCCCTTCCGGTTAAAACGGAACGGCCTGTAATATTTTATGTTAAAAAATATTAACCTTATTTAGATGCAATAGCATCTTTTACGTGGTCGTTGTGTACGATAAGTTCTTTAAATGAGTAAGCACCGGTTTTTGGTGATTTTACCATTGTAATTACTTTCGAATATTCTTTACCTGTACCTGTTTTAAGGGTTGCAACTACTTTCTTTGCCATGTTCTTATAAATTTAATGATTGAATGCTAGATGGATAGAATGGGGGGGATGTATACCCTAACCTTCTGCCTTTACACCTTCAACCTTATTTAATCTCTTTGTGTACGGTTACTTTTCTCAATACTGGATTGAATTTTTTCAATTCTAATCTTTCAGTCGTATTTTTACGGTTTTTGGTAGAAATATATCTAGACATACCTGGCATGCCACTTTCTTTATGTTCAGTACATTCTAAAATAACCTGAACTCTGTTACCTTTTTTTGCCATTTTATTATAAATTGAAAACTGTTAATCTCAACAGTTAATGTTTTTTACAAAAATCCTTTTTTTACGAAACGGTTAATTGCTTCGCTAATGCCCACTTTATTGATGGTTTTAATCGCTGAAGTAGAAACTTTCAACGTAATCCAACGGTTTTCTTCAGGAATATAAAATTTCTGAAGTTGTAGGTTTGGGTAAAATTTGCGTTTGGTTTTAACGTTCGAGTGAGAAACGTTGTTACCTACCATTGCTTTTTTTCCTGTTAAATCACAAACTCTTGACATGACTTGTAAATATAGTTGTTAATATCGTCCGCTTAATTTTTTTAAGAGTGTGCAAATATCTGAATAATAATTGTAAACAGCAATAGCCTAGCTAATTATTTTTTATAATTAATATTTATATGCGGTAAAGACCATTTGCAATTTTGTTATCAGGAATGTTTAAATCTCCAGATGCGGAAAATAAATGTTTCTCCTTAACATTTGGTCTTCATTTTGATATGATAAGACTATTTTTCATTGGCATTATTTATTTAAATTAGCTGCCACGAAATCCAAAATAATAAAAACGAGCGATGCAAATTACATCTTTTAAGCAATACGAAGAAGATTATAAGAAAAGCGTAGAAAACCCTGAGCAGTTTTGGGGCGAAGTAGCGCAAAACTTTCAATGGCGCAAACCTTGGTTTAAGGTACTCTCCTGGAACTTTAATGAGCCTAATATCAAGTGGTTTGAGGGGGCAAAACTTAACATCACCGAAAATTGCTTAGATCGGCACCTCGCTACCAATGGCGATAAACCAGCTATAGTTTGGGAACCGAATAACCCGGAAGAAGAAAGCGTTACATATACTTATAAAATGTTGCATGAGCGTGTTTGCCGTTTTGCCAATGTGTTGAAACGCAATGGGGCCAAAAAAGGCGACCGGATCTGCATTTATATGCCCATGGTGCCAGAACTTGCCATAGCGGTTTTAGCCTGTGCGCGCATCGGTGCTGTACACTCGGTTATTTTTGGTGGCTTTTCTGCTAAATCAATCGCCGATCGGATTAACGATTCGCAGTGTAAAGTGGTAATTACGGCTGATGGTGCTTACCGCGGCAACAAACAGATTCCGTTAAAAGATGTAATTGACGATGCATTGATCGGTTGTCCAACCGTAGAGAAATGTATCGTGCTAACGCATGTGCGTACGCCTGTATCGATGTTAAAGGGGCGTGATGTATGGTGGGAAGATGAAGTTAAACACGTAAACGATGTATGCGAAGCAGAAGAAATGGATGCAGAGGATATGCTCTTCATTTTATATACTTCTGGTTCTACCGGCAAACCCAAAGGTGTAGTGCATACCTGTGGTGGTTACATGGTTTATGCCGGCTATACCTTCGCCAATGTATTTAATTATCAGCCTGGCGAGGTTTATTTCTGTACGGCCGATATTGGCTGGATTACCGGGCACTCGTATATTGTTTACGGACCGCTTTCGCAAGGTGCAACATCCGTATTGTTTGAAGGTATTCCAACTTACCCAACTCCCTCGCGTTTTTGGGATATTGTAGAAAAACATCACGTAAATACTTTGTACACCGCACCTACAGCTATCCGTTCTTTGATGAGTTATGGCGATGATCCGCTTAATGGCAAAGATTTAAGCTCCATCCGTGTTTTAGGCTCGGTAGGAGAGCCGATTAACGAAGAGGCCTGGCATTGGTTCGATGAGAAAATCGGACACGGTAAAGCGCCTATTGTGGATACCTGGTGGCAAACCGAAACGGGAGGTATTATGATTTCGCCTATTGCAACGGTAACCCCAACCAAACCTAGTTTCGCTACACTTCCGTTACCTGGCATCCAGCCGGTTTTGGTAGATGAAAATGGCAATGAAATTGAAGGAAACGGTGTGATGGGAAATCTTTGCATTAAATTCCCATGGCCGGGTATGCTGCGTACCACTTATGGCGACCATGAACGTTGCAAGCAGACTTATTTCTCTACTTACGAGAATTTATACTTTACCGGCGATGGCTGTTTACGCGATGAGGATGGTTATTACCGGATTACCGGCCGGGTTGATGATGTATTAAACGTTTCGGGCCATAGAATAGGTACTGCTGAGGTCGAAAATGCCATTAACATGCATGCCGGTGTGGTAGAAAGTGCAGTGGTAGGTTACCCGCATGATGTAAAAGGGCAGGGCATTTATGCTTTTGTTATTTACCCCGAAATGCATAGCGAAGCCGAATTATCTAAAAAAGATATTTTACAAACGGTTACCCGGGTAATTGGTGCCATCGCTAAGCCAGATAAAATATTGTTTGTTTCTGGTTTGCCCAAAACACGTTCGGGCAAAATTATGCGCCGGATTTTGCGCAAAATTGCCGAAGGCGATACCTCCAATTTAGGTGATACTTCTACCTTACTTGATCCGGGTGTGGTAGAAGAAATTATTGAAGCTGCGAAGAAATTGTAGGATAAATATATTTAACAATAAAGCCTCCAGATTGTGAATCGGGAGGCTTTGTTGTTAAGATAAAACTTTGTTAATAACCTGGGTTTTGTTTTAAAGCTTTATTCACATTTATTTCACGATCCGGAATCGGGAAAACCAATTTAGGGTCGTCATATGCAAAAGCGCCTATAGATCGTTTGGTGCGTTTGTAATCATGAAGCCTGAAACCTTCGTAATCCAATTCCTTTTCGCGTTCGTTTAAAATAATATCAAGGGTAGGTATCACGTCTCCTAATCCAGCCCTGGTCCTTAATGTATTAATATCATCAGCCGGGGTAGCCCCAACGCTAGTGCCTAATCTAAAATTACATTCTGCCCGGATCAGGTATTGTTCGGTAATTCTACAAACGGGTATGTTATCATAAAAGCTATACCATTTTTTTGTAAAAAAGCCTGTTCTAGCGCCTGTACCTTCGTAAATCATCTCAGTTTGCCTTTTGTCGCCCGTTTCAAACGAATTGTAAAATGTAGTATTGACTAATGCATCAGCCCGTCCAACATTTCCACCTGTGGCATTTTGGTAGCTGGCATAAAAAGTTGCTAACCCGTCATTAGAGGTACCAGCATTGCTTTGTTCGTTCTGTTTAATTTCAAAAATACCCTCACTCGAGTTTTTAGTTCTGAAAGGTGCTTCAAGTGAATTGGTAATTAATTGGTATGGGCTGTTGGTAATAATATCATTCGCAATATCTCTTGCCAAAGCATATTTTCCTTCCTGTAGATAAACCCTGGCCAAAAAAGCTTTAGCAGCATACTGATCATTAACTGAAGCCAATTTCGTTATAGCCGATTTTAGGTCGTTTTCTACTGCAACATAAACTTCGGCAACCGTGCTTCTTGCTACCGAATTGGTCACATTATCTACGGTTTTTACCGCCGTGGTCATAATAGGAACGCCGAGATTTGTATTAGTACCGCTGGCCTCATAAGGTAAACCGAAAAGTCTTACCAGTTCAAAGTGCATAATAGCCCGAATAAACAGCGCTTTGCCTTCTATTACACTTTTCGTATTGGCATCACCTACTACATTTAATTCAGAAAGCACAATGTTAGCGGTATTAATTGTACTGTAAGCTGTTATCCAGGTCCTCCTAACATCTGCATTATCCGCTACAATGACCTTGCTTGCAATATTGCGGTAGGTGGTAAAAGTGCCACGCCAGGTGAGGTAATTATCACTTGCATAAAGATCTGGTATAAATACAAGGTTATTCCCGTACAAATCGCCAGTAGCCATAAAAGTGTAAGCACCTATTAAGGCATTCTGAACATCTGCAGTTGTATTGAGCGCCGCATTGGCATCAATATTCTGTTTAGGGTCTATTTCTAATTGCTTTTTACAGCTGGATATACTTAATAAAAGGAAAAATCCAGCCAATATATTTTTATAATTTTTCATATACTAAATGTTTTATAAACCAATGTTTACGCCGAATGTAATAGTTCTTGCTTGTGGCGGAGTGTAAAAATCATGGCCCAGTTGTATGTTATCAGACTGGAGATTACCTCCACTAGGGGTATTTACTTCAGGATCATAACCTTTATAGCCGGTTATGGTAAACAGATTAAGGGCCGAGGCAAATAATTTTACGTTCTGCAATTTATATTTACTGGCAAATGTTTTAGGGATATTATAGCTAAAAACCACACTTTTTATCCTGAGGTAAGAGCCATCCTGTATCCATCGTGATGATGGGCTTGTTCCGTTCCCTTCACCAAACCTTGGTTGTGGTATATTAGTGATGGTATTTGTCGGTGTCCAGTAATTTAACTGATCAATGGTCTGATTGTCAAAATAATCGCCATTGGCTGATTGGAAAACACCTGCCATATTATAAATGTCATTACCAGAAACAAACTGCGCCTGAACGTCGAGATCGAAGTTTTTGAAAGAAAAATGGTTTCCAAAACCACCAAAGAATTTAGGGTTTGGGTCGCCAAGCTTTTGGTTCTGTGCAATAGAATAATCATTTGTTGTTGCTGTTCTCGAGGCGTCAATATAATAAAGTGCATCGCCATTGGCAGGATCTACGCCAGCATAAGCTTTCCCATAAAAGTATCCTAAAGGTTCTCCAACAGCTACCCTGCCTAAAAATCTTCCACCGGGATAAATCGGTTGATCATCCACTAAACGCAAAACTTTGTTCCTGTTTAAAGAGATGTTGAAAGAGGTAGACCATTTAAAGTCTCCTATAAAATTACGGGTATTGATCGAGAATTCGAACCCTCGGTTCTGCATATCGCCAATATTCTGCGTAATGGATGAAAAACCATTTGTTGCCGCTATTGGTGCATTCAACAATAAATCGGTTGTTTTCTTTTTATAATATTCAACAGTACCCGAAATCCGGTCAGAAAATAGACCGAAATCTAAACCAATATTATAATTTGTGGTATTTTCCCAACTTAAATTTGGATCTCCCAATTGGCTGGGGCGAGTACCGCCAACTCCCGCATAATTAACACCGCGATATAAATTTCTTGATGCAAAATCACCAATTTCGGCGTTACCGGTTAAACCATAACTGCCCCTTAATTTTAATAGACTTAGCCAAGTGCTTGTTTGTAAAAAATCTTCCTGGTTAATAATCCAGCCTGCCGAAACTGCAGGGAAAGTCCCATATCTGTTGTTTACACCAAATCGTGATGAACCATCCGTTCTTATCGATGCACTTAACAGGTATTTATCTTCATATTTGTAGTTTAACCTGGCCAGGTAAGAAACAAAAGTATGCCTCGTTTCTGAAGATTCTCCTGCAGAAATTACCGCCGCACTCGCAATCTTGGTAAAATTGTCTGATGGTAAGGTCGTTCCCGTTACAGATGAATACCTGAATTTCGTATCCTGGAAGGCGAAACCAGCCAGTACGTTCAGATTATGCTTTTCGTTAAAAGTTTTGGTATAATTAAGGGTATTGTTGGTGTTAAAATTAATGGATTTAGCCATGTAATCAGTTGAAGAGCCTCCTGTACTACCACCGTCTTGCGTTTTCGATCCTAAAAATTGCTCCTCTTCCAAATTGTTGAAATCAAAGCCATACTCGCTTCTGAAAACTAAGTCTGGAGTAATTTTTAAACTTGCATAAGCATTAGCAAAGGTTCTGTAAGTGGTTGATAGGTTTTTGCCATTATCATAATCGATTAAGCTATTGTAATAAACGGTAGAGCCATTTAATTGACCAGATGCATCACGTACCGGTTGAAGTGGAGGTAAAGCGTTTAGCTGTAAAGGATTAGAGAAGGCATTATCCGTAGGGATACGATAGTTGTCTACCTTCGAAACGTTTATGGATCCGCCAACGTCTAAAATTTTAGAAACGGTGTGGTCTACACTTAAGCGCCCACCTGTACGTACGTAACGGTTGCTCACGATAATTCCATCATTGTTATTGAAGTTTCCTGATAACATGAACCGGGTTTTTGCATCACCGCCATTAATGTTCAGGTTATATTGTTGTGTATGCCCCCTTCTAAAAGCTTCATTAACCCAACTGGTATTGTTATTGCTTGTCCAGTCATCTGTACCGGTATAATCTTTCCACATTTCTGCAGCATTTGCATAGTCGCCATTATCATAATTGTTATATTTAAAAGATGCATCCAGCAACTGTCGATATTGGTCGGCATTTAAAAACTGCCCTTTTTTTGTAGGGTCACTAAATCCGGCATAATAGCCAAAATCGATGTTGGTTCTGCCCTGCTTCCCCTTTTTTGTGGTAATGAGTACCACTCCATTCGATCCCCTCGCTCCATAAATAGCTGCAGAAGCCGCATCTTTTAATACTTCCATCGATTCGATGTCATCAGGGCTAATAGCTGCAAGCGGGTTATCAGCTTCGGTATAGGTACCCAAGGCTTCAGTCACAATAGGAACACCATCAATTACAAACAAAGGTTGGTTACTTGCCGAAATGGAAGATATACCCCTTACCCTAATCTGAAGTGCCTGGCCCAGTTTACCACTGCCCGAGTTGATAAAAACACCTGGTGCTTTACCCTGTAGCGCCCCTTCAATTGTAGGCACTGGTCTGTCCTTAAAATCTGCAGCGGTAACTTTTGCAATTGATCCTGTTACATCTCGTTTGTTCTGCGTACCATAGCCTACCACCACCACGTCTGATAAGGTGTTGTTCTCTTCTTCAAGGTTTACATTGAGGGTCGGCCCGGTAATGGGTACTTCTTTGGCTTTGTAACCGATGAAACTAAAAACCAGCGTTTTGGCATCGTCTGCAACGCTTAGTTTAAACGCCCCGGTCGCATCACTCTGTGTGCCGTTAGCTGGCGAGCCTTTTACAAATACGCTAACCCCGGGAATTGGTCCTGAGGCCGACGTCACCTTCCCGGTAATCACCTTGCCCTGCGCGAAAGCAAACGAAATTACACTGAGAGATAAAATCATACTAAAGAGTAGTTTTTTCATCAAATTGTTAGTTTAGTTAGTAATGTTTAGAATGGTTAAGAATAATAATCTTAATATAATTAAAAACATGTATAAAACCTGCAGGAATAAGATAAATAAGTTGAAAATTGAGGTAGCGGGATAAAAAAGCGAAACAAACTCAGGCTTAAGGTTGTTTCTACTTAATAGAACACATTATTCAACATAAAAAATAACCCCTATGGATAAGTTAGAATTAAAAGGAAAGTGGAACGAAATAAAAGGAAAAGTTAAACAAGCTTATGCTGATTTGACCGACGACGATTTAAAACACGAAGAAGGGCAGGATGATGAGTTGTTGGGCAGACTGCAACAAAAAACAGGTAAAGGAAGAGACGAACTGGTAAAGTGGATAAACTCTTTATAATATCTATTTAATAGTAAAACAGGCGATCAAAAAAATGGTCGCCTGTTTGTTTTAAAACATTTTTTATGGCCGATATTGCCCAACGTTTTCCGCAAAACCCCATACTCGCACCTCGAAATCTGCCACCCAGCAGAGATGGACTAGAGATTGCCTGCCTTTTAAACCCCGGTGTTTTTACCTTTGAGGGAAAAATATGGTTACTCATCCGGGTAGCCGAAAGGCCTAAACAAACAGCGGGTATTATCTCTTTCCCTATTTTAACGCAAGCTGGTATAGAAATTCTGGCTGTTGAAGAAAACGATCCGCATGTAAATGCCACTGACCCCAGGGTAATTAACTACAAAGGGGCTGATTATTTAACGACCCTGTCGCATTTAAGATTGGTTTGCAGTGATGATGGTATTCATTTTTATGAACCCGAAGGTTACCCTTTGTTACAGGGCGAAGGCAAAGACGAAACCTTTGGCATTGAAGATTGCCGCGTAGCCTTAATTGGCCAAACCTATTATTTAACTTATACGGCTGTTTCGGCGCATGGCGTGGGGGTAGGGCTGCGGACCACTACAGACTGGAAAAACTTCGGGCACCATGGTATGATCATCCCGCCACACAATAAAGACTGTGCAATATTTGAAGAACCGATTAATGGTAAATTTTACGCCCTGCACCGCCCCAGCAGTGTGGCTTTAGGAGGTAACTACATCTGGCTGGCCGAATCACCTGATGGGATCCATTGGGGCAAACACCAGTGTATCATCAAAACCAGGGCCAGCCTTTGGGATAGTGTGCGTGTAGGTGCCGGTGCAGCACCCATTAAAACCACAGCCGGCTGGCTCGAAATTTACCACGGCGCCAACGAAAAACACCAGTATGGTTTGGGAGCTTTTTTAATGGATTTGAATGATCCGTCTAAAGTACTGGCGAGAACAGAAGATCCGATTATGTTTCCTCAGGAAGAATATGAATTACATGGTTTTTTTGGTGAGGTGGTATTTACCAATGGCCATTTGGTTAAGGGTGATGAATTGACCATTTATTATGGCGCAGCGGATGAGTTTGTGTGCGGGGCGAAGTTTTCGATAGCGGAGATTTTGGGAGAATTGATCTATTTTTAATACTGTTTGTTTTTTAAATTTCAGGGATAAAACCTGACAAGATTGTCCATTGCCTTTGCGCTAATGCCTCCATATAAAGTGTGATAGCTACCGAACACGGCTATGGTGTGCTTTTTAATTTCTTCCCTGATTTTAAAGAATGGTGAACCCATTGCAATACCACAAGCCTTAGCCTCATTGCCATGGGCAATTACACACATCATTATTGTTCAGTACAATAACTGGAACGCCATCGTATTCTGGTTTAAATAACCGCTGGCAGCTTGCGTAGAAATTATTATAGTTTGCCAGTGCAAACATGATTTTGCTTTGAATGCGGTTTGCAAGTCTAGGTAACTTCCCTAAATACAGTAATGCTTCTACCAGTTATATTTAAGCAAGCATCTAAACTATTATGAGGCATAAATAGGTGCAATCTTATTTAATAAACAGCTTCCTGGTGAGCCATTCTCTCTCTGCCGGGCAAACAATTAGCATTCCCGAAGTTACCTGAACTGATTTATCTACTACTGGGATACTGCCTTTCATAATTCCAAAATACCGCATGTGGTCATCACAACCATTTTTAATTGCCTCACTGATAAAGTAGTCACATCGTTATTGACCATTTTTAGGTAGCTAATAATTTAAAAACACTCATCGATTACGATCTTCATAAGCTAATTCAGATGATTCGGGCATTCAGTACAATTTGCCTGCATGGAAATATTTCTTTACCAAGTGTATTAGCGTGTTTTTGAACACAAGAAAAGTAGATTCGAACACTTGGGTAGAATTCGATTAACTGAAATTTGCATCAGAAATCAATGATAAGTAAATATGAAAATAGTTGTGACAGGTTCATTAGGAAATATCAGTAAGCCGCTTGTGTTGCTATTGATTGAACAAGGACATCAGGTTACTGTAATCAGCAGCTCGGGCGCTAGGAAAGCAGCAATAGAGCAGTTAGGTGCAAAGGCTGCGATTGGGGACTTAGAGGATCGCATTTTTTTAACCAAAACTTTTGAGGGGCATGATGCTGCATACTGTATGATTCCGCCCTTCAATTTTTTTGGGGATCAGACACTTGATTATCAGAAACAGGCATTAAACATCAGCACAAATTATGTTCAGGCGATTCAGAACGCGGGAATAAAAAAAGTAATACAGCTGAGCAGTGTTGGTGCCGAAAAGCCCACTGGGGCAGGGGTCTTGGTTTTTCACCACATTGCAGAAAACGTTTTTAAACAACTTCCTCAAGACGTCACTGTTACCCATCTTCGCCCGGGATCCTTCGATTATAATTTATATGCCTTTGTGGACATGGTTAAGGGAAAAGGTTTTTTGGAAGGTATTATCGGTAAATTACTTTACTTGAGGCATTATGGCCTGAAAGGACTTTTTAAAGGATATTCAGGAATTATATTATCGAATTACGGTGAAACCGACAAAATTGCCTGGGTATCGCCCTTAGACATTGCATCCGCCATTGCCGAGGAAATTAATGCTCAGCAAGGCGGAAAGAAAGTAAGATATGTTGCCAGTGAAGAACTCACCTGCCAGGAAATAGCCACTGTTTTGGGAAACGCCATCGGCAAGCCATACTTAAAATGGGTGCTTATCAGTGATAAGCAAATGAGTGATGCATTTATGGAAATAGGGGCATCAGCCAAAATCGCCAATGAATTTACTGAAATGAATGCGGCGATGCATAATGGTAGCCTGTTTGAGGATTACTTCAAAAACAGGCCAGCTATTTTGGGTAAAATAAAAATGAATGATTTTGCGAAAGAATTCGCATTGAAATATAAAGCGCAATGAGACATCTATTTCTGACAATTCTATTTCTAAATTTTTCTACAATGTTGTTTTCACAAACAAAAGCCGATGATATTGTTGGTGTATGGTACAGTCCGGTAAAAGAGGGTAATGTACAGATATTTAAGAGCGGCAAAAGTTATTATGGCAAACTAACCTATTTAAAACATGCTGTTGATAATGATGGAAAACTTGTTTTAGACGTCAATAATCCAGACAAAGAAAAACGGAAACTGCCCTTGGTAGGAATTTTCTTGTTAAAAGAAATTACATTCAATGATAAAAAGAATAACTGGAAGGGAAAGCTATATGATTATGATGGGAAGGGAAATACCTACGATTCTTATCTTGCCATTACCAAAAACGGCAGCCTCAATATCAAAGGCTTTTGGGGCCTTTCTTTCTTCGGATTAAATCCGGGATTGACTTTGGAAAGAGTTGATAAAGAATAATCTTATATTTAGAACTTGTAAGCTAACCGGAATGATTTTGCAGCAGCCATACAGAATAAAAACAATTAAAGAATACCATAAAATATTAGGTATAGCCCCCCCTGAGCATCCTATGGTTAGTGTTATAAATCTAGCTGAAATAACACCTTATAGGAGTGAAGAAAGTATTAAGGTGGTGTTCGACTTTTATATGATCTCACTCAAAAAGGTAGAGGCTGGAGATGTAGTGTATGGCTATGGACAGCAAAAATATGATTTCGACGACGGCATATTGTTTTTCATGTCCCCTAATCAGATATTTTCATTCAAAGCAGATGATAGCTTCAAGAGTACAGGGAGTATGCTGCTCATTCATCCTGACTTCCTGTGGGGAAATCCGTTAGCCAAAACCATTAAAAGATATGAGTTTTTCAACTATGCAATAAATGAAGCGCTATTTGTTTCTGAAAAAGAAGAAATTGTATTAAAAAGTTTTATCAGTAATATTGAGCGGGAATATCATTCACACATCGATAAATTCAGTGAGTCGATCATTATCTCTCAGATTGAATCGTTGCTCAGTTATTCCAATCGGTTTTATATGCGCCAGTTTCTTACCCGTAAAATATCTGGAAATCAAATCCTGGATAAACTGGAAAAAATTCTTGACGACTATTTCAATAATGAAGACATCATCAATAAAGGATTGCCTACCGTAGCCTACATTGCGGCACTTCTCCATTGTTCTCCAAATTATCTGAGTGGAATTTTGAAGGCCCTTACCGGTCAGAATACACAACAGCACATTCACGAAAAGATTATTGAAAAAGCAAAAGAAAAACTTTCCACTACTACACTTACAATTGGAGAAATTGCTTTTGCGCTAGGATTCGACTATCCCCAATCGTTTAGCAAATTATTTAAAAGTAAAACAGATCTAACTCCTGTTGAGTTCCGTGCGTCTTTCAATTAATTTTTAATTATTGCTCACTTTATGCGCAATGCAATTTTAAAATCAGATGCTTTACTTACTAGGGCAGTGGCCACAGCGGCTATAACTGCCACCTTATATACAGGCTAGATTGGTATCCTGTTTGTTAAGATCATTTTACACTTCCTGGTTATTATCTCAGGACTATTCGATCAGGATTTTTTTTATTTTTTATATTTGCTTTGGTAGGCTACAGGAAGCTTTTCAGTCATTAAACAATTTCCAGAAGAAAGTATCGCGAAATGGCTGTCCGTAACTGCGGTTTTAATATCTGCGTAATAAACTACTTTTTCCCCTTGTCTAAAATGAAATAAGGTGCTGTGGAAGGAATATTTTGCTTTTGGTTTCTGTTTGGCCGGAAGTGTAGGTGTGAATTTGGAACATATCTGTTTTGAGCTGCTCAGTAACCATTTTTAATTGAATGATTTCCTAAACTCCAGTGGCGAAGAGTTAGTCTTCATTTTAAAAAATTTACTGAAAGACTGAGGATGCTCAAAACCAAGCTCATAGGCAATCTCACTCACTGAAAGACTGGTTACGGATAATTTGGCCTTAGCCTTTTCAATAAGTTTATGATGTATGTGTTCCTGAATATTTTTACCGGTGAGCTGTTTTAACATACTGCTTAAATAGTCGGATGAAACATTCATGGCATCTGCAACGGTTTTCACCGACAGTAAACCAGCTTCCTGATATTTTTCAGAAGAGAAATAACCATTTAGAAAATTCTCCACCTTGGTGAGCATTTGGTGGCTGCTGATTTTTCTGGTAATAAACTGCCGGTTGTAAAATCGTTCGCAGTATTTCAGCAATAGTTCAATTTGCGATATGATCAAACCTTGCGAAAAGACATCGATATTATCATGGTATTCCTGCTTAATACTTTCAAAAATATTAAGTATACTGGTTTCTTCCTTACTGGAGAGAAAAAGCGCTTCATGAATGGAATAATCAAAAAAAGAATATTTTTTTATATCGTGCGCAAGGGTAGATCCCCATAAAAAATCAGGGTGAATCTGCAACAGGAACCCGGATCCGCCGGTTGGCGAACCCGGATCTCTTTCTATCCGTAAAACCTGGCCTGGCGCAATGAAAGACATCAGCCCTTCATCAAAATCATAAATTTGCTGTCCGTAGTGCAGTTTTGCGCCGATATCACGCTTTAAAGCAATCGAATAAAAATCCATAACAATATTTACCGTCTTTGCATCATCCGGAAATTGCAACAGGGAATAATCAACAAGACTGATTAAAGGATGTTCAGGTTTAGGAAGTCCTCTGAAACGGTGGTATGTTGTAATCGAGTTTATGGTAACGATTTCCATAGATGCAAATTAAGCTTTATTTACCTATTGTATATCAAACAGTTTGAAAATATAACCTGATTCGTAAAACTATTCAGTTATGTTCAAAGATTGGCTGCTGGTCAAAAGTCCGAACCAATCCTCCAGATGCCAGGTATGGGTAAGCTTGCCATCCTTTAAATGATGAAATTCGTGCAACGACACCGATACTTTTTGCTGAGTGGGCGGAATCCCCATAAGTTCGTTAACGTGCGTAAAATTCATAGATGCCCTTACGGCAGCCCGTTCGTGGGTTCCGAAAATTTCGTGAATCACCACCTCAATATCAGGACAGGCTTCAAAAAGATAGGTCATCATATCCTGAAGACCTTTCGGACCATCGGCCTGGCCGGGAGCCAGCGGAATGTCTTTCCAGTCTGGCATACAGATTTCATCGAGTATGGCCGTATCCTTCATATTGAAGGCACCGTAAAATTTCCTGATCGTATCTATCTCTGATTTTGTTAAGGCTTTTACCAAATCACTTTCCTTATTTTTCAATTTCATACCCCTATTAAAGATTAGAACCTCCTGAAATTTCTATTCTCTGGGCATTAATCCAACCCGCGGCATCACTGCATAAAAAAGCAACTACTCCTCCAATATCTTCAGGAAGACCGACTCTGCCCAAAGCAGTTTGTGATGCCAGATATCTGTTCATTTCTGCATTGTCGCGAACAGCACCGCCCATAATGTCGGTTTCAATCGCTCCAGGTGCTATCACATTCACTCTGATATTTTTCTTCCCCAATTCCTGAGCCTGATATTTTGTTAATGTTTCCATAGCACCTTTTAATGCGGCATAAGCTGCAAAACCAGGTGTAGCAAAGCGTGTAAGACCCGAAGAAACATTTACAATGCCACCGAATGGATTCATTTTTGGTAAAAGCTTTTGTGTCAGGAAAAATGGCCCCCTAAGATGTACATTTTCCATTTCCGCAAACTGCTCTTCGGTTAAGTTTTCAAATGTTGCATAATGGATAAAACCAGCATTATTGATTAGAAAATCAAATCCGTCTGCGTTTAATTGAGACTGTAATGCTGATATGAAAGTTTTTGTGAAGTCATCAAAACCTGAAGGATCTGAAACATCAAGCTTCAAAGCAATTCCCCTTTGTCCAAGTTTTTCAATTTGTTTTACTACTTCTTCTGCAGCTTCTTTCTGGCTGTTGTAGGTTAAAACGATATCCAATCCATTTTTAGCTAGATTAAGGACCATATCTTTACCTAAACCACGGCTTCCACCTGTAACTACTGCAATTTTGTTTTGAGCTAACATACTTTTGTTTTTATGATTAATATGAAACAAAGGTATGCTGACAATTAAACGGGAAAGTAGCCATAACCTATCTGTTCGTAGCCGAAACCTACCACATTAACTATTTTGTTTTTTTAAAAATATTTTTGACTGGCCGGCAAGGAGCGGTTTTAAACAGGCCACTAAAAATCTGTGAATGAAAATGCACTTTATCCTGGTTAATGTTATTTACAATATAAGATAAATGCTAAACCTTATTATTTAGAAAAAAGTACCGTTAGGGAGACCTGAAAGATGTGTTGGATAGCGTTTAGTAACAAGGTGGAAAGTTGGAGATCTGTCTGGATGTATATGAGCAGATCAGGAAATAGCTTTTTAAAACTTTTGCCAACCTAAGCCCGATAACCATCTTTTGCAGCAGATAAACCTGTCAAAGTAATCTTCGGTTCTTGGTAATTTAGCAAAACAACTGGCTCTATTACGGCACCAAAATAACAACAGCCATATCATTTTTAATGATACGGCTGTTATGGTATTAAATGCGCTTATGCTCGGGTGTTTATTTAAATTAGTTACCAGGATCTTTCACTTTCTCTACCACATCCTGAATGTTTTGTGGCAGGTTAGAAAGCAGGTTATATCCGGTCGCGCTTTCAATATCCCTTACCGTTACAATATAATCTTTCCAATTGGCACCGATGGTATTCACGTTAGGGGTATTAATGGCAATTACTCTTGTGGAAGAAGTTACACGGCTTAAATCGTTATCGCCTGTTTTCAATAGTACGGCTACTTTCCATACATTAGATGGAACGGTTACTTTACCATTGTTGATGGTATTGATTACCGATGCACTTGCTGAACCAATTCCGCCGGTGCCATAGCTACCCATAATTACATAAACCTCATAACCATTTAAGGCCTGCGCACGGAGGTAACTTTCGAACGATTCCCAGGTTTTCTGGTTATTGTTTGGCGCCTGTGGAATCATGTTGGTCATCAGAAATGTGGCTGAGTTAGCACCGCCAGAGCTGGTACGATCGCCGCTCGGGCAATTATGGCCCCTGTCAAAACCCGAACCCGAATAGCTATTGCTTTGTACCTGGTACCAGTTGGGCGGCAGGCCCGTGAAAGAAGCGAAATCGTCTTTTCTGGTTGCTGCTCCAGTGAAATTATTTGGATCAAGGTGCCAGCTTACCCAATTTGGTATACCACGTGTCATACTATAGCTCTCTACATAGTATTTTTGATCAATCAGGTAATTTTCTGCTGATACAATAGTGGACTGTGCAGCTGAAGGATTGCCAAATAACAGGTTAGAATTGTCGCCTCCGGCTGGTGGTGCGTCTGCACCGGCTTCAGGCGTACCTCTTCCCGGTGCAGCAGTTCCGGTATTGCCATTATCTGTTGGGTCGGTATCTGGCGCACCTACCGTTATACCAGGATCACCTGTACCTTTAAAAATAATATCATCGATATTAATTCTGGTGGTACCTGCCTTTTTAATCTGAAAACGGATTTTTCCGGTAGTACTCACTTTAAAAGAGTCTGTTACCAGTGTGGTACTGGTTTCGGCAATATCGGTACCCAGCTGGGCATAGGTTTTTCCACCATCAGTAGAAGCTAAAAGCTGCCAGGTAGAATTGGCATCTGTGCCGTATTTGGCGTGCGATACATAAAGCATTTTAGCACCCGCTACATCAAAGTTCATCGATAAATAACCGCTTCTTAAGCGGATAGATTTTGCACCATTCTTCGCATCCGCGGCAAGGTTGCCCAAAAGAGCGTCGCTCAATGTCCATTTACCGGTTAATAACTGTACACTGTCTAATGCATAACTCGTTTTGGTTCCAGATTCAAAGCTTTCCGTAATGGCGTAGGCAGTAGGGGCTTTTGGTGGGGTTACTGGAGTTTCTCCTTCAACGGCTATTTTTTTTGAACAGGCTGACAGGGACAGGACTCCAATAAAGCCTGAATAGATAAGGATGTTTTTAAATTTCATTGTTTTTTAAATGTCTAACGAGATGGCGCCAATCAGATCATTTTAAAATGTGGGGGCGAAGGTATCAATAAAAAATAGCTGTATTGTTAAATTAATATTAACAAAACCTTCGAAAGGTTAAAATCCTTTTCAGATGCTTTAAGATAAAATTTGCATGAATAAAATGGTTTGATTTTTCTAATTGAATAAACCTATCTTTAACATTGTTTTATGAGATATTTAAATACTTTTTGGATTTCTTTTATATTTTTGGGCTATTGTCACGCTGGCGTTAAAGACCTGAAAAAGCGCATAAGCCCTACCGATACGGCGCGTATCATGAACGCTTTTAGAAAAAGCAAAGCCTATACACAGAGCGCCCCATCTTTATCTTACCAGGTTGCCAGAACTGCACTGGTAGATGCAAGGCAAAGCGGTTTCAGGATCGGAGAGGCAAGGCTGCTCAGACAGATCGCTTCACTAAATGAACAGTTTCACAGCATCCATCAAGCTAGATTTTATCAGCAGCAATCAGTTGGAATTCTTGAAAAGATCGCAGCTAACGGTGCAGAGCTTGCCTCGGGATATCTCTATTTAGGGACACTTGAAGTTCAAATTAAAAATAATCGCACTGCGTTAAAAGACCTGGAAAATGCGCATGCAATTTATATAAAGCTAAATAACCGAAAAGGGATTTTTTCATATTACAGCGCACTTGGACATCTTTATGAGCGATTGGGTGATGAAAAATCAGCTTTACATCATTACCTTAAAGCTAAGGAAATTGGAAAATCCGATCCCGCCACCCCAGATTACCTCATGCTCCTGGAGCATTTAGGAGGTATTTACTTTAAGATGGACAGCAGCAATAAAGCGCTCCTTATCTTTCAGGAAGGCATTGATAAAAGTCAGGCTGATACCGTCCACCTGCTCCATCACCTGAACTTCCTGAGAGAGAGTGGTAAGGTGTACCATATAATGGGAAATACCCAAAAAGCCGTAGCATACCATAAGCAGGCCTTAAGCATTGCCAGTTCACAGGGAAAGTTACATGAGCAGGCACGTTCGTTAATTGAACTTGCCAATACACTGAAATCCACCAATAGTGATCAAAGCCTGCTACATCTGAACAGGGCCTTATCCATTGCCCGCCAGATTGGTAATCAAAAGCTGGCTGCTGAAATATACCGTACCCTTAGTGAGATATATAGCCAGCAAAATCGGTTTAAAAACGCCTTACTAGCCCTAGAGGCCCATCATGAATTACTGGATAGCCTAATGTTTATCAATAAAGTACACGAGGCGGCGATTATAAAAGGTAATTATGAACTACAAAGTTCTAAAATAGCCATACAGCAACTGGAACTGGTTAATGAACGCAAAACAATCGAGCGTAACGCGGGCGGAGTCGTCATTGTGTTAACTTTATTTTCACTTTTATTTATGGGATACCAGTTTTACCTGACCAGGAAACTTAACAGAAAACTTTATGTATCAAATCGTGTGAAAGATAAATTGTTTTCAGTGATTGGACATGATTTGAGAAACCCGATCGGAGGAATTACAACAATGTTGGCATTGATGGAGCATAAGCCACTTGATGCAAAAATCTTAAAAAATATTTCAGCCATGAAAAAGCAAGGTGAAACTGCTTTGGAAATACTTTCTTCGCTGTTGAAATGGGGACATAGCCAACTGCAGGGCATTAAAGTCAACAAGACGAGCTTTTTAGTCGCATCCGTGCTTTCAAAAAACACTAACCTGCTTGCCGTTCAGGCGCAGGCAAAAGGGATAACTTTTCACAACAATCTTCCCGCAGACCTTATCCTATATGCCGATGAGGACCATTTAGATTTTGTCATTAGAAACCTTTTAAGCAACGCCATAAAATTTAGCTTCCCTTCCAGTAGTATTGAGATAGATTTTAAACGGGCGGAAAACGGCCACATTGTTATTGTGGTAAAAGATGCCGGCATAGGCATGAGCCAGGAACAAATCAGGCAATTTAATAACGGAAGCCTGGAAAGTAGCTACGGTACCAATGGCGAAAAGGGTACAGGGATCGGATTGATGCTTTCCAGGGAATATGTTAAAGCAAATGGCGGAAAACTTTGGGTTGAAAGTGAAATTGAAAATGGTGCTGCTTTTTATGTTTCGCTTTCCGGCAATGGCGCTTCTCAATGGACTGTAGGAAATCATTCATCTGCCCGACATCAGTCTGAAAGTAACAATTAATGAAACCTGGTAACATAGATAGGTACAAACATGATGGAAGTTGTTGATTAAAATAGCGATCCTATCGCTTATTCATTATCTGGTTTTGATAGATAGAGGAAAATGTATGATTCAGCTGGTAAGGAAATGATGTTTGATGCACCAGGAGCAAAGGGCGAATTGCCGGCAGTTATTCACTTTAGATAGTAGTTATGAGAATATATTTTAGAAAAGTTCAATCAGAGCCCTTCGGCAAACTTCATACGGATAGTTCGCTTAATCCAATACCTTTTACCTTAAAACATAAAATGTCTGATTTTTTACCTATCGGTAATCTCATGCTATTTATATAATTACATCTAGTCCTGGCGTAGCAAAATAGATCAGCTGATCGCAGTTACCGGGGAGAGCATGAAAATGGATGGCTATACTGAATTAAGCGCTTATAGTTGCCCATCCTGAACATACAGGAAAAGGTTATGCAAAACAGTTGATTGTCGAGGCAAGCAATAAGATATTCTAAGAATTTAAAATTCCTTACCTGCACGTTGCAGGTACTTATTTTAATGCCATTCGGCTATCTGAGAAATTGGGTTTTGTGATAAGAAAGAAAATAAGTTTCCGGAAGTTTTAAGGCCGGTGCGTTTGCATTATTTTATATTTGCACAAATTATTTCCCCAATGAAATTAGAACTTCGGAATAAATGGATATCGCTCTTTCTGCTTTCGATCGCTTTTTTACTGATCTACAATCCATTAACCAGGTTCCCCTATACTTTCTGTGTGATCATTGTATTTGTTTTGCTTGCAACCTATCTACAGAATAGAGATCTTCAATCCCTCAATTTTAAGAATCTCCGTTTCAGAGAGGTAAAAATAATTCTGATCTCTTATGTAATTTTAGAATTGGGTGTAGATTTTATTGTTCAGCCATTGGTTAATTGGGTTTGCCATGAGCCGCCTGACTATTCTTCGTTTGAGCATATTAAAGGTGACACTGCCCAGTATTTTAAGTGGTTATACCGCATGTGGATCAGTGCAGCGATAGGAGAGGAGATGTTGTTCCGGGCATTTGCTTTTGCGCAGCTAAAAAATGTTTTTGGAAATAAGAAGGTGCTTATCGCTATCCTTTCAGCATTGATGTTCTGTCTTCCACATTTGTATCAGGGCGTTGCCGGGTTGATAATGACTTTTGTTTTCGGGATCGCTTTTGCACTGCTGTATATGAAATTCCAGAATATCTGGATTAATATTATCGTTCATGGTTTGATAGATACCCTTTTCCTTACTTTAAGCTACTTAGGATATATTAAATTTTATCAATTCATATGGTAAAAAAGTTTAGTGCTAAAAGAGGAACTTGGTTATAGGATGTTTCAAATGAAGATGCTTATAATCTATTGTTTGATTTTGAAATCATAGTATCTCATTGCTTTTTCTTTTAGGGGATTTGTACTCCATTCACTCCATTCTCCGGTATAAGGATCATATCCACATTTCAAAGGTTTAGAGGTATCTAAACCTTCTTTGTTTTGATGCGTTTTTTCTGTAAAAGCCCTGCAGTCTGTACATATATACCGAAATTCACAATCTTTGCATATCTCTATATGATCTTTGGTGAGATTCCAATATTTTTTAAATCCAGCCATTTCTAATACTTTTTCTAAGCTAGTATTACGGATGTTTCCAAAATGATCTGGCATTAGCGGACAATTCTTTATATTTCCATCTATATCAATACCAATTTTTTTAAATAAGCAGGAATTATAATTTTTACTCTCAAATATTTTGCTGTTGTTTGTATTAAAGTACTTTAAATCAACAATTCCACAGTTTTTTATAGTGATATAATCCTTGGTATATTCTAAACTAAATTTGAGGTTTTCATTTGTAGAAAATGTAATTGTATCACAGTTATAAAGTACCAATTTATAAATCCGCTTGCTGGTATCACTAAGGTATGACAGAAAAGCGTCATTAATCTGATCATAATAAGGGCAATATATTTCGATTCCCTCTAACGGGGTATTTTCGAAAATAAAATCAAGCTCTCCCAACTCTTCTTTCGATAACTGGCGAATGCTATATATCACTAAATATCGGATATCTATCGTATCCATTGCGGATCTGATTTTATGCAATACGGAAAAATTATCCAGTTCTAAAAATAGATTACTTATTACATCAGAACTGTCATAGTTAAAAGAAAGCTGATTAAAGCTATTGTCCCAATTGTTGTGGGATATAAATCCATATTCATTCTCTAATAAAAAGGCAATATATTCGTTAATAATTTCTCCGGAATCACGATCGTATTCTTTAATAACGTCTTCAATGGAGTTTAATTTAAGATCCTCAGTTAAGTTATAGAGATCAAGCGACTGTAATTCTGATACATTTCTTTCTAAATCAGAAATTAATATTCTGCTAGCTCCTTTTGTTAATAATACGCTGCTAAATAAATTAAAATATCTCATAACATTCTGGTAAAAGCCTTAAAAGGAGTTACTCTGGTCAAAAAATCAGTTTGGAATTTGTCGCATTTGACATAGCATATTTTTTTATTTAATTCTTTTGATTTTTTTGAGCCTAATTTATTGAGATATTTAAAATTAAGAGGAAGCTTATTCTTTTCTTCAGATCGTATTCTATTTTCCATATTTTATTACAGATAATCAGCTATTTCTTTTTCCAGTGCATAATTACATATATCGGATATTCCCAAGAATTGCCCTACAGGATTGACTTCTAAAAAATAGAATTTTCCATCAATTGATTTTATAAAGTCAATTGAACCACAATTATAATCCAGCTCAGTCATTAAAATACAAATTTTATGGTGTATTTCGGGGGGTAGGGTATATCTCACATTTCTATTGGGCTTTCCATAATTATAGATTCTGTTATCTATTTTGGTCTGTTCATCATTTTGAGAAAATATTGCACAAGACCAAACTTTTCCATTCAAATAGAAACACCTGATTTCAAATTCTTTCTCAATTTTTTCTTGAAAAAATGTTGGAAAAAATACTTCGTCTTCGTGCTTATCTATTATGGAAGTATATAGGATCCCATCAAAATCATCAAATGCAGACTTAACCATTATATTTTCAGAAATAGATTTGGTAATTGTTTTTCCCAGATTTATATGATCAGTATTGTCAGCCAGAAAATAAGTTGGTACATCTAATCCTACCGCTACAGCCTTTTCTAAAATTAATAATTTATTGGTGCGGTTATTACTTTGTTTATTGATATGTCTTTTTGATTCTAATTTTTTTATAACATAATCTTCCAGGCAAAACTGCGTTTCATCCATAATCTTATTAACAGATTCATTTTGAAACTGTAACCGATTAAATTTTATCCCCCCTCTTCTAAACCAAACACTATTGATATCATCAATGTAAAATGAGTTCCTTTGGCTTTCAAGTAAAATTTTTTTATCAATTACTTTAATTTCAAATAATTCAAATTCATGAACCCTGATATACTTTTTATCAAAAATATGAAGCCATTTAATCACTTCATTTGTTGTAAAATCTTTATTTGCAGATAATATCAATATCATATAGTGAATAGGGGAAATAAAAAAACCGTTTCAAAAAGATGAAAACGGTTTAAATTTTTTTGAAAAATAATTGATTTAATTCACGTCGAAGCTACCTTCGGGAACGCCTACCATCAATGTTCTTCTTCCTAAGTATTGTCCGGTTCCATTAGCCCCAGAATATACATCCCACTCTGCACATCCATCACCACAATCAACATTAGATCTAACAACAGATTTACCACCCTGAACGGATTGAAGGTCTTTTAATTTTTTGTTTTCAAGAGCAGAAATCGTCTTTGTAAAAGAATTTAAATTTTTCATAATTGATTTGCTTTAAGTATTAAAATATAAAATTTGAATTAGATAAAAGGCATCTGTAGCTAATAACAACTATTTGTAATATTTAATTTACCTTGTATACAACGAATATATACAATTAGATTTAATAGTTTTATAACACGTTTTTCTAATTTTTAGAAAAAAAATTCTAAATTATTCTTCTTTCAATATGGTAATAGGTGCAAAGCTTAAACAAGCAAGAGAAAATAAAAGAGTGAGCCAGGAAGAACTGGCGCTTATTTTGAAAACCACGCAGAAAACGGTTTCCAACTGGGAAAGTGACAAGGGGCTTCCCTCATTGGATTATTTAGCCAAAATAGAAACTGTTTTGGGAGTAGATATTTTGTCCTGGTTAGCAGAAAACGGTATTGTTTTTAATCACCATAACGAGAAAGGAGAGCATGCTGCAATTAACAATAAAAATTTTTCTGAAGAACTGAAGGAGCAATATGAAAAAAGGCTGGAGGATAAAGACAAGAACATAGAAGAACTTAAAAAAGAGATTCATTTTTTACGGAAAATGCTGAATACAAAGCAAATTGTTATAAAAAAAGAGACATTTTAATGCTCCTGGCTTTTATACCATTAACGAGGGTGATATTTTAATTTATCCGCGCTGATCTTTCTGTGAATGAGTGTGGTTTATGCATTGTTGTTTGGTGATTAATTTTTTCCAATATAAAAGATGCATCCATTACAAATTAGATGGGGAATAGTAAGGACCGGGCGAATTACGGCAAAAAACATAGTTTGATTAGTGCCTGTGGCTGCTAAATCTGGTGTTAAATTTTTAACAACATTTATTCTCCATCCCATACAAATTTGGAGCCAGCGTGCCAACGGAAAGTAGCAACTCTGCAATTGAACTGACATTTGTTTTTTGGTTATTCAACATTTCAATACACTTTTGCGGATGTCTGCAGGCAATATTTAATGGATAATATCATCATGTCTTCGTTTATGGAGACAGAGCGGCTTATTTCCCCGATGTTAAATGTCTATAGTTGAATCTTACCTACTGCAACCCATTCCGTAAAATCCGTTACGCTTCGCCCTCATAAAAATGGCCACATCGCGTAAGCGTCAAACATCACTTTAAGTCAAAAGCGGCGTCTTTAGCTCGAACGAAGGGCCATTTAAAATATAATATATAAGCTAAAAACCTGGAAGCTGTAATGTAATATTGTTCATATCATATACCAATTTATGATAAGTGCCATTATGAAATAATAGCTGTTAGACCAGATTAAATGCCAGGAAATTAAAAATAATATTGCATAAGGGTTATCCTTGCTCCATATTCAGTGTCAGCGTAGTTGAAAATTCAAGTCCCGTGGTTGTTTTTGCGCTTACCGTAAATTTATAGGAACCTTGCGTTAGGGTTGTATTCTTTTTAACGGTCACCGATCCTGTTTTTTCATCAATGCCAAATATGCCGTCCTTATTGTCAATGGCAACCCCATTTTTTTCAATTGAAGTGATGCTGAAAGTGGATTTATACTGTTCAGGGTATAGCGTTGGCGAGGCTGACAGGTAACCATTAGATAAAGCAATATAAACGCTATTGGTGAGGATAGTTAAATTCAGATCAGCATAATACGTTCCATAAAAAAATTTAATCTGCGGAATGAAAGTTACTTTGAAGGCTCTTGATGCAATGGTAAAACCATCTTTTTGTAGTACCGGAATAAGGTCATAAGCCTTTTCTGCCTTTTTCGCCGGATCACCGGCATTGGTGCCAAAACTCAATTTGTTTGAAACGAATGATATAGCTGTTCCAAGTGTCGCTTTATTTTCCAATGTCCACGTGCTATTTGTTAACCATGCAGCAGGAGCTTCCATTTCGAAGGCAGCTGCGTCTCCGTAAAGAACATAAGCGGAGGGAACAGCGCTCTGGTTATCTAATCCTTTGATGGTCAGTTCTGCGGGGCTAATCTTTAAATCAAAAGTCTGCTTGGCCTCAATGCCCTGCGATTTAGAACTAACCTGTACCGTAACCTTATAACTTTCGGGTATTTTATTTCCACTTGTGGATGATACGCTGTTATTTGGGTAAAGCAGCATACTGTTTACATGCAGTTTTCCTGTAGTTTTATCAAAAACAATGGCACGCGAAAGCTGGTCGCGAAGTTTTACGGAAGTATTAACCTGTATATTCTCTACCTGGCTAAAATCCAGACTAATACCGGCATCAGTAGCATTCTGTACACTAGCTGGCAGGCTGATGTCTTGTTCCTGTCCATAAACCAACGATACGGTGGATGGCAAGCCCAAATCAATTGTATTAAGTTCCAGCTGTTTATCTTTTTTACAGGCCGATACCGACAGGAATAATCCTGCAATTAATAGTACTCTTGGGTAATTCTTTAAAATCATATTTATTTTTTTTTGCAAAAGTATATCTTAAATTTTAATAACGCAACATAATTGCATTAATAATGCAATTATGTTGCGTTTGTTTATTGGGCTTACTATATTTGCCGCTTTTAAGAATAAACCATACAAATTTGATGATGAACCTGCGGTACTTTGCGAGATGTGTTTCCATTTTTATTTTACTTATTCCGGGCCTTGATGGTTATGCGCAGGTAAAAACAACAAAAGATTCTGCCACGATACATCAATTGGCCGATGTAGAGGTTAGTGCCGCCATTCCAGATCCACTGCCTGCTACCAAAAAGATTTCACGAAAAACACTGGATTTTGTTCAATCTAATACGTTGGGAGAAACTTTAAGCCATATACCTGGCATCCAGAATGCAGGTTTTGGGCCAAACTCAGGCAGCCCGATGATCAGGAGCCTGAGTGGAAACAGGGTTAAAATTCTTCAAAATGGTCTGGCAGTAAGTGATTTGTCAGGAATCAGCCCTAATCTAAATGTTATTTCCGATATGGATAATTTATTGGGCATCGATATTTATCAGGCCGAAGCCAGCGTACGCTATGGAGGGAAAGCGATAGGCGGGGCAATAGATCTTCGTGACAATACCATTCCCAGGCAGCTGAGTAAGCAGCGTTTAACCGGAAGCCTCATTAATATGGGTGGAAGTAACTCAGGTTTTAAGCAGGCAATTGACCTTAACGGTAAGCTGGGCGGTAAGTGGAGCTGGCACGTGGGCGGGATGAACCGCTGGAATTACGACTTGAGAATTCCCGGCAATACCAAAGCGCCAATAGCCTATGATCCGGCTATTGATAACCTGACTGCAAGCATGGCGCAGGTAGATGTGGATAAAGTGACAACGCGGAACTTAACTTTATATCCATACATCAGCCAATTTGCTCTCGATTACCTGAACGATCCGCAATGGGGGCTTAGTGAGGCCGATTTATATACCTTTCAGGAAAAATCGTCAATAGGAGGTATGCTGGTCGCCAATCCGAAAAACCCGGTTTACATTTCTGGGCAACCCGCCGGTACGCCTTTCTCCACTACTACGGTAAGAAGCATTACTGATTATGCACCGGTACAAAGGGGAATTATGCCAAATAGCCACTCCAATAGTTATGCTTTCAATGCTGGTACTGCTTATCTGGGAAAAGATTTAGATATAGGTATAGGCTTTCGCCGGTCTTACGGTTATTATGGAATTCCCGGCTTTTCTTTGCGTAAAATGCCCGGACATACGCATGAGGATGGGTCAGCGCATTACAACCAGGTTTATCTTCCTATCAATACCCGTTCTGAACATAATAATGTACTAATGGAGTCTGCTTTTCGGCCGAAGGGTGTTGGCCTGCACGAAATCAGGCTTAACTATTCGACGGGATTTGGTCAGGATAGCGAACTTACCGGAAGCTATCTCGCTAATCGTTTTCAAAGTCTTCAGCATAACCTTCGCCTGGAAATTGCGCAGGATGAAATTGAACACCTTACTGGCCTGAGTGGCTTCGATGCATCTTATCTGCGCATGAAGGGAGCGGGTGAAGAACGCTATCTGCCTGATAACAGCAGCAGGGAATATGGGTTCTTTACCCAACAGAAAATAAGCTTTTCACCCCTCGAGGTCAATTTAGGCTATCGCCGGGATCAGGTGAGCAGGAGGGCCGAACTTACCAAAGGTTATACCCCAAGCAGGGGCCTGGGTGGAGGTAAATTAGCTGCGCGTACCTTCGGACTCGATCAGTACAATGCTTCACTGTTGCTTAAAGTGATTGATATTGCCTTTTTAAAGGCCTCTTATAATCAGGCAGAGCGAGCACCCGATGTGAATGAACTTTATGCCGGTAACGACCATTATGCCATTATGATTGAAGAAAATGGCGACGACAGGTTAAATAAGGAAAGGGCGGGGACGGCTGAGTTTGGAGTTGGCCTGAAATACAAGGATATTAGTTTCTCGCTCAGTCATTATCAAACCAGCTTTCAAAATTATCTTTATCTGGCGCATACCGGCATTTCCAGGTCGGGCGGTTTTTTGGTTAAGGAATGGCGCCAGGCAGATACTAAAATTACCGTATGGGAGGCGGAAATGGCCATGCTAAAAAGTTTCGGTAGTTTTAAAATTAATATGGGTGGTTACTTCGATCTGGTGAGAAATATGAATGTTTCGCACCAAAGCCTTAGAGATTGGGCAGAAGGAGATTACATGCCAAATATGCCAACCAGCCGTTTTGGTTTTTCAGGATCGGTTTCGCGCAAACGAATAGAACTCAACGTTCTTTTTGACCGGTATCTTAAACAGCGCTTTTTGGGAAAAAATATTAACCCCGAACCCCCAATGCCCGCCTATTCATTACTCAGCGTCAGGTGCTCATTTAAATCAATGCTTCATAAATTCAGTTTAAACTATTTCCTGGAAGGCAGTAATTTGCTTAATGTGGAAGCGCGACCTCAAAACTCGTTACTGAAATACCTTGCGCCGCTGCCTGGTCTTAATATCTCGATGGGTATAAAAATCGGTGTATAAAGGAGAAAATGTATGTGCCTGAAATTCAATACCCCAAAAACGATAATGAAATTGAAAAGCCTGGCTGGATAACCGAGTGAACTAAGAAAGGTAATGGTACAATCTCTGGAGATCCAAATAGCGCACATCATTCAATTAAAGAAATACCAGGAAATCCTAATCGTATCCATCCAGCCCAGCACAAACCTTATGTTATTTTTAGGAAAGACGGGGTAAGCTCCAATGCATTGGGTTAGACCTGTACAAAGTAAACCTGCAGTTTTAAAAACTGGTCTTAGCGCTAAAGCCTCAATAGCAGTTCAGTTCGGGTTTACGGTTTTAAAATTTTTGCAGTAGCAAAGGCATCATTCCGTATCAATATTGTAAACCTGTGTAACGTCTTGATTTGTGACAGCCTGCCCGAGAATATTCTGCTGTTGCTGGGCGTTCACAGCATTTTGAAACATAATACCCGTAGAATGTGCTGCAGTTTGATAAACATTTCCCAATGCGACTGGCGGTGCTTCCGCTACAACTTTTACATTGGACTGCGTAACAGCGTCTGTAACTTGTTCATTGATGGATGCTGATCGGGTCTCTGCTGCTGATTGGTTTTCTTCTGGATCCATGATGTTGTTTTAGTTTTGATATAAAGTTAACAAATAGCAGGATAAAAAGCTGCTTTTTAAAATTCAATCCCGTTTTCGTTTTCTGGTTATTTCGAAATGTACGTGGGTGGAGATATGCTGATCAGGGAGCGGCTTATTAAAACATTCGGCAAAGCCTGACCAGTCTGTAAATATAGCAATGATGTCTTAAAACGTTTCAATTTAAGAGAGAGGTCCGTGCCCTTCAACCACCTTGTCGGGTGGTTGAAGGATTTTCCTTTAATTTAAGCTTGCGCCATTTTCGTTCATATCTCGTTAACAGGAATTTACAGCTGATTGTAGCATCGTTAATCCACTCATTTAATCTGAAATACCTGGTCAGATAAATCATTTTAAAACCATAAACCTACCCCTGAAAAACATCTATTCTAATTCCGCTACCTTAATTATTTTATTTATTGTTTCCATACTGATCATTGCAGGGGGTGCAAAAAAGATCAAACCTGGTAAATGAAGTAAAAAAGTATTTTCAGGTTGACCATACGACAGCTAATGCTTACGATGGTGGTTTCGCTTTAACTTACAGCCAGATGGCTATGCAGAAATTCTTTCATTTGGCTACATCCGCTATCGGGAGGCCCATATCATATCCGGAAGCTCAATGGCCAAAACATCAAAATACTTAAAGTTAAATTTTATTTATTACGCTCTAATAATTAACGATAATAGTAAATACCGTTAACCATCGCAACGCCGCAGGTAGTTTCAAAAGCATTACGTATGCTTTCTGGCGTGCGGGTTCCCCATATATTCCACATAAGTCCCTGGCTATTGCGAATAGACCATGCCTGTGCTGCATTGGCATCAAGCCAAGGCCCGTAATTACTTGCTGTACCGGTATTTTTTACAAAAAGGCAGGCCCAGCGTGCAAAAATACTTTTCATGCCCTGTGTATCAGCAATGCCATTCTCATCTTTTAAAATTCCTCCTGGCGAGTTACAAAGGCTATTGCGTGCATAATCCATCGCTTTGGTACCCATTAACAGGTAGTTTATGGCAGGAAAATCAGCACGTAATAAATCACATGCGCCAATAAAAGTTCCCTGCGTATAAGAAAGTGCACCCTCGGTAATGGTACCGGCCTTGTTAATTGCCCCTTTAACTTCACCGCTTGATGAATCGTAAAGTCTGTTCACCATCCAATCCATAATAAGCTTAGCCTTGTTTTTATAACTTACATCACCTGTTGCCTGGTATAACAGCATCGCACATATAACTGCCGGCGCGTTTACACAGGTATTTTTAGTTTGATTATCGGTAGTCCACCATAAGCCACCACCTAACGATTGCGTATCCCAGGCGCGGTTCCACATCATGTTAAAATTATTTTTTGCCATATCCAACATGCCGCCATCATTGGTTATTTTAAAAGCCCTTACACACATTAGTGCTCCCCAAACAATATCATCATTAAATTTATTGTTAGACCACAGTAAACCATAACCATCCCTTACCCCATTGTATAAATAAGAAATCTTGTTTTTTAAATCGGTGCCGGGATTTATATTATAGGCATCTATCAGCATTTCAATCGCTTCCTGCTGGGTCCAGAAATCCATTCTACCGGTGTGGTTATCATCTTTCCAGTAATATGCCTTATAGGAAGGACCATATGTGCCGTATTGATTATAAAAATGATTGTTATAAACCTGCATGGCCAATAAGGCCTCACTTTTAGTAGGTATTGAAAGGGCTGCCACCGTATTGGATTTTGCATTCGAGGCACTTTTTTCAGGTGATAAAAGTGCGATATCTGATTGGTCTTTTTTACAGGCAGTAAACAAACAGCCTAAAGCAAAGATGGTTGCTAAAAGTATTTTTTGTTGCATAATTTCAGTCCATAGGAAGGTAACCCCCATGGCTTAATGGTAATTTTCTTGTTCATAGTTAAAACTGATTTTTATAGATAGGATGTTTTGGTTAGCGGTGTAACGATAAAATTTTCGGTTAGTTGAATATACACACTTGTAATGAATAACATACAATAATGGTTCGCGCAACGAATATTTTACAAAAGCGCACTTAGGAATGACGATGAAACATCGAATTGCTGGTTTCGGTGGAATAAACTATAAACTTATCAATAAAAAAATAGAACAGCTTGTAAGCCCTAACTATAATATGGCTCGGGAAACGATAGTTTCAATAGTAGGTTGAGCCGGGTAAACGCTTACAAAGTACGCTGATCGATACGCGGAGTTTCGCCCACAATGCCGTAGCTACCCATCATGATATAAACCGCATAACCGTTCAAGGCCTGCGCACGTACGTAACTTTCGAACGATTCTCTTAACGGTGTCTAATCAAACAGATGCAAGCCCAAATTCAAAACCAATCCACGGATAACAATGTTATATAGCTAAACTTAAAAATTACGATTATGGCAAGAGGAACAAAAGTGGAGCGCAATTCGGTTTCCAACCAGGAGCACGAGATCAAATACGAAGCGAATAAACTGGATGTAAAACCAGGCAAAATAAAAGATGCCAAGGAAAGCACCGGTAATCAGCGAAAAGCAATTGAAAAAAAGGTGAAATAAAACTGCGAGCCCCACATGGGGCTTTTTTTAGCGCTGATGAAAATCGCATCCTACAACATCAATGGCGTAAACGGCCGATTGGAAAATCTGCTGCGCTGGTTAAAAGAGGCGGCACCAGATGTGGTATGCTTACAGGAACTCAAATGTGAAGATAAAAGTTTTCCTGTGTCTAAGATTAACCAGGCCGGCTACCATGCGGTATGGCAGGGAGAAAAAAGCTGGAATGGAGTAGCAATACTCTCTAAAAACGAAATCAGGGAACTGCGCAGGGATCTTCCCGGTAAGGATGATGAATTTACCCATAGCCGTTACCTGGAGGTTTTTACCTTCGGTATAGTTATCGGGTGTATCTATCTTCCCAACGGCAATCCTTATCCGGGTCCAAAATTCGAATATAAAAAGCGATGGTTTTCGAGGCTTCTCGAACATTCGAAAACTTTGCGGGTTACCGGGCTGCCGGTTATCCTGGCTGGCGACTATAACGTGATGCCAACGGAACTTGATACCTATAAGCCCGAAAAATACAGGGACAATGCCCTTTTCCAAAGGGAAATCAGAGAAGATTTTGCTACGCTGGTAGATCAGGGTTGGACAGATGCCATCCGCACGTTGTATCCTGAAAAACGCATTTATACTTTTTGGGATTACCTCAGAAAAGCCTATGAACGTGATGCAGGCCTGCGCCTTGACCATTTTTTATTAACCGCAGATTTGGCTGAAAAACTTTCTGGCGCCCGGGTAGACAAAGAGGTAAGGGGCTGGAAAGGTTCAAGCGACCATGCCCCCGTTTGGATTGAGCTTTCGGAAAAACCGGTACGAAAAAATACAGCCCCAACCAAAAAGAGCGGGGTTAAAAAAATGCCAGCCTTAACCAATGGGCTCCATGAGCTATTAAAGCAGGCCGATAAAACCCAAATGCCCACCGGCATTAAACCCATGAAGGCAACACTGGTAAACGAGCCCTTTAACCAGCCTGGCTGGATCTATGAGGTGAAATGGGACGGTTACCGCGCCATCGCCTATGGTGAGCAATCAGGTACCAGGCTTTTTTCGCGTAACAACCTGGAATTTTCCCAGTTTACCACCATCACGGCTGCGCTAGGAGAGTTAAAGTTAAATGCCATTTTGGATGGCGAAATTGTTGCGCTAAAAGATGATGGCAGCGCAGATTTTGGTGCCCTGCAGAACTGGAAGAATACCCAACGTGCTGAACTGATCTACTATGTTTTCGATATCCTCTGGTTTGAGGGCTATTCACTATTATCGCTAACCTTGAACCAAAGAAGGAAAATTCTCGAAGCAGTTATGCCCACGGAACATCCCAACATCAAGATCAGCCAAACCTATCATACCAGTGGACTGGATTTTTTTGAGGCTGCAAAAAAAATGAAACTCGAAGGCATTATTGCCAAACGTGCCGACAGCTTTTATTCTTCCGATAGCCGTTCAATGGAATGGTTGAAAATAAAGGTCAAACGCAGGCAGGAAGTGGTTATTGGCGGCTATACCAAAAACGAAGGAACGGAGAAATATTTCAGTGCACTTACCCTCGGTGTCTACGGCCCTAAGGGTACACTGCATTATATCGGGAAAGTAGGCACTGGCTTTAACCAGCAATCGCAAAAGGAGCTGATGTCGGTATTCGAAAATCTCACTACCACCATATGCCCATTCGAAACAGAACCCGATGTGGATGAGCCCTCGCAGTTCAGGCCCAGGCGTATGGGCGCAAAGCCAACCTGGTTAAAGCCAGAACTGATAGGTGAAATAGAATTTGCAGAACTCACTTCAGATGGGAAACTGCGCCAGGCTTCCTTTAAAGGGCTGCGCACAGATAAAAGCCTAAAGGAAGTAATATTTGAACATGAAAAAGATACCGGATCCATTACCCGGGAGGTAGCGCTGGAACACGAGCTTGCAAAACAGCCCGGTAAACCATCTGCTAAATCTACCCAACCCCCAAGAAGAAAAACCTTAAAGGACAAGGCACTACTACTTACCGGCAGCTCAGAAACCGAGGAGAAGAAAGTGGATGGACATATTTTAAAGTTTACCCATCTCTCCAAACTCTACTGGCCTGAGGAGAAGGTATCCAAGCGAGACATGTTTAACTATTATGACCAGGTTGCCCCGCTAATGCTGCCCTACCTGTTGGATAGGCCCCTGTCGCTGAACCGCTTTCTGGGAGGCATACACGCAGCAAGCTTTTATCAGAAAAATGTGAAGGAAACCGCACCCTCCTGGGCACATACCATGCCCCATACCAATGAAAAGGGCGAAGAAAAAAGCTATCTGTTGGGTAAAGATAGGGCTACCCTTTTATGGATGGCAAGCCTTGGCTGTATCGAAATGAACCCCTGGTTCAGCCGCGCGGCCGAACCAGACTACCCTGATTATTGTGTTATCGATCTGGATCCTGATAAGAATACTTTTGAACAGGTAATTAAAGCCGCACAAGTAACAAAATCTATTTTAGACAGCATTGGCGTTCCCGGCTTTCCAAAAACATCAGGTTCTACCGGTATGCACATCTATATCCCGCTTGGGGCTAACTATACCTACGAGCAGTCACAGCTTTTCGCCAACATTATTGTACGCCAGGTAAACCGCGAGCTTCCTAAATTTACCACACTCGAACGCACTATATCCAAACGTGGAGGGAAGATGTACCTTGATTTTCTGCAGAACAGACCTGGCGCTACTATAGCCGGAGTGTATTCCCTGCGTCCAAAGCCTGGTGCTACGGTATCCATGCCATTATCGTGGGATGAGGTGAAGCCAGGGCTTAAGATGAGGGACTTTACCATCTTTAACGCAGTTGACAGGCTAAAAGAAACCGGCGACCTGTTTTCTGGCGTACTGGGCAAGGGGATAGATATGGCACAGGTGCTCGCTACCGCGCAACATCTTTTTAGCTGATCTGTGTAAGGCCATGCCCGGCAGTTAAAACTTAATTTCCACAAACAATGTTAATCAAGAAAAAACTGATGCGAAATTTAATGGAAAAACAGATCAGCACTGGCGCCAAAGCGCTGGTCCTTGGCACAATTGCAGGCTTTGCGCTGGCCACCTTCTACTTTTTGCGCAAACGCAACGGCGCACAAGGCCCGGCAGGTAACCCACAGCATCCCGGTATAAAAGATTTAAATATGGAAAGATATGTATTTGACATTGCTGCCGGTGAACGCAGCGTTACAACTATAGTGGAACAGACAGGTGATTGCTACAGCGTTCAGCTCGATGGCAAGTATATAGGAACCATGTGGCAGGATGAGGAGAAGGACAAGCAATGGCAGACCGGAGACCAGGAACTTGAGCCTTACCTATCCGAAATTGCGCTGCATTTATCTGAAGCATTTTCGAGAAAAGGTTTTGCCAGTTTACTCATGGGCACTTACCCGGAAATAGTATCTACCGTTTGGAAGACTACTGAAACGCTCGAAGTTAACGTTAAAACAGATACTGATATGGAAGTTTTTACCACTTTTTTGAAGGACGAGATATTAAACCTGGTCACCTTTGAAGAACATCTCGATCTTATGGTGAAAAAAGAAAACGATCCTTACTTTGTTATCGTTGGCATAAACTAAGCTATTTAAAGTTCTTCCCGCCATGGAATATGGTTTTGTAGATTTCAAACTTTTCAAAAACCACCAGATTGGAATACCCCGTTTCATTCCCGTTCATGCCAGCCTGCATAGGATTTGCAGATAGAAAGGCTTAGGAACAGTAATAATATTTCAAGCGCCTTTTTGTTATGTTAACAGTAAGTTGTTTAATAAAAAAGCTACAATGAGGATTGCCATTATAACTAACTTGTTAACGGTAATCAATTATTCACAACTTTGAACCATACTGTTTAAACGAATATTGATTAGGAACCCACAACATAAGCTGGTATTTTCGGATAAGTATAAAGCTATACAGAAAGATAAAAATGCTGTAAAGATTTTGCTGATATTAAAATTGCAGATGATAGCTTTGTGGGAAATAAGGCTGTGAGATATGAAATTTAGAAAAACCATTTATTTTTGTGTTATTGCGTATGTACTCTGTTTTCTGCAATGTTACCTTAGTATGCACACCTATGCAAAAGAGCTATCTGCAATGTGCCTAAATTGTATTTTTTATAGGGAAATATTGATAACCAGTTTATTAATTATATATATATATCCTGTAGTGTGGTTGCTCAACATGTTTAAGTTGAGTATTAAAATAAGATATGTCATTAGTTCGATATCCTTTTTTATACTATCTTATTTGGTCAATATCAGTATCTTCGACTCCAGGGTAGCTTCATGGAGCTCATATTCACACAAAGATGTTTTAATCAGCGTTTTTTTTCTTGCTTATCCTTATTTATCAGTTTCTGTACTATCGTTTTGGTTAGCCACCAAAAAGTTAAACTTACTCCAGTAATCTGCCAAATAGCCCTGCTTCATTATTTTTAAACGAATTCTGACTTTCGAGAAAGGTTTTCTAAACGGAGTGATAACAAAATCACTGCTTTTATTGAGGACACAATTAAATTTTTCTCATGCAAAGATTAATGTTTCAACTGATAAGTTAACGGCTGAATTTTATATGTACTTTTTTGAACCCCCGAACTAAAATTATATAAGCGTTATTCCAAACAAAAGATATACCCGAAAGGTTATAAGGTGACTAAAAGCCAAGATATAATGCCATCCAATCTCCCGGGCATCCATAAACATGCCGCTACCTACAATATCCTTTTATTTCCAGGTGATATGAACAGTATTGTAGCAACCCACTTACCAGGGCAGAAGGCTTGCTCACTGCTTATAACAAACTCAATTTTTAACAAATGAAACATTTTACTTTTTGCCTGGCCTGTTTGCTGGCAGTAGCTGGATTTGTGGCCAACGCACAGGCCCCCAAAGAAGAGATCAAAGTCCCGGCTTCGCTGAAGCAGTTCATTCCCCATGGTTATAAGGTGCTTGACCTTACCAAAGGCAACCTGAACAGGGACAGTTATCCGGATGCAGTAATGGTACTCTACAAGGTTGGTGAAGAGAAAACCTCCGATGTAGCCGATCATCCCGAAAAACGCCCTTTGCTGCTTCTTGCCGGTCAGAAAGACAACTCGTACAGGCTTGTGGCACGGAGTGACAATGCCGTTTACTGCGTGGATTGCGGTGGCCAGATGGGCGATCCCTTTACCGGTATTACCATTAAGGACGGATATTTCTCTGTTGAACACTACGGTGGAAGTGGCTGGCGCTGGACCCGTATTATCACTTTTAAATATGTGCCGGCAGAAAATAACTGGTTCCTGTATAAGGATGGGGGTGAAAGTTTTCATGCCACAGATCCCGAGCACGTAGAGACTAAGGTTAAAACAGCTAAAAACTTTGGAAAGGTACCTTTTAAAAAGTTCGACATTTATAAGGATCAATAAACCTGAACTTAACAGAGTAAGAAATCTCCAATATAAATTTCGTTTATGGTGTTCGATAAAAGAAAGCCGGCAGGTTGCCGGTTTTGTCATTTTGGCCCTGGGGTAACAATGTGGCCAGGGTTTAGCATATTTTTGTAATGAAGGTGATGAGGTATGGACTATGGAATAAACCTGATATAATTGCCTTTGTAATTAAGGAGTTGATTAAGCTTAATTTTATCATTGCAGAGGATGTTTCGGACAATTAGGAATTAGATAAAGAATCAAAATGAATAGTTTTGTGCGGGGCCTTCGGTCGGAAATTAACCAGAGAAATAAAAATGGTTTTGACTTTTAATGGCTTTATTCTTTAAAGAAATAGAATTTTAAGAATGTCGTGGCTATGCATTTTCCTTAAATTCCAGCTTACGCGATGTGCCGTCACCACAAAATAGCGCACGTAACAATCAATTATTAACAACAATTTGCTGCTCACTGTAGCATTTGCGCTAATCCACCCGTTTAATCTGAAATACCTGGCCAGATAAATCATTTAAAACCATCAACCTACGCATGAAAAACATCTATTCTAATTCCACTACCTTAATTGTTTTATTTATTGTTTCCATACTGATCATTGCAGGGGGATGCAAAAAAGATCAACTCGTTGTAAATGAAGTAAAAGCGTATTTCCAGGTTAACCATAGCCCGGCTAATGCTTACGATGGTGGTTTCGCTTTAACTTTACAGCCAGATGGCTACGCAGAAATTCTTCCATTTGGCGACATCCGCTATCGGGGGACTTACAAAATTAATGGTTCCAAAATAAAGGTTAGGATTGAACAAGAATCTAAAACTTATACTTTTGAGATTATATCAACAACCGAAATTAGAGAAGAGGAATATGGAACCGTTCTTAAATTAAAATAACTGACGGGTTTTAAGCCTATCCATCTCCTATTTTATGCGTAGCTTTTGATCATTAGGTGATGGCGCATGCAGTACAATAAGTGGAACGGGGTTTGAGCTTCGTCACTATGCGCAGGGTATCTTGGCGATTATCGGGCCGTGTTCATTTCGAAAACCTGATATTTTTCCTGTACGCTTTTTTAATTTCGATCAGTATCACCCCATTGGCGCCTTTTGCGCCGTACACGGCCGTATCCTTTGCATCCTTTAGTACTTCAATACTTTCAATCCAGTCTGGTGATAGCTCACCTAATTTCGAGGCTGCTATTGTACAGCTTTTATTACCGGCCCTGATCAGATAAAGCGGTGATCTGTTCAGCGAGATTGTTGATATACCGCCGAGCATGATCCTTTTCTCGGCGATTAATTTAATGACCATGTTATCATTCAGATAGGTTTCAATGGGGCTGTAGCCTGGCAGGTTGATGATGAATTTGGATAATGTGTCGCCATCAACCAGGTTTAGCTCAAATCTGCCAAGTGAATCGGTTATCGCCAATGCATCTTCTTCTCCCATCCGCCTTACTTTAACGCTGGCAAGTGCTTTGCCATTCGTCTGGTCAACTACGGTTCCTTTTATGGTGATTGGTAAGGTGGGGAGGCTGGCCCATGATGGTTTGGTTTCATTGGCATCTTTGTGCTGTCCTTCGGTTTGTGTCACTGCCGGTTTTGTCTTTTGTGCCTCTGCCGGGCTAATGGCCAGTGCGGCCAGAGCAAGCGGCATGAGCCATTGCCAGCCTATCTTTGCCGGTGGCAGTAACAACAGGTCGCGGTTCATTTGGCTGGCCAGCAGGCGTCCGCATACGTTATCGCTTTTGTGTTTAAAAAAGTCTAACAGTTCCGTATCTGATTTGGTAGTGAGGTCTACGATGTTTTTTTCGCATTTGCCGCAGTGATGTTTGCCGTCTGGCTGCTCAATGTCGCTCCATTGCTGTAAGCATGGCTTGGTCAGGATCAATTGCAGGTTTTTCATGGGCTTAGGTTTTATACAGGATGCGGTAGATTGACTAATTCCATAACTGGTCTGGTTCTTATCGTCAGTTTTAGTTAACGTATGGTTTCAGTTGTCCTGCGAATGATATTTCGATACATCGTCATTCCCAATTTAATTGGGAATCTTAATGCTTTAGCAAAGTGCTTAAGATCCCCGCCTGCGCGGGATCCGATAGCCATGAGATGACGGAAAAACGAAATAAAATGCTGCTCTTAACTGGTATATTTTACCTTTGATACAGCCTGTGGTCATTTAAAGCACGAATTACGCTGAAATCGTGGCTTCACTTTCATTTTAAATTATATACCTTCGCAATACATAATAGGCTTAATGAGGATCAGGCTGTAATTGAGAATCATAACTGCGAATTAATGAATCCAATTGCTTACTATGTGAAAATTCGATGCAAGATTTCATATAAGGCTTCCTCCCTTCATAATCTGCGATGTGGGAAGGTTCAATAGAAAGAAAAGTTTGGTATGCCAGGCTGTCAATAGCCTTGTAAATGTTTCGGGCGCCGGAACGATTGTAATCAGTTATTTCCACATATACCGTTTTACTAATGTCGTTTTGAAGCGCTGTATCTTGTTTGCTTATCAAAGACAAACAACTGCATAATGCATACTCCTTTGCCCATTGGCGTTTTTCGTTTAAGACCGACGCATTGGCTTGTTTTTTACTCACCTTACAGCCTCCCGTGTAAAGTAAAATGCACATAAATGGCATTATCAAAGATGTTTTTTTCATGGTAACTTCCAAACTGTAACTTTTGCCGTTCCACCGTTTGCATTAAAATAATCGTGACCACCAATAGCATGCTTCCTGTCCACAAAGTTGCATGCCCCATGGCCCCGAATTTTGAAGGGTAGTTCGGTTGCATTATGTATAAACCTTTTATATTTTTTAATTTCCCCCTAAAAAGAGTTCCTTGGGGGGCTCCGTCAGCAGCGTTCAACTCAACTTTGTCAGTGGCAGAAAAAATCTGCTTTACATAATTATAGAGATGCGCTGATAAAACGAAATAATACTTACTAGCTGCACCGCTTCGTTTACTAATTGCTGCCAATTCATTTTTTGATAAACGTACAGATTTTTGGGTAAGGTTAATATTTGCCACCTTACTCAGTGGTTCTTCCTGTTTAAAAAATGTGAAGCAATTTATCATTATTGAAAAAAAGAATAGTTTCATCGTTGTAATTTTTTTGCAAATTAATTATCACCTCCTCAATATATTCAAAGCCATTATTACTCGCAATGGTAAGCAGCGGCTGTATAATCTCTAAAAACCTTTCCCGTAAATCTGTTTCAGGCAATTGCTGCGCATCGGCATTAGGGAACAGGCTCAGGTAATCTTCCATTATGGGCTCTTTGGGATAGCTTCCGGTCATCACTTCAATAGCCGTTTTGTGCAGCAGGTAATACCCGTCAAAGTATTCTTCCATCCTGGGCAGCTTGTCATTCTTGCGGCTGTTGAATGATGGATCAGCCGGGATCAGGTTCCAGATCAGATCATGCGATACAAAGGCGTAGGGGATAAAATGTTCAACGGCGAAACTGCCATGGGTTAGTTTTGTATCCGTGTAAATACATTCCAGCGGGCCGGTATGGTCTACAACCCTGTTCCAGAATTTACGCTGGTTGAACAGGCTGTTCCGGCGTGCAGGTTTGATCAGTTTATTTGGGATATCAGTTATCTTCCATATATATTCGTTTTTTGAGACAAATCTTTACCTATTTTGGAACTTTATGAGAAACTATGCCGTGTAGTTGAAATGTTTTGTTGAACGAGTGCATTACTGCAATCTAAAAAGCTTGTTTTGAACCTCAGTTTCTCTAACATCTATTCGTATCATTTCGCCATTAGGATGAACGAGAATGGTTAGAGGAATCCCTACTATTGTATATAAATCAGTTAACTTTTCAAGTTTATCATATGCATATAGAATACGCCAACTATTCTTATTAGCATTTACAATAGTTTGAAATTCGTTAACCTTATTTTTATAGTCCATAGAAATCGTGATGAAATTTATTTTATTATTAACTTTATCGTAAAGAGTTTTTAACAATGGCATTTCCTTGATACATGGCCCGCACCAGGATGCACTGAAAATTAGTAAAGCGTATTTAGTGGAGTCTTGTATCAGATCCTCTTCTTTATGTGTTTTCAAATTCCACAGCTTGATAGTCTTTGGTTCATCTGATAAATAACTTTCAATTCTCTTAGCCCACTTGGATCCATGATGTTGTTGAGAAAAATTAGAGTAAATTTTTTTTACATCTTCCCGTGTAACAAATCTTGTGAGATTTAGGGATAAGTATGTTATTAGGTATCTTGAATCTGGGTAACTTTTAGAGAGCTGAACATAAGATTCTAATTGCTGGTCATAGGACATATCCTTTTTGTCGAACCAACAGAAATATGGTTCTTGTGCGCGGACAGCAATATCGGAATCATCGTTTTTCAATGATAATTGAAAATCATCAACGATTAGGTTTCCCAGAATATTTGTATCGGATTTCCCTAATAACGGTGCTAAATTCTCGTTAGGAAAAACAGTACTTTTAAAATAATCGGCAGTTATAAGATTATCCTTATTTTGAACTCCAATATTCGCGATGAGATTTTTGATGTCACTATCTTTTCTATAAAACCTTATTGAATGGTATCCGTTGAGTAGCGTATCTTTATTAGGAACTATTAGCTCCATAAATTCAGATCTTTCAACGGTAGTATCTGGAATGGTAAATTGCCAACTTGAGTTCCCAATATTTCGTCCTGAAATAATAAGATTGTGTGATTCACGATAATCACGTAGAGATAACGAATTAAATTTTGCTCCCCGTAGAATTACAGTCAGTTTGTATACATCGATCTGTTTCTGCTGCGCCAGAGATATATGGAATATTAAACAAAAGATGCATGATAGGATGAGACGTGGCATATTATTAATAAATATCGGTATAGAACATTAATAGCGAAGATAGTTTCTTTGAAAGGTCGATTATAAAATATTAATATTCACAGAGTCATTTTACGGTAATAAATCGGTAATCAATTCTATCCACCATTTTATGACTGTTTTTCTTTGCCTGAATAGCGCCCACAAGATAACCGCAGAAAGAAAAAAGAAGCAATAATTAATATCTTCGTTTTTAAAAACAGATTAATCTGTTAATTTTCACAATAAGCTTCGTTTAACGCTACTTCAAGTTCTTTGCACCTTTTTATCTTTGGGAATGGAAAAACAAGCTTCTTTCTTCTTTAAAGAGATCAGAATATTTTTTTTTGAATAATTTTATTTCCTTCTCTAGTTCGTCCAAAATATCGAACTGTTCATTTATGAGTTCAAAATGTTTATTCGTTATGTTTTTTTGTAAAAGATTTCCTAAGCATCGTTTATTGAGATTTTTTGTTAGCAGGTAGTTCGACAAATAAATGCGTATAAAAGCCAGGTGTCAGTTTATCGGTTGAATCCTCAATCTTTTGGCCGGGATAGCTTATAATTGCATTATCAATAAATGCAGTAACCTCTTGGTCAGACATTTTTCTCCAGCTTGAATGAAAATCAACATTAGTCCCTACTAAACGTTGAATTTCTAACATTACTAAGTAATGTATTTTATAATCTCTTGTCATATTTATCGTCTATTTAAATTATAGTTCTTCGTTTGCCAATTAATAATCATTTAAGAGATTATTAATCCTTGATACTGGTTTATTGTTATCTTCTATATATGATCATTAACATGCTTCCAGTTTTGCCGTCAGCTGATCATATGCATTATACTTCATGTATTCGAAAAGTAACATTTACCTTACCCGCGGGCTAAAGTTTTCATAGTGCTTATGAAGTCGCGTCTGCAATTAACTTCAATCGATGCTACAAGAAAAAATTTTTTCTTCCAAAACCAGCCTATTCTCTTCGCCCCATCTTGCGGTGGTTTCAATAACTGGTATAAGGGAATGACCAAGTTCTGTCAAGCTATATTCAACCTTATAAGGTTTTATATGATAGTCTTTTCTTGAAATTAAACCATGTAGAACCAATTGATTTAATTGTGCATCCAATACCCTTCTGGAAGCTTGCGTTATCGTTTTGTGAATTCCGCTTGGTCGTTTAATACCATGATAGATACTCCAAAGTAAACTTATTTTCCATTTTCCGCTCATCACTTCCATAAAAAGGTGCAAGCCACAATCAAGTATAGTCGGTGTTTTTTTTTGATACATCATAGACTAATGAATAAAACTTTGATACGGACAAATTTATCCGTTATTGCACAGCAAATTGTCTTCTAATATCTTTGAATAATAAAATTAATCAAAAAAATGAAATATAAATTATTAGGGACACATACTGGTTTGCAGGTAAGTGAAGTTATTCTTGGCGGAGCAGGCTTGGGAGAACGTAGCGGTTATGGTTCAACCCCGGAAGAAGCCTTAGCAATTTTGAAGGCTTATACAGAGGCTGGCGGTAATTTTATTGATACTTCAGATAAATATCAATTGGGAGAATCAGAAGAAATAATTGGCAGATTTATAAAAGGCCAAAGGCAAGATTTTGTGATCTCGACCAAATATACCCTAACAAGTAATGCACAGCCTAAAATAAGTAGTTTTGGCAATCACCGAAAAGCCATGAGGGAGGCTGTGGATGCCTCCCTGAAAAGGCTACAAACTGATTACATCGACATTTATATGCCACATTTTGATGATGCCCAAACGCCTTGGGAAGAAATAGCCCGTGGATTAGAAGAATTAGTGAAGTGCGGAAAGGTGATCTACACCGGACTAACCAATTTTCCTGCATGGAAAATCGCTTTGATCAGTTCCTCTGTACCGCTGAATAGCATACAGGTAGAGTATAATTTGTTGCAAAGGTCCGCGGATCGTGAATTTTTGCCACTAGCCCAAGCGTTAGGTCTGGGTACCATGTTGTATTCTCCACTTGCCGGCGGATTATTGACCGGTAAATATCGAAAAGGTGAGACAGGGCGCTTGGCAAATAGCAGTACAGAAATCAAAAGCGAGGATGATATGGCAAAAATAATAATAGATTATTTAGAATCAGTCGCTCAAGCACATGACACCACACCTGGTCAAGTCGCTTTCGCATGGGCGCTTCACACTGGTCATTTTCCATTGGCTGGCCCACGAAAAATTCATCATTTGGAAGATAGCTTGAAAGCTACGGAGCTTGAATTGACTGAACACGAACTGACTACACTAAACGAATTAAGCCAGATCTCTCTGGGTTATCCTCACGATCTATTAAGACAAGTAAGCGGATAGCTTGATAGTTAGAAAGATGAAATGCTCCAAGTTATAGTCTAGAGATTGTATTGGAGACTACCTCTACTAACAGTTTAAGTAGGTTCAAGAAAATCTGTATTTTTTCAAGTATATTAGAAAATTCTACAACTATCTATGGGATTGACGAAAGCCACATCATTAGTCCGAATGAAAACGGATCGTCTATTAATCTAAGAGTAGAAAATGTTGTGATAATTTCTCCATTGAATGAATTTGAAGTCGCTTTTACGGAGTGCCTGAATATACTTAAAGTCTTTTATGCACTACAAAATTGTTCCCATTGCTATTTCATCAATGACAATTGAAGGCTTACAAGTTCGTTACCTTGACAAGTTAACTAATGTAACAATATATAATGCACTTTTCAATCAGTTCTTAGAATTCCGTAATCTGCAAAACTGGTTAGGTGATAAATCTTTTGGTTATACAGACTCGGAGGTTTGATCAGCTATTGAAACTAATCATCACTTTTAAGTTATCAACCTCAGTAATGATGATTTTTCCCTATTTTGCGATAATTTAATAATTGTTCTGGTTTTGATATTTTAATTGTCCAATAATTGGGTTGTTTATTGAGTTTACCTAAAAAGTAAATTTTCGGCCCCTAAGGTTATCAATGTTTGATTACATAAACCGGTTTCAGAACACGCTTAGCAACCAATACTTTGTATTAAGGAATATAATTATTAGGTTAGGCAATAAACCTGTCGGTTCAATCAGAATTAATATCATATGGCAAAATATTATTTACTCTATTTCCTTATTTTATGGTCCGGATTTAATAAATCAACGAATCACAATAACGGATTTGAGTCCGTAGACGAAACCAACTCACTTCCTATGGGGTGGTCATTTCAAGCAGCCAATTACAATACTATCAAATTAGATTCCATTAGAAAACAGGAGGGGAGATATAGCTTATCTATTGAGAATACCATTGATTTCAATACCCCACAAGAAGTCGGGAATTACTTCCAGATTGAGGCAGATGAGACGTCTGGCAACAAAGAAGTTTCAATTGAGTTGAGAGGCTTTATGAAAATGGACGAAGTTGGAACTTATTATGCTGGATTATGGTTGAAGCTGGAAGGAGAAAATGGGCAATTAGCATATATTGATACAAAGCAGGCAGGCACTCATGATTGGGCCGAATATCGAGTCAAACTCCCATATACCGAAAAAGTAAAGGGGATAGCTTATGGAGGATTTCTAGATGGGGTTGGAAAAGTCTGGTTCGATAATTTCCAGCTTTTTAAGGATGGAAAGCCACTGAAAAACTTAAGGCGCATTCCTCCAAAGAAAGCTCAGGTAGATAATTCGTACCTGCATGGTTCAGGTATAAGCAATGTACAGATAAATGCCAGAAAAATTACCAGACTTGCTATTATAGGGCAGGTATGGGGGTTTTTGAAATATCATCACCCATATGCCGGTAGCGGCGATGTGAACTGGGATGGCGAATTATTCAAAATCTTTGCCTCTACACGTAATTGCAAAAATCTTCGCCAATTAAGTCACTTCCTTGAAGCTTACATAGATTCCCTTCCGAAGGTAAAAAAGTGTGATAACTGTAAAATGCCATCTGCTTCCACGGTGTTAATGGCTCCAGATTATGGTGATCTTTTTACAGGGAAAACGCTATCAGCAAGCTTAACAAACAAACTTAGGTATATCCGGCAAAACAGGTTGGGTGTACAAAATTATTGGGTAAAAAAAGAATCGGGCCTAGGTTATCCGCTATTCATCAACGAAAAAAGCTACGATGAAATGTTATTTCCAGATGCAGGATACAGGCTACTCTCGTTATTTCGATATTGGTCTATCATAAATTATTATTCGCCCTACAGAAACATTACAGAAAAACACTGGAATCAGGTTCTGAAAGATTTCATTCCACAATTTGTCGCTGCCAGGAATGCCGAAGAATATACACTTGCAACATTAAAACTTATAGCGACAATTAAAGACACTCATGCAAACATATTCAATAATTATTCAACCTTAGAATCAATCAAGGGTAAATACCGCGTTCCTTTCAGATCCGATTTTGTCGAAAATAAGCTGATCGTAAGTGGATACCGTACCGATACTTTAAGTATTCAGGATAAGGTTAAAATAGGGGATATTATTGTCTCAATCAACGGAGAAAGAATTGAAAAGCTTGTCAGGAAGTATTTACCCATTACACCAGCATCCAATTACGATACTCAATTAAGAGATTTACCATGGAACTATCTGATGAGAAGTAACGATGAAGAAATGTGGTTTGTGTTTAAGCGAAATGGAAGGCTAATCAAATTAAACATCCCAACGCTCAAGGGCAAATCAAATTATAAAGCGCCCGGAGAAAAACAAAAAGAGGCTTATTATTTAATAAACGATCAGATTGGCTATCTGAATGCAGGTAAATACCAAAATTCGGAGTTGCCACAGATAGAAAAAATGTTTGTGAAAACAAAAGGAATAATTGTAGATATGAGGGAATATCCGTCTGACTTCATGTCTTACACATTCGCAAGCTACATTAAATCATTCAAAAGTATGTTTTTAAAGCAGTCTACGGTAGACTATTCAAATCCAGGTACAGTTGTGTTCACTAATTCAGAATATAACGGACCAGCCAAAAATGGCGAATCATATAAAGGGAAAGTAATTGTGATCGTCAATTCTGACACGCAGAGCCAGGGAGAGTTTACAACAATGGCCCTCCAAAGCTCACCAAACGTTAGCGTAATCGGAAGCCAGACAGCAGGCGCAGATGGTGAGGTAACCACTATTGTACTTCCAGGCGGCATTTACACCCGGATATCAAGTAAGGGTGTATTTTACCCGGATAATTCGCCAACTCAAGGTGCCGGAGTGAAAATTGATTTTATTGTAAAACCAACAATTAAAGGGATAATTGAAAGGAAGGATGAATTATTGGAGAGAGCTGTAGATATTTTAACTAACAGATAGTTATATGTCCTCTAACCCATGGTTATTTAAAAAAGAATAATAAAATCTACCTATTCGATGTTTCAAAGAAAGCATTGCCTTCCTTTTGAGGGGCAAAGCTACCTCAGTCAGAAAACACTTTGGGAAATGATGCGGTGCACACTGATCTGAATATGATATTTGGGGCCGGTACCTATCGGATCAGGCTAACGCTGTACAGGAAGAAATAAAAGCGTAAGAAAAGGTCACTATTGTAATTGAAAATTATGAGAAATTTTTTAATGTATTGCTTTTTATCCTTAGGTATGGTTCAGGGAACTAAAGCACAAATTGTGGAACAGAATGATTTGTATAAAATAATAAGTAGTAAAATCCATAAAAGCTATAAGAAACCAGATGTTCATAAGGTTATTGTTTTTTCAGTCTTTCTCACCACCAACGCTACTGGCATAGTAGATTCGGTTTTCTTTTCTGAAGTTGACAGACCAATAACCCTGGAAGATATAATAGATACAAAAGAAATTAAACAAAAATATATCGGTGCAAAATTTAAAGTTAAAGACATCAGGAATGGTCTGGTGGTGATGCCAGTTATGATTCGTGTGCTTGGAGACATAAAGGCAACATATTTAGCTTCATTGGGTATAGACTATGCAAATCTGTTTAATGTGCCAGATAAACAAAGTAAAAGCAAAATTATTCTGTGTAAGCCAACAGTTGTCAGCTTTTCAATTATTGATGATTTGTAAGCTACAAAAGCTCTTCGTTGCGCTTAATTCATTCGCTGTTAATTATGGAAAAATTAATGCATTGTGTTAGCCATATTACTATATCATCTTTCTCATATATTTAAACCCATTATTGCTCGCAATGGTAAGCAATGGCTGTATATTCTCTAAAAAACCTTCCTCTTAAATCTGTTTCAGGCCATTGCTGCGCATCCGCATTGGGGAACAGGCTCAGGTAATCTTCCATTATGGGCTTAACAAAAGATTGTAAAGGGAATTCATAAAGTCATCATAAAAGACTAATGATTTAATCTATATATTATTTTTTGATTAACATATTACAAAATATACACTTATGTATATATTTACGTCTGTGTGAAATGTTAACAAATTCTCCTCACTATGAAAACAAAAAAAAAATTAATTCCTCTCCGAATTAGGATAACGAATGTAAAAACTATTTCGGTCATTCTTCTTTGCCTAATTGCATTAATAATGTCTAGATGTGCAAAGGAGAGATTAGTAAGTGATGCAATAATTGGTAAAACCCTCTCGGCAAATTCACCAGACTATCTTAAGAGGCTTAGTGCTATTAAAGATAGCTTTTATAGTTCAAAATTTGAGCGGAAGCTAATTGCAAATGTTAATCAAAAATACTCTTGGATACCCGATTGGGAACATCCTACTTCACAAGTTGTAAATGATACTGTTTCTTATGTGTTCTTCCCTCTAATAGCTAATGTAAAAGAGAATAATGTAACTAAGACAGTAATTGAACTTGGATCTGCACACTATTTGATTGTAAAAAATGAAAAAGAATTTTACAAGGCATTTTATTATCAGGCTAAAGCACCGAACAATTCCTCAAAGTTAGCCATTGATAATTTCACAGGTAATCTGCTTTTAACAAACTTTGAAAATGGAAAAAGTTATTTGCTCGATTATGTTGAAGGCAAGGTCAGTCAAAGTTACCAGAAAAGAAAAATGCTTGCCTTAAATAGGGAGTCTATAACTTTCCCAAATAAAACTTCATATTGGGAATCTATATGTCATACAGAACTAAAATACTGTACATGGGCTTCTGATGGGCCAACTAACTGTAATTCAGGTACAGTACATATTATTTATAGTCCTGATTGTAATTGGCCACAGGGGAACTGTGGAAGCAATTATAGCTTGATTGATTCAAGTGAAATAACAGTTTGTCAAGATCAATGGTTTCCAGATCCACCCACAGACCCGGGTAATGGTGGTGGCGGAGGTGGCGGCAGCGATGGAGATGGAGATTTTAACCCTGTTAACCTATCTAATACAATAACGATGGATCCTAACACCCGTGCGTGCTTGGAAAGCATAAAAAACTCAATTGTTAGTGCATCACAATTGTCGGTAACAATGGCAACTCTTTTAAAGCAAGTGCACAACGATAATACAAAAGCTCAAAATGCTGTTTTGGCTTTAGCTAACAACCCTAACGTATCAATTACCCTAGGTGAAAAGACAATACCATACCAAACAAAAACCCTTCCTGATGGGACAACAACAATAAGTGAAACACATGGCCAAACCGATCCTATAACAGGAAATATCAAACTTAACACTCTTACCCTAAATGAAGCCTCGGATATGGCAATTACAGCATCATTAATCCATGAAATGATGCACGCCTACTTTGTCTGGGGAGCTAATAACCTTACAGGTGACGAAGGAATGGCATTTAGCGACCTTAACAGATATCTTTTCGACCAGGAAGACGGCACACCCCACCCTTATAATTACCCAGAACTCGGATTCATGCAGCATTGGCAAATGGCTGAAACCTATGTTAATTCTATGGCAAAAATATTAGTGGACATTTCAATTGCCAAAGGATATGGAGCATCCCCCGATACATCCATAGGAATGGAGGAGTATTGTCGGGATATATTTTGGGGAAGCCTACAGCAAACCTCCGGGGTAGAACCACCCGACGCCGCAAGATCAAAAGCTAATTCAGAGAGAGAATATAAAAACAAAGCCGGCTCAACTGGTAAAAAAGATTGTCTATGATGATGAAAAATATAATTTTTAGCGTAGCAATAATGGCAGCCACTTATTGTACAGCGACGCAAAATAGAGTTGAATTAAACAACGAGAAGATTATTATCACAAAAGTGATTGATATAGTATCTAAAAAAAATGTTCGTCCAAAAAAGGTGCTCATCAGTGAGCAACTGTTGTCAGATCTCGATAGATACTTGATTACTCATGAAGGTGAAAAAAATACCGACTCATTAGCTCTACTTATACAAGGGAACTGGAATTATTTAAAAGAGAAAAAATCTAAACCTTATTCAACGGCCTGGAAGCAAGTTTCACTTTCAAAAACTGTAGGCGGGAAGACTAATTCCGAGAATGAAGGAAAAGATGATAACATCCTATTTAGTACAGTTCAGTTCTCGCCTGACGGTACAAAGGCATTTGTAGTATATAACAAAACATATAAAAACATTTCTCAAGCAACTGTTTTCTTTTTCTTCGAAAAAAAGAATGAGACTTGGATTCATACAGCACATTTTATTCCGTTTTTCGATTAATATGTAATGAAGCTTATTTAAACTGATAATTCAATTGCTGCGTTGTTTATGTATAATAAAACAACGTAGCAATTCTTAATGGTCAGGCAACATAAGATTTAACCAGGTTAAGGAATCGGCGAGCTACAGTTCCTCGATACAGGCGACATTAAAATACCTGATCAGGTTTAAACTGATGCGGTACATGCCGATCTGAATATGATATATGGTGCCTGTTCGTATTAGATCAGTTTAACCTGTATTGGAAAAAATAATATTGTGTTTTTAGCCATGTTAAGCTATAAAAAGTTTCTCATATACTCAAAGCCATTATTACTCGCAATGGTAAGCAGCGGCTGTATAATCTCTAAAAACCTTTCCCGTAAATCCGTTTCAGGCAATTGCTGCGCATCGGCATTCGGAAACAGGCTCAGGTAATCTTCCATTTGGGTTCGTTAGGGTAGTTTTCGCTAATTAGCTGACAGCTGTTGTCGCAAATGATGAAAGTCATTAAATCCATTAGTAACCAAACATTTTATTTTTAATTCTGTATTCTTGTACTTCTCGAAAATCTAAACTAATCATGAAAATAAGCAACATCACTATTACCAATCTCAAAAGCTTCAGGGACAAGATCAGTATCGACTTCGACCCTACTTTTAATATTATTGGGCCCAATGCCAGTGGAAAAAGTAACCTTTAGCTATCGTAAATATCACCCTAAGAAATTTTTTCCTCAAAACTTATAACTTAGTCCCTAATAGTCTGAATGATCCAAAACCTCGGATGGAGAAAATCTCACCCTTTCAGAATATTAATTAAAGCAGCAAAGTTGATTGACTTTCGTTTATATATCTTTGTCTGGCAATAGAAAAACGAGTTTCGCCATACCATAAAAACTAAAGATTAAGCTGATAGTGAGGATCAGGGAAATAATTATTTAATTGGTACACGATCCTACAGATATAAATAACATAACTAAATGATAATGATAAAGCGCGCAATATTAATTGGAATAATCATACTAAACACTCTTTTCGCATTTGCAAGCAAACTTTCCTCTCCAAATGGTATCGTAAGGCTTGAGATCAGGGTGACAGACAGGGTTGAATATGATATCTACAAAAATAATACATTAGTCATGGCAAACTGCGGTTTGGGGCTTGACATTAAAGGTGTTGATTTAAAGAACAAGGATTTGCTAAAGTCAGTCAGGTTGTCCCACATTGACAGGCAGATTAATCCCGTAGTGGCGCTAAAATTCGCTCAGATCCATGATAAGTGTAATGTCTTAACCGTCCAACTAAAGAATGGTTATGCCATTGAATTCCGGGCGTACGATGAAGGGGCTGCATACCGGATCATTACCAATATCAAAGGCGATCTGAAGGGGAAAATAAAGGTTATAAACGAAAAGGTTACGCTTCCTTTGAAAGAAGAATATGAGCTTCATCTCCAGCCGGCAAAGGATTTTACATCTAATTATGAAACCAATTATATTCATCCAGCCGCCAAGACATGGAAGCAGACAGCACAGATGTCGACGCTTCCAGTCCTAATCGATACAAAAAACGGTGTGAAGGTTTTGTTCTCGGAAACCGATGTGATGGACTATCCCTGCATGTTTGTCAAAGGCGATAGCGATAAGGGCATGGTGTCTGCTTTTTCAGGTGTAGCACTCGAGGAGAAAAAGCAAGGAGACCGCTTTATGCGCATTACAAAAGCTGCAGACTACATTGCAGAAACCGATGGCAAGCGAACGTTTCCCTGGCGCTATTTTATCCTTGCCTCCCAGGATAAGGAACTGCTTGAAGCAACCTTGCCTATAAAGCTTGCTCAAAGATCTGCAATTAAAAATACCGAATGGATTAAGCCCGGGAAGGTAAGCTGGGAATGGTGGAATGCTGCAGCACCTTACGGACCGGATGTCAATTTTAAATCTGGCTTTAATCTGGAGACTTATAAATACTATATTGACTTTGCTTCAAAGAATGGTGTGCCTTACATCATTATGGACGAAGGTTGGGCAGAAAGTGTTGATGACCCTTACACGCCAAATAAGAAGGTTGATCTGCATGCCCTTATAAAATATGGAAAGCAAAAAAATGTCGATATCATCTTGTGGCTAACCTGGCTTAGTGTGGAGCAGAATATGGGTCTATTCAAAACTTTCTCGCAGTGGGGTATCAAAGGGGTGAAGATTGATTTTATGGATAGAAACGATCAGTGGATGGTCAACTACTATGAGCGTGTAGCCCAGGAAGCGGCCAGATACAATATGCTGGTAGACTTTCATGGTTCTTTCACACCCAGGGGTTTAGAACAGAAATATCCCAATGTCATTTCCTACGAGGGGGTTAGGGGTCTGGAACAAATGGAAGGTTGCCAACCTGACAATAGTATCTTTCTGCCTTTCATCAGAAATGTAGTTGGACCTATGGATTTTACGCCAGGAGCGATGATCAATATGCAGCCTGAAGTCTATGGAGGCAAGAGGCCAAATTCAGCAGCGGTCGGTACGCGAACTTATCAGCTGGCTCTTTTTGTACTTTTTGAAAGCGGTGTTCAAATGTTATGTGATAATCCTTCCCTATATTACAAAGAACAGGAATGTACTGACTTTATTGCTGGCGTACCGGTTACCTGGGATGAAACAAAAGCGCTACAGGCCGAATTAGGTCAGGTGGCGCTCGTAGCTAAGCGAAAAGGCCGTACATGGTATATCGGTGGAATAACCAATGGTACGTCCAGGAAATTTAATGTAAAAATGGATTTTCTGGATAAGGGCAAAAGTTACCAGATGGTGGCTTTCGAAGATGGTATAAATGCCCCCCGTCAGGCAATGGATTACAGAAAGGTTATCTCGCAAACAGATCGTGAGCAGGAAATGGTAATTAACATGAGCCGTAATGGGGGATTTGCTGCTGTGCTTACAGAAATTGACAGATAGTAAACTTCAACCTAGAAAATTAAAGATGTTTGGGATATAAAATATGGATTTAAATCTTTTAGATGTAAACTTCAGCCGACTATGTTGCAACGTAAACCAAGTCTAATGCTCAGGATAACGGGTGGTCCGGCCTATTTCTTCTTATAAAAAATCAAACACTAGCTTCATGAAAAGCAGGATATTTGTCTTTTGTATTTTGTTTACCGCTGTATCACTTTATGTTTCTGCCGAAGCCAGCATTGCGCCCGTATACGAGGCCAGTGACGTATTTCCGCTGGTAATCGCCTCACCCGATAACAGATTACGTGTTGAATTGAACAGTAATCAAACCAGTGATATTATCTATTCCTTTTCTGCCAATGCTAAATTAATTATCTCAGATTCTAAGCTTGGATTAAATGGAATTGAAAGGGCCGTACCAATTGGTTGTTCACATCGTTCAAACAATACTGTCTGGAAACCATTGTGGGGAAAAAGAGCAAGAGTTCCTGATAGCTATAACGAAGTCAAAATAGAGCTGACGACCTATAGTCTTATCATCAGGGCATATAACGACGGAATTGCATTCAGGTATGAAATTCCTCAAGGGAAACCAGAAAAGGATCTGACTGAATTTAATTTCACGGGTAATTATACTGCCTGGTATTACAACGGTGAGCGTGCAAACATCGGACCCGAAAAATTAATGGATTGCAGTGGTAAGCGTTTTCCGGTGATGACCGTTAAAGTTGACAAAGATAATTATGTGGCCATTCATGAAGCGGATTTATCATGGGGCGAACCGCTCGTATTGCAGTCTAGAAAACAAGAAACAAGGTTTGATATTGCCTCCAAGCCCAGTAATTCATGGAAAGTTGTGATGTATGGAGATAAGCCGGGATCGCTGGTGGACTCTCATATTTTGGAATTACTCAATCCACCGCCGGCAAAATCAACGGATTTTAACTGGGTGAAGCCTGGAGTCTCAGTTTGGGACTGGAGGATTGCCGGAGCGCAGGTCGATGGCTTTAGGTATGATATGTCACTTGCTTCATGGAAAAAAATGGTTGACTTTGCCTCAAAAAACAATATTCGTTATCTAAGCCTGGATGCTGACTGGTATGGACCTGAATTTGGTCAACAGTCGGATCCGCTTAAGGGTGGGAAAGTAGCCGAGGTTCATGAAATCATAAAATATGCAAAAACAAAAGGTGTAGGGATTTGGCTTTACCTCAATGACGTTGGCGGCCGAAAGTTTCCGATAGCGCAAACACTCAAGCAATATGGCGACTGGGGTGCTGCGGGTATAAAATATGGGTTCATGTCTGGTAGTGCGGAGGAAAAAAATGAACGTACGAGAATGATTACCGAATTGTGTGCGAAAAACCGCCTCTTGTGCAATTTTCATGATGGTCCGGTTCATCCATATGGTCAGATGCGCACCTTTCCTAACGCGCTAACGCGTGAATATTGCCAGGCCCAGCTCGACGCAGGCACCCCCCTGCAGCCAAAAACCTTTGTCACTTCAGTTTTTGTAAATATGCTGGCAGGACCTTTGGATATGAACAATGGACTTGCAGATCTTTTGCAAACCGGCAGGACGCATGGAGCGGCTTACCCAACCAATACCACGCTTGCTGGTGAGGCTGCAAGAACTTTAATAACCTTCTCTGGGGTAACGGTCATACCCGATTTACCGGAAAATTATCAAAAACACCCTGAATTGCTGCAATTTATTTCATCACAGAAAATGCCTTGGTTGGAAAGTAAAACGTTAGATGGAGAGATAGGCGAGTTCATCGTGATGGCCAGGCAGGCAAATGATAAAACCTGGCTTATTGGTGCGGCTACCAATGAAAAGGGGCGGGATTTAGATATTCCGATAGATTTTTTGAAAAAAGGCAAATTTAAGGCGATCATTATCCAGGATGGGGATAATTCGGATTATAGAAAACCTGTTGAAAGCTACAAAGTAATGGAAAAAGAGGTCGGCCGAAACGATACACTACACGTTAGGCTGGCACCAGGTGGCGGTGCATGTATACTCATAACGAAATAGCCGATATTATATTAATGTAACATACCTTAGTATACCACTTCATTTGTGATTAGAAGATCTATTTGGGGCCGGTACCTATTGCATCAGGTTAACACTATGTTGGAGGAGATAATGTTATGTAGCCAGCTTAAGCGACAAAAACCTCCTCATATATTCAAACCCATTATTGCTCGCAATGGTAAGCAACGGCTGTATATTTTCTAAAAACCTTCCCCGTAAATCAACTTCAGGCAATTGCTGCGCATCGGCATTCGGAAACAGGCTCAGGTAATCTTCCTATCCACATGGGGGATTGTTGAGGTGTTGTGGTCAATTTTATGGCCAAAATATAATCATGAGCAAACATTTCTACTAGATATTGCATCTAATAGACGCGGTTTCAATTTTGTTCCAATTTGAATAAAAGGGATAATTCCTGAGAGCGCTAATGCCCAAAACCATGGAGGATTAATGGTGCTTATCCATAGCCATATTATAACCAAGCTGATGCAAATTCCTGTAATATACTGCTGTTTATTTTCCCCGCCACACAAAGATGTCACCATACCTCCCACAATACAGCTCATATAGAAGCACACTAATTTAATAACAAGTTGAATAACATCATAAGAGGTCCATGTATCTAGTTCAAACAGTTGCAAAGAAGTTGGAAATATAGCACCCTGTAATTTAGCAAATAAAGAACTTAAAAGGCCAATGGTTCCAAATCCAACGATGATGGAAAATATTCTTTTGAAGTTCATCACTTAGTTGATTTTAAAATTCAACTGATCTTCAGTGAGTACAATCGGATCAGTCATGATCTTTTTCAGTTCGATGTCGGATGCTGCCCTGAAACTATTTACAAACTGATCAAGCCGCTGCTCATCAGCAGGGATAAATGAAGAAGCGTTATTTCTGGCATTGCCCTGAAATTTACGGATAATGGGTTGCATTAATGTGTTATAATTGCTGCATGCGGATTTTAAATCATCAGGTGTTTTGCTGATAAAATGCGATAATGCCTTCGCTCCATAGATTGAAAGTGATGCTCCCATCCCGGAAAGGGCGGTAGGACAGTATCCTGCGTCACCCAGCAAAACCATATTTCCATTAACAAGGTCAGTTGCTTCTACCATACCCATTTTATCCACGAACATCAGGCCCTTTTCTACAAAACGATTGAGCAGATCCCTTACCTCAGTGCTATACTCATTGAAAGAACTGTGTAATAGGTCCGCTGATTTTTGCTTTATCGTTGCAATATCACCCGTATGATGGATGTAGCACTGGATCGCGATTTCATTGTCTGCAATCGGGTAAATAGAGAGCATTTTATTCACATCAATATAAATTTTGAAAGCGCCCACAGCATATGAATGTTCCATTTCCAGTCTTCCACCCATATACAGGGTATTGAAATCTTCCATTTGTGAATCTGTAAAATAACGCTCGCGTGTTGAAGAACGTAAACCTTCAGAAACAATAACAAGATCAGCTTCCATACTGCTTCCGTCAGAGAGCGTTACCGCTGTTTTGTCACTTGTTGAAGTAATCCCTGAAATCGTGGTGTCGAAAAGTACATTCACCTGGTCTTTTAAATTTTCATACATTACATTATGAAGTCCGCCACGTGAAATCAGCACTGAACGCTCAATATTCTGGTTCATTTTTTTATAGCTGATGTGCTGAATAAGACGCTCATCTTTTTCTAAAAAGCTCACAAATTCAGATGGGGAAGATGCGGCACGCAATTCTTCCATCAAGCCGAGCTCCTCCATAATGCGGACACCGAAACTCTTCAGGGAGATCAGGAAACCTGCCTTGGTAAAAGATGGGGCTCTGTCGATTACCGTAACTTGATGATCTTGTCCTGCTAGTAATTTTGCGGCTGTTAATCCTGCAATTCCGCCGCCTGATATTAGAATTTTCTTTTTCATTTTTATAATCTTTTAAATGCTTATTGCAAAATTAGCTTTACATTTAAGGATAAAATAGTCCTTTTTGTATTAAAAATAGTCCACAAAATGAGTTTAGCTGATAACAAGAAGCAGATGCTTCATCTGGCAGAGAAACTGGGAATGCCTGCATCTGAATTCGGCAATACGCTGGATCTTTTACGGCTTAATGAGATACATATCGTGGATATGCTTCCTGAAATGCTGTTGATGATCCGCTCTATTATTGCGGAAGAAAAATTTATATACAAAAGAAAACCTATTGATGCTGTTAAGAAAGGTCTGCTGTTTTCTTTTCATAACATTTTCAGCCATTCTACAGATGATCATCAGCATCAGGATGATGAAAAATTGTTCCACATCCAACCTCATATCCGCATAACGCCTTTCAACCTTGAAAGTGAAGTGGTATTCCTAAAAGGATGCACAGTTACCCAAATCACTATCCTGATCGACCTTGATTTTCTCAAATTTTTTATCGGAAAAGATCAGGAGTTATTCGGTTATCTTTTCAATGATGAAAAAACATTATTAATAGAAGAATTTATGTCACCGGAGATGGCTGATCTTGTTAATGAGATTGCCGGAATTAGGGAATCGGGTATTCTTTCACAAGCTTATTACAAATTGAAAGCACTGGAGCTGCTGTACCTGCTGTTTAACAATCTTTCCAAACGGCAACAGATTAAACATCAGAATCTCCGCAGTGATGAAATAGCAGCGCTCTACCGTGTAAGAGATGCGGTTTCATCTTCCCTCAAACGGCCGTTGACACACGATGAGCTGGTAAAAATCAGTGGTATGAATGTACTTAAACTGAGGAAACTTTTTACACAAATTTTTGGGAAGGGTATCTATGAGTATAGTCAGTACATTAGGATGCAGGAAGCAGCGATATTGATTAAAGACAAACATCTTTCAGTTTCTGAAACCGGATATCAGTTAGGTTTTACCAATCTGAGTTATTTCGGAAGGCTGTTTGAGCAACATTTCGGAATGAAACCTAAAAAATGGAGCGCACAGCAGCGCTCGAAAGCATAATGTTAAAGGCCTATCTTAATAATAATTAAGAAGTTAGCAAACTTTATGGAGTGAATTCATTAAAAGCAGTAACAGATAAAAAGCAAATTAAAATAGGTGCAGGCTTAATAACCATTCAAAGTGTGAAAGATGATAAAGGTGTTTTCAGTATCACGACTAATAATGGTTTAAAGGATACATCCAGGTTCGGGATGGGTTGTACCATAGGCTTAATGGCCACACTATACATGATCTTATTTTGCCAGAATTTGTCGATGTTTAGCACATGATATATGTATCTAGTTTCAATCTAAATCATCGGGCTTTTTTTGATTGAGGTGAAGAGATTTAGTCTCAATGGCTAACGGTGGAGGATGTTTAGATTACCAGATTGAAGCTTATTTGTCAGCTATAGATTTAGAATTAGATTGGGTGTTGCAGGATATGGAGAAAAAACATTAGCGTGCGATAGTTTAAAAGGTGATGCCTTTTGGGAAAACTGATAAGGTATATGCCGATCAGGATAATATTTGCGGCCGGTACCTATCGCATCAGGTTAACGCTGTACTGGAAGAAATAATGTGATGTTTTAGCCAGCTTAAGCTACAAAAACTTCCCCATATATTCAAAGCCATTATTGTTCGCAATGGTAAGCAACGGCTGTACATTCTCTAAAAACCTTCCCCGTAAATCTGTTTCAGGCAATTGCTGCGCATTGGCATTAGGGAACAGGCTCAGGTAATCTTCCATTATGGGCTCCTTGGGGTAGTTTTCGGTCATCACTTCTATAGCCGTTTTTTGCAGCTGGTAATACCCGTCAAAATAATCTTCCATCCTGGGCAGTTTGTCATTCTTCCGGCTGTTAAATGATGGATCAGCCGGGATCAGGTTCCAGATCAGATCATGAGATACAAAGGCGTAGGGGATAAAATGTTCAACCGCGAAGCTGCCATGTACCAGTTTTTTATGCGTGTATATACATTCCAGCGGGCCGGTATGGTCTAAAACCCTGTTCCAAAATTTACGCTGGTTGAGCAGGTTGTTCCGGCGTGCAGGTTTAATCAGTTTATTCGGAATATCAGGAACGTTGGGGTTATGTTTTTGCAGGTAAAGGCTCAGGTGCCAGTAACAAAAGGCCTTTAAAATACCAGCATGTTCAACCAGGTAGCCATGCCATAGCGGGTTTATGGTGATGTTCTGCTCATTGAGCGCATATGGACAATCATTTTCAAAAGCTGCCGAAAGGCGGTATATTTCAGCACGGTTTCCTTTCAGTTCCGGAAACCAGGGGCTCAGGTAGCGGTGCGGTACCTCTTGATCAAAATACTGTATGGCTCTGGCCGTTAATGGGTTCAGGCTATTAATAATTTTCTGTTTAACCACTTCCTGTTTTTCATCAATGGTGATACCTTCCAGGTCACGTATCTGCTTAATGGCCCGTTGTAATTGGTCTTGTTTGCCGAATGAGACATGAAAATAATTTACGGTGTACCAGGCTAACGAAACCATGCCTGCAAAAATCCGGTGCTTGGGTATTATGGCGTTTCCTTTTTCCAGTTCGGATAATATGGATAACAGCCAGTAATATTTATAGGTTGCTGAAGTATTGTTGAAACTTGCAGTAAGTGCACTGATAGGAAGTCCGGTACGTTGAGGTAGGGCAAAGTTCATAGGAGGTGAGAGTGTTTTCAAATGATTTAAATTACGCACAATCAGATTGATCGTTTTTTTAGCTGGCAGGTCAATTTCAGGATTACTGCCCAGAAATCGTTAGCTGTCCTTATTTAAACTTTTTGCTGTTTTTGGTTGAGCTTGTTTTAGCTTCTTTTGTTTTGGATAGGTAACAGTTGAATTGTAATAAGTAGGGTCTTGAATTTTAGATGCAAAGAAATTAAGGAAAAGCGCGATGAATATAAGAAAAACTATTATTTGGCTTATAACCAACGCATAGCCACATGAAGTATGTACTGTAAAATCTCCATATCCCAAAGTTGACGAGGTTACGAAACTAAAATATATTACTTGCATAGAAGTTAGAGTTTTATCTCCAAAAAAGCCCGCAACATTTTGATTAAGGTAAGAGTAGATTACCGCGTAACTTAAGCATAATTCAATATAATTAATAAATAGCATAAGTAAAGAGCGCCTGTATGACATAGGGGCAGCAAATTCACTTGATAAAAATATTAGCGATCCCAAATAAAATATAGTTTCAATCGCAAGATACGAGGAGAGGAATGCAATGGCTATGTTATTTGTCAAGTGGTAATAGAAAAAAATAATTGGTAATAGTATTTTAACAACGACATAAAATTCTAATACTATTTTTCTCCATTGTAAGCCAAAGCGGCCCGATATATGCCTGACGTATAATCCAGGGAAAACAAACATAGATAGCCCTAGTATCAGTCGTATAAATCTTTCAATCCCAAAATCTTTATAAGTTGTATTGTTCCATATTCTTTTGACATTTTTCCACTGATTGCCGATTGCTGGGTTTAGTTTATTGTTCGGGCGTGCGTTTACTTCTCCTAGCAGGAGTTTAGTTAAGAATCCTTTTATGTTTGCTAGCATCTCCAATTTAATTACAAATGACTAAGGTTAATTTCGGTACATTAAGGGCACTTTCTGACCGAAGGTAGGTAAACAAAGAACAATTTGATCATCAACTCGCAGGCCAGACAACTAGAGCTAACATAACTGGATTGAGATCTAGCCATTAATGATCTATAAATGACCATCCCAAAAAGCAGTATGGTCGTTATGTTTTCAAATTTAATTCTAAATGCGTTCAAATCGCTAATAGAATAATCAGATTCAGTGGATGATAACTAAATCTAATCATCGGTGATAAATATAATTATTTTACCCCTATCTACAAATGGAAGAACATTTTCCATTGGAGAGATAATTGCCGGCAAAATATGGTTAAGGTTTAAATTAAGCTTATCAATCAAGAACTTATTTACTTGGATTTTGTTGATTTATCATGGCTGCTAAGAGTTATCAAGGCGATAAAGAAGTGATCAAAGTTCCCCGCTTCGAGCAAGCAGGTGGGTTTCACACTACTGCCGATCGTAGTAAAACAATGGCAAATATTCAGGGTAAAAATACCAAGCCTGAATTACTTCTTAGAAAAGCATTATGGGCTAGTGGTATCCGTTTTAGAACCCACGTTAAAAACATGCCTGGAAAACCTGATATTGTTATCCAAAAATACCGCCTAGCGATATTGGTAGATGGAAGTTTCTGGCATGGTTTCCAATGGGAGAAAAAGAAACTTACAATAAAAAGTAATGCCGAATATTGGATTCCAAAAATTGAAAGAAATATACAACGTGATCGAATAAACCAAAGGCTATTAGAGGAAGCTGGATATACAGTAATACGCTTTTGGGACCATGACATCAAAAGCGATCTTAACAAATGTTTAAATCAGGTTTGGCTTTATATTGTGTCTGCCAAAGATATGCCAATACCTGAATTATCGTAAATAAATTTTAAAGGGGAAGCTAAATATTGCCCCTTCCAATCCAAGATTATTAAGGTTACTACAGTGTTGATAGTAAGAGATGCTAGGTTACGTAATCTTAAACAAGGTCTAGCATTGCTATGAAAAATAGCAGAAAATTTGTTCCATTCGCAATGGGGAATAACCTTTAAAAAAATAGATTATCTCAAGAAGCCGTCGCTGGAAGTTAAGAAGGCTCACGATATTTGTTGCTTTGATAACCATATTTCTGTTATGTTAATTAAACACATTATTTTAAACCATTTCGCCAATTAAAACGTTCCAACGAAGCTTATGTTCGAATTTTAGTGCTTTATCATCCTCAACTAACTTAACATAGTTATTGATAAATTCTGATGGGTCGTCTAGAAGCCTTAAATAATATTTCAACGTTGGCATGATGCCATTCACAATTAATTGGCAGCCGTGGACATTTTTTATGCGCTGAACTTCTGCCTGAATTTTAATCCATTCATCATCTGTTGTATTTGCTGTAGAAAGGATATAGTAACGGGAAACATTTGTACTCTGGAATTTATTAAATGCATCTTCAACAATTTGTAATGTTATTGGAATGCCGTGTTTAACTTCGACCGCTTCAAAAGCACGGTTTTTTTCATCTGTCAAGTCGATATCTCCTATTCTACCACTTCGTTTATCTGCAGATGTATGGCTTTCCAAGGGAAGAAGTTTCTTATTGTTGAATCTTTTAACTTCATTAATCAAACATTGATATGCAGCAAATATAGCTAAGACTGGCAACCTTGATGCGCCGGTAGAAGAGTATGAACCGTTAAAATGGTTGATAAGCACTTCCAATATGGTACTTATTGATAATGCAGACGGCCTAGAGAGTGCTAGTATTTGACTGTTCCTTTTAATTATCAAAGCTTGGAAAAGAAAACTGAGATACTCACTGCAATTTGCACCATGTTGTACCCTATCTATCACCTCAAGAAAGGTTGGTTTAAGCTTTGGGTTCATTCCCCCTGGAAAATCCTTGTTATAAGGAACTTTCTGTTCTAGTGATCTCGTTAACCATCCACTTTCCGCCATGTAGGGAAACTTCTGCCTTTTCATGAAAGGAGTAATATATTTTGTGTCAAAACCTCGACCGGAGTATCCATTGGGTATGCTGACTTGATGATTACGTATATCTTGTTCAGGATGTAATGCCTTATATGTTATGCTAGTTATAACAACACTTAATACTCCTCTACTTTTCTCCGAATATTCTATTAACTTTGCTAAGAGGTCCTTTTCTACATCCTGTAGTCCTGACACTATTGAAATTCCAGAACCTACTTTCGACATAGCTTCATCTAAAAGATTATTCAGTAACTCTTCGGGGTTAATAACACTCATTATAATAATTGCTGTTTAATTTGATTAATTATTTCCTTAATCATCGGTATACATACACTGTTTCCGATTTGTCTGTAAAGTTCAGAAGTGTTGCTTATCTTTTTAAATTCCTCAGGAAAACCCATGATACGATAACACTCATTCATAGTCAATTTTCGAACGTTCTGATCCTGATATATCCAATATCTTCCTGAACTTTCGCCTGATGCTAGAGCAGGATGCAAGCCTTCAACTGAGTATATTCTATTAGGTTGTTTATGTACTCTTGATAGGTTCTCCGTTCCGGGTCTTACCCCTGCAATTCTTATAGTCTTATTTCTATATCCGCGAAATATTAACCCGCTTTTCTGCTCTTTGTAGTCCTCAATGAGTGTGTAAGGCTCATTCAAATATTCAAAATCAGAATCATTATCCAAAAAGTCTTTTAATTTTGGTTTAGGTGTTGTTTTAAGTTTTGAAAAATCAAAGTGTTTATCTTTATGGCCGATTATTATAATGCGTTCCCTATTTTGTGGTACACCAAAATCTGAGGCATTTAATAAGTGCCATGATGTTTTATAACCCATTTCTTCCAGGTGAACTAAGATAGTTTTAAGAGTTCTCCCTTTATCATGGTGCATTAAGTGTTTAACATTTTCTAAAAACACCACTTTAGGACTTCTTAATGCTATTATTTGAAATACATTATAAATTAATGTTCCCCTTGTATCTTCAAAGCCCTTCATCTTGCCTGATATACTAAAAGGTTGGCATGGAAATCCTGCAGTAAGTATATCGTGTTTTGGAATAACATCAAGATCCAATTTGGTTATGTCTCCAAAAGGTACTTCTCCAAAATTTAGTTCGTAGGACTGTTGAGCATAATAGCTAAATTCGGATGTAAATACGCACTTTCCATTTAATTGCTGCATTGGTATCCTAAATCCTCCAATTCCAGCAAACAAGTCGATAAAAGTAAATTCTGGATTTGCTGGAGGAGGAAATGGTACATCAAAATTCATCGGTAGAAGCTGTTGCATAACCGGTTCTTCAATCATACTCAATTCTTGGGAAAGTTGTTTTAAATATTGCTGGGCTGGCTTTATGAAATGACTGGAAATACCATTAAGGTGATTTTGAAAATAGTGCGTTAAGTGCGCAAGACCAATGTTTTCTTCTCTTTCAATTTGTAATTTGAGCCGCTTCTTTACTGTAGAATAATTAACCATTAATAAAACTAGGTTTATGGTGCAAGTTAATATTATTCGATGATATATTTGGTGGTGAGTTGAATTTACAGCAAGAATTAATCGGAGTAGTCTATGTATTAGTGCATAATTTTCTTTAAAAAATTTATTTTATCTTTCTAAATAACGAATTCTAACAAATCGCCTATCCTGCCAACTTCTTATTCTCAAATCTTATGACCTAATACATATAGATATCTCCTCGATCAGTTTCTTCAAGCGCTATACCCACAAATATTTCCTTTCTTCCAACTTGCCACTTATACGCATTAAAGGCCCTTCGGTTTTGCATCTTTTCTTGTTTTGGATAACCTTTGTCATATTTTGTTGCGCCGTAAGTTTTAGTAAAATATTGCTTAAGTAAATCCAATCTATCGAATAGCGCTTTATCAAACTTTGTATTATCAATGGTAGCGGTATCAATCAGATCAACCTCATTCAATGCTTTCGAACTATCAAAGTAGGTACTAGCGTTGTATAGAATTCTTACAAGCCAACTAGTAACATATAAAATGTTGGCTGACAGAGGCGTTCTTTTTCTGAAGCAGAATTGCTTCTTTCATAAGTTGTAATTATTCTCTCATATGTTTAAAAAGACCGTTTATCAGTGAGTCAGTATTTTTGTTTCCTTTTTTGTTAAACCTGTCATGCCGAGCCAGGTGATCTCTTTCCCATCTCGTAGCACGTCAAATCTGGTATTGGAATAGTGATAAGATTCATTGAAAACTGTGTCCAAAATAACATCTTTATAAGAAATTGTGATTTTTGCCAGAAATCGGTCAAACTTCCTGTAGCGCGGAAACACTGTCGTGTTTTCAGTTCTTTCACTCGCTAGAGGGTTGTCCAATTCTATTGTATCTACGGTGGATATTCTATAGTTTCTGTAAGTGTCTTCTCCTTCAAAATCTATTTTATTACTTATCCTTCCTAAAACCTTATTATAAATTTTCAATTCGACAGCGGGTCTGATCCCAGAGTTTTTTAAATTGATAGTGTAATTCCAATATTTAGTAGTATCCCCCGGATATCTCTCTGGATCACTTTCCATCTGAATACTGTCGATGACTATGTATTGGCGGTTTTCTTCCTGGCCTCGGCGGCGTTCCTCCTTCATAATCATTATTTGTTCATCCGTTTTTTTGATTGATGTTCGAAACTGTATTGTGCTGATGTAAAGTGCCCATCCGGCAACGACAACAGAAAGTAATGTTGCAAAGTGTGCTGTGTTTTCCCAATTTACAAAGTTTTGAAATCTGTTCATTTTTGAATGATATTATTTTAACTATTTTCTAAATCAATGTTTTTTTGAAACTGCTATACGACGTTTTCGTGTTTTGTGAGGTTCTAGGATAATGTTGTCGGCCCGTTTTAGCAAGGTCGTGTCTTTAACTTATAGATTTTATATAATAATATACTTGATTTTCTGCTACAATGCGATTGGTGCTCTGTCAATTTTAAATAAATAGCTACTATTTTAGTTTTGATTAAACAGTAGCTATATGCATTTTTATTTTTTACTACTTACTTTAATGACTTTTAAGAAACTACCTCTAAAATTTTCTGAAGTCAAACTATTGGCGCTGAGCAGTTTTCCTATTTCCTCTTTAGAGATAGCATTGATGCCTTTATTTACTATAGCATCGTAGAACTGCTCCAGTTTCTGCTTTAAAGCTGCAAGTGCACCTTCATCGATAACTTTACTATTTTCGCTTGGGTTTACATTCCATCCTTTAATATCGGGTGATTGTAGCGTTACTAAGGTATGGGCCGTGTTTTTTCCATAATGTTTTTTAAACCATTCTCCTGATTGTAATAATTGTCCTATGTTTTCGCGGGTAATTTCGCTGTGAATAGCCATTGATTTTGCTTCGAGGATGAGGTAGTGGTTATCACTCATTATCCAAAGCACATCAGGCCCGTTACCAAATTCATTTTCTGGTTGATGCGCATCAAATCCAAGAAGCTTGCCAGTTTCTTTTAATGCATTTTCAAATTTAGCTGCTTTTATATCCTTACTGAACGTGAGGTCATTTAATATAGACTGTACATGTATTTTTAAATCCTGTGATTTGTTAAATTGTTTAATATATGATAGAACCATTGATGCTTGGCCCTCATTTTTATTCAGTCGACTATAATTTTCTCCATTCCTTGGCGTCAGCATATGTGGTGCCATGGTGGCTTTAATCTGAAGATCATTTGCAATTACCGGGTCGGCCTGATAAATAAATTTGGCTGCATATTCATAATACCATGCTTGGTGTTTTAGGTTCAAGGCGAGTTCTTTATTATTTATGATTGTCGAGCCAATCTTATCCATTGCGCTACTATATCTTCTTAGTTTAAACTCATTCAATGCCTCTTTTTCTTTTTGAGCGATTTTCAGCTCTTGTTTTTTAACATCACTAAGTGTATCATCTTTAACTTCGTCTAAAATCGAGTTATGGAATTCTCTCCAATTTTCGTCTTGATTCAGACAATAATAAATTGTATCCTTAATAGTTTGGATAGAGTTCGATTTATCCTCCTCATCATCCAGAATTGTAAGGCCGGATTCAATTTGTTTCCGCGTAACAGGAGAAAAATATCCATAATTAAACTTGTTACCTAAAAATTGAATTAGATCGTTACCCATAAGAATTACTGCGCAGAAATCACTTCCCGATCGAACGGCCCTGCCTAATCCTTGGTCGATAATCTGAGATTTCAGGGAAGCCTGTATAGACTCCACACGTACTTCCTTATATAGATCATTATAAGACGAAAATCTGGGATATCCATCCATAACTAGCAGCCTACACATGTCTCCATGTAAATCGATTCCATCATATCTGTTAATGAGCACATAAAGGCCGCCTTTGGAAGTCTTTAATTTTTCTATATTATTTGAGATATTATCATCTTGATTGAGATTAACAGCTCCATATTTATACCAAACTTTTGCCTTTTCTGCTGATGGGACGAGGACTACAACGTTATTCCCTTCTTCGGCAATTTCGCTTGTTAGCTGTCTGAGTTGAGCATCCTCGATATTAGGATCGAATCTTTTTGGTGCTAATATGAGGCGCTGGCCAACATCCTTTCTATTTCTTGGTATAATGGCATTAATGACATTTTGTTCTTCAATCCCAAAGTCCTTGATTAGGTCAACCTGATCTTCAAAGGTTGCAGATAATATATACTTGAATTTGGCTTCTGAAAAAGATTTTACTGAATCAAATGGAACGATCATTGGGGATATTTGCAAACCATTTGGGCCAATGTAGCAGTCAAATGTGTCAAGGGAATCACATATCATTTGCCATTTAAATCTGAGTTCATCATCGTCAGAGAACTCATTTAAAATATCTAGAATTTCGTCTTTTCTATCAAGCCACGCCCAGTATGGAACTTTTAAAATTTTCGCATAAGGATCTCCATCTAGAAGTCGTCTGTAGCTTCCGGGTGCCTGCTTTTTAAGTTCAACGTCAAATAGTGCAATGAGCCGGTCGAAAATTTCGTGTTTACTGCTGATATTTAAAGTTGTATTTTGCCTAGAGATATCGAGGCAGGTGTGCGCATCATCAATTACGATCGCACCAATTTCAATTTTGTCGCGGTTGAATATGGACTTGGCATTGAAAAGCTTATGGAAGTTGCAAAGGAGTATGGCTTTGCAATTCAGGAAATCAGCTGGGAATTGGTTTTCGTCTGAGATTTCGCAAATTGGTATACCGTAAAGGTTAGCCTGCTTTTTTGCTTGGTCAAGTAAGTATTTATCAGGACAAACATATACTGCGGTGCCAGCTCCTTCAACGAGCTTAGAATAAAGCATAAGCAGACTAACCAGTGTTTTGCCAGATCCTGTGTTCATCTTGCATAGCATCTCTTTTTCATCTCTGCGCGCATGCCATTCTTTCAAAACCTCTTCCTGAATCCCTCTTAAATACGCATAACCATCTTTTCTATAAAGGGATTGGTAAAGGTCAATAGGGTCAATTGGTTGTGCAGGTTTGTGTTTGCTTTCTAATTTCTTTTTGAATACGTTCATGGGGTTCTTATTTAGATGTAGAAAGATAAATAATTATACTTTATCCATATAAAGGTTAACCGTAAAAAAGTCTCTCTAAAAGAATAATTACTCAATTTTAAGTATTGGTTATTCTACGTGATCAAGCACTCTCGCATGTCTAGTTTGCGCTATCATTGCCTGTCCAAATAATGATTTAATGATATCGTGAAATTAATAGACATAATTTGCAAATAGCAGACATAGCGAAATGACATAGAAAAGCTCAACTCTTATGGTTTTACCAACCTTCGTTTTTGTGATTGACATAATTAAGAAAAGCTAAACCTGCCTTAACCTCAAGGGAATCAACTGGGTAATCGTAGGAGGTGAGTCTGGACAAAGCCAGGCCTATTAAAAGGGAATGGATTGATAACGTCAGGATTACCTGTAAACAGGCTATGGTACCTTTCTTTTTCAAACAGTAGGGAAAAGCTAAATTCAATGAAAATCCTTATGATCCAACTATTGATGCAAAACACCCCAAGCATGCTAAGGGGGGCTGTGAACTTGATGGTGAAATATACCGTCAAATGCCAGTTGGACGAAGTTAATTGTTCATATGCGTTAATAGGGGAGAGCTTGTTTTTGCTATGCCAATTCCTCAGTCGGCTAAACAAACTCCCTATTTATTTCTCACTTTAATTGATGTTAGGCTTACTTCCCACTAAACTCACTAACATGAATTATCTTCGCCTCAAACTGCTTGTTCTCGCCTTAACTTAAGGACTTTTTCAATCTATATGCCCTAACACATAATAGATACTCCCTCTATCAGTTTCTTCAAGAGCTATACCTACAGATATTACCTTTTTTCCAACTTTCCACATGTACGCATAAAAGGCCATCCCCTTATTCATCTTTTCTTGTTTTGGATAACCCCTGTCATATTGTGAAGCGCCATAAATTTTCATAAAGTGTCGTTTGAGTAAGTCCATTCTGTCAAACACCGCTATACAACCTCATAGATTAAGATGATAACTCCTGACCTATAGAATCAATTCATCAATGGTATCTAAATTCTAGAATATACCGAATGGTGCGTTAAAAGGTTTAGCTAACTAAAGTCATAATCAGTTGAAATTCTAGATCTGTCCATTCTGTAAAAATTTATTGTATTTTCTGCGAGTGAAGTCATTATTGAAATTAGTTTATCCTTATCAACACATTCATAGAAGAACTCTTGTAGATCATCTAGACTTGAATATTCTTCTCGAAGATGCCTTTTAAGCCTGCTCTCGATGTTCTCAATCTTGTATTGGCTTTGAGCAGCAGATTCAATAAGAGTAAACAGTCTGTTGATAACTATCGGAAATAATCCCTCTTCTTTCGAATTCATAAGGTTTTTTTCCTTTAAATAGAGTGTGTTAATAACATCATGTAAGACGCCTTCTTTGAGTACAACACGGAATCCCTGGGAAATAATCAGTTCAGTTGAGGTCGGTATTCCGACTATTTCGATATCTTTCATTTGCAGCATGTATGGTATAGTCGTAATTGTTGACCTGTGCGGTTCTCGTTCAATGGTCCTTTCTATCCAAAGACCAGGCTCCTTTTTTATCCATTTAAAGTCTACTCTTTTTTCTTGAATATCGATTTTTATTTTCGCCAGGGATCGTCTGCTGAAAATTTCTTGATGAAGGATGTAAGAATATCTAAAGTTACAGAATACAATGTTTTCATAATTTAAACTTTTCTTGGTGATAAACTTAAATAATTCAGCGGTAGAGACTGCCCCAGGAATTTCTTCTAAAAAGGACTCTGCTTTTCTCAGCTGAGGAGATTCTATAGTCCATATTTCTTCCATATCTATAATTCGCTGACCGGTTTCCTTCTCTCTTTTTCCACCCTCTTCAACTGCGATAGCTGGCACCTTTAACAATGCTTTTACTAAGAGCTTTTCATCTATAGGACTAGTCTTCGAACCAGAACGTGAGCTAGTCAAGGCAGACATTATATAATAACCCTCCGAGATAGCTTTAGTCAAAGGCATTTCGGAATCAATCATACGATTAATTTCTTCGCTAATATGTTCCCCATAGATATCATAGACTGTTTGAAGATAATCTGTATAATAACTATTCATTTCAAAGTGAGAACGAGCAACATTAGTTTTAGGCGCGTTTTCTCCTGTACAATTTACGGCTGCAACCGGTCCCCCCGAAATAAACCCTGGAGAGTTAAATTCAACTCGAATTCCTTCAACTGCAGTTCCAATTGAATGGTTTTCGTTTTCGACGGTACCCCTAATGAATGTCCATTGATCAAGATACTGTGAATATCTTAAAGCAAAAGCCAGATTTATTCCGTTTCGATTATACTCTCCGACTTTAACCATCCCTTTCCCTACATCCAGCCCCATCCGCTTAAGTTGATAAACTACCGCATCCTTTGGTGAGGTAAAACCAATCGCTGTTCTTTTATCCTTTACAACAAATTCGACTTTACAGTCAGGATACAAAATCCATTTCTGAAGACTTTCTTCCAAGTCGTCTAGATCCACATCCTGCCTAACATTGAGGACAATTTGTGTACCATGGTCGGATATTTCCGTAATATCATCCTTATCGATGTGTTGCATAAGGTATTTCCCATCAACTTTCCTGATGCTGATCTTCTTCGCTTTTTCTTCGAATTCCGAGACAGTTGTGATATCTAAATCATCCGCTATTAGAAAGCATGTCAAGAGGCCGATACCAAACCTGCTAATAGCTGAAAACCCAGGATGCTCCTTTTTAAAATTTTCGTCCTGATATCTCGAAGAGCCTACTTTCAACAAGTGTTTTTCAATAATTTCTTGGGTCATTCCAATACCGTTATCTCGAAAAATTAATTTACGATCATTTTCAATCCACTCTATTATTATCTTTCCTTCAGTGGAAAGTTTATCTTTTGTATAGGCTAATAGTTTTATCGCATCGACAGAATTTTGGACCAATTCTCTTATAACGACAGTTGGATCATTATATAGGGTATGCCCAACTAGTAGATTAAGAATTCTTTGCTGATCGAGTTCGAATGTAAAAAGCTTGCGTTCAAAACCCTCAGTCTCTATTCTACTATCATCTATATTTTTCCAAGGAAATTCATAATCAATAGCATGTTTTTTACTGGATTCTGTTACCCATTTATGAGATCTTTCAAGTTCTTTTCTTGCGTATGCAAGATAATCTATCAGTCCAAAAAAACTTGTAGCATTTGTAGCATTGTCAAAGTAAGCACTGACTTCGACAGTATCTGGTTGTTGATTTTTATCGACCACACCTTCCTTGTCGAACTTAGCTTTCGGGCTAACGTTACGAACTGCCATCTGCTTTGCCCATTCAATTTGGGATATAGGATCATTCGGATTAATAAGACGATATTCTATACTAGGTGTACGATCTGATGTAATATGTAATAAGTCAGCTGTTCTTAAGATCACTGCACAATACTGCAGATTTGCTTTTTCTTGAGGATGTGAGCCATAGAATTGATTAATCTTATACTTATTTATATCCTCGAGATCATCTAGGTGATGACTTTCACATATCATTCCTAGATCTTTTTTGAATACGTTGTCAATTTCACCTAACATTGCCTTCAACTCTTCAACCACTATTTTGGATCCGCCTAAATTTAGTGTTTTTTTTTCAGTTACCCAATTTTTAATGCGTTCAGCGTGATGCTGGCGGACATATTCTTGATACATGAAAGATTCAGCACCTTTTCCAAGTCCTTGAACTTTTAACTTAAAATTTTCAGTATATCCCCCTGTTACAACTTTTGTTTTATAACTCAAGAAACTTTCATTTTTTCCCCTTTCTTCATATTCGTCTTTTGTAACAAGCATCCCTAAATCGTGAAAATATACCGATAATACAATCATTAACCATTCAGCACAAGTAAGCCTTTTTTTAGTTTCCTCCGGAATTATCCAGTCAAGACTCATAAGCATAGTATCAATATGCGAAATATCATGCTTGGTATATTCGTTAAATATTTCTGTTTTGCCAATATGCCCTAATATAGAATCAACCTTAGATTTAATATTTTCAAGGTTAATGGATAAGAAAGGTTTTAAATTCAAGGCTTTTTTAGCTTCAAGTTCGGCGAACGATGTTGCCTTTTGAGAGATTTCCATTTTTTAGATATTTTAAAATATTTAGTAAACATAATCATACCAACAATAAAAACAAAACAGCGTGGAAAGGCGATGAATTACTGAGTCTGCAAAAATCTATAAAAATGTTAATATTATTGATTTCGAAAAATGTCGCCTAGTGAGGCACCTAGTAGAAGGGATAGTATTAGAGGAAATCAAAGTTTTTGAACCATTACAAGTTTTATCTATTTTGTACTTTCTAATGCCTCGACCTCAGGTTTGGTCAAATTAAATCATCTCTTCGTTCGAAGGCCATAATAGCTAATAGGAGGGAGCTCGTTTTCGCTATGCCAATTGATCATTTAGTAAAACAAACTACCTATACTTTAAACCTTTTAGTTTTATTACTTTTTAAATACCTCAACCCCCGCTTCGGCTACAATTATTTGTACACAATAAATAATATTATTTATATTTATAATAACCGAATATATCCAGGTATGGAAAACTTAAGAAAAGGCCTTTCGAACATGCTATCGCTCATTATCCCAAAAGAAAATGGTAAATACTATTCTTGGGGCGAAATTGCTATAGGAGCCATAATGTTATCTTTTCTGTTTTTTGCTATTTCATTACTTCCCCGTTAGCTTTTTTCAAAGGAAATGTAAATCACTGCTCAATGAAACCCTATATTTTAACCGTTTCGGTATTGTTTACTATTCTTAAGTCCTTCCACTTTATTATGACTCCAATCACTCGGATAAAGCAGATCTCTTATATCTACTTTTAGATAGTTTGCAATATCATCCAAGTCATTTAAAGATGGTTGTCTGTGATTATTTACCCATCTTGAGACGGTCTCTTCCGATTTATTTAAGTGCTTGGCGATATCCCTGTTGTAAACATCTTTTTCTTTAAACACCTCAGCTAACCGATTAATAATTCTCATTTTATATAAAAAAATTAAAAAGTTTGACGTTTAATGAAAAACTTTTCTTAATATTGTATTATCATAATGCGAAACATAGAGCTGGTTTTCCAGCTTTAAACGATGTTACTCGTCCAAAATCCGCCAGATTTACCACGAGTTGACCGGGTGTTCGCCTATATACTGGAATTATTATACTTTTGTATAATCCAGTAGGGCGTACCTCGTAAACTTTTGGGTAACTTTTTATCTTTGATGAAAAGAGGTTTCTGGCGGAACCATGGCAAAAGTGAAGAGGTGCGCCTTATTGGTTTCTCACCAATCTGGTTTTCTTCTGCTTTTTTGAGTAAGCATCGTTTTACATAAAACTACCGTTTATGAAAACGAACAAATTAACCGCCATCAGTTATTATCATTTCAAGGAAGTGATAAAAGATTATTCCCTACAACTATTATTAAAGAACGTCATCTGTTCTCCATCGTAATGCCCGTGCCGGAATTACAGGTATAAAATAGCCCAACAAAAAACAGGGGGTTGGTGTGAGAGAGCGCACTGAGTCCCGGTGGGTTAATTTAGCCTGGTGCCAGCCCTTTATTGCTTTTTAGGCAAGGGTGCATTACTATGGTTATTCGCATTCCCAAGGTAGGTAACTTTTTCCTCATTTGCAATACGGTTTCCCGTATCTGCCTTTTTTGGGCAGAGGGGCTGGCTTTTGCCCTTTTTTTTAATGAAATAAGGATGTATAACCCTTCTGATGCTTATCCATTTTACCCTAACTAACCATTTGCCATGACCACCAATAACCGTTACCTGCCGCTTTTTTTCCTTTGCTGGGCTTTTTTATACGGCCCGCTGGTTTTGCTGGGTATGGGGTATGTGGGCGGTAGCGAGGCGGAGAAATTAGTGGCGCCAAAACCATATTCCAAACAGGTGTTGCCGGGCGCAGGTGGGGAGCGGGTAGGAAAGAAGAATGTTGGTTGTTTTTGGCCTGGTTATGGTCCTGTTCCGGGTATTGGGGGTTGCGGGGAAGATCCTCTAGTTCCTTTTTGTTTAACGGATAATCCTTAAGGTTATGGCACTCATTAAGTTTTACCCTTTCGATAGGCTGTTTGCCTTAAAGCCCAAAAACCCTGTATAGGTTTTGGCAGTGCAGGGGGCTTTTAGGTTTTTTAATGATGTAGTAATTAGGCTCCCTGCATTTGCTTTTTAAAAGCCTGTCTCAGAAATCATTTTGGAGATTTTGGCAGCATAATATTTTTTGAAAGGGCGTCATTCCCGTGAAAACGGAGATCTTAATGCTGCAGAAAGGCAACTAAATATTCCCTACCAAAGCATTAAGATGCCCATCCGATAGCTCCTATGTTTACAAATGTTTAATTTAGTAAGCATAAAGTGAAAAGGATCGAGAGTAGACCGATGGCAAAATAACTCATGAAGTAT
>NZ_FNCH01000001.1:0-136860 GCF_900100705.1 Pedobacter terrae
AAAAATCAAAGCTTTCAGGGCTCAGTTCCGTGGTGTTAAATGCGTTAAGTTTTTCCTCTATAGACTAACGCAATTATATGCTTAATACGTTTATCCCACAACTTTTGGTATTGATCCGAATTATCTACAATCGTGTCAAATCGCAGGAACATCCGGTTGTCGCTCCATAGTCGGGTAGTTAGGATAAAGTGTAAACAAAGAATTTAACTTGAAATGGCTATAAACAACGAAACCTTTCATTTCTGAAAGGTTTCTGATCGATTTTTTGTGAGTACTCGGGGCGGGAATCGAACCCGCACGCCTTTGAAAGCACAGGATTTTAAGTCCTGCGTGTCTACCAGTTCCACCACCCGAGCATTAGCCGCTGCCGATCTCCATCGGCTTGGTTAACTTTAAAATAAATGCCTTCTGGTAGGAAGGCATTTTAGAGCGAAAGACGAGATTCGAACTCGCGACCCCGACCTTGGCAAGGTCGTGCTCTACCAACTGAGCTACTTTCGCATTTACAAAACTGATGTTGTTGTTTCGTTTTGGTGATGCAAATATAGGCAGATTTATATTTCTGTCAAGAGATTTTTTATTAAAAATTTAATATTTAATTTAAATTGCTGGCTTTCAGTACCAGTAAAATTAAATCAGTTTCAAATCCTTTTGCCTGAAGGTAGCTCATCAGCCTATTTTTCCTTTTAAAAGGATCATTTTCACTCAGACTTCGCGCTTTTTTTACCGCTAATTTTTCTATCGTTTGCAAATAATCATCTTCATCGATACTGTAAATTGCTTTTTGCAGAATTTTATCAGGAACACCTTTTAATTTTAGCCCCTGTTTAATTTTAATCCGACCCCAATGTTTGATGTTAAATTTACCTGATGCATAACTTTTGGCAAATCTTTCTTCATTTAAAAAATTGTTAATGATCAGGTCGGTAATAATTTCTTCCAGTTCGTCGCCACGCATGCCCCATTCAACCAATTTATAGCGTACCTCTTTTTGCGAACGCTCCTGGTAAACACAAAAACTTTCGGCTTTAGCCAAAGCTTGTTTTTTATCTAATAATACTGCTTCTTGTTTACCGCTTTTCATAATTAATTACTGAAATTCGTAAAAATAAAAGCGATTACCGTATTTTTCTGAATATAATAGCATGCAAAATCCAATATATACCGTTGCCAAAATAGCTGAAATTTTAAATGCCAATACTAAATTAGTTGATGGCGAGGTTATTATCCACTATCTGGTAATTGATAGCCGTTCGGTTTTGGTGCCTGAAAATTCGATGTTTTTTGCGCTTTCTTCGCACCGCGATGGGCACGAATTTATTAAAGATGCTTATGCAAAAGAAATCAGAAATTTTGTGGTTACCGAAGCAAAATACATTCATGAATATCCTGACTGCAATTTTTTATTGGTAAATGATGCCCTGGAAGCACTACAAAAGATAAGTGCTTATCATCGAAATCAATTTGATTTAAAAACAATCGGTATTACTGGCAGCAATGGGAAAACCATCGTTAAAGAATGGTTGTATCAGCTTTTAACAGCTGATTTCAATATTGTTAAAAGTCCGAAAAGTTATAATTCGCAAATTGGGGTACCGCTTTCTGTATGGCAAATTGAGGCCGACCATACCTTGGGCATTTTTGAAGCCGGTATTTCTGCCGTTAATGAAATGCAGCATCTGGCAGAAATTATCTGTCCTGAAATCGGAATTTTAACCAACATCGGTGAGGCACATGCTGAAGGATTCAGCTCCAAAAAAGAAAAACTCACCGAAAAACTAAAACTTTTTGCAACTTCTGAACTATTTATTTATTCACCAGAGTATGTAAATGAAATTAGCGTAAAAAACCTGCCGGGTAAAAAACAGTTTAGCTGGAGCAGCAAGCAGGCAGCAGATCTGCAAATCACTACGGTTGAACCTATTGAAGGGAAATGTTATTTAAGGGCCATTTATCAAAACAGGGAAATTGAATGCATTTTGCCTTTTAAAGATAAGGCTTCGATAGAGAATGGCATGATCTGCTGGGCAACTTTATTGGCTTTAGGGTATACACCGGATCAGGCCGACCTGCGTTTAGAGAAACTGAGCCATGTAAGCATGCGCCTGGAACTGAAAAATGGCATCAATCAATGTTCCATTATTGACGATTCGTACAGCGCCGATATCTCTTCCTTAGCCATTGCCCTGGATTTTTTAAATCAACAGAACCAGCATCCTAAGAAAACCGTTATCCTTTCCGAATTATTCGAAACCGGAAGAGACGATTTTGATTTGTATACTGAAATAGCAGAGTTGCTCTCGCAAAAAAAGATAAACCGATTAATCGGCATCGGTACAAACATTGCGCGTTATGCCGAAATTTTTAAATTCGAAACCCAGTTTTTTGATGATACCAGTGCTTTTATAGAGGCTTTTCCAGGTTTACACTTTAGCCACGAAACCATATTGGTAAAAGGGGCCAGGCGTTTCGAATTTGGGCGCATTAGTAAATTACTTACGCAAAAAATACATGATACGGTTTTAGAAATCGACCTGAACGCCATGGTGGGCAATCTGCAGTTTTACCGGTCTAAAATTAAGCCGGGCGTTAAAATCATGGCAATGGTTAAGGCCTTTTCTTATGGAAGCGGAAGTTTCGAAATCGCCAATTTATTGCAGTTCCACAAGGTAGATTATCTTGCGGTAGCTTATGCCGATGAGGGTATTGCTTTGCGTAAAGCCGGAATTACTTTGCCTATTATGGTGATGAGCCCGGAAGAATCTGCCTTCGAAGCCATTATCAAACACAGGCTCGAACCTGAAATCTATAGTGTAGAAATCCTAAGCAGCTTCTTAAATGCACTATCAGATTATGATTTCGATTATCCTATCCACATTAAAATAGATAGTGGCATGCACCGCTTGGGCTTCGATCAAGCCGAAATGGATGCCTTATCTGTCTTGTTAAAAGATTCTGCCAGGGTAAAAGTGCAGAGTATTTTTTCCCACCTGGTGGCTAGTGATGCTGCAGCGCATGACGGATTTACCCGGCAGCAGATCGATAAATTTAAAATCGTCGCCAATCAATTGGTTAACATTTTAAGTTATAAGCCACTATTGCATATCTCAAATACCTCTGGGATCTCACGCTGGCCAGATGCGCAAATGGATATGGTTCGTTTGGGCATAGGTTTGTATGGTTTTGATTCTGCTTTAGCCAATAACCGGGGTTTGCAAACGGTAATGGTCCTTAAAACTACGGTTACCCAGGTGAAAACTTTAGCTCCGGGAGAAACTGTAGGTTACGGTAGGAGAGGACTCATGCCAAATGGTGGAAAAATAGCAACGGTAAAAATTGGCTATGCGGACGGATACACCCGATATTTTGGCAATGGCGTAGGCAAAATGCTAGTTAATGGCCATTTGGTGCCTACTATTGGCTCCATCTGTATGGATATGACCATGCTGGATATTACCGGCATAGAGGTGAAACCCGGCGATGAGGCTATTGTCTTTAATAAAGAGCATACTATCATGCAGCTGGCGAAAGATATAGGTACCATTCCGTATGAAATCCTGACCAATATTTCGCAGCGGGTTAAAAGGGTTTATTTCTATGAGTAAGAGTTCATTGGTTCATTGGTCATTAGTGTAGCAAATTGCCTTATTCGCTCTTTTGTTCGATAGTTCATTGGCATGGTGAATTGCCTGGGTAGACGTTAGGTGCAATAAACCAGGTAAATGTGCTAATAAAATCTCTTATACGTATTGCAAGGCTATGCGCCCAGCACAAATGAACTAATGGCTAATGAACCATTGAACAGTATAATGAACTAAAATTTGTTATTTTTGCACCATGAATAAAGTCGGGAAAGCTATTTTAAACTATTTGATTAAAGGTTTATTAATTGTGGTACCCATTGCCGTGAGCATTTTTATTGTGGTTTGGGCAGTTACAACAGTTGATAGCTGGTTAAATGTAAATAATATCTTAGGCGTAAATCCGCATACAGGAGAAAGCCGTAATATTCCTGGTTTAGGTTTATTAACGGTTTTGACCATTATTCTGCTGGCCGGTATTTTTGTAACCAATTTGGTGACCGAACCGATGTACAACTGGTTCCAGCGGATGATGCAGCGCTTGCCTTTACTTAATTTCATCTACTCTTCCATAAAAGATTTAACCGAAGCCTTTGTGGGCGACGAAAAGAAATTTAACCATCCTGTATTGGTTGAGGTAGAAGGCGGTTTAAAAAAGATTGGTTTTTTAACGCAGAACGATTTACATAAGCTCGATTTACCCAATGATGTAGCGGTTTATTTTCCGCTTTCCTATTCGTTTGCTGGTCAGCTATGTATAGTAAAGCGTGATAAGGTTACTGATTTAAAAATGTCAGCAGCGGATGCCATGAAACTGGTGGTAAGCGGTGGTGTAAGTGGACTTTAAATGCTTTCTAAATGATTACGATATACCATAATAAGAGGTGTACTAAAAGCCGGAGTGCCTTAGCTGAATTAGAAAACAGTGGAAAAGCTTTTGAGGCGGTTTATTATCTGGAAACTCCGCCCAATAAGAATGAACTGGAGGGAATTATCAGCAAACTGGACATTAAACCATTGGATTTGATCCGCAAAGGGGAAAAGGTTTTTATTGAAAATTATAAAGGAAAAAATTTAACCGATGAAGAATGGATTGATGCCATGATTACACATCCCATTTTAATCGAAAGGCCGATTATTATTTCAGGAGATCGGGCAGTTATTGCCAGGCCAACAGAAAAGATTAAGGAGATATTAGGTTAATTCAACTTCAGAAGTCTGGGAGCATAAGCGCAAGGGGAAGAGCTCAGAAGTCTCTCTCGTGATACGTCACCCTGAATTTATTTCAGGGTCTTTTTCCAAGATAAATGCTAACGCTAGTCGTAGCGTCTCGCTGCGACATTTTAAAATCAGCAAATATACTATTCAGCATATTGATATTTAACTTGTTAAGTTATGTTTTATTCCCGAGAAACTTAATCGAAATAAAAAGATTCTTCGAAGCGATCAGAATGAAAACTAAAATATGCTTTTAAAAGTGAGTAGTAAGAACAGGCAGATAATCAAGCCAAAAATCAATCTCGAATAATATTCCCGGACAAAAAGTCCACACAAAATTAGTAGATCATCATCTACATTGGTGTGTAACAAACCATTTCCTGTTGAAGCATTGAACAGAATCTGTTTATCTTGATGATTATTTAAAGACCATCGCTTTAACCAGCTATTTTGAAAACTCCAATCAAAAGTATCGCCGGAAGCAAATACAATCTTAGCATGAAAACTAATCCAATCGTAAGTAATTATGGCTAAAACCTCGTTCTGATTGTTTAATAATTTAGTTTCAGGTTTAGAAAACCCTTCACTTTTAAATAGGTAAATACTAGCTTGCGTAGTGGCTATAGCCGAATTTTTCCAGGAAATAAAATTTAGCGAAGACTTTAATAATCCTTTGTTAAATACCTGATAGTTACTGTCAAATAAACCTTTTCTCCAACTTAATATCTGTTCCATCTCACAAAGATTTAAGTTACATCATTAATGATGACGAAGTGTGGATGTCGTAATAATAGGGATTATGCAGGCAATCAGGAGAACGGTCTGCCTATTGTAAACCTGTTTGATAAATAATCCTGCAATGATCAGTAATTTATTATCCGTATCGGAAGATATTACCCCACTATTGCTGCTCGAATTGTACATAATGTGCTCATCTTTATTATTGCTTACCGTCCAATGCGATTTCCAGATGCCGGTTGCTTTCCATTCGTACTGTTCTCCGCTATTTAAGCTGATTACCGCTTTTGACTTCCATGTATCATAATTAATCACCGCAACTACTTCATTTGTTTTTCTATCGATTACCTTTGTTCTCGATTGCCAGAAACCTTCGTTTACAAATTGATAGTTTTTATCTTCAAGCATACTTTCTGCATCGCTTCTCCAGCTGCTAAAAGAAATCATACCTTTTTGAACACCATCTGCAAAAAGCTGAAAGTTCCCGTTAAACCAATTACTTTTCCAGTTGATCAATTTCGACATATTAATTGCGTTTTATTTTAGATACCCTTTTGTTTAAATTGTTACAATAAAAAAGTGCTTATGGTTGGTAAGCACTTTTTCAGTTGGCAGTTTACAATTCTCAGTTAACCGATTTAAACAATAAGCGATTAACCAATTTGAACAATTAACCAGATTACAATTTTCAGTTATCAGTTTACAATTCTCAGTTAACCGATTTAAACAATTAACCGATTAACCAATTTCAACAATTAACCAGTTAACCAATAAAATTAGAAATTCGGTTTAAGTACATATTTATCGTAGAAACGGAAAATATGTTCTGCGGCTTCTTCTGCCGTATCAACCAATCTGAAGAGGTTTAAATCTTCTTCATGAATATTGTGTTCTTTTTGCAACATGGTTCCTTTAATCCAGTCAATTAGTCCGCCCCAATAATCAACGCCAACCAATACAATTGGAAAACGGGCGATTTTTCCGGTCTGGATCAGGGTTAAGGCTTCAAATAGTTCATCCATAGTGCCAAATCCACCTGGTAATACCACAAAACCCTGACTATATTTCATAAACATTACCTTACGCACAAAGAAATAATCAAACTCCAGTAACTTATTATGATCGATGTATTTATTGTGAAACTGCTCAAATGGCAACTCAATATTTAAACCTACTGATTTCCCTCCATTGGAATGCGCGCCTTTGTTACCCGCTTCCATGATACCCGGACCACCGCCAGTAATTACACCATAACCTCTATCGGTTAATAATTTACCGCATTGCTCGGCCAATTGGTAATACCGGTGTGTTTGGGCAGTACGCGCCGAACCATAAATGGTAACGCATGGCCCAATTTTAGCCAATTTTTCAAAGCCGTCTACAAATTCGGCCATGATTTTAAAAATTTGCCAGGAATCGGTTACTTTAATTTCCTGCCAGTCTTTGTTCTCAAAAGCACTTCTAATTTTTTCTTCACTCGTCATATAAAATAATGCTAAATATTAAAACCTGGTTTGCGCATCAGTCTTTTTACTGATGAATAATAAACCTATAAAAGTAATTAAACCGTTAATTAAAATCAGTTCAACACTAAAAACATATCCACCTAAAATTACGGCTGAATTGCTTGCAAGCAAGTAACATAAAAAAGGCGATAATAAGCAAACTATTGGGACTAATTTATCGTGAAGACCACGTTTTTTTACAAACAATCCAAAACTATATAAGCCTAAAAGCGGTCCGTAGGTGTAAGAGGCGATGGTAAAAATCAAACTCACAACGGATGAACTGTTCAACGCATTGATCACGAGAATAACCAGAAACATTAAAATAGAAAAGACTACGTGTACCGTATGACGTTTTTTAACCGCATCTTTAGCATTTACATTTTCTGCTTTAGCCATGCCTAAAAAGTCTACACAGAATGAGGTGGTTAAGGCCGTAAGGGCTGAGTCTGTTGTAGCAAATGTGGCCGCGGTTAAGCCCAGCATAAAAATAATGGCCGGTATAGCGCCAAGGTTGTTCAACGCAATTTCGGGGAATAACAAATCTGTACGCGGTTTACCTGTGATGTGATCTAATGGAATATCGATACCATTTTTTGCTGCGAAAATGTATAATAATGCGCCTACACTTAAGAAGAAAACATTTAAAATTACAAATACGCCAGTAAAGGTGAACATGTTTTTCTGTGCTTCTTTAATGGTACCCATGCTCAGATTTTTCTGCATCAGATCCTGATCTAAGCCTGTCATGGCAATGGTTACGAAAATACCGCCAATGAACTGTTTACTAAAGTAGAATTTGTTCGTTAAGAAATCATCTAAGAAGAATATTTTAGAATAACTACTGCTTTTTATGGTTTCGAATGCCTGCGGAATGCTGAAATTAAGACTGTTGCAGATAAAATAAATAGTAAGGAAAACGGAAAGCACCAGGAAAAATGTCTGCAAAGTATCGGTAATGATAATGGTTTTTAACCCACCTTTAAAGGTGTAAGACCATATGAGTACCAATGAAATTAGTACCGTTAACCAGAATGGGATGCCATAGGTGTCGAATATAAAACGTTGTAAAACAATCACTACGAGGTATAATCTGGTGGCAGAACCCAATGTGCGGCTTAGTAAAAATATCGATGCGGCTGTTTTATAGCTATAATAGCCTAATCTCTTTTCAATGTAGCTATAAATAGAGGTTAAGTTCATCCGATAATAGAGCGGGAGCAAAACTGTAGCGATTATGATAAAGCCGACCGCGTTACCCAGCACAAATTGGAAATATTGAAACTGGTTTCCGCTGGGGGCACCAACTTCTCCGGGTACCGAAATAAAAGTAACGCCAGAAAGTGCCGTTCCAATCATTCCAAAAGCCACCAGATACCATTTAGAATTTCTGTTGGCAACAAAGAAAGTGCTATTATCTGACGATTTTTGAGAGGTTACAAACGAAATGATAATCAGTAGCAGAAAGTAACCAATTAGAAAACACAAGAGAATGGTTGGTGACATAGTTTTGTTTTAAGCTGATAAATGTAAAGAAAACTATCAAATCAAGCAATATTCTTGTTAGTCCGAAGTCCGAAGTCTGGAGTCCGGAGTCAAAACGTCCAATAACCAATATGCAATTATCAATCCCTAATGAATCAATTACCAATAATCAATACATAAATGACCAATAAACGTTACTCAGTTTTCTGTTGGCAATTTGCAGTGACCAGTGAACGAATGACAAGTGAACTATTGAACTAATATTCAGGTTGCAATTTGTAGCTACTAATGAACGATTGAACTTATGGACCAATGAACTAATGGCTATTGAACCAATGAACCTTTTTATCTATTTTTGTATCATGAATTTTTCATCCAAACTGCTAGAAGATGCGGTAAACGAATTCTCAAAACTTCCTGGTGTAGGGCAAAAAACAGCTTTACGTTTGGTATTACATCTTTTAAATAAGGAACAAGAGGAAGTAAATCAGTTTGGTAATACGTTTATAAAACTTAAACAACAGATTAAACATTGCAGTACCTGCCATAATATTTCTGATTATACGGTTTGCGAAATCTGTACTTCGCATAAACGTGATAAAGAAACCATTTGTGTGGTAGAAGATACCCGTGATGTAATGGCCATTGAGAATACCGGCCAATATTTTGGCGTTTACCATGTTTTAGGTGGTTTAATTTCGCCAATGGATGGTATTGGTCCTTCCGATCTGTTTATTGATGGTTTGGTCGCCAGGATGGCAGCAGGAGGGATTAAAGAAGTGATTTTAGCTTTAAGTCCGAATATGGAAGGCGATACCACCTTGTTCTATCTCTATAAAAGACTAAAAGAATTTAATGTACCCGTAACTACCATTGCACGTGGAATTGCATTTGGGGGCGAACTCGAATACACCGACGAAATTACACTGGGCCGATCAATCATTACCCGCGTTCCTTACGAAACCGCGATGATGAAATAGTGATAATCTAACCTATAACAAATTATAATAAAGCAGTATCCAGTCTAGATACTTAATACTCCCTACTTGATACTCAAACCTTGCTAATAAATGAACCTAAAAAATAAAGTAATCATCATCACCGGCGCATCAAGCGGAATTGGAAAAGCCTGTGCAGAAGAGTTTGCTAAGCGCGGTGCCAACCTGGTTTTAGCTGCCCGTCAATACGTTACCCTGTGCGAAATTACCAGTGATTTGGAAAAGAAATATAATATTAGAGCTGTTGCGGTGCAGGCCGATGTCAGTAAAGAAGCCGATTGCGAGCTAATTATAAAACAAACCCTGGTTTCTTTTCAAAAAATAGATATCCTGGTAAATAATGCCGGATTATCAATGCGTGCCCTATTTAACGATTTGGATCTATCAGTGCTAAAAAACCTGATGGATGTTAACTTTTGGGGAACGGTATATTGCACCAAATATGCTTTGCCGGAGATTTTAAAAACAAAAGGAACAGTGGTAGGCGTCTCATCCATAGCAGGGTACCGTGGTTTGCCTGGGCGTACGGGTTATTCGGCATCTAAGTTTGCCATGAATGGCTTTATGGAATCTTTACGGACGGAATTGCTTAAAACCGGTGTAAATGTAATGGTGGCCTGTCCGGGATTTACGGCTTCAAATATTCGGGTAACGGCCTTATCAAAAGATGGCGCAGCACATGGCGAAACCAGTATGGATGAAGGTAAAATGATGTCATCCGAAGAAGTGGCCAGCATTATTGCCGATGGTATTGAACAACGCAAGCGTACTTTGGTTATGACCGGGCAAGGAAAACTGGCGGTGTGGATGAACAAACTTTTCCCGGCTTTTGTAGATAAAAAAGTTTTTGATTTGTTTTCGAAAGAGAAAAATCCGCTGATTTAGCAGATTACCTTGTAAATTATAGATGGAATAGACCCTGAAATAAATCCGATAGCTATCGGATCAGGGTGACGAATATATTCTCCATAAATCCACCCCCGCAACAATTTCGTTTATTAACTGTTCAGTTGGAAAACCTTTATGATGTATAAATACTTTGTTCTGTTAATGCTCTTGTTTCAAACGTTACTTTCTTCTGCCCAGGTTAAAAAGGTAAAAAACATCAATTATGCGGGCAATACCGATGAAGCCAATACGCTTAATATTTTTTACAAAAACGATAGTATCAAAAATAAACCCGTTTTAATTTTCATTCACGGTGGTTCGTGGAGCAGTGGAAAAAAAGAAACTTATTGGTGGTTGGGGAGGAATTTCGCGCGAAAAGGTGTAGTGACAGTCATCATCAATTATCCTTTAGCACCAAACGTTCAATATGAAAAAATGGGCGATGACTGTGCTTTAGCCGTGAAATGGGTTAAAGAGCATATAACCGAATATACTGCAAGTGCACAGAAGATTTTTGTAATGGGACATTCTGCAGGCGGGCATCTGGCTGAATTAATCAATGTTGATCCTAAATATTTTAAGCATGCTGGGATAGCGAATCCGATTAAAGGAGTAATCCTGAACGACCCATTCGGTTTGGACATGCACGAATATTTAACCACAGCCGAAAAAGACCATTTTTATTTCGATTTCGTCCGCACATTTACCGATCAGCCTGCTGTTTGGACAGTGGCCTCACCATTGAATTATGTAAACGACATCAAAAATCCACATCTGCTTTTTTATGGAAGCAAAACTTACGAAGCCATTAAATTGCAAACACCAAGGTTGTATGAAAAGCTTAAAGCCAAAAATATTAAGGTAGAAATAAAGGAGATTGAAGGCAAAAGCCATGTGCCAATGATCAGTCAGATGATTTTTGGCAGCAACCAATTATACAAGGATATTCTGGATTTTATAAGAACATCCTCGTAAGATTTGTCAACTTTCTTGCCTCTTTGTTATTAAAGCTGACAAATCTGGATTCTTTGGAGAGGTTACCGGTAAGGCGGCGTGGTTTTATTTATTGCACTGGCCCAACCCATGTAAACCCGACATAGAATGGTCGTCATCTCGACTGTGGCGAAGCGGAATGGAGAGATCTATCAAGACAGATTTAGCTTCGCTGAGCCTTCGGGTTCTCGACTGCGTTGCACTCCGCTCGAAATGACGGTATCGCTATGGAAATAAAATATTAATAAGCTAGGCAAATAATAAAATCCTTACACCGTCTGCGTAATCTTATCCAACTTACTATAATCCATTACCATTTTACCTTCTTCATTATGGTAATACATTTTTTCAAACTTCGCATCCATTTCTATTTCTTCATCTTGATAGCTGGTTCGGGTATGGATCGTTTGTGCAAAAGTATCATCAAAAGCCTTAAGGATAACAAAAACTTCAACTTCTGCCTGTTGCAGTTCTATTAACGATTTTTCATATAAAGGACTTTCTTCTGTGATAGGGTGTACCAAAGTCCAGTTTAAAGACAGAATGCCAATTTTATCGCGTTCCAGCGCCAAAGGGTAGAACCTTCTTGTATGTTTGCCATCAACGGTTTCATTGTACGACATTACCATTTGAACTTCCACTTCAATGAGCTGATTTCGGCGTAAATTAACCAAACGGCACATCAAACCATGTCCTTTTTCATAAGGTGCAATCACCATTTTTTTACTGAAACTCACTTTAGAGGTAGGTCTGCTGAAACGGCCGTACAATAAACCTGTAGCCAATGCAAAAGCCAACAAGCCCAGCATACTTTCGAAAGCAGCTAAAATGCTGGTCAAAAATCCCTGTGGTGAAATATGACCATAACCCACCGTGGAAATGGTTTGTGCTGAAAAGAAAAATGCATCAAAAAAATGATCGCGAAGGGTTAACCCTGTAGCACCCTCTAAGTTTTCGATCCCAACTACATTATATAATATAGCGAAAATGGTATTCACAATGAGGTAGGCTATGAGAATGATAAAGAAAAAACGTGTCCAGCTCATGGTAACCAATCGGGTATAGGTATCATCAAATTTAAACCAGGGTAGGCCAATTCGCTCGATATTTGCTGAACCATCAGGGTTAAGCATGCGCTGGTTTTTGGTAACGGGATTAGAACCGAAACCTAAATCATCATTAAACTGTACTTTTCTTTTAAAGAAAGCCATATATTTTAGAAAGATTTTGGAATATTAAAAAACAATGTCAATATTTGCTTTATACAAACATGATCATTAAAAACTTAAATAACAATTGGTGGTGGCATAACGAAATTCGTTAGGCAAATTCTATTGTTATATATTTTAAAATATTTTAAACACAATTAAGAGGATTGCCCAAAAAGCAATCCTTTTTTTTATGCCTTCCCCTCCCGTGGAGGGGTGTCCGAAGGACGGGGTGGTTTAAAAAATGGACCTTATGCTGAACTTGTTTTAGCATATATAAATAAGATTTGAAAATATTAAGTGGTCTGTGGAGACACAGACCACGGGATAAAAAACATCGCCACGGTTCGTGTCTCCACGAACCGGAATAACATAATGGTTTGTGGAGACACAAACCATGGCGTAAAAATAAGATAAATGAGAAATGAACCACAGATAAAAAAGATGAACAAGGATACACACAGATTTTATCCGTGTTCATCTGTGGTTAAATAAGATTGAGCAATAAACATGAAAAAAATATTAAACCATTTATTCGAGAACAAAAGCTTTAGCAGGGAAGAAGCCAGGAACATCCTAATCTCCATTTCGGAAGGCGCATTTAATTCTTCGCAGATTGCTGCTTTTATTACGGCTTATGCCATGCGCAACATCACGGTGCAGGAGTTACAAGGCTTTCGTGATGCGATGTTGGATATGTGTGTAAAGGTAGACCTTTCTGATTACAATCTGATTGATCTTTGCGGTACAGGCGGCGATGGGAAAGACACCTTTAACATTTCTACCTTATCATCATTTGTAGTAGCAGGGGCAGGGCATCATGTGGCCAAACATGGTAATTATGGTGTTTCTTCGGGTTGTGGATCATCAAATGTGATGGAATACCTTGGCTATAGCTTTACCAATGATGAAACTATTTTAAAGCGCAATTTAGATACTGCGGGCATCTGTTTTTTACACGCACCACTGTTTAATCCGGCCATGAAAATTGTGGCGCCGATCCGTAAAGAACTTGGGGTAAAAACATTTTTTAATATGCTGGGGCCAATGGTTAACCCAGGGCAGCCTAAATACCAGATGGTAGGCGTTTTTAGTTTGGAACTGGCCCGTTTATATGCTTATTTATACCAGGACACCGATAAAAGTTATACCATTGTACATGCATTGGAGGGCTATGATGAAGTTTCGTTAACCTGTGATGTAAAAACTTTTTCGAATAAGGGCGAGCAGATTTTAACGCTCAATGATATGGGCTTTGAAAAAGTGGAGGTAAATGCAATTAAAGGAGGCGATACGGTAGAATCATCGGCTAAAATATTTATGGATGTACTAAACGGCGAAGCAACTGATGTGCAGAATAACGTGGTATTATGTAATGCTGCATTGGCGATCCGAACCATCAAACCCGAAATGTCTTTCGCTGATTGTTTTTATGAAGCAGAAGAATCGCTGATGAGTAAAAAAGCTTTACACAGTTTTAAACAGTTACTGGCATGTTAAAATTAAAGGTTTGTGGCATGCGTTTAGCAGCTAATATTGCTACGGTGGCAGAACTGCAACCAGATTATTTGGGCTTTATTTTTTATGAAAAATCGCCAAGGTTAATCAGTGATGTTTCTGCAGAATTAATCAAATACATTCCTGCTGAAATTAAAACTGTAGGTGTTTTTGTGAACGAGGATATTGAAAAGGTAAAAGAAAAAGTAAACACATTGAAGTTAAAGGCTGTTCAGTTACATGGAGGCGAATCTCCTGAATACTGTGAAGCATTAAAATTAAGCTTCCCCGCTGTAGAAGTGATTAAGGCTTTTGGAATAGAGGAAGATTTTGACTTCCCGGCTTTGGAAGCTTATTTAGGTTCAACTGATTATTTTCTGTTCGATACCAAAACAAAGACACATGGCGGATCGGGAAAAACATTTAACTGGTCTGTTTTAGACCGATATACGTACGCAAAACCTTACTTTTTAAGTGGTGGAATTGATTTGAAACATACCACAGCCATTAAAAGCATCAAAGATGACCGTTTATATGCGCTAGATATTAACAGCTGCTTCGAAACTGAACCAGGTGTGAAAGATGCAGAGAAGATTAAAGAATTTATAAAAGAAATGAATACAAAATAATGTTATCCTGAGATCTGCTTGCGACAGGTCGTCATTTCGAGCGCAGCCGGGAAATCTGTATTGTAAAATATAGATCTCTCTCCCAACTTAAAGGTCGGGATTGCACTCTGTCTGATAACGATCGGATCGAGATGACGAATTATCTTTAGCAGCTATCAATGTGACAGATTAGCTGATAAAATATTATGAAATACAAAGTAAACGAAAAAGGATATTACGGAGATTTTGGAGGCGCGTACATCCCCGAAATGCTTTATCCGAATGTAGAGGAACTGCGTCAGAATTATTTAAAGATTATTGCTGATCCTGATTTCCAAAAGGAATTTCATCAGCTGTTAAAGGATTACGTTGGCCGTCCTTCGCCATTATATCTGGCTAAAAGGTACTCAGAACGATTTGGTGCCAATATTTTCTTAAAAAGGGAAGATCTAAACCATACCGGTGCACATAAAATCAACAATACCATCGGGCAGATCTTACTGGCCGAAAAATTGGGTAAAAAACGGATTATTGCAGAAACTGGTGCTGGTCAGCATGGTGTAGCCACAGCTACGGTTTGTGCACTGCGTAACCTGGAATGTGTTATTTACATGGGCGAAGTAGATATTGAGCGTCAGGCGCCAAATGTGGCCCGTATGAAAATGTTAGGAGCAAAGGTTGTTCCGGCAAGTTCGGGTAGCAAAACCCTAAAGGATGCCACCAATGAGGCCATGCGTGACTGGATCAATAACCCGGTTGATACACATTATATTATCGGGTCAGTGGTTGGTCCACATCCTTACCCCGATATGGTGGCAATTTTTCAATCGATCATTTCTGAAGAAACCAAAAAACAACTTTTGGAACAAACCGGTAGCGACCAACCTGATTATGTTTTAGCTTGTGTGGGTGGGGGGAGTAATGCCATGGGCATGTTCTACCATTTTATGGATGATGAAAACGTAAAACTGATCGCTGTTGAGGCGGCAGGAAAAGGTGTATCAAGTGGATTTTCGGCTGCCACTACCTATCTGGGCAATGAAGGTGTTTTACACGGCAGTAGGAGTATTTTAATGCAGACGCCAGATGGACAGGTGGTAGAGCCTCATTCAGTTTCTGCAGGATTGGATTATCCGGGCATTGGTCCACAACATGCACATTTGTTTAAAACCGGCCGCGGACAATATGTTTCCATTACCGACGAGGAAAGTTTGGAAGCAGGTTTGCTTTGTACACAATTGGAAGGCATTATTCCCGCTATAGAAAGTGCGCATGCGCTGGCTTATTTAGAAAAAATGGAATTTAAAGGTGGCGAAAATGTAGTGATTTGTCTTTCAGGCCGGGGCGATAAGGATTTGGATACTTATATTAAATATTTTAACTTATAGATGTGAGATAATAGATATGAGATATTAGACTTCCTGTCTGGTTCTCAAATCTCAAATCTCACATCTCATATCTCAGAAAATGAACAGAATCAAAAAACTCTTCCAGGAGAAGAAAAATATATTATCAATTTATTATACTGCTGGTTATCCTAATATTGGCGATACCATTCAGATTGCTGAAGCCCTGCAAAAATCAGGTGCAGATGTATTGGAAATCGGCTTTCCTTATTCTGATCCGGTTGCCGATGGACCTGTGATCCAGGCCAGTAGTAAACAATCGCTTGATCAGGGTATGACGCTTAAGTTGCTTTTTGAGCAGCTGAAAGATTTACGTAAAAATGTAACCATCCCCGTTTTGTTAATGGGTTATGTAAATCCGGTTTTGCAGTTTGGAGTGGAAAAATTTTGTGAGGCCTGTGCCGAAGTAGGAGTAGATGGCTGCATTGTTCCCGACTTGCCGATGGTAGAGTATGAGGAGTTTTATAAAGATTGCTTTGAAAAACATCATTTGAGCAATGTATTTTTAATTACCCCTCAAACTGCTGAGGAACGTATTCGTAAAATAGATGGTTTAACCAATGGATTTATTTACCTGTTATCATCTTCAGCTACAACCGGTAAAAACCTAGAAGTAGGCAATACTACAGAAGCTTATTTTAGCAGGATCAAAAACATGAATCTTAAAAATCCAACCATGATCGGTTTCGGGATCAGCGATAAACAAACTTTTGATAAGGCTTGCTCTTATGCCAATGGTGCCATTATTGGTACGGCCTTCGTTAAAGCCATTGCCGATGGAAATTTAGAAGAAAGCGTGAGTAATTTTATGAAGAAATTTAAGGATTAAAATTCTAATTCCTTTAACGATCGTCATCTGGCGAGTAGCGCAGTAGAGAAATCTAAAATGGATATCTCCATCAAGTGTCTTTCAGGAGATGACGATCATTTTATTACCATTATTGGTGAATTATTTTAGCACTTTCATCCTGTAAAAGCCTGAAATGATTAGGTGATTCCATTATTCAATATTAATTGATCAATAATGCCCGAGATTTTCTGGGCATTTTGATAAACCATAAAATGTGTTCCGTTTTCGATCACGAAATCAGGCATTGCTTTTTTAGAATAGAGGATTTTGTCATTCGTACCGTGGATGTGAAAAATCCTTTCCGGTTTAATTTTATTTTTCCAGCTTAAAATACTTCCGATCGCCCATTTTAAAAAACGAGGGTCAGTATCTTTTATAATCCTGTTCAGTAATATTTTCTCACTAGTGGATTTTGTACCGAAATAATAGTGCTGTGTAAGTTTATTCGATGCTTTTAATAACTTCGCCGGAATTAAGTTTAAAAGTCTAAATTTACCTGCAAAGCGGTATAATGCAGGGAGATGACTGCTCAGTATCGTGCTGGATATAATAACAGTTGCAAAGGTTTTAACAATTTAGCCAGTTCTACTGCAATCATTCCGCCAAAAGATACACCTACCAAAGCAAATGGCTTACTCGTATCTATAATCCGGCTCAGGCGTTCAGCGTAAACTTCGAGTGTCTCATTTTTGTTAGGATTTATCCATTCAACATGAATAATACTGATCTTTTCACTAAGCTTTAATCTGGAGAAAATCCGCTGATCAGCGCCGAGGCCGCTAATAAAATAAGCATTCATTATGCCGGTAAATTCCAGTCAATTGGTCTCTGGTTATTTTGTATCAAAAGCTGGTTTGCTTTCGAAAAATGTTTCGATCCGAAGAAGCCATTGTATGCCGAAAATGGTGATGGGTGAGCAGCTGTCAACACATAATGCTTTTTCTGATCAATTAAAGCTGCTTTTTGCTGTGCATACTTACCCCATAATAAAAATACGATATGTTCACGTTTTTCAGATAAAGCTTTAATAATTTCATCTGTAAAAATTTCCCAACCCTGGTTTTGATGCGAACCTGCTTCTGAAGCGCGAACGGTTAAAGTGGCATTTAACAGCAATACGCCTTGTTCTGCCCAATGAGTCAAGTGGCCATGGTTTGGCGTTTTAAAACCTTCGATATCCGTTTCCAGCTCTTTGTAGATATTTTTTAACGAAGGTGGAACGGCTACACCGCGTTGTACCGAAAAAGAAAGACCGTGCGCCTGGCCGGCACCATGATAAGGATCTTGACCCAGAATGACTACTTTTACCTGATCAAAGGGGGTAGTATTTAATGCATTAAATATATCCGCACCTTTAGGATAAATAGTAGCGCCTCGCTGCTTCTCTTCTTGTAAAAAAGACTTCAGTTTAATCATATAGTCTTGTTCAAATTCTTCTTCTAAAACGGCTAACCATCCGGGTTCTAATGCTGCTGACATAATGTTGATGTAAAATGTAATGTAAAATGGATTTGGAGTAATGTCTTGTAAATAAATTTTATTCAATGGTTTGATAGATCACGGTCAATAGTCGGGTGGTTAAGTAAAAAGCCAATAAGTTATTATGAAAGAGTTAGGCAATCAACTATGAACCATTATAACACGGACAATGAACCAAAAAAACCGCTCTAAAAATTTAAGACTTCTTCTTGTATATCGCCAATAAATCACCCTCGAGTGTGGTTTTAGGTCCTTCAATAATCCGCCCTAATTCTTTACCTTTTTTATCAAAAACAATAAAAGTTGGTACCCTTACGATATCTAAGCCATCCAGTATGCCATTTTCGGCTTTTTTCTTTCCATCAACAGCGATAATCTCTACGTTTTTCTCTTTAAAGTGCAGGGCATCTAAAATTTTAAGAAAGTTGGGTACGTTCGCTTTGCTGTCGCCACACCAGGTTCCTAAAACAATTTTTATTTTTTCGTTTTTGATCAGTTTTTTCAGTTCGATCATTGTTGCTGCATCGGGTACATAGGCCTCATAAAGCGGATCGTACATTTCCTTAAATTCAGGGAAAGCAGTAACGCCCTCGCGCGTACAAGCGTTAATCAATATATCTTTATTGTGAACTTCGTCGTGTATTTTTTTATTCAATTCTTGTGCAGAAACGTTCATTGCAAGTATTATTAGGGTTATAGATAAAATGATTTTCATATTTATTAGACGTTTTTTTTAAACTTTTAAATTTTTATTGAAATTATTGTTTTAAAATCTAATTTCTGCCATTTAAACACGATATTTGCGAAAAAAAATAATTAGAATAATTTATGCCAAATATCATCAGATTAATTGCGGGGTTTGCTTTACTGGGTGGCGCAGTAGCTTTATTTATTTTCGGTTTCTGGCCCTGGGGTATTATTGCCATTTTATTGGGGATAATTGTACTGGTAACTTATTTCTTTAATGAAAACATGCTTTTAGCACAATGGTTTCTTAGAAAAGATAACATGCCCAAAGCAAAAATGTTTTTAGATCGTATTACCAATTATGAAACGCAGTTGATTAAGGTTCAACACGGTTATTATAACTTATTGATCGGTTTAATTGAAAGCAGAACAGCACCAATGCAGAGTGAGAAGTATTTTAAAAAATCGCTTGCTTTAGGTATGCAGATGGATCATAATATTGCTTTGGCAAAACTAAGTTTAGCTGGTATTGCAATGGCTAAACGTAATAAACGTGAGGCAACGATGTACCTTGCCGAAGCTAAAAAAGCAGATAAAAATAAATTGCTGGCCGATCAGATTAAACAAATGAAAGATCAGATGGGCATGATGGACAAACAGCAGCAAGTTCGTTACAGATAAAGTAAAAGCCATTTCTTAACCGAAATGGTTTTTTTGTTTCTGCTCAGTTTGTCTATCTACAATTGCACTTATAAATCACTATTTTTATCAATACTTAACTTTTAATATTCATGAAAAAAGTATCTTACCTACCCATGTTGGCATTATTGGCCATTATGGGTGCCTGCAATACTAAAAAAGACGCAAAAGAAAGCGAAAGCTTTACGGCTGACAATCCTTTTTTTAAAGCAAGCGAACTTGCCTTTCAGGCTCCTGCCTTCGATAAAATTAAAAACGGCGATTTTAAACCGGCATTGGAAGAAGGGATGAAACAGCAAATGGATGAAATCCAGAAAATTGCCGAACAGACCGTGGCACCAAGCTTTGAAAATACCATTTTAGCTATTGAAAAAAGTGGGCAACTGTTGAGCCGGACAAATATGGTTTTTAACCTGCTTACCGGTGCCAATACCAATCCTGAATTGCAAAAGGTTAAAGAAGAGGAGGCGCCTAAATTAACGGCGAATACCGATGCCATTTATTTAAATACCAAACTTTTTAATCGGGTTAAAACGCTCTACAAAAAGAAGGATCAGCTGAAGCTGGATGCCGAATCGTTACGGTTGCTGGAGTATTACTACCAGAAATTTGAATTGGCAGGAGCAAAGTTATCTGATGCAGATAAAGACAAACTTAAGGCGCTGAATAAGGAGGAAGCTACTTTGGGTGCAAAGTTTACTGCTCAACTACAGGCAGCGGGTAAAGGTTTAAAGAATACCACGCAACAGCCCGAATTGCAATCCATGACCGATCGTGCCAAGCGCGAAGAGCTTTTTAAAAAATCATGGAACAGGGCAGAAAAAGGAGATGTCAATGATACGCGTAAAATCATTGCAAGAATTGCACAAATCCGTTCTGCTCAGGCAGCGCTGTTGGGCTTTAAAAATTATGCAGCCTGGAAATTGCAAAATCAGATGGCTAAAACGCCTGAAGCCGTAGCAGATTTTTTTAGCAAAGTTATTCCTGCTGCTACCGCAAAAGCAAAAAGCGAAGCGGCAGATATACAGGCCGTAATTGATCAGCAAAAAGGTGGCTTTAAACTGGAGCCTTGGGATTGGGATTTTTATGCTGAACAGGTGCGTAAAGCAAAATACGATTTGGACGAAAACGAAGTTAAACCATATTTTGAACTTAATAGAGTACTTGTTAATGGTGTTTTTTATGCTGCTACGCAACTCTACGGGATTACTTTTAAGGAACGTAAAGATTTACCTGTTTACCAGGAAGACGTTCGCGTTTTTGATGTGATGGATAAAGATGGAAAACAGTTAGGTTTATTTTATTGCGACTATTTTAAACGTGATAACAAAGATGGTGGTGCCTGGATGGATAACCTGGTTCCGCAGTCTAAGCTTTTTGGTACCATTCCGGTAATCTATAACGTTTGTAATTTTGCTAAACCCGAAGCTGGAAAACCGGCATTAATTAGTTTTGATGATGTTACCACGATGTTTCATGAATTTGGACACGGTTTACATGGTCTGTTTGCTAACCAGCAATATCCGAGCCTTTCAGGCGCGAACGTGGCTCGCGATTATGTTGAATTTCCGTCGCAGTTTAATGAACACTGGGCATCTGATCCAAAAATATTGAAGAATTATGCCCTTCATTACCAAACGGGAGCACAAATGCCACAAGCTTAATTGGATAAGATTAAAAAGGCAAGTTCGTTTAATCAAGGTTATATTTTTACAGAAGCTTTAGCTGCGGCCGAACTCGATATGCAATGGCACACGATTTCTCCGGGCTCACCATTACAGGAGGTAGACAAATTTGAAGCCGAGGCTTTAAAGAAAACCAATTTAAATTTATCATATGTGCCGCCACGTTATCGTTCCAGTTATTTTCTGCATATCTGGAGCAATGGTTATGCCGCAGGTTATTACGCCTATAGCTGGACTTCTATGTTAGAAAATGATGCCTTTTCATGGTTTCAGGAAAATGGCGGATTAACCAGGGCAAACGGTCAGCGCTTTAGGGATATGATCTTGTCTAAAGGTAATACTGAAGATTTGGGTAAAATGTTTTTTAATTTTAGGGGGCATAACCCTGATATTAAACCAATGCTTAGAAAACGTGGCTTATTATAAAACAACATAGCACAAAGGACAATTATTAAATTGTCCCTTGTGCTATTATGAATAATGCTTTAAATCTCTTCCGGATATGGCCTTCCTATAAAAATTCATAATTATAGGTCAATAAATCCATTCTATATTATTGTATTAAACACCCGTTGCCAACCGCTATGCACCCTAGCTGCTCCGTTTCCGTAAAAAATAAAAACCAAAATCTACTTTTCATTGTAGTTTATATAAAATTTCGAAAACTATGGCAACATCACAAGAAGGAAGTACAAACAATACTCAGGAAGAAAATAATATCCAGGATCTGGGCGGTAAAGAAGCTGTTGAAAAGCTAAGAACACTAGCTGAGAAAGCTGAAAGCTGCTTTTTCTGTACCAATATTAAAACAGGCATACCTTTATCGGTAAGGCCCATGGCTATTCAGCAGGTTGATGATGAAGGTAATATCTGGTTTATGAGCATGAAAGACAGTCATAAAAATGATGAAATTTCTGCCGATCCCTTTACACATTTACTATTTCAGGCGGGTGCCCATTCAGGTTTTGTAAATATTTACGGTATTTCAGAAATCAGCAGGGATCAGGCCAAAATCGACGAACTTTGGAGTCCGTTTATTAAAACCTGGTTTCAGGGAGGGAAAGACGACCCGAATATTACACTGATCAAAGTAATTCCTTCAGAAGGCTATTATTGGGATACCAAACACGGTACAGCCGTTGCATTTTTGAAAATGGCCGCATCCGTAATTACAGGTAAAACAATGGATGATTCAGTAGAAGGAACTTTGGATGTTGATTAGCAGGTTTAATCTCTAAATTGGTTAATCGGTTAACTGTTTAAAAGAGTTAACTGGTTAATCTTTTAAATGAACCGCTAACAGCCAATTGCGAACTGGTTATTTATCTCCTAAATAATCAAAACCTTCAAAATCTTCTCTCTGGGCTCTTTTGCTTAAGATATCATCTTCTTCAGCCTGTACTCTTGAGAAGAACAAAGCTTCGGCCTGGATTCTTTTTATTAATTGGCGAACCAATGTTAAATCGAAAGCATCTTTGCTCAATTTAATGCAATATTCTCTTTCGTTGATTTCTAAACTTGACGTATTCATATGGCAACTGATTTAATTATCGATTGCTGTAAATATAGAAAAGGCTTGCTAAACAATTGTTAGCAAGCCTTTTAAGTTAATGTTATGTTTATGTTAAAAACTGGCAAATATGCTGCCTTGTAGGTTAACAAATTAACTATTTCTGTGACAGGAATAAGCCCTCATCTGTTTTGGCAACTTTCAAAATGCCTTTACCAGTTAAGGCTTTTAAAGTAGTATCCCATTTTTTATTGCTCCAATCGGTCAGTTTTGCTTTTACATCCGCTAACAGGTATTGTTCTCCTTCAGCAATTAACGAATATAATTCAATTTCTTCCGGAGTCATTTCAATTTTCTTTTTCTCCGGACGCATCTGCGGGAAGAAAAGAACTTCCTGGATGGTACTTTGGTTGGTCATTAACATCACGATCCGATCAATACCAAAACCTAAACCTGAAGTAGGAGGCATACCATATTCTAATGCACGAACAAAATCATCATCCATTGCCATTGCTTCGGCATCACCACGGTCAGCAAGTTTCAACTGGTCCTCAAAACGTTCTTTTTGATCAATAGGATCGTTCAACTCTGAATATGCATTTCCGATTTCTTTACCATTTACAAATATTTCGAAACGCTCTACCAATCCTTCTGCACTGCGGTGTTTCTTCGCCAAAGGTGTCATTTCGATCGGGTAATCTGTAATGAATGTAGGTTGAATTAAGTTTGCTTCTACCTTATCACTGAAGATTTCATCCACCAATTTACCCCGGCCCATTGTAGAATCGGTTTCGATGCCTAAAGATGCACAGGTTTGCAAAAGCTCCTCTTCAGTCATTTTCGAAACATCGATTCCTGTATATTTTTGGATCGATTCGTACATGGTCAGTTTTTCGTATGGTCCTTCGAAATTAATATCGTTATCACCAACTTTAACTACAGCAGAACCATTGGTTGCAATGGCTACTTTTTCCAAACATTCTTCAACCATAGCCATCATCCAGATATAATCTTTATAGGCTACATAAATTTCCATTGAAGTATATTCTGGATTATGCGTACGGTCCATTCCTTCATTACGGAACATTTTACCAAACTCATATACGCCGTCAAAACCGGCAACGATTAATCTTTTTAGATAAAGCTCGTTTGCAATACGCAAATAAAGCGGCATATCTAAGGTGTTATGATGCGTGGCAAACGGACGTGCCGCCGCACCACCGTGTATAGGCTGTAAGATAGGAGTTTCCACTTCCATCCAACCTTGCTCATCAAAGTAATTGCGCATGCTGTTAATTACCTTGCTGCGTTTGATGAAGATCTGTTTATAGTCTGGATTTACAGTTAAATCTACATAACGCATGCGGTAACGTAGTTCCGGATTGGTAAAACCATCGTAAACATTCCCTTCGTCATCACGTTTAACGATTGGTAGAGGGCGTAATGACTTAGAAAGTACCTTAAATTCAGTTACATGTACAGAAATTTCGCCTGTTTGTGTTGTAAAAACGTATCCTTTAACCCCAATGAAATCGCCAATATCTAAAAGTTTTTTAAATACAGTGTTGTATAGGGTTTTATCTTCGCCAGGACAAAGTTCATCACGCTTTAGGTAGATCTGAATCCTGCCGGTAGAATCCTGTAACTCCGTAAAAGAAGCAGCCCCCATAATATTACGGCTCATAATTCTACCTGCCAATACTACGGTCTTGTATGCTGTCTTATCTACTTCATAATTGGCTAATATATCCGCTGCGTAAGCATTCACTTCATAAGCTTCTGCAGGATATGGCTCAATGCCTAATGCTCGTAATTGTTTTAGCGACTCACGTCGTAATTGCTCTTGTTCTGATAATCCTATACTCATTTCGGGTATTTTTTGCAAAAGTAAGAATTTGCAATGTGTTTATTATTGTAATGGATATCATTTCAAACGTCATTTTTTGAAAAGACACCTTTCGGCAAAGATAAGAAAGGGATTGTAATTAATAAATGCTTTGTTGGAGATAAAAATGTAAAGTCATTTTTTCGATATCAAATAGCAGATTCGAGAATATATTTTAGTATAACCCATCACAATTTTATGAGTAATTGATATCCACTTAGTGTTTTGCGGTTGTTATATTTGTTTGGAATGATTTAGCCCTTTAAAACTATGCCCGATATAAAACAAATACCACCTTCCAGTTTTGAATTTTTAAGTTTATTAAAAAATAACAATGCGCGCGAATGGTTTAATGAACATAAAACAGCCTACCAGAAAGAACTAGCCTACCTGGAATCTTTTGCCCAGTATCTCTTAGATTTGATGAATACTCATGATGTAATAGAGACCCCATCTGTAAAGAAAAGTTTATATCGGATTTATCGGGATACTCGTTTTTCAAATGATAAAACGCCCTACAAAACACATTGGAGTGGAAGTTTTAAGCGGGCAGGCAAACAAAGAAGGGGAGGTTATTATTTCCATATTGAGCCAGGAAATAGCTTTGTGGCAGGTGGTTTTTTCGGGCCTTCTCCCCAAGATTTAAAACTAATAAGGGAGAATATCAGTTATGATGCGCAACCTTTGAGAGAAATATTAAGTGATGAAACTTTTATCTCTTCTTTCGGAACATTGAAAGGCGAACAATTAAAAACAGCTCCGAAGGGCTTTGCAGTAGATCATCATGACATCAATCTTTTACGTCATAAACAATTTTTGTTAATTCATCAATTTACCGATGAGGAAGTGCTAAGTAAAGAGTTTCCCGCGTATTGCAGTCAGGAATTTAAAAACATGCGTCCTTTCTTTGATTATATGAGCGAAATATTAACAACTGATGCAAATGGAATGGATCTATAATAGATTTTTATTAGTGCTGGAAAAACCAGGTGGCATCGAACGCCACCTTTATAGTTACGATTCCGCTTCCACGCCTTCTTCATACATCTCATTAATCGCCTCTGCATATTTCTTTTCCACAATACGGCGTTTAACTTTCATGGTTGGCGTAATTTCTCCTTCATCAATATTGAAAGGATTGCGCTTGATCTTAAAGTTTTTAATCCGTTCAAATTTGGCCAGTTCGTTAGATATTTTTTTGATGTCCTGTTCCATCCAATCTATAATTTCGGGATTGGTGATAAAGGGATCGGCCTCTTCAAAAAATGAAGGTTTAAGTTTAAAGGTTTCTTCTAAAGTCTCGCGGTTTGGAATAATGATTGCCGTAATAAATTCTCTTTTATCTCCAATTAAAAAGAGTTGATCAATTTTCGGACTTTTTAAATAAATGTTTTCTACAGGCGTAGGATATACGTTTTTGCCATATGCATTTACGATCATATTTTTTAAGCGATCCGTAATTTGAAGATTTCCTTTGTAAAAACGGCCAATATCACCTGTATGAAACCACATATCTTTGTCTATGGCTTCTGCAGTTTCTGCAGGTTTATTAAAATAACCTTTCATTACGCAATGGCCACGTACAATTACTTCGCCCTCCGCACATTCAAAATCCTCGTTAAAAGTATGGTGGGTTTGGATACTGATGATTTCTTTACTTTCTACATCCTGTATACCAACTTCAATACCTGGAATAATACGTCCAACCGTACCATATACCTGCCTGTGGTATTCAGTAACCGACATTACCGGTGAAGTTTCGGTTAAACCAAAACCCTCCAAAATTTTAATACCAAGGTCGCCAAAAAACTCACCCACATTTTTAGGGAGTGCAGCACCACCCGAAATCATAAATTTTAAACGTCCGCCGGTTTTTTCCTTAATCTTGCTGAAGACCAGTTTCTCTGCAATTCCTTTCTTAGCCGATAAGATTAAACCCGGATTTTTTCCTGCCTCTTTTGCTACACGGTATTTGTTTCCGGTTTCTAAAGCCCAGGTAAATATTTTCGCTTTTGTGCCACCGCCTGCAGTACCTCCTTTAATCGCTTTATCGTGTATGCGTTCTAAAAGGCGTGGTACGCAACTCATCACGGTAGGACGAACTTCGCCCATATTTTTGGCCAGTAACTCTAAACTTTGTGCAAATGCAATTTTACAGCCCTGGGCGCAGCAAACATGGTAAGTTGCCGTACGCTCAAACACGTGTGATAGTGGTAAGAAAGATAAAAAAGTTTCCGTTTGATCGATCACCGGGATCTGTTGCAAACAAACTTCTACGTTTTTTACAAAATTATAGTGGGTAAGCATTACACCTTTTGGCGTTCCGGTAGTACCGGAGGTATAAATTAATGAGGAAACATCTTCAGGCAAAACCAAGCTTCTACACTGCTCAATTTCAGCCTTTTCGGCAACTGTAACCTGATGTTTAAGTGCTAAAATATCAGAAAATGCGATAACCTCCACATTTACCTCCGCCGGGATGGTCACCTTTTCGAAATCTTTGAAAGCAGGGATAATGTATTTTAGTGCTTTACAGTTTGCGGCTACTTTTAAAACCTTACGGTAAAGAAAATTATTCCCAACCAGAATGGCTTTTATGCCAGAGTCGTTGATAATATAGGCTACTTCCTGTTCAGATAGTGTAGGGTAAATAGAAACGTTAATTGCACCTATTTGCTGGATGCCTTGGTCGTAATATACATATTCCGGAGAATTCTCAATCATTAAACCTAAGCGATCGCCTTTTTTGATCCCTTTTTCCAGGAAAAATGCAGAAACAGCATCAGCTCTTTTTAAAGTATCTTCAAAAGAAATTTCAGTCCAATCTGCACCCTGTTTATGGATTAAAAAGGTTTCCTGCGGTTTGTGGATATTTTTTACAACATTTCGTAATAAGGTAGGAACCGTTGAAAAATCATTTATTAATGGCATGCTCGTAATTTGGTCTGCTGATTATAATTAACAATTATAAGGCTTTTTGGTTTAATAATGCAACAGTATGATAAACCTAGTCTAAAATTAAATAAAAAATGCAACTTTAATTAACGACCAGGGAAATTGCTTAAAACATGTGCAAAAATTAATTAGCTACGGAAAAACAGAAATCATGGAGGAAATTAAAGTTTTTCGTGTTCTTCGTGCTTCCATGGCAAACATAATGCTTAGGCATGCACAGAAAGAAGAAGAATTATCAGAGAAAAGTTAAAAGCGATTTCGCTGATCAAGAACAAAAAAACGTAAGAAAAAAGGACAGCAGTTTTGTTTCAAGATTAATAGGAATACCGGTTTTTAGGTAGATTGATATAGTGGTTTATAGTTATTTTTAATCTATCGGAGCCTGGCTGTTGTATACTGGCACTGCAGTTGCAATTGACATGCTAAACTTATAATTAAAAATTGCATGATGAAAAAAACAACAAACTTAACCAGGATAGCGAAAGGGTCTGCATTCGCTTTAATAGTAGGTGTAGTGCTGCAATTTGCAGCTTGCTCTAAAAGCAAAGATATTAATCCAAGCGATGAAGAAATCCTGACTAAGAAAATAGAAGATATTATTCCGCAACAGTATGTGGATAGCTTGACCAAACTGGGTTTTACGATAAATAAGGGCACTACGCCCCCAAATATTAACGGTTCTTATTTATTTAAGCCCTTCACCATAAAAAGTAGCAATATACCTAACGACTCCTATCAACCGGGTTATGTGCTTATTGATGGCGTAGTTAAATTTTATGAGCAAAATACCAGTGATTTCAGCATTAAAATGTTAGGTAAGAACTTTATTGGTGCAGCAGATACCAGTATGGTAACCGCGATTAGTGGAAATGGAAATAAATTTACGGTATATGGAAAAGTAAAAGCGTACAGAAACGGTGGTTATAATTTTTACGCTTTTTTAATGTCAGGAGAAAAAGACGGAAATAATATTAAAAACGGAGTTGCAGGCATCATGAACATCGACGATTCTCATGCCGGATTTGGCACCATTACAAAGGGACAAGGCAGGGTTGCTTTTGATGGCGATTATACCTCTGAACCCACAGATTTTAATAGCAAAACCGCTACGATTACTGAAAGGGGTGTCATGAGTAGTAAACCGACTCAACTTAAATAAAAAAAAAAGCGGCTCAGAAAAATTTCCTAAGCCGCTTTTTTTGCTGTTTAATTGTACTAATTATACTGAAAAACTTTCGCCACAACCACAGCTCCGGCTGGCATTTGGATTTATAAAGTTGAAACCTTTTCCGTTTAAACCATCAGTGAAATCTAATTCAGTTCCGGCCAGGTAAAGGAAAGATTTCATATCTAAAGCAATTTTAATTCCTTTATCTTCAAAAAACTGATCGCCTTTTTGTTCCTCGTTATCGAAATCTAAATTGTATGATAAACCAGAACAGCCACCACCTTTTACCGAAACGCGTAAAAAGTAATCAGAGCCCATTTCCGAGTCCTGCATTAAATGGCCTATTTTTTCTTTTGCTTTATCTGTTATCGTAATCATATTATTAAGATTTGAGATTTGAGATATTAGACTTGAAACCAAATTGAAAACCTTGAAGTCTCATATCTCAAATCTATCGTCTCACATCTAGTCTAGTGGTGTGATTTTTCTAGCGCAATTGCTTCTAAACCATTTTTAACACGGTAATCGTTAATCGCTGATTTAATTGCATCTTCTGCCAATACTGAACAGTGAATTTTTACCGGAGGTAAAGCCAATTCTTCCACAATATCCATGTTATCGATAGATAAAGCCTCATCAATTGTTTTTCCTTTTAACCATTCTGTTGCTAAAGAAGAGGAAGCAATTGCCGAACCACAACCAAATGTTTTAAATTTAGCATCAGTGATAACGTTATCTTCTCCAACCTCAATTTGCAAGCGCATTACGTCGCCACACTCAGGCGCACCAACTAACCCTGTACCTACAAATTTACTGTCTTTATTTAAAGTACCCACATTACGTGGGTTATTATAATGATCAATTACTTTTTCTGAATATGCCATGTTTTCTATTTCTTAAGCCTCCTTTCGGAGATAATTTTATTTATTAATTATCGCTTTAGCGTTTGGCGAATTGCATAAGGTGTTGGCCAATGAACCTTCTGCCTTAAACCTTCCGGCCCTTTACCTTTTTCCCGGTTTTCAATTACGAGCTTGCTTACTCAAAACCGCAAACTGCCAACTCGAAACTGAACTAGTGTTCTGCCCACTCAATTTTACTCAAATCGATTCCTTCTTTAAACATTTCCCAAAGTGGAGAAAGTTCTCTTAAGTGGTTAACCGCTTTTTGAGTTACTTCAATCGCCTGATCGATTTCTGCTTCAGTAGTAAATCTTCCCAAACCGTAACGGATAGAAGAGTGTGCTAAATCATCAGATAAACCTAAGCTTTTCAATACGTAAGATGGCTCTAAAGATGCTGAAGTACAAGCTGATCCTGAAGATACTGCTAAATCGCTCATGGCCATCATCAAACCTTCACCCTCAACATATTTGAAAGAAATATTAGCTACGTGTGGCAAACGGTATTGTGTATTACCATTAACATAACTCTCTTCCATTTGGCTTAAAGTCGATTCTAACTTATCGCGTAAAGCCGACAAACGAATAGCTTCGCTTTCCATTTCTAAACGGCAAAGTTCGCAGGCTTTACCTAAACCCACAATACCCGGAACGTTTAATGTACCAGAGCGCATACCGCGTTCGTGGCCACCGCCATCCATTTGTGCGGTAACTTTAACCCTTGGGTTTTTACGGCGTACATAAAGAGCACCAACACCTTTCGGACCGTACATTTTATGTGCCGAGAATGCCATTAAATCGATACCATCAGCATTTACATCAACAGGGATTTTACCCACTGCCTGCGTAGCATCAGTCATAAATAATGCACCATGTTTATGTGCAATAGCTGCAATTTCTTTAACAGGTTGTATTACGCCGATTTCATTATTGCCATACATAATCGAAACTAAAATGGTTTCAGGTGTCATGGCCGCTTCCAATTCAGCTAAATCAATTAAACCATCTTCTTTAACACCTAAATAAGTAACACGTGCGCCATTTTTTTCTAAGTGCTTGCAGGTATCTAAAACTGCTTTATGTTCAGTAATCGCAGTAATAATATGGTTACCTTTTTCCTTGTACATTTCAAATACACCTTTAATTGCCAGGTTATCGGCTTCGGTAGCACCTGAGGTAAAAATAATTTCTTTTTCAGTACAGCCGATTAATTTGGCTACCTCCTCGCGGGCGTAATCAACTCCCTCTTCAGCCACCCATCCAAAAGCATGGTTACGGCTTGCAGCGTTTCCAAATTTTTCAGTAAAGTAAGGTAGCATTGCTTCCAGCACACGCGGGTCTAACGGTGTTGTAGCATTATTATCTAAATATATCGGCTGTTTCATCTCTATTCTGTTAATTATAATACAAAGATACGAAAAAACTTATTGAACAATTATAAATAATAGCTATGAGCTTATAGAGAAAAGCTGCATTTTTACATTAACATAACCTTATACACTATGAAAAAGATAGAACACGTCGGTATCGCAGTAAAAGACCTGAACCGTTCCATTGCCATTTACGAGAAACTGCTTAATACCGATTGTTATAAAACGGAGCAGGTTACTGCCGAATCGGTAAATACAGCTTTTTTTAAAATAGGTGAAAATAAGGTGGAGCTGCTTCAGGCTACTGCAGCAGATAGTGCAATCGCAAAATTTATAGAGAAAAAAGGAGAGGGGATTCATCATATCGCTTTCCTGGTTGATGATATTCTGGCGGAAATGGAAAGGCTGCATAAAGACGGTTTTGTACTGCTTAGCGATTCTCCAAAAAGAGGTGCAGATAATAAGATGTTTTGTTTTGTTCATCCAAAAGATACCAGTGGTGTGTTGATTGAGATTTGCCAGGAAATTAAATGGGTGTAGGGGTGGAAGATGGAGAGGTGAAATGGAAGATTGGTAATTTTTGAGAGCTGTCATCCTCGCACATGCGATGTTAGCCATTCGTCACCCTGAATTTATTTCAGGGTCTTTTGAAAACGAATGGTTTAGTATTCCATAGCCTCTTCAGTCCTGCTAACCGCTGTAGTCCCGATGAAGAATCGGGAGCTGCCGCTTTTATCAGGTTTATCTAATTTTGGCCTGTGCTTCTTCGGATAATGTAAATTCCTAAATCTCATATCAATAATCCTATCCTAATAACCTCTGATCTTAAAATCCTGTAATCCTAAAAATCCTATTCCATGTCATTAATTAGTATCATCAGCAAAGATTTCGATATCCCAGATCAACTTTCTGAAAATCAACTGCGCACGGTTCTGGTGGATGCTTTTGCTTACCTCACTGATAACGATTTTCCTAAACTGATCCAGATTTTATACAAAGCTGATGTTGATCAGTATAAATTAAAGGAACTGTTGGAAACGGTGGAGGGTTCAAGTTCAGCTGAAGTAATTGCTGATGCTTATATCGCCCGTCAAAAGGCCAAAATAGAAACCTGGAAAAAGTATAGTCCCAAAAAGGATTAGGTGGTTTCTTCCTGTGCCGGATTAAAGCGGTTATACATATCCATATCAAAAAAAGAAATAGAATTGATCTTGTCGGCTTTTAGTACAAGGTCAGTTTTTAACTCATTCGTATTTGCAACAGATCCATCCTCAATATAACTGGCATAAACCGTTAAATATTGAGTGGTAAAAACCAGTTCCTTGTCGTCAGCCTTGCGGTAACCGCTAAAAGCAGGGGTAATGCGGATGTAACTGGTGGTAAAAGGTTTTGGAAGTTCTTTCACCCATCCAATGTAGAATTTTCCGCTATCCATAGTGAATTGTAAAAGATGCGCATCAAAAAACGAGGTACTTAATAGTAATTCAAACTCATTTCCTGAAGTTGCTATCGCTCTTTTAATCGCTTTAAGGCGGTTGATAAATAAATTGGCGATTTCTGTGGCCGCAACTGCAACGAATAATGATAGACTTGTGGTGCCGAAATAAGGCGCGTGGATGGGGAGTAATTTACTCAGGTATTCAACCGTTTCAGGCCAGATGGCAATAAAAATTGCCCTTAATATAAAACACGCACCAAGTAATAAGATACCCGCAAAAGCAGAGTTTAATAAGATACGCTGACTTTCGAGCCGGTATTGTACATACCGTAAATACCTGAACCTGATTAGTATATAGTAGCCGCCTACAAGAGGAAATAAAAGTAGGTTAAAAGGCATCTATAAAACTATTTCTTGTTTTTATCCTTTTCTATCTTTTTAAAGATACTCGATTGCATTAATGCACCCACCATTTCGATCACCCTGGGCTGTGCAAAAAAATCAGGACTTTTAATATAGAGCTTTCCGCTACTGTTGGCATGGATGATGCCGTCTAATTCGCCGTGTTTTCTCATCTACCAAATTTACATATAATTTTTTAAATATCTGAAAAACAATAATCAGCTTAAAAAGTTTAAGTTTGCCAAACTTAGCAAATGCTACGTTTTCAAGCTTCCGCATGCAGAAAAAGCATATAATTTAAAATTCTTTATTTAGGCTTGTAAATCAAAAATAAAATTAGGATATTTGCATCCTCTAAAATAGAGGTAGAAAGACTAATAGGAAATGTCATAAGCGTTGTTGCCAGCAAATTGCAAGAATGTTCTTGATGCTTTCACACAAATAACTAAAAATAATATTCAAATGAAAAAAGATTTGCACCCAACAAGCTACAGACCAGTTGTTTTTAAAGACATGTCTAACGAATATGCTTTCTTAACAAAATCTTGTGTAGATACTAAAGAAACAATTAAATGGGAAGATGGTAACGAGTATCCTCTTTATAAATTAGAGATTTCTCATACTTCACACCCTTTTTATACTGGTAAAATGAAATTGGTTGATACTGCAGGACGTATCGATAAATTCAAAAACCGTTACGCTAAGAAATAATTTTAGCAACAAAAAGCATTTTTTGAAGTCCCTTTGCCAAAAGCATCGGGACTTTTTTTATTTTTGCTACTTATGACAATCAATTTATTTGATGATGCTTCCTGGATGTCCTTACGTCCGCTTACGTTCACCAGACCTGTGGCCGATTTACGGATTGGTATTTTAACCATTGCCGAAAAATGGGCAAAGTACTTAAAAGCCGATTTTGGTTTTCATACCCAGGATTACCTATCTGTAAAATTTGCGCCAAAGCTTAATGCAGATCTATTTATAAATGGTTCTGTTTGCCCCGATGAAGCCCTACTTCAGGCAATTTCGGGCCTTAAAGTAGGTGAAGCACTCTATAAAAATGATATTGTTCTAGCTTACATCTCTGATCAGCATGATCTTAAAGCAGTTAAGTCGCTAAAGCAGATTGAATATTCTGGGGATTTTACACGAATTGTTTATCCGGAACATATTTTCGGAAATAACCCGGCAGAGATCAGAAAAGATTTTAAACTGTTAACCGAAGGTCGCAGTTCGGCGAAGATTAGTAGTACAAACCAACTGCTCGGTGATGATATCTTTCTGGAAGAAGGTGCAAAAGCTGAATGTGGCGTATTTAATTCCACTTATGGCCCGATTTACATTGGTAAAAATGCCGAGGTTTGGGAAGGCGCCTTAATTAGAGGTTCTTTTGCCCTCTGTGAAAATTCATCCATAAAAATGGGCGCAAAAATATATTCGGGTACTACAATTGGTCCAAATAGCCGTGCTGGCGGCGAAATTAACAATGCCGTGATCTGGGGTAATTCGGCCAAAGGCCATGAAGGGTATCTGGGTAATTCGGTGATGGGCGAATGGTGTAATATCGGTGCCGATACCAACAATTCGAATTTAAAAAATAATTACGCAGAAGTAAAACTTTACGATTACGAAAGTCGGAAAATGCGCAATACCAGTCTGCAGTTTTGTGGTTTAATTATGGCAGATCATGCTAAAGCAGGCATTAATACCATGTTTAATACCGGTAGTGTTATTGGGGTTGGTGCCAATGTTTTTGGCGCAGGATTTCCGCCAAACCATGTTCCTGATTTTAGTTGGGGTGGTGCCGCTGGTTTCGATAGCTATAAACTGCACAAAATGTTCGAAACAACCGAAAAGGTATTTGCAAGAAAAGACGTAGCTTTTAATGAGGCAGAAAAAAACATGCTGACCCAAGTATTTGAATTAACCGAATCGTATAGGCGATTTTAATATAAAACCTGATCTTAAAAAGATCAACCAACCATTAAATAATACAAAATGAGAAAAAAGATTGTTGCCGGTAACTGGAAAATGAACTTAGATTATAATGAAGGCGTTTCGTTGTTCAGCGAAATCGTAAATATGGTTAAAGATGAGCGCAAAGGCGATCAGCTGGCTATTATTTGTTCGCCATTTATTCATTTAAACAGCTTGGCAAAATTGGGTGGTAATGATGTTAAAATTGGCGCTCAAAATATCAGCGATAAAGAAAGTGGCGCTTACACCGGCGAAACTTCAGCTAAAATGGTGAAATCTGTTGGCGCAGAATATGTAATTTTGGGCCACTCAGAACGCAGACAATATTTCGCTGAAAGCGATGCATTACTAGCTGAAAAAACTAAAGTTGCCCTGACGAATGGTTTAACACCAATCTTCTGTATCGGCGAAACTTTAGATGAGCGTAACAACGGCAGTTATTATGAGGTATTAAAGAAGCAATTAGTAGAAGGTATTTTTAGTTTAACCGAAGAAGATTTCAAAAAAATCGTGATCGCTTACGAGCCGGTTTGGGCAATTGGAACAGGTTTAACCGCTTCACCAGAACAGGCACAGGATATCCATGCTTTTATCCGCAGTGAAATTGAGGCAAATTATGGTTTCAATGTGGCTGATGATACCACTATTTTATATGGCGGTAGCTGTAACCCAGGTAATGCGGCGAGCTTATTCTCTCAAAAAGATATTGATGGTGGCCTGATTGGTGGCGCATCGTTAAAATCACGCGATTTTACTGATATTATTAAAGCATTAAACAGCTAGATGCAATACATAAAAGCAATATTTACTTTCAAAAGTATCGAAAACTATCAACAGGATCTCCTTATTAGTGATCTTGCTGATCTGGGTTTCGATACTTTTGAAGATAGTGAGGGTGGTTTTACCGCTTTCGTCATTAAGGATAATTTTAACGAGCAAGAATTAAAAGATCTCTTGGGTAATTACAGAGAAGAATTTGCAGCAGACTACACTTTGGAAGATGTTGCCGACGAAAACTGGAATGCCGAATGGGAAAAGAATTTTACTCCGCTGATTATTGATGATGTATGTTATGTAAGGGCAACCTTTCATGAGCCACAGCCATCATATCCTTACGAGATTGTAATTGATCCTAAAATGGCTTTCGGTACCGGTCACCATCAAACCACCACCATGATGATGCAGTACATTTTAGCTGCCGATTTAAAGGATAAAAACATCCTGGATATGGGGTGCGGAACCGGAATTTTAGCTATTCTGGCGGCAAAACTAGGCGCTAAAAGTTTGATGGCCATCGATTATGATGATATCTGTTACGAGAGTACGGTAGAAAATGCTGCGCTTAACCAGGTAGATAATTTACAGGCACTTTGTGGTAGTAAAGAAGTCATTCCTGATGATGAATATGATGTTATTTTTGCCAACATCAATAGGAATATCCTATTAGATCAAATCTACCGTTATGCTGAGGTTTTAAAACCTGAAGGCAAAATTTTCTTTAGTGGCTTTTATCTAGATCCTGATTTGGCAATGATTACCGCCGAATGTGCTAAATACGGAATTAAATATGTTGATCATAAACAAAATGGTGATTGGGTAGCGGCACAGTTTGATAAAAAGGTAGAGGGGTAGAAGGTGGAAGGTTTGTTCTCAAGTCTCATATCTCAAATCTCACATCTCTTGTCTCAAATCTAAAATAAAAAAATATGCGCATACATTTTATAGCGATTGGTGGGAGTGCCATGCACAACCTGGCCATTGCCTTACATAAAAAAGGTTATCAGATTTCAGGTTCCGACGATGTGATTTTCGAACCTGCAAAATCACGTTTGGATAAATATGGTTTATTGCCAGCTGAAATGGGCTGGGATGAAAATCGAATTTCAAATAATCTGGATGCGGTAATTTTGGGTATGCATGCCCGTATCGATAATCCGGAATTGCTGAAAGCACAGGAATTGGGCGTTAAAATCTATTCTTATCCTGAATATATTTACGAGCAGAGCAAAAATAAACTGCGTGTAGTAATTGGTGGTAGTCATGGTAAAACAACCATTACCAGTATGATTTTGCATGTGCTTAATTATTATAAACGTGATTTCGATTATCTGGTTGGTGCACAACTGGCTGGTTTCGAAACCATGGTAAAGGTTACGGAAGAGGCACGTGTGATGATTATTGAGGGGGATGAATATCTATCTTCACCAATTGATAGAAGGCCAAAATTTCATCTGTATAAAGCCAATGTTGCGGTCATCAGCGGTATTGCCTGGGATCACATCAATGTTTTTCCAACCTATGCCGATTATACTTTGCAGTTTGATAAGTTTATTGATACCATTGAAGCCAACGGAACATTGATTTACTGTCAAGCGGATGCAGATTTGAATGAAATTGTATTGAATTCAAAAGCTGCTGTTACCAAAATCGGTTATGCTATTCCCGAACATGAAATCAGAAATGGTATAACTTACCTGCTTCCGGAAGAAACAGCATTAAAGATTTTTGGTGATCATAACCTGATGAACCTGAATGCAGCTAAATTAGTTTGCAAACAATTGGAAATCAGTGAAGCTGATTTTGATGCAGCCATTTCCTCTTTTACTGGAGCAGCAAAACGTTTAGAGGTTGTTTCAGCTGATGAATCGACGAATGTTTACAAAGATTTTGCACATTCACCATCAAAACTAAAAGCCACTATTGATGCGGTTAAAGCCCAATTTACCAACCGTAAATTAGTAGCCTGTATCGAATTGCATACTTTTAGCAGTTTGAATAAAGATTTTCTGAAAGAATATACAGGTGCGATGGATAAAGCTGATGAGGCCATTGTATTTATTGATATTAAATCGTTCGAACAAAAACGGATGGAGCCTTTTTCTGAAGATGATGTGCAACAGGCATTTGGCAATCCAAAATTGAAGTTTTTTAATGATGCTGCAAAGCTTAAAGACTATTTGTTGAGCTTAAATTATAGCGATGCCAATCTGTTAATGATGAGTTCTGGTAATTATGCCGGTTTTGATTTGCCTGAACTAGCGGCTGCTTTAAAGAAGTGAGATAATAGACATGAGATTTGAGACTGGACATAAGCGCCTCTTAAATCTCACATCTCATATCCCACATCTCACATCTCATATCTCAAATCTCATATCTCAAATCTAAAAAAGATGAAAAGCATTGGAGATCATATTAAACAAAGTAGATTATCACTAGGGCTAAGTCAGGCCGATGCAGCTAAAAAACTGAATATTTCTACTCCAGCTTTTTGTAAAATCGAAACAGGACAGACCGATATCAATATCTCGCGTTTACTCCAGATTTCCAAAACGTTTGAAATTCCTGTAATACAATTAATTACCGGGCAATCAGCGCTATCAGAATCAGATTCCTCAAAAGAACTCATTGCACTTAAAAAAGAGCTGATCGAAAAGGATGAAGAAATTAATAAACTCCGAAAAAAGGTTATTGATCTATACGATAAGCTTGGGATGTAAAATATTGCTTTAATAACCGTGTTGATGGAAACCTTAAAAAAGCAATAAACTGGTAATTCCTAAAAATAATAAATGACAAATTCAAATAAAGGAGCATCACCGGTAATGGTTTACCTCGCTTTTGCTATCGTATATATTGTTTGGGGTTCTACCTATTTTTTTATTCAAAAAGCCCTGGCTGGTTTTCCGCCTTTCATTTTAGGTGCACTCCGTTTTTCTATTGCAGGTGTGTTCATGCTTACTTGGTGCAAGATCAAAGGAGAGGATATTTTTAATCTTAAAACCATCAAAATTGCTACGGTAAGTGGTATTTTAATGTTGGGTTTAGGTACTGGAATCGTAATTTGGGTAGAGCAATTTATCCCCAGTGGTTTAGTGGCTATTATGGTCGCTTCTGCAGCCATATGGTTTGTTGTTTTAGATAAATCGCATTGGAAAGAAAACCTAAGCAATAAATATATCGTATCAGGACTGGTTATTGGCTTTTTAGGTGTGATACTCTTATTTGGCGATCAGATTGTACAGGCACTTGATAAACCTCAAAGCAATTTACAGGTGGTAGGTATGGTATTACTCGTTTTTGGGCCAATAGCATGGGCTGCAGGATCGCTTTATTCAAAATATCATCCTACTACCGATAGTTCGGTTTCCGTTAACACGGGATGGCAGATGTTAATGGCTGGTTTGGTGTTTTTACCTGGAGCATTTTTAAAATCTGAATTTAAATTGCTTGATTGGGGAAGTATCCCGCTTGATGCCTGGCTTTCTATTATTTACCTGGTCTTATTCGGTTCCATTGCGGCATTTAGTGCTTACGTGTGGTTGCTTAAAGTACGTCCGGCTACACAGGTGAGTACCTACGCCTATGTTAATCCCGTTGTTGCTGTATTGTTGAGTTTAACCTTTACCAGTGAAGAGATTGGCTTAACGCAGATAATTGGATTGGTGATAATTTTAGGAAGTGTGCTGTTGATTAATTTGCCGAAATATAAAAAGGCATAAATTATTCTTGAAGATATAGTCCTCGTTTGCAACGAGGATTAGTTAGCGACGCATTTATAATGCGTAATAAGATTCCTACAGAGATAAAATCGCCACTTTCCATTATACTAGTTGTAAACGAGGATGATGCAACAACCTAAAAAAAACTTAAAGATTCTTCGACTACGCTACCATCACACAATCCACTAGTTCGGCCGTCATTCTCGCGCATGCGGGAATCTTAATGCACGTTTTAAGATTATTCACCCGTGTTTTTCTATTCAATGGCATTCATGAGCACTTCGTGGTTCCCAGTCAAGTTTGGAATGACGATTTTGATTGATATTACGTAATTAAATTTATCTGTCAATCATATTGATTTTTATAAAATAAATTATCCCTCAGGATGACAATCAAGGGAGAAATTCTGTATTTTCATCAATCAGTAGCAAATTGGAAAAGGCTCATGGAAACACAACCCTGGCGTTATTTATATAATCGAACGTCATTTCGACTGCAGCGCAGCGAAATGGAGAAATCTGTTAAAAATTTAAAAAGGTTAAATTTATTTACTGTAAATTTCGTGGATTCATTGTGAAAAAAGAAAAAGGTTCGTGGAGACACAAACCTTGGCTTATCAGTGGATTAAAATACTTTCCGCATGGTCAGATGCTTTTTACCAAAAGTAGCACCTGTAGCTTTATGGATGGCAATCATCTGTTCGTTAAAATCGCCGACCCAACTCAATTCTAGCTCTTTATATTGCTTTTTAGGCAATACATATTCACCTAAACGGATAAAGAGTACAGATTCTAAACCGTGTTTTTGGAATTTAGGTTTAGTGCCCATTACAATCGCCCTCATGCGGGTAACGCCCACCCAACGGCGGTACGCGAACTTTAATTTTTCAATCAAACCCAGTTTTCCATTAAAACCTTTAATCATTTGGTTTGCATCGGGAATTAATACTACAAAAGATGCTGGTTCGCCATTAAAGTAGGCAAACTGGATCAGATGTTCATCCATGATGGGTTCCATACTTTTAAAGCTCTCTTCGAGGGTTTCTCTTTTAATAGGAACAAAGTTTTCAAAATTCTGCCAGCCGTCATTATAAATCTCCATTAAATCGTTAATGTATTTTCCGGAATTGGATTTGCTGAAATATTCGAATGTGTACCCTGGTTTATTTCTTACCCAGTTGGCAATTTTTGTAAAACGCTCAGGGAAGGGAATGGTAAGGTTAATATGATTGGTTAACTGCTCATACTCGGTAACAAAACCATATTTCTCAAAAAATTTCTGATAATATGGAAAGTTATAGTTCATGCCGAAAGAGGGAGGGGTGAAGCCTTCAACCAATAGCCCCCAAAAACTATCGTTTTCGCCAAAATTAATCGGACCATCCATCGCTTTCATGCCATTTTCAGCTAACCAGTTTTTGGCCGTATCGAATAAAAGAAATGCAGCCTTTTCATCATCAATGCATTCAAAAAAACCCATACCGCCTGTTGGTTGGTCATAATGGTAGGCTTTTTTCTCATTTATAAAAGCTGCTACACGGCCAATCAGTTTTCCTGCATCATCCTTTAATACCCAACGCGTACATTTTCCATGTGCAAAAAAAGTGTTCTTCTCGGGATCAAAAACATTTTCAACCTCACTATCCAACGGACAGATCCAGTTTTGATCGTTTTTATATAAAATTTTTGGAGTGTTTAGAAAGTCTTTTTTTAATGATGAATTGCTTACGGATATAACTTGCATGTGCAGATTTTAAAATTAAAAAGCATCCGACCAAGCGGTCGGATGCTTTTTCAAATATATGTTTTTTAAATATTAAAAATCGTCGTCGTCATCGTCAAAATTATCGAAGTTGTCAAGGTCATCTAATGGCAAGTCGAAATCATCATCGTCATCATCTTGAGGCTTCTTTTTTATTGTTTGAATATCTTCATCTTCAAAATCGTCATCTTCGTCTACCTGTTTTTTGGCAGTCGGTTTAGTTGGGAGTTTCTTTGGCGCTGTCATAACACAAAAATAAAAATTGCTTTTATAGTTTAAAAATACTAAAAAACTTTTTTTAATAACAACCTGTAAGTAAATAAATTAATTTATTTACTCTGCATTTTCTCCCACAGAATTTTCCTCTTTAACGATATCTTTTAACTGTGGAAGTTGGTTTAAGTTATTTAAGCCGAAATAATCCATAAACAACGTGCTGGTGCTGTATAATATAGGCCTGCCCGGTGTCTCTGCTTTTCCATCAATACTGATCAATTCTTTTTCAAGCAGGCGTTGTACTGAATAATCAGAATTTACTCCTCTGATCTGTTCAATTTCCAATTTGGTAATAGGCTGGCGGTAGGCAATGATGGCAAGTGTTTCCATAGCAGCCTGACTTAATTTTTTCTTGGAGCGGTGTAACTGCAGTTGGTTAACCGTTTCATGGTATTTTTTTTTGGTTAGAAATTGATAGCCATTATTCAAAAATACCAGCTCGATGGCTAAATCATCATGGCTATATTTTTCCCTGATCTGCTCGATGCTTTCGAATATCTGTGCTTCGGTAAATTCTGCATCGAAAACCGCATTTAGGGCAAGTATAATTTCTTGCGTACCAATACTTTGGCTTGAAGAAAATATAAGGGCTTCGATGTGCCTGGTGATATGATGATTGCGCATATACAAAAATAAAATTTTTGACATAAAAAAAAGCGGTCTCGCTTTTAAAAAACAAGACCGCTTTCAACACACAAATGAAACCTGAATTAAGATATAGTTTTAGGTTAGGTTATTAAATATCTATATCAATTCTATAAGAACGTCTTTGATAAACACTATCGTTTATTTCTAACACAAGTTTAAGGCTAAACCAGGTTCAATCAAGATTCTATTTAGTGAGTGGTATTAATAATTGAGTAAACGGTAAATTATCTATTTTAACGGGATGGAAATAGATACTGTTGTACCATTTGTAGCATTTTGCCTTACATTTAAGTGTATTGGTTTTGCTCCAATCTGACCTAAAAGATGTAATCTCTCCTTAGTTAGCTGCATGCCTTTACTAATATGTGTTTCCTTTTTATCTTTTAAAGAGTTGTCTATTCCAATCCCATCGTCAATAATTTCGATGTTAAGATAGAATTCATCCATCAGTTTAATGTTGATCAGGATTTTACCACCAGTCTCTTTTGGCATAATGCCATGCCATATTGCATTTTCTACGTAAGGTTGCAACAACATAGATGGGATAAAAGTTTCTTCTTTGTCGATATCTTCATCCACATTAAAAACATAAGACAATTTATCACCAAAACGGTTCTTCTCCAGTTTCAGGTAGAGATTCAGGTATTCTAACTCTTCTTCCAGTGAGATATAACTTTTGGTACAGATCTCCAAATTTTTTCTGATCAGTCTGGCAAATCCGGTTAACACTTTATTAGCCGAGGCCGTATTCTGCGTATTAATATAATGCTGAATGGAATTCATCACATTGAACACAAAATGTGGATTCATCATGGCCTGCAACGCCTGTTGTTCCAACATCAGTACTTTGTTTTTTAATAACAATTGTGCCTGTTCCTTATCTTTTTGCTTACGGGTAATGTAAACAGCTACTTTGTAAAAAATATAAGCCACAAGTAATATCAAAATCGATAAGAACCATAAGCTTTGCCAAAAATGTTTTTTAATGGTAAAGGTGATTTTTGCAGGTTGGCCCCAGTTACCATTCTGGCTTTTGGCGCTTACTTCAAAAACATAATCGCCCGATTGTAAAGAAGAAAAGTCCAATCGTCTGGTACGGGTTTCTATCCATGCAGAATTTTCATTTAGGCGATAACGGTAAGTGATATCGCTTGTGGTAAAATCTACAGCGCTAAAGGTAAATAGAATGGTATTGTTGCCCGTCTCGAAAGTAAAATTGTCCTGGTCAACAGGCAAACGTTCATTGTCTTTAATTATAGAAGTAACATAGACCTTTGGAAGGTTTTTAACAATGTTTTTATTATTGTATTTAAATAAAATCAGGCCTTTGTTTGTCGCAAAATAAGCAGTGCTGTCATCAATAAACAAACTGTTGATATCATCACTTAACAGGTCTTTCCCATAGTCGAAATTCGCTACATTAAGCTGATTCGGATAGTTGGCTATTTTGTTAACGCCTTTATTGGTTAATACCCATATTTCGTTGTTTTTGATGAATATTTTGGTACAGATGTTATTGGTTAAGCCATCTTTTTGGGTAATTTGTCGGGTAATCTGGTTATTCTTATAAAAAATTAAACCATAACCATCAGTAGCCAGAAGCAATGTGCCATCTGCAAGCTGTCGTATATCGTTGATCCTTTTGGTCAATAGGGGATGATTTTCATAATGTTTAATCAGTTTGCCTTTCGAAAATTGAGAAAGTCCGTTAACGTTTGAAAACCACAAATTGCCTTCTCGATCATAAAAAACATGGTAAGATCTATCTTTAAAAAAATCTTCTTTTTCACGGTATTTTGCAGCGTTAAACTCAAATTTATTTCTTCTGTCTGATAAAAAAACAACGCCAGATGACAGGGCCAGGGCAAGATGATTGTTATTTTCGGCAACGCTAAAGTGTTTGATCACAAACATCGAGTTATTAGATTCCTTCAAATAACTAACATCGTTGCTGCTATTGTAGATATTTTTGAAAACACCCATTCCGTAATCTGATGCAAAATATATAGATTGATCTTGTGGATCAAATGTAATCTGTTTAATGGTTTTGTACTTTTTAAAATCGTCTAACCCAATTTCATCAACCTGATAATTATTAATGGTTAATACATCGATAACCGCATCATCGGTACCTAGCCATAATCGGTTTTTCCCGTCTTTGGTGATGCTTTTAATCACATTGCTGCTCAGGCCAGATTCTGCATCAATAATGGATAAGCGGTTATTTGCATTAGGTAGCATGTAAATGCCCTGGTTGGTGGCAAACCACATGTTCTGGTTATTGTCTTTGATAACCTGGTTAACCGAAATATCCTGGAGATACTGTACTGTTTTTCCGCTTTTATCGAGCGCGAAGGCTCCATTGGCGTTCGATAGCCAAACCTCTTTGCTGCTCACATCGTAATAAAAATATCCCGACATGTTTTTGATCAGGTTTTGAGGAATGGGGATAAGATCATTAATGCTTCCGTGCCTGTATTGTTTTAACCCGCCATTATCCAGATAAAATAAAGACTTTTGAATGCTATTTGTAGCGGTCATGTAAGATAGCGGCTGCACCTTTGACTTAATTATGGAAAATGTTTTTCCATTAAATTGTTGCACACTTAAATCGCTATATGCAAATATATTACCTTGATCATCTTCATGAATAAAGGCATTGATAAACTTATCATTTTGATTTGGAGAAATGTATTTTTTAATGGTTTTACCATCCCAGCAAACGATCAGGTTGGCGTTTGTTCCGAGCCAGATCCGGCCTGACTGATCGATTAAAAAGGAAACAATTACGGTATTGAAATTGAGCTTTTTAAGTAATTCATCATTGTTCTGGTTATAAAACTTTCCCTCTTTTAAATAACTGAGTTGACCATTTAGTGCAAAAAACCATAAGCGGCCCTCTTTATCTTCTTTCATTTGAAGGATCTGGGTATCGGGCAGACCATCTTCTATGGTGAAATTCTGAAAATTAGTGCCATCAAAACGGCTCAATCCATTATCGGTGGCGATCCATATAAAACCTTTTTTATCCTGTAAAATGTAATAGCAGTTATTGCTGGCGAGTCCGTTTTTGGTGTTATAATGGGGGAGGTATGTGGTTTGTGAAAAAAGTTCCTGAGGTGCTGTAAAGCTTATGATCAAAAATAAAAAAGCCATAAAGGTATGGCTGAAGCGGGGCTTCAGGATAGCTTTTTGCGCTAATCTTCTTATTTTTATCTGCGGTCTATTAATCACTGTTTGCTTTAGTAAATAACTTTATTTTTTCAAAAAAATCGCTTGCCCTTCTTCTGGAAATATTGATGATTTCGCCGTTTTTCAGGAAAACCTGTAGTCCGTTTCTAGAATTGTATTCCTTTAAGTGGTTAAGGTTAATAATGCTTGATTTGTGGATCCTAACGAACTGATCGGTTGGCAATAGTTCTTCAAACTCCCTCAATACTTTAGAAACGGTAATTTTTTCATGGTTGTTTAAGTGTACAATGGAATAATTGCTATCGGCTTCAATATAGATGATGTCATCAATGTCAATCATTTTAAAACCCTGACCATAAGGGAGCGTAAGTTTCCTGATTTCAGATCTCGAACTTAAACTGGAAGCCAGATTATTGATTCGTTCATCATTTTCGTTCTGGCTTTTAAACAATTTGATGTGTTGGGAAACTTTGTCTACCGCTATTTTAAGTTCATCAATATCAATGGGTTTCAACAGATAATCGAGTGCATTTGCCTTTATTGCTTTTAAGGCATATTGATCATAGGCCGTGGTAAATATAACCGCGGCATGGTGTTTTTGCGCATCGGGAATCAATTCGAAGCCATTTCCCCCAGGCATCGCAATATCCAAAAAAATCAGATCAATAGGATGATGAGCCAAAATATCTTTTGCCTCGGCCACAGATCTTGCAATGCCGGTAATTTCTACCTGCTGGCAATTCTGCTGCAGTAAAAAAAATAATGATGATCGTGCAAACTCCTCATCATCAACAATAATGGCCTTTAATGTAGTCATAGCTATAGGTTGGTGAATGTATTAAAATGCTCTTACAAAAAAAAATGCAAATCGAAAAAACCAGTATGCAAATTGTCACGTATGTATCATCAAACGTATTCAAAACCACTAAAACATAGATGACTATGAAAAACAATGAACTAGAAACAAAAAGCGAGCTTCAGGAGAAAAGTTTGTTTGACAAGACTGTGGGCAGAAGATCTTTTCTTCAGTATGCAGGTGCAGGTGCTGCAGGTATTGCTTTAGTTGCTGCGGGGTGTAGCAAAGATCGCGGTTACGATAACCCAACAATGAGTGGTGCAACACTGGATTTTAAAGACGATTTTGGCGTATTAAATTATGCTTATGCTTTAGAGCAATTAGAAGCAGCATTTTATATTAAAGTTGCTAACAGTAATACTCAATTTACAGGAACAAATGCTGCTGCAAAAAAAGCATATTTCCAGGATATCCAGTTTCATGAAATAGCGCATAGAGAGTTTTTTAAAGCTGCTTTAGGAACCGCTGCAATTGGAAGTTTGGAAGTTGATTTTTCTTCAATCGATTTTACCAGCGAAGCAAGCGTTTTATCAGCTGCGATGGCTTTTGAAGATTTAGGTGTTGCTGCCTACAATGGCGCTGGTCCAAGACTAAAAACCGGTACTTACTTATTATTAGCTGGTAAAATTGTATCAGTTGAAGCCCGTCACGCTGCTTATGTTCGCGATATAATCTCCAACGGATCATTTGCAGATCTGAATAGCCTTACCTCACTAGGTGCAAATAACGCAAGTGGCTTAGACGCGGCATTAACGCCAGATAAAGTTTTGGCTGCTGCTTCGAAATACATCAAAACCAAAATTAACGTAATCAATCTTTAAAACTTTAAACTAGAAATCATGAATATCATAAATATATTAGAAGAAATTGAAAAAGTTGATGGTGAGGTTTATGAGCGTTTAAACCCTAGAAGAGCTGCCATGAAAAGCTTTTTCAATATGGGTAAAAAAATCTCATTGGCTGCTATGCCTCTGGCTTTGGGCTCTATGTTTCAAAAAGCATATGGACAGTCGACTTTACCATCAGGTGTTGTTGACGTATTAAACTTTGCCTTGTCATTGGAGTATTTAGAATATCATTTTTATAATCACGCATTATTAGGTACTGATGTTACTTTTACTTACCCAACAGCAGCAGCTAAAACCGCAATCACTACCATTCGTGATCATGAAAAAGCACACGTAGATTTATTGGTAGGTGCTTTGGGAAGTTCTGCCCGTACACCAATTGCCTATGCAGATACCGATTTTAGAGCAGGTGGCACATTTGCTAATGTGTATACTGATTATAACACCTTTTTGGCCGTAGCACAGGGTTTTGAGGATACAGGTGTTAGGGCATATAAAGGACAAGCTGGAAACTTGTTGGGTAGTCCAGTATTACAAACAGCACTTCAAATCCATTCTGTTGAAGCACGTCATGCATCTCATATCCGTCAAATGCGTACAGCTGCAGGTTCTACCGTTTATAAACCATGGGTTAGTCTTGGTGCTTCAGGACAAGCAAATGATTCAGGTGTAGCAGCTGTTGATGCTGTATATGCAGGCGAGGATTTAACCGTACAGGCTGGAGCAAATATTGTGGGGATTGGCGGATTCTCAGGTATTACTAAGGCAGCGGCCGTAGAAAGTTTTGATGAACCTTTAGATAAGGCAAGCGTGGTAACAATTGCTAACCTGTTTTTACAGCCAGGTAAAAAGTTATCATAGTACACCAAAATATTGACATTATTAATTAGGTAATGTTTCGTTTAGGGTAGGGAGGTAGAACTTTAGTTTTACTTCCCTTTTTTATATGCTTAAAAAACGGCATTACCTAAATATGTTCGTTTTATTGCTGTACAACATTGAGTTGTGTAATTTATTACCTTTAATTGTAGTTTTTATTTTGTGTTTTGTATTTTTAACTATTACTATAGTTACTTATTTTAATATAACATCTAAAAGCAATGAAAAAAAACATCTTATTAATGCTACTCATTTGTGCTATCACATTAATGTTTTCTTGTAGAAGGCAAAATTTAACAGAAGAGTTTGATAAAACGACCTCGGTTAAAAATTCCAGAATACCTGATAGTTTACAGTATTTAGTCAATTTTTTAGTGTCAAGGGGCGAAAAAGCCAACAATATTACATTTTCGGGTTTAGATTCATCGTTTGTAATTGATAATGATGTTTTTATGTTCAAAAAGGATGTAAAGCTTGCAATGGAAATAGAATTAGGAAACAATAGTTTGAATAAAAAAAACTTAACAATTGATCAGTTAATATCCCTAAGAAAGTCCGCTGTTAGGCCTGATGTGATCGGCCAACGTCAATTTTTAAACGGAGACAATGGAAATCCCTGGTTTGTTAATGATCAGTTTATAATTAACATCAAAGTTAAAATTAATGCTACAACGCCATCTTGGAGAAATGCAGCTCAATTAGCCATTTATAACTTCAATCTTAATAGTTTAACAAGTATAACCAAGATAAAGATAAGGGAAGTTTTGGATGGACAGAATGTTACAATTTCTGAGACTGGAACAACAAATGCAAATTCGGCTGTAATTGCTGATGCACAAAGGCCACATTATGCTATAACGCCGCCAGGACAATATATTGTCGCTCCCGGTTCATATATCAGAATTTACAATAACCATGATTATTTTACATTGGCTCAGAAAACTTTAACAATTACTCACGAGTTAGGACATGTTATCGGTTTGGCCCATACGAATGGTACTGCTTCTGATGAAATGCAAATTGCAGGTACCGCTGCGTCTGATTCGTTTTCTTATATGAACAGTTCTTTAATACTTGATTCTTTTGAAGGCTTTACTAACAATGATCTTATTGCATTACGAACAATGTATCCTAAAACTATAGGCAATTGGGAGCTTCTTTCTGGAAAAGCAACTAATATATCCATAGGACATAATAATGATATTTATTCTGTAGGAAATAATGTTACATCTACAGGCGATTATAATGTACAATGGTGGAACGGTAGCGGTTGGGTTCAGCAAACAGCCGGAGGTTGGTTTGGTAATGGTACTGCTACTAAAATTGCTGTACCAGCTAACGATAGAAATCCTTTCTGGATTGATAATTCAAAGCAAATTTATAGTATGGGCTATCCCAGCCCAATAACTTATCCGGGAGCGGAAGCGTTGGATATAGCTACAAATGGAGATGGAGAGTTGTATGTTGTTAGTACCGAACCCAGTTCAAATGGATATAATATAAAAAAATGGAATTCAGCTACTTCTGCTTGGGAAAATATTAGTGCACCTGGTGCATTAAAAATTGCTTCTGGTTTAAACGGAGGAATGGCTATAATCGATAACGCGGGTAATTTTTACATTAAAAGGGAAAATACCAGCTTTTTTTATACTTCTACACAATACATAAATTTTAAAGAGGTAGCATTAAATGGTGTTACTGGTTTACAAGGTCACGTTTTTGCATTAGGTGGTGCTGCAAATGCAAATGGAGATTATCAGTTATTTCGTTGGACTGGCTATGATTGGTATAACGTTGGCGCTACTGGGTATACTATAGCTGTTGATAATGAAGGACATCCTTGGTTAACTAAAAAGAATGGAGATATCTATCGAAATTTGTCTTTATAAGGAGATAATATTTTTTAAAGAAGCCACAAGTTAGAAAATTTGTGGCTTTTTTTAATAAGTAATCACCTGCTCTTCCAAATGTTCTGGTAAATCCCGGTAGTTGTACTTTTGTCCGCGTAACTGTGGCTCAAAACCAGCCGCTTTAATAGATTGCTGGATGCCATTAGCAGTGAAACGGTGTGGTGCACCAGCAGCAGATACTACGTTTTCTTCAATCATGATCGATCCGAAATCATTTGCTCCGGCATGTAAACACAATTGGGCAGTCGTTTTTCCAACAGTTAACCAGCTCGCCTGGATGTTTTTGATGTTAGGCAACATGATGCGGCTCAAGGCAATCATTCTGATGTATTCATCGGCAGTTACGGTATTGCTAATTCCACGGAGCCTTTTTAATAAAGTACCATCGTCCTGGAAAGGCCATGGAATAAAGGCCAGAAATCCGTTTGCATCGGCGGGTTTTTCGCTCTGTACCTGACGGATCCAAACCAAATGCTCAAAACGCTCTTCAATGGTTTCAACATGGCCAAACATCATGGTTGCGGAGGTAGTGATATCCAACTGGTGACAGGCACGCATTACATCGAGCCACTCTTGTCCACCACATTTACCTTTAGAGATCAAACGCCTTACACGATCGTTTAATATTTCAGCGCCAGCACCAGGTAGAGAATCCATTCCGGCTTCTTTAAGTGTTTTTAATACTTCAGTATGCGTGATTCCTTCCAGCTTGGCTACGTGGGCAATTTCCGGCGGACCTAGTGCATGAAGTTTTAAATCTGGATATAATTCTTTTAATTTTTTGAATAGATCAGCATAAAAAGCCAAACCCAAATCGGGGTGGTGACCACCTTGCAACAGCAATTGATCGCCGCCTAAGCGGAAGGTTTCTTCTATTTTAACCTTATAGGTCTCAATGTCGGTAATATAACTTTCATCATGACCAGGTCTACGGAAAAAATTGCAAAATTTACAATTCGCAATACAAACATTGGTGGTATTTACATTACGGTCGATCTGCCAGGTTACTTTGCCACTCGGCACTTGGATTTTTCTAAGCTCATTGGCTACAAACATCAATGATGCAGTATCGGCATGATGGTATAGGTATACACCTTCCTCTTGCGTTAAAAAATCAAAATGTAATGCCCGTTGCAGTAAATCGGCTGTATTCATAAGGCAAAAATACTCGAAATTAGTATCACTATAATCACAGGATTATAAAAAAACAATGCAGCCTAATTATTTTTTGTGTTACCTGTTTTACGTTTAAAGAGGTTTAGCAAGTCATTTCCCTGCTTTTTAATTTCTTCTAAATGCTTTTTTGTGCTATCGTTAACTTTTTTTAAACCTCCATTGGCCTTGATAATGTTATTTTTAACTGCATTTTGACAGACAGCAACTGCATCTGAAACCTGTTTAACCTTGCTCTCGCCGGTTGCAATAGCACCAATAACCTGTTTGCTTTTTTATCGGCATTAAATTTAGTACTATCTATAAACTTCTCGGCTGCAGCGGCTACAAGTGATATTATAGTAGAAGTGAGCATATTTTTTCAATTTTTATCAAAGTATATAATTAGATGTCATAAAGAAATTACAAGGTTGTTTGCATTATTTTTTTTAAACAAATAACAAATAATAATCAGTTTACTTGATTAAACAATTTAGCAATTCAACAATTCGTTTATATTTGTCACTTATGGTAGATTTTAATCGTTTTACGCTGGCCAATGGGTTGAAAGTTTTGGTGCATGAGGATGCAACAACTCCAATGGCAGTTCTAAATATTTTATATGATGTAGGTGCCCGGGATGAGGATCCTGAAAAAACGGGTTTTGCTCACTTATTTGAACATCTGATGTTCGGTGGATCGGTAAACATTCCCAGTTACGACGAACCTTTGCAACGGGTAGGGGGAGAAAATAACGCTTTTACGAGTAATGATATTACCAATTATTACATCACTTTGCCAGCAGAAAATATCGAAACTGCTTTTTGGCTGGAAAGCGATCGGATGCTGAGCCTGGCTTTCTCCGAAAAAAGCTTGGAGACCCAGCGTAATGTGGTAAGTGAGGAATTTAAACAGCGTTATCTTAATCAGCCTTATGGCGATGTTTGGTTAAAGTTACGCCCATTAGCTTATAAAAAGCATTCCTATCGATGGGCAACCATCGGGAAAGAGCTTTCGCACATCGAAAATGCAACAATGGATGATGTGAAATCATTTTTTAAGAAACATTATACGCCACAAAATGCGATTTTGGTTGTTGGCGGGAATGTGAAAACAGCTGATGTGAAAAAACTGGCCCAAAAATGGTTTGAGCCAATCCCTGCTGGTGAGAAATATAACCGGAATTTAGTTCAGGAGGAACCGCAAACCGAAGCCAGAAAAGAAACAGTTAAGGCTAACGTACCTTTAAATGCGATTTATATGGCTTTTAAAATGCCAGGAAGGTTAAGTCAGGATTATTACGCTTTTGATTTATTGTCGGATATTTTATCACGTGGACAATCTTCGCGTTTATACAACAGCCTTTTGAAAGAACAGCAACTTTTTAGCGATATCAATGCCTATATTTCGAGCAGTTTAGATCCGGGTTTATTTATTGTTGAGGGTAAATTGGTGGAAGGCGTAACCATCGAAACGGCAGAAAAAGCCATCTGGGCAGAACTGGAAAAGATAAAAACAGAACTGGTTTCTGAAGCTGAATTAACTAAAGTGAAAAACAAGGTAGAGTCAGTACTTGTTTTTTCTGAGATGAGTCTGCTGGACAAAGCAATGAACCTGGCTTACTACGAGCTGTTGGGCGATGCTGCTATACTGAACCGTGAAACCGAAGAGTTTTTAAAAGTAGAGGCAGAAGATATCAAAAGGATATCCAACGAAACTTTTAACCAAAAATCATCATCTACTTTATATTACTTAATTGAAGAAAATGCTTAACAGACAACAGGCACCTGATTTTAAACAGGTATCTACCATAAACTTTATCCAGCCAGAAAAAAAAGTATTGGATAATGGTGTACCCGTTTATACCATTTATTCCGGAGAACAGGATTTGGTACGCATCGAATTTATTTTTGATAATGTAAACTGGAAACTCGAAAAACCATTGCAGGCTATAGCGGTGAGCGCATTAATCAATAACGGAACAAATAAATTATCAGCCAAAGAGATCGCCGAAAAAATTGATTTTTATGGTGCATTCTTTCAAACAGAATATGTGCAGGATCAATCCTCGGTTACGTTATATACCTTAAATAAACATTTACATTCGGTATTACCGATTGTGAAAGATGTTTTATCAGAAAGTCAGTTTCCGCAGCACGAACTGGATATCTATATCCAGAACCAGAAGCAGAAGTTACAGGTTAACCTGAAGAAAAATGATATCCTTTCGAGAAAGGAATTTGCCCATGCGTTATTTGGCGATACGGCTTATGGTGTAAACATCCAGGCAGAACATTATGATGCCTTAAAGCGTGAAGATCTGCTTGATTATTTTAAGGCCGCTTATACCCCGAATAATTGCACTATTGTGGTATCAGGCAAGTTTGACGAAGCTGGATTCAACCTTTTAAATGATTTTTTTGGCCGCGATTGGGAAAAAAGTAATGCGGTAAAGAATAGTTTCAGTTTTACGGCCAGCGATAGAAAAGTAGTTTATACTGAAAAGCCAGATGCATTACAATCTGCTATCCGAATAGGGCAATTCGCCATAAACCGTAAACATGAGGATTTTTGTGGACTTCAGATTCTTAATACGATTTTAGGTGGCTATTTTGGTTCGCGTTTAATGAACAATATCCGCGAGGATAAAGGTTATACCTACGGAATTGGTTCTGGCATTTCTTCGCTGCAACAGGCAGGTTATCTATTTATTGCTACCGAAGTGGGGGCGGATGTATGCTCAGCTGCACTAACTGAGATTTATAAAGAGATCGAGCTATTGAAAAATGAACCGGTAGACACAGCAGAACTGGACCTGGTTAAGAACTACATGCTGGGATCGATGTTAGGCAGTTTGGAGAATGTTTTTTCACATGCCGATAAATTTAAGAATATTTATTTTTCAGGACTGGATTATGATTATTATACTAAATACATCGAAAAAGTAAAGACCATTACTGCCGAAGAGTTGTTGGCATTGGCTAATAAATACCTTACTACAGAAAATTTTACAGAAGTAGTGATCGGGAAGAAGTAAGTAGAAATTAAGTCTATAGAGGCCGTCATTTCGAGCGAAGTGCAACGAAGTCGAGAAATCTATCGGGATAGATCTCTTCCCGCCCGTACGGGCAGGCAATCACTGCGTTTCAGTCGAGATGACGACTTTTTTAAATTTATCTATACTGGCATAAATATGCCGTTTGTACAATCGTTTTTACTTTGAACGATGAATTTGCCGGAACTTCGAATTTACTGCCGGCTTTAATGCTTTGCCATTCAGTAGTTTCAGGAAGTAAGGCTTCCAATTCGCCCTCTAAAACATGCATTATTTCTTTTTGAGCTGTACCAAAGGTGTATTCTCCCGGATTGATCACACCAACGGTCGATTTTCCCTCAGTGGTTTCATAGCCTAAAGATTTAACGTTGCCATCAAAATATTGGTTTTCAGTAATCATATGCTAATTTATAAAGTTTTAGTTAAAACTGCTTTTTGCTTATCTGCCTGATAAATCTTTTTATAAAAATCTACATATTCACCATACTTTTCTGGTGGATATTTTTTGTTGTTCATGGTTTGTGTACGGCTATAAACAATTATATTATCCTTAACACTGAATTTTGCCGTATATGTTCCAAATTCAGAACTAATTGTGATATCTTTTGGAATAAACTCTACCTGGTATCCTTTTGGTAAGATATAATTAATTTCATCATCATCATTATAACCAAAGGGAACAGCAAAATATGTTTTTCTTCCTTCTAATTTAAGCGGAACGCTTTCGCGTCGGTTAATCTGGTTAACCACTAAAAACAGTTTATCTCCACCTTTGGTTAACAATGGGTTGGTTTTAAAAATAATTTCTTCAGTAAGCACCGGGACTGTTTTATCTGGTTGTAAATACTTATAACTAATCAGCTCCGCTACCGGAATAGCGCTTTCTTCAATTATTTTTTTGCGGAGATCAACAGGCTCCATCAATGTCATCGAAAAATTTTCTTCAAACTGTGCGTTACCATAAGTAGCTTTAATCTCTGAACTTGCTGTACCATCTTCCGCCAGCGTAATTTTGGTTTTTCTGACCTGATAATTTTCTTTGGGCTGGTAAACCGGAGTATGCACCAGTTTTCCTCCGTCTTCAGTCACCATCAGTACATTCCGGTCAGAATTGCCATAGCCGATAAAGCCCATTGGGTTATACTGACTGGTACATTCTAGAAAGGTGGTATCTTTTGCAAGGGGAACACATAAAATCATGTGGTTAGCCTGTCCCAAACTTGAGTAGTTGGGATTTAAACTAGGCATATCGTTTCCAATCATAATTAAATTTGAGGCAATTCCCGCTTCATTTAGCAAAGCTTTCATATAATTAGAAAGTGCTTTACAATCTCCATAATTTACCTGTGCAACCTTTTCAGCCAAAATCGGCCTAAAACCGCCAATTCCTAACTGAACGCTAACATAACGGGTATTTTGTTGCAAATGGTTGTATAAAATTTTGATCTTTTCTTTTGGTGTTTTAGCATCTTTGATCAAGTTTTGTACCATCAATTTAGTTGCTTCAGGAAGTTTATTCCCTCCCTGATTTAAATTGAAGATCCACGAACCGAAATTTTTCCAGTTATCAAAATTCCCTGTAGAACCATCATATTCAAACTGATTAGGAGAAGCTTTAACCCATGCAGAAATGTTGTCAAATCCTGTACTTAAAGGTTCGTTAGCAATCGCTGCAACATTTGTACTTTTCCATTTATACTGTAATTTCTCGCCATTGATTACCGAGTCAGTCTGTAAATTTGAACTGGTAATGTACCTCATTTTGTAGTCTTTTGCCCTTTGAATCGTGTAGGCAGATTTTTCTACAGCTATGCCAAAACCTCTCAGGTCACGCCATGAAGGAAAAGAGAGCAATCCTTTATAGTCCTGGCTGTAGCTATATTCTATGGTGTACGGATAGGTTAAACTTACAAATTTTAAGAGCTTAAGTCTGTTGTCTTCGAAGATTGAAAAGTCCGAAATAAGGCTTTGGTCTTTAATATCTGAACTTTTATAGTCTTTTACTTTTTTTCCGGATGCATCGTAAAGAGCAGCCTTAATGTTGTAGATGTTGCTAAACTTATCGTAAACTTCTTCCATTTCACCATATGTTTCACCAGCTTTGTTCAAAATGGTTATTGCTACTTTATAATCCATTTTTGCAGCGCCCAGCCCCTTAACATCAAAAAAAGATTCTTCATTTCTGATGACGGCTACAGCATCCTTTTTCAGATTTTCGGGAATTTTTGCTACATCGTAATCTATCTGGGCAAATGTGGTATTAATAATTGCAGTAGCGAACACCAAACTTAAATAATACTTCATTATACTTTCTTTTTAAATACGATTTGTTCGGCTTGTTTTTCTACGATAGCTTTAAATAACGCTTGCAGATCGAAATATTCTTCTGGCGTATAAAATGATTTATTTACGTTGATGTTACTTCTTACCAGTAGTGTTTTACCTTCTGTTACATAATTAATGGTGAAAGTGCCATTATCCTCAGGAAGTTTAAAGATCCCTCCTTTAGGAAGTTTGTCAATCTCGTAATCGTCTGGAAAGTTTACGGTGATGCGGTAGCTTTCTTTAAATGGATAGGCAAAATCAACCGGAAATTTACGCTGCTCCAATTTAAATAAATTTTCTTTTGTCCTTTCAAAAAGGAGCGGCGTAAAGTATACCAGATTGCCGGCTTCCTCTACATTATCTTCTATAACCGCATCCATGCTTTCACTTAACAGCTCATCAAGGTTATCCAGGTTCTCTATTTTGTATGCAGAAACCTCCAAACCCGTTTTATCTTTTTTAAAGCCCTTTATAAATTCGGTTTCGTTATTTGTGGCCCTGTATTTATTGCGCAGGTTTAAAGCGGCATAACCCTTGGCATATTGATTTATTTTTCCGCTGAGTTTATGTTCTTTATCCAGCACCATATTGTACACAAAAATCTTTTCACTCGGAACATTGGGTTCTGTAGAAAGCCATTTGCCATCGTTGTTTTTTAAATCCATGTAAAAACCATTGTGACTCAGGTTTTCATAATCCAACATTCCGATAGGTAAATCTTTATCTGTAGCGTCAAGATAATAAAGTTCATTTCCAATCTGTGTAACAGCAATTACATTGTTAAATGCGGAGATTAATGGATAACCAGGATGTGTGCCATTTTCCCTTGTGCTGATCAATACCGGATAGGCTTCAATTTTGGCTTCTTTTAGTAAACTCAATAAAGCAAGGTTAATATCGCCTGATGATCCTGTTTTCTTTTCAAAAAGATTTTTAGGATTAGTTTCGTTTGAATATTTCGAATATTGCTTGTTCCATTTTAAACTGTTCTTAACATAGTTGAAAATGAGTTTAACGGCGGCGAGCGTATCTTTTTCGCCTTTCAAAATGCCAGGAAGTACCGATTTTGCATAACCATTACGGTTAATGTAACCACCAAAGTTTTCATCCTGGGCAAGCTCAGTAATGATTTTAGACCATGAGCCATTATAATCATGGTAAACATCACCAGGGAAATTGGTTGCCCTTAACTCAAATTCAATTTTTGGATTGTAGTCATCCATGGTGGTTACATAAGGCTCTTCTTTCAAAGCAGGAACATTAGCCGCACAATATTTATCGTACACTGCATTTGAATTGACTCCTGTTACATAAGATGCATTTACATTTTCATGAAGTGGATGATCAACCTGATAATAGCCACTCATATTGGTTTTATAAGTAAGGTATTCTGGTATTTTCACATTATATTCCGACCAAAGTGTTGGAACACTGGATTGAAACCTCCAGCCGCGTAACGTAAAAATAAAATCTGATTTGATCTTGTATTTAAACTCGATGATTGAACCTTCTTTTACATTAGGAAGCGCAAATTTTTTGATTATATAGTTTTTGTTAAACTCTTCCGTGAATTTGGCATCCTTGTTAAGTTTGCTGGTCACCATTTTACCATCAACCATATTGTAGGTTGCAGCATCTAAATAATTAAGGTCTTCTTTTGCAGAATTACCACTTTTATAAAGTTCTACTTTAAAATTGGCCAGATCATAACCATTTTTGTTTAAGATCTTGTAACGGATATGTCTTTCGAAAACATAAATAAAGCCGCCTGAGGTAGGGCCTATTTCAAAATAGCAATCGCCAACATCAAAAAGTTTTATAGCTGAAGCTGAAGAGTCCTGCCCGGAGGCTTTTATTTCGAATTCTGTAGGGGCAATTTTACCAAATTTGAATTCTCTTTTTACGGGTTTGGATGTTTGGGCATAAAGGCTGCTAATTCCAATGCATAGCATTAGAATCAGAAATCGGAGAGCATTTTTCTGCATGTGTAAAATTAGTTTTTTGGTTATTGCAAGTATAAAAACATTCCCTGAATTATTTTAAAATAATTTTTTGTGCTTTCAGCAGGCAAGTGGAGGGTAGCATAAAATCAATCTACTTAACCTAATTGTCAGACAAGCTCAATATTTAAGCATTTTTAAATTTATACTTTTATTTTCACTCGATTTTCGTATCTTTGCCTGGCAAATAATAAATCCTAATTTATTTGCTATGCAACTCGATTCCACAAAGTTTATTGCCACAGGTTTAACGTATGATGATGTACTATTGGTACCCGCATATTCTGAAATTCTGCCGCGTGAGGTAAATACAATCACTTTTTTAACCAAAAAAATTAAGCTCAATGTTCCATTGATTTCTGCCGCAATGGATACCGTAACCGAAGCCGAACTGGCCATTGCCATCGCGCAAAATGGCGGCATTGGTATGTTACATAAAAACATGACGATAGACAGACAGGCTGCAGAAGTTCGTAAGGTTAAGCGTTCAGAAAGTGGTATGATTAAGGATCCGGTAACCTTGTTGGAAACAGCCGTAGTTGCTGATGCTTTCAAGATTATGAAAGAGCATAAAATTGGGGGGATTCCGGTGGTAAGCAGTGATAATAAATTGGTTGGTATTATTACAAACAGGGATTTACGTTTCCAAAAGGATATGAAGAGACCGATTTCCGAAGTAATGACTAAAGATAATTTAATCATTGCACCAGAAGGAACTACTTTAGTTCAGGCAGAAGAGATTCTTCAGAACCATAAAATAGAGAAACTTCCTGTTGTGAGCAAAGATGGTTACTTAAGTGGCTTAATCACCTTTAAAGATATTTCGAAAGTTAAAAATTATCCTTTAGCCTGTAAAGATGAACATGGCCGTTTAAGGGTAGGTGCTGCGGTAGGGGTAACTGCTGATACTTTACAACGCGTTGATGCTTTAGTAAATGCTGGTGTTGATGTAATTACCATTGATACCGCACATGGCCATACTAAAGGTGTAGTAGATAAATTAAAAGAAGTTAAAGCAAAATATCCTGATTTACAGGTTATTGTTGGTAATATTGCTACGGGTGCAGCTGCGAAATTTTTAGCAGATGCTGGTGCTGATGCTGTTAAAGTAGGTATTGGTCCGGGTTCTATTTGTACCACCAGAATTATTGCTGGCGTTGGTGTTCCTCAGTTGTATGCAGTTTATGAATGCGCTAAAGCCCTAAAAGGTACAGGCGTGCCTGTTATTGCTGATGGTGGAATTAAACACACAGGTGACATTGCCAAAGCAATTGCCTCGGGAGCTAGCACCGTAATGGCAGGATCTTTATTTGCAGGAGTGGAAGAATCGCCCGGTGAAACCATTATTTACGAAGGACGTAAATTTAAATCTTACCGTGGAATGGGTTCGATCGAAGCAATGGAACAAGGTTCTAAAGACCGTTATTTCCAGGATGTGGAAGATGATATTAAAAAACTGGTTCCGGAAGGTATTGTTGGTCGCGTACCATTTAAAGGTACCTTGGCAGAGGTGATGTATCAATATATTGGCGGTTTACGTGCGAGTATGGGCTATTGTGGAGCAGCCAATATTGAAGCATTACAGGAAGCGCAATTTGTACAGATCACAGCTGCAGGTATGCGGGAAAGTCATCCACACGATATTACGATAACTAAAGAAGCACCTAACTACACTAGATAAGTTTTAGGGTATGGGGCTTAGGGTATAAGGTAAATAATACTCAAATATTTTAAGAATAAAATGACGGGGCATCGGTTTACGATAGCCCCTTTTTTTGCGCTAATCGTCATCCTGATCCGATAGCCATCGGATTTATTTCAGGATCTTTCATGAGCCTACAGGTCTATTTTATAAAAATCGCAAAATAAAATTTGGCAGCTAATATTTTTTAATATATTTGTCTACTAAATCTATAGGGATTATATAATAATTATAATGATGAAGCAAAAACTCCTTTCATATGACTGTTTTAACCATTCTAAAAAGGTAATCACGGTCTCTCGAGCGAGTCATTAATTAACAGCATTTAAATAAACCATCAATATAACCATGAACAAAACTTTACTTTTTCTCTTTTCATTATTATTTTCGGCAGGATTTAGCTTTGCCCAAAGTCCGGTAACCGGAGTTATTAAAACAACCAACGGCACAACCATCCCTAATGCAACCATAAAGGTAAGAGGAACCAATCAGGCCGTAGTGGCCGATGAAAATGGCGCGTTTAGCATTAATGTTAACCAGGAAACGCCTTTTTATCTTCAGGTAAGCTCTGTAGGCTATAAACCACAGGATTTTCAGATACTAAAACTTCAGGATACGCCAATAGAATTGGTTTTGGTAGAAAATGCCTTGCTTGATGAAATTGTAGTAACTTCCAGAAGGCGTTCGGAAGTTTTACAGGATGTACCGATTCCAATTACAGTTATTGGTGGCCGTTCAGCAGAAAATGCAGGTGCTTTTAATGTTAACCGCTTAAAAGAATTAGTGCCTTCAGTACAGTTATATGCTTCTAATGCCAGAAATACCACGTTAAATATCAGAGGATTGGGGTCTACTTTTGGTTTAACCAATGACGGTATTGATCCGGGGGTGGGTTTTTATGTCGATGGCGTTTATCATGCCCGTCCGGCGGCCACCTCCACCGATTTTCTGGATATCGATCAGATCGAAATTTTGCGCGGCCCCCAAGGCACCTTATTTGGTAAAAATACTACCGCAGGTGCCTTTAACATCACGACGAGCAAACCAACTTTAACGCCTAGTGCAAAAATAGAACTGAGCGCAGGGAATTATAATTTTATTCAGGCCAAAACATCAGTTTCCGGAGCACTAGCAAAAGACCTTGCTGCAAAAATTTCCATTTCAGGTACGCAACGCGATGGTACCATCTGGAATACCAGAGAAGAGCGCAAGTATAGCGGACAAAACAACCTGGGCTTTAAAAGTCAGTTATATTACACCCCTTCGGAAAAATTACAGGTATTGTTAAGCGGTGATGTCAGCATTCAGCATCCGGCAGGTTATCCATTGGTAATTGCCGGTGTTACCACAACCGAAAGAAGTGCATACCGCCAATACGCTAAAATTGTTTCTGATTTAGGTTATCAGCAACCCAAAATTGATCCTTTTTCAAGAGAAATCAATACCAATACCCCTTGGAGACATAACCAATCAATAGGTGGAATCTCTCTAAATGTAGATTATAAAATCGGTAACGGAACACTTACATCAACTACGGCCTGGAGATTCTGGAACTGGGATCCGACAAATGACCGTGATTTCTCAGAACTGGCGGCGCTAACCAAATCGCAGGGTACTTCCCGTCATGATCAATACTCGCAGGAAGTTCGGTATGCAGGGAATATTACTGAAAAATTAAGTGGGGTAGTGGGCGTTTATTTCCTTGGTCAGAATTTAAAAGGTTTAGCACAAACCGAAGAAGTAGGTAAAGATCAATGGCGTTTTGTGCAGACCAGCAATACGGGCAACCAAGCCTTATATGCTACCCCAGGTTTATTGGATGGTTTCGGCATTAAAACCAACTCTACCATTAAATCGTTAAGTGCAGCTGTTTTTGCTCAGGTTGATTGGGAAGTGTTGAAAAACCTGCATGTATTACCGGGTTTAAGGTATACTTATGATAAAAAAGATGTAGATTATGATCGGGTAACCTATGGCGGTTTGCAAACTACTGATGCGGCGTTATTAGCACTTAAAGCAGCTGTATATGCCAATCAGCAGTTCACCACAAAGGTAGATAACAACAATTTATCGGGTAACTTTACCGTTTCTTATCGTCCAAGCCATAATTTAAATGTTTACGGAACCTTTTCTACCGCTTACAAACCGGTGGGTGTTAATGTAGGTGGTTTGCCAACTACCTCGACGGGAGCAGCCGATTTATCGGTAGCTGTTGTTAAACCTGAATATGTTCAGCATTATGAGTTGGGTGCTAAAACAAAGCCGGTGAAAGGGGCCATTGTAAATATCAGTTTGTTTAATACAGATATTAAAGATTACCAGACCAATGTGCAATCGCCACAACTGGGCGTAAACAGAGGTTATTTGGCCAATGCTGAAAAAGTAAGGGTAAAAGGATTGGAAATAGACGGTACTTATCAGTTGGAGCGGTTTTTAACTTTAAATGCAGCTTTGGCCTATCTTGACGGTAAGTATGTGAAATTTACTAACGCGCCTCTTCCTTTAGAGGAAACCGGACATACCGAATTGATCAATGGCGTGGCTACGCAGGTGGCATTTAAAGATGCATCGGGAGGCAGGTTACCCGGTATTTCCAAATGGAATATTTCGGGTGGTTCAGAGCTGAGTACTCCCGGAAATCTGGCAACAAGGGAGGGACGCTATTTTATCGCAGGCGACGCCAGTTACCGTTCAGAATATTCTTCAAATCCCACACCCTCAAGCGTATTGATTGTTAAAGGTTATGCTTTATTTAACGCCAGGTTAGGATTCAAATCAGATAAGTTCTCTTTATTTGTTTGGAGCAGAAATATAACAAACAAAAATTACTATGAGCAATTACAGGCAGCAGCAGGAAATTCTGGTTTATACGCTGGCGTATTGGGCGATCCAAGAACTTACGGTGCAACCATCCGTTATGCATTCTAGTTATCTAATTTAATTTTTCTTTTTTATATTTGGTTAAAGGAGTGGTGTAATGCCGCTCCTTTTTTATTGGAACAAACAAATGCTTACCTTTAAGTGGTCAATATGGTTTTGAGAAGCAATGACAGTATTCCATGTTAACGTCAGCCCCGCTTTCCGTTTCAAGTCCTCGCTGCGTGGGCTTTCTCTCCAATCAGGTTTATGTTGCAAAACCGCTAGTCCTTAGGCAAAAAAATAAGACAACAACTTGTACGTAAGGTACTGCCAAAAGTTTGTGCAGAATAAAAATTTATAGAAAGCCTATAAAATCTTAACTTCGAAAAATTTTAATTCAATGAATAAGCTAAATTCCGTTTGTGTATACTGCGGCTCAAACTTTAATGGCGATGCAACGCTACGTAATGCAATAAAGCAATTGGCAGAAACACTTGTAGAACAACAGATCAGATTGGTTTATGGAGGCGGAAGTGTTGGTGTGATGGGTTTGCTCGCTAACGATGTGCTGGAGTTGGGTGGTCTGGTTACCGGTGTAATTCCTCAGTTTTTAATGGATAAAGAAGTTGGCCACCAGGGTTTAACGGAAATGCTGGTTACCGAAAATATGCACCAGCGAAAACAAAAAATGGCCGATCTGAGCGATGGTTTTGTGATCCTACCTGGTGGCTTTGGTACATTAGAGGAGTTTTTCGAAGTATTAACCTGGCTGCAGCTCGGGTTGCACAATAAGCCGATCGGTGTATTAAATGTTGGTGGTTTTTACGATCCTTTATTCGCCCAAATGGATATGATGGTGCAAAGTAAATTTTTGAAACCGGCCAATCGCGATTTAGTATTCAATGAAGCAGATGCTGAAACTTTAATTAATAAAATGGATGATTTTTCGGCTATTCCAGACGAGGTTTGGTTCAGAGAAGGAAATTTGACTTAGGAGAAGTATCAACTAGAAAGTATCAAGTAAGACTAAGAAATTATCAACCCGCCATACGCAAAACGCCTGGCGCCAAAAATATACACCAATGCAAATTATTACCTCGCACGCAGAATTTGAACAATACCTGGGCAAAGAATTAGGTGTTTCTTCGTGGCATACCATTACACAAGAACAGATTAACAAATTTGCTGATGCCACATTAGATCATCAATGGATCCATGTTGATGAAGAAAGAGCCCAAAATGAAGGCCCTTTTAAGGCAACTATAGCGCACGGTTATTTAACGCTTTCTTTAATCCCGTATCTTTGGAAAGAAATTGTTGATATTCAAAACCTGAAAATGGAGATCAACTACGGGATAGAAAGTTTAAGATTTGCACAAGCCGTAACGGTAAACAGTAAGGTGAGGTTAAAAGCAAAGCTGGCTTCTATTATTAATCTCCGTGGCGTAACTAAAGTTAATATGGCTATCGAAATGGAAATTGAAGATCAGAAAAAACCTGCATTTAGCGGAGAAGTGGTTTTCTTATATCATTTTGTAAACTAATTACTTACAATGTAGCGTATTGTTTATATTTAAGTTTAAATATAAAATAGATTCGCTCATGATCAAAAATAATAGCTTCTTAAGTTTTATTTTAGTTAGCCTGTTTATCCTTTCTTGCCAAACCAGGAAAGATCAGCATTTGGCAGCTGATTCATTTTTACCGATGCAGATTGGTAATTTATGGTATATGAATGCGCAGTCCTATACCGAAATTCAGGACACAGTTCGAATTAATAATAAGCTTTTTTACACGTTTTATTCTTTGGTAGGTGGCGATGCGACAAGCACATTTTATTTAAGGATAGACGAAAATAATAAATTGATTGAGGGCTATCCCGATAGTCCTTTAGAAACATATACCAGAGCTGATTTTTCTGCAAAGCAGGGCGATAAGTTTTTCACCACGGGCAAAAAAGATGAAAATGATAACGAAGTGACTTGGTTCAAAAATCAGATGATGAAATCACTTTTTCGTTTGATCCTGTTTATCATCCAAATTTAAAAGGCCATCCCACTCTGGTCAAATATATAAGAGGTAAAGGCTGGGCAGAGAAATATCAAAAGATAAAGATTGATGGAGTGATTTATTAATTAAATGATTGACCACAGAGATCACGTAGTTTTACATAGAGTGGTGCCGGGTCATAATAGTTTTTTTCATGCTTAGTGTCTTTTTCTATCAAGCTCTGTGGTTAAAACTTAGCGTTTAAATTGAAGCATATACCGCTCTTTGCGCTCTGTGCTTTTTCTTTGTGATCTCTGTGTTTAAAAATCTAGCGCACTTGCGGTTAAACCAGTTGGTAGACCAGAAACCATTTTGGTCAATACTGTTTTTCTAAAATTAAATTTAAATTGCCTCCATGAATATCGAATTCAATAAAAACGAGGATGTAAACAAGCAGTTGGTTTACGAACTGAAAACCAGACTCAAAAAAATATACCTGGGTGGTGGCGAAAAAAATGCGGCAAAACAAAAGGAAAAAGGTAAGCTGCTGGCCCGTGAGCGGATTGAATATTTAATTGATAAAGATTCTGATTTTTTAGAGGTTGGCGCCTTTACCGCCGATGGCATGTACGCTGAGCAAGGCGGATGTCCTTCGGCCGGGGTGGTTTGTGGTATTGGTTATGTGAGCGGCCGGCAATGTATGATTGTGGCTAACGATGCAACCGTAAAAGCAGGCGCCTGGTTCCCTATGACAGCCAAAAAGAATCTTCGTGCGCAAGAAATTGCCATGGAAAACCGTCTGCCGGTAATTTACCTGGTTGATAGTGCTGGTGTTTATCTGCCCATGCAAGACGAAATTTTTCCGGATAAAGAACATTTTGGTAGAATGTTCCGAAATAATGCCATTATGTCGTCAGAAGGAATTGTACAAATTTCGGCTATTATGGGTGCTTGTGTTGCAGGCGGTGCCTATTTACCCATTATGAGCGATGAAGCTATGATTGTGGATAAAACCGGTTCTGTGTTTTTAGCAGGGTCTTATCTGGTTAAATCGGCGATAGGAGAGGAAATAGATAATGAAACCTTAGGTGGAGCAACTACGCATTGCGAAATTTCGGGTGTTACCGATTATAAACATCCTAACGATCAGGCCTGTTTAGATAGCATCAAAAATATTATGAGTATGCTGGGCGCTCCTCAAAATGCAGGTTTCGATCGGATTAAGCCTGTTAAACCAAAAGAAAAAGAAGAGGAACTGTACGGCATTTTTCCTGAAAGCAGGGATAAACCTTATGAAATGATGGATATTATTAACCGTTTGGTTGATGGATCCGAATTTGAAGAATATAAAAAAGGCTATGGGCAAAGTATTGTTTGTGGTTTAGGCCGTATTGATGGTTGGGCCGTAGGTATTGTGGCCAATCAACGTAAAGTGGTGAAATCGAAAAAAGGGGAAATGCAGTTTGGCGGGGTAATTTATTCGGATAGTGCCGATAAGGCAAGCCGTTTTATCATGAATTGCAATCAGAAAAAAATTCCATTGGTTTTTCTACAGGATGTGACCGGTTTTATGGTCGGCAGCCGATCCGAACATGGTGGTATCATTAAAGACGGGGCCAAAATGGTTAACGCCGTTGCCAATTCTGTAGTGCCTAAATTTACAATCGTGTTAGGTAATTCTTATGGTGCCGGTAATTACGCCATGTGCGGTAAGGCCTACGATCCGCGTTTAATTTACGCCTGGCCTACAGCAAAAATCGCGGTTATGGGTGGCTCACAGGCAGCTAAAACGCTGTTGCAAATCCAGGAAGCATCTTTAAAAGCTAAAGGCGAAGTAATTACCCCTGAAAAACAGGCTGAACTATTGAAAGAAATTACCGATAAATACGATAGCCAAACCACCCCATATTATGCTGCTTCACGACTTTGGGTCGATGGTATTATCGATCCACTCGAAACCAGAAAGGTAATTTCAATGGGAATTGAGGCAGCCAATCAATCGCCGATTACGAAAAAGTTTAGTGTTGGGGTAATACAGACTTAAAATCTGATAAACTTCTTTGAAGATGATATCATTAAGGTGAATCAATGCTAAATGTAGGATAAGAATATTATTAGTATCTTTGTACACACCATTTTAATGAAGAATATTAAAAATGAATTACAGAATATCATTATTGGAGATGGATCAATTGGCTCAACAAGCCAACTCAAAAAAGTGCAAAATTTCCTTAGAAGAAATGAGAAAACAAGCCTCAGATCTAAAGAACAAAAGCATTTCAAAAGTGAAGAAAAAGTCAATCTGATTAACTTCGCACTAACAGAGGATTTATTTTATTCGGCCGAAATTTCTGAAGATAAATTTATTAGTGCCGGAGCAGAGCAACGAGTTTATTATTATGATGATTTTCATGTAATTAAAATTAACGATTCAATATTTTATGAATCTTGGTTTGATTACTTTAATAGTTTGCTTATTCATAATTATTTTTTTAAATCTTCAGCTTACGAATTATTAGGCTTTAAAGTTATTAACGAAATACTCTATGCCGTAATTAAGCAAGAATTTATTAAATCAACAGAAATTACTGATTTGACTGTTGTTAAACAGTTTTTATCTTACAATTTATTCGAGAATAACAGAAATCATGACTATGTAAACCGCGATTTGGGTATTCTTTTAGAAGATTTACATGATGAAAACGTATTGTCAAAAGATGGAATTTTATATTTTATTGATACTATATTTTATTTAACTCCCGAATTTTTTTCAGAAAACTATTAGTTTAAAAACAGCGGTAATATTAGAAACATTAATTGTTTCTTAAATTAAAATAGATGAAACATTAAGTCAGTAATAACTGACCACAGTATTTATACTATTTGAGCGCTTTTCGCCAAATGCGAAGCGCTTTGCGCTTGTTAATAAGTAAACTATGTTGACAAAGTGCGCTTGTTAACAATTATTTAAAGCATTAAATTTGCGCTACGATTAATGAATTTCAAACTTATTATATAATGTCACAAGAAAACGAACACGTTCAGTGTTTAATTATAGGTTCAGGTCCTGCAGGTTATACTGCTGCAATTTATGCTGCCAGAGCTGATCTAAAACCAATCATGTATACCGGTATGCAAGCTGGCGGACAGCTTACGCAAACTACAGATGTAGAAAATTTCCCTGGCTACCCGCAAGGAATTATGGGACCGGAAATGATGGAAGATTTCCGTAAGCAAGCCGAACGTTTTGGCACCGATATCCGTTTTGGTTATGTAAGTTCTGTAGATTTCTCTTCAACACCACACAAAGTAGTGGTTGATGAAATTAAAACCATTACTGCTGATACTGTAATTATTGCAACTGGTGCCACTGCTAAATGGTTAGGTTTGCCAAGTGAGCAACAATACAATGGTTTTGGTGTTTCTGCCTGTGCCGTTTGCGATGGTTTCTTTTTCAAAGGTCAGGATGTGGCGATTGTAGGGGCCGGCGATACCGCTGCCGAAGAAGCAACTTACTTAGCCAAACTTTGTAAAACCGTGCATTTATTGGTTCGCCGTGATGAATTTAGAGCCTCTAAAGCGATGGTGAGCCGGGTATTGGCGACACCAAATATTATAGTTCATTACAATACCGAAACGCAGGAAATTTTAGGTAACGGTAAAAACGTAACTGCTGTTAAAGTTTTAAATAACAAAACAGGTGTAGAATCTGATATCGCCGTTGAAGGCTTCTTTGTAGCTATTGGTCATAAACCGAATACTGATATTTTTAAAGGACAGTTGGATATGGATGAAACCGGTTATTTAACTACCAAACCAGGTTCTACCTTGACCAATATTGAAGGTGTTTTTGCCTGTGGCGATGTGCAGGATATGTACTACAGACAGGCAGTAACTGCTGCGGGTTCTGGTTGTATGGCTGCGCTTGATGCCGAAAGGTATTTGGCCGCTAAAGAGCATCCTGTAGAAGCGTAAAAATAATTTTAACATATTTTAAAAGAGAGAAATCAGCAATGGTTTCTCTTTTTTTGTATATGGATGTCATCCCGATCACGCCGATCGTCATCTCAAGCGAAGTGCAACGTAGTCGAGAGATCTTTTAAAGTAAATCTTATTTTATAATAACCTCCATTTTTTGTGGAAAGCAATTGCAGGAGTGCTTTTTAAAGTTGGTCTTGCTTTACATTTAGTCAACAGGCTTTGCAATCTAAACCTAAAATAAAATCGTCATATCGAGCGAAGGGCAACGTAGTCGAGAGATCTATCAAAGTAAATCTTATTTTATAAATCCTCCGTTTTTTGGAAAGCAATTTCAGTAGTGCTTTTTAAAGTTCGTCCTGCTTTTCATTACAAGTCCGCATTCGTACCTCGCTTGCGTGCTTTCCATTGCAATCAGGTTTAAAAACACAGTTTTTTTCTGCTGCTATTAGCGGTTTAATAGCATAGTGCTCATGGTTTCTTCTACACATTGCAACCCCAAATAGTTTAACCAACCTCGCCACCTAAACCCGATCGGAGCGGGATGCCAATTTCCTTCAAATTGGCAGAAGCGGGAGCGGGACTATCTTAACCCAAATGCTGCTGTACCTGATTTTCAAAAAAAATATCTGTGTTCATCTTTTTATCTGTGGTTAAAACAACCATAAAAAGTTGATATAAAAAAAAAATCTGCATATTTATCTGCGTTGCGTTCCCCAATCAAACGGTTGATCTGGATTGTAACAAGAATGTGGGATTCGTAATTTATCCATAATCTCTATCTTGGTTTAAATAATTAGTTTAAGCTATAAAATCAACACAAAAATGAACAAAGCATTATCGATTTTTATTGGAGTATTAATCAGTTCGAGTGTATTTGCGCAGCGCGACCCCAACCTGGGGATTATACCTGCTCCGGTATCCATTACCAGGGCAAGCGGAAATTTCGAATTAGATAAAACCACAATTTTAGTCAATCAAAGCATTGATGGTGCGAAGATGACTGATTTATTAAATGCTTTTATGGTAACCAAGGCCGGGTTTGCTTTACGGGAAACTAAAATTACCCAACCCAACCAAAAGGCTATTATTTTAACATCTGTGGGTGCAGATCAATTACCTGCAGAGGGTTACACCATTAAAGTTACACCAAAACAGATCGTTTTAACAGGAAAAGGCGCAGGGCTGTTTTATGCCGTTCAATCGGCTATGCAAATGATGCCTGATAAAGTGGCTGATAAAATAACTATCCCAGCTGTTAATATTAATGACTATCCACGTTTTGCTTATCGTGGAACAATGCTTGACGTAAGCCGTCATTTCTTTCCGATTTCTTTTATCAAAAAATACATCGATCAGTTGGCTTATTATAAAATTAATACTTTTCACTGGCACTTAACTGATGATCAGGGCTGGAGATTAGAAATAAAAAAATACCCTAAACTAACCGAAATCGGTTCATCGCGCAATGGTACTATTATTGGTCATTACCCGGGTAATGGAAATTACCTTACACCGGTAAAAGGTTTTTACACGCAGGAAGAAGCTAAAGATATTGTTAAATATGCCGCTGCTAAGTACATTACGGTAATCCCGGAAATTGAATTACCTGGTCATGCTTCTGCTGCAATTGCTTCCTACCCGGAATTAAGCTGTTTTCCTGATCGTGATACTTTTATCAGCGATAAAACCCCCTGGGCCGGTAGCCGAAAAGGCAAACAGGTACAACAAACCTGGGGAGTTTTTGATGATATTTTCGTGCCATCAACCAATACTTTTACCATGTTGAATAATATTCTGGACGAGGTGATTGCCGTTTTTCCTTCAAAATATATCCATATCGGTGGCGATGAAGCGCCTAAAACCTATTGGAAAGAATCGCCATTTTGCCAGGCGCTAATGAAAGAAAAAGGGCTGAAAGATGAGCACGAGCTTCAAAGTTATTTTATCCAGACGATAGAAAAACATGTAAATGCTAAAGGCCGGTCTATTATTGGATGGGACGAGATTTTAGAAGGCGGTTTAGCTCCCAATGCTACAGTAATGAGCTGGAGAGGTGAAGATGGCGGTATTGCTGCAGCACAGCAAAATCATGATGTAATTATGACGCCTGGTTCGATGGGGTTGTATATCGATCACAAACAATCTAATTCTCCTGACGAGCCAGTTACTATAGGCGGTTTTGCACCATATCAGAAAATATACGCTTACGATCCGATTCCGAAAGTATTAACTGCCGATCAGCGTAAATATATCAAGGGTGTACAAGCCAATATGTGGACTGAGTACATTAAAACATCTGAAAAAGCCGAAAATCATGCCTATCCGCGTATCCTGGCTCTGGCAGAAATTGCATGGTCGCCGGTTGAACGGAAAGATTTAAAGAACTTTAGCGAAGAACGTTTGCCTGTACATTTAGCCCGTTTAGATAAAATGAATGTGAATTATTGGGTACCGACTCCAATTGGTCTGAGCGACAAAAATTTAACTGGTGGTGAGTTTACAATCGATTTAAAGGTGCCGGTAAGGGGTGGTAAAATCTATTATTCAATTGATTTATCACGCCCTTCAGAAAATGCTTTTTTATACACTGGTCCGGTAAAAATCACTGTTCCGAAAGGGGAGAAGCGGGTTTTAAAGACTATCGTTATTGCCCCAAGCGGTAGAAGGAGTGTAACTACAGAAACGGTTTTAAATAACGGAGCTCCTGATGTTACTGTAGACACTAAAAAATAAATAATTGCTTTGATAGGCTAAAATCCTTAATTTGGGACAACCAAACTTCCCTTATTAAAATGAAACTACAGAAATATACATTACAGCATCTCCTGTGCATTGCAGGGATGCTGTTTTGTTTGGCATGTACTGAAGATAAACCCAAAACTGTTGTTACAGCCCCGGTTGAAGGAATAAAAAATCCTTTCCCTTTTTATAAAGATATTGAGGTTAAACCTGGATTAAACTTCGAAATTGTGAGCTGGGGAAAAGGGGTAGATTCGATAGGTGGATACCAGATTTTAATGTCTGATTCGATTCGCAATCATTACCGTTCAGCAGCTATTGATCGTAAAGGTATCATCACCGATGCCTGGAATATGGATTTGGATAACGACGGAAATCCGGAATTATACATTCAATTGTTAAGCAAAAAAAATGTTTCCGATCTCAACGTTTTTGAATACGCTGGTGGCGATTTCAATAAAATTAGTTTTCCCTCTTTAAGTGCAAGTCAAAAGAAAGGCTATGTTGGTGACGATAAGTTTTTTATTAAAAATGGCGATCTTTTTCGTTCGTTTCCTGTAAAGGATAGTTCAGATGGTACTAAAGCGGTGACCAAAACTTTGCAATACAAGTTAAGTGGGAATACTTTTTCGACTAGCGAAGTAAACTAAACTTAAGGTAGAAGAGGAAGGGTGTGAAGTATAGACTTGGGGCTACGGTTTTTTGACTAATCGTCATGCTGAACTTGTTTCAGCATCTATTTATATAAAGGGATCCTGAAATGAATTCAGGATGACGAGTTTTAATAAAAAATGAACAACGAAAAATTTTCCATTATCAATCGAATCAAAAGTTTTAAATATGCTTTTAATGGCTTAAAACTGTTCTTTGTACTCGATCATAACGGGAGGGTTCATCTTTTTGCGGCAATTGTCGCTATTGGTCTTTCTTTCTACCTCAAACTTTCTGCCTTAGAGTGGATTGCCATTTTAGGTGTTATCTCAGCCGTTATCGTAGCCGAAATTTTAAATTCGGCCATCGAGAAACTGGCTGATGTGGTTTCACCAGATTTTCATCCTAAAATTAAAGTAGTAAAAGATCTGGCTGCTGCTGCGGTTTTGGTTACTGCGTTTTTAGCTTTAGCCGTTGGGGCCATTATATTTATCCCAAAATTATTGCTGTAGAGCCAGTGTGGCTGTTCTAGATTCCTGCATTTTATCTTCGATAATCTGGTCCCAGCGGGCCTGCATTTTATGGTTGCTGCCATGTTCGGTTTCATCGTCGTAATTACGTTGCATGGTATCGAAATATGTACTGATCTGGTTGGCCAGTTCAGCTATCTGTGCTTTATAGTTGCTAACAGAATAATTACGGTTTTTTAACACCCTTTCGGCTTCAGAAAGCAAAATATACTGAATGTTTACATGGCCCTGTTCATGGTGCAGTAAACTCGCTCTGACATCGGGATTTTTAATTTTATCCCACTTTACCCAGGAGCGGTTTTTGTCAATACGAACTTCGTTTTTAAGATCAATGACAACTCGGTTTCGATAAACGGTACTGTTATAACTGTACTCCCAGGTCATTGCCGTTAATGCAATAAATGGCGAACGGTCATCGGCTTTGCCTTTAAAATAAGTTTCCCAGTTGAGTTGTACTGGCTGGGTAAAATCCTGTTTAAAACCAAAAGAAAAAGGCAGCAGCAATAATATCGGTATGATCAGTTTTTTCAATAGCATAATTTTTCAACGGTAGCTGATCCTGGTTTTTTATTGCCTTTCAGCAGTCAAATCATCAGGATTTTGTGTGTTGAATTTTACAACGAAAAAACCGTGCCTAAAATTATTCCGGTGTCGAAATCTGTCCGCTAATGCGCTCAAATTTTTCAATCAGCAAGGCAATCCGCTCCTTTTCTCTCTTAATTACCGCTTTGCGTAAAATGGTGGAGCAGAAAATAATCCAAAGTGCTGTTAAACCTACGGCAATTACTTTCTGTATAGCGTTAAAGTAGGCTAGTATTTCTACAAAATAAAATATTATCCCCAAAGAAAGGGCAATAGCGTAAAACCAATAAAGTGTGTTGTATAATTTGTAACGGTTTAACTGATAAGTTTTTAAGTTGTTTAAAAACTCATTAGGATGAGCGGTGAAATCATTTTTTGAAATTAAACGGTAATCGCGGTAAAGAATTAAAGTATAAACGCCAATGGCGATAACGGTAATGCTAATGCCTACGTGTGTAGTCCACGATTCGAAGTGAAAAAATATCCATAATGCGGCAATGGCTATGAAAGACAGCAGCATACCTCCAATGTTTAAGGCCGATTTCAGCTTTAATCCATTTACTTCTTTCTTCGCTTGTTGCAACATCTCATCAGCAGAAACCTTAACTTCTACCTCGTGTTTTTGCCACAACTCCTGTATTTGATCAAACGCTTGCATACTGGCTATATAATTCTGTTAATTTTTGTTTAATACGATGAATTTTTACCCTTAAATTGCCTTCGCTGATTCCTGAAATATCAGCAATTTCGTGGTATGGAAGCTCATCAAGTACCATGGTAATAAGTAAACGGTCATTCTCTTCCAGTTTAGAAATACATTTATAAAGCAGGGCTACCTGTTCGTTTTTCTCTGAAAATTCTTCTACTTTATTTTCAATTATGTTATCCGTTAATTCGTCCTTAGCCTGTCTTTTTTCCGACCGCAGGTAGGTTAAACAGGTATTTACAGCAATGCGATAAATCCACGTTGAAATCAAAGATTTGTTGCGGAACTTATCCAGATTTTGCCAGACCTTTAAAAAAGTTTCCTGTAAAAGATCATTTGCAGCGTCGGTATCGCCGGTATAACCATAACATAAATGGAATATTTTTTTGGAATTCGAATCGAAGATCTGCTTAAATAACTTGTCTTTTTGTTCCATTTAGGAGTTTGTCGTTGCGTTTTAGATGTTGATACACAATTTTTGTTACATGAGGATTTCAAAATAATATATTTTTGACGCCTCCTGAACTCAAAATTTGTTACAAGCCGTAAATATCGTAGTTTTACCGAATTAAGTTGCCACAAACTTTTTTTATTCATGAAGAAAAACAAACTCACGCTTTTTATTTTTATCGCGCTGATTGCAGGGATTGCATTGGGCTATATTTTGAACGTAAATTCTATCAATGTTTACAATCAAAATATCCTGAATGCGGATGCAAAAGTTAAAAGTATAGAAGTAAGCATTGCGAAAGCGACTGATACCACAAGCGCGGTTTATAGCCGGCTTAAAGTAGATAAAAAAGCTGCCGCTAAAATCAAAAAAGAAAATGAGACCATAAGGGAGAAAAAACTAGAGTTTTTTACCCTGTTGAGCGATATTTTTCTACGTCTGATCAAAATGATTGTTGCCCCACTGGTATTTACCACGCTGGTTGTAGGTGTTGCGAAAGTAGGCGATATCAAAGCGGTTGGCCGTATTGGTGGCAAAACGTTGGGTTGGTTTTTAACCATGTCGTTAATGTCGCTGGTGTTAGGAATGATTCTGGTGAATTTGTTCGAGCCTGGCAAGCACATGAAATTATCACTGCCCGATCATCTGGTTGATACCGGGATTCAGAAAGCAGCCATGAGCGTTAAAGATTTTATCGCACACGTATTTCCAAAAAGTATCGCCGAATCGATGGCTAACAATGAAATCCTGCAAATTGTAGTTTTCTCCTTATTCTTTGGGGTGGCAACGGCGGCAATTGGCCCTGCAGGAGCTATTGTAATTAAGGCTTTTGATGCTATCGCACATGTGATTTTAAAGATGACGGGTTATGTAATGAACTTTGCCCCACTCGCTGTGTTTGGTGCCATGACGGCGATTATTGCCAAGCAGGGTTTAAGTGTACTGAATACCTATGCCATTTTTATTAGTGAATTCTACTTTGGTTTAATCATTTTGTGGGCATTATTGATCTTCATAGGCTTTCTGATACTTAAAAAACGTATTTTCCGCTTGGTAAATGATATGAAGGAGCCTGCAATTTTGGCCTTTAGTACAGCCAGTAGTGAAGCAGCCTATCCGAAAACAATGATGCTGTTAGAACGTTTCGGCTGTAAAGATAAAATTGTAAGTTTTGTGCTGCCATTGGGTTATTCGTTCAATTTAGATGGATCGATGATGTATATGACCTTTGCCTCGCTTTTTATAGCACAGGCTTATGGCATTCATTTAAGTTTCGAGCAGCAAATTTCAATGCTGTTAATCCTGATGTTAACCAGTAAGGGTATTGCGGGAGTGCCAAGAGCATCTTTAGTGGTTATTGCGGGTACTATTGCCAGTTTTAATATTCCTGAAGCGGGTTTGGCGCTGTTAATCGGTATCGATCCGTTACTCGATATGGGCCGTTCAGCAACTAATGTGGTGGGGAACAGTATTGCCACTGCTGTGGTCAGCAAGTGGGAAGGGGAGTTGAAGGAGTCCGAAGTGTAGCCCTAAATCCTGAGTCTGTTTTAATATTCAATCATTCAAAATTCATTCATTCAATAATTAAATACAAAGTGTCAAGTAGAGGAAAAAAAATATTCTTAGCCATTACGATTATCGTGCCGATGATCATTTATTGTTACATCTATTATAAGCCTATTATCCAGAATGCACCATTCCGGAAAAAAGATTTTGTATCGATGGAGTACAAATGGGGCATTAAAGATACCCTGGAAAACCACTACAACTCGGCCACTGGCGAATATCAGTATGTAAACGGGGCCGATTCGGTAATTAAGAAAAAAATCTTTTTAAAAAACGACGATATTCTTTACATGCACGGCAAAGCCAATGAAATCGGACTTTGGAATTTTCCGGATACCATAGGTAAGAAAAGTGTAAAATCAATGGCGGTGCCACGTTATGATATTTTGTTCAAATACAAGGAAAAAACAAAACATGTGGTGATTTACGGCGATTTTGATGGTAATCCCAAACTATTGGATGCTGCCGTACAAATGCGTAAAGTTATAGATCAAACGCTTTTACAGGCCGAAAAAAGAAGCGGGAAATAGTCTGGAGTCAGAAGTCCTGAGTCTAAAGGCGAAGAGGGAAAATAAAATTAATTTATTGTCATAATTAAAGACCTTAATCTATTTAGATTAAGGTCTTTAATATTTAGGATGTTTTCGTATATTTACGATATATTCGTAAATATGGAAAAATTAACATTGCAGGAAGAAGAAGCGATGCTGGCTGTTTGGCAGGTTGGAAAAGGCTTTATCAAAGATTTTATGGATGTATTACCCGAGCCTAAACCGCCATATACCACTTTGGCATCGACTATTAAAAACCTGGAACGTAAAGGATACCTGGTCAGTGAGCGTTTTGCCAATGCCAACCGCTATAGTGCAAAGGTTAAAGAGATAGAGTATAAAAAGCGTTTTATGAACGGTTTTGTCAATAATTATTTTCAAAGTTCGTATAAAGAGCTTGTTGCTTTTTTTGCGAAGGATAAAAAGATCAGTGCCGAAGAACTTAAAGAGATTATAAATTTAATAGAGCACCCTGAAAAGTAAAGGCTATGCCACATTTCTTTCTCCTTTTATTGAAAATTAACCTGGTGCTGATTTTGTTTTCGGCTACCTACTACCTGGTGTTACGGCGGTTAACTTTCTATTCCATTAACAGAATGTTTCTCTTATTTGGAATTATTTTTTCTTCCGCTTATCCTTTTATTAACCTGACCGATTTTCTGGCCAGCCATAAATCTGTACCGGCATTTGTTCCCGGCTTAAACCAACAGGTAAGTCAGTTGATAAAACAAGATGCGGTTCCGTTATTGTGGCAAATACTTTACCTATTCTTTTATGTTGGCGTGGTATTAATGGCATTGCGGTTAATGGTGCAGTTTATTTCTTTGTACCGCATGCATCGAAATTCTTCGCCTGATCAGCTAAATCAGTATCCGGTAAGAATTTTAGCAGATAAAGTAAGCCCTTTCAGTTTCTGGCAAACCATTTATATTAATCCAGGCCTGCATAAGCAGGAAGATTTGTCCAATATATTGGCACACGAGCAGGTACATGTAGAGCAGTGGCATACGCTAGATATTATTCTGGCCGAAATTTGTGTGGTTTTTTACTGGTTTAATCCTGGTGTTTGGCTGATGAAAAAGGCCGTTCGCGAAAACATTGAGTTTATTACCGACGCCCGCATTCTTAAGAAAGGAATAGATAAAAAAGCTTATCAGTATAGTTTACTGGATGTTGGTAGTTTACAGGCTTCGGTTGCCATTGTGAATAATTTCAACCTGTCTGATCTTAAGAAAAGGATCATGATGATGAATGCCAAACGCTCATCGAAAGTTAATTTAACACGTTATATACTTGTTCTACCGGTTTTGTTGTGCATTACGCTTGCTTTTACCATTGATAAAAAGACTATACAGCAAAGTTTATCCCCTTTAGCAAAAATGGCGGTTAATGTGATGCCGCATCAGCAGGCTGAAACTGTCGTGGAAGCCAAAATAAAATCAAAAATTAACAAAAAGACAAAGATTGCAGCACCAATGGTGCATAAAACAGATACAGCTACCAAATTTACCTTTGTTTTTAAACAGAACAGTAATAGTGGAGATTCGGCACAGCATGATGTAGTGACTGCAATTCAAAAAAAGGTTGATCAATTTAAGTTTCATTTTAAAGCTGATGGCAGTTCAAACAAACGGGTTTTTGTTAAACAATTCAACTTTACAGATTCAGTTCCACCTAGTGAGCGGATTGAGGAGATTATGCTTGCTGAACAAGCAAATGGGAGCTTTGGAAACATAGCTGCTGCCAATGGAAAAAAAGTTACTGCTGTTTTCGTGATGAAATCTACTGTCAACACGAAGGAAAACAGCGATGAACCAGCAGCAAAAGAATCGTCGGTTACCAGTATGAGTTATTACCTAAATGGAAATAAGGTGAGTAAAGCAGCGATTGATCAATTGAATCCCAATATGATTATGGAGTTGAAAATGGATCAAAAAGGGCAATTTATCCAGATTAATACCAAGCCTTCGGCAAATTAAATTTGTCAACTTTATTAGCAAGGGAGCCAAAAAGTTGACAAATTTGCAGTGGATTTATTAAAAATTAAACGTTGCTTTGAGCATGGCCACCCGTCCGGGGATATCATAAGTTCCGGTAGTTAGGGAGTTGGCTGAAAGGTAAATGGCATCAAATCTTTTAATATTGGTGAGGTTGGTGATTCCAAATTCAATATCAGTCTTTTTCTTTAACCATTTGTAGCGCATGTTGGCATCCGCAAAAAGATACTTCAGATCAGGCTGTGATGATTGCCGGGTTAAGAGATGCTCTGCAGATAAATTCAAATACAGGTTTTTAAATGTGGTGATGGCCAAAGCAGATTGTTGTCTCAATTGTTTAAAGTTCGTTTTTATCCCACCAGCTACCATGGCTTTATTGTTAGTTATGGCATAATTAGCAGCGTACGACCAGTTAATGAAGTTGGCCAGCTTAGCTTCAATACCAACTTTATAAGCCATGGTTTGTGTGTTAAAAGGTAAAAGTTCATTGTTCTGCAGCTGACTGTATTTGCTTTGTGCAAAACTTAGACCGGCATTTACCGTACTTTTTAAGGTAAACAGGTATTTGCTTGCGTTTGCTGCCAAAGAAAGGTTACGGATATGGTTATTAAGCGGCAAAACAATTTTCTGCTGAATGTTGCTGTTGAGGTTATAGGCCGCAATAGTATTCAACTCTGTATCGCTGTAATTTGCCGTTAAATTGGCAAATAACATTTGCATGGCTTTTCTAAAATTAAAACCGGCCCCCACGTTATGCGTTTTGGATTCAGCAATTGGTGCATCGTTCGAAAACAGTGAGCGGTAATTTTTTAAAATGGTACCCCGGTAAATATCATTAATACCGCCCAGATCATTTCTGAAGCTATAATTTGCCGTTACATAATTTTCGGTACTGGTTTGGTATTTCAAATTAAATGAAGGATTTATGAATAGTTTATTCAGGCTGTTATCCAACTGGTTAAGTACATCGTTATAGTTGATGTGGTTGTAGCTTAACGGCAAGCTCAAACTAGCCTTTAACTTCTCGTTGTTATACTCGTAAATAGCTTCAGAATAAATTTTGGTCTTAAGCCAATCAAGGTTATTCACTGTATTACCGGTAACAGGCTCTGTTTGCTGGTTGTTTTGTGTGCGGAAAAGTTCCGAATTAAGCTGCTGCTGTTGTACATTGAAACCTGCTTTGTAGGTTTGTACAAAATTATTTTTTACAAAAGCAAACGATACATAATTGTTAGTGAACCAGGTTGGTAATTTAATAAATTGTATTAATCCCAGATAGCTATTCCCGTTATTTAAAACATCGGCATTTAGGCCGGGCATAATATTCAGGGTTTCGGGTTGTGTGGTGTGATTTAAGTAGGAGTAGAGGTTAATTACATCCTCCGATTTTAGCTTTTTCCGGTAATTAAATTCGTTCGACAGGTCGAAGGTTTCCTGTTTAAGTATTTGGTTGGCCGCTATATTGTTAATTACAAAATCCGATGTGGTTTTAAACGGTGTATATTCCAATACCAGGTTATTGTTCAAATAATATTGCTCCGCATTGCCGTTTAAATTAAATTGCGCCCTTAATTTTTGTGGATTAATGGCATTGCGCTGTGTTTCAGCATAGCGTATGGTTTGTCCGGGAAGATAAGTCTCCGAGAATTTATTGTATTCCTGACGTCGCTGATCATATAAATAGGAGATATTTGCCCTCAACTGAAGGTCAGGATTGAATTTGTATAAATTGTTCAGGTTAATTAAGCCAGCTTTATTAAATAGATATCTGCTTTGTGGTAAGGAAGGCACTCCGGCAGCACCAGTAGAGAGCAGTGCGTTGGGTTTGTCGTTATCCAGTTTTTTTGCATAATCAGAAAAATTGTGTGCAATAAGGTCTCCACCAGGGTCAATGCCAATATTGTTTCCTTTTATGTTGTTAATAAACTTTAGCTTTTTATTAAACAGCATGGCGGTTAGGTTTTCGTCAAATCGATTAGGTGCGCCGGCGCCAACAGTGGCATCGCCCATAACTTTAAGCTTAGCCTCATCTTTAATCACCAGGTTTAGGGCAACATCATCGCTCATATTATTTTTGCGCATCATTTTAATAGGTTGATCGTTTTGAATTACCTGTACCTTATCAACTGCTCCATGGGGGATACTTTTAGTGCCTATATTGTATTTATCGTCCAGTAAATTATCGCCATCCACATACAGGTTGGATATCGATTTTCCATTGTAACTGATCTTGCCATCTTCAGCCACTTCAACACCAGGCATTTTTTTTAATACATCACCAATACTTCTGTCTTGCTGATCAGCAAAATCAGCAGTACGGTAATTTAAAGTATCGCCCCTGGCGTTTAATGAAGGCCTGTTTTTAACGGTTACCGTTTCCAGCATGGTTTCGCTGGGTTGTAAAATCAGATCGTAACTTTTAGCGGCATCGGTTACTGTGGTAACCAGCTTTTTAAAACCAATGCTCGAAGCTTCAATTTTGTAACCTGAAATCTGATCGTTTTTGAGTTCGATGGTAAACGCACCACTTTTATTGGTCCGGGCAAAATTGATGATGTTGCCTTCGGCATCTTTTAGCGTTACGTTAACTGATTCAATACCCTTGCCATTGGCATCTTTTACCGAGCCTTTAAGGGGCTTTTGTGCAAAAACGGAAAGCACTGCCAGCGAGAGCCAGCAGCTTAAAATGAACTTTCTCATTTTTTATCTTCAATTTCTATTGGGTTGTTAATTTCAGCTTTATTTGCAGTTGTGCCTGTAGGCCTGGGTGCCTGGTTGGTTTTGAACGAGCCTTGCATGCCGTTTGCAGCCATTTGTGCCTGCATAAAGCCTTGCGGGTCTTTATCACGGGCCGCTTTCAGTTTATCAAGTTCTTTGCGGGTGGTTTTTATCGCGTTGGCAGGTAGTTTGATTTCAGGCCCAAGGTAGGTTGTGCTGATATCCATACCCATAATTTTTACCGAACTCACTCCGCCACTTGGGGCTGCCATTTTAACCTCTCCATCCGCATTGTCTGTAGCATTTGCTTCCTTTACATTTTCAATTCCGGCAAATTCATATTTTACTTCCTTTTTATCGTCGTAAGCTTCTATAATTAAGCCGGGTAGGCCATTTAATTTCCATGGACCGCTTTGAAATGGAATCTCAGGAGCAAACCAGGCTATCCAGTTACGGCCTTTAAAATGTGCAGTTGCTTTTCGGCAGGCAACCCCGGAGAAACTCATCGTATCTTTTAATATCTTCCAGTCAATCGCTGCAGCAGGTTCTTCAACCAGGTAATTGTTAAACACCCGCTCTTTCGTAATCATTTTATGCTCATTCGCAAAAAAGAAATAGTCTTCCTGGGTAAGGGGCACTTTCGTCTCGCTTTTTACTTCAATTTTCATGTTGCCGTTGCCTATCTGGTTCTTCATTTGCTCCTGTATCTGCTTTTGCATGTTCTGCGCCTGGTTTAGTCTATCATAACTGGTAAATACCGACGCGTTTTTACCGGTTACCAAAAGCAGATTTTCCACTTTAGGTTTATCTCTCTGCGTAGTATCGGTTACGTGCGTTAAAGTATAGCGTACCCTGGCCAATGCTTTATCTGGTTCCTGGGCCTTTGCAGAAAATAAAATGGCCGTAGCCAAACAGGTAGTTAAAATTCTTTTCATGATTTTGATATTATTTTCTATTTAATTTTCGTAAATCTACGAAATATTCGTAATTAAAAAATATTTTAACATTTTTTAGTGGAGAGAAGATGGAAGATGTAAAATTGGATGATGTAATAGCTGATTGAAGATGAACAATGGAAGGGTAATATTTTACCGGTAAGATATGTAGGCACATAATTTGTTTCGATTGCTCTTTTGAGTGGAGTCGGGGGGGCGCCATGAAGGTTGATCGTACAGGGTAAATACTTTTTACGACTTGGAAATGAGCATGCAATGGTTCTTGGTGGTATATAGTCCTGTTTTCGCTTATAGTCCCCGCTGCGCTCCGGGCTATTCCGCTCATCCGATAGGCTATCGGATCAGGTTTAGGTACCAGGGTTTCTGCACCTGGCAACCCTCAAAATGAAATACAGGTGCAGCCACCTAGCCCCGGTTGGAGCGATACCCTGCAGCAACGAGGTACGAGGCAGCGAAGCGTATAAGCGGAAAACGGGAGCGGAACGTAATGCTTTGTGCAGGCACTGTGCTCCAAATTTTATTATGTTTTCTGTTGTTTCTTAATGAGCAAAAGTTAGGAAATGAGCATGTGGTGGTTCTTGGCGGTATATAGTCCTGCTTTCGCTTATAGTCCTCGCTGCGCTCCGGGCTATTCCGCTCAATCAGGTTTAGAAACATAGGTTTCTGCACTTACAAACCATAAAAAAAAAGCTGTTTTATATTTAGCTCAAATTAATTTTAGGGCCATGATTTTCGAAAAATATAATATAAAATCGATCTTGAAACCCTGAAATCCTACGAATCCCGATTTTGCATGATTTTAGTGAAAAATATTTTTGATATGTGTTTGTGTGTTAATTGAATTTGTTCTATATTTGCACCTCGTTAAATAAAAATTAAAAAACTAATATTTAAACAATGTACGCAATAGTAAATATAGCAGGGCAGCAATTTAAAGTTGCTAAAGACCAGCACCTTTTTGTACACAGATTACAAGGAGATGAAGGCGCTAGTATTGAATTTGATAATGTATTGTTGGTTGATAACGGTGGTGCAATTACTGTAGGTGCTCCTGCAGTTAAAGGTGCTAAAGTTTCAGCTAAGATCGTATCTCATTTAAAAGGTGATAAAGTAATCGTTTTCCACAAAAAACGTAGAAAAGGTTACAAAAAGAAAAACGGTCACCGCCAGTTTTTCACTAAGATTCAGATCTCTGACATCACGTTATAATTAATTGTTAACCCAATAATCCGCTTTTAGCGGGTTACAAAATATAAAATCATGGCACACAAAAAAGGAGCCGGTAGTTCGAAAAACGGACGTGAATCGCATAGTAAGCGTTTAGGTATTAAAGTTTTCGGTGGTCAGTTAGCTATCGCAGGAAACATTTTAGTACGTCAACGTGGTACAAAACACCATCCTGATAAAGGCGTGGGTATTGGTAAAGACCATACTTTATTCGCTTTAGTTGATGGTACTGTTGTTTTCAAAAAGAAACAAGATAACAAATCATATGTTTCTATTCTTCCTATCACTGATGCGGAGATCGAAGCAGCAATTGCTAAAAAAGCACCTGCTAAAAAAGAAGTTGTAGCTGAAGTTGAAGCTGCACCTGCTAAAAAAGCACCTGCAAAAAAAGCAGCTAAAAAAGACGAAGCTACTGAAGAAGCTGCAGCTGCAGAATAATTAGTACGAAATAAAATATAAAAAAGGTTCTGATGCAAATCAGGACCTTTTTTGTTAATGAACTATTTGTGAACTGATTAATTTGTAGGATCAGCCAATTATCTGTCAGCCAGACTTTCTACTCCGATACTATTGACGGATATCAATGGCGTGGTATCATTCCCGTGCAGTAGAGAATCTTAAAGGACTCGCATTAAAATTATTCATCAGTTTTGCTCTTTCAAAGTCATTTATGAATATTTCGTGATTGCTATTCGTAGCTATCAGATCAATTTTTGGGATGACCATCACAAATAAATCTCTCTATGGCCTTTGCGCCTTCCACTCTTTCTTCTTTGTGGTTAAATTTTTAATATTGTATTTTGCCACGCAGGAACTGAAATACATAAATATTATCGATAAGTTTTTAAAGGAGGAAACGGGAGATTAATTTAAATAGTAAAGTCGTCATTTCCTCGAAAGATTCCCAATCGAGTTGGGAATGACGATATCACGAAGCCTGGCATTTTGATAGGACTCAGTTGAACGACCAAAAAGCCCTAATTCCAAACTATTCAACCGCCCTCTTCCCTTTAACTCAAATCGCATATATCTTGGGGAATCGGTTAATCGGCTTCAGACTGCAGACTGCCGACTCCGAACTAGTATGTTAAACGCTGTTAAATAACATAAATTAACATTTCGGTGCATTAAATTTGGGCATTGATTTAAAAATGAATACAAATGAATCTGAAGAAAATATCCTTGCTAATTTTATCACTTATTTCTGGCGGGCTCTTGTATGCGCAGGAGGTAGAAGAAAACATTCGCATGGTAAAACCGTTTAAGGCCGATGGTATTTCGAACGAATGGAATGAACCACTCAACCAATATAATGATGCTACCAAGCTGGCTTTTGCCTTAGCTAACGATGATAAAAACCTCTATATCATCATAGAATCATTAGACCCACAAACTACTTTTAGTGTGCTAAGAGGAGGGATCACCTTAAATATTAATACTGCAGGTAAAAAGAAGGATGGCGCGAAGTTAACTTTTCCACTCATGGAAAGGCCACCCATGGCAAAAGATGGGGAAGTACATCATACTTTATCCTCTGATCAAGAAATGCATGATTTGTCTACTACGAATAAAAGCATTAGGGTTTCGGGTTTTAAAAATATTGCTGATGGCGAATTGCCAGCGATTAATCAGGACGGTATTGAAACAGGCATGAGCATTCATCCCAACAGGGATCTGATTTATGAATTAAGCATTCCATTGGCACAGTTACAGGTAGGCTTGGATCTTAAAAAACCTATTGTTTATCATATCAAAATTAACGAATCAGGTAAATCTGGTTTTAAAAGAGAAGGTGCTCCTGAAGGCGGAAACAGAAGTGGCGGAAGATCAGGCGGCCGAGGTGGGATGGGAGCTGGAGGCATGGGCGGAGGTGGCCGCGGCGGTATGGGAGGAAGAATGGGTGGTGGCAGTCAAAGACCAATGTCTGGGGCTGAATCTTCTGCTAAATCAGCTGATTTTTGGATTAAATATAAGTTGGCAAAGGCTTAGGAAATATATGAAATACGTCACCGACTGAAACGCAGTCCCACACGTTCGGGAGAGCGCTTTAGATCTGGATTCCTCGGCTTCGTTGTTCTTCGCTCGAAAGACTAATACCTTAATATTCCCTGTCCATCAGCTGGTTGGTCAATGTTAACAGGTCGGCTTTTCTTTCATCACTCACATTTATCTGCGCAAATAAGGCCAAAGCTTTATCGCGGTAATGGTTCATGTGTTCTTTCGCAATCTGCTGTATATTCAGCGTATCGTAAACTGCCCTAACGCCTTTTACTTTATCCTGTGCATTAAACGCTTTAGCGGAAATCCAGGTTTTTAAAGCAGTTTCGGCATCGCCTTCGGCAAGTTCAAGCGCTTTTAGCAGTAAGAAAGTCTTTTTATTGGCGATAATATCGCCGCCAACCTGTTTACCAAACTTTTCGGGATCGGCATATACATCTAAAATATCATCATGTAATTGAAAGGCGATGCCAATGTTTTCTCCAAATTGTTCAATCAAATCTGCATCTCTTGCAGATGCACCGGCAATAATAGCGCCCAATTTCAGTGCACCGCCCAATAATACTGCCGTTTTAAGTCTGATCATGTTGATGTACTCTTCAATACTTACATCATCACGGCTTTCAAATTCCATATCCAACTGTTGCCCCTCGCAAACTCCCTGAGCGGTAGCATTAAAAGTATCCAGTGTATCTTTAAGGAAAACAGGATTTACCTTTGCCAGGTTTTTATTGGCTTCTACCATCATCACATCACCGCTTAAAATAGCCACGTTGGTGCTCCACTTTTCGTGTACCGTTGCCTGGCCTCTGCGCAATGGTGCATTATCCATAATATCATCGTGTACCAAAGTGAAATTATGGAAAATTTCAATGGCCATGGCAGCATGAACAGATTCGTTGGCATCAGTACCAAATAACTCGGTAGCCATTAGTACCAATAGAGGCCTTACACGTTTGCCGCCAAGGTTAATGATATAGCTGATTGGATCGTAAAGTTGCTTAGGGTAACCTGGTAAATTTAAATTTTGTATTGCGTTATTTAAAATCTGCTGTAATTGTTCTGTAGTCTGCATGTTTTGTTTAAACATTGTGTTTCGGGCACAAATGTCTTAATTTTTAATCAGGAATTAGGGTAAAATCGATCTGGCGTTTAGAAAGGTCAACTTTTTTTACCCGGATCATTACTTCATCTCCCAGTTGGTATTTTTTCTTCTTTCTTTGGCCAACAATACAGTAATTTTTCTCATCAAGTACATAAAAATCGTCAGATATATCGCGTAAACGGATCATACCTTCGCATTTATTCTCTTCAATTTCTACATACATGCCCCATTCGGTTACCCCTGAAATAACACCTTTGTATTCGGTACCGATATTATTTTCTAAATATTCTGCCTGTTTGTACTTAATCGAGGCTCTCTCGGCATCTGCAGCCCGTTTTTCCATCGCCGAAGAATGTACTGAAGCAACTTCATAAAACTCCATATCGGCCGATTTGCCGCCATCTAAATAGGTTTGGAGTAAACGGTGCACCATCACATCGGGGTAACGACGGATAGGCGAAGTAAAGTGGGTATAATATTCGAAAGCCAGACCATAATGACTGGTTTTTTTAGTGGTATAGATGGCTTTAGCCATAGACCGGATGGCTAGCGAGGTTAAAATATTCTGCTCTTTTTTGCCTTCCACATCGGCCATTAAATGGTTAAGTGATTTTGCAATTTCCTTATCAGATTTAGTATTGATTTTATAACCAAAACGCGAAGCAAAGTTGGCAAAGGTATTCAGGGTTTCCATGTTTGGTGAATCGTGCACACGGTACACAAATGTCAATTTGTTTTTGCCCTTCACTTTTTTAGCTATAAATTCAGCTACTTTGCGGTTGGCTAAAAGCATGTAATCCTCAATCAGTTTGTGGGCATCTTTACGTTCTTTAACGTAAACACCTATTGGTTTACCCGCTTCATCGAGTTTAAATTTAACTTCTGTACTTTCGAAACTGATAGCACCGTTTTTAAATTTACGGTCGCGCAGAATATAGGCCAGCTCATTCAGTTTTTGCATTTCGGGTGCATGATCACCTGTCTTATTTTCAATCACTTCCTGGGCTTCTTCGTAGGTGAATCTGCGGTTGGAGTGGATTACTGTACGGCCGTACCATTCGTTTTGAATGTTCGCTTGCTCATCAAGTTCAAAAACAGCAGCAAAGCACAATTTATCTTCGTGCGGACGTAGCGAACATACGCCGTTACTTAAACGCTCGGGTAGCATTGGGATTACGCGATCAACCAGGTAAACCGAAGTAGCACGGCTGTAAGCCTCTTTATCGAGTTCACTTCCCTGAATCACGTAGTGTGAAACATCGGCAATGTGAATACCAATTTCATAGTTTCCGTTAGGTAGTTTCTGGTAAGAGATGGCATCATCAAAATCTTTGGCATCTGCCGGATCGATGGTAAAGGTTAATACCTGTCTAAAATCTTTGCGTTTCGCAATTTCAGCAGCAGGAATTTCTTCCGGAATCGCATTGGCTTCTCTTTCTACCTGTGGGGGGAACTCAAGTGGAAAACCATATTGGGCCAATATGGCATTCATTTCGGTATTGTTTTCGCCCTGGTTGCCCAGCACGTGTTTTACAATACCAATTGGGTTTTTAGCACTTTCAGGCCAATCGGATAATGTTACCAAAACCCTTTGACCACTTTTTGCACCATGCGTATCAGCCAATGGCACAAAAATATCATGCATCATTTTTTTATCGTCGGCAATTACAAAGGCAAAACGGTCTGAAATTTTAATCACACCTGTAAAGTCTGATTTTGCTCTTTTAATGATTTCAATTACCTCGCCATCATTTTTACGACCGCTCTTTTTGGCAAATACATAAGCTTTTACGGTATCGCCGTGCAACGCATTTTTAAGCTTACGGGGTGCAACAAAAATATCTTTTTCAAACTCATCTTCGGGTACGATATAAGCCGAACCATCGGCAGTCATATCTACAGTACCAATAATGAAATTCTGCAGTTCTTTAAGTTTAAATTTTCCTTTCTCGGGTTCTAAGAAAATTCCGTTGTTTTTTCCTTCTTTTAATATCTCTAAAATCGTTTCTCTTGATTCCTGATCGTTTAGGTTTAATTTTGACGAAACCTGTTTGTAATTGAGGAGTTGATTATTGTTTTTTTCAAAAATATCACTAACCAATTGATTCAGAACCAATTTAATATTTGCCGATTTTTTCTTTGCCATATGCTAAACTGAATTTATCGAAGATACAGAAAATATGTAAGATGGATGATGGAAAATGGATAACGAAAGGGTTAGGTGGTTAATTTGTCATTGGCGGGGGCACAGTGTTTATGGCTGATGGTTTATAGTTGATGGCCAATAGGTTCATCCGCTATTTGTTCATTGATGGCTTTGTGGTTAACAGTTAAATATAAAACAGATTATTTAATTGTCAGATCGCTGGATTGCTGGTTGTAAACTGTTACCGAAAACTGTCAACTGAAAATTGATTAAATATTATTTGCCATATAAACCCTTATTCAGGATGTTTTTCCATTCTATGGACTACGGACTACGGACTAACCTGATCTCCATGTAAGTAATTTTCTTCCGCTCTGCGGTATAACTGATATGGATATTTCCATTTTGATCCTGGATAATGGCCGGATAGCTGTATTCCCCCTGCAAATGGTTTTCGAGGGTGTAAATATCTTTCCAGTTTTCGCCATCGGTTGATATGGCCAGCTTTAATACCGAGCGGCCTTCCCACCAATTTTTGCCTGCGGTTAATGGGTTGTAGACCAGCAGTTGCCGGCCATCTTTTAGGCTTACCGCATCACTGCCAGAGTTGGGGTTAGGCAATTTGGTGGGCTTAAGCTTTGACCATGTTTCGCCATGATCTACAGACCAGCTTTCTACAATTACATTTTGGCGGCTTCTGCAGAGTAGTTGCAATTTTCCTTTAGGATGAATGAGGATGGATGGCTGGATAACACCAAAGGTATCACAGTTGATTTTAATTTTTCTCCAGTTTTTACCATTTGCGTCCGATTTTTCGATGTGGATATTCCACGTTTTTTCATCCTTGCTTTCGGTACTAGAAGGGTAAAGGATGGTTCCGTCTGCCAATTGAATCGGTTTGTTTTTAATAGGGCCTAAAAAACCATCAGGTAGTTTTTTAGCTTTATACCAACTTTTACCACTGTTAACAGATGTTTTATATTCGGCCCACCATTCACGGGGATTTAGTCCTACTTTGTAATGTAAAAATAAGATGTCGTTTTTTGCTTTAAAAAGTACCGGATTCCAGCAGGCTAAACGGCTGGTGTCGTTTTGTATACCGTTGGCAATTTCGAGAGGCTGGCTCCAGTTTGTTCCGTTTTTAATTGCCGACCAGATGACTACATCTTTGCTCCCTTCATACTTGCCGCCAAACCAGGTTGCCATAATTTTTCCGTTTCCAAGATCAACCAGTGTTGAAGCGTGACATGCTTCGAAAGGTACTTGTTTAAAAATGGGGGTAGATTGTAAAATTTCTACTTTTTGCCCATAAGTGTTTGAGCAAAAAAATAGTATGATAACAATGGGAAGGAAAATTCGCATAATTTATTGATGACCGGGAATGGCGGCGATCAGTTTTTGGGTGTATTCAGCCTTCGGGGCATTAAACAATTCTTCCGGAAAACCTTCTTCTTCAATTTTGCCTTTATTCATCACTAAAATACGGTCGGAAATATGTTTTATTACCGCCAGATCATGTGAAATGAAAATGTAGGTGAGGCCAAACTCTTCCTGTAAAGACCTGATGAGGTTAAGCACCTGCGCCTGTACAGATACGTCGAGTGCTGATACAGATTCATCACAAATGATAAATTTAGGCTGCAATGCCAAAGCCCTGGCAATAACCACGCGCTGCCGCTGGCCACCACTAAACTCGTGTGGATAGCGGTTAAAATGCTCAGCCTTTAAACCAACTTTATCTAGAAGTTCTAATACTTTTTGTTTGCGCCCGGCATCATTTTGATAAAGTCCATGCACCTGTAAGGGCTCTAGTATAGATTGACCAATGCTTAGTTTTGGGTTTAGCGAAGCATAAGGGTCCTGAAAAATGATCTGGATATCTTTTCTAAGCTTTCTTAACTCACTTTTACTCAGATGTGTAATGTCTTGTCCATTAAATCTAATGGAACCCGAAGTTGGCTGGATTAACCTGAGAATGGTACGGCCCAAGGTTGTTTTTCCACAACCAGATTCCCCAACAAGGCCGAGTGTTTCACCTGGAAAAACCTCAAAACTAATTCCGTCTACCGCTTTAACATAATCGGTAGTCTTACCGAATAATCCATTATGGATGGGGTACCAGGTGCAGAGATCTTTAATTTGCAGCAATGGTTTTTGTTGATACAAAGTCTGTCTTCTTTGGGCGATCTCAGTTGCTGTTAACTGATTTGCTGCCAGTAAATAGGGTGGTATATCTGTAGTTTCGTTATTTAAAAAATCGGCTACTACCGGTAATTTTTTTAATTGTAAGGAGGGTGAGGGTCTGCAGGCCAGTAAACCTTTGGTATAAGGATGTTGTGGGTTTTCAAATACCGATTTTGCCAGGCCTTGTTCTACAATTTCGCCCTTATACATCACCGCAACTTCGTCGGCAATTTCGTTTACCACACCTAAATCGTGCGAAATGAAAATCATGGCCATGTTGCGCTCTGTTTTGAGCTTAAGCAGCAATTGTAGGATGGTTTTCTGAACGGTTACATCCAATGCTGTTGTAGGCTCGTCGGCAATGAGGAGTTTCGGGTTGCAACTCAAAGCCATGGCAATCATCACCCGCTGCTTTTGTCCGCCTGAAATCTGATGCGGATAGCTGTCAAATATTTTTTCGGGCCGCGGAAGCTGAACTTCGTTAAATAAGGCAATGGTTTGCTTTTTTGCTTCAGCTTTATCTACACTCTGGTGGAGAATAATCGCTTCAGCCACCTGATCTCCGCAGGTAAAAACAGGGTTTAGGGAGGTCATGGGTTCTTGAAAAATCATCGAAATCTGGTTCCCTCTGATCTGTCTAATTTCGTTGGCATTTAAATGAAGCAGGCTAATGTCTTCAAAATCTATATCACCGGTAATTTTGGCGAGGCCTTCATCATGTAAACGCATAATTGAAAATGAAGTAACCGATTTGCCAGAGCCCGATTCGCCTACTATGCCCAAAATAGTGCCTATCTTTACATTAAAGCTGATTTTTTTAACTGCATTGAACCAGCTTTTATCTTCCCGGTTGTAGAAATCGATATTTAAATTTTCAACGTTTAGCATCAGGTTACAATGGTAATATTTTCTTCTGGAATAATATCCATGCCTTTGAATTTTAATAGTACTTGCGCCGTAGTAATTACATCTTTCTGGCAGTAGGTTACAATGCGGGGCAGGTTTTTTTCTTCATAATATACCTGTTTCACCTGACTGCCGTTAATGTCATCTTTCGGCGTAGGAATATCCAGAATGGCAGCAAGAAGGTTAAGCGAGGTAAAGTGTTTATAGTCGCCAAATTTCCAAAGTTCCATCGTATCGATATGATTAACTTCCCATGGTTTTTTGCCCGATAATTCCAATTGTGATGGAATTTCTATACGATTGATCAAAAGCCTCCGACACAGGTATGGAAAATCAAATTCTTTTCCATTGTGGGCGCAGAACATCAAGTTAGGCGTTTGTTTATTCAGCAATACTGAGAATTGAGAAAGTATTTCATACTCATCATGACCCGCAAAGGATTTGATGCGCAATTTGTTTGTTTTTTCTTCCGTGTAGAAAATGCCGAGGCTGATGCAGATAATCTTACCAAATTCGGCCATTATACCTGCACGATCGTAAAAGTCTTCAGCATTTTGATCGCCATTACGTTGGTAATGCGTTTTTTGCTCCCAAAGCTCCTGAAAATGAGGTGGTACATCCTGAAAGGAAGCATATTGTGGAACGGTTTCAATATCGAGGACCATTACCTGGCTTAGATCTAGCGTTTTTAACATATAAACGGTTTTCAGTTAACAATTTATAGTTTCAATTTACAATATTCTATGTAAAACCTTCAATAATATCGCTATATCTTTAAAATTTGGATATGGATAACGGTAAATTCCAAGAATCTTTAACAAATAGGGCCCATCAAAAATTACAAACGCCGACTTATGATATAGCCTCGGGCTTAATACTTAGCGTGGATTAAAATCCAAAACTCATTCAGCCGGAATTACAAATCTCGACTCAATATAAGCTAAAACAAGCTGGGCGAACTAGGAGCAGCCTGGTTGGCCATTACCGGAATCTTTAAATCGGTTCCTATCGCTTTGTTTAGTTTCTCTGTAAAATAAGCTGAAAATAGCGGAGAAGAGAGTTCGACATTCTGGTGTACGAAAAAATATAAGTTCTCTAAACCTTGTGTTTTCCAGTCTACAATTCTTTCAATCCAGTCATCTAAACGTTTTTTATCGATTTTATCATCATTGGCACCTACAAAACGTATAAATGCTGTTGGCGTAGTTAACCGCATGTGCAGCATATCTCTTCGTCCAGATGTATCGACAATGATGTTGGTTATCCCGTTATCTTCAAAAAGTTTGGCAAATTCATTTGCGATGGCGGGGTTGATAAACCATTCTGTATTTCTCACTTCAACGCCCAGCGGAATCACCTTTGGGAATTCATTGATTACAATTTTTAATCTTTCGAAATCCTTCGGCTTGAAGTTATCGTGTAATTGGAGAAAAGCCATACCCAGTTTATCTTCGAAATTACTAATGGCATCGCAATATTGCGCTACAGGCTCTTTGACATTAATTAATCTTTTAAAGTGACTGATGGTATTGGTCAGTTTTGGAAAAAACTTAAAATCAGCGGGTGTTTTTTTTGTCCATGTAATCACCTGCTCGCTGGTCGGCATACCATAAAAGGTGGCATTAAGTTCTATTGAATTAAATTGAGTAGCATAATAGGTAAGCTCGTCTTTTGTTCCCTTTGGGTAAAAGCCCTTTAAATCTGCTTTGTTCCATTTTGCACAGCCTACATAAGCCTTAAAAGATTGTTTGGGTTTATTTGTAGCTAAAACTGCTTTAGTTTCCGGAGCGTCAGCAGGAAGGGTATAATCTATTATGGATGGATCTTCTACTTTACCAAATTGCATATTTAAAGTTTTAGGTGTAGGTTAAAGGTTTAGGGCAAAAAAATACCTTAGCTTATTCAACTAAGGTATTTATATATTGTAAAAATAAGAAACTTGTGCTTTGCTTTAGCCTATTGTGGAAAGTTTATAATTTACATATCTCCAACTGAGAACTGAAAATTGCCAGTTGAAAACTGAATTAGTACCCCAAAATCTTCAATACCTGCTTGCTGTTCTGTTCTTCGCCAAAAACCTCAAAATTGAAACTTTCGTCTCGGTTTCTACGGATCAACACGTGTTTCGGACTTGGCAACAGGCAGTGGTGTATACCGCCATATCCGCTCAATACCTCCTGGTATGCGCCGGTATGGAAGAATCCCAAATACTGCACTTTACGCGTTTTAGGCATAAACACACTGTTCATGTGTGCTTCCTGGTTGTAGTAATCCTGTCCATCGCAGGTAATACCACCTAAGTTAACGCGTTCGTATTCGGCATCCCAATTATTTATTGGGAGAAGGATATATTTTTGGTTTAAAGCCCAAACATCAGGTAAGTTGGTAATGAAAGAACCATCCAACATTAACCATCGCTCACGGTCGTTTTGCTGTTTACGGCCTAGAACCTTGTATAAAATGCCCGAAGCCTCGGCAACGGTGTATTTACCAAATTCGGTAATAATATCTGGTTCCATTACTTCGTGGATGGCGCAGATTTCTTTAATCCTTTTTACAATTTCATTTACCATATACTCGTAATCGAAATCAAAAACCAACGAATCTTTAAAGGGCATACCGCCACCAATATCAAGCGTATCTAAATCAGGGTTGATTTTTTTAAATTTGCAGTAAAGGGTTACGTATTTTTCCAATTCGTTCCAGTAATAAGGCGAATCGGTAATACCTGAATTAATAAAGAAATGCAATAATTTAACCCTGAAATTAGGATTGTGTACAATTTTATTATTGTAAAAATCAATTACATCTTCCATACGCACACCTAAGCGCGAAGTATAAAACTGCGAATCTGGTTGCTCTTCAGCAGCAATACGGATACCCAGATTACAAGGAGTGTCGATATCGACCTCATCATCAAAAAGGTTAAATTCTTCCTTGTTATCTAAAACCGGAATAATATTCGTGTACCCATCATGCAGCATATCAATGATATACTGTTTGTATTGGTAAGTTTTAAATCCGTTGCAGATAATGGTGGTATCTTTAGTTAATGCACCTTTTTTCTCCAGTGCATCAACCATAGGCATATCAAAAGCAGAAGAAGTTTCGAGGTGGATATTGTTTTTTAAAGCTTCTTCAACAATGTGTCTGAAATGTGAGCTTTTTGTACAATAACAATATTTGTAATCGCCGCGATAGTTGTTCTTTAAAATGGCAGTCTGGAAAAGAATCTTCGCCTGCTGAATTTTCTTACTCACCATGGGTAAGTATGTGAAACGTAGGGGAGTACCGTAAGTTTCAATCATTTCCATCAGGTTTAAATCCTGAAAATATAATTCATCATCTATCACATCAAAGCCTTCTTGTGGAAAGCCAACGCTTAGATCGAGAAATTCTGAGTAACTCTGCATTTACTTGTAAATAATTTTTGCAAAAATGTAATTTTAAATCGAGAATTAAACGGTATTAAAATTATTTTTACTGTAGAGAAACGCTTAGCGTCATCACAAAATTTGAATATAAAGTAGTTTGGAAAAAAAATAGGGTAGTTTTTTTGTTTATCTGACTGTAATTCAATAATATATTTAGTTTGTTTTTGCCTGATGTTTAGGAAAGCAGGTTCCTGTCTTTTATAGGTTTGGGTTGGCCCTGCGCTCCACTTTACTCGTTGCACTCGTGCCCGTTCCGATCAGGTTTATGGATTTAGTTTGGTGCTGCTATTTGCAATTAATAGAGAGCAAATATTAGTTAGGTTATCCGTGTGTTCTGAGCTTCCGTGTCAAAAAAAAATGGTTCGTGCAGACACTAACCATGGCAGAGAAAGTGGTTTGAACGATACAATCGTTAAGCTATTCGGGCACGCGTTTTGAAACGCGCGCCAGCTTAGAGACTATCTAGTCTTAGCGTCCCGCTAAGACCTTTTATAAATTGTTTAAAAGATTAAATTAGATTAATATTCAAACAATAATTAGGAAAGCAGGTTCCTGTTTTTTATAGGTTTGGGTTAGCCCTGCTCTGCACTTTACTCGTTGCACTCGTGTCCGTTACGATCAGGTTTATTGATTTAGGTTGGTGCTGCTATTTGTAATTAAAAGAGAGCAAATATTAGTTAGGTTATCCGTGTGTTCTGAGCTTCCGTGGCAAAAAAAGTGGTTTGTGCAGACACGAACCATGGCAGAGAAGGTGGTTTGAACGATACAATCGTTAAGCTATTCGGGAACGCGTTTTGAAACGCGCGCCAGCGCTTGCAAGAAAGTTAGTCGCTAATAAGCCTTTTGTTGTTCGTGATTGCTATCTGAAACTGTTTTTTCCATTGCTCTAATTCTATAGCGGTCTCGCCAGTTTCATTATCGAAAACAATCCAAGCATTTGCAAGTATGGATAACTTGTTTAATTGGGTAATGTCACTTTCATTAATAATATCATGCCCATATTTTTGTGGGCCACTTAAAATGCAGTTCCATAATACATATTCAAGATTCAGCATCCATCCTGCGTTATAACACCGCTCCGAAAGGTCACCAATAAAGATCGCCAGTTGCAATTCGCATTCAGTTAAATCTTTTTGCATTAATGAAGTAGCTTGTTTTTTTAAGAATTTCCCGTTGATAATGTGGACCGCGCGCTGTAACACATGCCTGTATTAGGTAGTAAATTATCCCTTTCTTAAATATTTGGTTAAAATCACAATGGTCTGACCTTCTACTTTACCTTCAATCTGTTCGGTATTATCGTGTACCAGGCGGATGTTTTTGACTACAGTACCCAATTTAGCACTCAGTGTTGAGCCTTTAACATCGAGCGTTTTAACCAAAACCACGGTATCGCCTTCAAATAAACGGGTTCCATTGCTGTCCTGATGAAATTCAACTGTGCCTTCTTGCTCATGGTCGCCGGTTTTTTTAGCCCATTCCAGGGTTTCATCATCCAGGTACAAAATGTCCAGACTGTCTGCCGCCCAACCTTCATTTCTCAGTCGGCTTAACATGCGCCAGGCCACTACCTGAACAGGTGCAAATTCTGACCACATGGTTTCTGTTAAAATTTTCCAGTGACTGGCATCAAGCTGTTCATTTTTTTCAATCTGATCTAAACAGTTTTTACAAACTAAAATGCTATTATCGCTATTGGCATTGCTGGTTGGGGGTACTTCGTAAATTGATAAATTGTTTTCAGCAGTGCACAATTCGCATTTATTGCCCGAACGGGTTTGTAATTCTTGTATTAAAGACATATGATACTGGATTTTTCGCGAAAGTAATAAAACTAATTGGAATAAATGGATAGCAAGAGCATTCTCTTCTATAGGCTTTCCATGTGTTCAGAGTTTCCGTGGCCGAAAATAAATAGTTCGTGCAGACATAAACCATGGCGGAAAAGGTTTGTTAGGGAAAAAAATGATACTTGCTGATCATGTGGAAAGCAGGTTCCTGTTTTTATAGGTTGGTTTAGCCCTGCTCTCCACTTTACTCGTTGCACTCGTGTTCGTTCCGATCAGGTTTATTGACACTTGGTGGTGCTACTATTTACGGTTAAACAGCGGGGTGCCTTCTATTTGGTAGGTTTTCCGTGTGTTCAGAGTTTCTGTGGCCGAAAATAAATGGTTCGAGCAGACACGGACCGTAGCGGAAAAGGTTTGTTAGGGAAAAAATGATATTTGCTGATCATGTGGAAAACAGGTTCCTGTTTTTATAGGTTGGTTTAGCCCTTCGCTCCAATTTACTCGTTGCACTCGTGTTCGTTCCTATCATGTTTATTGATACTTTGCTGGTGCTACTATTTGCGGTTAAATAGCAGGGTGCTTTCCATTTGGTGTGTTTTCGGTGTGTTATGAGTTTCCGTGGCAAAAAAAATAAATAGTTCGTGCAGACACGAACCATGGCGGAAAAGTTTTGTTAGGGAAAAAATGATACTTGCTGATCATGTAGAAAGCAGATTCCTTTTTTTTATAGATTTGGGTTAGCCCTGCGCTCCACTTTACCCGTTGCACCCGCGTTCGTCCGATCAGGTTTATTGATTTAGGCTGGTGCTACTATTTGCGGTTAAATAGCGGGGAGCCTTCTATTCGGTGGGTTTTCCATGTGTTCAGAGTTTCCGTGGCAAAAATAAATGGTTCGTGCGGACACGGACCATGGCGATTGGAATATTAAGATTTACTCGGCAAATGTATTTCTGCCAGCATACACCTTGCGCTACCACCACCATTTTTTTCGATGGTGTAAAGTGGTGCGTAAATGATGCGACTGTACTGCTCCAATGCTTCAACCTGTTCAGAGTTTAACGATAAATAACCCTGCTCTGACATTACCAGCAAACTTTCACCGGCCGTATTGGAAACCTGTAGCATATTTCCGGCAAATTTATTCATCTGTTCCAGACTGATTTCGATAATTTCTTTACCGCTACCTTTTAAACTGATATTCACTTGCAGACGTTCTTCGGCATCGCTGATCGAATCGAGACAAACTACCGCAAAACGATCGCCAATACACATCATCACATTGGTGTGGTAAATCGGGAAGTTATCACTGTCTACGGCCTGAAAGACAACAGGCTTGTATCCGCTAAGCATGCAAAAGTTATTTAAAACTTCTTCATCTGTGCGTACACTTAAACAGGCGTAGGCAATTTTATTGGTACGATCTAACACCATACTGCCAGTGCCTTCTAAAAAGGCATATTGCATTTCATAAAAGCTGAGGTCGCTTATATGGCTCAGTTCAAACCGGGTTTTCAGGCCTTCCAGTATTTCTTTCCTACGCTCTAAGCGGCGGTTCTCAGAAAACATGGGGTAGAGGTAAACCGAACCATCATCGTGAAAAGAGACCCAATTATTCGGGAAAATGGAATCGGGCGTTTCTGGTTGCAGGGTATCATCAACTACAGTAACATCAACATCATTTTGCCTTAACAGATCAACAAAACCATCAAACTCTTTTAAGGCCTGCGCTTGTACATCCTGCGTTTCGGATGCTACCTGAAATTTATTGTTCGCCGCAGTTTGCTCATTGAATTTAAAATCAATAGGGCGGATCATGAGGATATGGTTGGTTGTTTGCATTTTCTTTTTCTATTCGTCATCCTGAATTCATTTCAGGATCTTTCTGATTAGATGCTGAAATAAATTCAGCATGACGTTATATTTATAAATTGTCTCTTAAAATGGGTAAACTCATACAATGGAAACCCCCACGGGCACGCGAAAGTTCTGCTGATGGCATTAAAATCAACGTATCGGTTATGGTTTCGGCATTTACCTTGCCACATTCCAGATCCTGGATTAAGTCTTTTACATCAACTACATCAAAACCTGCCGCTTTAAAGGCTTCAACAGTTTTATCGTTCCTGTCGTAACCTAAAACCACACCTTCTTTAATGGCCAGCAAGTTGCAGGAATCGGTCCATTGTTCTCTTGAATCATAAGGGAACGTATTGTTTCCGCTATAAATAATCTTTGTCGGTTCGGTACTCTTCAAATCATTCTGACTGATGTCGTTCAGCAAAGCTTCTACATGTTCAAAATGTTTTGGTTCTTGCGGGTTGGCTTTTGTAAACTGAATGGCGGTAGTGGCTTCGAGTTTTTCGGGTTCTTTTAAAAAGTTGATCGGCTCGTAAGGATTGTATTTCGGTGAATGTGCAATCGAGTTTAAAATTACCCAGGTGTTGCGTTTCACTTGTGTGAAAACAGTATCCAGGTGCATATAATCCCGCTTGCTCGGTATTTTTACCACTGTAACTTTTTCTACCACATTCTGCTCGAACAAGAGTTTAATGGCTTCGTTGGCGCCATGTTCTGATGTCCGTTCGCTACACCCGATTAATACATGGTTGGGGCTTACCATCATCACGTCGCCACCTTCAAGTGTGGTGCTGAAAGCGGGTTCATCGCCAGGGCGTAAAAAGTGCATGGTAACATCCGGAATTTCGAGAATGTTATTGCGGTAACTTTCAAATAATGGATGGTTAAAGAAAATATAGCGCATCAAAAGCGTTTCGCGTACGCGTGCTTTTTTTGCTGGTTTATTTAACAGGATGTGGTCATTGATGGTGATACCCACATCGCGGGTAAAAATAAGGTTTGGAATTGGGGCAAAAATCATCGTATCGTTGGCCAGGGTGCCCGATATAAAGATCTCTGCAAGTTCTTTAGCCGGCGTATTGGTCAGTGCGATTTGCACTTTATAGGTACAGCCTTCAATGGCGCAAACAGCAGATACCAGTTTCTTCCGGATGGATTCATCCTCCAGCATTTCGCTCAATAAATTCTGTATCTCGATTACTGCTGTTGAGTTGTGAAACTCAGGATGGTTAGGCTTATAGAAATTTCGGTTGGCAGCGTCTGAATCAATTTCAGCCAGTTTGCCTTTTATCTTATCCGGATCTAAAAAATACATCAACAATTTGATGTAATAATCGTATTCACCCTTACGGATGGTATCTAAATGCACAATATCTTCGAAAAGCCAGTCTTGTGCTTTTGAAGGTACCACCTTGCCCAAACCACTATCAGGACTATGAATTAACAATTTACGCAACCTGCCTATTTCGGTGTTTACGTTCACTTTAAAGTTTAGACTCTGCTCGCTCATAAATAAATTAGTTGTTACAAATCTATTAGAAAAATTCAGATATGAGAATTGGGATGAAAGATTTGGGCTAGTATGACATTTTTTATGATTGGAAGTCAGGTGTCGGAGGTCCGAAGTTCAAAGTTTTGGTTACCATCAACAAAACCGTCCAGAACGGTTAAGCCGGAAAAATAATATGACACCGGACTTCTAAAATCTTAATTCCGGCTTTTGCAAAGAACGATAACCGTAAACCTTATTGTAGCGGCAGCTCCCGATTTCTTCAATCGGCACTATAGGGAAAAGAAGGACTATCGGCACCGATAAGCACTACAGCACCTTTCCAACCTTTCAGAAGCTCAAAAACCTTCCATCTTAAACCTTTTACCTTCCACCTTTTTTACATATTTTTGGCCTATGAATTTTATTATTACCGAGACGCGGAAAGCCATTTTGGAGCTTTACAAAGAAGAAATAGCTGAAAGTGTAATCAATATACAGGAAACACGTAAAGAATTTGAAGGCCAGGCTACTATTGTGGTTTTTCCGATTACGAAAATCTCTAAAAAATCACCCGAGCAAACAGCTACCGAAATAGGCGAATATTTAGTGTCCCATGTAGATGATATTACCAAATTTAATGTTGTTAAAGGTTTTTTGAACCTCAGCATTGCGGAAAGTTATTTCTTAAAGCAGTTTAACGAAGAGATTTTATCAGCTGATTTTGGTAGATACCCGTCAAACGGGAAAAAGGTAATGGTAGAATATTCATCGCCAAATACCAACAAACCGCTTCACTTGGGGCATGTACGCAATAACTTATTGGGTTATTCGGTTTCCGAATTGCTTAAAGCTTATGGCTATGATGTGGTAAAAGTAAACCTGGTTAACGATCGTGGTATTCACATCTGCAAATCGATGCTGGCCTGGCAAAAATGGGGTAATGGCGAAACCCCGGAAAGTATGGGCGAAAAGGGCGACCATTTAGTTGGCCGATACTACGTTATATTTGATAAAGAATATAAAAAAGAGATTGATGCCTTAAAAGCAGCAGGACAAAACGAAGATGAAGCCAAGAAAAATGCACCATTAATTAAGGAAGCACAACAAATGCTTTTGAAATGGGAGCAGGGTGATGAGGAAGTGGTTTCGCTTTGGAAAACAATGAACGAATGGGTATACGCAGGCTTTAATATTACCTATAAAAACCTGGGTGTAGATTTTGATAAGTTTTACTACGAGAGCAATACCTATCTTTTAGGAAAAGGCACGGTTGATGAAGGTTTGGCCAAAGGTGTTTTCTTTAAAAAAGAAGATGGTTCGGTATGGATTGATTTAACTGAAGATGGTTTAGACCAGAAACTGGTATTACGTGCTGATGGCACTTCGGTTTACATTACACAGGATTTGGGTACTGCCGAAATGAAACACGACGATTTCGATATGGATGAGTCGATTTACGTAGTGGGTAACGAACAGGATTACCATTTTAAGGTTTTGTTCCTCATTTTAGAGAAACTGGGTAAAAGCTGGGCGAAAGGTTTATATCACCTATCGTACGGGATGGTAGATTTACCTAACGGAAAGATGAAAAGCCGTGAGGGAACCGTGGTAGATGCCGATGAACTGATTGAAAGCATGGTTACCACCGCACGCGAAAAAACGGAAGAATTAGGTAAAACCAACGATTTTCCTCAGGAAGATAAAGAAGAACTTTACAAAAACATTGGTTTGGGGGCTTTAAAATATTTCTTATTAAAGGTAGAACCTAAAAAACGTTTATTGTTCAATCCGGCAGAGAGTATCGATTTTCAAGGTAACACTGGCCCATTTATTCAGTACACCCATGCCAGGATAAAATCGTTGTTAAGTAAATCGAACTATCAGTTTGCAGTTGCCGGTGAACAGTTTTCAGGGATATCGGCTGTAGAGCTGGAAATGATCCTGCAATTGGCCAAATACCCTACAGAAATAGAAATTGCGGCCAAGGCTTTTAGTCCGGCGAGTTTAGCCAACTATTTATATGAACTGGCCAAGCTGTTTAATAAGTTTTACCATGAGGTACCTCCAATTGTGAAAACAGAAGATGGTGACTTAAAACAATTCCGCTTAAACCTTTGTAAAAAAACTGCTGATATTATTCATACAGGAATGTTGATTTTGGGGATCACTTCTCCGGAAAGAATGTAAGGTAGTGGATGGAAGAGGTGTAATGAATTATGAACGAGACATGTAAGATGAATGATGTGTTCACACGCACAGGATGGCAACTGAACTGATTTTACTTTGTTTGGTTGCTTTTGCAGCCGGCTTTATAGATGCTATTGTAGGTGGCGGAGGTTTATTGCAAACCCCTGCCATTTTGCTTATCCTGCCTCACTATCCGGTTGCTACGCTTTTAGGTACAACCAAAATTCCATCAATTGCAGGCACAACACTTGCTGCCTTTAAATACGCTAAACAAGTTAAGTTTAATTATCAGGTGCTTATTACCTGTGCCAGTACCGCATTTATTTCTGCTTTTTTGGGCGCTTTTCTGGTGAGCAGGATTGATAATTCAGTAATCAAGCCGATTATTCTGGTGGTATTGATTTTAGTAGCTGCTTACACTTATTTTAATAAACAATTTGGGATTCATCAGGAAAAGAATCACGCTGTTAAAAAACAGGTTTTAATGTCGGCTGTTTTTGGCCTGGTTATCGGCTTCTATGATGGATTGATTGGTCCAGGCACAGGTGCTTTTCTGATATTGATTTTCATCGCAGTGCTCGGCTTCGATTTTATTGGCGCCAGCGCCCATGCTAAAATCGTAAATATGGCCACCAATCTGGCCGCGATTCTGTACTTTAGTTCAACCGGCCATATCTTATTTCAATATGCCATACCCATGGCTGTTTTTAACCTCTTTGGAGCTTTTTTTGGTACGAAGCTGGCTTTGCTTAAGGCAATAAATTTGTACGCATCTTTTTTCTGATTGTTATTTTTGGAACAATCCTACGTTTTGCTTTTGATATTTTAAAATAAAGCAAAAGAAATCAACTACATCACACTATTTGTTTTTGGAACATAAATTATCTTCGGGGTAACACTCTTATTAAAATACCGTATTGGCCTGATGCCCGATTTGATTTAACTAAAAATCGGCTCAATCTTTGCTGCTTGTCAAACTTAAATTTTTACTAGCAATCCCATTTAGATTATGAACAAATTACAAGCACTATCCTTAAAACCATTAATCGCTATTTTAGTTCTCATTACACTTTTTTTCTCGGCATGCTCTGAAACACCTGAACGTTTTTTCGACATTGCGATCTTAAACACCAATATGATCAACGATTTTGCCAGCGCCGATCTGGCCAGACACATCAACGATGAAACCAAAGAATATCCTGATATTCCATCCAGTAAAAAGAAAGGCAATGAGGCCGCCATCAGCCTAAATAACAAGATATTATACCTGGAGCAATCGCTGGATAAAGTAAAAAAACTTTCGCCTTCTGGTGATGAGGAAAAGGAAATAAAAAACCTTTCGCAACAATTGTACGAGATGGTAATTCCTGTTTACAAAAACGAATACCTTGCTTATGCTAAACTCTGCGACAGTAAAGGCAGCCAAAGTGCCAAAGATGAAATCATCAACAGTATTGACCAGAAATATGGTGCGCGCTTTGAACAAAACTTTAATTCTTTGATGGAAAAAGGTAAGGTCTATGCTCAAAAGCACAATATCCAGGTAAATTGGGGTAATTAAATAAATATGCTTTTATTCAAGTTTGACACGTTCGACTGAAAGTGCTTATAACAGCCAAACATTCTCTCAACGGGAGTGATTGGCTGTTATCATGTTTCGATCGGGAAAAGTTTTAGCTGATCATTAATCATCAATAACAGAAAATTTTGTCCATTCCTAAAATGATAAGAAATTTAAAATTAATAATGATTTTGGCTATGATAAGTTGTGTTGTTCAGGCACAGCCTTTTTTCCTTAAATCAACGTCAGGCGGCAAACCCTTCCTCATGAATATCTATTACGGCACTGACGGAAAGGGTGCATATGTGAAATACCGGGGCCAGCAGGGAGTTATTCCACTCAAGCTAAAAAGCCAGACCGTGCAGGATAAAACTTCGAAACTAAAGGTTACCTACGTTTGGGATGAAGTAATTGAAGGAAAAGTGACCGGAACTTATAAACTAAGTCAGCAAGCCAATCAAATATCAGCAGCATCGTACTGGAGAAATAAAGATGGTAAGCTATTTAAACTGGAGCAGGTGAAAAATCAGGATGATTATGCTGGAAAGGTAAGTTATCTGCTGCATGGGGTACTTCTGTCTTTTTCGCAAGGAATGGATGAACAGCTTACCTTCGACTATCCGGATCAGATTACAAAAAAAGCTCATTTACCTGGTTTTGATAGCCCAGACCCTCAACGTAAAGGTTCTATAGATGACTATAATTTTGATGGATATGATGATGTGGCATTTTCCATTCCAGATGCCGGGATGGGCGTTTACCGAACCTTTACCATTTATCTGTACAATCCCATGTCAAAGCGGTTCGAATTGCTCGCGGAACCAAATGATGATAGAGCCAAATGTTCTGGATTTTGTGATGTAACATTAGATCAGAAGAATAAATTGCTTCTTACCTCCTGTAGAGGGGGTGCAAACTGGTGGAATAATGTATATAAATATACGGCCAGTAATCACTTAACCTGGATAAGTTCCAAAAAAGCAGAAAATTAGGAGCTATATTCTGTTATTAAAATTGTTATCGTGAGATTCCTGAAGTTTACCATTTAGCTATCTATAGTGATCCTCTTTTTGCAGGAACCGGCTGAAATAAATTACTTTCATTGAGCTCACTTAAGGCGCTGTTTCTTAGTTTTCTGCTGCGCTATAGGTGACAAATGCTTTACATCCAAAGCTATTTTGGAATGCATCAAGCCGGGCATAATATAAAAAAGTAGTTTTATACTATTCTGCAGTGGTAAAGTCAATCAGATAAGGTTTAAGCGGTATTCCATTTTCATTGCGGAACCCGCTTCCTATCAACAGCTGATATTGATTATTGGGTTTCAGCGCTACATCAAATGATGCAGAATATCCGTCATCCGAAAAGCCTTTAAATTCTTTTATCCTCAATAAATGTGTTTCTCCCAATGGTCCAAGCTCAAAATTCCGATACCTTTTATCCATTTTAGCAGAAAAATTAATTGTGATCCTCGATAATTTAGGGTCAGCCTTTTTGGTTCCGTTTTTAAATTCTTTAATCCCCACAACCATTGGCCTATCTTTTTCGTACGCCCGGTTTAATTTTGATACGGGTTTTTCAAAATAACCAGAGCGATCAATAAATTGAGATAAAGCTGATAGGTTATTATAGTCTAGCGTAATCATTTCGCTGATAGCCAAATTTTTATCTTTGGCATTTTGATAATATTTTCTACAAATTTCATACCCTACATAATAACCCAGATCGCGCATCTTAAATTCATTATCGGCATTACTGTACAACCAGAATCCACTATCTTCCAGAAACATTTGTCTGGCAAATACGCTTCTTATCTTTTCAAAATGCTTTGTTCCAAACTCAATAGCTGGTGTGGGCGATGGTTTCCCTGTAACCGTAACTGCTACAAATTCAGCTGCGCCTTCAATAACGCATTGCGAGAGGAGGTTATAGCCAATACTGCTTTTCTGCTGGGTATGCACATATTCGTGCACATTTAAGAATACGGTACCGCTGATCGGGTTGCTGCTAAAAAATGTTTTCAGATGCGATAGTGCATTCGGAAATTCAGAAGAAACAGTATGTGCATCAGCCAGCGCAAGTTCACTGCCTATCAGCACGTTTCCATCCAATGTGGTTCCATTGGTACGTAAGGCGCCAACGGTAAAATAAATATGAGCAGGTTTAAGCTTGTTGTAAATCTTTGCTAATTTACCTACTTCTATCTCAATGCTATCTGCAAACTCGTCAGCTCGCAGGGTATTGGCCCTTATTGAACCCCAAAAAAGTGGATAATGATGGATTGCATCCAGATATGATTTGGGGGTGTATCCTCTTGCTTTCATGATCGACTTTAGGCCATCCGTACCACGTTTAATAAACAGATCGTTAATGTAGCCTAGCTGTAAAGTGCTATCGTTGGTCTCTTTAATTTTATCGTAAGCTGTCCAAAAGTTTTTAATATCCGACGTGATGATATGCTGATTCGTATTTTGAGCATTTGCTTTTAATAAAAATAGGAACAGAAGGATTAGTATGGCAGAAGGTTTCAAGCTAGCTGTTTTAAAATGTGTAAATTGGGAATAATATAAGAAATTATAAACAGGTTTATATTGTTTTACCGAAATAGTAGATATACGGTAGAATTAACTGCGTGTTTTAATTTTTCTTTTTCCTGAAAGCGGTTCCTATCACTTTTCCATACTCCAGCATTTCTAGTTTTACCTCTTGATTAGGCAATTGGATAAATCTAATTACCCCATCTGCGCCACCTTGCCTGATGCCCCGAAATTCGTTTTCAGCGATGGGGAAAAAACGCAAGTCCCATTTAATCCTGTTGGTGTTATGAACCAGGTGGCCATCGAGGTAGGTAATCAGCTGTTCTTCTCCATCATCTTTGCTTATATAAGTACCTGCGTACTGTGCAATCTGATCATCAGGCAAAGTGATTTTTTTAGGGTATTCGATCTCAATTTTACGATTGTCTAGAATCTGGTTAATCGTCTTGAAAGGATAAGCACCCATTTTAAAATTCTGGAGCGTAATGATAGTTCGGTCTTTATTTACGGTATGGTAAATAAAAGAAGCGTAACCATCCCAGCTGCCTGTATGGCCGTAAGAAAGGTTGTTTTTTCCTCCGGAAAGTTCAAGCCCGAAACCGTAAGGGATGTTTTTTCCTTTTGAAGTTTTGGTCACCTCCGTCATCATTTCAAATTCACTGGGAGTGAAAAATGTATTTGCTTTTAATGCATTATCCCATTTATACAGATCGACGACGGTCGAGTTTACCTTTGCATTTCCTACAATGCCATCCAGATAATACACAATACTGTCTCCGTAATTTGGATTTTCGGATGTTATTTTATCAAACGATTGGCGCTTCCAAACATAACCGGTGGCATAATTCTTTATCCTTTTAGGATTTAGTCTTCTATTGTAAACAAAGGTAGATTTCATTTTTAACGGGATAAAAATGTTATCCCTTAAATAATCTGCATAAGTTTTACCAGAAATGCGTTCGATTATACTGGCCAGAAGTGCATAATTGGTATTATTATAACGGTGTACGCTGCCAGGGTGAAAACTTAAGGTATCTTTGCGACCTGCATAAAATGCGATCAGATCTTGATTGGTGGCAATTTTCTGATGATCCCAACTTTTGGCCATATCTCCTATATATTCAGGAAGGCCGCTTGTATGCCTAAGCAGATCAAATATTTTAACATGGTGCCATCGCTGCAGTTCAGGGATGTATTTATCGATCGCATCATCATATTGCAGCAAGCCCTGCCGTTGTAGCAGCACAATAGCCGCGGCTGTAAATTGCTTTGAACACGAACCCATCTCGTAGATGGTGTTCTTATTCGTTTTGTGCCTGGATAAAGTATCACGGAAACCATAACCTTTTGCCAGCAATACTTTGCCTTTTTCAGCCACCAGTACAGATCCGTTAAACTGTTTTTGATTGTACATCACAGTAAACACGCTATCTAGCTTGGCACGGAAGGCCTTTTGTGCAAAAATGTTGGTGTAGGTAAGCAATAGCAGAGCGATAATTCCAGTTTTTTTCATAAATATTAAGATATTTAAGAATTAGACACCAAATTGATAAGCGCGTTGCATATCACCGGCAATTTTTATTGTAGTATTATTAATTATTTCAATCGAATATCATCATAGGCTTTAACTTATGGCTATATAAAATCTAAAATTTATATGATCTTCGATTCGGCTTCAAATAGCCTTGATTGAGTTACATTGATGGTTAATCTGATCTTCATCTTTGTTGTATCAAACTTAAATTAAAGATTATGCAGATCAATGAAAATAAAGTTGCACTGGTATCGGGTGCCAATACTGGTGTGGGCTTTCAGATTGCCAAAGCCCTCGTAGCGAATGGATATACCGTATATGCCGGTTCCCGCGACCTACAAAAAGGAAAAGCGGCAGTTGAACAATTGGGTGAATCGGCCATCGCGATCCAACTGGATATTACTAACAACGAATCAATCAGAACAGCGGTTAAAACTATTGAAGATGAAACTGGATACATGACCCTTTTGGTCAATAATGCAGCGGTTTCTCATGCCGGTAAGCCAGGCCGCACCATGGAGGATGTGTTGGGTTCCCAGCGTGCCAGCATTGTACCGATTGAGGAGCTGAAGACAGTTTGGGAAACGAATGTTTTTGGAACACTGGCATTAACACAGGCTTGTTTGCCCTTATTGCAAAGAGCCTCAAGTGCTAGAATTGTAACCGTTTCCAGTGCGCTGGGGTCGCTCTCGATCAACGCCAATCCGGAAAACCAGTACCGTTTAAATTTCGACGCCGTGTACGGTGCTTCAAAAACAGCGCTTAACGGAATCTTCCTGTCACTCGCGATCGATCTGGAGCATACCAATATCAAGGTTCACTTGGTAAGTCCGGGCTTTACCGCTACAGCACTTAATAATTTTCAGGGAACAGACACTGTGGAAGAGGGTTCTAAGGAGCCCATTCGGGTGGCCCTGACCGAAAATCTTCCGAATGGAAGTTTTACTGGTCCAGCCGATTTCAGTGGCGAAAACAACATTATCCCCTGGTAATTTTTAACATTTAAAACCTATGATTACCAATCATAGGTTTTTTATACATTTATAACATGAAAGGCAAGGAAGATAAGTTGATCCGTTTTATATCGATATCGGAAAGTCATCAGGCCTTCGGGTTGCCTGCGCCGCAGCATCCGCTGATCAGTCTTGTCCATTTCAACCAGAACAATCCGTTCAATACGGCGATGGCGCCAATCTATGACGTGTTAAGCTTTTATAAGATTACTTTCATTACCAGGAATAGGGGTAGATTAAAATATGGCCGGAATTATTACGACTTTGATGAAGGTAGCATGCTGTTTATGGCTCCTAACCAGTTGATCGGAAGCACTGATTATAACAGCGAAACCTATTGTTACATTTTGCTCATCCATCCTGATTTCCTGCTCGGGCATCCCATCGCCCGGAAAATAAAACAGTACAGCTATTTTTCTTATGCATCTAATGAAGCACTGCATCTGTCAGTTGCTGAAAGAGAGATTATTCTATCGGTTTATCAAATCATGGAGCAGGAACTCAATAGCCGAGTAGATGAGTTCAGCCAGGAGGTCGTAATTGCCCAACTCGAGCTGTTGCTGAGCTATGTCAATAGATTTTACAAACGGCAGTTTATTACCAGGAAAACCGCCAATAATGATATTCTTCAAAGAACCGAAAGCATTCTTGATAACTATCTCAACAATCAGGAAGCACTGCGTCAGGGCCTTCCAACAGTACATTACCTCTCTGAGCAGCTTAATATCTCTTCTGGTTATTTAAGTGATATGTTACGCACTTTGATCGGCCAGAACGCCCAGCAATATATCCGCAGCAAACTTATCGAAAAAGCAAAGGAAAGACTAACCGGCACTGACCTGACGGTGGCAGAGATCGCTTATGAATTGGGGTTCGAACATCCGCAGTCTTTCAGCAAGATGTTCAGGGTTCGGACGGGTCTTTCGCCTATGGAATTTCGGATTGCTTATGATTGATAATGCGCTTAATAGAAAGCTATAGTTCACTGGCGATCAGATCACGTCAAAGCTATCGTTAAAGGCCGTGCACAGCGTAAACTTATTCATAAAAAAGAGGGCTGTATTAAGGCTGTCCTTTTGTAACTTGCTGTCATGATTAGCAATCAATTTTCAAATGCAACTGACTTTTTAAGTTTTGTTTCTTCTCTTTCACCTTTTGAAAACGAAGTAAACGTTATTTTGCGATCCAAACTTTATCAAAAAAGATATCGTAAAGGAGAACTGATCCTGGAAAGTGGAACGGTATGTAAACGGCTCTATTTTGTAGATAGTGGTCTGGTTAAAACTTTCTTTTATACCGATACACGGGAATTCATTATGCGTTTTTTTGCTGAAGGTAACATGTTTACTGTTCTCGACAGTTTTGTGCTTCAACAGCCATCTACATACGCTGTTCTGGCGCTTGAAGATACCACAATCACCTGTCTCCATTATGATGATCTAAACATGCTTTGCCAGCGGTATCACGCTATGGAAACCTTTTACCGGAAACTGCTTTCGTTAGCCGCAGTAAATATGATGGACAGGATTGGCAGCAACCTGGAAGAAAAAGCCCAGATTGCCTACCATAAATTCTTAAGAGATTTTGGGCCGCTTATGCAACGCATCAGTCTGGCAGATTTGGCTTCCTATCTTGGTATTACACAGGTATCTTTAAGTAGGATTAGGGCCATGAAGTAGTTTTTATCATTTGATAAATGTCGGGTTATGCAGGGTTTGTACTTTCGGGTTAAAATAAATCTGTTATGAAAAACCCATTATCATCATCCCAAAAAGTAAGCTTGGTAGCGGCCTGTACTTTTACAGTTGTAGCACCCATTATGGGATACCTTTCTATTGGGCTTCCGCCTGTTATTATAGTAGGTGGCTCTGCATTGGTTGGTTTGTTCTGCTGGTATTTTACCTATTTAAAAAAGCCTGTAGAACCTCATATTATCCTTCCGCTTTTTATCCTTACCGTTGCTGGTCTGCAGATTCATATCGTTGAAGAATACCTGATGGGTTTTGCACCGGCAATGAGCAGGCTGTTTGGTATTCCATGGAGTGAAAAAAATTTTTTGATGGTGTTTGCCCTGATCGGTCCGGTTATTTATACCCTTACTTCGCTTGGGTTGTATTATAAAGTGCCGATAGCTGGATTTGTGGCCTGGTTTATCTTTATTGGCCCGGGTGTGGCAGAGTTTACCCATTTTATTTTTCCGTTAATCGCTCCCGAGCTACTTCCGCATGATCCACATTCGCTAACAGCCTCAATTAAAGGGACCAGAATACCACAGATGCCCAATTTTTATGTTAAAACCACTGGGCAATATTATTTTCCGGGCATGTGGACTGCGGTTCTTCCCATGATTCCGGGATGCCTGGCTATTTATCGTTTACTAATCAGGAGAAGCAAATGAGTTCAAATCAGCAGATTAATTAGATTAACTTTAGAAGTAGGTGGAACTGGTTAGGGTAATTAGCCATATTTACGGCTTCTTTTCAAATTTAACCTTCATCTTCCCAGATAACATGAGCAATTTTCCATCATCTTTCATAAAATGAAAAAACTTAGGTCCGCGGCCTTCAGAGTAAACATCGTTTAGCATTCCTTGTTTACGGTACTTTGAATAACGCTGTGCAATATTTCCGATAATCCCGGTTTCTTCAACAAGCAGTAGTTAGACAATCGAAAATTTAAGCATATTATTCAACTTTACTGAACTATTTTACGCCAGGCCGTGTTATTATTTAAACTAAAATCATTGTTATGATAGACCCAAAAGAAAAGGAAGCGGAATCGCAAAGCGAAAATGTGGAGCAGCAGGATAATACCGACCAGGATTCAAACTGGAATGAACACCAACGCATAGATGAGGAAGGGAATGAACTAGAACCTGATGATATTAAATAAGGCCTTATGAAAAAAATATTAATGGTATTAACATCTCATAGCGCGATGGACAATACCGATGGAAAAACAGGTGTTTGGTTAGGTGAATTTACAGATCCATACTATGAATTTATAGATGCAGGTTATCAGATAACTTTAGCCAGCCCGAAAGGGGGGAGGCCACCTGTTGATCCTATGAGTGAATTAACAGAACATGTAACTGGATCTAACCGTAAGTATAATGATGATGAGGTGGCAAAAACGGCTTTTTCACAAACCCAGGTTTTAAATCAGATCAGGTCTGATGACTACGATGCGGTGTTTTATCCCGGGGGACATGGTCCAATTTGGGATCTTGCCCAAGACAATAACAGTGGGATCTTGATCTTAGATTTTCTGGATGCCGGAAAACCGGTTGCTGCGGTATGTCACGGACCAGCCGCATTAATTAGTGCGGAAAGGCAACGCCCGGGGTTTTTAAACGGGAAAATCATCTCCGCTTTCAGCAATACTGAAGAGACTTTGGTGGGGCGGAGTGGTAACGTACCCTATCTGCTTCAAACCAAACTGGAAGAATTTGGCGCTGATGTAAAAACGGCACTTGTACCATTTTTATCGCACGTTGAAAAGGATGGCTTGCTCATTACCGGTCAAAATCCACTATCGGCTGGCCCGACGGCAAAGGCGCTTATCAATTTTTTAGATGAGACAGCAGAGGCCAGACGATCACCTGAAATAGCCTAAAATTAAGTTTTGCATCAAAATGTGGCCCTATCCGTTAATAAGGATGGGGCCATATTTTAATGATTTTGCTTAAGTTACTTACACCGCGATCTTGTAATGGTGGTGTGACAATCCTAATTTTAAAAGGAATAAAAAGAAAGCATTAATTCCTCAGTAATGGCGTCAACAGCATCCTTTTGGGATTTTTCTATCTATCGTTTTAAATCTTTTCATCACCTCCGAAAAGCTGTATTAACTTTTGGATCGACTCATTGTTCGGTGAAGCAAAATCCTTAATCCCCTCTACGGTTTCTTCGCTGATAGGGTAAGTTCTTGCAAACATCATCTCTTCATAAGCGGCTAGCGCAGCCTCGATATTTTGATAAGCCCCACTGGTCAGGCAGTTGCTTAGGTCAAGCGCATCCATCATGGCCAGGTTTACTCCTTCGCCATTTGGCGGCATCAGATGAGCAGCATCGCCTAAAATGATGATGTTGGATCTGGTTTGCCAGCGTAGTTTTAACGGATGGTAGTTAAGCGGCCGGTAGGTAAAATGTGAACAGGCTTTAAAAAGTTTGTGAAATGCGGGGTGCCAGCCATTATAGAAGTGAATAAGATATGCATACACCTCCTCGGGATTATTGAAATTTATACCGCTGGTCTTTTCCCAATTTTCAGGATACATAGAGGCTGCATAAAAGGTTAGGCCACCGTCACCCCGGGGCTGTACAGTAAGCATTTTTTCCTGTCCCATTGCCATAAGGCTTCCACCGTTAAATATTTCGTATATCTCCGGGCAAGCTGTTTTGGGATCATCGATCTCTCCCTGAATGATGGCTGCACCAGTGTAAACTGACTTGATATCTGTTAAGTATTCCCGGATGCGGGAGCGATAGCCTTCGCAGCCAATAACCAGATCTGAGCTGGCAGAAGTGCCATTTTTAAATTGCATTTCCCATTGGCCATTACTGAAAGTCAGGTTAATGAGCTGACTATCCCAGACTACCGTACCTGGCAGTAACGAATCAATCAGGATATCCCTGAGCGCACCCCGGTCGATTTCGGGACGGAAATGCTCGTCGCCGAAGGTATATCTGCCACTTGGAATAAAATCATCCAATAAGATATTTGCACGCTCATCTACTACCCTAAAGCTATCTGCCCCCTGCATATACCTGATCTTAAAAGCATCCATTAGTCCCGCTGCTTCAAGTACTTTCAGTCCCGAATGGTAATGCAGATCCACAATAGCGCCTTGTACACGTGCTTTTTGATTGATATCCCTTTCGTATACTTTTACATCTGCACCTCCGAGCTGTAATAACCGCGCCAGGGCAAGTCCTCCGGGGCCGCCTCCAACAATTGCGATTTGGCGTCCATATATTAAATTTATCTTTTTAGAAGTTTCCATATGCTATTTTATTTGCACAAAGGAACGGCATCTAATGTTTAAAAAGAATGTCTATACCGTGTAAGTATAGGATTATTCGCGGTTTTTACGTCTAAAGTGCAAGGGTTTTGATCCGGTGACTTTTACAAACAGCCGTATGAAATAAGAATAATCATCATAACCGAGTTCATTTGCAATTTCCTTTACAGATTTGTCTGAATGGTAAAGAAGCCTTTTGGCTTCTAAAATAATACGTTGGTGTATATTGTTGGAAATTGATTGCCCGGTAGCAATCTTTACACATTCGTTAAGATAAGAAACCGACAGGTTCAGGAAATCTGCATATAATGCCGGACGCTTCACGGTTTTGTACCTAAGCTCCAGTTCCTTTCCGAATGCTCTGGCTACAATATTAAACCTATTGTGATTTTCAGGGAGATGAGATTGGGCCTGATAAAGTGAGGTGATGAATGCTGCTAAAGTATTAATGCTCTCTTTTAATGTGTTGTGATATAAGTTAGCTTCCAATTCTGTGAGAAGGGTATAAGATACAGCAACCATCTGTGATAAAATGGAGAGGGTTTCATTGCTCAGTACCAGAGCGCTTACCGGAACAAGGTTGTTCAGCATTTTTAAGTACTCTGGATGAAGGTGTTCCTCCTCAATAATCCAGGTACTGAGTTCGGCTTTTTCAAATGCGATAATCCGGTGAACCTGGTTTGGATGAAGGTATATGATTGCAGGTGCCTGAATACTATAGGTTTGAAAGTCTATCTCAATATGTGTAATTCCTGTTTCCTGTAAAATGAAAGTATAACCATGATCACGATGTGACCGCCGGACCTGTTCATTATCAGGGTATCCGTCAAAGTACTTTCTTAACATCATGATGCCCCGGCTAGTACCTTTAGGTAAAATGTTAACCGGGATATCTTGTACCTTTTTTGCCATAGCTAGAATTTAACAAAGATATCAGAAAACTCGGATCAACAACAATGCAGATATTGCTGAATCCAGGGAGAAAGGTATATTATTTTAGGTGTATGGATGCAACCAATCCGGTTCGTTTATCATCTCATTAAATATGGACAGAACAATATTTTTTGTAAAAAGGCTATCTTTCACATTAGTAGCCCTGTTTATCTTGATAAATGCAAACGCCCAGTATATTTTTACCGGGGTGGTTAAAGATTCCAATCAGCAACCAGTTCCGCATTGCTCAATAGGTATTAAAAATAGTAAAGTGGGTACGGTGGCCGGCCAAGATGGAGTGTTTAAACTGGTTATTCCCGACAGTTTAGCCGAAAGTTTTGTAATCTTCAGCGCCATTGGTTTCAGCGACCGACAAATTAGTCCTCAGGAATTTAAAACTGGAATGGTAATCACCCTTAACGAAAAGGTATTTGATATGGCTGAAGTGGTTATAAAAGGCACCAAAATGAAGGAGCAAACGGTGGGGCAGCGATCCAGACCTATGATCACTTTTTCCAGAATGTTCGATAAAAATGTTCCAAGTATAGAACAAGGAAATATATTTGAAATATACCATCGTACTCTACTTAAAGCCTACCACTTTTATATTATACCTAGCTCAAAATACGCTTCTATTACTTTAAAGCTTAATGTATACACGGTAAAGAATAATATACCAGACAGCAATCTTTTAAGGAAACTCATTACCTACCGAACTACTTCTATAGGCTGGCAAAAGATAGATCTTGCACCTTATCATTTAAATTTTGATGGCCTGGACCGAATTGCTGTTACCCTACAACTTGTCGATTATGTAGCGGATAGTAGTGAAAATTTTATTTTTGGCGTGTCAGCGAAAAAAACTTTGGCTAAAGACCTGCTTTTTCGATATCAAAACCAGGGAAATTGGGAAGCCAGTTCAGGAACATTCATTGCTAATCTTGATATCAAGTACAACAAAGATGGAAATAAAACGATAGTACAGAAAGATTTATTAGTTGAAAATAGTCCTGATGTTAAGCTGCTGGCAAACTATTATCAATATAAACAGGCAGGTGCTAGAAGTGGATATGGCAGGAATAAAAAGGGGAGTTATGTTGATGTTGATGAGGCTAGAATTTACACCGAACAGTATGGAAAGGGAGAGCCTTTGATACTTTTGCATGGAAATAATGGTAGTATAGCTGATTTTTACCGTCAGATAACTTTTTTTGAGCAACATTTCAGGGTAATTGCTATGGATACAAGAAGCCAGGGAGGAAGTACAGATTTATCTATTGAGCCTTATACTTATGATAAATTTGCTAATGATCTTTATCAGGTGCTTACAGCATTGAATTTGAAAAAAGTGAATATCATGGGCTGGAGTGACGGAGGTAATACCGCATTGAGTTTTAATCTGGCACATCCGGATATGGTTAACAAAATCGTAACAATAGGAGCCAACCTTGATCCATCGGGTGTTTCCGATAGTCTGATGGCGTCTTTCAAAAATCAATTGCTGGCAAAAAGCCCGGCTCAAAATCCCAGATTAATTAAACTGATGTTGGAGCAGCCGAATATTTCTCCTGTGCAATTGCGTCAAATCAGGAATCCTGTGTTGGTTGTTGCCGGAAGCAATGATGTGATTAAAGCTGAACATACTAAGCTCATTGCAGCCAGTATTGGTAAATCTCAGTTGGAAATCATACCGCATGCGACACATTATGTGCCATTTGAACGACCAGATTACTTAAATAAACTTATTCTTAATTTTCTGATTCCTTTATCAGAACAGAACAAATAACGTCATCGATTTGCCATAATTTCTGGCAGGTATATTTGTTTCTGTAGTGTGTTAAATTTACAGATAGGCGAAGTGTTGTGAATTACTAAAACCTTTTAAAATCTTACACAATAGGTATTGTTTTTAACCATAACAGAAAACGGTAGAACTTTGGGGTGAATGAAGCTTGTTTTATAGACAAAATCAGGAGGAATAAAGTCGGAAAAATGAATTTTTCCAAAAACATAATTTATTGGATAGGTGTTAGGTGTACAATTTATGAAAAAACACCATACAAACCTACGTCCCACGCCCTGGCAACGGCTTGTAGAAATGCTTCATGTAGAGCGCTCTACAATTAATTACATCTTTTTATATGCCGGGTTTATCGGGATAATCGGCTTATCTCTTCCACTAGGTACTTCGGCGGTTTTTAATCTGCTCGCCAATGGCTCTATGTACAGTTCAACCTATATTTTAATAGCTGCTATTTTAATCGGAATCGTGGTTGGCGGGATACTACTAATGGGACAACTTACCTTGGTAGAGTATTTAGAACAGAAGATTTTTATCAAAGCAGCAATTGGATTTGCCTACCGTTTGCCCAGGATCAAAAAAAAGGAATTTGAGGACGAGGATCCCAGGGAACTGGTGAATAGGTTTTTTGATGTGCTTACCATCCAAAAAGGTCTTACTAAACTGTTGATAGATATTGTAGCATCAGGAGTACTGATATTTTTTAGTGCGATATTGCTCTCATTTTATCACCCGATATTTATTGGTTTTGGAATCTTCACCATTGCCTGTATTGTTGTAATTATTGCCATTTATTACCGTAGGGGAGTAGAAACCAGTATTGAGGAATCGGAGTATAAATACGAGGTTGCAGCTTACCTGGAAAATGTTGCTGACAATTTGGATGCTTACCGTGGCGAAAAGCATGAAATGGATAAAATAGTAAAGATGACAGATGAAATTACCTCCAAATATGTGGAAGCCAGAAACGATCACTTTAGCATTTTGAAAAGAATGTTCGCTAGTGCAGTAGTTTTAAGAACTACCCTAATGGGGGCACTTTTGCTCCTGGGCTCATATTTTGTCGTTCAAAGAGAGATGACATTTGGGCAATTTGTTGCAGCAGAGGTAATTATTGTACAGATTTCTTATGCCGTTGAAAAGTTGATGACCAGTTTAAATACAGTTTTTGATATGGTAACAGGCAGTGAGAAACTCGCCGTGGTAACCGATATGGAACTAGAGGAAGGAGGGCAACAGCATGATTAGTCAGACAAAAAAACTGGTGGTGAGCAAGGTGAATGAATATGCCGTGTTATCTAAAGGGCAACTGATTTCTGTTAACGGGACCGAGGTTGCTTGGAAGGATAATGATTGGTGTAGCTGTGCTTTTTGTGATCATGTTGTTACTTCCCTGGAGACAAACCATATCAGGTCGTGGAACTGTTACAGCCCTGCGCCCTGAAGACAGGCCGCAGACCATACAAAACCAAATTGGCGGACGTATTGAGTATTGGGCGGTAAAAGAAGGACAACAGGTGAAGAAAGGCGATACCATTCTGGTACTTTCTGAAACCAGTCATTCATACTTCAATCCCGAACTGCCTGAACGTTTGGATGAGCAGCTCAATGCTAAAAGGGGGAGCGAACAGGCTGCCGAACAGAAAATTTCAGCAAACGATGCCAAAATTAATGCCCTGAACAATGGCTTAAAAGTACAGCTTGATGCCGCCCGCAACTACGTTAAGCAGGCAAAAAATACGGTAACTATTGATAGTGCTGAACTGGTGGCCGTAAAAAATATTTACCAAACCAGTAAAGTGAGGCTTGAACGCTATGAAGTAGGCTATAAAAACGGCCTTTTTTCCTTGACTGATATCGAATCAAGAAGATTGAAGCTTGCCGAAGACAAAGCCAAAGAAGTTGCCCAGGAGAACAAACTCAATAGTGCAAAGCAATCACTAGCCAATGCCGTTATCGAACTTGACAACATTAGGGTGAAGTACGCACAGTCTTTAGCCTCAGCCCAGTCCGACCTTAGCTCAGCGATTTCCAGTAAAGCGTCTGTAAGAGAAGAGATCGCAAAATTGCGCAATGAAATGAGAAATATCGATATCAGAAGGGGGCTTTATGTAGTGCGTGCGCCACAGGATGGTTATATTGTAAAAACATATAAAGCAGGTATCGGCGAGAATATTAAAGAGGGAGAGTCTGTGGCAACACTTCAGCCATTATCTCCACAAGTTGCTGCTGAAATTTACGTGGATGCGATGGATGTTCCATTGATTTTAGACAGTAGTAATGTCCGGCTTCAGTTTGAAGGCTGGCCATCGGTTCAGTTTTCTGGTTGGCCATCGGTTGCGGTAGGTACTTTTGGAGGTAAGGTAGCTGTTATTGACAGGGTAAGTACAAGTGGCAAATACCGGATTTTGGTTCGGCAGCTTGATCGGGTACCTAAAAGCGATGAACCATGGCCGATTCAATTACGTCAGGGTTCTGGGGTGTACGGTAGGGTTATTTTACGCTCGGTTCCGGTATGGTATGAAATCTGGCGACAGCTCAATGGTTTTCCACCAAGTTTAGACAAGGCCCCAGCAGCTGAAAATATCAATAACAAATAAATGAAAACTTACTACGCAACGCGTGCTTCAGGGCCAGGATGGCTGGTGGCATCATTTAAGCGCAATGTTTTTATAATGTTCCTGTCTGTTATGGTTTTCACTGTATCTGCCCAGCAAAAAGCAGATGCTGGCGCCCAGGTATTTTCAATCCGCGATTTGCAGGAAATTGTACTTACAGGACATCCGGTTGTTAAACAAGCTGCCCTGCTACCTAAGGCCTCACAAGCCAAAGTACTGCAATCGCTGGGAAATTTCGATCCAGAAGTGGTAGCCTCCTTTGGCAGGAAAATTTTTGGTGGCACGGAATATTATAATCATTGGAACAGTCAGCTAAAAGTTCCGCTTTGGTTGGCAGGCGCCGATTTAAATGTTGGTTATGACCGTAATGTAGGTACTTATAATAATCCGGAAACCAGAACCAATAATACCGGGCTAACGGGTATAGGTCTAAGCATTCCGCTGGGGCAGGGGCTGTTGATAGACTCACGCAGAAGTACGCTGCGTCAGGCAAAGATTATGGTAGACTATGCGGAAGCAGATAAAATTTCGCAGATTAATGCGGTATGGCTTTATGCACTCAAAGACTATTGGAGCTGGTATTACGCTTTCGAACAGCAACGTTTTACTGCTGAAGGCGTTGATCTGGCTGAAAAAAGGTTCCGTGCTTTAAAAGAGCAGGTACTGATTGGCGATAAGCCACCGATAGATTCTGTAGAGGCATCCATTACGCTTCAAGACCGCAGGGTTCAGCTGCAGGAATCTAATGTTAAATTAAACAATGCAAGGCTGCTACTTTCCAATAATTTATGGTCGACCGATGGTGTGCCGCAGGAACTTCCTTCGCTTGCTGTACCCGAAAATGTAGCAGATACTAGGGGCGTAGTGAACAGTCTTCAGCTCGATTCATTGGTAAGCCATGCCACACAGGATCACCCGACGCTATTAAAAATCAGGAGCAAGCAGGCCCAACTCGGCGTTGAGGAAAAGTATAGACGGGAAATGTTAAAGCCAAAACTAAGTGTAAAGGGCGCCTTTTTAGCCGGTCGTAGAGATTTTTCGTATGTAGCAGATAGCTACGATTTTCGGTTAGCCAATTATAAGGTAGGTATCGATTTTTCAATCCCTTTGTTTTTGAGAGAGGAACGTGGTAAGCTCCGTGAGGTAAAAATAAAACAGGCCGATATGGAATACGGTCTGCAGCAAACCGGTAGGGAAATCCAAACTGCTGTTTTGTCTGCATTTAACCAATACAAAGGTTATCAGGGGCAGCTTGAACTGCAAACCAGAAATGTAGCCAGCCAACGTACACTGGTTAGCGGTGAGCAACAAAAATTTGAGCTTGGCGAAAGCAATCTTTTTTTGATCAACGCGAGGGAAACTAAACTCATTGAAATGCAGGTTAAGCGGGCTGAGCTGCTCGCTAACTTGCAAAAGGCGATTGCCGAGATTTATTATCAGGCAGGAAAACGTTTAGAACGCTAATAGCTATAATATCATCTTAATCTTTTGGTTCCCAAAGTTGAATTTTGTTGCCTTCCGGATCTAAAATATGGACAAATTTTCCGTAATCAAATGTTTCGATCTGATCAATAATGGTCACATTTTCTTTTTTGAGTACTTCAACCAGCTTTTCCAGGTTTTCAACCCTGTAATTGATCATGAAATCCTTCGCTGAAGGTTCGAAGTATTTGGTGTCTTCAGGGAAAGGGTTCCATTGCGTAAGGCCTTTTTTTGTACTGTCTGTTAGATCGCGCCATTCGAAACTGGTTCCATACGGCGTGGTATCGAATCCCAGATGTGTTTTATACCACTGGTTAATTGCTTTAGGGTTTTTGCATTTAAAAAATATGCCCCCTATACCGGTTACTCTTTTCATTTTTTGCTTATTGCTGCTAATCATCGTACTGGCAGTAAAGCCTGAAAGAAAGGATGCTGCTAGTGTGAGGAGGATTAATCCTGTTTTCTTTACTTTAATTGTCATTTTGCTTTATAATTTATGACTGCTTTAACGGGTATGCCAATCACCAGATCGAAATGGTTCCAGTTGCATACATTTTCCTTATCTAAAAATATCTCTAATCCGGGTTGCGCTTCGCATTCATAATCACTATTGATCAGCCAGTTGTCGAAAAGGAAATTGATGCCTGCTCCAACCAGTTTGATATCACCGCGCACGCTGGTAAAGGCATATTTACATGCCGGCAGAACTGTCGCTTGGACCGGGCTGTCCGGGTTTAACTTAAAATCTCCAGGCAGGGTTATACAGGCCTCGTAAGTATACTTCTTTTTTGGGGTTACCTCTGGATCATCTTTAGACATACCAAAAATAGTCTCCGTTTCATAAATACCCACTTCCTTTGACCAATTGATCAGTTTTGAAAACGCTGAAATTACCACGCCCTGCTTAAACGCATCAGTTACCCGGATGTATGCAATCTTCCTTTCCTTCATTTGTTTTATCTGTACAGGAAAAAGCTGTTCCAGTTCTTCCTGTTTCAGGTCACAATGATATTCATTTACCGGCTGTAATTCTTTGCAGATCTTGCTATTTTTTATTTTGCCGCCTTTACGGTAAAGGCCCGGTGAGTTGGCAAAGTATTGTTTAAATTGGCGTGATAATGCTGCTGCGGAGGAGAAACCGCATGCTGCTGCGATTTCGGCGATGGGTTTTTTAGAAAATTTAAGAAGTCGTGCAGCTTTTTCGATCCGCATCCTACTGGTAAAGGCATGAACGGTCTCGCCCATTACGGCGGTAAATATGCGGTGGAAATGGAATGCCGAAAAGTATGCAACAGACGCCAGCTCTTCCAGAGGAATAGATCTGTCCAGGTTTTGGTTAAGGTAGTCGATTACCCGATTAATCCTTCGCTGGTAAATATCGGTCGATCTATTCATGCAATTCATATTTAAGGATATACTTGATAGATTTGATTTCCATCAGGCCACATCGTCTGCCATTAGTTTATCCATTATTTTTTTCAGAAATTTTACTTTGTTCTTTTTTACTTCTTCGATAAATGGGGAAGATTCATCAGTATCGGATAGGTGACTGCTACCCCAAAGGGCTATTTCGATCACAGCTGGTATTAAATCAACACCTTTTTTACTCAGTTTATAAAGCCCTTTTACTTTGTTATCAGGATAAGGTAACTTGATGATTATTCCTTGTTCTTCCAGTACCTGTAGCCTGTTGGCCAATATATTCGTCGCAATTTTTTCTTTCGCTTTTGTAAAATCACCATAAGTACGGGTTTTATGAAGCATAAGGTCGCGCACGATCAATAGCGACCACTTGTCTCCGAAAATATCCAGCGACGAACTGATGGGGCAATCAGAACGCTTTTCATTTGTTTTCATATTTTTAATAATATTGCTTGCATTTTGAAAGTAAATATTTATTTTTGCACGTGCAATTTGAAAGTTTAAACGTTATTTTTGACTTGCAATTTGAAAGCAAATTTAATTATTTTAAAATTAATAAAAGAAAAGATGAAAGACTATTCAACAACACAACGGGATGAAAAAATATTGGTAACCGGGGTTACTGGTTCGATGGGAAAAGCTACGGTTGAGCAATTATTAAAAAAAGGAATTCCGGCAAGCCAGGTTATCGGGCTTTCCCGCAAAAAAGAACAAATAGCAGATCTGGCTAATCAAGGCGTAGAAGTCCGTTTTGGTGATTATTTTGATTATAATTCGCTATTAAGCGCGTTTGAAGGTGTTGATAAAGTGATGCTCACCAGCACGGTGGCTTTCACAGACCGTTTTACCCAACATTTTAATGCAATTACTGCTGCACGCCAGTCGGGTGTTAAGCATGTGGTGTATATGGCTGTAATGCGTAAGGAAGGTTCTGGGCGTATCCTGCCTGAGGTTACGGAGTCAGATCTGTTTACCGAACAGGTACTTAAATCATCAGGCCTTGACTATACGATTGTATATCACCCGCCGTTTACAGATGCTTTACCGCTTTACTTTGATCCTAATCCCTACGAAAACGGAATAAAAGTACCTGCCAGTGAAGGAAAAATAGCACCTGCTACCAGAGATGAACTGGCTGAGGCCCATGCCGTAATACTATCTACATCAGGACACGAAAAGAAAACCTATTCATTAGGCGGCAGCGAGGCTGTTTCATTTTCCAACATTGCAAAAATCCTTTCCGAAATAAAAGGTCAGCCTGTTCCTTTTACTACTATTACAACAGCGGCATATATAGATGGGATAGTGGCAAAAGGAGTTCCGTTCCATGTGGCCGAATTTTTAACAAGCTGGATAACCGCAATGGAGGCAGGTGAATTCGAATATCAATCAGGCGATTTGGAGCGCTTGTTAGGTAGGAAAACAAAAACATTGAAGGCGTACTTCGAATCAACTATGGATTATTACACGCTGGGGTTACAATAAATGCACGGTCATTAAGTTAAGCCATTGGCAAATGGTAAACTAATTAACCACAGATAAACAGGATGCACACAGATATAAAATTCGTGTTTAACTATGTGCATCTGTGGTTAAACCTTAACATCATGACATCCAGATAATTGACGGTTTTGCCAATCAATTTATTCCCCTTTACGGTTATCCGTAAAGAAAACCTTACCCTTGATGTGATATTTGCCATTCAAAATCTGTTAGATAAATAATATTAATTGATAACTTAAAAATGTTTTCTTCATAATCTTTTATATTTTTAGATTAAATACAGAAACTAAATTATATGGCAATTAATCTCCAAAAAGGGCAAAGAGAAAATTTAAAGGCTCCGAAATTTACCATTGGATTGGGCTGGGACACTAATAACTTCGGAGGTAACGATTTTGATCTTGATGCATCGGTATTTATGCTGGGCGAAAACAAAAAGCTCATCAGCGATGATCATTTTATATTCTACAACAACCTTACATCGCCTGACGGTGCTTTGGTGCATACCGGTGATAACCTGACTGGTGAAGGTGATGGGGATGATGAGGCCATAAACGTGGATTTGTCCATTGTTGATCCTTTAGTGAGTGAACTATGTATAGTGGTCACAATCCATGAGGCTGAACTCCGCAGACAGAATTTTGGCCAGGTCCGTAATTCATTTGTGCGGATTGTAGACAAGGATGGTATAGAAGTATTAAAGTACGAACTGGAAGAGGATTTCTCAATCGAAACCGCAGTTGAATTTGGACGGATTTACCGTCGTAACGGCGAGTGGAGGTTTGAGGCCGTTGGCGTGGGGATGAAAGGCGGTCTTCAGGATTATATCAATAGGTACCAATAACTGATGGAAACGGTACCAGGCGGGTAAGCAGGATCCACTAGGTTAATGCAAAACTTTGGCTAATTCCGCCTTTTAGGGTTAAAAAAAATAAATGATTGATTTAAAGTTAATTAGCTGAATAATGAAAACAATTTGGCTAAAAACAAATTATATGAGCATGAACAAAAAAACTTTACCTAATTTTTTGAGAGGCCTGTTAATGCTTTTACCCTTATTGATCCTGTTTGAGGCCTGTAATAAGCCTAAATCTAAAACGGGTGCTGAACTAACCAAAATTACCGGCAATAAACTATATAAAGACCTTGATGCTGATGTATTAAGCGATAAGTTTAAAGCTGCGTTGAGCAAAAGAGGTAAATCGATGTCCAATCCAAAATTTACGCAGGAAATTTATAAGCAGGCAGATTACCAGCCGGTTTTAATTTCTAAATTCCTTCCTAATAGCGGCCTGATGAAGGCTGCAAAAAAGATTAGTGCGGCAAAAGAACATGGCCTTTCTGCCGAAAACTTCCAGGCAGCAAAATTCAATGCTGCAGTGGATAAAATCTATTCAAAAACGGAGGTAAATACACTTGATAAAGCTTACGATGCTGTTATTGATCTCGAACTGGTAGCCAGCGGCGCTATTACCGATTATGCTGCGGCGATGCAATACGGAATGGTGAGTCCCAGAAAAATATTTGCACAGTTTTATACCAAGGTACTCAGACCCGATTCCATTTCATTTAAAAAGCCTTATCAAACCAGCAATATAACCACCTTTTTAGATAGTATTCAGCCCAGCGCTGAAGCGTATAAAATGTTACAAACTGCCCTGAGTCAAAACATTACAGCTCCCGGGCATACTGCTGAAGAAACCAGACGCATCATTGAAGTAAACATGGAACGCCTGAGATGGCATACTGCTGAGCAGGAAGATAAATATGTATGGGTAAATATTCCAGCTTTTGAACTTCAGGTAATCGAAAAACAAAAACCGGTTTTAAGCATGAAGGTGTGCGTAGGAGAAGGACGTAACAAAGGGCAGGCAACCTCATTGACGGAGTATGATGAAAACGACCTGAAAAAAGACCGTGCATTTAACCGCGAAACCCCTCAATTGAAAAGTATGATCCACAGTGTACAGGTTAATCCGGTTTGGAATATCCCTGAAAGTATAGCTAGCAATGAAATTGCCAAATATGCTGCACAAGACCGTTATTATTTAAGCAACAAGAACATTGATGTATATTATAAAGGAAAAAAGGTCGAAGATACAGAGACCATTGACTGGTCGGCACCTGATGCAGGAAAAACCTACACTTTTAAACAGCAGCCCGGGGCAGACAATTCGCTAGGCAAAATCAAGTTTCTGTTTAATAACCAAAGCAGCGTTTACTTACACGATACACCGGCCAAAGCGGCCTTTAACCTCGCGGTAAGGGCAGTAAGCCATGGCTGCGTAAGGGTAGAAAATCCGTTGGAACTTGCCAGAGTGCTTTTTGGCCCTGGTGATAAATTTAATAAAATAAAAGAGGGTATGCAAAGCAAAGATCCAAAAGCCGAAGATATCGCGCTTCCAAAAAAGGTGGCCGTATACCTGAGTTATTTCACCTGTTGGAAAGATTCAACAAGTGGTAAGCTAATGTTTGCCAATGATATTTACGGTCAGGATGCGGTGCTTTATACCCATTTAAATAAAGCTTAATCCATGTGGATCTGGCCCTGATCAGCACTGTTGTTCAGGGCTGGCAACACCGCCAATGCGGCATGTTCCTCATCCAGGTAACGGGATGCATATTTCTCGGCACTTTTATTGATAAAAAGTACACTCCCTTCTCCCATTGCGCTGATTAATTGATTGGATAATTCAGGACTTACCGCAGGACAGCCTTGACTTCGACCCAAACGGCCTAAAGCCTCAATAGTACCCTTGCTTACATAAGGTGCACCGTGAATAACGATAGAACGCATTCTGGCATTATCGTTATAGCCGGCATCCATACCATCTAAACGAAGCGACCTGCCATGTGCGCCCACGTATTCTTCTCCGGTAACATAAAAGCCGATACTACTGCTGTAAGAGTCGTTTTTGTTGGAGAAAGTGACCGTTTCATCATCACCGCTGCGCTGGCCATGAGCCACCCAGGTATTTAAAATAATTTTCTTTTTAGCCAGGTCTAACACATAAAGCCTTTTTTTGGAACTTTTCTGATCAAAGTCTGCAATGCTCAACAGTGCGTGTTGCGATAGTCTGCCAGCTTCTTTTAAGTTATAAAATCCTGTTAATGCTTTTTCAAATACCGGATAAGTCAGGCCAGAATCTTTTAAATGAACCTGATTATAAAGTGACCTTGCGTAAGTAGCATAACTCGGTTTTATCGCAGTTGAAATACCTGTAACAGTTCTCGGATGTGCGATTTTTTTATCGCTCATGGCCATTAGGAAAAAACTGAAGGATAAAATGATAACGAAGATGCCCAAGATGTATTTTCTCATAGATAACTAGTTGAAATGTTTAAGTAGGGCTTTCTGCAATAGGCTATTTGGATTTGATTGTGTAACAAATATACGACATTTGTAAGTGATTTGCCAATATCAATTAAATGCTGACAATTACATGATGATGATAACTATCCGGATTATGCTGCCGTACCGTATTTGTTATTTATAGTATATCGTCCGGATATTTGGTTAATTTTTCACTTAAAATGATGTGTTTCAAACTTTTTGAGCACTGGATAGGTTCATTAGTTCATGGATATTTCATTGGTTACGATTGTTAAAAACCGTCGTGCTGCGCTCCTTAATATGATTAAGGGGTTGGAATGCGGCACACAACATCCTGCAGAACTTATAATCGTACACATGAACGAGGAAGTATATGAATTGCCTGCCTGTATTTTTCCTGTGAAACAGGTGGTGGTTAATAGCGTACATCATTTACCGCTGGCCGCTGCAAGGAATGCTGCGGTGACTTTCGCGCGTCACGATCAGGTGGTATTTCTGGATGTTGATTGTATCCCGGCATCAGATTTTCTTTCTCTTTACAATAAAGCCTTTAACGATCGGAATGCACTCATTTCTGGTCGGGTTCGCTATCTTACTGCACAAGCGATGAAAAAAGACGATCTTATCGAACGTATGAAAGAATATAGTATACCAGACCCGGTACGCGGAAATGTTGACCAATATCCTTATGAACTTTTTTGGTCGCTTAATTTTGGCTGTAATAAGTCTGTTTTCTGGCAAATAGGTGGTTTCGATGAATTTTTTACCGGGTATGGAGCAGAAGATACCGACTTTGCTTTTGCGGCAAAATTTAATGGTGTGCCTATGAATACAATAAATGCGATGGCTTTTCATCAGTATCATCCAAGTTACGATCCGCCTATGAATCACCTTATCGATATCATTAGTAATGCAACTGCCTTCCGGAAAAAATGGGGGATTTGGCCTATGGAAGGTTGGCTGGCCAAGTTTGAGCACGCAGGCCTGATCAAATGGTCTGACGAGGATATTGAGCTAAAGTGCATGCCCTCGGCCCTGGAAATGGAAAAAGCGCTAAAGTTGACTTAATGATGCTGAAAAAGAGTGCGGTGGGTTTGCCTTAAATAATCTGCTGCCCTTTCGGCTGCATCACTGCTGATAAATCCAGACCAATTCGGGTGGGTAGTCACCAAATTTTCTAATATTACTTTCCAATCAAGATCGAATATCTCCGAAGCAGACACGTGCACGGCCAATGCCAGTTTTTGAATAATACGAGCTTTTTCTTCCTGTTCCTCAAAAGGTCGTTCTTCAGCTATGGCAATAAAACGTTTGTTTAACGAAGCGCATTCCATTACCGTATTATGGCCGGCATTACCTATTACAATACTGCATTCTGTCAGAATTGCCTGAGGATCACTCAATTCTCCATGAAACTGAAGGTTATGAATATGGCTTAGATGTTGACTATCGCCAACAACGTGGAATGTCCATTGCGGACATTGGCTGGAGAGATAATCCAAAAATTGTCCATTGATACTTGTGCCGCCACGTCCGATGAGTACTGCCACCTGTTTTTTACTGACATCTGAAGTATCTGCACTGGGTGCAAATCGGCTGAATCCTCCGGTATAAAACGTTTTCTCATTTACCCATTCCGGGCCTGGTCCAGACATCTGCAAATCAAAAGGCGCCAATAAACCAGCGGCATTGCGGTAACAGATTTGATGTGGTAAATCGTCTCTTAAACCATGTTGCCTGATTACTATCGTTGGTACACCGCAGAGCCTCGAAAGCATGGCGATTTCAACAGAAACGTCGATAACAAATAGCAATTTGGGGTGGCTGGCTAAAAAACTGGTTATCTTATTTACCCGCTCCAGCTGTCCGGATACATTAAGCGGCGCATAATGCAACCCCTCCAGGTTTTGATCCATGAAATCACGATCCTGTTGATTAGGCGTATCAATGGGTAAAAAGATCAGATCGATTGAGTTCGGGATCAGCGCTTTTTGCGCTTCAAGCCCACTTCCCAAAAAAGTTATTTGGCAATTTTTTAGCGAAGAAGCGATCGCAAGGCACCTCATCAGATGCCCCGAACCATGGTGATGAACGTAAAAAGCAATTTCCATATCAGGCCACATAGCTTACTGTTTCCGTCAGCAGCGATTCATAAGCATCTATCATCCGTTCGATATCCAGATTTTCTTCCGCCTGATGGCGACAGGCACTCCGATCCATATTTACAGCTACAGCCACACAATTTGCAAGGTCAGCAGGGTCATTGCTGCTGGTGAGACAGCCGGTTCCGGCAGTCACCAGATAAGGCAATGCGCCACGGGAGATGCCTGCAACAGGTGTACCGCAGGCGAGGCTTTCTGCAACAACAAGACCAAAAGGCTCATCCCAGCAAGGGGTGATCAGCGCGCACCTGGCATTGCCGATTGATTCGTTAAGTGTTTCGTGGCTACAATTTCCCAGCATTTCTACGCCTTCGCCAATCAGCGGTTCCACATAAGTTTGGAAATAGTGCAAATCAGCAATACTACCGGCTACTTTAATCGGATAGCCAGCCAGTTTAGCCGCTTGTATAGCAATGTGCGTTCCTTTATCCGGATGAATCCTTCCAAACCAGACCAGGTAATCACCAGTGGGTTTTGCATGAAATTTCCATAATGAAATATCTACGCCATTACAAATTACCTCGCAATGATTGAGGAAAGGCTGCCAGGCGAGCGCATTGGGTTTTGAAACACTTACATACCGCATTCTCCCTATTTTACGCTCCTGTAACATCGCCCGTTTCATTTCGAAGATAGGAGGAGTGTGCAGTACGGTAACCATGGGTGTTGCGGTAATGGTAGACATGGTAAGCGGCACATAATTAAGACTATTATTGAAGATTACATCATGTTCACGACTATCAATATCCTGCATAAGTTCTAAGTAAGCATGATGTGTGGATATAAAATCCTCGCTAAGCTCATGGGCCCTGAACCGGCTCAGCGTTTCCCTATCATAATCTACATCTGTAAGTATCACATTAACATTGAGGTCAGGATCGCTAAGCTCACTTGCATATAAAGTTACGGTGTGTCCTCTGGCAATAAGCCTTTTAGTAACTTCATATGTGAAAGCTTCCAGGCCGCCCATGTAGGGTTTACGGATGGGATGTTTTAAATGTGCTATTATTCCAATATTCATAGGGATTTTTCAAAAAGATGGTTATCATAACAACTAAGATAGAGCGACGAAAGTTTTGACTAATGCTAATGCTGAACCTTTTTGTATTTTTTCCCGTATTTAAACCCGAAAGCGATATGGCCAGTCTGGATATACTTTAGGATTGTCAACCATCAGAATTTTGCGGAGCGATTAACTATTGATGAAAATAGTCTTCGGAAACCAACTGATAACAGCGTGTGTTATACAGATGATGCAAGAGAAGCAAATCATAGCAGAGCGTATATTAATGGTGGCTGCGCAGCGTGGCCCCGATAAAAGCACCTGCCCGTCTGAAATTGCACGAATGCTTTTTCCAAACGATTGGCGAAAATACATGGGAATTATTATGGAAGTAGCAATTGACCTGACTATTGGTGGAAAAATTGCAATCACTCAGAAAGGTAAGGCAGTAGATGTTGGGAAAATTAAGGGACCAGTACGCATTAAACAACACACTTTAACAGTGTAATTAATTTGTTTTGGTTCTGCTAAAACTAAATGAAATCCAAATGGTTATATTGATACACATGGAACGATAATGAAAAAGAGAATAATGGTTTTAGAGGATGATCAGGATATCAGGGAAATCATAGGATTGCTGTTGGATGAGGAGGATTATGAGGTTAAATTGTATCCTGATATTAGGAGTTTTAGAAAGGATTTGCTTTTTATTGCGCCAAGCCTGATGATTTTGGACGTTCGCCTGCCTGACGGTAATGGACATGACCTGTGCCGGGAGGTGAAAAACGATCAGCGTACCTTGGGTATTCCGGTTTTAATGATGTCCGCGCATTCGTCCCTAACAGAAGTTAACCGGAAATGCTTTCCTGATGATTTCATTGCAAAACCTTTTAATATAGACGATTTTGTTGCTAGGGTGAATGCCGTGGTAAACTAATGATTTTATAACCTGAGCTAAGTTGTTAAAGAATTAATATGTATTTGCAATTAATTAATCTTAATCTCCTCCGAACTTAAAAACGGAGGCACCTATATATTTGCATAATGCTTAATTTAACTTTTTTTCCAATTCTAGCACCTTTCTAAACATGGGATCATTTTTTAACAGAAATGTTTTTCCAAATATATCCTTCGTTGTCGTTCTCAAATAAAGGTTTTCTATGGAATAGGAGACAGGATATTCCACATGATTTTGGAAAACATCCTCGAGCCTTTTGATACCAGTGAAATCAATTTGAGGTTCTACCCTGAAAATAAACTTGCTGTATGGCAACATTTTAATGATTACGTTTGCCTGTAGTCCACCCAACAAATCTGGCGTTCCTCCAATGCTAATCAACTGCCCGGTATTTTGCGCTAAACTGGAAAGATTACTTGCTGAAGAGTAAATAAATTTATCCTGAAGGATATATATATATCCGTTAAATGGAAATCTGATACTGTCTGGCACCACAAAATTAAAAGATTGTTTAATGAAGTACATGTCCTGAGATTTGAATTGAGGAACACCTGGTCTAAAAGTCTTATCATTGCTCTTGATAATAGAATCCCGATTAATATGGTATTTTTTCTGAATTTCAGGGCTAAAGTTTCTGGCTACAATAACATCCTTTTTCAAGGTATCACTCACCAGTTTCTTCAAAAAAATGTTATAAGTATTATCCGATCCTCCGCCATTTCCCCTGATATCGATAACCACGCTGTTTACTTTATGTTGAGCGAAAATGGCTTCCATGCGCTTTTTAATTGTATCACCTAACTCGGGTCTCATGGCCGGGAGTTTAGCATAAAATATTCCCTCCCTGTCGAAATAATGCGTTACTACGGTGTCAGTCTGGCCGAAATAACTATAGTCATTAACCTTTTTTGCTGAATAGGTCACGGAATCATTTTTGTTGATGTTCAGCTGATGCTGGATATTTTTTTGATCAATAAAAGTCATTTTCAGGGTATCTTGCCTGTAGATTTCAGCTGGCCAATAAAAATTTTCATCATAAACACGGTTATTTACCCTATCCCAGCGCAATGGAGAATAGAGTTCGGTAAGTGTGGCAACGAAGTCATGAATATTTTTACCGTTGCAGCTAATTAGTTTCATGGAAGCAGGGTAATCTTTACCCCTGTAGCTGAACGGCATTAAATTATAGTATGCCCCCGAAGTGTAAATGAGATTGAGGTCGGCTTTAGAATAAAAACTTTCTTTTAGGTATTTTACATACTTATACCTATTTTCGGTAGATGCGCTATCAAAGGAAACAAAACCAGTTGGTATCCAGTATTGTTTGGCAATATCTAGCAATACCGTATTGAGCTGGCTGGTATGTCCGTCCTGTGCGGCATTAATCGTCTTTTTGATAATGTGCAGGTAAGATTCCATAGTGGTTTTAGGACTAATTTGTTTTCTCAACTGGGCTGCGTGCCAGCTGAAATCAATTCCCCTTACTTCTTTGTTAAAATAGATGATCGGGCTTACCTGTTTGATAAAGGAAACCAGGGTATCATGCTCGGCTCGCATTTGCTGATAAGTTAACTGCGGTAGATGATCAAATGATGGCGAAGGATTAGATGAGTATTGTTTCTGTTTTAAAGCACATGAAGTGGCTAAACAAATGGCTAAAAGAATGTATAGGTATCGCATGGAGTAAGAATTTCCACAAAGGAAAAAGATTGCAGGCAGAAGAAATTGTAAAAATCATTCACCTTACTTTTCCTGGTAAATCCAGGCCAGCGATTGTTGCTGCACAGATACTGCATTAAGTAATTTTTTGGGAGAATAACCTGTAAATGTTTTAAAATCTTTAATGAAATGGGCCTGGTCATAGTAATGATGGCGTAATGCAACGGTTATGAGTGGATCTGCCGCAGTCATTAGGTCCTTTAATGCTTTCCTAAAACGAACGGTTTTAAGATATTTCTGAGGGTTTTGTCCCAAACTGGTTTTAAAAAGCCTAAAAAGAGTCGTATCGCTAATCCCAAGTTTTTGACAAAGCATGTCTACACTAATATTTGGATCATTTAGCTGAGCTATTGATAAGTGGTAAAGGGCTTCCTGAATTTTTGATACCCGATTTTCTTCAAGTTCATCCAATAACAATCTTTCAAGCTTTCTGGCTTGTTGTGTAGGATCAGGCTCATCGAACAGTTGCTCAAGAAAATATTTATCCTTTGGCTGAAACAATTGTTCAAATACCTGGTCGGAATGCCGTATCTCATTAAAATCTACCTGGGTAAAAGCTTTTAAAGCAGCAGGGTGGAAGATCACACAAATCTGATTGAGTTCTTGCAGAATATCCACCTGGAAAGGCATGTTGTGGAAGCCGTAAATTCGGCTGGTAAACGCTTGCCTGCCTGCTTTAATGACGCAATGATTAACTTTTTCATCACACCGATAGTCGACATGATTATGACGGTAAATAGCCAGGCACAAATTATTGTTAGGAAAGGTACTGTATTGAACGGGTACATCATCGTTTTTCTGCAGAAAAAGAAAATATTCAACATACTGCTTTAACACTATGTTTTCAGGTTTTACGATGACGGTTTTCAACAGGTTTTTCTCCATAGTTCTCCAGGCTTACGCTATAACTCTTTTACAAAGGAAATTTATCGACTAAATTATTGATTAAACTGAATGCGAAGTGAATACGAACCATTCCTTTTATCTTTTAAATTAACCCGCCGAAATTTTACCGCTTTAATGCGCTTTGCTTTGGTCTTCGTAAATAAGCTGAAAGCACAAAAATTGAAAATCCAAAAAGCCAGGTTGAAAATAGTACGATAACGAAAATCTCTCTGATGGATGAATGAAAAAATCTTGGCTGATAAAACAGCCGGTTCAAAATGTTAATTTTTTCAATCAACGCATTTCGGTTAAAATTATTCCTGATCTGGTCTATCTGATCCTGATCTTTATCGCGAAAACGGAATACATCCTTTGTGAGGTTTGCTGGATTAATAGAGGATTCTATATGGTATCTTTTCAATAATGAATCCAGCTTTTTAAAAGATTGAAGTAATGAATCCTGGTTTAACTTATAGAGTAGTTTGTATCGGTCTATCGCATTTTGACGCTGTTGTTTTGCTATATCTTCACCATATATCGGACTAATCAGCGCTTTATTTTCAAGAAAAATACAAATATCATCATCATATTTTGGGTCAACCTCAGTGCCTCTGAATATAATTTCAGTGCTGTCCTTTCTGATGTTTTTTGATATGATTCTTTTCTGTAATTCTTGCTGATCAAAACCCAGCAACTCATTAGCAGCATTGGCCGCGCTTTTCAGCTTTTCATAACCTGTGGTCAGCATTTTTAAAGTATCGATGCTATAATATTTAGATTCTAGGCTAAAATATTGCTTATCTGCCGGATCATAAAAAACAGTATCCGTTACCTCCATTACCGGATAGGGCTTTGGATAAAGAATATTGGTTACATTAAATAGTGTTTGTGATAGTGTTTCTGAATTATAGTGGGAGCCAGGGTATAAAAAAGGATTCAAAACGTTTAACAGCTTTTTATCAGCATTGAAATTTTTCGCTGATAATTCCTGCTTAAGTTTAGCATTCATCCCGAAACTATAACTTATAAAAAAGGTTAGCGATAAGAACACGATGAAAAGCAGTGCAGCACCTGTTTTAATCAGATTTAGTGCGCTGTATTTTTCTTTTGAATGATTTCGTATGAGCAGAATAAGAACAATTAATAAAAATAAACCAGTTACAAAAAAATGTGAGATAGATACATCATCGTAAAATTTAAAGCGGTAAAATTCTGTGTAAATATCAATTTCCCTAATGCCTGTAAACTTAAAATAACCATACAAAAAGTAGGCTAAGTGTATAAAGACTAAAATGATAATGGATTTGATCAGAAATGACCTCATTTTTTTGTTCATAATTGCAATAAAATTACTGCGGTGAAAATAACTATTTTTTTAAGTAATTGTAATTAACAAATCAGTAGACCAACTGTTATAGATGAAAAGGAAAATAATGGAATAGTATACATTGGTAATTCCAAATTCAATGAATTACTGGGTGTCCTTCTTTCAATAATTTATGCGCTATCTTTTTAAAATAAGTTGGTTATCTCAGTAATTAAATCACCATCGTCCTATCATGATATCAAATTCTTAATTAATTCTAGACCTGTGTTTATTTCATGGACGATTTCATTCTCCATAGCAGTATAATCCATATTGTCTTCAATACGGCTCTCCCAACTGGCCGTTTGTTCCACAAGCTTTATCAATCCGGCGGTTCCTGCAGTTCCTCTGACTTTGTGAAGAATCTGTTTCAGATATCCGGTATTCTTTTCTTTTATCCCTGATTTTAAATTTTCTTGCGCCAGGAAAAGCTCCTTTACCACTAAGTTCAAAAATACTTTTCTAAAATCGTCATCACCACCCATTTGCTCTTTTAGAATATTCATATCCAAATACATTTCTGGATGCTTATTGTCTTCAGGTAATCTCTGAACGCCAGTAGCTATATGTTTTTTCAACATTTCCAAAAGATCGTTTTGTCTGAGGGGCTTGGGTAGAAAATCACTCATTCCGGCATCCAGGCATTTTTCTTTTTCACCCAATACGTTTCCTGCCGTAACCCCGATAATCGGAATTTTGGCGTATTCCGGTAGCAGCCGGATTTGCTTCGTGGCTTCTATACCATCCATTACAGGCATCTGTACATCCATCAACAGCAGATCAAAAACCTGGCCCCGGCATTGTTCCAAAGCCTGCAGACCATCTGTTGCTTCTGCTAACCTTACATTGGGAATTAGCGATTCCATCATCCTGTTATTCAGCATCATATTCACCGGATTATCGTCAACAAGCAAGACATGAGGCGAAGTCATGAGCGGGGAAGGTTCTTCTTTCTGCAATGGGTTATAGGCAACCGTTTCTTTTTCTGAACTTTTTATTGCCTGCCGTAAGGTTTTGTACAGTTCTTCAGATTTGATAGGTTTAAGCAGAAAGTAGGAGTTTTCTTCCTTCTTGAAAGAATTGATGGCGTCATGTTCTTCAGAAGATGTATGAAGGATAACAATAGGCGGGGCTTCATTCCGCTGCTTAAACAGTAGCTTTATTTTCCCG